>NZ_LKPJ01000003.1:0-435440 GCF_001443045.1 Burkholderia ambifaria | reverse complement strand
GAGCAAGGACGAAGGCGGCCGTCACACGCCGTTCTTCAACAACTACCGTCCGCAGTTCTACTTCCGTACGACGGACGTGACGGGCTCGATCGAGCTGCCGAAGGACAAGGAAATGGTGATGCCGGGCGACAACGTGTCGATCACGGTGAAGCTGATCGCTCCGATCGCGATGGAAGAAGGTCTGCGCTTCGCAATCCGCGAAGGCGGCCGTACCGTCGGCGCCGGCGTCGTCGCCAAGATCATCGAGTAAGCCAGTTATTCGTTGATCGACAGTTTTGGGGCTGGCATCAGCCAGTCCCAACATGGTTTAGGGGTATAGCTCAACTGGCAGAGCGTCGGTCTCCAAAACCGAAGGTTGGGGGTTCGATTCCCTCTGCCCCTGCCAAAAATCGCCACGTGCCACACGTGGCATTTGTTTTAAGGTGTTATGGCGAATCCATCCGTCGAAACTGTAAATACCTCCGGCGATAAGCTGATGCTGGCCCTGGGCGTATTGCTGGTCTTGGCCGGATTCGTGGGCTTCTTCTGGCTGGCCAACCAGCAGTGGTATGTCCGCGGTGCCGCGCTGGCGGTAGGTATCATCGCCGGCGTGGCCGTCGGGCTGATGTCCGCACCTGGCAAGAGCCTCATCGCATTTGCCAAGGATTCGTACAAGGAAGTCCGCAAGGTCGTTTGGCCCACCCGCAAGGAAGCAACGCAAACCACACTCGTCGTGTTCGGTTTCGTGCTCGTGATGGCGATTTTCCTCTGGTTGAGTGACAAATCGATCGAATGGGTGATTTTCTCGGCGATTCTGGGTTGGAAATGATATGAGCGATACTCCGGCATCCCCGAGCGGAAAGCGTTGGTACGTCGTGCACGCCTACTCCGGTATGGAGAAGAGCGTGCAGCGTGCGCTTCAGGAGCGCATCGAACGTGCTGGCATGCAGGACAAATTCGGTCAGATCCTGGTTCCGACCGAAGAAGTGGTCGAAGTCAAAGGTGGTCACAAGGCTGTGACCGAGCGTCGTTTCTTCCCCGGCTACGTGCTGGTGGAAATGGAAATGACGGACGAAACGTGGCACCTCGTGAAGAACACGGCAAAGGTCACCGGTTTCGTCGGCGGTGCGCGTAACCGCCCGACCCCGATTTCTCCGAAGGAAGTCGAAAAGATCATGTCGCAGATGCAGGAAGGCGTTGAGAAGCCGCGCCCGAAAACCCTGTTCGAAGTTGGCGAGATGGTGCGTGTCAAGGAAGGTCCTTTCACGGATTTCAACGGCACGGTCGAAGAAGTCAACTACGAAAAATCGCGCGTGCGTGTGTCGGTCACCATCTTTGGCCGTTCCACCCCGGTCGAACTCGAGTTCGGTCAGGTCGAAAAAGTTTGATCCCGATTCGGTGGGCAGCCTCGGCTGCCCACCTTCGCGCTTACGGTCCGCGTTATGGCCGTTGAGGAGCGTCAGTAGCCAGCGGCGAACGCGCGTTATCACTCACCGAACGCCGTCTGGCGTTCCAACGAGGTTTACAAATGGCAAAGAAGATTGTCGGCTTTATCAAGCTGCAGATTCCTGCAGGTAAAGCCAACCCGTCGCCGCCGGTCGGTCCGGCACTGGGCCAGCGCGGCCTGAACATCATGGAGTTCTGCAAGGCGTTCAACGCGCAGACTCAAGGCATGGAGCCGGGTCTGCCGGTGCCGGTGGTCATCACGGCATACGCTGACAAGAGCTTCACGTTCGTGATGAAGACGCCGCCGGCGACCGTCCTGATCAAGAAGGCGGCGAAGGTGGACAAGGGCTCGAGCAAGCCGCACACCGACAAGGTCGGTTCGATCACGCGCGCCCAAGCCGAAGAAATCGCGAAGACCAAGATGCCGGACCTTACGGCAGCTGATCTGGACGCAGCCGTTCGCACCATCGCTGGTAGCGCACGCTCGATGGGCATCACTGTGGAGGGCGTGTAAATGGCTAAGATCTCCAAGCGCCGTCAGGCATTTGCCGCCAAGATCGACCGTCAGAAGCTGTACGCGATCGAAGACGCACTGGCACTCGTGAAGGAATGCGCGAGCGCGAAGTTCAACGAGTCGATCGACGTCGCAGTTCAGCTCGGCATCGATGCAAAGAAGTCGGACCAGGTTGTTCGTGGTTCGGTCGTTCTGCCGGCAGGTACGGGCAAGTCGGTTCGCGTTGCTGTGTTCGCGCAAGGCGAGAAGGCTGAGCAGGCTCGTGCAGCAGGCGCGGAAATCGTCGGTATGGAAGACCTGGCTGAGCAGATCAAGGCTGGCCAGATGGACTTCGACATCGTGATCGCTTCGCCGGACACGATGCGTATCGTCGGTACGCTCGGTCAGATCCTCGGCCCGCGCGGCCTGATGCCGAACCCGAAGGTCGGCACGGTCACGCCGGACGTCGCAACGGCCGTCAAGAACGCGAAGGCTGGTCAGGTGCAATTCCGTGTCGACAAGGCCGGTATCATCCACGCGACCATCGGCCGTGCATCGTTCGAATCGACCGCACTGCGTTCGAACCTGTCGGCGCTGATCGAAGCGCTGCAGAAGGCGAAGCCGGCAACGAGCAAGGGTGTCTACCTGCGCAAGATCGCACTGTCGAGCACGATGGGCGTCGGCGTGCGTGTCGACCAGGCTACGCTGGCAGCACAGTAAGCAAGTATTCGGGCCGCTTCGTTCGCGAAGCGGCCTACATGGGCTTTGGGCGGTTGTTCGTGCAGTAGGGCGGGCGACCGGTTATCAAAGACCGTTGGTGGGACGCAGCAGGCAGGCGATCCCTTAATTCAAGCCAACGCAGATGGCGAACCCGAAAAAGTTTTGCAGTGGTGAAGCCGCAGGTCGTGAAGCGATTCACGGCGTGAGGTGGAAATACTCCTAACGAGGTCGGACGCCGTTGTTGAACGAGGTACGTGAGGTTCATGCCATACCGGCAAGCTGAACGTATCGTTTCTGGAGGCTAACCGTGCCGCTTAATAGAGAAGACAAGCAAGCCGTCGTCGCTGAGGTTTCCGCGCAAGTCGCGAAGGCTCAGACCGTTGTGCTGGCTGAGTATCGTGGAATTGCGGTTGGCGATCTGACCAAGCTGCGCGCGAAAGCGCGTGAGCAACAGGTTTACCTGCGCGTGTTGAAGAACACGCTGGCGCGTCGCGCTGTTGAAGGTACGCCTTTCGCTCCGCTGGCAGAGCAGATGACTGGTCCGCTGATCTACGGCATCTCGGAAGATGCAATTGCCGCTGCTAAGGTCGTCAACGACTTCAGCAAGAGCAATGACAAGTTGGTCATCAAGGCTGGTTCGTTCGATGGCAAGGTGATGGACAAGGCTGGCGTGCAAGCGCTGGCAAGCATCCCGAGCCGCGAAGAACTGCTCTCGAAGCTGCTGTTCGTTATGCAATCGCCTGTTTCGGGCTTCGCGCGTGCTCTGGCCGCGCTCGCCGAGAAGAAGCAAGCGGAAGCTGCGTAAGCGAACATGCATCAGCGTTACTGATCGCTGGCTGTATCCGAATTCAATTTAGGAGTATTTCAAATGGCAATCGCAAAAGAAGACATCCTGGCAGCAGTCGAAGGGATGACCGTTCTGGAACTGAACGAACTGGTCAAGGCGTTCGAAGAGAAGTTTGGCGTGTCGGCAGCTGCAGTGGCAGTCGCTGGCCCGGCAGGCGGCGGCGCTGCTGCTGCTGCTGAAGAGCAGACCGAATTCACGGTCATGCTGCTCGAAGCAGGCGGCAACAAGGTTGCAGTCATCAAGGCAGTTCGTGAACTGACGGGCCTGGGCCTGAAGGAAGCGAAGGACCTGGTTGACGGCGCACCGAAGCCCGTCAAGGAAGCGGTGCCCAAGGCTGCTGCTGACGAAGCCAAGAAGAAGCTGGAAGACGCAGGCGCGAAGGCCGAAATCAAGTAAGTTTCGACGCGCTGTGCGAAGGCTGGCGGTATTTTCACCGCCGGCCTTTTTGTGCTTTGTGGGGACGTTATTCTGGCACTCTTTTGGGAGCCCGAATAATCGGCCCCAGAAGCCAAAGAAAACCGCCAAATCGTTGTCGATGGTCACGATTGGCGTTTCTCTTTGTCTTCTGAAGCGACTGCAGAAGGCAAGTTTGGTCGGGTAGCGGGCAACACAGGCATCCGCTGCCGTCAGCCAGCGGTTGGTAGCGGCCAACCACCAAGCTTCTCGGCTCGTTCAAGCCGTTGGACGGCCATCGGGTCTCAGTCGGTGAACACTCGGGTTTGAAACGTCCAGGTATTCCGCCTCGACAGCACCCGCCGTGATTCGGAGATCGTATGCAATATTCCTTCACCGAGAAGAAGCGCATTCGCAAGAGTTTCGCGAAGCGCCCCATCGTTCACCAAGTTCCGTTCTTGCTGGCCACCCAGCTTGAATCATTCAGCACGTTTCTGCAAGCCGATGTGCCGGTCACGCAACGCAAGCCTGAAGGTTTGCAGGCCGCATTCACATCGGTATTTCCCATTGTTTCGCACAACGGCTTCGCGCGCCTCGAGTTCGTGAGCTATGCGCTGTCCTCGCCGGCATTCAACATCAAGGAATGCCAGCAGCGGGGCCTGACGTACTGCTCCGCACTGCGCGCGAAGGTCCGCCTCGTCATCCTCGACAAGGAATCGCCGAACAAGCCGGTCGTCAAGGAAGTGAAGGAGCAGGAAGTGTACATGGGCGAAATGCCGCTCATGACGCCGACGGGCTCGTTCGTCATCAATGGCACCGAGCGTGTCATCGTCTCGCAGCTGCACCGTTCGCCGGGCGTGTTCTTCGAACACGACAAGGGCAAGACGCACAGCTCGGGCAAGCTGCTGTTCTCGGCACGGATCATTCCGTACCGCGGCTCGTGGCTCGACTTCGAATTCGATCCGAAGGACATCCTGTACTTCCGCGTCGACCGTCGCCGCAAGATGCCGGTCACGATCCTGCTGAAGGCCATCGGCCTCACGCCGGAACAGATCCTCGCGAACTTCTTCGTGTTCGACAACTTCACGCTGATGGACGAAGGCGCGCAACTCGAGTTCGTGCCCGAGCGCCTGCGTGGTGAAGTCGCGCGCTTCGACATCACGGATCGTGATGGCAAGGTCATCGTCCAGAAGGACAAGCGGATCAACGCGAAGCACATTCGCGACCTCGAAGCCGCGAAGACCAAGTTCATCTCGGTGCCGGAAGACTATCTGCTCGGCCGCGTGCTGGCGAAGAACGTCGTCGACGGCGATACCGGCGAAGTGATCGCGAACGCGAACGACGAAGTCACGGAAAGCGTGCTCGAGAAGCTGCGTGAAGCGGGCATCAAGGACATCCAGACGCTCTACACGAACGATCTGGACCAGGGTCCGTACATCTCGTCGACGCTGCGTGTCGACGAAACGACCGACAAGACGGCCGCGCGCATCGCGATCTACCGCATGATGCGTCCGGGCGAGCCGCCGACCGAAGAAGCGGTCGAGGCCCTGTTCAACCGTCTGTTCTACAGCGAAGAAGCGTACGACCTGTCGAAGGTCGGCCGTATGAAGTTCAACCGCCGTGTCAGCCGTGACGAGATCACCGGCCCGATGACGCTGCAGGACGACGACATCCTCGCGACGATCAAGATCCTCGTCGAGCTGCGCAACGGCAAGGGCGAAGTGGACGACATCGACCACCTCGGCAACCGTCGCGTGCGTTGCGTCGGCGAACTGGCGGAAAACCAGTTCCGCGCGGGTCTTGTGCGTGTCGAGCGCGCGGTCAAGGAACGCCTCGGCCAGGCCGAAAGCGAAAACCTGATGCCGCACGACCTGATCAACTCGAAGCCGATTTCGTCGGCGATCCGCGAGTTCTTCGGTTCGTCGCAGCTGTCGCAGTTCATGGACCAGACCAACCCGCTGTCGGAAATCACGCACAAGCGCCGTGTTTCCGCACTGGGCCCGGGCGGTCTGACGCGCGAACGCGCAGGCTTCGAAGTGCGTGACGTGCACCCGACCCACTATGGCCGCGTGTGCCCGATCGAAACGCCGGAAGGTCCGAACATCGGTCTGATCAACTCGCTCGCACTGTATGCGCACCTGAACGAGTACGGCTTCCTCGAGACGCCGTACCGCAAGGTCGTGGACAGCAAGGTGACCGACCAGATCGACTACCTGTCGGCGATCGAGGAAGGCCGCTACATGATCGCGCAGGCGAACGCCGCGATCGACGAGAACGGCCAGCTGGTCGACGAACTCGTGTCGTCGCGTGAAGCCGGCGAAACGATGATGGTCACGCCGGACCGTATCCAGTACATGGACGTCGCGCCGTCGCAGATCGTGTCGGTTGCAGCTTCGCTGATTCCGTTCCTTGAACACGATGACGCGAACCGTGCACTGATGGGTTCGAACATGCAGCGTCAGGCCGTGCCGTGTCTGCGTCCGGAGAAGCCGGTCGTCGGTACGGGCATCGAGCGCACCTGCGCGGTCGACTCGGGCACGACGGTTCAGGCGTTCCGCGGCGGCGTCGTCGACTATGTCGACGCAGGCCGTATCGTGATTCGCGTGAACGACGACGAAGCGGTCGCAGGTGAAGTCGGTGTCGACATCTACAACCTGATCAAGTACACGCGTTCGAACCAGAACACGAACATCAACCAGCGTCCGATCGTGAAGATGGGCGACAAGGTCTCGCGCGGCGACGTGCTGGCCGACGGCGCCTCGACGGACCTGGGCGAGCTCGCGCTCGGCCAGAACATGCTGATCGCGTTCATGCCGTGGAACGGCTACAACTTCGAGGATTCGATCCTGATCTCGGAGAAGGTCGTGGCCGACGATCGCTACACGTCGATCCACATCGAAGAGCTGAACGTCGTTGCACGCGACACGAAGCTCGGACCGGAAGAAATCACGCGCGACATCTCGAACCTGGCGGAAGTCCAGCTCGGCCGTCTCGACGAATCGGGCATCGTGTACATCGGTGCGGAAGTCGAAGCGGGCGACGTGCTGGTCGGCAAGGTCACGCCGAAGGGCGAAACCCAGCTGACGCCGGAAGAGAAGCTGCTGCGCGCGATCTTCGGCGAGAAGGCTTCGGACGTGAAGGACACGTCGCTGCGCGTGCCGTCGGGCATGAACGGTACCGTGATCGACGTCCAGGTGTTCACGCGTGAAGGCATCCAGCGCGACAAGCGTGCGCAACAGATCATCGACGACGAACTGAAGCGCTACCGTCTCGACCTGAACGACCAGCTGCGCATCGTGGAAGGCGACGCGTTCCAGCGTCTCGCACGCATGCTGGTGGGCAAGGTCGCGAACGGCGGTCCGAAGAAGCTCGCGAAGGGCACGAAGATCGACCAGGCTTACCTGGAAGACCTCGACCACTACCACTGGTTCGACATCCGCCTGGCGGAAGACGAAGCAGCGGCACAGCTCGAAGCGATCAAGAACTCGATCGAAGAGAAGCGTCACCAGTTCGACCTCGCGTTCGAAGAGAAGCGCAAGAAGCTCACGCAAGGCGACGAACTGCCGCCGGGCGTGCTGAAGATGGTCAAGGTGTACCTCGCAGTGAAGCGTCGTCTGCAGCCTGGCGACAAGATGGCAGGCCGTCACGGTAACAAGGGTGTCGTGTCGAAGATCGTGCCGATCGAAGACATGCCGTACATGGCCGATGGCCGTCCGGCAGACGTCGTGCTGAACCCGCTCGGCGTTCCGTCGCGGATGAACGTGGGGCAGGTTCTGGAAGTGCACCTCGGCTGGGCCGCGAAGGGCCTCGGCTGGCGTATCGGCGAAATGCTGCAGCGTCAGGCGAAGATCGAGGAACTGCGCGTGTTCCTGACGAAGATCTACAACGAGTCGGGCCGCCAGGAAGACCTGGAAAGCTTTACCGACGACGAGATCCTCGAACTCGCGAAGAACCTGCGCGAAGGCGTGCCGTTCGCGACGCCGGTGTTCGACGGTGCGACCGAGGAAGAAATGGGCAAGATGCTCGACCTCGCGTTCCCGGACGAGATCGCAGAACAGCTCGGCATGAATCCGTCGAAGAACCAGGTCCGCCTGTACGACGGCCGCACGGGTGAAATGTTCGAACGTCGCGTGACGCTTGGCTACATGCACTACCTGAAGCTGCACCACTTGGTCGACGACAAGATGCACGCCCGTTCGACCGGTCCGTACTCGCTCGTCACGCAGCAGCCGCTGGGTGGTAAGGCGCAGTTCGGTGGCCAGCGTTTCGGTGAAATGGAAGTGTGGGCACTCGAAGCGTATGGCGCGTCCTACGTGCTGCAGGAAATGCTGACGGTGAAGTCGGACGACGTGAACGGCCGGACCAAGGTTTATGAAAACCTCGTCAAGGGCGATCACGTGATCGATGCAGGCATGCCGGAATCCTTCAACGTGCTCGTGAAGGAAATCCGCTCGCTCGGTATCGACATCGATCTCGACCGCAATTAATCGGACTACGGAGAGAAAGCAATGAAAGCTCTGCTCGATCTATTCAAGCAAGTCCAACAGGAAGAAGTTTTCGACGCGATCAAGATCGGTCTGGCCTCCCCGGACAAGATCCGTTCGTGGTCGTTCGGTGAAGTGAAGAAGCCGGAGACCATCAACTACCGTACGTTCAAGCCGGAACGCGATGGTCTCTTCTGCGCGAAGATCTTCGGGCCGATCAAGGACTACGAGTGCCTGTGCGGCAAGTACAAGCGCCTGAAGCACCGTGGCGTGATCTGCGAGAAGTGCGGCGTCGAAGTGACGCTGGCGAAGGTGCGTCGCGAACGCATGGGCCACATCGAACTGGCCTCGCCGGTCGCGCACATCTGGTTCCTGAAGTCGCTGCCGTCGCGTCTGGGCATGGTGCTCGACATGACGCTGCGCGACATCGAACGCGTGCTGTACTTCGAAGCGTACGTGGTGATCGAACCGGGCATGACGCCGCTGAAGGCGCGGCAGATCATGACCGAAGAGGATTACTACAACAAGGTCGAGGAATACGGCGACGAATTCCGTGCCGAGATGGGCGCGGAAGGCGTGCGTGAACTGCTGCGCGCGATCAACATCGACGAGCAGGTCGAGACGCTGCGCACCGAGCTGAAGAACACCGGCTCGGAAGCGAAGATCAAGAAGTACGCGAAGCGCCTGAAGGTCCTCGAGGCATTCCAGCGCTCGGGCATCAAGCCCGAGTGGATGATCCTCGAAGTGCTGCCGGTGCTGCCGCCGGAACTGCGTCCGCTCGTGCCGCTGGACGGCGGCCGTTTCGCGACCTCGGACCTGAACGACCTGTATCGCCGCGTGATCAACCGTAACAACCGGTTGAAGCGTCTGCTCGAGCTGAAGGCGCCTGAAATCATCGTCCGCAACGAAAAGCGGATGCTGCAGGAAGCCGTCGACTCGCTGCTCGACAACGGTCGTCGCGGCAAGGCGATGACGGGCGCGAACAAGCGTCCGCTGAAGTCGCTCGCCGACATGATCAAGGGCAAGGGCGGTCGTTTCCGTCAGAACCTGCTGGGCAAGCGCGTCGACTACTCGGGCCGTTCGGTCATCGTGGTCGGCCCGACGCTGAAGCTGCACCAGTGCGGTCTGCCGAAGCTGATGGCGCTCGAGCTGTTCAAGCCGTTCATCTTCAACAAGCTGGAAGTGATGGGCGTCGCGACGACCATCAAGGCTGCGAAGAAGGAAGTCGAGAACCAGACGCCGGTGGTGTGGGACATCCTCGAAGAGGTGATCCGCGAGCACCCGGTGATGCTGAACCGTGCGCCGACGCTGCACCGTCTCGGTATCCAGGCGTTCGAGCCGGTCCTGATCGAAGGCAAGGCAATTCAGCTGCACCCGCTCGTCTGTGCGGCGTTCAACGCCGACTTCGACGGTGACCAGATGGCCGTTCACGTGCCGCTGTCGCTCGAAGCGCAGATGGAAGCGCGTACGCTGATGCTGGCGTCGAACAACGTGCTGTTCCCGGCCAACGGCGATCCGTCGATCGTGCCGTCGCAGGATATCGTGCTGGGTCTGTACTACGCGACCCGCGAAGCGATCAACGGCAAGGGCGAAGGCCTGTCGTTCACCGGCGTGTCGGAAGTGATCCGCGCGTACGAGAACAAGGAAGTCGAGCTCGCATCGCGCGTCAACGTGCGGATCACCGAAATGGTCCACAACGAGGACACGTCGGAAGGCGCGCCGCAATTCGTGCCGAAGATCTCGCTGTACGCGACGACCGTCGGTCGCGCGATTCTGTCGGAGATCCTGCCGCACGGCTTGCCGTTCTCGGTGCTGAACAAGCCGCTGAAGAAGAAGGAAATCTCGCGCCTGATCAACACCGCATTCCGCAAGTGCGGCCTGCGTGCGACAGTCGTGTTCGCCGATCAGCTGATGCAGTCGGGTTTCCGTCTCGCGACGCGCGCAGGTATTTCGATCTGCGTGGACGACATGCTCGTGCCGCCGCAGAAGGAAACGATCGTCGGCGACGCCGCGAAGAAGGTGAAGGAGTACGACCGCCAGTACATGTCGGGTCTCGTCACCGCGCAGGAACGCTACAACAACGTGGTCGACATCTGGTCGGCAACGTCGGAAGCGGTCGGCAAGGCGATGATGGAGCAGCTGTCGACGGAGCCGGTGACGGACCGCGACGGCAACGAGACGCGCCAGGAGTCGTTCAACTCGATCTACATGATGGCCGACTCGGGCGCCCGGGGTTCGGCGGTGCAGATTCGTCAGCTGGCCGGTATGCGAGGCCTGATGGCGAAACCGGACGGCTCGATTATCGAGACGCCGATTACCGCGAACTTCCGCGAAGGTCTGAACGTGTTGCAGTACTTCATCTCGACCCACGGTGCACGTAAGGGTCTGGCTGATACGGCACTGAAGACCGCGAACTCGGGTTACCTGACGCGTCGTCTCGTCGACGTCACGCAGGATCTGGTGGTGGTCGAGGACGACTGCGGCACGTCGAACGGCGTGGCGATGAAGGCGCTGGTCGAAGGCGGTGAAGTTGTCGAAGCACTGCGCGACCGTATCCTCGGCCGCGTCGCGGTCGCGGACGTCGTGAACCCGGAAACGCAGGAAACGCTGTACGAATCGGGCACGCTGCTCGACGAAACAGCGGTCGAGGAAATCGAACGCCTCGGCATCGACGAAGTGCGCGTGCGCACGCCGCTGACCTGCGAAACGCGTTACGGTCTGTGCGCGGCCTGCTACGGTCGCGATCTGGGCCGCGGCTCGCTCGTGAACGTCGGCGAAGCAGTCGGCGTGATCGCGGCGCAGTCGATCGGTGAACCGGGCACGCAGCTGACGATGCGTACGTTCCACATCGGTGGTGCGGCATCGCGTGCGGCAGTGGCGTCGTCGGTCGAAGCGAAGAGCAACGGTATCGTGCGTTTCACGGCGACGATGCGTTACGTCACCAACGCGAAGGGCGAGCAGATCGTCATTTCGCGTTCGGGCGAGGCGCTGATCACCGACGATATCGGCCGCGAGCGCGAACGTCACAAGATCCCGTACGGCGCGACGCTGCTGCAGCTCGACGGCGCGGCGATCAAGGCCGGCACGCAGCTGGCGACGTGGGATCCGATGACGCGTCCGATCATCACCGAGTACGGTGGTACGGTGAAGTTCGAGAACGTCGAGGAAGGCGTGACCGTCGCGAAGCAGATCGACGACGTGACCGGCCTGTCGACGCTGGTCGTGATCGACGTGAAGCGTCGTGGTTCGCAAGCTTCGAAGAGCGTGCGTCCGCAGGTGAAACTGCTCGACGCGAACGGCGACGAAGTGAAGATCCCGGGCACGGAGCACGCAGTGCAGATCGGCTTCCAGGTCGGCGCACTGATCACCGTGAAGGACGGCCAGCAGGTGCAGGTGGGTGAAGTGCTCGCACGTATCCCGACCGAAGCGCAGAAGACGCGTGACATTACCGGCGGTCTGCCGCGGGTGGCGGAACTGTTCGAAGCGCGTTCGCCGAAGGATGCCGGCATTCTCGCGGAAGTCACCGGTACGACGTCGTTCGGCAAGGACACGAAGGGCAAGCAGCGTCTCGTCATCACGGACCTCGAAGGCAATCAGCACGAGTTCCTGATCGCGAAGGAAAAGCAGGTGCTGGTCCACGATGCTCAGGTCGTCAACAAGGGCGAAATGATCGTGGACGGCCCGGCGGATCCGCACGACATCCTGCGTCTGCAGGGTATCGAGGCGCTGTCGCGCTACATCGTCGACGAAGTGCAGGACGTGTATCGTCTGCAGGGCGTGAAGATCAACGACAAGCACATCGAGGTGATCGTTCGCCAGATGCTGCGTCGTGTGCAGATCACCGACAACGGCGATACGCGCTTCATCCCGGGCGAACAGGTCGAGCGTTCCGACATGCTGGACGAGAACGATCGCATGATCGCCGAGGACAAGCGCCCGGCTTCGTACGACAACGTGCTCCTCGGTATCACGAAGGCGTCGCTGTCGACCGACTCGTTCATCTCGGCGGCATCGTTCCAGGAAACGACCCGCGTGCTGACCGAAGCGGCGATCATGGGCAAGCGCGACGATCTGCGCGGCCTGAAGGAAAACGTGATCGTCGGTCGTCTGATCCCGGCCGGTACGGGTCTCGCGTTCCACAAGGCACGCAAGGCGAAGGAATCGTCGGATCGCGAGCGTTTCGACCAGATCGCAGCGGAAGAGGCATTCGACTTCG
This sequence comes from Burkholderia ambifaria, assembly GCF_001443045.1. GTDB lineage: Bacteria > Pseudomonadota > Gammaproteobacteria > Burkholderiales > Burkholderiaceae > Burkholderia > Burkholderia ambifaria_A. The sequence continues at coordinate 422,862 of NZ_LKPJ01000003.1, read as the reverse complement.
GCACGCCGAGCGCGCCGGCGGAAGAGCCGCAGCAACACCCGACAGCCGAGTAAGTGCGGGCGGCGCGAGCCGCCTCGCGTTGCTGTATTCGCTGTCATCGAAACCGCCCGGTTCGCCGGGCGGTTTTTTTTCGTCGTTCACGTGCATGACGGGCTTGCTGCGCGACTGCGCAGGCCTGTCATGCGCACTCGAACCCTGTCCGATTGGCCAACGTTGCACGATTCGCCACGCGCTGCGCGAGCGGGTTGTTAAAATTGCGGTCATCGTTCTGCCGTCCACTTTCTCGTTCATGTCCCGCGCCCTCGAAATCCTCGACGAAGTCTTTGGTTATTCCGCATTTCGCGGCCAGCAGGGCGAGATCGTCGAACACGTCGCTAGCGGCGGCGATTGCCTCGTGCTGATGCCGACGGGCGGCGGCAAGTCGCTGTGCTACCAGATTCCGGCGCTGCTGCGCCGCGAGGCCGGGCAGGGGGCGGGCATCGTCGTGTCGCCGCTGATCGCGCTGATGCAGGACCAGGTCGCCGCGCTCAGCGAAGTCGGTGTGCGCGCGGCCTACCTGAATTCGACGCTGTCGGGCGCCGAAGCCGCGGCGACCGAGCGTGCGCTGCGCGAAGGCGAGATCGACCTGTTGTATGTCGCGCCCGAGCGGCTGATGACCGGCCGCTTCCTCGACCTGCTCGAGCGCGCGAAGATCGGCCTGTTTGCAATCGACGAGGCGCACTGTGTGTCGCAGTGGGGACATGACTTCCGTCCCGAATACATTCAGCTGTCGGTGCTGCACGAGCGCTTCCCGTCAGTGCCGCGTATCGCGCTGACGGCGACCGCCGACGCGATCACGCGCGACGAGATCATCCATCGCCTCGCGCTCGACGATGCGCGCGTGTTCGTGTCGAGCTTCGACCGGCCGAACATCCGCTACCGTATCGTCGAGAAGGACAACGCTCGCTCGCAGCTGCTCGACTTCATCCGCGCGGAGCACACGAACGCGGACGGCACGACCGACGCGGGTGTCGTCTACTGCCTGTCGCGCCGCAAGGTCGAGGAAACGGCCGAATGGCTGAAGGCACAGGGCGTGCGCGCACTGCCGTATCACGCGGGGATGGAGTTCGAGGTGCGGCAGAAGCACCAGGAAATGTTCCAGCGCGAGGAGGGCATCGTGATGTGCGCGACCATCGCGTTCGGCATGGGCATCGACAAGCCGGACGTGCGTTTCGTCGCGCACCTGGATCTGCCGAAGAGCGTCGAAGGCTATTACCAGGAAACGGGTCGTGCGGGCCGCGATGGGATGCCGGCGAACGCGTGGATGGCGTATGGGCTCGGCGACGTCGTCCAGCAGCGCAAGATGATCGACGAGTCCGATGCGGACGACGCGCACAAGCGCGTCCAGACGTCGAAGCTCGACGCGCTGCTTGGGCTGTGCGAGACGATCTCGTGCCGGCGCGTGCGATTGCTGAACTACTTCGGCGAGGCGAGCCAGCCGTGCGGCAACTGCGACACGTGCCTCGAACCGCCCGATTCATGGGATGCGACGCGCGAGGCGCAGATGGCGCTGTCGTGCGTGTTCCGCGCGCAGCGCGCGAGCGGCTTCAATTTCGGCTCGAGCCACCTGATCGAGATCCTGCGCGGCGGCCGCACCGAGAAGGTGCTGCAGCGCGGTCACGACCAGCTCAGCACGTTCGGGATCGGCGCGTCGCTGTCCGAGCCCGAGTGGCGCGCGATTTTCCGGCAGCTCGTGGCGTATGGCTACCTCGCGGTCGATCATGGCGGTTTCGGCGCGCTCATGCTGACCGAAGCCGCGAAACCGGTGCTGAAGAACGAGGAGAAGGTCACGCTGCGCCGCTACGTGAAGCCGCAGCGCACGCGCCAGTCGTCGAGCCGCAGCGGCACGCGCGTCGACCCGACGGCCGGCATGGGCACGCGCGAGCGCGCCCGCTGGGACGCGCTGAGAACATGGCGCGCGGAAACCGCGAAGTCCGACGGCGTGCCGGCCTACGTGATCTTCCACGATGCGACGCTCGCGGAAATCGCGCGCAACGCGCCCGAGACGATTGACGACCTGCGCCATATCCCGGGCATGGGTGTGCGCAAGCTCGAACGCTTCGGCGACGAGATCATCGATGTCGTCGAATCGGCGTGACACTGTGTTCCGACCCTTCCGGTAAACCGCCGGCGCGGGCGGCAAATCACGCAAGCCGTTGACTTAGTTGGCATTTCCGGAATATCATGTTGGGTTCCGGTATTCGGTGGGCCGAGTCGCGTTCGAAGGTTCGTGTCCGTATCGCCGGTTCGGAAGTCAACTGTGCGCCGATTCTCGCTTTGCCCGAAATCGATGTGCAGATTTTGTTCAATTTCAGGAATAAACAATGCCAACCATCAACCAACTGGTTCGCAAAGGCCGTCAGTCGGAAACGACGAAGAGCAAGAGCCCGGCCCTGCAGGACTGCCCCCAGCGTCGCGGCGTGTGCACCCGTGTGTACACGACGACGCCGAAGAAGCCGAACTCGGCACTCCGTAAGGTCGCCAAGGTTCGTCTGACGAACGGCTTCGAAGTGATTTCGTACATCGGCGGTGAAGGCCACAACCTGCAGGAACACTCGGTTGTGCTGATCCGCGGCGGCCGTGTGAAGGACTTGCCGGGTGTGCGTTACCACATGGTTCGCGGCTCGCTGGATACCCAGGGCGTCAAGGACCGTAAGCAAGCGCGCTCGAAGTACGGCGCGAAGCGTGCAAAGGCTGCCAAGTAAGCAGTTTTTGATCAGGGATCGCCGAAGGGCGGTCAAGGCGGGAGTGCCGGATTGCCGGTGCTGTCGAGTAAGTGGTCACCCGGCCAAGCTGGTTAGTCGTGAAGATGTGATCGGGTTTGTTGGTGGCCGCGGGGCTGGAACCAGCTCCAACTGAACAGGTAAAGGAAGAATCATGCCGCGTCGTCGCGAAGTCCCCAAGCGGGAAGTGTTGCCGGATCCGAAGTTCGGCAACGTTGATGTAGCCAAGTTCATGAACATGCTGATGCTGTCCGGCAAGAAGTCGGTCGCAGAGCGCATCGTTTATGGCGCATTCGAACAAATCCAGACCAAGGGTGGCAAGGACCCGCTGGAAGTGTTCACCGTTGCGCTCAACAACGTGAAGCCGGTGGTCGAAGTGAAGAGCCGCCGCGTTGGTGGTGCCAACTATCAGGTTCCGGTCGAAGTGCGCCCGTCGCGTCGTATGGCATTGGCGATGCGCTGGCTGCGTGAGGCTGCGAAGAAGCGCAGCGAGAAGTCGATGGCTCTGCGCCTGGCAGGCGAACTCTCCGAAGCGGCCGAAGGCCGTGGCGGCGCGATGAAGAAGCGCGACGAAGTTCACCGCATGGCAGAAGCCAACCGCGCGTTCTCGCATTTCCGTTTCTAAGCGCCTGGCTGGGCTGTTTGCGGAAATAAATTCCGGGCGGGTGCGCTTTTCAGGCGCCTCGCCCGTTTGTGTTGAAGCACGATGCAGCAGGGCTGCATCGTGTCATCCCAGTAGAGGATCAAAGTGGCTCGCAAGACTCCTATCGAGCGCTACCGCAATATCGGTATTAGCGCTCACATCGACGCCGGCAAAACGACGACGACCGAGCGCATTCTGTTTTACACCGGTGTGAACCACAAGATCGGTGAAGTCCACGACGGCGCAGCAACGATGGACTGGATGGAGCAGGAACAAGAGCGTGGCATCACGATCACGTCCGCTGCTACCACGGCCTTCTGGAAGGGCATGGGTGGCAACTATCCGGAACACCGCATCAACATCATCGACACCCCGGGTCACGTCGACTTCACGATCGAAGTGGAGCGTTCGATGCGCGTGCTCGACGGCGCGTGCATGGTGTACTGCGCAGTGGGCGGCGTGCAGCCGCAGTCGGAAACGGTGTGGCGCCAGGCTAACAAGTACAAGGTGCCCCGTCTCGCGTTCGTCAACAAGATGGACCGTACCGGCGCGAACTTCTTCAAGGTCTACGACCAGCTCCGTCTGCGCCTGAAGGCGAACCCGGTTCCGGTCGTGGTGCCGATCGGTTCGGAAGAAAACTTCAAGGGCGTGGTCGACCTGATCAAGATGAAGGCGATCATTTGGGACGAAGCGTCGCAAGGCACGAAGTTCGACTACGTCGACATCCCGGCCGAGCTCGCAGAGACCTGCAAGGAATGGCGCGAAAAGATGGTCGAAGTGGCTGCTGAAGCCAGCGAAGACCTGATGAACAAGTACCTGGAAGAAGGCGATCTGCCGGAAGCCGACATCGTCAAGGCGCTGCGCGACCGTACGATCGCGTGCGAAATCCAGCCGATGCTGTGCGGTACCGCGTTCAAGAACAAGGGCGTGCAGCGTATGCTCGACGCCGTGATCGACTTCCTGCCGTCGCCGGTCGACATCCCGCCGGTCAAGGGCGAGCTCGAAAACGGCGAAGCTGCGGAGCGCAAGGCATCGGACGACGAAAAGTTCTCGTCGCTCGCGTTCAAGATCATGACCGACCCGTTCGTCGGCCAGCTGATCTTCTTCCGTGTGTACTCGGGCGTCGTCAACTCGGGCGACACGCTGCTGAACTCGACCAAGGGCAAGAAGGAACGCCTCGGCCGTATTCTGCAGATGCACGCGAACCAGCGTGAAGAAATCAAGGAAGTCCGTGCAGGCGACATCGCCGCAGCGGTCGGCCTGAAGGAAGCAACCACGGGCGACACGCTGTGCGACCCGGCGAACCCGATCGTTCTCGAGCGCATGGTGTTCCCGGAGCCGGTGATTTCGCAGGCTGTCGAGCCGAAGACGAAGGCTGACCAGGAAAAGATGGGCCTCGCGCTGAACCGCCTGGCGCAGGAAGACCCGTCGTTCCGCGTGCAGACCGACGAAGAGTCGGGCCAGACCATCATTTCGGGCATGGGCGAGCTCCACCTCGAAATTCTGGTCGACCGGATGAAGCGTGAATTCGGCGTGGAAGCGACCGTCGGCAAGCCGCAGGTTGCGTACCGCGAAACGATCCGTTCGACGGCGAAGGATGTCGACGGCAAGTTCGTCAAGCAGTCGGGTGGTCGCGGTCAGTACGGTCACGCGGTCATCACGCTCGAGCCGAACGAGCAAGGCAAGGGCTACGAGTTCTTCGACGAGATCAAGGGTGGTGTGATTCCGCGTGAATACATCCCGGCGGTCGATAAGGGTATCCAGGACACGCTGAAGTCGGGCGTGCTGGCTGGCTTCCCGGTCGTCGACGTGAAGGTTCACCTGACGTTCGGTTCGTACCACGACGTTGACTCGAACGAAAACGCGTTCCGCATGGCCGGTTCGATGGCGTTCAAGGAAGCGATGCGCAAGGCGAACCCGGTCGTCCTCGAGCCGATGATGGCTGTCGAAGTCGAGACGCCGGAAGACTACATGGGCAACGTGATGGGCGACCTGTCGGGCCGTCGCGGCATCGTCCAGGGCATGGAAGACATGGTTGGCGGCGGCAAGATCGTTCGCGCCGAAGTGCCGCTGTCGGAAATGTTCGGTTACTCGACGTCGCTGCGTTCGCTGACGCAAGGTCGTGCAACGTACACGATGGAGTTCAAGCACTACGCTGAAGCTCCGCGCAACGTTGCTGAAGCGATCATCAGCGCGAAGTCGAAGTAAATCTGTAGCTACCAACCGATATTTTTTGAAAGAAGAGAATCATGGCAAAAGGTAAATTTGAGCGGACCAAGCCGCACGTCAACGTTGGAACGATTGGTCACGTTGACCACGGCAAGACGACGCTGACGGCAGCTATCACGACGGTGCTGACGAAGAAGTTCGGCGGCGAAGCGAAGGCCTACGACCAGATCGACGCGGCACCGGAAGAAAAGGCGCGTGGCATCACGATCAACACGGCACACGTCGAGTACGAAACGGCTAACCGCCACTACGCACACGTCGACTGCCCGGGCCACGCTGACTATGTGAAGAACATGATCACGGGCGCAGCGCAGATGGACGGCGCGATCCTGGTTTGCTCGGCAGCAGACGGCCCGATGCCGCAAACGCGTGAGCACATCCTGCTGGCGCGTCAGGTTGGCGTTCCGTACATCATCGTGTTCCTGAACAAGTGCGACATGGTGGACGACGCTGAACTGCTCGAGCTGGTCGAGATGGAAGTTCGCGNCTAACCGCCACTACGCACACGTCGACTGCCCGGGCCACGCTGACTATGTGAAGAACATGATCACGGGCGCAGCGCAGATGGACGGCGCGATCCTGGTTTGCTCGGCAGCAGACGGCCCGATGCCGCAAACGCGTGAGCACATCCTGCTGGCGCGTCAGGTTGGCGTTCCGTACATCATCGTGTTCCTGAACAAGTGCGACATGGTGGACGACGCTGAACTGCTCGAGCTGGTCGAGATGGAAGTTCGCGAACTCCTGTCGAAGTACGATTTCCCGGGCGACGACACGCCGATCGTGAAGGGTTCGGCCAAGCTGGCGCTGGAAGGCGACACGGGCGAGCTGGGCGAAGTGGCGATCATGAGCCTGGCAGACGCACTGGACACGTACATCCCGACGCCGGAGCGTGCGGTTGACGGCGCGTTCCTGATGCCGGTGGAAGACGTGTTCTCGATCTCGGGCCGTGGTACGGTTGTGACGGGTCGTGTCGAGCGCGGCATCGTGAAGGTCGGCGAGGAAATCGAAATCGTCGGTATCAAGCCGACGGTGAAGACGACCTGCACGGGCGTTGAAATGTTCCGCAAGCTGCTGGACCAAGGTCAGGCAGGCGACAACGTTGGTATCCTGCTGCGCGGCACGAAGCGTGAAGACGTGGAGCGTGGCCAGGTTCTGGCGAAGCCGGGTTCGATCACGCCGCACACGCACTTCACGGCTGAAGTGTACGTGCTGAGCAAGGACGAAGGCGGCCGTCACACGCCGTTCTTCAACAACTACCGTCCGCAGTTCTACTTCCGTACGACGGACGTGACGGGCTCGATCGAGCTGCCGAAGGACAAGGAAATGGTGATGCCGGGCGACAACGTGTCGATCACGGTGAAGCTGATCGCTCCGATCGCGATGGAAGAAGGTCTGCGCTTCGCAATCCGCGAAGGCGGCCGTACCGTCGGCGCCGGCGTCGTCGCCAAGATCATCGAGTAANAGCAAGGACGAAGGCGGCCGTCACACGCCGTTCTTCAACAACTACCGTCCGCAGTTCTACTTCCGTACGACGGACGTGACGGGCTCGATCGAGCTGCCGAAGGACAAGGAAATGGTGATGCCGGGCGACAACGTGTCGATCACGGTGAAGCTGATCGCTCCGATCGCGATGGAAGAAGGTCTGCGCTTCGCAATCCGCGAAGGCGGCCGTACCGTCGGCGCCGGCGTCGTCGCCAAGATCATCGAGTAACATCGACGATCCGCGGATCTCTCCGGGGTCCGCGATTCCACGGTAGGCAGTTGTACCGTCGAAGCCGGGTGTCCAGTTCGATCTGGCACCCGGTTTTGTTTTTGTGGCGCGTGCGTCGCTGTATTGCAAACGTACACCACTGTTGAGAATTTTCGTGTAGAATCGCGGGCTTAGCAGTGGAAGTGCCGTTCGGAACCAGGCGCCTCGCTCCCCGCAGGCAACAGGTTTCGCGTTCTTTTAGTGTCCGGCGATGCAACATCGCCTCGCTCTTTTCAAGGAATCGTCATGCAGCAACAGAAAATCCGCATTCGCCTGAAGGCTTTCGACTATCGTCTGATCGATCAATCGGCTGCCGAGATCGTCGATACCGCGAAGCGGACTGGCGCAATCGTCCGTGGCCCGGTGCCGCTGCCGACGCGCATTCAGCGTTTTGACATCCTGCGTTCGCCGCACGTCAACAAGACGTCGCGCGATCAGCTCGAAATCCGTACCCACCAGCGCCTGATGGACATCGTCGATCCGACCGACAAGACGGTTGATGCGCTGATGAAGCTCGACCTGCCGGCTGGCGTCGACGTGGAAATCAAGCTGCAGTAAGGCTTTCGATGCCAACCGGCTTGCTGGGTGGCGCTAAGTCTTTGTATTGCTTGCGGAAATCGAGAAGTCGGGCTATACTGCTTGGCTTTTCGCGTATTCGCGTAAAAAAGTTGGGCCTTGCGTGCCTGGCATTTTGTAAATCAGCCCCGACCAATCGCAGTCGGGAATGGAGAAAATGATGAGCCTTGGACTCGTAGGTCGCAAGGTTGGCATGACCCGTATCTTCACGGCTGAAGGGGATTCGATTCCCGTCACCGTGCTGGACGTGTCGGACAACCGCGTGACGCAGATCAAGACTGTTGAAACCGACGGCTACACGGCCGTGCAGGTTGCATTCGGCTCCCGCCGCGCATCGCGCGTGACGAAGCCGCTGGCAGGTCATCTCGCCAAAGCCGGTGTCGAAGCCGGTGAAATCCTCAAGGAATTCCGCATTGATGCGGCCAAGGCAGCTGAGCTGTCGAATGGCGCCGTGGTCGGTGCTGATCTTTTCGAAGTGGGCCAGAAGGTCGACGTGCAAGGCGTGTCGATCGGTAAGGGCTACGCCGGTACGATCAAGCGTTACAACTTCTCCTCCGGCCGTGCTACCCACGGTAACTCGCGCTCGCACAACGTGCCGGGCTCGATCGGTATGGCGCAGGATCCGGGTCGCGTTTTCCCGGGTAAGCGCATGACGGGTCACCTCGGTGACGTTACGGTGACGGTGCAGAACCTCGAAATCGCTCGTATCGACGCAGAGCGCAAGCTGCTGCTCGTCAAGGGCGCGATTCCGGGCGCGAAGGGCGGCAAGGTTTTCGTGACGCCGGCCGTCAAGACCAAGGGGGCGAAATAATGGAACTCAAGCTCCTGAACGAAAATGGTCAGGAAGGTGCAGTGGTTAACGCGTCGGACGTCGTGTTCGGCCGTGACTACAACGAAGCGCTGATCCACCAGGTCGTCGTCGCGTACCAGGCGAATGCTCGCCAGGGTAACCGCGCACAGAAGGACCGTGAGCAAGTCAAGCACACCACCAAGAAGCCGTGGCGTCAGAAGGGTACGGGCCGCGCTCGTGCCGGTATGTCGTCGAGCCCGTTGTGGCGTGGCGGTGGTCGCATCTTCCCGAACTCGCCGGAAGAAAACTTCTCGCACAAGGTCAACAAGAAGATGCATCGCGCAGGTCTCTGCTCGATCTTCTCGCAGCTGGCCCGTGAAGGCCGTCTGTCGGTCGTCGAGGACATCATCCTCGAGGCGCCGAAGACCAAGCTGCTGGCTGACAAATTCAAGACCATGGGTCTCGACTCCGTTCTGATCATCACGGACACGGTCGATGAGAACCTGTACCTGGCTTCGCGCAACCTGCCGCACGTGGCGATTGTCGAGCCGCGCTACGCTGACCCGCTGTCGCTGATCTACTTCAAGAAAGTGCTGGTCACGAAGGCTGCGGTCGCCCAGATCGAGGAGTTGCTGTCATGAGCGAGATTCGCAAGAACGATCATCGTTTGATGCAGGTCCTGCTCGCACCGGTGATCTCGGAAAAGGCGACGCTGGTTGCCGACAAGAACGAGCAAGTCGTGTTCGAAGTCGCACCGGATGCCACGAAGCAGGAAGTGAAGGCGGCTGTCGAGCTGCTGTTCAAGGTTGAAGTTGATTCGGTCAACGTGCTGGTTCAGAAGGGCAAGCAAAAGCGCTTCGGCCGTTCGATGGGCCGCCGTAAGGACGTGAAGAAGGCGTACGTTTGCCTGAAGCCCGGCCAGGAAATCAACTTTGAAGCGGAGGCCAAGTAATCATGGCAATCGTGAAAGTTAAACCGACTTCGCCGGGTCGCCGCGCGATGGTCAAGGTGGTCAACAAGAACCTGCACCAGGGCAAGCCGTTCGCGGCACTGCTCGACTCGCAGAGCTCGACCGCCGGTCGTAACAACAACGGCCGTATCACCACGCGTCACAAGGGTGGTGGTCACAAGCAGCACTACCGTATCGTCGATTTCCGTCGCACGAAGGACGGCATCCCGGCAAAGGTCGAGCGTCTCGAGTACGACCCGAACCGTAGCGCGAACATCGCGCTGGTGCTCTACGCAGACGGCGAGCGTCGCTACATCATCGCCCCGAAGGGCCTGACCGTCGGCCAACAGCTGATGTCGGGTTCGGAAGCGCCGATCCGTGCAGGTAACACGCTGCCGATCCGCAACATTCCGGTCGGTACGACGATCCACTGCATCGAGATGCTGCCGGGCAAGGGCGCGCAAATGGCGCGTTCGGCTGGCACGTCGGCCATGCTGCTGGCACGTGAAGGCGTCTACGCGCAGGTTCGTCTGCGTTCGGGCGAAATCCGCCGCGTGCACATCGAGTGCCGTGCAACGATCGGTGAAGTCGGCAACGAAGAGCATAGCCTGCGCCAAATCGGCAAGGCTGGCGCGAACCGCTGGCGCGGTATCCGCCCGACGGTGCGTGGCGTTGCGATGAACCCGGTTGATCACCCGCACGGTGGTGGTGAGGGCAAGACGGCTGCAGGTCGCGACCCGGTGAGCCCGTGGGGTACGCCGGCTAAGGGTTATCGCACCCGCAGCAACAAGCGCACGACGACGATGATCGTCCAGCGCCGTCACAAGCGTTAAGGAGTAGGCAATGGCACGTTCTGTAAAAAAAGGTCCGTTCTGCGACGCCCATTTGCTGAAGAAAGTTGAGGCGGCTGCAGCTTCGCGCGACAAAAAGCCGATCAAGACCTGGTCGCGTCGCTCGACGATTCTGCCGGATTTCATCGGCCTGACGATCGCTGTTCACAACGGCCGTCAACACGTTCCGGTGTACATCTCGGAAAACATGGTCGGCCACAAGCTTGGCGAGTTCGCACTGACCCGTACGTTCAAGGGTCACGCGGCCGACAAGAAGGCCAAGAAATAAGGGGCAATCAAGATGGAAGTGAAAGCAATTCATCGCGGTGCCCGCATCTCGGCGCAAAAAACGCGCCTTGTGGCTGACCAGATCCGCGGTTTGCCGGTCGACAAGGCGCTGAACGTTCTGACGTTCTCGCCGAAGAAGGCGGCTGGCATCGTGAAGAAGGTTGTGCTGTCGGCAATCGCGAATGCGGAGCACAACGAAGGCGCTGATATCGACGAGCTCAAGATCAAGAGCATCTACGTCGACAAGGCTGCATCGCTCAAGCGTTTCACCGCGCGCGCCAAGGGCCGCGGTAACCGCATCGAGAAGCAATCCTGTCACATCACTGTGACGGTCGGGAATTAAGGAGCCATACGATGGGACAGAAAATTCATCCGACTGGCTTCCGCCTGGCTGTCAGCCGCAATTGGGCTTCGCGTTGGTACGCGAACAACAACAATTTCGCGGCGATGCTGCAGGAAGACATCGGTGTTCGTGAATACCTGAAGAAGAAGCTGAAGAACGCTTCGGTCGGTCGGGTCGTCATCGAGCGTCCGGCAAAGAACGCGCGCATCACGATTTACAGCTCGCGTCCGGGCGTCGTCATCGGCAAGAAGGGCGAGGATATCGAACAGCTGAAGACGGAACTGCAACGCCGCATGGGCGTGCCGGTTCACGTCAACATCGAAGAAATCCGCAAGCCGGAAACCGATGCTCAACTGATCGCTGACTCGATCACGCAACAGCTCGAACGCCGGATCATGTTCCGTCGCGCGATGAAGCGTGCGATGCAGAACGCGATGCGTCTGGGTGCCCAGGGCATCAAGATCATGAGCGCAGGCCGTCTGAACGGTATCGAAATCGCTCGTACGGAGTGGTATCGCGAAGGTCGCGTGCCCCTTCATACGCTGCGTGCCGACATCGACTACGCAACCTCGGAAGCGAAGACGACCTACGGGATCATCGGCGTCAAGGTGTGGGTATACAAGGGCGACACGCTCGGCCGCAATGACGCGCCGGTGGTCGAGGAAGTAGCCGAAGACAAGCGTCCGCGTCGCAATGCGCGTCCGGGCGACCGTCGTCCGCGCCGTGACGGCGAAGGCGGCGCTCCGGGTGCTCGTCGTGGCGCACCGCGCCGCGGCGCCGGCAAGCCGGAAGACGGCAAGACTGGAGAATAACGATGCTGCAACCGAAACGCAGGAAGTATCGCAAAGAGCAGAAGGGTCGTAACACCGGCAAGGCGACGCGCGGCAACGCAGTGTCGTTCGGTGAATTCGGCCTGAAGGCGATCGGTCGCGGTCGTTTGACCGCACGTCAGATTGAAGCGGCGCGTCGTGCAATGACGCGTCACATCAAGCGTGGCGGCCGCATCTGGATCCGGATCTTCCCGGACAAGCCGATTTCGCAAAAGCCGGCAGAAGTGCGTATGGGTAACGGTAAGGGTAACCCGGAGTACTACGTCGCTGAGATCCAGCCGGGCAAGATGCTCTATGAAATGGACGGCGTAACCGAAGAATTGGCACGCGAAGCGTTCCGTCTGGCTGCAGCCAAGCTGCCGCTGAAGACGGCATTCATCGTGCGCCAGCTCGGCGCCTAAGGAGAAAACATGAAGGCTTCCGAACTTCTCCAGAAAGACCAGGCCGCGCTCAACAAGGAGCTGGCGGACCTGCTGAAGGCGCAATTCGGCCTGCGCATGCAACTCGCGACCCAGCAGCTCACGAACACGAGCCAGCTGAAGAAGGTTCGTCGCGACATCGCACGTGTGCGGACCGTCATGACTCAGAAGGCGAACCAGAAATGAACGATAGCGTGAAAACCTCGCTGAAGCGGACGCTGGTCGGTCGGGTCGTCAGCAACAAGATGGACAAGACCGTCACCGTGCTGATCGAGCACCGCGTCAAGCACCCGATCTACGGCAAGTATGTCGTGCGCTCGAAGAAGTACCACGCGCATGATGAAGCGAACACCTACAACGAGGGTGACCTCGTTGAAATCCAGGAAACTCGTCCGCTGTCGAAGACGAAGGCCTGGACGGTGTCGCGCCTCGTCGAAGCAGCTCGCGTCATCTAAGCGGGCAGCGCAGTAGGCAGTAACAAGCACTTCGCCACGAAGTGCTTGAAATCGCAAAGTTTTTGCTTGCGTGACCAGGGTTATTTGTTATAATCCTGGTCTTCCCTCTTTATGGGAGCCCCGTCGCGGGCGAAGTTGGTGGGGGAAGCGGACTGGCGCCAGCCTGTCCGAAAGATTCACCGAATTGCGATGGCGGGTTTCGTTTGCCGTCGCTGCTGTTCCAACCCAAGCAGCCGATTGGCTGACGGGACCAAGACTGACCGAATGCATCATGGTGGTGCATCCGGATTAAGTTGGGAAAGACAAACCATGATCCAGACCGAATCTCGGCTCGAAGTAGCCGACAACACGGGTGCGCGTGAAGTCATGTGCATCAAGGTGCTCGGCGGCTCGAAGCGTCGTTATGCCGGCATTGGCGACATCATCAAGGTGACCGTCAAAGAAGCAACGCCGCGCGGGCGCGTGAAGAAAGGCGAAATCTACAACGCCGTGGTGGTCCGCACCGCCAAGGGTGTTCGCCGTCAAGACGGCTCGCTGATCAAGTTCGACGGCAACGCCGCTGTGCTTTTGAATAACAAGCTTGAGCCGATCGGCACCCGTATTTTTGGGCCGGTGACGCGTGAGCTGCGTAGCGAACGATTCATGAAGATCGTTTCGCTGGCGCCGGAAGTGCTGTAAGGAGTCGCGATGAACAAGATTCGCAAAGGTGACGAAGTCATCGTCGTCACTGGCAAAGACAAGGGCAAGCGCGGCGTCGTGCTGGCTGTCGGTGCAGAACATGTGACGGTTGAGGGTATCAACCTCGTCAAGAAGCATGTGAAGCCGAACCCGATGAAGGGTACGACGGGCGGCGTGGAAGCGAAGACGATGCCCCTGCATATTTCGAACGTCGCACTGGTCGACGCGAATGGCAAGGCGTCGCGTGTTGGCATCAAGGTCGAGGAAGGCAAGAAGGTTCGCTTCCTGAAGACGACCGGTGCCGTACTGAGCGCCTGACGCAGCGGAGTAAAAAATGGCTCGTTTTCAAGAGTTTTACAAAGAAAAGGTTGTGCCCGGCCTGATCGAGAAGTTCGGTTACAAGTCGGTCATGGAAGTGCCGCGCATCACCAAGATCACGCTGAACATGGGTCTTGGCGAAGCGATCGCTGACAAGAAGATCATCGAGAACGCCGTTGGCGATCTCACGAAGATCGCAGGTCAGAAGCCGGTCGTCACGAAGGCACGCAAGGCAATCGCAGGCTTCAAGATCCGCCAGGGCTACCCGATCGGCGCGATGGTGACGCTGCGTGGTCAAGCGATGTACGAATTCCTCGACCGTTTCGTGACCGTTGCCCTGCCCCGCGTGCGTGACTTCCGCGGTGTGTCGGGTCGTGCCTTCGATGGCCGCGGCAACTACAACATCGGTGTGAAAGAGCAGATCATTTTCCCCGAAATCGACTACGACAAGATCGACGCACTGCGTGGGCTGAACATCAGCATCACGACGACTGCGAAGACCGACGACGAAGCAAAGGCTCTGCTCGCCAGCTTCAAGTTCCCGTTCAGAAACTGAGGTTACCGTGGCTAAACTGGCACTGATCGAACGTGAAAAGAAGCGCGCCCGCCTGGTCGCGAAGTTCGCAGCAAAGCGCGAAGCGCTGAAGGCGATCGTCGAAGACCAAAGCAAGTCGGAAGAAGAGCGCTACGAAGCACGCCTTGAGCTGCAGCAACTGCCCCGCAACGCAAACCCGACCCGCCAGCGTAACCGCTGCGCGATCACGGGCCGTCCGCGTGGCACGTTCCGTAAATTCGGCCTCGCGCGTAACAAGATTCGTGAAATCGCATTCCGTGGCGAGATTCCTGGCCTGACCAAGGCGAGCTGGTAATAGGAGAAACGTAAATGAGCATGAGTGATCCTATCGCCGATATGCTGACTCGCATCCGCAACGCGCAGATGGTTGAGAAGGTATCGGTTGCGATGCCCTCGTCGAAGGTCAAGGTTGCAATCGCGCAAGTCCTGAAGGACGAAGGCTATATCGACGATTTCGCCGTCAAGGCGGAAGGTGCGAAGTCCGAACTGAATATCGCGCTGAAGTACTACGCAGGTCGCCCGGTCATCGAACGCCTCGAGCGCGTGTCGAAGCCTGGTCTGCGCGTGTACCGCGGCCGTAACGACATTCCGCAGGTCATGAACGGCCTGGGTGTGGCAATCGTGTCGACGCCGAAGGGCGTGATGACCGACCGCAAGGCGCGCGCTACCGGCGTCGGCGGCGAAGTCATCTGCTACGTTGCTTAAAGCCGAGGAGAGAGAAACATGTCTCGAGTAGGTAAAAGCCCGATCGCGCTGCAAGGCGCGGAAGTCAAGCTGGCCGACGGTGCAATCACCGTCAAGGGCCCGCTGGGCACCATCACGCAAGCGATCAATCCGCTCGTGAACGTGGCGAACAACGACGGCACGCTGAATCTGTCGCCGGTCGACGAAAGCCGCGAAGCAAACGCACTGTCGGGCACGATGCGCGCGATCATCGCGAATGCCGTGCACGGCGTGACCAAGGGTTTCGAGCGCAAGCTGACGCTGGTTGGCGTCGGTTATCGTGCGCAGGCGCAAGGCGACAAGCTGAACCTGTCGCTGGGTTTCTCGCACCCGGTGGTGCACCAGATGCCGGAAGGCGTCAAGGCTGAAACCCCGACGCAAACCGAAATCGTGATCAAGGGGATCAACAAGCAACAAGTCGGTCAAGTGGCTGCGGAAGTCCGCGGTTACCGTCCGCCGGAGCCGTACAAGGGCAAGGGCGTGCGCTATTCCGACGAGGTTGTGATCCTCAAAGAAACGAAGAAGAAGTAAGGGTGCGCAATCATGGATAAGACTCAATCTCGCCTGCGCCGCGCTCGCCAGACGCGTATCAAGATCGCTGAGCTGCAGGTCGCGCGTCTCGCCGTGCATCGCACGAACACGCACATCTACGCTCAAGTGTTCTCGCCCTGCGGCACCAAGGTGCTCGCCAGCGCGTCGACGCTCGAAGCAGAAGTGCGCGCAGAACTGGCCGACAAGTCGGGCAAGGGCGGCAACGTTAATGCCGCGACGCTGATCGGCAAGCGTATTGCCGAGAAGGCAAAGGCTGCCGGCATCGAATCCGTCGCCTTCGACCGCTCGGGCTTCCGCTACCATGGCCGCGTCAAGGCGCTGGCTGAGGCAGCTCGCGAAGCTGGGCTCAAGTTCTAAGGAAGGAATTCGTCATGGCAAAGATGCAAGCGAAAGTTCAGGCTGACGAGCGCGACGACGGCCTTCGCGAAAAGATGATTTCGGTCAACCGCGTGACCAAGGTCGTGAAGGGTGGCCGTATTCTCGGCTTCGCCGCACTGACCGTGGTTGGCGACGGCGATGGCCGCATCGGTATGGGCAAGGGCAAGGCGAAGGAAGTGCCGGTCGCTGTCCAGAAGGCAATGGAACAAGCTCGCCGCAACATGTTCAAGGTGCCGCTCAAGAACGGCACGCTGCAGCACGAAGTGCACGGCAAGCATGGCGCATCCGCTGTCCTCCTCGCTCCGGCGAAGGCAGGTACGGGCGTGATCGCCGGCGGCCCGATGCGCGCAGTGTTCGACGTGATGGGCGTTCAGAACGTCGTGGCAAAGAGCCACGGTTCGACGAACCCGTACAACCTCGTTCGCGCCACGCTGGACGGCCTGCGCAAGCAGTCGACCCCGGCAGACATCGCGGCGAAGCGCGGCAAGTCCGTCGAAGATATTTTGGGCTAAGCCCGGGTGGTCACCATGTCTGAAAAAACTGTCAAGGTTCAGCTCGTGAAGAGCCTGATCGGGACCCGCGAATCGCACCGTGCGACCGTGCGTGGCCTCGGCCTGCGCCGACTCAACTCGGTTAGCGAGCTGCAGGATACGCCGGCGGTCCGCGGCATGATCAACAAGGTCTCGTACCTCGTTAAGGTCATCGCGTAAGCGGCCCTACGGATCAAGGAGTTGATATGGAATTGAATAACCTGAAGCCGGCCGCTGGTGCAAAGCACGCCAAGCGTCGCGTCGGCCGCGGCATCGGTTCGGGCCTCGGCAAGACGGCTGGCCGTGGTCACAAGGGTCAGAAATCGCGTTCGGGCGGCTTCCACAAAGTCGGTTTCGAAGGCGGTCAGATGCCGCTGCAACGTCGTCTGCCGAAGCGCGGTTTCACGTCGCTGACGAAGGAATTCGTCGGTGAAGTGCGCCTGGGCGACCTCGAGAAGCTGCCGGTCGATGAAATCGATCTGCTCGCACTGAAGCAAGCCGGCCTGGTCGGCGAGCTGACGAAGAGCGCAAAGATCATCGCGACGGGCGAACTGAAGCGCAAGATCGTCGTGAAGGGTCTCGGTGCCACCAAGGGTGCGCGCGCTGCGATCGAAGCGGCTGGCGGTTCGTTCGCCGAGTGACACGCGTAGCGCGTCGTTACTTGCATTCATCGGAGAAGGTACTTGGCTAACAGCCCGAGTCTTGCAAAACCCGGTCGAAGCACGGCGAAATTCGGCGATCTGCGTCGGCGAGCGATGTTCCTGCTCCTGGCGCTGATCGTCTATCGCATCGGCGCGCACATCCCCGTGCCGGGCATCGATCCGGATCAACTGGCGAAGCTGTTCCAGAGCCAGGCGGGCGGTATCCTGGGCATGTTCAACATGTTCTCGGGTGGCGCGCTTTCCCGCTTCACGATCTTTGCGCTGGGGATCATGCCGTACATCTCGGCGTCGATCATCATGCAGCTGTTGGCGATCGTCTCGCCGCAGCTCGAGGCGCTGAAGAAGGAAGGGCAGGCAGGGCAACGGAAGATCACGCAGTACACGCGGTATTTCACCGTGGTGCTCGCGACCTTCCAGGCGTTCGGTATCGCGGCTGCGCTGGAAAACCAGCCGGGCCTCGTGATCGACCCCGGCATGCTGTTCCGACTGACGACGGTCGTGACGCTGGTTACCGGCACGATGTTCCTGATGTGGCTGGGTGAGCAGATCACCGAGCGTGGTCTGGGCAACGGCATCTCGATCATCATCTTCGGCGGGATCGCAGCAGGGTTCCCGAATGCCGTCGGTGGGCTGTTCGAGCTGGTGCGTACGGGTTCGATGAGCATCATTTCGGCGATCATCATCGTCGTTCTGATTGCCGCGGTGACTTACCTGGTCGTGTTCATCGAACGCGGTCAGCGCAAGATCCTCGTGAACTACGCGAAACGCCAGGTCGGCAACAAGATCTACGGTGGCCAGTCGTCGCACTTGCCGCTGAAGCTGAACATGTCGGGCGTGATTCCGCCGATCTTCGCATCGTCGATCATCCTGTTCCCGGCCACGATTCTCGGCTGGTTCAGCACAGGTCAGCCGTCGGGAAGCTGGATCTCCAACACGTTGCATAACGTCGCGGAGGCGCTGAAGCCGGGCCAGCCGGTCTATGTGCTGCTGTACACGCTGGCAATCGTGTTTTTCTGCTTCTTCTACACCGCACTGGTGTTCAACAGCAGGGAAACCGCGGACAACCTGAAGAAGAGCGGCGCGTTTGTTCCGGGCATTCGTCCGGGCGATCAGACCGCACGATATATCGACCGCATCCTCACGCGTCTGACGCTGGCCGGTGCGATCTACATCGTCTTCGTGTGTCTGCTGCCGGAATTCCTGGTGCTGCGCTGGAACGTGCCGTTTTATTTTGGTGGAACGTCGCTGCTGATCATTGTCGTCGTCACGATGGACTTCATGGCGCAGGTGCAGTCGTACGTTATGTCGCAACAGTATGAGTCGCTGCTCAAGAAGGCAAACTTCAAGGGCGGCAACATCCCAATGCGTTAATTAAGGACTATGGCCAAAGACGATGTAATCCAGATGCAAGGTGAGGTGATCGAAAACCTCCCGAATGCGACCTTCCGCGTGAAGCTGGAAAACGGCCATGTCGTGTTGGGGCATATCTCCGGGAAGATGCGGATGCACTACATCCGCATCCTGCCGGGCGACAAGGTGACGGTTGAATTGACGCCTTACGATCTGTCTCGTGCGCGGATCGTGTTCCGGGCGAAGTGATTTGAAAAAAGGGTATTATCATGAAAGTGATGGCATCGGTTAAGCGCATTTGCCGCAATTGCAAGATCATCAAGCGCAAAGGCGTCGTTCGCGTGATCTGCAGCTCGGATCCGCGCCACAAGCAGCGCCAAGGCTGACCGCGCGTTTGTTTGCGCTTTTTGTTTGAGGAAAAACAATGGCTCGTATCGCAGGGGTTAACATCCCGAATCACCAGCATACCGAGATCGGCCTGACGGCAATCTTCGGTATCGGCCGCACGCGCTCGCGCAGCATCTGCGTGGCGTCTGGCGTGGAATTCTCGAAGAAGGTCAAGGACCTGACCGACGCAGACCTCGAAAAGCTGCGTGAAGAAGTGGGCAAGTTCATCGTCGAAGGCGATCTGCGCCGTGAAGTGACGATGAACATCAAGCGCCTGATGGACCTCGGTTGCTACCGTGGCGTTCGTCATCGCAAGGGCCTGCCGATGCGCGGTCAGCGTACGCGTACGAACGCACGTACCCGCAAGGGTCCGCGTCGTGCAGCGCAAGCGCTGAAGAAGTAAGCGGAACTGACAGTTACAGGAAAACGTAATGGCTAAGGCTTCGAACACCGCGGCGCAACGCGTTCGCAAGAAGGTTAAGAAGAACGTCGCTGAAGGCGTGGTTCACGTTCACGCGTCGTTCAACAACACGATCATCACGATCACCGATCGCCAGGGCAATGCACTGGCATGGGCGACGTCGGGCGGCCAGGGCTTCAAGGGCTCGCGCAAGTCGACGCCGTTCGCTGCTCAGGTTGCTGCTGAGTCGGCCGGCCGCGTGGCGATGGAATACGGCGTGAAGAATCTGGAAGTGCGGATCAAGGGCCCGGGCCCGGGTCGTGAGTCGGCAGTGCGCGCACTGCATGGCCTCGGCATCAAGATCACCGCGATTTCGGACGTCACCCCGATTCCGCACAACGGCTGCCGTCCGCCGAAGCGCCGTCGTATCTAAGAATGTTGCTGGCACGTTCGTGCTGGCACATTTGCCTGTCGCCGCGTAGCGTCGACGGGCGTTGCTTTTTTGATTGACTAAGCCCACCGTTCGCCCCAAAGGGCGCGAACTAGCGCGGATTCCGATCCGCGTGACTGATTGATAAAGGAATGCAAAGTGGCACGTTATATCGGCCCTAAGGCCAAGCTGTCCCGCCGTGAAGGCACCGACCTGTTCCTGAAGAGCGCGCGTCGCTCGCTCGCCGACAAGTGCAAGCTCGACAGCAAGCCGGGTCAGCACGGCCGTACCTCGGGCGCACGTACGTCCGACTATGGTACGCAGCTGCGCGAAAAGCAGAAGGTCAAGCGTATTTACGGCGTTCTGGAGCGTCAGTTCCGCCGCTACTTCGCTGAAGCCGACCGCCGCAAGGGCAACACGGGTGAAAACCTGCTGCAACTGCTCGAATCGCGTCTCGACA
Source organism: Burkholderia ambifaria (assembly GCF_001443045.1). Lineage (GTDB taxonomy): Bacteria > Pseudomonadota > Gammaproteobacteria > Burkholderiales > Burkholderiaceae > Burkholderia > Burkholderia ambifaria_A. Next base: position 402,556 of record NZ_LKPJ01000003.1, on the reverse strand, counting down.
ACGTCGTATATCGCATGGGCTTCGGCTCGACCCGCGCTGAAGCGCGTCAGCTGGTGAGCCACAAGTCGATCACCGTGAACGGCGTCGTCGCGAACGTGCCGTCGCAGCAAGTGAAGGCTGGTGACATCGTCGCGATCCGCGAAAAGGCGAAGAAGCAGGCGCGTATCGTCGAAGCGCTGTCGCTGGCTGAGCAAGGCGGCATGCCGAGCTGGGTTGCAGTCGATGCGAAGAAGTTCGAAGGCACGTTCAAGCAAATGCCGGAACGCGCTGACATCGCAGGCGACATCAACGAAAGCCTGATCGTCGAATTGTATTCGCGTTAATCCGATTGACGGCCGAGGTACCCCGATTGCGTTTCGCAAGGAGGGGCCTCGGCTGTTTATTTTCTGGTTGTTACCGGTCAGCCTTATCGGTGTAACGAGCCGAGGGTATTGAAAAGGAAAGCCCATGCAAACCAGTTTGCTGAAACCCAAGATCATCGCCGTGGAATCGCTGGGCGAGAACCACGCGAGGGTGGTCATGGAACCGTTCGAACGCGGTTACGGCCACACCTTGGGCAATGCGCTTCGCCGCGTGCTGCTGTCGTCGATGGTTGGCTACGCGCCGACCGAAGTCACGATCGCAGGCGTGGTGCACGAGTACTCGACGCTGGACGGCGTGCAAGAGGACGTCGTCAACCTGCTGCTGAACCTGAAGGGTGTGGTGTTCAAGCTGCACAACCGTGACGAAGTGACGGTGACCCTGCGCAAGGAAGGCGAAGGCGTCGTCACGGCCGGAGATATCGAGCTGGCTCACGATTGCGAAGTCATCAACCCGAATCACGTGATCGCACACCTGTCGAAGGGCGGCAAGCTCGACGTTCAGATCAAGATCGAGAAGGGTCGCGGCTATGTGCCCGGCAACGTTCGTCGCTACGGCGAAGACACGGCCAAGATCATCGGTCGCATTGTCCTCGACGCATCGTTCTCGCCGGTTCGCCGCGTGAGCTACGCCGTTGAAAGCGCCCGTGTCGAGCAGCGTACCGACCTCGACAAGCTCGTGATGAACATCGAGACGAGCGGCGTGATCACCCCGGAAGAGGCGATCCGTCAATCGGCTCGCATCCTGGTCGACCAGCTGTCCGTGTTCGCGGCACTGGAAGGCACTGAAACGGCCGCCGAAGCACCGTCGCGCGCACCGCAGATCGATCCGATCCTGCTGCGTCCGGTGGACGATCTCGAGCTGACGGTTCGTTCGGCGAACTGCCTGAAGGCCGAGAACATCTACTACATCGGCGACCTGATCCAGCGCACGGAAAACGAGCTGCTGAAGACGCCGAACCTCGGTCGCAAGTCGCTCAACGAGATCAAGGAAGTGCTTGCTTCGCGCGGTCTCACGCTGGGCATGAAGCTCGAAAACTGGCCGCCGGCTGGTCTCGACAAGTAAGCCCGCTTGTAGCCAAGCTGGAGCTGTAGTTGGCAAAGATGCGGATTTACCTTTAGAATCCGCATCTTGCTTTTTTCGTTACCGGCCCGTGCACCCCAGCGGTGCGATAGAAGAGCTGGATCAAAACTTTGAATCAAGGAAACTGAAATGCGCCATCGTCATGGTCTGCGGAAACTGAACCGCACGAGCAGCCACCGTCTGGCTATGCTCCGTAACATGTCCAACTCGCTGATCGAGCACGAAGTCATCAAGACGACGCTGCCGAAGGCGAAGGAACTCCGTAAAGTCGTCGAGCCGCTGATCACGCTCGGCAAGAAGCCGTCGCTGGCAAACCGTCGACTGGCGTTCAACCGCCTGCGCGATCGTGACTCAGTGGCGAAGCTGTTTGACGTGCTCGGTCCGCGCTTCGCGAACCGTCCGGGCGGCTACCTGCGCGTGCTGAAGTTCGGCTTCCGCGTCGGCGACAACGCACCGATGGCACTGGTCGAACTGCTCGATCGTCCGGAAGTCGACGAAACGGAAAACGTGCAAGAAGCTGAGTAAGCTTCCTGTACGCAGCAGTATCTGAAAAAGGGGCCGAGCAATTGCTTGGCCCTTTTTGTTTTTTGCGGCCCACGAGCTGCGATCGATTGTCGCAGGCCAGTGCCGGCAGCGTCGCGCGCGCTGCGCTACGATACTGGACTGTCGGCACGGGCTCGCGATGGGCGATCGGCGGCGGCGAAAGCCGGTAGACCAGCCAGGGGGGCGCGTATGGTGGTGGTGTTGATGCTGACGACAGTGCCCGATGCGGCGACGGCCGCGGCGCTCGCCGACGGTGCGCTCGACGCACGGCTTGCCGCGTGCGTGTCGGAGCTCGGTGCGATCAAATCGCGCTATCACTGGCAGGGCAAGGTCGAAACGGCCGACGAGATCCAGTTGCTGTTCAAGACGAGCCCCGTGCGCTCGCTCGAACTGGAGCGATTTATTCTCGCGCATCATCCGTACGAGACGCCGGAAATCGTCTCGTGGCAGGCGACGGCCTCGGCCGCGTATGGCCAGTGGGTGACCAGCGAAACTCAACGTCTATTTCATGTTTAACGGTATGGCGCTTTCCGTGCGCGTGCTGCGGTTCCTCGTAGTCCTGTTGTCGCTCATGTTCGTGCTGGGCGACCTGTCGATCGCGCGCGCGGCCGACGATTTTCTCGATCCGTCGGTGGCGTTCAAGTTCAGCGCGAGCGAATCGCCGGGGCAGGTGGACGTCCGCTTCAAGGTCGCCAACGGCTACTACCTGTACCGCGAGCGGTTCGCGTTCGCGGTGAAGAGCGGGCAGGCGATGCTCGGCGCCCCTCAATTCCCTGCCGGTCATGTGAAGTTCGACCAGACGTTCCAGAAGGAAGTCGAAACCTATCGCGACGAGGTTGTAATTCACGTGCCGGTCAAGCAGGCAGCGGGGCCGTTTGAACTTGCGGTGACGTCGCAGGGGTGCGCCGACGAAGGAATCTGCTACCCGCCTGCGGAGCATGTCGTGAAGATCGACGGCGCTGCGCTGGGCGTGGTCGCGCCGGCCGATGGCGCGGCAGCTTCGGGTAGCTGGTTCGACAAGGTCACGAGCGCGGATTTCGCGCAGTCGCTGCTCGAGGGGCACGGCTTCTTCACGATCGTCGCGCTGTATTTCGTCGCAGGCGTCGTGCTGAGCCTCCTGCCCTGTTCGTATCCGATGATTCCGATCGTGTCCGCGATCATCATCGGCCAGGGTACGCGCGCGACGCATGCCCGCGGCTTTGCGCTGTCGCTTACCTACGTGGTCGGCATGGCGCTCGTTTATACGGTGCTCGGCATCGCTGCCGCACTGGTCGGCCAGAGCCTCGGCGCGTGGCTGCAGAATCCGTGGGTGCTCGGCGCGTTCGGCGTGCTGCTCACCGCATTCGCTGTATCGCTGATTTCGGGCAAGGACATCGCGCTGCCCGAGCGCTGGCAGAACGGCGCGGCCGAAGCATCGAGCGCGCGCCAGGGCGGCCATTTCGTCGCGGTCGCCGCGATGGGCGCATTGTCGGCGCTGGTCGTCGGCGCATGCATGACGGCACCGCTGTTTGCAGTGCTCGCATTCATTGCACATACCGGCAATGCATTGCTCGGCGGCGCCGCGCTGTTCGCGATGGGACTGGGGCTCGGCGTGCCGCTGCTGGTCGTCGGCATCGGTGCCGGCACGGTGCTGCCGCGCGCGGGCGCATGGATGGACGGCGTGAAGGTGTTCTTCGGTATCGTACTGCTCGCGGCCGCGCTGTGGATCGTGTGGCCGGTGCTGGCGGGCGGCTTGAAGATGGTGCTCGCTGCGTTGTGGCTGTTGGTCGCGGCCGCGGCGCTCGGCCTGTTCACGCCGCATGCCGGCGCCGCGTCGATCTGGCGCCGTCTCGGCCGCGGCCTCGGCGCTGCGCTTGCGATCTGGGCTGCGACGCTGCTCGTCGGCCTCGCAGCAGGATCCAACGATCCGGTGAAGCCGCTGGCCGTCCTCGCGGCGCGCACGGTTGCGTCGGGCGATGCGTCGGCAGCCGGTGCGGCTGCCGGGCAGCAGGGGCCGGCGTTTGCATCGGTACGCTCCAGCGGGGAACTCGACGCGCTGCTGAAGACCTCGGGCCAGCCTGTGATGCTCGACTTCTATGCCGATTGGTGTGTGAGCTGCAAGGAGATGGAGCATCTGACGTTCACCGATTCACGCGTGCAGGCGCGGCTCGCCCGGCTTCACCTGGTGCGTGCGGACGTCACCGCGAACAATCCGGACGACCAGGCGCTGCTCAAGCGCTTCAACCTGTTCGGGCCGCCGGGCATCATCTTCTTCGATCGCAACGGCAACGAAATCGGGCGCGTGGTCGGCTATCAGGCGGCCGAGACGTTCCTGCGCAGCCTCGATCGCGCAGCGGTACCGACGGTGTAACGCGCGCTTGTCAGCCCTGCATGGGCGGCCTCTGCACCGGCCGCGCTGCAAAAGAAAACGGCGGGACACCGAAGTGTCCCGCCGTTTTTCATTGTGCCGGCCGGCGCGCGGCTCAGCGTTGCGCTTTCAGCAGACGCGCGGCATCGAGCGCGAAGTACGTGAGCACGCCATCGGCACCCGCACGCTTGAATGCGAGCAGCGATTCGAGCACGACCTTGTCGTGGTCGAGCCAGCCGTTCATCGCGGCAGCCTTCAGCATCGCGTATTCACCACTCACCTGGTACACGTAGGTCGGGAAGCGGAACTCGTCCTTCACGCGGCGCACGATGTCGAGATACGGCATGCCGGGCTTGACCATCACCATGTCGGCGCCTTCGTCGATGTCGAGGCGTACTTCGCGCAGCGCTTCGTCGCTGTTCGCCGGATCCATCTGGTAGGTCATCTTGTTGCCCTTGCCCAGATTGGACGCCGAGCCGACCGCATCGCGGAACGGGCCGTAGAACGCCGACGCGAACTTGGCCGAATAGGCCATGATGCGCGTATGGATGTGGCCGTCGCTTTCCAGCATTTCGCGTATCGCGCCGATGCGCCCATCCATCATGTCCGACGGCGCGACGATGTCGACGCCGGCCTCCGCCTGTGCGCACGCCTGGTCGACCAGGATCTCGATCGTGTCGTCGTTGATTACGTAGCCGTTTTCGTCGAGCACGCCGTCCTGGCCGTGGCTCGTGTACGGATCGAGCGCGACGTCGGTCAGCACGCCGAGTTCGGGGAAGCGCTTCTTCAACTCGCGCACCGCGCGCGGGATCAGGCCTTCGGGATTGGCCGCTTCGCGCCCGTCAGGCGTTTTCAGCGACGGTTCGATGGCCGGGAACAGCGACAGCACGGGTACGCCGAGTTCGACGCACTGCTCGGCGACATGCATCAGCAGATCGACCGACACGCGCTCGACGCCGGGCATCGACGGTACGGGCTGGCGTTCGTTGGTGCCTTCGACGACGAACACCGGGTAGATCAGGTCGTCGGTGGTCAGGCGGTTTTCGCGCATCAGGCGGCGGGAGAAGTCGTCGCGGCGCATCCGGCGCGGACGGTGAAGCGGATGGAAGCTCATGGCGATTTGGCAGAAATCAGGGCAAGAAGGACCTTACGGAACCCTTAGGTCATTTTCGAGATCGTTGGTATATGATAGCGATCGAGCGGCACGCGTAGCGCGCTGCTCCCCGCTTCTCCTCCCTGAGCGGGTGCCTGTCGTTTTTCGATTAGGCTGTTTGACCCGCCGTTCAACGGCGGGTTTTTTTATGAGCCGGCCGAATCCGCAGGTGCCGTCAGGTGCGCACAGCCGATCCCGGCCGCGCGTTGCCCGCTCATTGTGCTACAGGCTCGCTTTTTTCGTCGGCGACGGACGGCCGCACCCAGCTTTCGATCAGTTCGTGCGCCTCGTCGAGCCCGGTGCGCTTCAGTGCCGAGAACAGCTGGACGGTCAGTTTGCCCTTCACGCCCTGGTCACGGTACGCGTCGAGCCCCTTCTGCGTGTTGCGCAGCGCGTTGATGCTTTCCTGCCGCGTCAATTTGTCGCACTTCGTCAGCAGCGTGTGGATCGGCTTGCCGGTCGGCGCGAACCACTCGATCATCCGGCGATCGAGGTCGGTCAGCGGGCGGCGCGAATCCATCATCAGGATCAGGCCGCACAGCTGCGAACGGGTTGCGAGGTAGGACGACAGCAGCATTTCCCAGTGGGCCTTCGCGGCCCCCGGCACTTCCGCGTAGCCGTAGCCGGGCAGGTCGACGAGGTTCGCGACGGGCTCGGCGGCCGGGCCGACGGAGAAGTAGTTGATGTGCTGCGTGCGGCCGGGCGTCTTCGACGCGAAGGCGAGCCGCTTCTGGTTGCACAGCACGTTGATCGCCGTCGATTTGCCGGCATTCGAGCGGCCCGCGAACGCGATTTCCGGCTGCACCGTCGGCGGCAGGTCGCGCAGATGGTTGACGGTCGTGTAGAAGCGGGCTTGATGGAGCAAAAAGGCCATGGGAAACCGGAGGGACGGGGCGGCGCGAGCCGCTTGGTGGAGGCGGGGTAGCCCCGATAGGCGCGGGAGCTTTCAGCGCGATATTGTACAATACGACGGTTTTGCCGAAGGGCTGCGGGCGCCTGCCTCGCGCTTTTATGCAGCTTCTGCGGTAGACTGGTCGATGTCGTTTTTTGCAGAACCTCAAATTCCCACAAGACGAAACAGGGTGTGCGAATGAATCGACTGTGCAAGTCTCTGATGGTGCTTCAGGTTGCAGCAGGGTTCGTAGGTTTCGTAGCGGAGGCAAACGCGGCGGATGCGGCAAAGCCGGATCTGGACCGCGGCAAGGCGATTGCCGGGCAGGTCTGTGCGTCGTGTCACGGCGCCGACGGCAACAGCGCGTCGGGCAGTTTCCCGAAGCTCGCCGGCCAGCATCCCGAATATCTGGTCAAGCAGTTGAACGACTTCAAGGCCCAACCGGGTGCGAAGGGGCCGGCGCGGACCAATCCGGTGATGGTCGGGTTCGCGAGCGCGTTGAGTGCGGACGACATGCGCAACGTCGCCGCGTATTACGGGTCGCAGACGACGAAGCTCGGCACCGCACGTGATGCGGCGACCGTGCCGATCGGTCAGAAGATCTATCGAGGCGGCATCGCGGAAAAGGGTGTACCCGCCTGCGCGAGCTGCCACGGGCCGACGGGGCAGGGGATGCCGGTCCAGTACCCGCGTCTGTCGGGGCAGTGGGCCGATTACACGGTTGTCCAGTTGACCGCGTTCCAGCAGGGTGTCGGCGCGCGCAACAACAACGAGGCGATGCATCAGATCGCATCGCGTCTGTCGGACACCGAGATCAAGGCCGTCGCGGATTACATCGCGGGCCTGCGTTGAGCGGATCGTCGCGAATGGAATGACCGGGCGCCCGAAGGGCGGCCGGAGTCAGAACAAGAAAAGGGTGGGGCGCCGCGTGATTGCGGCCGCCTTGCCCTTTTTTGTTGTCAGCACTCGCCGGGCCGCCCCAAGCGTGCTGACCGCCCCCTCGGGGGGCAGCGAACATAGTGAGCGTTGGGGGCTGTTTCCCCTTAGTCGGAGTTTGAATGAGCGTTACCACGTCGGGGTTGCAGTCGAAGTCGGGTCAAAGTGCGTCCAGGCGCGCAATCGAGTTGCTGAGCTCGATGCGCTTCGCGATCGCGTTGCTGGTGGTGCTGTCGATCGCGAGCATTGTCGGCACGGTCCTGACCCAGGACGACCCGTATCCGAACTACGTGAACCAGTTTGGGCCGTTCTGGGCGGACATCTTCCGCTCGCTGGGCCTGTACAACGTGTACAGCGCGTGGTGGTTCATGCTGATCCTGATCTTCCTCGTCGTGTCGATTTCGCTGTGCGTGATCCGCAACGCACCGAAGATGCTCGCCGATGCGAAGAGCTGGAAGGACAAGGTCCGCGAAGGCAGTCTGCGCGCGTTCCACCACAAGGCCGAATACACGGCGTCCGGCACGCGTGCGACCGCTGCGGCCACGCTCGCCACGTTCGTCACCAAGGCCGGCTACAAGCACGTCGTGCGTGAAACCGACGGCGCGACGCTGATCTCCGCGAAGCGCGGCGCGCTGACGAAGTGGGGCTACATCTCCGCGCACCTTGCGATCGTCGTGATCTGTATCGGCGGCCTGCTCGACAGCAACCTGCCGATCAAATTCCAGATGTGGATGTTCGGCAAGAGCCCGGTCAACACGAGCGCGACGATCAGCGAGATCTCGTCCGACCACCGGCTGTCCGCGTCGAATCCGACGTTCCGCGGCTACGCATGGGTGCCGGAAGGCCAGTTCGTGTCGACCGCGATCCTGAACCAGCCGAGCGGTTCGCTGATCCAGGATCTGCCGTTCTCGATCCAGCTCAACAAGTTCATCGTCGACTACTACACGACGGGGATGCCGAAGCTGTTCGCGAGCGACATCGTCGTGATCGATCGCGAGACGGGCCAGAAGATCCCGGCGCGCGTCGAGGTCAACAAGCCGTTCACGTACAAGGGTGTGTCGATCTACCAGTCGAGCTTCCAGGACGGCGGCTCGCAGATGCAGATGACGGCCTACCCGATGACGGGCGACAACGCGAAGACCTTCGCGGTGAAGGGCACGATCGGCAGTACGGCGCCGCTGCAGATGCCGGGCAGCGACGGCGACACGATCGAGTTTTCCGACTTCCGCGCGATCAACGTCGAGAACATGGCCGACGCGAACGGCAAGCCGGACGTGCGCGGCGTTGCGAAGACGGAGTCGCTCAAGGAGGTGTTCGACGAGCGGCTCGGTTCCGGCGCGAAGACGTCGAAGCCGATGCAGCTCCACAACATCGGCCCTTCGGTGCAGTACAAGATTCGCGGCAAGGACGGCCAGGCGCGCGAATTCAACAACTACATGCTGCCCGTCGACATGGGCGGCACGCGTGTGTTCCTCGCCGGCGTGCGTGCGAGCCCGAACGATCCGTTCCGCTACATGCGGATTCCGGCCGACAGCCAGGATTCGATCGGCGAATGGATGCGCCTGCGCGCAGCGCTCGAGGATCCGGCTGTTCGCGCCGATGCCGCCGCACGCTTCGCGCAACGTTCGTTGCCGACGACCGAGGCGTCGCTGCGCAGCCGCCTGCAGGACAGCGCGTTCAAGGTGCTGACCCTTTTTGCGGCGAGTGACGACAGCGTCGGTCGCGGCGCCGACGGCCAGCCGGTCGGCGGCTTCCAGGCAGTGGCGACGTTCATCGACCGTTCGGTGCCGAAGGCCGAGCAGGAAAAGGCGGCCAGCCTGCTGCTGCGCATGCTCGAGGGCTCGATGTGGGAGGTCTGGCAGATCGCGCGCGAGCGCGCCGGCGAGCCGGCTGCCCAGCAGGGCACGGACACGATCCGCTTCGTTCAGAACGCGATCAATGCGCTATCCGACAGCTTTTTGTATGGATCGCCGGTCTATTTGCAGCTTGACTCCTTCAAGCAGGTGCAAGCTTCGGTATTTCAGTTGACGCGCGCACCCGGCAAGAATCTGGTGTATCTTGGCAGCCTGCTGTTGGTCGCCGGCATCTTCTCGATGTTCTACGTGCGCGAGCGGCGCCTCTGGTTCTGGCTCAAGGATGCCGGCTCGGGCGTCGATGTGGTGATGGCAATGTCCACGGCCCGCAAGACCTTCGATTTCGAGAAAGAATTCGTGCAGACGCGCGACGCGGCCGGCGCCGCCTTGCGCGCCGCACCGCGCGACGCCGCGCCGGCTGGTGCGGCAGCGACTGCCCGTCCGCCCGCCGGCGGCGGTTCCGATTCCGAGAATTCCACCCGGTAACATCATGGATCTCACTCAAGTTTCCTCTTCCCGTTCGGGGCCGGTCCTGGCCCCGAATCCGGCGCCGTTGTTCGACGACCGTCCGTTCCTCGCCCGCCTGTCGGTCATCGACTGGCTGTTTGCCCTGGCGCTCGTGGTCGGCGCGGGCTATGCGTTCGTGCACTACAACGAACACATGAATTACTACGACAAGGCAGTGATGATCGGCACGGTGCCGGCGCTTGTCGTGCTCGGCTGGCGCTGGAAGCCCGCGCGGCTGATGATGGCGTCGATCGCGGTGCTGTCACTGCTGTCGATCCAGATCTACCAGGGCGATCTCGCGCGCGCCGATTCGGCGTTCTTCCTCAAGTACTTCCTGTCGAGCCAGTCGGCGATCCTGTGGATGAGCGCGCTGTTCGTGCTCGCGACGATCTTCTACTGGATCGGCTTGCTCGCACGTTCGGAGTCGGGCTCCGCGATCGGACAGAAGCTCACGTGGGTCGCCGTGCTGATGGGTTTCACCGGCCTGATGGTGCGCTGGTACGAGTCCTATCTGATCGGTGCCGATGTCGGGCACATCCCCGTGTCGAACCTGTATGAAGTGTTCGTGCTGTTCAGCCTGATCACCGCACTGCTTTATCTGTATTACGAAGGCCACTACGGCACGCGCTCGCTTGGCGCATTCGTGCTGCTGGTCATCAGCGCGGCCGTCGGCTTCCTGATGTGGTACTCGGTCGCGCGCGATGCGCAGCAGATCCAGCCGCTCGTGCCGGCGCTGCAGAGCTGGTGGATGAAGATCCACGTGCCGGCGAACTTCATCGGCTACGGCAGCTTCGCGCTGTCGGCGATGGTGTCGGTCGCTTACCTGATGAAGGAGCGCGGCGTGCTCGCCGATCGCCTGCCGACGCTCGAGGTGCTCGACGACGTGATGTACAAGTCGATCGCGGTCGGCTTCGCTTTCTTCACGATCGCGACGATCCTCGGCGCGTTGTGGGCCGCGGAAGCATGGGGCGGCTACTGGAGCTGGGACCCGAAGGAAACCTGGGCGCTGATCGTGTGGCTCAATTACGCAGCCTGGCTGCACATGCGCCTGATGAAGGGCTTGCGCGGCGCGGTTGCCGCCTGGTGGGCGCTCACGGGCCTGCTCGTGACGACGTTCGCGTTCCTCGGCGTCAACATGTTCCTGTCCGGGCTGCACAGCTACGGCAAGCTGTAAGATTTCCGACGCTGGTCCGACAAAAGACCGCCGGCGCACTGCGTGCCCGGCGGTTTTCTTTTGTAACGGGCGGGCGGTCCCGGGCGTCGAACGGCGCATGATGGGTCGGGTCGAACGCTCATGAAGCGTGCGCGCCGCGCATGCAGGAGAGGAGCAGCACGATGTGGATCAAACACCCTATGCGCACCGTACTGACCGGCGGTGATATCGCGCAGAGCCAGATTACGCCGCGCGCGGTGTTCGAGAACCGGCGGCGCGTATTGCAGGTGGCCGGCCTCGCTGCGGCGGGCGGATTGCTCGGCGGCAGCGGCACGGCGTTCGCCGCGTATGCGTCGCCCGACGCGCGAGCCGCGAAGCTTGCGGCGAAAACCAACCCGAAGTTCGTCGCGGCCGACAAGGTGACGCCGTTCAAGGACATCACGTCCTACAACAACTTCTACGAATTCGGCACCGACAAGGGTGACCCGGCGCAGAACGCCGGCTCGTTGCGGCCGCACCCGTGGCGCGTGAGCGTCGAGGGCGAGGTGCTGCACCCGAAGGTATTCGATCTCGACGAACTGCTGAAGCTCGCGCCGCTCGAGGAGCGCGTGTACCGGCTGCGCTGCGTCGAGGGCTGGTCGATGGTGATCCCGTGGATCGGCGTGCCGTTGTCAGAGCTGATCAAGCGCGTGCAGCCGACCGGCAACGCGAAATACGTGCAGTTCATCACGCTGGCTGATCCGTCGCAGATGCCGGGGCTGTCGACGCCGGTGCTCGACTGGCCGTACTCGGAAGGGCTGCGGATGGACGAGGCGATGAATCCGCTGACGCTGCTGACGATGGGTGTCTACGGGCAAGTGCTGCCGAACCAGAACGGTGCGCCGGTGCGGATCGTCGTGCCATGGAAGTACGGTTTCAAGAGCGCGAAGTCGCTCGTGAAGATCCGCTTCGTCGACAAGCAGCCGAAGACGAGCTGGAGCACGTATGCGTCGAACGAATACGGTTTCTATTCGAACGTGAACCCGAATGTCGATCACCCGCGCTGGAGCCAGGCGACCGAGCGCCGGATCGGCGAGGACGGCTTCTTCACGCCGAAGCGCAAGACGCTGATGTTCAACGGCTATGGCGATCTCGTCGCGTCGATGTACCAAGGCATGGACCTGAAGAAGAACTTCTGAGTGCGACGGTGAGAAACGACATGCCTCCTTCGACGCTGACACCGGCTCGCGCGTCCGGCACGCACACGGCTACTGCGGAGACATCCCGGCGCGGCCCGGCACGTATTGCGTCGCCGAGCTGGCTCGCGCCCGCCAAGGTGCTGGTTTTCGCGGTCGGCCTCTATCCGCTCGCGCGTCTCGTGCTGTTCGGGCTGACCGACCGGCTCGGCGCGAACCCGATCGAATTCATCACGCGCTCGACGGGCCTCTGGACGCTGGTGATGCTCTGCGTCACGCTCGCCGTCACGCCGCTTCGGCGCGTGACGGGCGTTCCCGCGTTGCTGCGCTTTCGCCGGATGATCGGCCTGTTCGCGTTCTTTTACGCGACGCTGCATTTCACGACGTATCTGTGGTTCGACAAGTGGTTCGACGTGCTCGCGATCCTGAAGGACGTCGGCAAGCGTCCGTTCATCACGGTCGGTTTCGCCGCGTTCGTGCTGCTGATTCCGCTGGCCGCGACATCGCCGCGTGCGATGGTGCGCCGGCTCGGCCGTCACTGGGCGACGCTACATCGCGCGATCTATGCAATCGCGCTGTTCGGCGTGCTGCATTTCTGGTGGATGCGGGCCGGCAAGCACGATCTCGCGCAGCCGAAGCTTTACGCGACGATCGTCGCGGTGCTGCTCGGCTGGCGGCTGCTTGGATGGGGCTGGCGGCGCATCCGCGCGTGACGATGCCGACCCGAAAAAACAAAAGGCGATGACGGGAGGTCATCGCCTTTTTCGCGAAAGAAACCGCGCGCGCGGCGGCGCGCGACTACTGCGTGGAGGCTGGGCCCGATGCCGGCGTGGCGGCCTTCGACGCACCGTTCGACAGCTCGGGCGACAGCGTGAGCGGCGTGCCGGAAGAATCGGGAATGCTGTCGGACGACGCGTTTTCATCGGTCGGCGTGACGTCCGACGGCGGCGTGTCCTGCTGCTGGATGGGCTTCGCCGGCAACGGGGGCACGGTAGGCAGATAGAGCGGACCGCGTTGACCGCAGCCGGCAAGAATCGCCAAAGCCGCTACAATCGCGCTCATCCGGAAAACGACTCGCATGATCGTCCCTGAACAATTTAACCGATAGAGTTTAGCATGTCCGATACTGAATACCTGGCCCGTGCCGAGGCCGTGCTGGCGGCCGTCGAGCGTACCGTGGATGCCGCGAACGACGGCGATCACGACATCGATCTGGAGCGCAACGGCGGCGTGCTGACGCTGACGTTCGAGAACGGCTCGAAGATCATCATCAACCTGCAGCCGCCGATGAAGGAGCTGTGGATCGCCGCGAAGGCGGGCGGTTTCCATTACCGTTTCGTGGACGGCGAATGGCGCGATACGCGCACCGGCACCGAATTCTTCTCGGCACTCACCGACTACGCGACGCAGCAGGCCGGCCTGCCGATCTCGTTCGGCGCGTAACGACCGGCACGCCCGCCCGGCGGGGCGCCGATACGTCGGATCAACGCACAAAGAAAAAGCGCCCCGCGGGGCGCTTTTGCATGTTCGGGCCGTTCGTCAGTGGCCGCGGAACAGGTTCATGATGTCCTGCTTTTCCTGCTCGTCGACGTGCGGCACCGCTTCTTCGACGTTCTGCGTGGACGGCGCCTGCGGCACGCCGACCGTCGACACGAAGCCGTGCCCCGGCGCGAACTCGGTGAAGTACAGTTCGCCGCCGAGCGACTGGACGTCGTCCGGCATCGTCGGCTTGAACTCCGGCACGCCCTTCAACGCCGCGCCCATGTAGTCGATCCAGACCGGCAGCGACAGGCCGCCGCCGGTTTCGCGATCGCCGAGGCTGCGCGGGTTGTCGTAGCCGATCCATGCGATCGCCGCGAGCGTGTGCTGGTAGCCGGCGAACCACGCGTCGTGCGAGTCGTTCGTCGTGCCGGTCTTGCCCGCGAGGTCGGTACGCTTCAGCACGTTGGTGCGCGCGCCCGTGCCGCGCTGCGCGACGCTCTGCAGCAGGCTGTTCATCACGTACGCGTTGCGTGCGTCGATCGCGCGCGGCGCGTTCTGCTCGGCAACGAGCGGCTGCGCGCGGGCGACGATCGCGCCGTTCGGATCGGTCACTTCGGCGATCAGGTACGGATTCACGCGGAAGCCGCCGTTCGCGAATACCGAGTACGCGCCGGCCATCTGCAGCGGCGTGACCTGGCCCGCGCCGAGCGCCATCGGCAGGTAGGCCGGATGACGGTCGGCGTCGAAGCCGAAGCGCGTGATGTACTGCTGCGCGTACTTCGTGCCGATGTGGTTCAGGATCCGGATCGACACGAGGTTGCGCGAGCGCTGCAGCGCGGTGCGCATCGACATCGGGCCTTCGAAGCCGCCGCCGTAGTTCTTCGGTTCCCACGGCTGGCCGCCGGTTTCCGCGGCGCTGAAATACAGCGGGCCGTCGTTGATCACCGTGGCCGGGCCGAGGCCCTTGTCGAGCGACGCCGAGTAGATGAACGGCTTGAACGACGAACCCGGCTGCCGCCACGCCTGCGTGACGTGGTTGAACTTGTTCTTGTTGTAGTCGAAGCCGCCGACGAGCGAGCGGATCGCGCCGTCCTGCGGGACGATCGAGATGAACGCACCCTCGACTTGCGGCAACTGCGTGATCGACCACTTGCCGGCGTCGTTCTTCACGACACGGACGATCGCGCCCGGGCGGATGCGGCGGTTCGGCTGCGCGCTGGCCGACAGCGCGCTCGATGCGAAGCGCAGGTTGTCGCCTTCGATCGTCGCGCTGCTGCCGTCGATGAAGGCAACCGTGATCTGGCGCGGGGTTGCCGCGGTGACGACCGCCGCGATCAGCTCGCCGTTGTCGGGGTGCTCGAGCAGCGCGTCGTCGATTGCCTGCTCGCGGTCGTCGGCTCCGGCCGGCAGCTCGATGAAGCCTTCCGGCCCGCGATAGCCGTGGCGGCGCTCGTAATCCATGATGCCCTTGCGCAGCGCGGTGTACGCGACCTGCTGGTCGGCGGAATCGATCGTCGTGACGACATTGAAGCCGCGCGTATAGGTTTCCTCGCGGTACTGCGCGTACATCATCTGCCGGACCATTTCCGCGACGTACTCGGCGTGCACGCTGAACTCGCGACCCGCGCCCTTGACGACGAGCGGTTGCGCGACGGCCTCGTCGTACTGCTCGCGCGTGATGAAGTTCAGCTCGAGCATCCGCTGCAGGATGTATTCCTGGCGGACTTTCGCGCGCTTCGGATTGACGACCGGGTTATACGCGGACGGCGCCTTCGGCAGCCCCGCGAGCATCGCCGCTTCGGCGAGCGTGATGTCCTTCAGGTCCTTGCCGAAATACACGCGCGCGGCGCTCGCGAAGCCGTACGCACGCTGGCCGAGATAGATCTGATTCATGTACACCTCGAGAATCTGATCCTTCGTCAGCGCGCGCTCGATCCGGTACGCGAGCAGCATCTCGTAGATCTTGCGCGTGTAGGTCTTTTCGCTCGACAGGAAGAAGTTGCGCGCGACCTGCATCGTGATCGTGCTCGCGCCCTGCGACGCATGGCCGTTCGTCAGCGCGACGAAGCCCGCGCGGGCGATGCCGGTGAGGTCGACGCCGCCGTGATCGTAGAAGCGCGCATCCTCGATCGCGAGGATCGCTTTCTTGAGCGAGTCGGGCACGTCCTTGAAATGGACGATGTCGCGGCGTTCCTCGCCGAATTCGCCGATCAGCACGTGATCGGACGTATAGATGCGCAGCGGTACCTTCGGACGATAGTCGGTCAGTGCGTCGAGCGACGGCATGTTCGGCCACGCGACGACGAGCGCGTAGCCGAGCACGAGGCCGCCGGCCACGACGAGGGCCACGCACATCGCGGCGACGCCGATCAGGACTTTCTGCCACCAGGGCCGCTTCTTCGGCTCGGGCGCGGGAGGCGGGGACGTAGGAGACGTGGATTGCATAGGCATACCGGAAAACAGTCCCGCGATTATAGCTGCCCGGTAAGACCGGTCCTGACGCGGGCGGGCGCCCGCCGGAAAGCGGCGGATCGCGGTGCCCCCAGCATAGCGTCCGCGAGGCCGTTGCGCGCCATGCCTGGCCGTTCGGCCGACTGTCGGACAAACGCGCCGCTTTGCAGAATCAGGCATCGGAAACGCGGCGTGGGCCGCAACGATCGCGGGAGGCAGGGATGACAGGACGATGGGCGGCGCGGTTCGCGCCGGGCAGGCACCGTTCGACGGGAATCGACGTCGGGGCGGACGAGGTGAGGGTGGCCGTGCTGAGCCGGCGCGGCCGGGTCGCGGATGTGCGGGTCGAAGGGCTCGAGCGGGAGCCGGTGGGGCTGGCGGACGGTCCGGAGGACGCGCGCTGGGCCGCGGTCGCAAGGGCGCTGGCGGCAGCTATGTCGCGGCTGTCGGCGGCTGGTGTGCGCTGCGATGCGCGCGGCGTGATGGCGCTGCGCGACGACGAGATGCGGACCGCGACGCTCGACCTGGCCGGGCGCGACGACGTCGCCCATGCCGCCCGGCAGGCGGCCGAGCGCATTTCGGGGCTGGCGCCGGACAGCCTCGCGTTCGACTGGCGGCAGGACGACGGCGCGTGTCCTGATGAGATTGCGGTCGCCGTGGCGCCGCAGGCATTGCTCGAGCGGCGGATCGACGTGGCCGCGCAGGCCGGCATTGACCTGACGGCCGTTGACGGCGAGTCGGCTGCCGCGCTGCGCGCGTTGCGCTATGCCGCGCAGTTCGAGATCGACGCGCACGGCCCGTACGCCGCGTTCTGGTTCTGCGACACGGGCGTGCACGGCTGGCGGGTCGACGGCGCGGTCGCCGCACCGGTGCTCGCGGTGTCTGGCGACGTGCAGGCGGCGCTCCCCGACGCATTGCGCCAGTGCGCATTCGCGCCGGTGCGCTGCGTGCTCGTGGCCGGCGACACGCGCTGCATCGCCCGCTGCGGCACATCGGTCGCCGATATCGGCGATGCGCTCGGTGTGGCTGCGGTGCCGTTCGACTGCACCGGATGGAACGGGCTGCCCCGCGGGCCCGCCGGTGGGCCGGGCGCTCCGGCATTTGCCGTCGCGGTCGGGCTGGCGCTGCGC
Organism: Burkholderia ambifaria; assembly: GCF_001443045.1. GTDB lineage: Bacteria > Pseudomonadota > Gammaproteobacteria > Burkholderiales > Burkholderiaceae > Burkholderia > Burkholderia ambifaria_A. The sequence goes on along the minus strand of NZ_LKPJ01000003.1, from coordinate 385,491 downwards.
GGGGTGTGGGAATGATGGCCGATACGGGGTTCGGGCGGGTTGTCGTCGGCCACGCCGCGCTCGGCGGCTTCAATCTGCTGCCGTATCGTGAGCGGCTGGCGCAGGCGTTGCGGCGGCGCCGTGCCACGCAGTGCGGGGCAGCGATCGTACTCGGCGTATTCGGGGCCAGCGTCTGGACGGGGGCGCAGACAGTGTGGAGATGGCGCGTGGATGCCGAGCGTACGCGTGTGGAGGCGCAATTGCGGCAATTGCAGCCACAGGTCGATGCCGCGCGGCGCGCCGCTGGCGCGGCCGCTGATCTTGCGCGACGCGATGCGCGGTCGGTCGTACTTGCCGCGCCTTACCGGCGTGCCACCGGGCTCCTCGCGACGCTGGCGCGGGTGCGCGACGACACCGTTCGGCTCGACGCATTGCGCGCGACTTCGTCTGGCGCCGTGCTCGACGCACGCGCGACGAGTTACCGGGCGGCCGCACGATGGCTCGCGCGGATTGCGGCCGGCCAGCGCGACTGGCGATTCGATATCGGTGCGCTGACGCCGGCTTCGGTCACGCCGGTCACGGGGGTAGTCGTGCCGTTCCGGTTTTCCGTACAGGTGCGCTGGCACGACGCGTCGCCACGGCAGGGCGCAGCGGGAGGCGGTGCATGACAGCGGTCGCGCAACGGTTCATGCCAGGCGTTGCCGGGTCGCTCGGCCGCATGACGCGGGTGTCGCCGGCCACGGCACACGCCGTTGGCTGCGTGGTGGCATTCGTGTTCGTGATGGCGGGCGGCATTCATCTGACGGATGCCGTCGACTGGAGCGGACTCGCACGCAGTCGCGCGCTGCTGGCAACGGCACAGGTGCGTGCCGCCGACACACAGCGGTTGCTCGCGACCGCCGCGCGGCGGCGCGACACCGACCCGGCTGCCGGGCGCAATGTCCGCTCGCCGAGTGCGCTGGCGTGGCCCGCGCTGATGCTGGAGCTGGCCGACTTGGCCGGGGCGAGCGGATTGCGGATCGTGTCGATCGAGCCGCGGCGCCCGGACGAGGCGGCGCCGGATGGCCGGCGCACGGTGCGGATCGTCGCGGACGGTGGCTTTGCAGCGCTGCTGCGGCTGATGGGCGGGCTGGCGGGTTTTCCCGCGCTGGTGGTGCCGTCGGTGCTGTATATCGAGCGAAAACCGCCCACGTCGCGGGTGGACATGACGATCGACGTGTTTCCGGCGCTGACGGGTGCCCGTTTTCCGGGCGGCTCGCTGCCCGTGCTGGCCGGTACACCCGGCGACGATCCATTCGGTGGCGCAGGTTTGCCCACGGTGGCCGACGATGCTGTGCCGCGCCTGGCCGGTACGTTTCGCGACGCGCGCACCGGGCTTGCGTTGTTCGACGCCGGTGACGGCGTGTTCGCGGCCGTCGCGCCGGGCGAAGCGCTCGGGGCGTCGCGAGTGATGCGTGTCGACGCCGAAGCCGTTACGCTTGCGACGGCCGATGGCGCGCGCCGGTTGGTCGTGGACGACGGAGGCCGCCCATGACGAAGTTCGGAGGATGGGCAATCACGTGCTGGATCGGATTGGGCGTGGCTGCGGCACACGCGGCGCTACCGCCTCTGCCGCCCTTGCCACCGGCAGGCTGGCCGATCGCACCGCCGCAGGTGCTCACTCAGGACACGCCGCTGCCGCAGGACGCGCTCGATGGCGCGGCCGGTATGAATGGGACCGCATCCGCGCAGGAGGGGCCACCGCCGTTCGATCAGGCAGCACGTGCAGCGCGTCAGGCGGACACAACCGCACCGGTGCCGCTGCTGGAAGGGCCGCCGGTCCCATTGCCGCCGCCGACGCGCATGAGCGACGCCGCCGCGCGGCACCCCGGCGATGCGGACGACGCGCGGCGGATCTCGCTGAATCTGCAAGGCGCCGGGCTCGCGGCCGCGTTCGACGCGCTCGCGCGCTTCACCGGACTCAACATCATCGTCGGCGAACAGGTGCGCGGCACCGTGACGTTACGTCTGAACAATGTCCGCTGGCGCGATGCGTTCGATACGTTGCTCGACACGCACGGGCTCGCGATGTCCCGGCGCGGCAACGTGATCTGGGTCACGCCGGCGGCCGAGCTCGCCGCGCGGGAGCGCGAGCGCTTCGAAACGCACGCCCGTGCGGCCGAACTGGAGCCGCTCGCGAGCCGGACCTTCGCACTGCGCTACCCGCGCGCGCTGGACGTGCAGCGGCTGCTGGCCGGTGCGACCGGCCAGCGCCTGCTGTCGAAACGTGGTGCCGCCGCGGCCGATCCGCGCACGAACCTGCTGTTCGTCACCGACCTCGAGCCGCGCATCGTGCAGATCGCGGGCCTGATCGACGCGATCGACCGGCCGTCGCGGCAAGTCCGGATCGAGGCGCGCATCGTCGAAGGCGAACAGGGCTTCTCGCGCAACCTCGGCGCACGCGTCGCGCTGCGCGCGCAGGGGCGGGCGCCCGCCACCGACGGTGCGGCATTCGCGACAGACACGCGTAACGCGCTCGACCTGGCCGCGCGGCCGCTCGGCGGGTTCGAGGCGGCGACGGCGGGCTTCACATTGTTCGCCGCGCCGCTCAGCCGCGTACTCGACGTCGAGCTGAGCGCGCTCGAGGCACAGGGGCGGGGCCAGATCGTCTCCAGCCCGCGCGTGGTGACGGCCGACCGCGTGAAGGCGATCGTCGAGCAGGGTTCGGAGCTGCCGTACCAGGCCAAGGTCGGCAACGGCGTGAGCGGCGTGCAGTTCCGCCGCGCGACGCTGAAGCTCGAGGTTGAGCCGCAGATCACACCCGACGGGCGCGTCGTGCTCGACCTGGACGTGACGAAGGACAGCATCGGCGAGCCGACCGCGGCCGGCCCGGCGATTCATACGAAGCACGTGCAGACGCGCGTGGAGGTCGAGGATGGCGGGACGGTCGCGATCGGCGGGATTTACGAGCAGTTGAACAGAGACGATGTGACGCGGGTGCCGCTCTTGGGCAAAATACCGGTTCTGGGCGCGCTTTTCCGGCACCGCGCGCGGCGCGACCAGCGCAGCGAACTGGTCGTCTTCATTACGCCGACGGTCGTCGGCGCGCGTTGCGAGACAGCCAGCGCGGGCGACGCGGATGCAGGAAAAACGGGGCCTGAAGCCGATGGCGCAGGCTCGACAAGGCAGCCGCTTTGCCAGTAAGCTGCGCCACACACCAGCAAGATTCAAGCAGAGGAAGCCGTTGCAAGCGCGGGACCCACATGCAAACGTATTTTTCGTCGGCCTTATGGGAGCGGGTAAGACCACCGTGGGCCGTGCGGTCGCGCGCCGGCTCGACAGGACGTTCTTCGATTCCGACCACGAAATCGAGGCCCGCACGGGTGCGCGCATTCCTGTGATCTTCGAGATGGAAGGCGAGGCCGGCTTCCGCGACCGCGAATCGCAGGTGATCGCCGATCTGACGCAGCGCGAGAACATCGTGCTCGCGACGGGCGGCGGCGCGGTGCTGCGCCCCGAAAATCGCGATTGCCTGAAAGGCAACGGCATCGTGATCTATCTGCGTGCCAATCCGCACGATCTGTGGCTGCGCACGCGCAAGGACAAGAACCGCCCGCTGTTGCAGACCGAAGATCCGAAGGCGCGTCTCGAAGCGCTCTACGAAGTGCGCGACCCGCTGTACCGCGAATGCGCGGACTTCATCATCGAGACCGGCCGTCCGTCGGTCAACGGCCTCGTCAACATGGTGCTGATGCAACTCGAACTGGCAGGCGTCATCGCCAAGCCGCTACAAGCATGATTACCGTCAACGTCGATCTGGGCGACCGCGCCTACCCGATTCACATTGGTGCCGGCCTGATCGGCCGCACCGAACTGTTCGCTCCTCACATCACCGGTTCGTCGGTCACGATCGTCACGAACACGACGGTCGATCCGCTCTACGGCGACGCGCTGCGCGCGGCGCTCGCGCCGCTCGGCAAGCGCGTATCGACGGTCGTGCTGCCTGACGGCGAGGCCTACAAGAACTGGGAAACGCTGAACTTGATCTTCGACGGCCTGCTGACCGAGCGCGCCGATCGCAAGACGACGCTCGTCGCACTCGGCGGCGGCGTGATCGGCGACATGACCGGCTTTGCCGCTGCGTGCTACATGCGCGGCGTGCCGTTCATCCAGGTGCCGACGACGCTGCTGTCGCAGGTCGATTCGTCGGTCGGCGGCAAGACCGGCATCAACCATCCGCTCGGCAAGAACATGATCGGCGCGTTCTACCAGCCGCAGGCGGTGATCGCCGATATCGGCGCGCTGACCACGCTGCCCGATCGCGAGCTGGCGGCCGGCATGGCCGAGGTCATCAAGACGGGCGCGATCGCCGATGCGGAATTCTTCGACTGGATCGAGGCGAACGTCGACGCGCTGAACCGCCGCGAGCCGGCCGCGCTCGCGCATGCGGTGAAGCGCTCGTGCGAGATCAAGGCGAGCGTGGTCGCGGCAGACGAACGCGAAGGCGGCCTGCGCGCGATCCTGAACTTCGGCCATACGTTCGGCCACGCGATCGAAGCCGGGCTCGGCTACGGCGAGTGGCTGCACGGCGAAGCGGTCGGCTGCGGGATGGTGATGGCGGGCGACCTGTCGGTGCGGCTCGGCCTCTTCGACGAAGCGTCTCGGCAGCGGCTCGATGCGGTGATCGCCGCCGCGCACCTGCCGGTCCGCGGGCCGGCACTCGGCGACGCGCGCTACATGGACCTGATGCGTGTCGACAAGAAGGCCGAAGCCGGCGCGATCAAGTTCATCCTGCTGAAGCGATTCGGCGATACGCTGATCACCCAGGCGCCCGACGAAGCCGTATTCGCTACTCTGGCGCAGACGACCCGGTAACGGCGCCCCGGATGCCCCGGCGCCCCTGACGTGGAGGAGACGTGAGCGAGACATCCAGCAGCAAACTGCCCGAGGCCGACCGTGCATCCGTCGCGGCGCCGGCCGAGCCGCCGACGCTGGCGGCGCTGGAAGCCCATCTCGCTCCGTATGCCGCCCACGCGTCGCAGTCGCGCGGCCGCCGTCATCAGGAAACGCCGCCGGCGGCACGCACCGAATTCCAGCGCGACCGCGACCGCATCGTTCATTCGACCGCGTTCCGCCGGCTCGAATACAAGACGCAGGTCTTCGTCAATCACGAAGGCGACCTGTTCCGCACCCGCCTCACGCACAGCCTCGAAGTCGCGCAGATCGCGCGTTCGGTCGCGCGCAACCTGCGCCTGAACGAGGATCTCGTCGAAGCGATCTCGCTTGCGCACGATCTCGGCCATACGCCGTTCGGCCATGCCGGACAGGACGCGTTGAATGCGTGCATGCGCGAGCACGGCGGCTTCGAGCACAACCTGCAGAGCCTGGCCGTCGTCGACGAGCTCGAGGAGCACTACGGCGCGTTCAACGGCCTGAACCTGTGCTTCGAGACGCGCGAAGGCATCCTCAAGCACTGCTCGCGCGAGAATGCACGCAAGCTCGGTGCGCTCGGCGAGCGTTTCCTGCAAGGCCGCCAGCCGTCGCTGGAAGCGCAGCTCGCGAACATCGCGGATGAAATCGCATACAACAACCATGACGTCGACGACGGCCTGCGCTCCGGCCTGATCACGGTCGAGCAGCTCGCCGAAGTCGAGCTCTGGCAGCGCCACTACGACGCCGCGCTCGCCGAATTCCCGCACCTCGAAGGCCGCCGCCTCGTGCACGAGACGGTGCGCCGCATCATCAACACGCTGATCGTCGACCTGATCGACGAGACCACGCGCAATCTCGCCCGCGTCGCGCCCACGTCGCTCGACGACGTGCGCGCGGCGCCGCCGCTCGTCGCGCACAGCGAAGCGGTCGCCGCGCAGGCGGCCGCCCTCAAGCGCTTCCTGTTCAAGAACCTGTACCGCCACTACAAGGTGATGCGCATGGCGAACAAGGCGCAGCGTGTCGTCACCGGGTTGTTCGACGCGTTCATCGACGATCCGCGCCTGCTGCCGCCGCCATACCAGTCGGACGACGGCGCGCAGCAGCCACGCCTCGTCGCGCACTACATCGCCGGCATGACCGACCGCTTCGCGCTGAAGGAATATCAGCGCCTGTTCGTCATCAACGACAACTGACTGTCACAAACGATCACTAGACTTCGCCGGTTCAATGGCGACGGGAATGTTGCACACGCTGTTGGTAACGTTTTCATGGGAGAGGTCGATGAAGAAGAAGCCTGCGGGGACCCTGGTTCGTTCGATCGCGCTTGGCGGCGCGCTGATGTTCGGTGTGCAGCATGCGGCGTTCGCCGTGACGGAGATCCAGTTCTGGCATGCGATGGAGTCGGCGCTTGGCGAGCGCGTGAACGAGCTCGCCGCGCAGTTCAACGCATCGCAGAGCGACTACAAGATCGTGCCGGTCTTCAAGGGCACCTACGACCAGGCGCTCGCGGCGGGCATCGCCGCGTATCGCAGCGGCAATGCGCCGGCGATCCTCCAGGTCTATGAAGTCGGCACCGCGACCATGATGCAGGCGAAGAAGGCCGTCGTGCCCGTCTACGACGTGTTCAAGCAGGCCGGCATGCCGCTCGACGAAAAGGCGTTCGTGCCGACCATCGCGAGCTACTACAGCGATGCGAAGACGGGCCATCTCGTGTCGATGCCGTTCAACAGCTCGACGCCGGTGCTGTACTACAACAAGGACGCGTTCAAGAAGGCCGGGCTCGATCCGAACCAGCCGCCGAAGACGTGGGCCGACGTGCAGGCCGACGCGGAGAAGCTGCGCAAGTCGGGCATGGCGTGCGGCTTCACGACCGGCTGGCAGGGCTGGATCCAGCTCGAGAACTACAGCGCGTGGCATGCGCTGCCGTTCGCGAGCCGCAACAACGGCTTCGACGGCACCGACGCGGTGCTCGAATTCAACAAGCCGCAGCAGATCGCCCACATCGCGTTCCTGCAGCAGATGATGAAGGACGGCACGTTCACGTATGCGGGCCGCAAGGACGAAGCGTCGGCGAAGTTCTACAGCGGCGACTGCGGGATCATGACGACGTCGTCCGGCGCGCTCGCGAACGTGCAGAAGTTCGCGAAGTTCAGCTACGGCACCGGGATGATGCCGTACGACGCGAACGTGAAGGGCGCACCGCAGAACGCGATCATCGGCGGTGCGAGCCTGTGGGTGCTGGCCGGCAAGGATCCGGCGACCTACAAGGGCGTCGCGAAATTCCTCGCGTTCCTGGCCTCGCCGCCGATCGCCGCGAAGTGGCACCAGGAAACGGGCTACCTGCCGGTCACGACGGCCGCGTACGACCTCACGCGCCAGCAGGGTTTCTATGCGAAGAACCCGAGCGCGGAAACCGCGATCAAGCAGATGATGAACAAGCCGCCGCTGCCCTACACGAAGGGGCTGCGTCTCGGCAACATGCCGCAGATCCGCACGGTCGTCGACGAAGAGCTGGAGCAGGTCTGGGCGCAGAAGAAGTCGCCGAAGGACGCGCTCGACTCGGCGGCCTCGCGCGGCGACGAGCTGCTGCGCCGCTTCGAGAAGTCGGGCGGCTGAGCCCGCATCGCGTTCGTGCCGCCGGCCGCCGCGTCGCGCGTGCGCGCCGGCGGCGCGGCTCCCTTTCCGTTTTGCCTGACCGGATGCCCGCGATGCAATCCCGTTCCCGTTTCGGCGCGAGCCTGCTGCCGTACCTGCTGATCGCGCCGCAGCTCGCGATCACCGCCGTATTCTTCCTGTGGCCGGCCGGCGTCGCGCTGTGGCAGTCAACGCAGATGCAGGACGCGTTCGGCACGTCGAGCGAATTCGTCGGCTTCGCGAACTTCACGCACCTGTTTGCCGATCCGCTGTACCTCGACTCGTTCCGCACGACGCTGGTGTTCAGCTCGCTCGTCACGGTCAGTGGGCTCGTCGTGTCGCTGCTGCTCGCCGCGTGCGCCGACCGCGTGATCCGCGGCGCGCGTGTGTACCGCACGCTGCTGATCTGGCCGTACGCGGTCGCCCCGACGATCGCCGCCGTGCTGTGGGCGTTCCTGTTCAACCCGAGCATCGGCCTCGTCACCTATGCGCTCGCGAAGGGCGGCATCGTGTGGAATCACGCGCTGAACGGCGGCCAGGCGATGTTCCTCGTCGTGCTCGCATCGGTGTGGAAGCAGGTGAGCTACAACTTCCTGTTCTTCTACGCGGGGCTGCAGGCGATCCCGCGCTCGCTGATCGAGGCGGCGGCGATCGACGGCGCGGGGCCGGTGCGGCGCTTCTTCAACATCGTGCTGCCGCTGCTGTCGCCGACGAGCTTCTTCCTGCTGGTCGTGAACCTCGTCTACGCGTTCTTCGACACCTTCCCGGTGATCGACGCGGCCACCGCGGGCGGCCCCGCGCAAAGCACGAAGACGCTGATCTACAAGATCTTCACGGAAGGTTTCCAGGGGCTCGACATCGGCAGTTCGGGTGCGCAGTCGGTCGTGCTGATGATCATCGTGGTCGGGCTCACGGTAATCCAGTTCCGCTTCGTCGAACGCAGGGTGCAATACGCATGATCGAAAATCGCAAGGGCTTCGACCTGTTCTGCCACGCGGTGCTGATCGCGGGCGTCGTGCTGATCGTGTTCCCCGTGTACGTCGCGTTCTGCGCGGCGACGATGAACGCGCAGGAAGTGTTCACGATCCCGCTGTCGCTGGTGCCGAGCACGCACCTGCTGGAGAACATCGCGTACATCTGGGGGCACGGCAGCGGCGGCACGACTGCGCCGTTCGGCCGGCTGCTCGTGAACAGCTTCGTGATGGCGCTCGGCATCGCGGTCGGCAAGATCGCGATGTCGATCCTGTCCGCGTACGCGATCGTCTACTTCCGCTTCCCGTTCCGCAACACGGCGTTCTGGCTGATCTTCATCACGCTGATGCTGCCGGTCGAGGTGCGGATCTTTCCGACGGTGCAGGTCGTGTCGACGCTGCATCTGACGAACACCTACGCCGGACTCACGCTGCCACTGATCGCGTCGGCGACCGCGACGTTCCTGTTCCGCCAGTTCTTCATGACGCTGCCCGACGAGCTGATGGACGCCGCACGCATCGACGGCGCGGGGCCGCTGCGCTTCTTCTGGGACGTCGTGCTGCCGCTGTCGAAGACGAGCATCGCGGCGCTGTTCGTGATCACGTTCATCTACGGCTGGAACCAGTATCTGTGGCCGATCCTGATCACGACGGAGGCGTCGCTGTCGACGGCGGTGGTCGGCATCAAGACGATGATCGCGAGCGGCGACGCCGCGACCGAATGGCAATACGTGATGGCGGCGACGCTGCTGGCGATGATTCCGCCGCTCGTCGTCGTGCTGGCGATGCAGCGCTGGTTCGTGCGCGGCCTCGTCGATTCCGAGAAGTAACCAACGACGGTAACCGGGAGAAGGACCAGGTATGGCTGCGCTGAGCTTGAAGGGCGTCAGGAAATCCTACGATGGCAAGCAGCACGTGTTGCATGGCATCGACGTGGAGATCGCCGATGGCGAATTCATCGTGCTGGTCGGCCCGTCGGGCTGTGGCAAGTCGACGCTGCTGCGAATGATCGCGGGGCTCGAGACGGTGACGGACGGTGAGATCGCGATCGGCGATCGCGTGGTCAACGCGCTGGAGCCGAAGGATCGCGACATCGCGATGGTGTTCCAGAACTACGCGCTGTATCCGCACATGACGGTCGCGCAGAACATGGGCTACGGGCTGAAGATCCGTGGCATCGAGCGCGCGGCGATCGACGCGCGGGTGGCAGCGGCCGCGAAGATCCTCGAACTCGAGCCGCTGCTCGCGCGGCGGCCGCGTGAGCTGTCGGGCGGCCAGCGGCAGCGCGTCGCGATGGGGCGTGCGATCGTGCGCGAGCCGTCGGTGTTCCTGTTCGACGAGCCGCTGTCGAACCTCGATGCGAAGCTGCGCGTGCAGATGCGGCTCGAGATCCAGCGGCTGCATGCGCGGCTCGCGACGACGAGCGTGTATGTGACGCACGACCAGATCGAGGCGATGACGCTCGCGCAGCGCGTGATCGTGATGAACCGCGGCTATGCGGAGCAGATCGGCGCGCCGGTCGACGTGTACGAGAAGCCGGCGACGGTGTTCGTCGCGGGCTTCATCGGCTCGCCGGCGATGAACCTGATGCACGGCCGGCTGTCGGAGGATGGCGCGACGTTTACGGTCGCGGGCGGCGGCCCGGCGCTGCCGGTCGCCGGCGCGCCCGGCATCGGCACCGCGATCGCCACCGGGCGCGACTGGGTGCTCGGCGTGCGTCCCGAACACATGACGCCGCAGCCGGGTGTCGCGCAGGCGGCGCTGCCGGTCGACTCGTGCGAGCTGCTCGGCGCGGACAACCTCGCGCACGGCCGCTGGGGCAACCACGACGTCGCGGTGCGCCTGCCGCACGCGGATCGTCCCGCGCGCGGCACGGCACTCGCCGCCGCGCTGCCCGCGCACCGGCTGCATTTCTTCGATCCCGAGACCGGCAAGCGCACCGGCTGATCCTGACGAACCTGCTGCGAGGCCCACGATGACTTCCCGTACCGACTGGCCCTATCCGCGCGTCGTCGCCCATCGCGGCGGCGGCACGCTCGCGCCGGAGAACACGCTCGCCGCGCTCGACGAGGGCGCGCGGCGGGGGCACCGGATGGTCGAGTTCGACGCGAAGCTGTCCGCCGACGACGTGACGTTCCTGCTGCACGACGATACGGTCGACCGCACGTCGAGCGGCAGCGGGCCAGCGGCGGGCATGCGTTATGCGACGCTGGCCGCGCTCGACGCGGGCGCCTGGTTCGACGCGCGCTTCGCAGGCGAACGGATGCCGACGCTCGAGGTGGCGGCGGCGCGCTGCATCGCGCACGGGCTGGCGGCGAACGTCGAGATCAAGCCGTGCCTGGGCCGCGAGCTCGACACGGGGCAGCGGGTGGCGGCCGATGCGGCCGCGTACTGGCGTGGCGCGGCGGTGCCGCCGCTGCTGTCGTCGTTCTCGTTCGACGCGCTGCAACAGGCGCGCGCGAGCGCACCGGCGCTGCCGCGCGGGATGCTGTACGAGGCGGTGCCGGACGACTGGCACGCGCAGGTCGTCGGCGCGCTCGGCTGTGTATCGTTGCACGCAAACCACAAGGAACTCGACGAACCACGCGTGCGAGCGATCAAGGCGGCCGGGCTGCGCATCCTGGTTTATACGGTCAACGACCTCGCCCGGGCGCGCGAACTCGTGCGCTGGGGTGTCGATGCGGTCTGCACGGACCGCATCGACCTGATCGGCCCGACGGCACTCGACGATATCGTGTAACGCTGCGCATCCGGCAAAACCCTGCACGGGAACGTGCCTGACGCGAAAAAACGACGCCCCGGCGGGATTCCGACCGGGGCGTTTTGCATCGCGGGCCCGTTACTCGAGGAAAAATCCGCTACAAATTGCAGCAGGATTAACCATTCCCCAAATATTCGACTACGCTTAGAAGCGGTAGCCGACGTTGAGGTACGTGACGATCGGGTTGAGCGAGATCTTCGCTTTCGACGTCTCGGTCAGGGTGCCGACCGGCGTCCGGCGGGCCGTCGTGAAGGTTGCGGTCACGCTGACCGGAATGTACGAGATCGACAGCCCCCCGAACCAGTGTTTCGTGAAGTTGTACGTGAAGCCGGCATTGAACACGGGCGCCCACTGGTTGCTGGTCGTAGCGCTGGTCGGGCCACCGAGCACGCCGTTCTCGAAGCTGCTGTTTGTGATCTTTGCGCCGGTGAACCAGACATACGTCGCGCCGACGCCGACATACGGACGGAACTTCGCGTTGGCGTCGTTGAAGTGGTAGCGAAGCAATAGGGCGGGGCTCCACTGATACGCGCGGCCGAGTACGCCGAACTTTTCGAACTGACCCTTGCCGGTAATGTCGAACTTCGGCGGTATCCCCATGACGAGTTCGGTGGAGATGTGGTCGGTGACGAAGTAGCCAGCTGCGAGCCCAATCGTATCGGCGTCGTTGATGCCGGCTCCCGTGTTGGGGATCGATTGGTTGATGGGCGTGCCGCCGACACCGTACAGGAACAGCGGGTCGCTGCTGTCCTGCGGCGAAAGGTGCAGCCAGCCGGTGCTGACGTAGAAATCACCGGCGGATTGTGCATGTGCCGTACCGCCCGCGAACGTAAATGCGAGCGCTGCAGCCCCCGTAATGGCCAGTTTTCGTTTCATTGTGTCTCCTCCGATCAAAAGGCGTGCTCATTATGACGACTGCGTTTAAAACCAAACAAGCTCGCAAGTTAGAGTTTTCACCCTAGGATTAGTACGACCGTACGCTTCTGCGCCCCGCAGGGACAGGCATTCTACGCAGGTGCGCAATTTCGGACCTCCGGGTATTTCCTAACGCGTTCAAACGGACATTCAGCATGGCACGGTTAGCACGACTCTACGTTCCCGACCAGCCGCAGCACGTGATACTGCGCGGCCTGGATCAGCAACCCGCGTTCGTCGACGACCAGGACTACGAACTCTTCATCGATTGTCTGAAGGCCGCGGCACGCGATCACCATCTTTCGGTACATGCCTATGTGCTGCTCCCGCGTCAGGTGCAGCTTCTCGTGACGCCGAGCGACGAGGCGAGCCTGCCGAAGGCGATGCAGGCGGTCGGTCGCCGCTACGTCGCGCATTTCAACCGGCGCTACTCGCGCCGCGGCACCTTGTGGGAAGGCCGCTATCGCGCGACCGTGATCGAAGGCGAGCGCTATTTCCTGCTCGCGAGCCGCGTGGTCGAGATGAGCCCCGTGCGTTCGCAGCTGGCCGCGACGCCCGAGGCCTATCGCTGGTCGAGCTACCGGCACCACGTCGGGCTCACCGTCGACAGCCTGATCACCGACCATCCGCTCTACTGGGCGCTCGGCAACACGCCGTTCGACCGTCAGCGCGCGTACAAGGAGCTGTGCGAACAGCCGCTCGACGAACGGCAGGCCGATCAGCTCCAGCAGGCGACGCTCAAGGGCTGGGTGCTCGGCGGCGAGAACTACCGCGAGTGGGCGGCGCGCACCGCGAATCGCCGCGTGTCGCCGCTGCCGCGTGGACGCCCCAGAAAGGTGCGTGAAAACACACCGCCGATCCAGCAGTAATGCAGGAACGGCGGTTCAGGAGGCGGCGCTGCGGGCGCCGCTTCTTTTTGCACCAATTCGATACAGCCCCAATAAAATGGCACCAGATCGAGGCATCTCTTTAATTGGGGTTCTATCATGCGGTTTTTGTTGCTATTCCTTTGATTCGTCGCGTATATTCCGAATTCCGGTGGCCTGGGCGAAGCTCGCCCAACCACTGTCGGCCGTGCCGTCTCCCGTCGGGAGCGGGATCGACGGCAACAAAAAAATGGTTCAACGGCCCTCGAGGCCCCTTTACGACGGTGTCCCCATGAACGACCACCAGAAGCCGCTCGCCGCGGTGCCCGCCGCACAAGGTCTGTACGACCCGCAAAACGAACATGACGCCTGTGGCGTCGGTTTCGTCGCTCACATCAAGGGCAAGAAGAGCCACGAGATCATTCAGCAGGGTCTGAAGATCCTCGAGAACCTCGATCACCGTGGCGCGGTCGGTGCCGATCCGCTGATGGGTGACGGCGCCGGCATCCTGATCCAGATTCCGGACGCGTTCTATCGCGAGGAAATGTCGAAGCAGGGCGTGACGCTGCCGCCGGCCGGTGAATATGGGGTCGGCATGATCTTCCTGCCGAAGGAAAACGCGTCGCGTCTCGCGTGCGAGCAGGAACTCGAGCGGACGGTGCGGGCAGAGGGCCAGGTCGTGCTCGGCTGGCGCGACGTGCCGGTCGATCATGCGATGCCGATCTCGCCGACGGTCAAGGCGAGCGAGCCGCTGATCCGCCAGATCTTCATCGGCCGCGGCAAGGACATCATGGTGACGGACGCGCTCGAGCGGAAGCTGTACGTGATCCGCAAGACCGCGAGCCACCGCATCCAGGCGCTGAAGCTCAAGCACGGCAAGGAATACTTCGTGCCGTCGATGTCGGCGCGCACGATCGTCTACAAGGGGCTGCTGCTGGCGGGCCAGGTCGGCGTGTACTACCGCGACCTGCAGGACGAGCGCGTCGTGTCGGCGCTCGCGCTCGTGCACCAGCGCTTCTCGACCAACACGTTCCCGGCATGGGAACTCGCTCACCCGTACCGGATGATCGCGCACAACGGCGAGATCAACACCGTGAAGGGCAACGTGAACTGGCTGAACGCGCGTACCGGCGCGATCGCGTCGCACGTGCTCGCCGATGATCTTCCGAAGCTGTGGCCGCTGATCTACCCGGGCCAGTCCGACACGGCATCGTTCGACAACTGTCTCGAGCTGCTGGTGATGGCCGGCTACCCGCTCGTGCACGCGGTGATGATGATGATCCCGGAAGCGTGGGAACAGCACACGCTGATGGACGAGAACCGCCGCGCGTTCTACGAATACCACGCCGCGATGATGGAGCCGTGGGACGGCCCCGCCGCGATCGCGTTCACCGACGGCCGCCAGATCGGCGCGACGCTCGACCGTAACGGCCTGCGCCCGGCGCGCTACATCGTGACCGACGACGACCTCGTCATCATGGCGTCGGAAGCCGGCACGCTGCCGATCCCCGAATCGAAGATCGTCAAGAAGTGGCGCCTGCAGCCGGGCAAGATGTTCCTGATCGACATGGAACACGGCCGCATCATCGACGACAAGGAGCTCAAGGACAACCTCGCGAACGCGAAGCCGTACAAGAGCTGGATCGACGCCGTGCGCATCAAGCTCGACGAGATCGAGCCGAACGCCGAGGACGTCGCGGCCGGCCGCACGCAGGGCGCCGCGCTGCTCGATCGCCAGCAGGCGTTCGGCTACACGCAGGAAGACCTGAAGTTCCTGATGGCGCCGATGGCGCAGCAGGGTGAAGAGGCCGTCGGTTCGATGGGCAACGACTCGCCGCTCGCGGTGATGTCGAACAAGAACAAGACGCTCTACCACTACTTCAAGCAGCTGTTCGCGCAGGTCACGAACCCGCCGATCGACCCGATCCGCGAGAACATGGTCATGTCGCTCGTGTCGTTCATCGGCCCGAAGCCGAACCTGCTCGACACGAACAACATCAACCCGCCGATGCGTCTCGAAGTGTCGCAGCCGGTGCTCGACTTCAAGGACATCGCGAAGATCCGCGCGATCGACCAGTACACGGGCGGCAAGTTCAGCGCATACGAACTGAACATCTGCTACCCGGTCGCATGGGGCAAGGAAGGCATCGAGGCGCGCCTCGCATCGCTGTGCGCGGAAGCCGTCGACGCGGTGAAGTCGGGCTACAACATGCTGATCGTGTCGGACCGCAAGACGGACGCCGAGCACGTTGCGATTCCGGCGCTGCTCGCCACGTCGGCGATCCACTCGCACCTCGTCCAGCAAGGGCTGCGCACGAGCACGGGCCTCGTCGTCGAGACGGGCTCCGCACGTGAGACGCACCACTTCGCGCTGCTCGCGGGCTACGGCGCGGAAGCCGTGCACCCGTACCTCGCGATGGAAACGCTCGCGAAGATGGCCGAAGGCCTGTCGGGCGACCTGTCGCCGGAGAAGGCCGTCTACAACTTCACGAAGGCGGTCGGCAAGGGCCTGCAGAAGGTGATGTCGAAGATGGGCATCTCGACGTACATGTCGTACACGGGCGCGCAGATCTTCGAAGCGCTCGGCCTGTCGAGCGACCTCGTCGAGAAGTACTTCAAGGGCACGGCCTCGAAGGTCGGCGGTATCGGCCTGTTCGAAGTCGCGGAAGAAGCGATCCGCCTGCACCGCGATGCATTCGGCGACAGCCCGGTCCTGCGCGACATGCTCGACGCGGGCGGCGAGTACGCATACCGCGTGCGCGGCGAAGATCACATGTGGACGCCGGACTCGATCGCGAAGCTCCAGCACGCGACGCGCAGCAACTCGTACCAGACGTACAAGGAGTACGCGCACCTGATCAACGACCAGACCAAGCGTCACATGACGTTCCGCGGCCTGTTCGAGTTCAAGGTCGAGCCGACCAAGGCCATCCCGATCGACGACGTCGAGTCGGCGAAGGACATCGTCAAGCGCTTCGCGACGGGCGCGATGTCGCTCGGTTCGATCAGCACCGAAGCGCACGCGACGCTCGCGATCGCGATGAACCGGATCGGCGGCAAGTCGAACACCGGCGAAGGCGGCGAGGACGAAAAGCGCTACCGCAACGAACTGCGCGGCATCCCGATCAAGTCGGGCGAGACGCTGAAGTCGGTGATCGGCGACGAGATCGTCAGCGACATTCCGCTGAAGGACGGCGATTCGCTGCGCTCGAAGATCAAGCAGGTCGCGTCGGGCCGCTTCGGCGTCACCGCCGAGTACCTCGCATCGGCCGACCAGATCCAGATCAAGATGGCGCAGGGCGCGAAGCCGGGCGAAGGCGGCCAGCTGCCGGGTCACAAGGTGTCCGAATACATCGGCAAGCTGCGTTACTCGGTGCCGGGCGTCGGCCTGATCTCGCCGCCGCCGCACCACGACATCTACTCGATCGAGGATCTGGCGCAGCTGATCCACGACCTGAAGAACGTGAACCCGAGCTCGAGCATCTCGGTGAAGCTGGTGTCGGAAGTCGGCGTCGGCACGGTTGCGGCCGGTGTCGCGAAGGCGAAGGCCGACCACGTCGTGATCGCCGGCCATGACGGCGGTACGGGCGCATCGCCGCTGTCGTCGGTCAAGCATGCGGGCACGCCGTGGGAACTCGGCCTCGCCGAAACGCAGCAGACGCTGGTGCTGAACCGCCTGCGCGGCCGGATCCGCGTGCAGGCCGACGGCCAGATGAAGACGGGCCGCGACGTCGTGATCGGCGCGCTGCTCGGCGCGGACGAATTCGGCTTCGCGACGGCACCGCTCGTCGTCGAAGGCTGCATCATGATGCGCAAGTGCCACCTGAACACGTGCCCGGTCGGCGTCGCGACGCAGGATCCGGTGCTGCGTGCGAAGTTCAAGGGCCAGCCCGAGCACGTCGTGAACTACTTCTTCTTCGTCGCCGAGGAAGTGCGCGAGATCATGGCGCAGCTCGGCGTCGCGAAGTTCGACGACCTGATCGGTCGCGCCGACCTGCTCGATACGCGCAAGGGCATCGAGCACTGGAAGGCGAAGGGCCTCGACTTCTCGCGCGTGTTCTACCAGCCGGAAGAGTGCGAAGACGTCGCACCGCGTCACGTCGACGTGCAGGATCACGGCCTCGAGCGCGCGCTCGACCACGTGCTGATCGAAAAAGCGAAGGCCGCGATCGAGAATGGCGAGCACGTGTCGTTCATCCAGCCGGTGCGCAACGTGAACCGTACCGTCGGCGCGATGCTGTCGGGCGTGATCGCGAAGAAGCACGGCCACGACGGCCTGTCCGACGACGCGGTGCACATCCAGCTGAAGGGCACGGCCGGCCAGAGCTTCGGCGCGTTCCTCGCGAAGGGCGTGACGCTCGACCTCGTCGGCGACGGCAACGACTACGTCGGCAAGGGCCTGTCGGGCGGCCGGATCATTATCCGTCCGACCAACGACTTCCGCGGCAAGTCCGAGGAAAACATCATCTGCGGCAACACGGTGATGTACGGCGCGATCGAAGGCGAATCGTTCTTCCGCGGTGTGGCGGGCGAGCGCTTCTGCGTGCGCAACTCGGGCGCGACGGCGGTCGTCGAAGGCACGGGCGACCACGGCTGCGAATACATGACGGGCGGCACGGTCGTCGTGCTCGGCGAAACCGGGCGCAACTTCGCGGCCGGCATGTCGGGCGGTCTCGCGTACATCTACGATCCGGAAGGCACGTTTGCGGCGAAGTGCAACAAGTCGATGGTCGCGCTCGAGCCGGTGCTGCAGCAGGCCGAGCAGGAGCGCACGGTCGACCGCGCGCTCTGGCACGAAGGCACGACGGACGAAGCGCTGCTCAAGGGGCTCGTCGAGCGTCATTTCCAGTTCACGGGTTCGCCGCGCGCGAAGTCGCTGCTGGAAAACTGGGACGCGGCGCGCCGCCAGTTCGTGAAGGTGTTCCCGCACGAATACAAGCGCGCGCTGGGCGAGATCGGTGCGAAGAAGGCGGCGAAGGAAGTGCTGGCCGCCTGAGCGACGAACGACATAGCGAATGCCGCGCGCGCATGATTGCCGCGCGCGGCTCCCCCACCCGATACACCGAACAGAAGAGCACCTTATGGGCAAGGCAACCGGTTTTCTGGAGTTCGAACGCCGCCACGAGGCGTACGAAGCACCGCTCACGCGCGTGAAGCATTACAAGGAATTCGTCGCGGCGCTGACCGACGCGGACGCGAAGGCGCAGGGCGCGCGCTGCATGGATTGCGGCATCCCGTTCTGCAACAACGGCTGCCCGGTCAACAACATCATTCCGGACTTCAACGATCTCGTTTACCGCCAGGACTGGCAGCAGGCGATCGAAGTCCTGCATTCGACCAACAACTTCCCCGAGTTCACGGGCCGCATCTGCCCGGCGCCGTGCGAGGCAGCGTGCACGCTCGGGATCAACAACGATCCGGTCGGCATCAAGTCGATCGAGCACGCGATCATCGACAAGGCCTGGGCGGAAGGCTGGGTGAAGCCGCTGCCGGCCGAGCACAAGACGGGCAAGAAGGTCGCGGTCGTCGGTTCGGGCCCCGCCGGCCTCGCCGCCGCGCAGCAGCTCGCGCGTGCGGGCCACGACGTGACGGTGTTCGAGAAGAACGATCGCGTCGGCGGCCTGCTGCGTTACGGGATCCCCGACTTCAAGCTCGAGAAGTGGCTGATCGATCGCCGCATGCGCCAGATGGAAGCGGAAGGCGTGACGTTCCGCACCAGCGTGTTCATCGGCAAGGATCCGCTGCCCGAGTCGATCGGCAGCCTCGCGAAGGAAACCATTTCGCCGGAGAAGCTGAAGGAAGAGTTCGACGCGGTCGTGATCGCGGGCGGTTCGGAAACGCCGCGCGACCTGCCGGTGCCGGGCCGCGAGCTCGCCGGCGTCCATTTCGCGATGGACTTCCTGCCGCAGCAGAACCGCGTGAACGCGGGCGACAAGCTCGTCGACCAGCTGCTCGCGAAGGGCAAGCACGTGATCGTGATCGGCGGCGGCGATACGGGTTCGGACTGCGTCGGCACGTCGAACCGTCACGGCGCGAAGCAGGTCACGCAGTTCGAGCTGCTGCCGCAGCCGCCGGAAGAGGAAAACAAGCCGCTCGTGTGGCCGTACTGGCCGATCAAGCTGCGCACGTCGTCGTCGCACGAAGAAGGCTGCGAGCGTGACTGGGCGGTCGCGACGAAGCGTCTCGAAGGCAAGAACGGCAAGGTCGAGAAGCTGATCGCGGTGCGCGTCGAATGGAAGGACGGCAAGATGCAGGAAGTGCCGGGCTCCGAGTTCGAGATGAAGGCCGACCTGGTGCTGCTCGCGATGGGCTTCACGCAGCCGGCAGCCACCGTGCTCGAGGCGTTCGGCGTCGCGAAGGACGCGCGCGGCAACGCACGTGCGGCGACTGAAGGCGATCGCTCGTACTACACGTCGGTCGACAAGGTGTTCGCGGCAGGCGACATGCGTCGCGGCCAGTCGCTCGTCGTCTGGGCGATCCGCGAAGGCCGCCAGTGCGCGCGCTCGGTCGACGCGTACCTGATGGGGCATTCGGAACTGCCGCGCTGAGCTGAATCGCTCGAGCGGGTTTCGATGACAACCGGGCGTCCGAAAGGGCGCCCGGTTTTTTTATGGTCGGCACCTGCTGGTGCCGATGTCGGCCAGTCAGCCTCCGGTTCCGCTCGCGCGTGTTCGCGGTTGCCGCAACCCTCGTCATTTTCCCGAGGCGTCGCCTAACCTGATCACATCGGGCGTCGATTTTCCACGATCCCGGTCTCTTTCATTTTGTAATGATCGTTGGAAACGGTCATGTCATGGCGCCCCTTCGGCCGTGTTCGCGCGGTCGCCGCATATGACCGACCCCATTTACAAGGACTCTGGATGGAGGCATTCGTGCAAGTGTTGATCCGGATGCCCGGCGTGTTCGTCGACACGATCGTGATCTGCAGCGCGACCGCATTCGTGATCCTGCTGTCGGGCCAGTACGAGCTCGACACCGGTATGGTGATGTCCGGCAGCGTCGGGCAGTTGCCGCTCGTGTGGGTGATGGCCGATACGAGCATGGGGCTGACGGCGATCATCAACCTGGTCGCGATCCTCGCGCTCGGCAAGCATGCGCACGCGGCATGGCGCGATTATCGTCGCCAGCGCGCGGAAGGTGTCGCCGATCCGGTGTTTACGCGCAACATGATCCCGGAACTCGCGAATGTGCCGCCGCCCGACGTGTGGGGCGAGCACGGCCCGCTGCCGCAGCGTCCGGCCGCGGCCGATGCGGACAATACCGTGCGCGTGGCGGTGCGCGCGTCATGAACGGCGACCGGCTGCGCGTGTTTGTCGCGCTGATGCCCGATGCGGCGTCGCGCGATGCGCTGCATGCGTTGCCGGTCACCCGAGGCGCGCGGCGTCCGCTGCCCGCACAGCTGCATGTGACGCTTGCGTTCGTCGGCGCGATCGAACGGGCGCGCTGCGACGCACTGGCCGCGTGCATGCCGGCGCTCGCGGCCGCGCATCCGCTGCCGTCGATGCCGGTCGAACGGATCGCGTGGTGGCCGAGCCTGCCGCGCGCCCGGCTGATCGTCGCGGAACTGGCTGCCGTGCCGGCATGCGAGGCGTTGAATGCCGCGCTGTCGGCAACATTGCGCGAGCTCGGCGTGCCGGCCGACCGGCGGCCGTTCCGTCCGCACGTAACGCTCGCGCGGCTGCCGCACGACGCGGTCGGGCAGCCGGCGCACGGCGGCGCGGTGGGGCGGCCGGTCGCGCTGCGGTTCGACGCGCTCACGCTGTTCGAAAGCCGGCTGTCGAACGAAGGCGTGTCGCATCGGCCGATCGTGTCGGCGCCGATTGCGCGGGCGGACGGCGCGGGGGCGCAATGAAGCGTTCCGGCGACATACGGCGAACGACCGCCATTCTCGTCGGGCTCCACGCAGCTGTTCCGGCGCGGCGCTTCGACGCTGCTGCCTTCAGTCCAGGCTACCGCCCGTAGCGCGCGAGCGTCAGCCCAGCCAGATCGATCTCCGGTTCCCGCCCCGTGACGAGGTCCGCCAGCACCTTCCCCGAACCCATCGACATCGCCCAGCCGGTCGACCCGTGGCCGACGTTCAGCCAGAGTCCGCCGATTCCGCTCGCCCCCAGTAGCGGCGGCCCGTCGGGCGTCATCGGCCGGCGGCCGACCCAGAAGCGCACCGACGCGCGATCGGCCGCTTGCGGGAACCAGTCGTCGAGCACCTTCATCAGCGTATCGAGCGCTTGCTGGCGCAGCGCCGCATGCCGGTTGCCGAGCTCCGCCGTGCCCGCTACACGCAGCGTCGGGCCGAAGCGCGTGATTGCCGTCTTCAGCGATTCGTCCATCAGGGCGGCGCGCGGTGCCTTTTCATCGTCGACGACGGCCAGCGTCGCCGAGTAGCCTTTCACCGGATACAACGGCACGTCGATGCCGTGCGGCCGCAGCAGGCCGGCGCTGTCGACGCCGAGTGCGACGACGATCGCGTCGGCGGCGAGCCGCGCGTCGCGGTGCGTGCCGCCGTCATTCGAGGCGAGCGGATCCGGTCGCCCCCGATCCTGCGACTCGTCGGCGTTTTCTCCGACGATCCGTACGCCGAGCACCTTGCCGGCTTCGACATCGAGCGCCTGTACCGCCGTGCGAAAGCGGAACGTCACGCCGTTCGCTTCGCACAGCGCACGCAGTTCGCGCGTGAAGCGAGCGCAGTCGCCGGCTTCGTCGTCGGGCAGGTAGATGCCGCCGACGGGCGCTTGCCGGGCCCAGAGCAGGCCCGGCTCGATCGCGGTACAGCCGGCCGCGTCGAGTTCGCGAAACGCGATGCCGGCGTCGCGCAGCACCTTCAGCGCGGGCTGCACCATCTCGACGTCGAACGGGCCGCGCAGCAGCTGCAGGTAGCCGCGGCTCGCGCCATAGTCGAACGGATGACGATCGCGAAACGCATGCAGGCACGCGCGGCTGTAGTACGCGATGCGCTGCATTCGCTGCTTGTTCACGCGGAAGCGCTCGAATTCGCATTCGCGCAGCCAGCGCGCGATCCAGCGCCACTGCGCGGCATCGAGCGTTGGCCGGAAGATCAGCGGCGACGCGGGCTTGAACAGGTATTTGAGGATCTTGCCGGGCATCCCGGGTGCAGCCCACGGCGTCACGTAGCCGGGCGCGATCACGCCCGCGTTGCCGAGGCTCGTCGCCTGCGCGACGTCGGCCTCGCGCTCGATCACGGTGACGTCGCAGCCCGCTTCGCGCAGGTGCCACGCGGTGGCGACGCCGATCACGCCGGCGCCGAGAACGATCACATGCATGCGGTTTCCGGAGGGAGGGCGTTCAGGACACGACGGCCGGATCGTCGACGAGCGACTTGCCGCGCGTTTCCGGCAGCACGAGCGCGGCGACGATCACGAGCAGGTAGCCGGCGCCCGCGACGAGGCCGATCGCCTTCACGAGCGACATCGTCTGCGACAGCGAGCCGACGAGGATCGGGAAGAACGACCCGAGCCCGCGGCCGAGGTTGTAGCAGAAGCCCTGGCCCGACCCGCGGATGGCGCCCGGATACAGCTCGGACAGGTAGGCGCCAATGCCCGCGAAGATGCCCTGCACGACGATGCCGAGCGGGAAGCCGAGCAGCAGCATCGCGGTGTCGGTGATCGGCAGCATCGTGTACGCCATGCCGAGCGCGAACGAGCCGACCGCGAACAGGATGAACGACGCGCGCCGGCCGAGCCGGTCGGACAGGATCGCGCCGACCACATAACCGACGAACGAGCCGACGATCAGCACGACGAGATACCCGCTCGTGTTGAACACGGACAGGTGGCGGACGGTTTTCAGGTAGGTGGGCAGCCACGTCGTGATCGCGTAGTAGCCGCCGAGCATGCCGGTGCATAGCACGCTGCCGAACAGCGTCGCGCGCAGGTGTTGCGGCGCGAAGATCTCGAGGAAGTGGCCCGACACGCGGCCTTCGTCGCGCGCGCGGCGGGTGGCCGTGTAGATGTCGGGATCGCTGACGTTGCGACGGATGTAGAGAATCCACAGCGCGGGCACGATGCCGATCCAGAAGCACGCGCGCCACGCGATCTGCTCGGGCAGCAGCGCGAAGAACGCCCAGTAGAGGATCGCGGCCGCGGCCCAGCCGAACGACCAGCTGCTCTGCACGGTGCCGACCGCCTTCGCGCGGTGCTCGGGTGAGCGGATCGTCTCGGCCATCATGATCGTCACGACCGACCATTCGCCGCCGAAGCCGAAGCCCTGCAGCGTGCGCGTGGCGAGCAGTTGCCAGAACGAATGCGTGAAACCGGACAGGCAGGTGAACAGCGCGAACGTCGCGATCGTCCACTGCAGCACGCGCACGCGGCCGTAACGGTCGGCGAGGATGCCGGCGGCCCAGCCACCGATCGCCGACGAGATCAGTGAACTCGTCGCGATCATCCCTGCCTCGCTCTTTGTCATCCCCCACGAGGCGATCAGCGTCGGAATCAGGAACGAGTAGATCATGAAGTCGAACGCATCGACCGCGTAGCCGCCGAAACCGGCGTACAGCGTCCTGCGCTCGCGCGTCGACAGTTCGTGAAACCACTGGATTGCCTGCATCTCGCCATCTCCGTGTCGGTTCGTGTCGTGCTGCCTGGCGTGCTGCCGTGTGGCAACCATTCTACGGGCGCGCTGCGGGGCGCCAAAATGGTCGATGCAGGGTGGTGCGGGAAACGGTAGCGATCGGCGATGCGTCGCGATGCGAATGGCTGGTGCTCGAGGAGCAGTATGTTTGACGCGTCAGAGCGTCAGGCCGCCGTCGACGTGCACGACCTGGCCGGTGATTTGCCGCGCGGCGTCCGACAGCAGGAACGCGATCAGTGCGGCGACGTCGTCGGGTTCGGCGATCCGGCCGAGCGGCGTCGCCTGTTCGGCTTGAGCCCACGCAGCCGCATTGCCGGCGCTCGGGCCGTGATCCTTGCGCGTGAAGCCGGGGGCGACCGCATTGACGGTGATGCCGTGCGCGGCGAACTCGGCTGCCGCGGTGCGCACCAGCGATTCGAGCGCGGCTTTCGCGGCGGCGGTCGCCGCGAACGGCGCATCGGCGCGGTAGCGGTGTGCGACGAACGAACTGACCGCGACGATGCGCGGTGCCGCCGACGCCTCGAGCAGCGGCCGCGCGCGGCCCGCAAGCGCGGAGAACGCGCCGGGCATCGCCGCGAACGCGGACGCGAGCGTGTCGGGCGAGAGAGCGGAAAAAGTCTGTCGTGCCGCGAAGCCGGCGTTCGCGACGAGGTGATCGAGCCCGCCGAAGCGCGCGACGGTCGCGTCGACCAGTGCCGCGGCGACGCTGGCTTCGGCGAGATCGCCGGTGAGCGTCACGCATTCGGCGCCTGCCGCCGTGCAGGAGGCGGCAACGTCATCGAGCCGCTTGCGGGCTGCGTCGTCGGCGCCGCGCGCATGCAGCGCCAGCGCGGTGCCGGGTGCCGCCAGCCGCCGCGCGAGCGCCGCGCCGATCCCCGACCCTGCGCCGGTGATCAGCACGATCCGTGCGAGGTGCGCGGCGCGTGCGCTCACGCCGCGACCTTGTCGTTGTCGTTCACACGCTCGACGTTGATCGTGCCGACATGGAACGCGGCCAGCGACTCGCGGTGCGCAATGCTGACGATCGCGGCCTTCGGCAGCCGCTCGGCGAACAGGTGATAGAGCCGCGCTTCGTTGTCGGCGTCGAGCGCGCTGGTCGCTTCGTCGAGGAACAGGAAGTCCGGCTTGTGCAGCAGCACGCGTGCACCGGCGAGACGCTGCTGTTCGCCCGGCGACAGCACGCGCGTCCAGTGGCCGGTCTCGTCGAGGCGCTCGACGTAGTCTTCGAGGCGGCACGCGCGCAGCGCGTCGCGGCACGCGTCGTCGGTGAATGCGTCGGGCGCGGCCGGATAGGTGAGCGCAGCCTTCAGCGAGCCGATCGGCAGGTAGCTCGTCTGCGGCACGAACATCATCCGCGCGCCGACCGGCGCGTCGATCGCGCCGTCGCCGAACGGCCACAGGCCCGCGATCGCGCGCATGAACGTGCTCTTGCCGGAACCCGATTTGCCGATCACGAGCCAGCGCGAGCCGGGCTCGATCGTCACGTTGCCGATGTTCGCGAGCGCGTTGCCGTTCGGCAGTGCGAGCTTCAGCGACGACGTCGACAGCTTCGCGGCGTCGACGTAGTGCAGGTTGATGCCGCCGTGCTCGGTCGCGGGCGACAGGCTTTCCTTCAGGTGCGAGGTGCCCATCACGCGCTTGAATTCACGCAGACGGTTGACGGTGGCGCGCCATTCGACGAGGGTCGAGTAACTGTTGATGAACCACGAGAACGAATCGCTGACGGTGCCGAACGCGGACGAGATCTGCATCAGCACGCCGAACGAGAAGGCGCCCGCGAAATAACGCGGCGCCGCGACGACGAGCGGGAAGATGATCGCGATCTGCCCGTAGAAACTCAGCACGAACGTGAGGCGCTTCGTGTACTTCATCACGCGCCACCAGTTGTCGCGGATGCGCATGAACAGGTTCTGCGCGTTGCCGGTTTCGGTTTTCTCGCCCTCGTAGAACGCGATCTGCTCGGCGTTCTCGCGCACGCGAATCAGCCCGAAGCGGAAATCGGCCTCGACGCGCTGCTGCTGGTAGTTGATCGACACGAGCGGGTGGCCGACCTTCTGGATGATCAGCGAGCCGACCACCGCGTACAGCGCGGCTGCCCACACCATGTAGCCGGGGATCGCGATCGGCGTCGCGCCGAGCGACACCGTCAGCGCGCCGGCGAGCGACCACAGGATCGTGATGAACGATACGAGCGTGACGACCGTCGACAGCAGGTCGAGCGACAGCGCGAGCGTCGTCGTCGCGAACGACTGGAGGTCGTCGGTGATCCGCTGGTCGGGGTTGTCGGCGAGGCGGTCGCGTTCGATCCGGTAGAACGCGCGATCGCCGAGCCACTGGCCGAGAAAGCGGTCGGTGAGCCACTGGCGCCAGCGGAACCCGAGCATCTGCCGCAGGTAGCGGCCGTACACCGCGAGGATGATGAAGCCGAACGCGAGCGCGGAGAACTGCATCAGCAGGTTCGGGAAGTCGTGGACGTCCTTCGACTGCAGCGCGTTGTAGAACTGCGCGTTCCACTTGTTCAGCTTGACATTGATCCAGACTACGCAGAGGTTGATCGCGATGATCGTGATCAGCAGCCCCCATGCGACTTTCCATTCGGACGACACCCAGTAGGGCTTGATGAGACTCCACGCGGATACCGGGCGCTCGTCCTGCGGCGCGTCGGAGGCGGAGCGGACGGGATCGATCGATTGGGTCATGTGCTTCCTGATGAGTAGCCGGCGCGCGGGCCGGGCGAAGCCGGGCGCGCGCCGCGATACGGCATGCCGGGACGAGGTGCCGACTGACGGCGGGCGTCCGGATGGTGGCCCGCGCGTCTTAAACGGCACTTAAGGCCGGCGGTGACGCGGCAACCGGCCGCTCGCGCGGCCGGCCTGCGGGCATTGTGCCAGAGCGGCGCGTCGCGACGGCGAATTTGCCGCAAGGGGACAGTTTGCGGCGCTTTCCGCTTTTATGGTCTAATGGCCGACGACGAAACAGGGGTGCTTCGAGCGCGGCCGACGGGTTATTCCGGGCAACGCGGCGAGGCTGAGAAAGACCCTTCGCACCCGATCCGGGTAATACCGGCGAGGGAAGTTTCTGATCCCGCCGGGCCGCGCTGGCTGCCATCCCACATGGTCAGCGCCCGAGTCCCGCCCGGCCGGCCTTTGCTGCCGGTTTCGTCCTTTTGGGTACGCGCTTTGCGCGTTACGGAAGGAATGATGACCGCTCAATCTTCAGTTTTTTGCGCTGTTCCCGAACCGCTGTCGTGTGCGCTGGCACGGGACGGCGCGCGCGCGTCGACGTCCGTCGCACGGGCCGGCTCGGTTTGTGGGGAGGGCGCGCGATGAACGTCCACGCTTCCCGGCCGGATTTCGCGGTACTCGGCGGCGGCCTCGTCGGCCGCCTGATCGCCTGGCGGCTCGCGGGCGACGGGCATCGCGTCGCGCTGTACGAGCGCGGCGGCCCGGACGGCGAGCAGTCGGCCGCGTGGGTCGCGGCCGCGATGCTCGCGCCGCTCGCCGAGGCGGCGAGTGCCGAGCTGCTGATCACCGAGCTCGGTGCCGCATCGCTCGCGCGCTGGCCGCAATGGCTCGCGGAACTGCCCGAACCGGTGTTCTTCCAGCATCGCGGCACGCTCGTCGTCTGGCATCACGCGGATCGCGCGGAGGCGCCGCTGTTCGAGCGGCGCGTGCGCGCGAATGCGCCGGCCGAGCTGTTCGACGGCGGCTTCGTCGCGCTGGCCGGCGCGCAGGTCGATGCGGCCGAGCCCGCGCTTGCGGGGCGCTTCGCGCGCGGCCTGATGCTGCCGCGCGAAGGTCAGCTCGACAACCGTCAGGCGCTGCGCGCACTCGCGGCGGGCCTCGCGCAGCGCGGGGTCGAACTGCACTGGCACGCGACGATCGACGATGCGAACCGGCCTGACGCGCATTTCACGATCGATTGCCGCGGGCTCGGCGCGAAACCCGCGCTGCCCGCGCTGCGCGGCATCCGCGGCGAAGTCGCGCGCGTGCGCGCGCCCGGCATCGGGCTCACGCGACCCGTGCGGCTGCTGCATCCGCGCTATCCGCTGTATATCGCGCCGAAACAGGACGACCTGTACGTGATCGGCGCGACCGAGGTGGAGGGCGAGGACATGTCGCCCGTCAGCGTGCGCTCCGCGCTCGAACTGCTGAGCGCGGCGTTCTCCGTGCATCCGGCGTTTGGCGAGGCGCGCATCCTCGAACTCAATGCGCAGTGCCGCCCGACGCTGCCCGACCACCGCCCGGCGGTGATCTGGGACGGCGCGACGACGCTCGCCGTCAACGGCCTGTATCGGCACGGCTTCATGATCGCGCCGGAGGTCGCGCATGCGGCGGCCGCGTTCGCGCAAGCCGCGCTCGGCGGCACGTTCGCCGATGCCGATGCGTTCGTCGCATGGCGCGATGCCGCGCGCTGGCCGACGCTCCTTCATCACCGCGACGACGCGCGCCAGCCAGCCTGACGCGCGCCGCCCACCGAATTCGACCCAGCCTCATGGATATCCAGATCAACCAACAGACCCTGACGCTGCCCGATGGCGCGACGGTGGCCGACGCGCTCGCCGCATACGGCGCACGTCCGCCGTACGCGGTTGCGCTGAACGGCAATTTCGTCGCGCGCACGCAGCATGCGGCGCGCGCGCTCGCGACGGGCGACAAGCTCGACGTGGTGCACCCCGTCGCGGGCGGCTGAGCGCCGCCGGTTCGTCCCCCGCTCTTCCAGGAAAACGACATGACGTCCCTCACATCCGCCGACGCGCTGACGCTGTACGGTGAAACCTTCGCAAGCCGCGTGCTGCTCGGCACGTCGCGCTATCCGTCGCTGCAATCGCTGTCCGACTCGATCGCCGCGTCGCGCCCCGGGATGGTGACGGTCGCGCTGCGCCGCCAGATGACGGGCGGCACCGCCGAGGCCGGCTTCTTCGACCTGCTCAAGCGTCACGCGGTGCCGCTGCTGCCGAACACGGCCGGCTGCCAGACCGTCGCCGAGGCGGTGACGACCGCGCACATGGCGCGCGAGGTCTTCGACACCGACTGGATCAAGCTCGAGCTGATCGGCGACGACTACACGCTGCAGCCCGACCCGGTCGGGCTGATCGAGGCAGCCGCGCAACTGGTCAAGGACGGCTTCAAGGTGCTGCCGTACTGCACCGAGGATCTCGTGATCGGCCGGCGCCTGCTCGACGTCGGCTGCGAGGCGCTGATGCCGTGGGGCGCGCCGATCGGCACCGGCAAGGGCGTCGTGAACCCGTACGGGCTGCGCGTGCTGCGCGAGCGGCTGCCGGACGTGCCGCTGATCGTCGACGCCGGGCTCGGCGTGCCGTCGCACGCGTGCCAGGTCATGGAGTGGGGCTTCGACGGCGTGCTGCTGAACACGGCCGTGTCGCAGGCCACGCATCCGGAGATCATGGCGCGCGCGTTCGCGCAGGGTGTCGAGGCCGGCCGTGCGGCCTACCTCGCCGGGCCGATGGATGCGCGCGAGACCGCGCATGCGAGCACGCCGGTCGTCGGGATGCCGTTCTGGCACCAGGACGGAGGCGGCGCATGAGCGCGCGCTTCGCCGACGCATTCTGGCCGCCCGCCGACGAGCTGGCCGAAGCGGCCGAGCGGATTCGCGCGCGCCTCGGCGACTGGCCGGCAGGCACGAATCCGCGGCGGCTGTGCGTCGCGGCGTCGGACGTGCCGGCCGACGGCGACGTGCTGATCGTGTCGGCCGGCGACCGTGCCGCGCAGGCGCGCGCGTCGGCCGCATCGCGCCCCGCGGCGCCGGATGCGGTCGCGATCGAATTCGACGAGCACGGCGCGGCGCTGCATGCCGCGGGCGTGCGCTACGCGCTGGAAGCCGCGCATCCGCTCGCCGACGACTGGATTGCGGCGCTCGCCGCGTTCCTCGATTGCGGTTTCGCGCCGATCGACGCGTTGGTGCTCGCGCTGGCGTGGCGCGACGGCGACGAAACGCGCGGCGCGGATGCGTGGCCGGTCGACGCCGCGCGGTTTCCGCGCGTCGCCGGCCTGGCCGCCGCGCCGGAGCCGGCATTCCCGCCATGCCCCGCGCAGCTCGGCCTTTATCCGGTTGTCCCCGACGCCGAATGGGTCGAGCGCGTGCTCGATTGCGGCGCGCGGACCGTGCAGCTGCGTGTGAAAGGCGCGACCCCCGACGCGCTGCGCAGCGAAATCGCGCGTGCGGTCGCGGCCGGGCGCCGTTATCCCGATGCGCGCGTGTTCATCAACGATCACTGGAAGATCGCGGTAGAAGAAGGCGCGTACGGCGTACATCTGGGCCAGGAGGACCTCGAGACGGCCGACCTGGCCGCGATCGCGCGCGCCGGCCTGCGGCTCGGGCTGTCGAGCCACGGATATTACGAAATGTTGCGTGCATTGCACGAGCGCCCGAGCTACCTGGCGCTCGGTCCCGTGTACGCGACCGCGACCAAGGCAGTTGCGGCGCCGCCGCAAGGCCTCGCGCGGATCGCCCGCTACGCACGCTTCGCCGGGGCGCGGGCGCCGCTTGTCGCGATCGGCGGCGTGGGGCTCGACGCGTTGCCGGATGTGCTGGCGACGGGCGTCGGCAGCGTCGCGGTCGTCAGTGCGGTCACGGGTGCCAGCGATTATCGGGCGGCGATTGTCGCATTGCAGCAATACTTTGCCCGACAATTTGACAATCATTGACCGCAGGGCCCGGAACGGCTTCACGACATCATTCCAAGGCAGGCCCTATAATTCGGCGTTCTGCGTAAAAGGAATGTCAGCTCCGTGAGCCCCACTCCTCCCGACACACTGCTGGAACTTCGCGACGTCGACTTTGGCTACGGCGACCGCCTCGTCCTGTCGAACCTGAACATGCGCTTCGGGCGCGGCCGGGTCGTCGCTGTCATGGGCGGGTCGGGTTGCGGCAAGACGACCGTGCTGCGCCTGATCGGCGGCCTGGTGCGCGCACGCCGCGGCCAGGTGCTGTTCGACGGCGCCGACGTCGGCGCGCAGACGCGCGACGGCCTGTACGCGCTGCGCCGCAAGATGGGCATGCTGTTCCAGTTCGGCGCGCTGTTCACTGACATGTCGGTGTTCGAGAACGTCGCGTTCGCACTGCGCGAGCATACCGACCTGCCGGAAGACCTGATCCGCGACCTCGTGCTGATGAAGCTCAACGCGGTCGGGCTGCGCGGCGCGCGCGACCTGATGCCGTCCGAGGTGTCGGGCGGGATGGCGCGCCGCATCGCGCTCGCGCGCGCGATCGCGCTCGATCCGCAACTCATCATGTACGACGAACCGTTCGCGGGCCTCGACCCGATCTCGCTCGGCATCACCGCGAACCTGATCCGCACGCTGAACCAGGCGCTCGGCGCAACGTCGATCCTCGTCACGCACGACGTGCCGGAATCGTTCGCGATCGCCGATTACGTGTATTTCCTGGCAAACGGCGGCGTGCTCGCGCAGGGTACGCCCGACGAGCTGCGCGCGTCGACCGATCCGAGCGTGCGGCAATTCATCGACGGCGCGCTGGACGGTCCGTTCAAATTTCATTACACGAGCCCGCCGCTCGCAGCGGATTTCGGGCTCGGCGGAGGGCGCGCATGATCAGCGCGATCGGACGTTACGTCATCGGCGGCCTCGAGCGCGCGGGCTACGGCACGCGGCTGTTCGTGCGCCTCGTGCTGGAATTCTTCCCGCTGCTGCGCCGGCCGCGGCTGGTCACGAAGCAGATCCACTTCCTCGGCAACTACTCGTTCGTGATCATTGCCGTGTCGGGCCTGTTCGTCGGCTTCGTGCTGGGCCTGCAGGGCTACTACACGCTGAACCGGTACGGGTCCGAGCAGGCGCTCGGCCTGCTGGTCGCGCTGTCGCTCGTGCGCGAACTCGGCCCGGTCGTGACCGCGCTGCTGTTCGCGGGCCGCGCGGGCACGTCGCTCACGGCCGAGATCGGCCTGATGAAGGCCGGCGAGCAACTCACCGCGCTCGAGATGATGGCCGTCGACCCGATCAAGACGGTGATCGCGCCGCGCCTGTGGGCCGGCATCATCGCGATGCCGCTGCTTGCCGCGATCTTCAACGCGGTCGGCGTGCTCGGCGGCTATTTCGTCGGGGTCGTGCTGATCGGCGTCGATCCGGGCGCGTTCTGGTCGCAGATGCAGGGCGGGGTCCAGGTGTGGGCCGACGTCGGCAACGGCGTGGTCAAGAGCATCGTGTTCGGGTTCGCCGTGACCTTCATTGCACTGTTTCAGGGGTATGAAGCGAAGCCCACGCCCGAGGGCGTGTCGCGCGCGACGACCAAGACGGTCGTGTTCGCGTCGCTCGCCGTACTCGGCCTCGATTTTCTGCTGACCGCGCTGATGTTCAGCTAAGCCTCAGCCAAGCCAAATTTTGGGATGACGATGAAAAAGACTGCTCTCGACTTCTGGGTCGGCCTGTTCGTGGTGGTGGGCTTCCTCGCGGTGCTATTCCTGGCGCTCAAGGTGGGCAACATGAGTTCGCTGTCGTTTCAGCCGACCTACTCGGTGCGGATGAAATTCGACAACATCGGCGGGCTGAAGCCGCGCGCAGCCGTGAAGAGTGCGGGCGTCGTGGTCGGCCGCGTGAAGGCGATCGGCTTCGATCCCAACACCTACCAGGCGCTGGTGACGATCGATATCGATGGCCAGTACCCGTTCCCGAAGGATTCGTCGGCGAAGATCCTGACGTCGGGCCTGCTCGGCGAGCAATACATCGGCCTCGATCCGGGCGGCGACACCGAAATGCTGAAGTCGGGCGATACGATCACGATGACGCAGTCGGCGATCGTGCTCGAGAACCTGATCGGCCAGTTCCTGTACAGCAAGGCAGCCGACGCGGGCGGTGCGAAGCCGGCCGCCGGCGCATCGGCAGCGCCGGCCGCACCTGCCGCACCCGCGCCGGTCGCGGTGCCGGCGTCCGCGGTGTCCGGTTCGGCCGCCCAATAACCACACGAGAGAAAGACAAGAGGGTAATGACCATGCAGACGATCCGCATCAGGCACGCCGCGCTCGCCGTGGCGGCAGTCGCCGCGTTGAGCGGTTGCGCGACCGTGCAGACGCCGACCAAGGGCGATCCGCTCGAAGGTTTCAACCGGACGATGTACAAGTTCAACGACACGGTCGACACGTACGCGCTGAAGCCGGTCGCGAAGGGCTACCAGTACGTGGTGCCGCAGCCGGTGCGCGACAGCGTGACGAACTTCTTCTCGAACATCGGCGACGTCTATATCGCGGCGAACAACATCGTGCAGCTGCGGGTCGCGGACGGTGTCGGCGACATCATGCGCGTCGTGATCAACACGGTGTTCGGCGTCGGCGGCCTGTTCGACGTCGCGACGATCGCGAAACTGCCGAAGCACACGGCCGACTTCGGGATCACGATGGGCCGCTACGGCATGCCGTCGGGCCCGTATCTCGTGCTGCCGCTGCTCGGACCGAGCACGGTGCGCGATACGGCCGGCCTCGGCGTCGACTACGTCGGCAACCCGCTCACCTACGTGAAGCCGGACGGCCTGAGCTGGGGCCTGTTCGGCGTGAACCTCGTCAACACGCGTGCGAACCTGCTCGGCGCGGGTGACGTGCTGGATGCCGCGGCGCTCGACAAGTATTCGTTCGTGCGCAACGCATACCTGCAGCGCCGCCAGATGCTGATCGACAACGCACGTGGCGAGGCCTCGACGACGTCGAGCAACGATGCGCTGCCGAAGTACGACCTGCCGGACGATGGCGCGGCACCGGCGGCAGCCGGCGCGGCCGGTACGGCGGGTGCCGCGGCAGTCGGCGGCGCGACGGCACCGGCCGGTGCCTCGGGTGCGGCCGTTGCTGTACCGGCGTCGGGCAGCGCCGAAGCGCCGAACCCGGCCAGCGCGACGAACGTGCCGGCCATGCAGATGACGCCGCCCGCACCGGGCGGGATTCGCTTCCCGAGCATCAAGCTGCACTGACCAACTTACATTCGTTACAGCCCGAAACGATTCAGTCGGTAGCGCGCGCGAACTTGCGCGTAAGCTACCGGCTCCAACCTTTGCATCGACTCTTCATGCAGGTCACTATGATGAAAAAACTGTTCCTGATCCCCGTTTTCGCGGCGCTGTTCTCGTTCGGCAGCGCAGCTCACGCGCAAGTCGACCAGTCGAACCCGCAGTCGCTGATCAAGACGGCGACGCAGCAGGTGCTCGACGAGGTCAAGCAGCAGACGATCAAGCAGGGCGACACCAACCGCATCATTACGATCGTCAACAAGGACATCCTGCCGTACACCGATTTCCGCCGCACGACGCAGCTCGCGATGGGCCGCAACTGGCGCACGGCGTCGGCCGAGCAGCAGCAGCAGGTTCAGGAGCAGTTCAAGCTGCTGCTGATCCGCACGTATTCGGGCGCGCTCGCGCAACTGAAGCCGGATCAGCAGATCCAGTACCCGCCGTTCCGCGCCGATCCGGCCGACACCGACGTCGTCGTGAAGACGGTCGCGATGAACAACGGCCAGCCGGTCCAGATCGACTACCGCCTGTACAAGACGGCCAACGGCTGGAAGGTGTATGACCTGAACGTGCTCGGCGCGTGGCTGATCCAGACGTACCAGCAGCAGTTCAACGAGAAGATCCAGCAAAGCGGCGTGGATGGTCTGATCAAGTTCCTGACGCAGCGCAACCAGGAACTTGCCGCCGGCAAGCAGGCGTCGTGAGCGGCTTCGCAGCCAGCTCCTCGCTGACCGTCGCGAGCGCGAAGTCCGCGCTCGCGGACGGTCTCGCGCGCATCGGCGCGGGTGCCACCGCCGTCGATTGCGCGGCGCTGACGCAGTTCGACTCGTCCGCGCTCGCCGTGCTGCTCGCATGGCAACGTGCCGCGAAAGCGCGCGGCGCGACCCTCGACATCCTCAATCTTCCCCCGAAGCTCGCCAGCCTCGCGCGCGCCTACGGCGTCGACGCGCTCATCGAAGGCACCGGGCGACATTGACCCTGTCCGACCGAAGCCTGCCGCGCCACTCGGCACGCGCACGCTTCAGGCCGCGCGCCTCCGGCGCCGGCTCCACCAGCCGGTTTGCCCTATAATCAAGCGTTTTGCGGGGCCGCCAATCGGCGTCCGGCCCCCATTTTCATTCGCAGCAAGCACAGAATAGGCGTCGCGGCCCTTGCGCCGCGCACAGTCATGTCAGCCATAGAAATCCGTCACGTCAAGAAGCGCTACAAATCGCTTCAGGCGCTCAAGGGCGTCAGCCTGTCGGTCGAGGAAGGCGAGTTTTTCGGTCTGCTCGGCCCGAACGGCGCAGGCAAGACCACGCTCATCAGTATCCTCGCCGGGCTCGCCCGGGCCGATGAAGGCAGCATCTCGGTGCGCGGCCACGACGTCGTCAAGGACTTCCGCGGCGCGCGCCGCGCGCTCGGCGTCGTGCCGCAGGAACTCGTGTTCGACCCGTTCTTCACCGTTCGCGAGACGCTGCGGATCCAGTCCGGCTATTTCGGGCTGCGCCGCAACGACGACTGGATCGATGAAGTGATGGCCAATCTCGACCTCACAGAGAAGGCCGACGCGAACATGCGCGCGCTGTCGGGCGGGATGAAGCGCCGCGTGCTGGTCGCGCAGGCGCTCGTGCACCGGCCGCCCGTGATCGTGCTCGACGAGCCGACCGCCGGCGTCGACGTCGAACTGCGCCAGACGCTGTGGAAATTCATCTCGCGGCTGAATCGCGAGGGCCACACGATCGTCCTGACCACCCATTACCTCGAGGAAGCCGAGTCGCTGTGCGACCGCATCGCGATGCTGCGTCGCGGTGAAGTCGTCGCGCTCGACCGCACTGACGCGCTGCTGCGCCGCTTCGCGGGGCTGCAACTGTACCTGCGGCTCGCGACGGGCGCGTTGCCCGCCGAGCTGCGCGGGCTGGAGACCGATCCGGCCGCGCGCGCGCCGGGCGAGCATCTGCTGCGCCTGTCGAACTACGACGACGTCGAGCGTATCCTCGCGCAATGCCGCGCGGCGGGCTGCACGTTCGACGAGATCGAGGTCCGCAAGGCGGATCTCGAGGATGTGTTCGTCCAGGTGATGAACGGGGCCGAGGTGATCGAGGGACTGGCATGAATCAACAACCCCCACGCGACCTGCGTTCGCTCGGAGGGGCGCAGCCCCCCCGTTCCCGCCAAACTCCAGAGCCCGGCGCTGTCGGGCGAGTGTCGGGAAGCGGTTTTCAAACGCTGTTCTACAAGGAACTGCTGCGCTTCTGGAAGGTGTCGTTCCAGACGGTGTGCGCGCCGATCGTGACGGCGCTGCTGTACCTGACGATCTTCGGGCATGCGCTGTCGGGCCGCGTCGAGGTGTATCCGGGCGTCGAGTACGTGAGCTTTCTCGTACCCGGTCTCGTGATGATGAGCGTGCTGCAAAACGCGTTCGCGAACAGCTCATCGTCGCTGATCCAGTCGAAGATCACCGGCAACCTCGTGTTCGTGCTGCTGCCGCCGCTGTCCTACAGGGACATCTTCGGCGCATACGTGCTTGCGTCCGTCGTGCGCGGGCTCGCGGTCGGCACGGGCGTGTTCGTCGTGACGATCTGGTTTATCCCGATGCATTTCGCGGCGCCGTTGTTCATCATCGCGTTCGCGCTGCTCGGCTCGGCGATCCTCGGCACGCTCGGGCTGATCGCCGGGATCTGGGCCGAGAAGTTCGACCAGCTCGCCGCGTTCCAGAACTTCCTGATCATGCCGCTGACGTTCCTGTCCGGCGTGTTCTATTCGACGCACTCGCTGCCGCCCGTGTGGCGCGAGATCTCGCGTCTCAACCCGTTTTTCTACATGATCGACGGCTTCCGTTACGGGTTCTTCGGCGCGTCCGACATCAACCCGCTCGCGAGCCTCGCGATCGTCACCGGTTTCTTCGTGCTGCTCGCGATCTTCGCGATGCGGCTGCTCGCGACCGGCTACAAACTGCGTCATTGATATCGACAGGCAGCGGCCGCCACGGGCGGCGCGCGCCGACAGGAGCCCCTCATGTTGCCGACTCCCGAACAGGTCAAGCAATACATCGCCGGCGGTCTCGCCTGCACTCATCTGGAAGTCGAAGGCGACGGCCAGCATTTCTTCGCGACGATCGTGTCGGCGGCCTTCGAAGGCAAGCGGCCGATCCAGCGGCACCAGCTCGTCTATGCGGCGCTCGGCGATCGCATGAAGCAGGAAATTCACGCGCTCAGCATGAAGACGCTGACGCCCGCCGAATGGCAGAACGCATAACCGGAACCACTGAGTGCAAGTCACCGTCAACGAGCGCGACGCCGTCCAGAGCGTCGCCACGGCACACCCGGCCGCCAACGGGGAATCACAGGGACAGGGGATGGACAAGCTGGTGATCGAAGGCGGTCGCCGGCTGTCGGGCGAGATCGTCGTGTCGGGCGCGAAGAATGCCGCGCTGCCGATCCTGTGTGCGGGGCTGCTCAGCGCCGAGCCGGTCGAGCTCGACAACGTGCCGAACCTGAAGGACGTGCGCACCACGCTGAAGGTATTGAACCAGATGGGCGTGAAGAGCGAAACGGACGGCTGCCGCGTGCAGCTCGACGCGTCGCGCGTCGACAACCTCGTCGCGCCGTACGAGCTCGTGAAGACGATGCGCGCGTCGATCCTCGTGCTCGGGCCGCTGCTCGCGCGCTTTGGCGAGGCGAAGGTGTCGCTGCCGGGCGGCTGCGCGATCGGCGCACGCCCGGTCGACCAGCACATCAAGGGCCTGCAGGCGATGGGCGCCGAGATCAGCATCGAGCACGGCTTCATCGAAGCCCGTGCGAAGCGCCTGAAGGGTGCGCGCATCGTGACCGACATGATCACGGTGACGGGCACGGAAAACCTGCTGATGGCCGCGACGCTCGCCGACGGCGAGACGGTGATCGAAAACGCCGCGCGCGAGCCCGAAGTGAGCGATCTTGCACACTTGCTGGTCGAGATGGGCGCGAAAATCGACGGCATCGGCACCGACCGCCTCGTGATCCAGGGCGTCGAGCGGCTGCATGGCGCACGCCATTCGGTGATTCCCGACCGCATCGAGGCCGGCACGTTCCTGTGCGCGGTCGCGGCGGCCGGCGGCGACGTGATGTTGACGGGCGTGCGCCCGCACATCCTCGACGCGGTGATCGACAAGCTGCGCGAGGCCGGCGTGTCGATCGAG
Organism: Burkholderia ambifaria; assembly: GCF_001443045.1. GTDB lineage: Bacteria > Pseudomonadota > Gammaproteobacteria > Burkholderiales > Burkholderiaceae > Burkholderia > Burkholderia ambifaria_A. The sequence goes on along the minus strand of NZ_LKPJ01000003.1, from coordinate 347,742 downwards.
GAAGGCGATAGCTGGTTGCGCGTGAAGATGGACCGCCGCCCGTCGGCGGTGACGATCCGCACGTCGGAATACCCGGCGTTCCCGACCGACATGCAGGCGCAGTTCATGGCCCTCAATTCGGTCGCGACGGGCACCGCGCAGGTCGTCGAGACGATTTTCGAGAACCGCTTCATGCACGTGCAGGAGCTGAACCGGCTCGGCGCGAACATCACGATCGACGGCAACACGGCGCTCGTGACGGGCGTCGACAAGCTGTCCGGCGCGAACGTGATGGCGACCGACCTGCGTGCGTCGGCGAGCCTCGTGATCGCCGGGCTGCGCGCCGAAGGCGAAACGCTCGTCGACCGCATCTATCACCTGGACCGCGGCTACGACCGCATGGAAACCAAACTGACCGCCGTCGGCGCGAACGTGCGCCGCCTCTCCGGGAGCCAAGCATGACCGCGCCGCTGACCCTCGCCCTGTCGAAGGGCCGGATTTTCGAGGAAACCTTGCCGCTGCTGGCAGCCGCCGGCGTGCAGGTGGCCGAGGATCCGGAAACCTCGCGCAAGCTGATCCTGCCGACGACCGATCCGAACCTGCGCGTGATCATCGTGCGCGCGAGCGACGTGCCGACCTATGTCGAATACGGCGCGGCCGATTTCGGCGTGGCGGGCAAGGACGTGCTGGTCGAGCACGGCGGCTCGGGCCTGTACCAGCCGATCGATCTGAACATTGCACGCTGCCGCATGTCGGTGGCCGTGCCGGCCGGCTTCGACTATGCGAACGCGGTGCGCCAGGGCGCGCGCCTGCGGGTCGCGACCAAGTACGTCGAAACGGCACGCGAACACTTTGCCGCGAAGGGCGTGCACGTCGACCTGATCAAGCTGTACGGCTCGATGGAGCTGGCGCCGCTGGTCGGGCTGGCCGACGCGATCGTCGACCTCGTCAGCTCGGGCGGCACGCTGAAGGCGAACAATCTGGTCGAGGTCGAGGAGATCATGGCGATCTCGTCGCGCCTCGTCGTGAACCAGGCTGCGCTGAAGTTGAAGCGCGCGGCGCTCAAGCCGATTCTCGACGCGTTCGAACGCGCGTCGCAGAATGGCAATTGAGCGCATCACCGTAACGGAACTCCCATGGCCATCACCATTCGCAAACTCGATTCGACGAGCGACGGCTTCAACGCCGCGCTGCGTGCGGTGCTCGCGTTCGAGGCGAGCGAGGACGAAGCGATCGAGCAGTCGGTCGCGAAGATTCTCGCCGACGTGAAGTCGCGCGGCGACGCCGCGGTGCTCGAGTACACGAACCGCTTCGACCGGCTGGACGCGAAGAGCGTCGCCGCGCTCGAGTTGCCGCAGGACGCGCTGCAGACGGCGCTCGACGGTCTCGCGCCGAAGGCGCGCGCGGCGCTCGAAGCCGCTGCCGCGCGCGTGCGTGCGTACCACGAGAAGCAGAAGATCGAGTGCGGCACCCATAGCTGGCAGTACACGGAAAGCGACGGCACGGTGCTTGGCCAGAAGGTCACGCCGCTCGACCGCGTCGGCCTGTACGTGCCGGGCGGCAAGGCCGCCTATCCGTCGTCGGTGCTGATGAACGCGATTCCCGCGCGCGTCGCGGGCGTCGGCGAGATCGTGATGGTCGTGCCGACGCCGGACGGCGTGAAGAACGAGCTCGTGCTTGCCGCGGCGCTGCTCGGCGGCGTCGATCGCGTGTTCACGATCGGCGGCGCGCAGGCGGTCGGCGCGCTCGCGTACGGCACCGAAACCGTGCCGGCCGTCGACAAGATCTGCGGGCCCGGCAATGCATACGTCGCATCGGCGAAGCGCCGCGTGTTCGGCACGGTCGGCATCGACATGATCGCCGGCCCGTCGGAAATCCTGGTGCTGTGCGACGGCACGACCGATCCGAGCTGGGTCGCGATGGACCTGTTCTCGCAGGCCGAACACGACGAGCTCGCGCAGTCGATCCTGCTGTGTCCCGATGCCGCGTTCCTCGAGCGCGTCGAGAAGGCGATCGACGAGCTGCTGCCGACGATGCCGCGCCAGGACGTGATCCGCGCGTCGCTCGAAGGCCGCGGCGCGCTGATCAAGGTGCGCGACATGGCCGAAGCGTGCCGGATCGCGAACGACATCGCGCCCGAGCACCTCGAGATTTCCGCGCTGGAGCCGCAGCAATGGGGCCAGCAGATCCGCCACGCCGGCGCGATCTTCCTCGGCCGCTACACGAGCGAAAGCCTTGGCGACTACTGCGCGGGCCCGAACCACGTGCTGCCGACGTCGCGCACCGCGCGCTTCTCGTCGCCGCTCGGCGTGTACGACTTCATCAAGCGCTCGAGCCTGATCGAGGTCAGCGCCGAAGGTGCGCAGACGCTCGGCGAGATCGCCTCCGAGCTCGCGTACGGCGAAGGGCTGCAGGCGCACGCGCGCAGCGCCGAGCTCCGGATGAAGGGGTGACGCGCGCCGGAGCCGATGCCGACGCATCGGTTCCGGTCGATGAGGAGACCCTGCGCAGGGCGGCAGCCGCCGCCTTGCCGACCATTTGACGCCGGCGCGATGCACGCCGGCTTGACACCATGACGACGCCACAAGACATCATCCGCCGCGACGTGCTCGCGATGACGAGCTACCCGGTGCCCGACGCGAGCGGGTTCGTGAAGCTCGACGCGATGGAGAACCCGTATTCGCTGCCCGCGCCGCTCGCGGCGGCGCTCGGCGAGCGTCTCGCGCAGGTCGCGCTGAACCGCTACCCGGCGCCGCGCCCGGGCGCGCTGCTCGAGAAGCTGCGCCACGCGATGGGCGTGCCGGCCGCATGCGACGTGCTGCTCGGCAACGGCTCGGACGAAATCATCAGCATGATGTCGGTGGCGTGCGCGAAGCCGGGCGCGAAGGTGCTCGCGCCGGTGCCGGGCTTCGTGATGTACGAACTGTCGGCGAAGTTCGCGCAGCTCGAGTTCGTCGGCGTGCCGCTCAAGGCCGACCTGACGCTCGACGCCGACGCGATGATCGCGGCGATCGCCGAGCACCGGCCTGCGCTCGTCTATCTCGCGTACCCGAACAACCCGACCGGCACGCTGTACGACGAAGCCGACGTCGAGCGGATCATCGCGGCCGCGCGGCACAGCCTGATCGTGATCGACGAGGCGTACCAGCCGTTCGCGGAGCGCTCGTGGCTGCCGCGCGCCGCCGAGTTCGACAACGTCGTCGTGATGCGCACGGTGTCGAAGCTCGGCCTCGCGGGGATCCGCCTCGGCTATCTTGCCGGGCTGCCCGCGTGGCTGACCGAGTTCGACAAGGTGCGCCCGCCGTACAACATCAACGTGCTGACCCAGGCGAGCGCCGATTTCCTGCTCGACCACCTCGACGTGCTCGACGCACAGGCGGCCGAACTGCGCGCGGAACGCACGCGTCTCGCGCAGGCCGTGGCCGCGCTGCCGGGCACGACAGTGTTCCCGAGCGCCGGTAATTTCCTGCTGGTGCGCGTGCCGGACGCGGCGGCCGTGTTCGATGCGCTGCTCACCGAGCGGGTGCTGGTCAAAAACGTGAGTAAAATGCATCCGTTGCTGGCCGAATGCGTGCGGCTGACCGTCGGTTCTCCCGACGAAAACGCGCGCCTGCTGGCTGCTTTGAAAATCGCGCTGCCCGGTTGAGCCCAGGGCGCGGCGGCGCGCGACGATCAATCCCCATTTACATCAGACTCATTCAAGGAATTGCCATGCGTGTGGCGGAAGTCGTTCGCAATACCAGCGAAACGCAGATCCGTGTGAAGCTCGATCTCGACGGTACGGGCCGGCAGAAGCTGGCCACCGGCGTGCCGTTTCTCGACCATATGCTCGATCAGATCGCGCGACACGGTCTGATCGATCTCGAGGTCGAAGCGCACGGCGACACGCATATCGACGACCACCATACGGTCGAGGACGTCGGCATCACGCTCGGCCAGGCCGTCGCGAAGGCGATCGGCGACAGGAAGGGCATCCGCCGCTACGGCCATTCGTACGTGCCGCTCGACGAGGCGCTGTCGCGCGTCGTGATCGACTTCTCGGGCCGGCCGGGTCTCGAATTCCACGTGCCGTTCACGCGCGCGCGGATCGGCACCTTCGACGTCGACCTGTCGATCGAATTCTTCCGCGGGTTCGTGAACCACGCGGGCGTCACGCTGCACATCGACAACCTGCGCGGGATCAACGCGCACCATCAGCTCGAAACGGTGTTCAAGGCCTTCGGCCGGGCGCTGCGTGCGGCGGTGGAGCTCGACGAGCGCGCGGCGGGGCAGATTCCGTCGACGAAGGGCAGCCTCTAACTTCCGAACGGACGGACGCCAGGATTAATCTGACGGCTTCGGCGCGGCGCGCCGGCTTGCGATGGATCTGCTCAAATCGTTCATTTCGCTGCTGGCGCTGATCAACCCGGTCGGCGCGGTGCCGTTCTTCCTGAGCCTGACGGCGCAGCAGACGGACGGCGAGCGGCGCCGCACGATCCGGATCGCGTCGGTGTCGGTGTTCTGCGTGATGACGGTGACGACGCTGCTCGGGCAGCAGATCATCAACTTCTTCGGTATTTCGGTCGGCTCCCTTGAAGTGGGCGGCGGGATCATCATGTTGCTGATGGCGATCAACATGCTGAACGCGCAGATCGGCAACACGCGATCGACACCGGAGGAGCGCCACGAGGCCGAGTTGAAGGACAACATCGCGGTCGTGCCGCTGGCGATTCCGCTGCTCACGGGCCCCGGCTCGATCAGCACGGTGATCATCTATGCGGCGAACTCGCAGCACTGGTATGAACGAGCGGGGCTGGTCGCGATCGGCGCGGTCCTGGCTCTTCTGTGTTTTGTCGCGATGCGGCTCGCCGAGCCGATCGCGAACTGGATCGGCCGCACCGGCATCAACATCGCCACGCGGCTGATGGGTCTGATGCTGTCGGCGCTGGCGGTGGAATTCATCGTCAATGGACTGAGGGCGCTACTGCCTGCACTGAGATGAAAACTTCGATTGCGATTGTGGATTATGGGATGGGCAACCTGCGCTCGGTCGCGCAGGCGCTCAAGAAGGCCGAACCGGCCGCCGACGTGGCGATCGTCGACACGCCGGCCGCGATTCGCGCGGCCGACCGCGTCGTGCTGCCCGGCCAGGGCGCGATGCCGGACTGCATGCGCTGCCTCGGCGAATCGGGGCTGCAGGAAGCGGTGATCGAGGCATCGCGCACGAAGCCGCTGCTCGGCGTGTGCGTCGGCGAGCAGATGCTGTTCGACTGGAGCGCGGAGGGCGACACGAAGGGCCTGGGCCTGTTGCCCGGCAAGGTCGTGCGCTTCGAGCTCGACGGCCAGCTGCAGGACGACGGCTCGCGCTTCAAGGTTCCGCAGATGGGCTGGAACCGCGTGCGCCAGTCGCAGCCGCACCCGCTGTGGGACGGCGTGCCCGACGACGCGTATTTCTACTTCGTGCACAGCTATTACGTGAAGCCGGACAACCCGGCGCACACGGTCGGCGAAACGGCATACGGCGCGCCGTTTACGTCCGCGGTCGCGCGGGACAATCTCTTCGCGACCCAATTCCACCCCGAGAAAAGCGCGGAAGTCGGGTTGCGTCTGTACCGCAACTTCGTACACTGGAAGCCGTGAACGTGGCGCGCGAGCCACAGTCGACGGGGCGGAACACCCTGTCGTGCCGGGCTCTCGCGCTTAAGCGCTGAAAGAGTTGTACTAAACTAGCGAGACGGCGCGGCACCGGTTTGGCCGGTGCGCGCCGGATTCTTTTCATTTTCCACGACGACACCCGATTGCTATGTTGCTGATTCCGGCCATCGATCTCAAAGACGGTCAGTGTGTGCGCCTCAAACAGGGCGATATGGACCAGGCCACGATTTTCTCCGAGGACCCGGCGGCGATGGCCCGCAAATGGGTCGATCTCGGCGCCCGGCGGCTGCATCTGGTCGACCTGAACGGCGCGTTCGCCGGCAAACCGAAGAATCTCGAGGCGATCGAAGCGATCCTCGACGAAGTCGGCGACGAAATCCCCGTGCAGCTCGGCGGCGGCATCCGCAGCCTCGAGACGATCGAGAAGTATCTCGACGCCGGCCTGTCCTACGTGATCATCGGCACGGCGGCCGTGAAGGATCCGGGCTTCCTCCAGGACGCCTGCACCGCGTTCGCGGGCAGCATCATCGTCGGCCTTGATGCGAAGGACGGCAAGGTCGCGACCGACGGCTGGAGCAAGCTGACGGGTCACGAGGTGATCGATCTCGCGCGCAAGTTCGAGGACTACGGCGTCGAATCGATCGTCTACACCGACATCGGCCGCGACGGGATGCTGCAGGGCATCAACATCGAGGCGACCGTGAAGCTCGCGCAGGCGGTCGGCATTCCTGTGATCGCAAGCGGCGGCCTGTCGAACCTCACCGACATCGAGAACCTCTGCGAAGTGGAAGAGGACGGCGTCGAGGGCGTGATCTGCGGCCGTGCGATCTACTCCGGCGATCTCGATTTCGCGGCCGCGCAAAAGCGCGCGGACGAACTGAACGGCGAACTCGACGACGCCTGAGCGCGGTCGTTCCGTTCGCCGGGGCTGCCAGCAGGCGGCCCCGACCGGGCGCCTCGCGCGAGGCGCCCGAACCCGGCCGTCCGCAATCGGCCACCCATCGCGGCATTTGGCGCAACATCATGGCTCTAGCTAAACGCATCATCCCCTGCCTGGACGTGACTGCCGGGCGTGTCGTCAAGGGCGTCAACTTCGTCGAACTGCGCGATGCCGGCGACCCCGTCGAAATCGCTCGCCGCTACGACGACCAGGGCGCAGACGAACTGACGTTCCTCGACATCACCGCGACCTCCGACCAGCGCGACCTGATCCTGCCGATCATCGAAGCCGTCGCGTCGCAGGTCTTCATTCCGCTGACCGTCGGCGGCGGCGTGCGCGCCGTCGAGGACGTGCGCCGCCTGCTGAACGCGGGCGCGGACAAGGTCAGCATGAATTCGTCGGCGGTCGCGAACCCGCAACTCGTGCGCGACGCGGCCGACAAGTACGGCTCGCAGTGCATCGTCGTCGCGATCGACGCGAAGCGCGTGTCGGCCGACGGCGAAGCGCCGCGCTGGGAAGTCTTCACGCACGGCGGCCGCAAGAACACGGGCCTCGACGCGATCGAGTGGGCGCGCAAGATGGCCGAGCTCGGCGCGGGCGAGATCCTGCTCACGAGCATGGACCGCGACGGCACGAAGTCGGGCTTCGACCTCGCGCTCACGCGCGGCGTGTCGGATGCGGTGCCGGTGCCGGTGATTGCATCGGGCGGCGTCGGCTCGCTGCAGCACCTGGCCGACGGCATCAAGGACGGCCGTGCCGACGCGGTGCTGGCGGCGAGCATCTTCCACTACGGCGAGCACACGGTCGGCGAGGCGAAGCGCTTCATGTCCGACCAGGGCATCCCGGTGAGGCTGTGATGAATACGGAAACGAAATCCCTGCCCGCGTGGCTCGACAAGGTCCGCTGGGACGACAACGGCCTCGTGCCGGTGATCGCGCAGGAAGCGTCGACGAACGACGTGCTGATGTTCGCGTGGATGAACCGCGAGGCACTGGCGAAGACGATCGAGACGCAGCGCGCGGTCTATTATTCGCGCTCGCGCAAGCGCCTGTGGTTCAAGGGCGAGGAGTCGGGCCACGTGCAGCACGTGCACGAGGTGCGGCTCGACTGCGACGAGGACGTCGTGCTGCTGAAGGTCGAACAGGTGTCGGGCATCGCATGCCACACCGGCCGGCATTCGTGCTTCTTCCAGAAATTCGAAGGCAACGTGGACAGCGGCGACTGGGTCGCGGTCGATCCGGTGCTGAAAGATCCCGAACACATCTACAAATGACGCAATCGACCGAAGACACGCTGCTGCGCCTCGCGGCCGTGATCGATAGCCGCAAGGGCGGCGACCCCGAGCAATCCTACGTATCGCGCCTGTTCCACAAGGGCGACGACGCGGTGCTGAAGAAGATCGGCGAGGAAGCAACCGAAGTCGTGCTGGCCGCGAAGGACGTGCGCCAGGGCGGCGCGCCGACGGCGCTGGTCGGCGAAGTGGCCGATCTGTGGTTCCACTGCCTCGTGATGCTGTCGCATTTCGACCTGAGCCCGGCCGACGTGATCGCCGAGCTCGAGCGTCGCGAAGGGCTGTCGGGCATCGAGGAAAAGGCGCTGCGCAAGCGCCGCGAGCGCGAGGAAAACGGCGGGTGACGGCCGACGGCCTGCCGCGCCGGCAACAGTGCGGTAAGCTGTAAGAATTGTCATCTGACGAGGGTAGCATCATGACCGATACGCCGAGCCAGTTTCCGACACCGTCGGTGCCGAGCGCAGCGGACGCCGAGCGACTGAACGGTTTGCGCACGCTGACGCACGTGCTGTACGGCCTCTACGCGATTCATTGGCTGACGGGCGGCGTCACCGGCATCATCGCGATCATCATCAACTACGTGAAGCGCGGCGACGTGGCCGGCACGCCGTACGCCGACCATTTCGAGTGGCAGATCCGTACGTTCTGGCGCGCGCTGATCGCGTACGTGATCGGCTTCGCGCTGATGTTCGTGGCGGTGGGATTCGTTGTCATGTTTGTCACATGGATCTGGACGCTGTACCGTATCATCAAGGGTTGGCTGTACCTGAACGACAACAAGACGCTCGATCCGCAGGCCTGGTTCTGACCGGCGAGCGGGCGTTTCGCAGGAGCAACATGAGTCACGATCCGAATTGCCTGTTCTGCAAGATCGCGGCGGGCGAGATCCCGAGCACGAAGGTGCACGAGGACGACGAATTCGTCGCATTCCACGACATCCGCCCGGCGGCCGAGACGCACGTGCTCGTGATTCCGCGCCGGCACTTGCCGACGCTGTCGGCGGCGAGCGAGGCCGATGCGCCGATGCTCGGCCGGCTGATGCTGCTCGTCGCGCGTCTGGCCGATCAGCTCGGCGTCGCGTACACGGGCGGCGAAACCGGTTTTCGCACGGTGATCAACACGGGCCCGGGCGGCGGGCAGGAGGTCTACCACCTGCACGCGCATATCCTGGCCGGCCCGCGCCCGTGGCTGCGGATGGGTTGACGTGGCGGGGCGTTTCCCCGCATCGATAGTCGAAGCCGGCGTGCCGCCGGCGATTTGCGCCGCGACGCGGCGTGGTTGAGGAGAGGTTTCATCATGGGTGGATTGAGCATTTGGCACTGGCTGATCGTGCTGCTGATCGTCGCGCTGGTTTTCGGTACGAAGAAGCTGCGCAACATCGGCAATGACCTCGGCAGCGCCGTGAAGGGTTTCAAGGACGGCATGAAGGAAGGCGAGACGCCGGCGGACGCGCAGCAACTGCCGCGCTCGGATTCGGTCGACGTCAACGCGAAGGAAACGACGCGTTCCGACTCGAACAAGGCATAACGCCGGCACGCTGACAGGCATTCGCGATGCTGGATCTCGGTCTTTCGAAGATGGCGCTGATCGGCGTCGTCGCGCTCGTGGTGCTCGGCCCCGAGCGCCTGCCGCGCGTTGCGCGCACGGCTGGCGCATTGTTCGGCCGCGCGCAGCGGTACATCAACGACGTGAAGGCCGAGGTCTCGCGCGAAATCGAACTCGACGCGCTGCGGACGATGAAGACCGATTTCGAGACGGCCGCGCGCAATGTCGAGACGACGATTCACGACAACCTGCGCGAGCACGAGAAGGACCTGAACGACACGTGGAATTCCGCGGTCGGCGGTCTTAACGAGGGCTCGGTCGATGCCGGCACGTATGGCTCCGACACACCCGCGGCGCCGTCGTGGCGCGGCAGCGCGGCCGCGCTCGCGCCGAAGCGTCGTAACTGGCGGGTGAAACAGGCGGCGACGCCTGTCTGGTACAAGCGTGCGACGACCCGCCGCACGCACGTGCAGTCGGGCGCCGCGCGTGTCGCGCGCCACCAGCCGGCCAGCCTGCGCCGGCCGACGCGCTTCTTCTGAGCCGAGCGCATGCTCGCTCGTCAATCCTACCGAGGGCCGGTGTGAGCGACCCCCAGCAGAACCCGGGCGACGCCCCGGAAGAAACCTTCATTTCCCATCTCGTCGAGCTTCGCGATCGCATCATTCGCGCAGGGCTGGCCGTGATCGTCGTGTTCCTCGGGCTCGTGTACTGGGCGCCCGACATCTTCCGGCTGCTCGCGCGGCCGCTGATGGAAAACCTGCCGAAGGGCGGCAGGATGATCGTGACCGACGTCACCGGTTCGTTCTTTGTGCCGATGAAGGTCACGATGCTCGTCGCGCTCGTGATCGCGCTGCCGGTCGTGCTGTACCAGATCTGGGCGTTCGTCGCGCCGGGGCTGTATCAGCACGAGAAGAAGCTCGTCGCGCCGCTCGTCGGCAGCAGCTACGTGCTGTTCCTGTGCGGGATGGCGTTCGCGTACTTCCTCGTGTTCCCGACGATCTTCCGCGTGATGGCGCACTACAACGCGCCGCTCGGCGCGGAGATGTCGACCGATATCGACAACTACCTGAGCTTCGTGCTCGGGATGTTCATCGCATTCGGGGTCACGTTCGAGGTGCCCATCATCGTCGTGCTGCTCGTCCGGATGGGCGTGCTGACGCTGAAGAAGCTGAAGGAGATGCGGCCGTACGTGATCGTCGGCGCGTTCGTCGTCGCGGCGGTCGTCACGCCGCCGGACGTGTTTTCGCAGCTGATGCTCGCGTTGCCGCTCGTCGTGCTGTTCGAGGTCGGCCTGCTTGCCGCGCGATTCTTCGTGCCGAAGCCGACTGAAGAACCCGAGGCGGAGAACGGCGCCGCAAGTTGACGAAGGAATGGCGCGTGGCGGCAGGCATGGTGACCGCCGCCGATGCGCTCGCACTGCAATGTTGACGCAGGGCGATCGATCGAAAGGGGCGGACGGTGACGGCGAACGCAGCTTCACCGCGACGAAAGCGCTTCGATGCAAAGCAAAAGGGCAGCCGATGAGGCTGCCCTTATTCATTTCCGTCTGCTGTCGCCTGCAAGCGGTGCAGGCGCGCCACCCGGCGGGCGTCACTCGCTGTCGCTGTCCTGTTCGTCGAGCGTCTGCTTCGGCGGCGGCGGGCGCTTGCCGATCACGACGTTCACGTCGAACTCCTTGCCCTTGCGCACGACATGCACCTTGGTGGGCGTGCCCGGCTTGATCTGCGCGACGGTGTTCAGCAGCTTCGTCGTATCGGTGATTTCATCGCCGTTCACGCTCACGAGGATGTCGCCCGGCTTGATGCCGGCCTTGTCGGCCGGGCCGCCCTGCAGCACGCCGGCGACGATCGCGCCTGATTTCTGCTGGAGCCCGAACGACTCGGCGATCTCCGGCGTGACGTCCTGCGGCTCGACGCCGATCCAGCCGCGCGTGACCGAGCCCGTCGTGATGATGCTTTCGAGCACGGTGCGCGCGGTCGATACAGGGATCGCGAAGCCGATGCCGAGCGAGCCGCCCGAGCGCGAATAGATCGCCGTGTTGATGCCGAGCAGGTTGCCGTTCACGTCGACCAGCGCGCCGCCCGAGTTGCCGGGATTGATCGGCGCGTCGGTCTGGATGAAGTTCTCGAACGTATTGATGCCGAGGTGATTGCGGCCGAGCGCGCTGATGATCCCCATCGTGACCGTCTGGCCGACGCCGAACGGGTTGCCGATCGCGAGCACGACGTCGCCGACCCGCGACTGGTCCGAACGGCCGAGCGTGATCGTCGGCAGGTTCGTCATGTTGATCTTCAGGACGGCGAGATCGGTTTCGGGGTCGCTGCCGATCACCTTGGCGGTGGCCGTGCGGCCGTCGGCGAGCGCGACTTCGATCTGGTCGGCGCCGTCCACGACGTGCTGGTTCGTTAGAATGTAACCTTCCGGGCTCACGATAACGCCGGAGCCAAGGTTGGCGGCCGGTTCGTCCTGCTGTTTGCGGGCGTTGCGGTCGCCGAAGAAGTAGCGGAACAGCGGATCTTTCGCGCGCGGATCGGGCGGCAGCGAGCCATCCTTGCTGGAGAATACGTTGACGACGGCGGGCATCGCCTTTTGCGCAGCCTCGGCGTACGACGTGGTCGCCGGTGCCCCGCCGATGCCCGGCGCGACTTCCCGCAGCGCGACGATCGGCGTGGCGAGCTGCTTGCCGAGCTGTCCTTGCCGTTGCAGCCATTGCGGCTTGAGCGTCACGACGATGAACATCAGCGCGAGCAGTACGGTCACCGCCTGCGCGAAGAACAGCCAGAAGCGTCTAAGCATCTGAATGGATTAGAGGTTTATATGGATCGGATCGAACTTGAATTGTACTTGAACAATACCCTTGAAACCGCGCGCTTCAAGGACTATTGCCCGAACGGCCTGCAGGTCGAGGGGCGCCGCAAGATCGAGAAGATCGCTACCGGCGTGACGGCGTCGGTCGCGTTGCTCGAGGCTGCGCTTGAATGGGGGGCGGATGCGGTGCTCGTCCATCACGGCTACTTCTGGCGCAACGAGGCGCCGCAGATCACCGGCCGCAAGTACCAGCGCCTGAAGCTGCTGCTTGCGAACGACCTGAATCTGTTCGCGTTCCACCTGCCGCTCGACGCGCACCCCGAGTTCGGCAACAACGCGCAGCTCGGCGAGAAGCTCGGGCTGATCGGCGAACAGCGTTTCGGCGACGGCGACCTCGGCTGGATGGCCACGCTGCCGATGCCTGTCTCCCTCGAGCACTTCGTCGCGAAGGTCGGGCGCACACTTGGCCGCACGCCGCTCGTGCTCGGCGATCCGGAGATGCAACTGCGCCGCATCGCGTGGTGCACGGGCGCAGCGCAGAGCTATTTCGACGCGGCGATCGACGCCGGCGCCGATGTGTTCCTGACCGGCGAGGTGTCGGAACCGGTCACGCACGCGTCGGCCGAGAGCGGCGTCGCGTTCGTTGCGGCAGGGCACCATGCGACCGAACGCTACGGAATCCAGGCGCTTGGGCGCCACTTGTCCGAAGAATTCGATATCGAACACCTTTTTATCGATATTCATAACCCGGTCTGACCGACGGATTTGCGGCAGCGCATCGAAATTTCACAATGTAGTGGATGCTTAAAAACGAAATGATTTAATCGCTCCGATAGTGGGGGATAACCCTTAACTATCAATCACTTCGAAGGGATTTTCATCTCCGGGCCTTGTAAATGGCGACTCCATTCGAGCAAACTAGCGGCGGAATGGAAAGTCGTGACGGAAAATCCAACTCAGAAGTGGGGCGTGTGATGCGAGACAAGGAAGAGAAACGCGTCGACAGCGGCCGCCGTACCTGGCTGATTGCGACATCCGTAGCAGGTGGCGTGGGAGGCGTAGCCACCGTCATACCTTTCGCGGCGTCGCTTGCGCCGTCCGCGAAAGCGAAAGCGGCCGGAGCCCCGGTCGAGGTCGACATCAGCGGCCTGAAGCCCGGCGAAATGGTCACTGTGCCGTGGCGCGGCAAGCCGGTCTGGATCCTGAACCGCACCGATTCGATGCTGGCCGACGTGGTCAAGGCCGACAAGGAAGTGGCCGATCCGACCTCCGAAAAGCCCTATACGATGCCGTTGCCCGCGTATTGCGCGAACGAATATCGCTCGCGGGCCGATCGCAAGAACATTCTCGTCGTGATGGCCGTGTGTACGCACCTCGGCTGCACGCCAAGCCAACGCTTCACGCCGGGTCCGCAGCCGAACCTGCCGGACGACTGGCCGGGCGGTTTCCTCTGCCCGTGCCATGGTTCGACCTACGACCTCGCCGGCCGTGTGTTCAAGAACAAACCGGCGCCTCAGAATCTCGACATCCCGCCCTACATGTTCACGTCAGCAACGACCCTCGTGATCGGCAAGGACGAGAAAGGAGAAGCGTGATGGCCGACAACAAGGAAGTCTCCACGACAGGTCTCACCGGCTGGATCGATCAGCGCTTCCCGCTCACGTCCACCTGGAAGAAGCACGTTTCCGAGTACTACGCGCCGAAGAACTTCAACTTCTGGTACTTCTTCGGCTCCCTCGCGCTGCTGGTGCTCGTCAACCAGATCGTCACGGGCATCTTCCTGACGATGAACTACAAGCCCGACTCGACGCTTGCGTTCGCGTCGGTCGAGTACATCATGCGCGAGGTGCCGTGGGGCTGGCTGATCCGCTACCTGCACTCGACCGGTGCGTCGATGTTCTTCGTCGTCGTGTACCTGCACATGTTTCGCGGGCTGATGTACGGGTCGTACCGCAAGCCGCGCGAGCTCGTGTGGATCTTCGGTTGTGCGATCTTCCTGTGCCTGATGGCCGAGGCGTTCTTCGGCTACCTGCTGCCGTGGGGCCAGATGTCGTTCTGGGGCGCGCAGGTGATCGTGAACCTGTTCTCTGCGATCCCGTTCGTCGGCCCGGACCTGTCGCTGTGGATCCGCGGCGACTACGTCGTCTCCGACGTCACGCTGAACCGCTTCTTCGCGTTTCACGTGATCGCGATTCCGCTCGTGCTGGTCGGCCTCGTGATCGCGCACCTCGTCGCGCTGCACGAAGTGGGGTCAAATAACCCGGACGGTATCGAAATCAAGGCGAAGAAGGACGCGAACGGCATCCCGCTCGACGGCATCCCGTTCCACCCGTACTACTCGGTGCACGACTTTTTCGGCGTCTGCGTGTTCCTGATGGTGTTCGCGCTGATCGTGTTCTTCGCGCCGGAGATGGGCGGCTACTTCCTCGAGTCGAACAACTTCGTCCCGGCGAACCCGCTGCAGACGCCGCCGGAGATCGCGCCGGTCTGGTATTTCACCGCGTTCTACGCGATGCTGCGTGCGACCACCGACCCGTTCAAGATCGTGTTGATGATCGTGATTGCGCTGCTCGGCGTGCTCGCGCTGATCCGCGCGCGCGGCAAGTGGAAGGTCGGCCTGCCGGTGCTGGCCGCGGCGATCGTCGTGTTCATGTTCCTGACGGAGTCGAAGTTCTGGGGTGTCGTCGTGATGGGCTCGGCGGTGATCACGCTGTTCTTCCTGCCGTGGCTCGACCGCAGCCCGGTGAAGTCGATCCGCTACCGGCCGCTGTTCCACAAGGTGTTCCTCGGGATCTTCGTCGCGGCGTTCCTGACCCTCGCGTTCCTCGGCACACGGCCGCCATCGCCGGCCGCGACGCTGATTGCGCAGGGCTGCGCGCTGATCTACTTCGCGTTCTTCCTCGGCATGCCCGTCTGGACGCCGCTTGGCACGTTCAAGCAGCCGCCGGAACGGGTGCGCTTCAAGCCCCATTAACGTGAGCGAGGAGAGAACGACATGAAGAAACTGCTTTCGACGCTCGCGCTGATCGGGGCGACGGCCGTTGCGCTGCTGGCGGCGCCGGCCGTGCGCGCGGAAGGTAATTTTCCGCTCGACCGGGCGCCCGATAACACGGAAAATCTCGTTTCGCTTCAGCACGGCGCGCAATTGTTTGTAAACTATTGCCTGAACTGCCACAGCGCGAACCTGATGCGCTACAACCGTCTGACGGATCTGGGCATATCCCAGAAGGAGATCGAAACGAATCTCCTGTTCACGACCGACAAGGTCGGGAACACGATGTCCGTTGCGATGCGGCCCGACGACGCGAAGAACTGGCTTGGCACTACGCCGCCCGACCTGTCGGTCGAGGAGCGGGCGCGCGGCCGCGACTGGCTGTACACGTATCTGCGGAGTTTCTACCGCGACGATACGCGGCCGACCGGCTGGAACAACGCGGTGTTCGAGAACGTCGGCATGCCCCATGTATTGTGGCAACTGCAGGGGCAGCGCACTGCCAAATTCGAAGACAAGACGGACGAGGAGACGGGCGAGAAGGTCCACACGCTCGTTGGCTTCCAGCAAGTCACGCCGGGGACGCTGTCGCCGCCGGACTATGACGCTGCGGTGGCCGACCTGGTGGCCTATATGACATGGATGTCCGAGCCGGCCCAGCAGACCCGCAAACGCCTCGGCGTGTGGGTGCTGATCTTTCTCGGTGTCCTGACTTTCCTGTCCTGGCGGCTCAATGCCGCGTACTGGAAAGATATCAAGTAAACACGCCTGACCGGCGTGGGGCCGGCGCAAGGCGGAACCCGTGAAAGGGGTTGCGCCGCGTGCCGGCCCTCGGCTTTTTTGAGGAAACGCAAATATGATGGTTCTGTATTCCGGCACAACTTGCCCGTTCTCCCAGCGTTGCCGGCTGGTGCTGTTCGAGAAGGGCATGGATTTCGAGATCCGTGACGTCGACCTGTTCAACAAGCCGGAAGACATCTCGGTGATGAACCCGTACGGTCAGGTGCCGATTCTGGTCGAGCGCGACCTGATCCTGTACGAATCGAACATCATCAACGAATACATCGACGAGCGCTTCCCGCACCCGCAACTGATGCCGGCCGACCCGGTGCAGCGCGCACGTGCACGCCTGTTCCTGCTCAACTTCGAGAAGGAGCTGTTCGTTCACGTCAGCACGCTCGAAAACGAGAAGGGCAAGGCAGCGGAGAAGAACCACGAGAAGGCACGCCTCGCGATCCGCGATCGCCTGACGCAGCTCGCGCCGATCTTCGTGAAGAACAAGTACATGCTCGGCGAGGAGTTCTCGATGCTCGACGTCGCGATCGCGCCGCTGCTGTGGCGTCTGGATCACTACGGCATCGAGCTGTCGAAGAACGCTGCGCCGCTGATGAAGTATGCCGAGCGGATCTTCAGCCGTCCGGCCTATATCGAAGCACTGACGCCGTCCGAAAAGGTCATGCGTCGTTGAATGCAATGAGGGCATGACGGAGCGGGCGGCGCGGCTTGCCGCGTGCCCGCTCCGGGTTCGAGGATTGTGATGCAAGAGATTTCAACGAAGCCTTATCTGCTGCGCGCGCTGTACGAGTGGTGCACCGATAACGGTTACACGCCGCATATTGCGGTGAGGGTCGACAACTCGACGCGCGTGCCGCGTCAGTTCGTGCGTGACGGCGAGATCGTGCTCAACATCAGCTTCGAGGCGACGAGCCAGCTGCAGATGGGTAACGAGTGGATCGAGTTCACCGCCCGGTTTTCGGGCAAGGCGCACAAGATCGAGATTCCGGTGGCCAACGTGCTCGCGATTTATGCGCGGGAGAACGGGCAAGGGATGGCGTTCCAGGTCGATGTGGTGGCGGGTGAGGGCGAGGATTCGGGCGCGTTCGAAGACGATGCCGCGCAGGCCGACGAGGCCCGGCGTGACGAGTCGCCTGCCGTGCTGACGCCGGTCGCCGAGCGCGGTGCGAATGAAGAACCGTCCGAAGGTGCCGACGAACCGCCGAAAACCGATGGAGATGGGTCGAAAGGCAGCAGCAGGCCTCGCCTCAAGATCGTGAAATGAGGTAGAATCTCGCGCTTACGCCGGCTTAGCTCATCTGGTAGAGCAGTTGATTTGTAATCATCAGGTGGCGGGTTCGAGTCCTGCAGCCGGCACCAAACATCCATCCGCTGATGTCCAGCGGTGACCAGAAAACCCCGTAAGATCGTTGATTTTGCGGGGTTTTTTGTTTTTTCGCGTCCATGGTCGTGCACTGATTGCTGGTATCGGTGATGGTATATTGGTTGGTATCGACACTCAAAATGTTGGTATCAGACATATGCCCCTTACAGATACTGCGGTTCGGAACCTCAAGCCTACCGACAAGCCCTACAAACTTGCTGACGGCGGCGGCATGTACCTGCACGTTACGCCCAACGGCGGAAAATACTGGCGGCTCGCCTATCGCCTGTACGGCAAACAGAAAATCTTCGCGCTCGGCGTATATCCGCAAGTCTCGTTAGCCGAGGCGAGGCAGATGCGCGACGAGGCAAAGAAGCTTATCAAGCAGGGAATCGATCCTGTTGGCGAACGAAAGCAGACCGTCCTGCGCAAATCCGAGGAGCAGGCGACGACGTTCGAACTCATTGCGCGCGAGTGGCACAAGACGAAGCGATCGGCGTGGACTGAATCCCACGCCAAAAAGATCATGAATTCGCTTGAGGCCGATATTTTTCCGAAGCTGGGTGATCGCCCCATCGGCTTGATCAGCGCCCCTGACTTACTGATGGCGTTGCGTGTGATCGAGAAGCGCGGGGCATTGGAGATCGCGGGGCGGGTTTTGCAGCGCTGCAATGCGGTCTTTCGATATGCGGTTGCGACGGGGCGGATTGCTACCAACCCGGCGGCCGAGTTGCGGGGTGCGTTGAAGACGCCGGAGCGAAAGCATCACGCCGCGCTGGCGCACGACGAATTGCCGGAATTTTTGGCCAAGCTTGCTGGGTACGACGGTGATCCTCAAACTAGGTTGGGGCTTCAGTTGATGGTTCACACTTTCGTTCGGACAGGCGAGCTACGCGCAGCCAGCTGGGCCGAGTTCAACTTGGAACTGGGCGAATGGCGAATCCCAGCGGAGCGTATGAAAATGCGGGAGGAACACATTGTTCCGCTGTCGAGGCAAGCAGTTGCGTTGCTTCGCCAGTTGCAAGCCGTCGGCGGTGGTTCAGAACTCGTGTTTCCCTCGGGCAACGGGCGTCGCAACAAGTGGATCAGCGAGAATACGTTGCTCTACGCGCTATACCGGCTGGGCTACCACTCACGCGCGACCGGCCATGGGTTTCGTGCGACGGCATCGACCATTCTGAATGAAATGGGATTTCACCCCGACTGGATTGAACGGCAACTCGCTCATGCCGAGCGGAACAAAGTGCGGGCCGCGTATAACCGCGCGCTGTACTTGGCCGAGCGGAGGCAGATGATGCAGGTCTGGTCCGATTATCTTGATATTGCGGCCAACGGAAAAGAGGTCGTGCTCAGCGATTTTCGCCGGAGTTGGCCCGGCAATTAGTCGATTTTCGCGTGCCTGACCAAAGTTAAATCGCCGTTGAGGGTGTGATTTGACCCTGATAAAATGACGATACGGCTGAAAAACCGACCAAAAACCGGTTTTCGGCTCGCCGCTCGCGCCGCAGCGCATGCCTGAGCGAATCCGCAGGAAATTTGCCGGATTTTCGCCTCACTTTTCTCCTTTGATTTGCCCCGAATTGTCCGATGCCGCCAGGCAGGCGTTGCTGCGCGCTTCTTTATCGCATTTTCAGGAGCTGATTCATGCCTGTCCTTCCAACCGCAGTCGAGAGCACTCCGACGACCTTCACGCCTGCGTTCCCGTTCGTGGCGCAGACCAACGATTTCGATGATGTCTTCGCGTGTGCCGCGATGCTCTCGGGCAAGACGATTGAGGAGGTTCGCGAGATCGCCATCGCCAAGACGAAGCACCCAGCGCGGGGGCCGTACTACCTCGGCGAGACGCATATTGCTGCGCTCATGGCGCAGCTGGGGCTCGTCGCGACCGTGTACAAGGAGGTTTCCCGTGTATCGGATATCCCTGACGTCGCGCTGATCCTGGTCGACTACAACGACGATATGGAGGTCGGCCGACACATCCTCTTTCACCGCGCGAAGGCGAGCCACGCCTCGGGCACAACTATCGAGTACGCGCTCGACCCTTCGTCGTCGTGTAAACCCGCCGACCGCGTCCGCACCAACTTCAAGAACATCGCCGGTCATTGGGTGATCGGCATCCACGCCATGAACGGCAAAGCAGGGACCGGCAAGTAACCGAAGCCGGTACATCAGTCGGTCGGTCCGAACGGCTTAGCTGCCGTCAGGCGTCGTTTCAGCGGCCGGTTCCTTAGTAGTCACCGGCTCGCTGAATTCGAGCAGCGCCGACGGCGGCACGCCAAGCGTATGCGCCAGCACGCAGATGTTGATGAGCGCGATGTTGCGCTTGCCCCGTTCGACCCCGCCCAGATACGAGCGGGCAAGGCCGCTTTCGAGAGCAAGTCGCTCCTGCGACCAGTTGCGCCGCTTGCGAAGTTCAATGAGGCGCTTTCCGAACAGCGCAAGGGGATCGTAATCCATCGGGGTTTCGTAATGAAAGAACCCCTAGCGTATGGGTTTGACCGGTTCAGGGACACGCTCTATGATTACCCGCACTATGAGTGACAATTCCGAAATGGAATGCCGCTCGAAGAGTTATGGCCGCGGGGAATCGGCATCGGCGAAGCGACGCGCGTCGGCTGATGGCAGGAACAGATCGAGCCGGTACCGGCGATATGCCCGGTAGCCGGCGATGGCCATTCCGGTCGGAGCAGTAATCGGAGTGGCGCACAACCAGACACAAGAACATGCACGCCAAACAATCAAGAAGAAGCCTTTGCCTGATCACGCCGGTTTTCGCTGTCGGCGCCCTACTGGGCGGGTGCAATCACGAAGACCATTCGAAGCCGGATCTGAATGACGTCAAAACCGCGCTGCAGCAGCGGTACGGGGAGTGCCCGCTCTGGACACTCGGCGGTGTCCGCCGCATCGACGGCGCATCGAACCCGGACGGCTATGAAGTGTCGTATTCCTTCGTCCTGACCCTGAAAGATCCGGGCGAGCTGACTGGGCACGGTGCGAACGTGACCGAGGGGGATGCCCGGCACATCGCAGCCGTCACGATGGGCGACGTGAGCGACCCCTGCTTTTACGGTGCGTTTCCTCTTGCCGCAGTAATCAGCCAGGAGCAGGCGCCTGTCCCACGCAGCTATCAGGGCACCGGCGACCGGGTGTTTGTTCAAAGCGAGCAAGGCTGGCATCTGAACACGTCGCCGCCCAATCCACGAGACCCGTCGACCTACGATCAGTTCACCCCCATCGACGATGCCACGGCTGCCGCGTTACAGGCCAGTTCGCCTGTTGCTGACTCGGGCCAGCCGGCCGAAAGCGGGGAGGCAGGCGGGACGCAAAGCATCTTCCATCGCCTCAACCTGCTCGTCCTGTCGCTGTTCCGGGGTGGCGGTTCGCATTCGGATGACGTGGTCAGCGTTCAGGCTCCGGCGACCATTGCCGGCTCGGCGCCGGCAACGAGCGCGCCAGCCCCGATAGCCAGCGCGGTCGAAGATGCGTCCAGCGCTGCGGCTGGCGACGCGGCTAGCGAGGCGAGCGCGACAGCGGTCGCAGCGTCGGCGCCGGCCCCATCGCAGCCAGTGCCATCGGAGGCAGCGTCAAGCGTCCCTGCGACTGGTGCGAGCGAGGTGTCGCCGACGCAGGCCGATGCCGGCACCGGTCAGGCCACCAAACTGCAACTACTGCTGCGGAAGACGCAGGACGAGTACCGTCACGCGCAGTACAGCGATGCCATTGCGACCGCCGAAGCCATCCTGCTACTCGATCCCGCCAACACGCAGGCGCAACAGCTCCGGGCGAGCGCGCGACGCGCCCGGCAGGAGGCAACAGCCAGAGTGTCGCCGCCGCCAGCAACCGCGCCAGCGCAGACGCCGACATTGGCGACAACGACGACGCCCGTGCCGCAGCCGGTGAGCCGGGCGCTGGTACTCGCGGACCTTGAAGGCGACTGGCACGGCACCTATCAATGCGGTCCCTACAGTGGCTCGGGTTCGGTGCCCGACCCGGATGCCTGGTCCCATCGAGTCACGCTCACCATCCACAACGGACAGGCGCAGCTCGTCCGTCAGTCGCACGGCGAGCATTCCTACCGTGAGGATCTCACCGGTACGGTTGCAGCCGATCTGACGGTGCAGTTGGACGGCACCGGGCAGTATGCCGACGCCCGGCACGCGTGGACCACCGCCTTTACAGGTCGGTTTGGCGGTACGACGGAGCAGCCGGCGCTTCAGGCTGATGGCGCATTGACGAACTGGCACGGCGAGAAGACCCGCACCTGCCGCCTCGCGCTCGGTCGCTAACCCGCACACGCCCATCTGACTGATGCGCTGCCATCCGGCGGCGTGTCACGATCAATTAGGAGACCACCTTCATGGCATTTTGTGAGCAATGCGGGACGCAGCTTGGTGCGAGCGCCGCTTTCTGTAGCGGTTGCGGCAAGCCGGCCGCCGTACCCGCTGCGACGCTGGCCGTTACGCCGGCAAACCCGCCGACACGACCGGAGTTTTTGGCACCAGCACGGGCCACCGACAATTTGGCTGGACTATCGGACAAGTGGCGGCGGCGCTTTGCCGCCATCGAGAAGGCGGGCGGCGAGCGCACGCGTTGGTGGCGCTGGCCGGAGGCGAAGCAGCTCACCGGCAAGGAGAAACGGCTGATTACCTCGAACATCTGGGCGTTCGTGTTCGGGCCGTTCTACTACCTGTACCTTGGCATGTGGCGCAAGGCCATCACGCTATCGCTCCTCGCGCTGGTGATCGATGTCCTTCTCGGCATGGCCGGTGACGCGCTGAACGTGCCCGTCGACAACTTCCTCTGGATCGTGTCGGCCGTCATGTTCAAACAATGCGCGAACGTCGATTACTACCGGAAGACTGTCCTGGACCGGAGGGAATGGTGGTGACGGGCGCGCCGCAGCATGACGGATAGACAGACTCCTTGATACCCGGCGCACTGCGCCATCCCATCGACGCTGTTACGGCTCGACCAACGTCCTGCCGCCAAAGCCAGAGCATCGCGCTCTGGCTTTTTGCATTTCTGGAGTCGGTTGCCGTGACGGATCGTCGTTCACTTCACTAGAGAAATCTCATGACCTGCTCAAACCCGGACGAAAACCTGCTCTACCGATCGTCAAGCCGGAGTGCGCTACAGCCTGCACTGCCGCTTTTCAGGCTTGGCAAGATCGTCGCAACGCGAGGCGTACTGACCCATCTCGAACACCACGGCATCGCCGCCGACCAATATCTCAAGCGTCACATGTGCGGCGACTGGGGCATGGTACCGCCCGAGGACGCGCGGGCGAACTGCCTTGCGGTTCAGCACGGCACGCGCATCCTGTCGACTTACGACATTGGGGGAAGGCGCGTGTGGGTGATCACCGAGGCGGATCGCAGCGTAACGACGCTCCTTTTTCCAGAGGAATACTGATGGGAAGCTTTCCTGTATCGCCTGCCGCAGCCTCTATGGACCTGATTCGGCGACCACTCCGAGACCTATTGCGGCAACTGCCGTCCTTGGCCGTTACGGCGTCCGGCGAGCCCGATTACGCGGAGACCGATCCCGATTTGCTCGTGAATCTCGCGGAGTCCGCCGAGCTTGCGTTGCAGATCGTGCATGGTGGGTTTTCGGCAATCGGCCTGCTTCAGGCCAGCACGGCGCGGCAGATCGAAGGCGGCGAGGTCGGCGCTACACACGCGGCAGCGCTGGGCCGACTACTCGTTGAACTGGGTGAAATGCTGTTGCACGTCCACGGGCTGTCGATCGAATGCCGGCGTTACACGGCGGATTACGTGCCCGACGGCACGGGGCGCTCCGACAAACCTCTGCCCGGAGTGTGCGATACATGAGGCCCATGACGAATTCTCGAACAGTTCGGTTTCTTGACCAAATGATGGCGCGTCGGTACCGGGAGACGCGCTCCCGCTACACGAAGTCATCGGCGCGCCGCCTGCGAAAGCACGTCAAGCGTTCCCGTTTCGAGGGCAAGGCTTCCGAAGTTCGACGAGAGCAGGTGCTGTACGTTCAGTGTCGCCGGACGTTCCTTGCGTGGGCGAATCGGCTCGACGGAATCCTCGGCGCGATCACGGTAGTCAGGCGGACCCGTACAAGCATGGAAGTGCGCTTTGGCAACCTGAACCCGGTACTGTCGTTCTCCGTTTCGGTCATGGGCGTCGGTGTTTTTGTCACGGTCGGCCGGTATCACGACTGGAATGTCGAATTCGACTCGGCCCCACGCTGGCGATCCGGCGGCTATGTGTGCGATCTGGTTATGCCGGAGTATGTCGTCGTCTATCCTGACCGGCTCGCGCTATGGCGAACAGAGGTCTTCGACCGCTTCCAGCAGTGGTTCGCGGGTGGATTCGCGGCGACCGCACTGTATCCCGGAAAGCATGTCCTGAACCGGGACGGGTATATCTGTTTCCCGGTTTTTGTGAACGCTTCGGAAACGACATCAAGGGAGGGCACCGTATGAGCGTCGTAGCCTATCTGAGGGTATCCACGGCCGCGCAGTCGGTCGAGAATCAGCGCCAGGCTATCGCCGCCGCTGGCTACATAGTTGAAAAGGAGTTCGCCGACGAGGCGACCAGCGGCACGACTGCCGCCGACAGTCGCAGCGGCTGGGCCGCATGCACCCAATATCTACGGGACGGCGATACCCTCGCGGTCTATGCGCTCGATCGCCTCGGCCGCAGCACGGTCGACGTGCTCTCGACCATCAGTGCGCTGGATGCGCGGGGCGTGCGGTTGGTGATCCTTCAACAACAATTCGACACCGGCACGCCGGCGGGCAAGCTGGCGCTGACGATGTTCGCGGCGTTCGCCGAGTTCGAGAACGGTATCAGGGTCGCGCGTCAGCGAGAAGGGATTGCCCGCGCTCGCGCGGAGGGCGGCAAATATCGGGGGCGCAAGCCTAAACTTGCGGCCGAGCAGCAAGCCTCCTTAAGGCAGCGTTTCGAGGCTGGAGAGAACCGAAGCCAGCTTGCTCGTGAGTTCGGGATTGACCGTGTAACGGTCCATAGATATTGTTCGCGCACCGATGGCTAATATTCCTTGCCACTATCGGAACGGTTGTGATCGCACGCGTTGCAGGGCCTTCGTAGGCTATGATCTGAACTTGACCGTGAGCGCGCTAGCGAGGAGCGTACACGCCGAAGCGCAAACGAAAGAGTTGCGCTGAAAAATCTTCAGCCATAGGGGAAGCCGCTGTAAGCTCTACCTGTTCATGGATAGCTCAGCGATACATTGCAAAGATGGCGCGAATCAATCTTCGAAAATTTATTGCCGAGCACTACAGAGGTGGGGTTACCGCTCGTGACGTGATTCGTGAGGCGGTCACGAATTCTATTCACGCTGGCGGAAAAATCGTGTCCGTCGATCTCCACTTCTCAGAGAGGCAACAGGAGTTGACTCCGGGTAGTGAGGAAAGAAGGGTTCTGGAGCAGATCACCATAGTTGATGATGGTGAAGGCTTCACGACTGAAAATCTGAACTTCTTCGACGAAATCTGTACCAGCCACAAAGACGATATTGGCGGAAAAGGTGTCGGGCGACTGGCATTCCTTAAATATGCTAATAAGGTTGAAATTTCCAGTCAGCTTCCGACTGAGCTGGTTGCGTTCACTTATACCCCGGATTTCAAACTTGAGGATGTTAAGAAATCGCCGATGATTGGCGCTGCAAGTACCAGCATCACCTTGCGGGACCTGAAGGACAGGATCAACACTCAGGTAACCAAGCTGATTAGTTCGATTTGCGATGATCTGCACCTTCTGCTCTTCCTCAAGCATCAGGCGGGGCACAGCATAACCTTAAAGTTCACTCACAATTCAAGGCAGCCGTTCGATGATGTCTATATATTCTCAGGAGATAGCATCAAGGCGGAGTTGACTAGGGAGTTTGAATTTCAGGGTGAAAAATTTAATTGCTATCTTTTCAGGGATGAACCTCCCAGAAAAGGTATTTTCGCCATGCTATGTGCTGATGAGCTTTGCATCGAAGAATACGTTATCAGTAAGAGGTTCGACGTATGCAGGCATCTGATTTTTGTCACGTCGGACTACTTTAATAAGCGCTCCAATATTGAGCGGCAACGATTGGAGCTTCCGAGGACGGATAATGATGTCGACATGGTTTCTCCCATCAGTCGTGAGAAGCTAATGCCGCGCATTCATGAAGAATGCTTGGCAATGATTGATGAGTCTGCGGAAGGTGATATTGAGCAATTCAAGACGGATAATATCGAGAAGCTCAAAAGGTACTATCCATTTATAAAAATCGATTCGCTGGATGGCAACGCTGCTCTGCTAGATGCTGATGAGGTGGTAAAAACCTACAGGGCTCAGCAGGCCAGAAAAGAAGATCAAGTGGTCGAAGCTCTGGAGAGCGGGAAACCCGTCTCTTGGGATGATGTTTCACACCTTGCGAGTGAAGATTTAGCTAGGTTCATCGTTCATCGGGCGTTGGTTATTGACTCGTTAGCGAACATGCCATCGGATAGCGCGGAAGATGCGATCCATAACGCTATTCTCCCAAAAAGAAGTGATGGATCGGAGATTCGGGAAAATAATGTCTGGTTGGTCGATGATAAATTTTTGTCGTATTCCAGTATTTATAGTGAACAGGCACTAGCTACGATCATCCAAGAGGTTGGGGAAGCCATCGAGGCAAAGCAGCAGCGACGACCAGATGTTGCAGCTTTCTTTTCGAAAGACAATGAAAACCACCCTAACAAACTGGTCATCATCGAGTTTAAAAAGCCCGGTGCGGATATTTTCGAAAACAATAAGGCACTAATGCAGTGCAGGTTGTATGCTAGTGAGCTTGCTGATCGAATTCCAACGGTGCGAGAAGTTTTTGCGTTCTCGATCGTTGAGATCGATTATGAATTTTATAGGGACATGAAGCAGACGGGCTTCAAGGACGTTTTCTCGTTAACTGAGCGAGTCGTATATAACGATTTCTTGATTGGTTCGAAAAATGAAATTCCGCTGCACCTATACGTAATGCCGGCCTCGGCGCTTATAAAGGATGCGAAGGCCAGAAACAAGGTCTTTGAGGAGGTTCTTCAATTCGATTTGAAGGGATAGAAAACGGACCGGCATCACCGGTCCGTATAACTACACGCTGCGTGAAAAACGCGCCATCAACCCTGATAGGGTGGCGCTACCGATAATCTGATCATCGCCGATGAGGACATAAGTCCACGGTTTTGTCCTCGATTCCTCCGCGTGCTGCGTGGCGGCGCGGCACCATTTCACGGCAGCTTTTGCCTTGGCAAGAACGACGGGATCTGTAAGTTCGTCCCGGTTCTTCACCTCGCATATCACCATCGCGGTATCAGTTTCAATCACGAAGTCCGGCTCATAGTTGTCCCCGGAGCGATACTCAATCTGAAACTGTGCTCGACCGGGTTTGAGCCACTTTTCAACGACCGGATCGGCATCGACAAGAACGGCGAAGCGGCGCTCCGGATCGGAGTCGAATTTTTGGAGTGAGTAGCAGCATTTTTTGAAGCCGCCGAAAACCTGCCGCTTCGTGTCGGACATCGGAGTCACTACTTGTCGGAAATCGCGGACCTTTTGGCCCGGCACAACGTTGAAAGCCTGAGGTTGAAGAAGGGAAAAACCGCGTGTTACGCGGACTTCATAATCGTCAACTCCGAGCGGTGTTTCGACATAGTTTTGCATCATCTGGGCGAAGATGAATTCCGCGAGCTGACGCCCGTTGCGTAAGAGAACGTTCTCGACTTCCGCTCGAGTCTCTAGATACGAGTTGATGCGATCCACAACTTGCCCGGCGAGTTTGTAGAGCAGATCCGCATGGGCGTCGTAGTCGATCTCGTTGCGCTCGATCAGGAACCGGACAAGGTAATCTTCCAGACGTTCTTCGCGGGGGTCATCAACGGATTTCGCGAGATATGTGCGCGCCTCGGTTCGCAGCGTCTGAATGATCAGGCCGTCATCTATGGGGCGGACATTGATCGTCGACAGGTCCTTCAGATCGAAATCGGCGAACTCGAACGTGGTTTGTCGCTTCGGCAGGACGAGGATCTGCGGAATCGACATTGTGCGTTCGGCGACCGTCTGCGTGACGGCCGCTACGATCTCCTCAACGCGCGGAGCTGGAATGATGCCCTCCAGCGTACTTTGCGCCGGGCGGACAATCTCTCGAACTGCGTCAGCAATCTGGCGCTGCACGTCCGCCGAACGTAGTTCATCGGCGCTGCCGAGCTTTCTTTCGAATTTCCGGATGACCTCAAGCGTGACCTCTGCGGTCCGCGTTTCCTCCGGCGTCTGTAGGGTGATCACCGGAACGGTGGGTGGCTCATCTAGTCCCGGCAGGGAAGGGCTGGAACCCGTGATCATGATTTCGGCAATCGACGGAGCGGTTACGAGAGTTGCGCCGTCTGAGGAAACGTCGCATCCCTCGCCGATCTCAATATGCTTCATGACAATCGAGCCGGGCTCGCGCGCTTTTTGAATGATCTCGTCGAAACGGTCATGGGCGATTACAGTGAGGCGGTCCACCGCAGCGAAGTCTTCGTCGTCGCTATGCGTCACGCGCTCACCGTATGGCAGGCGAAGGCCGCGACCAAGCGTCTGCTCCGTCAGGATGTCCGAAGCGGAGGCGCGGAGCGGAACAATCGTGTAGAGATTGGTAACGTCCCAGCCTTCCTTCAGCTTGTTGACGTGAATGACGATTTCGGTGCGCCCATCCTGTTCCAGCGAAACGAGGCGCTGGGTCGCTTCTTCACTCTCTTCGCCGCGCAATGCGGAATGGACTTCGGCCACCTTGTCCTTGAACCGTCCCCGGAAGAAGTCTTCAGACTCGATGTATGTGCGCAGGCGGCGGGCGTGATCCGTGTCTTGCGCGACGACAAGAATGAACGGATGTACCTTCGGGCGTCCGGTCACGCGATGATAACGATCCAGTTCCACGGCGACATGATCGTGGTTGTGAACGGCATCTTCCAGCTTGATCTGTTCAAGCCGTTCTTCCGCGACGGACTTCGGATCGAAATCCTTCCGCGTCGCAACGGCAGGTTCTTTAACGAAGCCGTCCGCCATTGCCTCACCAAGACCGTATCTGTAGATGACGTTGCGAAAGGCGGCGGAGCGAGCCCCGACGGTTTTAGGCGTCGCGGTTAGCTCAAGACCGAGAATCGGTTTGAGGCCATCGATAGCCTTCGAGCCCGCGCTGGCGCGATAGCGGTGCGCTTCGTCCATAACGACCACCAGATCATCGAGCCCGGAGAGATAGTCGTAGTAACTCTCGCCGATGGTCTCCTGCAATTTCTTCATCTTCGGAGTGCCGCGCGGCCCCTCTTCCTTATTGATCTTGTCAATATTGAAGATGTTGATGTGCACGTCGCTGCCAAACAAATCGGATGCACGACCATCGGGAAGTCGGACGCCGCGACCGCTTTCGTAGTTATCACCAGTAATGATCAGCGGTGGATTCGTCGCAAACTCAGCGATCCCCTTGAACACATATTTCGGATGACCGGGCGTGAAATCGTTGATCAGCTTGTTATAGATCGTCGTATTCGGCGCAAGAACGAAGAAATGACGGCTGCGACCCGTGAGGTAAAGGTAGGCAATGAATGCACCCATTAGGCGTGTCTTGCCGACACCGGTTGCGAGCGCGAAGCAAAGCGATGGGAATTCACGCTCAAAATCTTCGAACGAAGACCATTTTTCCTTGATCGCGGCGAGGGCCTGACCGTTATCGATATCCGTTCTTAGCGAGATGCGCCCAAGGACATCCGCAAGGATTTCAAGGGAGTCTGCCTGGGGTTTCCGCAGCGACAGTCTCTGAGTAACGCTGTGCAGTTCACGATTCATTGTTCGAATTATTCCTTTTCCGCAAACAGGTCTGCTTGTGCTTTTGGCAACCGGCTATCGGGAGCAGGCGCTGATTGAGCATCACTCGGCTCCGCCTTTGCTTCCGGCAAATTCTGAACGGTTAAGCTGTAATCATCCTTTCCCCATTCACACTTGCGAAGTACGGCCAGCGGTATTTTTCTGATCGTCAAGTTTGAAAATATGTCGGATTTTGCATGAAACGCCTTGCAGCAAACAAGCAAACTCCGTTCGTCGCCGACGTCTTCTGACAATGCGCGCAACTGATCATGCGTCAAACTTTGCGTGGTGACGTAGACGAAGTCTCGTTCAGACGAATAGCCATGCATCCAATAATGTTGCTCGCTTGGCGAATAAGTGAAGCCCATTAACTTGCAAACAGCCTCTGCCAGCATTGCTGAATTGTAGTCAGCTTGAATTACCCAATTACCCCACTTATCCTTTTCTAGCAGTGACGGCGCTAGCCGAAAATATCTAAATCCGCCGCCGCCTTTCCAGCCGACGAGGTTCGTGACACCTCCTTCATCTTCGCCATCAATGATCTTCCTCATTCGGGGCGCGACGTACGTGTCACAATGAGGTCCCAATTCGATCATGATCCACTTACGCCCCATCTTGTGCGCCACTGCGCCGGTCGTACCTGAGCCGGCAAACGAATCTAGAACGATATCCCCCGGATTCGTTGCGATGGTCAAAATCTGGCACAGGAGCCGTTCGGGTTTTGGCGTGTCAAATGGTATTTCAGTTGGAAATAAGGCCTGTATCTCCCTCTTCGCCTCCTGCGAATGGCCGACTTCGGCATGAGGCCACCACGTACGTGGTACTAGGCCGCTCTGCACTTCAGAAAGAAATAGTTTTACGGCTGGATTATTATCGCCTTTCTCGCCGAAGACGATGCGGCCCTCGTCGACCATCTTCCAGAACTGATCTTCCAGCATTCTCCAATGGCTTCCCTTGGGCGGACTGACTTTCCTTCCGGACGGCGTGCTAATCGTATACATCAATCCTTCATGACGTTCGCCAGCGGCAAAGATCGGTCCGAGCCGCCATGGACCACGTGGGTCATTGTCCAGATTTTTGTACTTGCTCGCGCTCTCCTCGCCTCTTGGTAGCAGGTTGCGCACCTTCTTCCAATCTTGACCCATGGGCGAGTAAAGGAGAATGTAGTTATGCGCTGGTGAGATTGCGGCGGCATTGCTGCGTCCGTAAAAATTCTCCCAAACCATGGAAGAAACAAAGGCCGCACGACCGAAAATCTCGTCACAGAGAACTTTCAAGTAGTGTCCTTCATTGTCGTCAATAGCAATCCAAAGCGAGCCATCCGGAGCGAGCAGGCGACGAATAATCTCGAGTCGATCTCGAATCAACGTAAGCCAGATCGAGTGTTCTACGCCGTCGTCATAATGCTCAAATGCGCTGCCAGTGTTGTACGGGGGGTCAATAAAGACGCATTTGATGCGACCCGTGAACTCCGATTCAAGCGCCTTCAATGCTAGAAGGTTGTCACCAAAAATCAGGCGATTGTCAAAAATGTCATCGGAATTTATTCGCTGCCCTGCGTGATAGGACTTGTCGGCGTCCTCAATTAAAATGCGTGGTTCAAGATGGGTGCGCTGATCTTTCCCGATCCAATTAAGTTCGAGTTTGTTTTTGCTATTCATGCGACCTCCCACCGGATCGTGAACAGTGGGGTCAACTGAGGAGAAACCTTCAGATTCTCCTGAATCTTGTCGAGCAGTGATTCCACTTCCGCGCGAATTTCCGCCTTACGATCAAAAAATGCAGCTTTCATTTTGTCCCGTTTTCCTTCCTGCGCGCTGATACGGCGCTTTTCCGCGAGCTTTTCGCTCATTGCCAGATTGGAGCCTCGTAGGGCTTTTTTGGCAGCCTTGATTTCCATATCCATAGCCTTCACGTCA
Source organism: Burkholderia ambifaria (assembly GCF_001443045.1). Classification (GTDB taxonomy): domain Bacteria; phylum Pseudomonadota; class Gammaproteobacteria; order Burkholderiales; family Burkholderiaceae; genus Burkholderia; species Burkholderia ambifaria_A. Next base: position 316,630 of record NZ_LKPJ01000003.1, on the reverse strand, counting down.
GTCTCGAATGCTCGTTCGAGGTCTTCTGCATAGGCGTCAAGTTTCTCGCTTTCTTCCTCGAGCCAGGCATTGTTTTGCTCCTCCGCCAGCGCAAGAAGATCACCTTTGCGCGAGGCCTCGATTCCGTCGAGGTCAGTAAGCGGCGGCGCATCGGCAGCTGCGCCGGTGACCCGCGCCGGAACCGACAGGAGCCGTTCGATCGTTTCGGGATGCGGCGCTTCGCCGTCGTCGGCTGTAACCGACAGAACCAGATATTCGCGATTGAGTGCGGCGGTGTTCACCCGAAGCTTGGCGACACGCAGCCATCCGCTTCGGCTGCGTAGCGGATTCACATCTGCAAGGACGCCCGGGTATGCCGATAGATCAAAGCGAACGTGGCTGATCTCGTTGAACTCGCGCTTTTTCGCGTCGGCGATCACTTGCTGCGCAAGGGTGCCTTCCGTCAAACGGAAGAATTGCCAGCCGCGCTCGTCTGCAATGGGCCACTCTGTAGTGTAAGTATGTCCGCGATAATTGAACCGACGCTCATCATCAGTATGGAAATCTGCTTCGGGCAACTCGGCACGCGCAATACGTAAGAGATCGCGATCAAAATCAGAAAGATGCTTCTGGATCTCGCCATTGCGCGTTTTCAGTTGACGCGTCACTTTCTCATCGACGTTTTCGAGGAGCCGTTTACGGGCGTCGAGCACCTGTTCGCTGATCTGCGCCTGCAGGTCAGACTGCAGTTGGTCGAATGCAGTATTGATCTCTTCTTCATTGCGTGCCGCCTGCACGATTTCCAAGATGCGGCGCTCGATATCGACTCCGCGCTCGATTGCGCCAAGAACCTCGTCGCTAGCGCCGAATACGCCATCGAACAGCCGGAATTTCTTATCGAGCAAATCGAAAACGCGCTGCTCGGCACGATTCTTCAGATTCAGGAAGTTGACGACGGTGACATCGATCTTCTGCCCATATCTGTGGCAGCGCCCGATACGTTGTTCCACGCGCTGCGGATTCCATGGCAGATCGAAGTTGATGAGAAGCGAGCAGAACTGCAGGTTGATACCTTCGGCCCCCGACTCAGTTGCAATGAGGATCGACTTGTCGTCGCGGAATGCCTCGACAATTGCCGCCTTCATATCAGCTGTCTTCGATCCCGAAATCGCGTCCGAATCCTTGTGACGGGCCAGCCAGTCGCGGTAAATGGCCGCGCTGGCTGGATCATTGTTTTGACCGTTGAGCAGGGCGATTTGATCACCGTAGCCGTTTGCCGTCAGAAGGTCAGCGAGATAGCGTTGCGTGCGGACCGATTCTGTGAAGATGACGGCCTTGCGAAGCCCTTTCTTGGATTCGATTGTGTCCAGCGCAGCAGGAAGCGAATTGACGAGCATGCCGCCTTTGGCATTCTCGCCGATTGAGAGCGCAAGAGCACGAAATTCCTCCAACTCTGCGATTTCGGCGGCGAGCTTGGCCGGATCGATTTCGTCGTCCCCGCTTTCTTCGTCGTCGAATTCTTCAACCGTATTGTCGATTGCATCGTAGTCGACGAGCGCTTCAATGGATGGGCGCTGTTTGTCACGCAACCGTTCGATGATCTTGGCAAGTGTTTCGGAGAGTGCAAACGTGGAGGAACCGAGGATCTTCCGGACTACGAGCGTAACAAGCGCATTGGGCCGGTCTCCAAATGCGATTGTGCCGGGACGTTGAAGGTATGCCGATACGCCCTCGTAGAGACGCGCCTCGTCGTCCGAGGGTTCGAAAGAGAGCGTCAGCGGGCATCGCGCCGTGTACTTGATCAAACCAGCCTGCTGCACTTGGCGACGCAGCGTTCGTTTGCACACCGCTTCAAGACGCTTGCGCAGGAATAGGAACGCGTTGTTTGATGAACTGGCTCCCACGTAGGACGCGCGAAAGCTCTTCTCGTCTCCGAAGAAATGCTCATCGATCACGGAGACGAGGCCAAACAGTTCCATCAGGGAATTTTGGAGCGGCGTTGCCGTGAGTAGGATCTTAAAGTATGGCGCGGTTGCCTCGCGGAGGCGTTTGGCGCGCAGTCCGGTCCCTTGCTTGTAGACGTTGCGAAGCCGGTGCGCTTCGTCATAGACGACGAGGTCCCATTGAACACGCGCAACGTCTTCCGCCTTTGTTGCCGCAAACTCGTAAGAGGTGATCAGGACTGTATCGGGCAGATCGAAGGGGCGCGCGTTACCGTTCTTTTTCGCAAGGTTATAACTCTTGCTTTCGATGATCGTTGACGGCAGTGAGAATTTATCGGATAGCTCCTGACTCCATTGCTTCCGCAAGGAGGCGGGCACGATCAAAAGGATTTTTCGCCGCCGCTCAGCCCACCGCTGGGCAATCACTAGGCTAGCTTCTATCGTCTTGCCAAGGCCCACTTCGTCGGCAAGTACGACGCCTTTTGACAGCGGCGACGATAACGCGAAGAGAGCCGCATCAACCTGATGCGGGTTCATATCGACGCGCGCGGTAGAGAGCGATTGTGTGATCGCATCGTCGCCAATGCCGTCAAGTGTGAGGCGGTGCGCAAAAAAGCTACTTTGATGTGGGGTGAATGCCGATGGGCTCGATGCGGTTGTCATTGTGTGGAAAGCTATTTTGGATGCCGTTATACCCGATGCTCCGAGCAGACCCAAGCCCGAACCTGGGCCATGTATGGCGTATTCGAGGTGGGGGGCCGTCAGTCGGAGCCGGGATCGCTCGGGGCATGGACCGTGCCGCTACTCGCATCGATATTCGGCGGGAGGTTCCGTTGGTCACGGGCAGCCATCAACCTCAGCGCCTCCCGGACAACTTCGCTGGCGTTGTTGTAGAGGCCGCTAGCGACCTTGGCTTTCACCATTGCTTCGAGATTGGGGGTCAGATTTACATTCATCGGCGCGCCGTGTCTTTTTGAGATATTCGGGCGATGGTATCAAGGATTGTCAAACATCGACAAAGCTTGTGAATGTGCCGCGAGACGAGGTGGCCGATGCTGGTCGGTTCGTTGTTGCAATAGGGTCGCCCGAATTTCCGCTACGGCGTCGTACCGTTATGCAACAGCCAGCGACACGTAGATCTGGCCAGTTTCGAGCGCCGCGTATGCTGCGATAGCTATTAGCCAAATGCAACCGTGGGTAGTCGACCGTCGCGCGGCTTTCATGTTCAACGGTCGTCGGTTAGGCCGAACGTCGGCAACCCTGCGCTCCGCCGCGACGCAACGACCGCAGACTTTGATGCGTTACGGTGAGGCTTCTGGCTCGCCAGGCAGTACGACCTGTAAGTAGTCAATGTCCAGCTTGAAGTCGTCGCGCAGTCGTGTCACGAAGCGCCGGGTGACGTCGTCCAGTACCGGTTCTCCGACCGCATACAGTTTCGCTGGCTCCAAGCCGCCCGCTCGGAAGCCGTATTCCAACAATTGCCCCATGGCTTGTCGCACTACCTCGGCGGCGGTGTCTGCAATCTTGATTTCGTATAGATGACACCGACCATCCGGTTGCCGGGCGATGGCGTCGGCATAGCCACCGGTTCCAGTGGGGTATTCGGTCCAGACTCGATCCTCGCCATATTGCGCAGTCAACTGAGCAAACAAGATCGTCTGAATGGTGTTGTGTCGCAGCGCGATAGTGCGCTGAGCCGGCGGGAGGTCTGCAAAAGCGGTGTTTGGGCGCGGCGAGTGTCCGGGTGGAACGCTGCTGGGCGCAGTGCGGCCGCGCAACTGATCCACGACGAACCAAGGGAAGATATTGCGGGCCAAGGTATCGCCGTCGAATATATTGGCTTGGTCCAAGTGGGTCGTCAGAACTTGCGCCCGCGTTGCCCAATCGGTGGAGCTCGGCATGACGAAGCCCGTATGCTCGACGAACCATCTAAGCGCTTGGTTCTGGCTGCTTGCATCCACTGTGGTGTGGTACCGGTCCGGATGTATGCCGGCGAAGGCGCGCGCGATCAGCAGACGTGGCACCATACTAATGCGACTCTCGGTCTTCCAGCCTTCAAAGCGTTCCACGATACGTTTGAAGTTCGCGGGGCTGCCATCCTCGTGAATGTCGCGAATGACTTGGACTAATTCCTCGCGCATTCCATCCACTATGTCGTGTCTCAGCATGCCTTGCCCGGCGTGGGCGATGGAGTTGTCGGCGCGTTTCCAAAAGATGTCGAACAGATCTTGCGGGCGGTCATCGGACAGGGATCGTGCGATGGTCAGAACTACCTCGCGGTAGCGCGGTAGCCAGCTTGCCAAGAACCAGTTGTCAGGGTTGCGGAAGCCATTCAGAAAGGTCAGCGCCTCTCCATCCGGCACGGCCGGCACGAGGATATCGTCGTTCGACTCATCCTCGGAGTTGTTTGACGATGAGGCGATTAGCAACGAGCGGGGCAGGGGCTCGCCATTTAGTCGTGCGCGTGCGGCTTCCACGGCGACGGCGGAGAACTCGTCAGGAAAGCGGTCGATGATGGCTTCAAAACTCAGCTCTCGCAGCCCGGCCCCGTCAAGTACCTCGTAGCCCTTGGAGGGTTGTCGGTGCAGCACCATGCGTTCCGCCGCGCCCAGCGCTCCGTGCTTGACTAGCATCTGGTGAGTACGATTTGCGCGGAAAGGGCGCCCCTTAAGCCGGCTCTGCTCTTCTTCGTAAGCATAGAGCGCCGTGGCGATAGCTTGTTGCGCCGGGCTTGTGTAACCTTCCTCGATGGCCTTGAGTTCTCTAGCGCGCTCCAGCGCTTGGGCCGCCAAGTCTGGCCGTCCCCTCTCCCGTGCATTTTCCGCAAGTTGGCGGGCTTCCTGCGATGTCTTAACTCGTGCGACGCGTTCGTCCATGGGCTCCTCTCGTGAGTGCGCGAATTTTGGCGCGTACGCTGCCCACCATGGGCGGACCGAGACGCGCTTAACTGTGAGCTTTGTAGCGCTGCAGTGTTAGAAACGACGGCGGGACTCTGCAAGCAGCCGCTTCGCCGCGGTGATGCCGCCTCTCGCGTTTATAGGAGCTTTGCGCCGACGGCTTCGGCGGCCTCGCGTGTTGATTCAGCAACCTCCTGCATGAACGCGTTACGATCCGGCGAGGCAGCAATGTCGGGGATCGGCGCGGCGCGATCGTAGATTTGCCCGGCTATTAGCTCGGCGCGCCGGAAGGTCGAGCGCGGTCCAGATTCGTCGAACGCGGTACGCCACTCCGACTGGCGTTCGGTGCGGACGCGTCGGGAGGCAAGCTCGACCAGCTTGCGGCTTAGTTCTTCTGCGATCGCATCGTAAAGATGCTGCTTATCATCGTCACTCGGCACCGGCCCCGACCAGGAGTCGGGGTTTTGAAGGAGGACATAGAGGCGCTGCTGGAGTTGCAGCTTCAAATCTGCCACCGGCCTCAAGTTGTCGTACTCATCCCCGATGCCAGTCGCGAGGCGACGGCTAAGCGCTTTGACCCGCGTCCAGTGTTCTTTCTCGACCCCCTGTTTGACGGTCAGGCCGAGCCGGGGCCGCCAAGCGTTTCGGAACATCTCGGCGGCACGTTCTACCGCGAGGGCGAGGTTCATACGGTCATAGACGGGACGCGAGTCGGCTGGTCTCGGCCGCGCCACGATGCCGTCCACCATTTCCAGCAGTTTGTCGATCTGCTTGATAGTTCGCTGTCCGTCGGTGGTCACACCATCGAGTTTTGCGTCGATGCTGGAAAGGAATACTCGCGCGCTTGTCAGTCGAGCTCGCAGCGCGCGCTCTGCAAACGGCCCGAGATCCTCGCCGATAGAGGCGAGCACGTTCTCTGCGGAGGCGAGGACGTGATGTACCCGCGCTGCGGGAGTCGGTAGATTGTCGCCCTCAACCCGATCGAAGTGCGTGAAGGCGAAGATCAGCTTGGGCGCGGCGCCCGAAGACACCAGCTCTTTCATTGCCGACACCGGCGCGGCCAACATCGGTTGGGTCGCGTTGTCGACGAGGATCACAGCGTCGGCAATCTCGATGCGCTTCGCGAGCGACGTCGAAATCGTGGACATAGAGCGCGGCGTGTGGCCAAGACCTTCGCCGTCGAGCAGCACGAGCTTAGGCACGTCGTTGCTCCACGTCGGCTTAAATGGTCCGGCGACACGAACGCCGTTGACCAGCGGTGTTAGCAGCGTGCCGAAGAGTGGTGCGTAGTTGGAGGAAAAGCGAGCCAGTGTGCGGATGAAGGCGTCACGGTCTTCTGTTTCCCAAGTCCAGCTCAATGGCCAGCCGACCTTGGTCTTCTGAAGCTTTCCCTCGGCGAGCAGCGCGAAGCGCTCCTCGATCTCATCTATCAGTGCGTCCACAACTTGCTGAAAGGCCTCGTCGTCGCGGGTCCGATTGTCCAACTCCTCCTCGAACAGCTCGTCGATAACACGTTGGTCTTTCTCCTCTGTCGCGTTCAGCTCCTGTCGCAGTTCGTCGCCATGCCGGACCGCGATATCTTTGAGCGCAACGAGCGTCTGTGCCAGAACCGCGTTCGTCTGCTTGAGCAACTCTCCGCTGTCTGAAGTTCCTTCAGCCTCGGGTTCGTCATCGAAGTCACTGACCTCCTTCACCAGCCCGTTGCCTAGCACATAGTTGAAGCGGAAGCGCTGGTTCACGTGGGTCAGAAGGCGGCGCATTTGCTCGCCGTCGGACTCACCGCGGTAGGCGGCGAGGACTGCCGCTGACGCGCATTCCTTCAGATGTTCGCGAACGTCCTCCATCGGGAAGAATGTCACCACAGCCCGGAACGCCCCTTCGCTTAGGACGATCTCCGTCTCGTGAACAGTAGTTTTCGCTGTGGAAGTGGAGGGGAAGCGCTCGCGCGTCGGATCGGTGCCGATGATTTGACGCAGCAGCGTCGTCTTTCCGGCTCCGGTGGTGCCGAGCAGAAGTGCCCGGCGATATTCGCTCGATTGCGCTGAGGGTAAAGCGATAGTCGTCTCACGCAAGCCGAGGAAATCGGTCTCGCCGCCTTCGAGCTTATAGTAGAAGACGTCAATCACGCGGGGGTCGAGCGTGGCGGCCGCCTGCTCGCGCGCTCCGAGGTCCCAGAGGTGCGGGCTGGAAAGCAGGGCATTCATATCGTCCCGGAGCTTTGCCGCCTCCTGTTCATCCTCAGTCTTCAGGCTCTGCCTCACCCGAAGCCCCGTCTTCCCAGTCGTCGGGTCGGTGCGCTTCGGATGCCGGAAAATGATAGCCCAAGTGCTCCGGCCCTGTGTCCGGCTAAGGCTCGCTGTATAGAAGGTATCCGGCATGGCTCGTCTCCGTTGTTCCTGGGGTGTTCCGGTGCGAAGTATCTCTTATAAATCAGACATCGTCAAGGCTTGGTACAACGGTGGAACAACGTGGTGTCCGCGTGGATTTTCGTGCATACTGGCAACACTTCCAGCCGGTTACATAGGACGAGAAGCAGTTGGTGACCCACTAGCCTTTCGTGCGAGAGTTTGACTGAGCTAGTCGCGAGATCACCGGCGGGTTGTTTTCCCACTCGGCGAACACGACCGTAGAGGACGCGCAGCGCACCCACTGCACCGGGTAACCAGCCGATTTGTCTTTACGCTGGTGGGCCTTCCTAAAGGCCGGACGGTTGGCATCTCGTATGACCGTCTTCCCTCGTCTTCGACATTCAAGACATAACTGCTTGAAGTTGAGGATGGCATCCATGACCATCGATCGTCTCATTGACCTGATCGAGCTTTGCCGACAGGTTTGTCTCAGCCGTTCTGCCGTGTACGAGCGGATCACTTCCGATCCGACCTTCCCGCGCATCATCAAGTGTGGTCGGAAGACTCTCTTTTCCGAGGTCCAAGTACAAGCCTGGATTCAGGATCGCATCAAGGAGAGCGAAGCCCAGTAAATCACTCACATCACTCCCGTTTGCTGGAGTGGCGGCCGCGCGCCTCTTTCCCAGCAAAAAAATCATGACTTCGGCGTGAGCGATGTGAGTCACTTTTTTATTGTTTTCGAGTTTTGAAAAGCAAAAAAAAAAGTAACAGCAGTGATGTTCACATCGCTCACGCCTATCAACTAGGACTAGAGATGAGCAAGATTGAACTAGGCAAAGATGCGTCCTTTCATGAGGCACTGGTGGTATGCCGGGCGGTACATGGCGAGGACCAGCCGTTCACGATCAAGTGGATGTTGCGTGGCGAGGACGGGAAGAGCGTGCTCAAGGTCGAGAGCACGTGGGGAACGCTCACGGAGCAACAGAAGCACTTCGCTGCGTCGAAGGCCGACGGCTGGGAAGCATTCATGCTTGTCGGAATGACCAATGGTGAGGGTTTCGCCAAAAGTAGCGTGACGGGCTCGTGGGCCGTCGGTGTCGATCTTGATTACGATGTGGATCCTTCACGCTGGCAGAGATCGTTGTTTGGGCCGTCGATTGTGGTGAATACTTCGGGTGGTCGCCAGCACGTGATCTGGATTTTTAAGCAGCCGGTTGCCAACGACACGTTCAACAGGATGGCTGTCGCGCTCGCGCACCGTTTCGGGGGCGACGTTTGCTTTGCGAATGTGACGCAGGCGATACGCTTGCCGGGCTTCATCAATCGCAAACATGGAACCGAGGTCAAGCTGTTGCGGTGTGAGCCGGAGCGTTTGTATGACGTTGCCGGACTGGCCGCTGCGTTCGACGTTGATCTGATCGCCGCGTCACTGCAGGCGCGAATTCCTGTGGCGCGCTCACTGGGCGTGAAGGTCGTGACCGATGACGACAAGCACCAGCGCCTCGCGGACCTGCGCGAAGCCTTGCAGTACATCGATCCGGTGCCGTTTGACACATGGATCAAGGTGCTGGGTGCCGCATCTCCCCTTGGCTTCGACGGCTTCAAGCTGGTGGACGAGTGGTCGCGTCGGGCAAGCAATTATGATGAGCAGCGCATGCAGGTCGCGTGGAATTCCTTCGATGCGGGATCGTCGGCGTCGCCGAATTCGATTTTCTTCCTGGCAGCGGAGCGTGGCTGGTCAAACCCTGGCTTTCGGAGGCGCGTGGCAGTGGGTCCCAAGGAAGTGATGGGCGAGCGTTACCTTGGCCGCTTACTGGCTAGCAAGATGTACCCGGATATCACTGTCGTGCGCAGGGGGCACGGTGAAAAACAGACGCTGCAAGCGTTGCGATGGGTCGGGGACCACTACGAAGCGCTGGATCCGTTTGCGTTCAGGACGATTGTCGAATCATATTGTCATCGCTTGATCCAGAAGGCGCACGGCACCGATAGCAACCTAGCGGTGGTGACTGCCGTTTCGAAACATTCAGGAGATGGCCGATCGCTTGATTTGCTGGGTCGTGCTGCGCTCGAGTTCATGCTTGAGGCGTCCGACGCATTGCAGGCGACGGACTATCCCTACTTTCCCGTCGCCAACGGTGTGCTAAATCTGCTAAGCGGGGAGCTTGTTCCGGCCCGCTTCAAACCGATCGCGCCTAACAACAGCGCGGTTATTTTTGACCCTGAAGCGCGTGCCCCGAGGTTTGAGTCGTTTCTTGACGAGATATTCGAGTGCGACCGCAATCTGATCGGATTCTTCCTGCGTTTGTGCGGGCGCATGCTGCTGGGTAAGCCGAAAGAGCATCTTTTTGTGATTTTCCTTGGCGCGGGACGCAACGGGAAATCTGTCACGGTCGAGGTGCTGAATGCAATCTTCGGAAGCCTAGCCAGCACTCTTGGTGTCGCAGCGCTCATGGTGCAAGGCACGATGAATGATGGACCAACGCCATCGATTGTGAAACTGGAAAGAAAGCGGTTTGTAACCGTGAACGAACCGACCAAGAAGCACAAGCTCAACGGGGGGCTGGTCAAGCAGTTGACGGGCGGGGATCGGGTGGCGGCGCGGACGCTTTATGTCGAGGATGTCGAGTTCATGCCCGTATTTACGCTGGTCATGATCGCAAACGAGATGCCGGGGATCAACGCGGACGATGCCGCGCTGTGGCGTCGCATCACGGTCGTGCCGTTCACACGAACATTTTCGGAGAATGAAATCGATCCGGATCTGAAGGAGACGCTGCTGCATCAGTTACCGGGAATCCTCAATCTGCTGCTGGTGGGGTTGCGCGACTATCTTGAGAACGGCTTGCAGCCGCCAGACAAAGTGCGCCGGGCAGGCAGTGAGCAGCGTGTGCGGGCGGACAGTTTTGAGGTGTGGCGCGAGGAACGCACTATGGCAGACGATGTGCGATCGCAGCACAAGTCGCTCCTAGACGACTACTTTGCTTGGGTCGCGGCAAATCCCGGCTATGAAAAGCTAGGTTCTCGCGAATTTGGAGCGAAACTCGCGGCTGTCTATACGCGAGTGGAAGAGCGACATTACGTGTTTTACAAGGGCGTCCGCTTGAAAGATGTATCAGGCACGAGCTAGTATGTTCGGCGGCGGGCGGAACCATGCAGCGATTAGCTCAGTCCGCCGTCGTACGCCTGCAGCCAGCAGGTTTGTTGGTACCGATGTTGGTACTTTTTGGATGGAAATTGTTGAAACCCATATGTAGCAATGGTTTTGCGGCTAGATTCGAGTGCTGCAGCCGCACCATATCTGACAAGGGGTTACGAGATTTCGTCTCGTAACCCCTTTTCGATTTCGCCTTCATGCGGCCGCCATGTAACCCGTTTGGGTGGCCGGCCATCATGACGCCAATGTGCGCGTGCCTTGGAAGTAACGGCTAGGCACCAGGCAGCATTTGTCGTATCGGTGTGGCCGAAACGGCATGGCGGCAGCGACATTGCGAGCGTTCTGCGCAAAGGGGGTGGATAGCATCACATCTACCTGAGTAACCCCGCATGCGCGCAACTGACCGGCAGCATCTCCTGCTGCCCACGCACGCGAATCCGCAGCCTTCCCGGCAAATCGTGCTCGACACGATCGTTCGCTGCGTACACAACGATCACGCCGCGATGCACCTGCGCGAATCGCTTCGGATCGAGCCGCTGCGTCAGCGCCTTCAACGGCGTACGAATCACGAGCCGTTCGCCGGACGTGACGATTTCCGTGTACATCTCCGACGCTTGGAAATACGGCACATCGTCGACCGATACGAGTCGCGTCGCATCTTCCACACTCACAGTCAGCCATCGACGCGAGGCGCCACCGGTCCGCGAATTACGGCCGCCCGTCGCAAGCCGTGCCGTTTGCCGGCGCGGCGCATGTCCACTCCGATCAGGCGAATCGACCATGACGCTCAGGCGCGCGGTCAACGTGGTCGTGCGCTAGATGCGTCATGCGAACGCGGCGGGAGACGGCTTACCGTATTCGGTCGATCCGCGATGACGGTGGGAAACGCGAGGCGTTTGGTCGTCGGTCGAATCGGCATCGGACGGATCGAAGCGGCTTGTCACGCGCGCTCTTTTGCCCCCGTTTTACTGTCACAGTCGCGTCACGCTGCGTCCCTAAGGTTGCACGTTCCCGTCGCGGCTCCATTGCCGCGATCCGGGCGTGCGTAACCCGCCCACGACACCGTGCCTGCGTCGCGCAGCGGTCAACCGGGATCTCGCTTCCGGCAACGCATCGACAAGGCCTCGCACCATTTCATTCGAAAACACGATCGACGCCGATTGAGCTGGATCGCGGACGATCAGGAGACAGGGACCATGCTGAGTCCACATGAATTTTCGATGCTGCTGCGCATTGCACGCGCGCCGGACAGCGTCGACCTGGCGAACCCGGCATTCGCCGTGCTCGTCGAAAAGCGGCTTGTTGACGATACGCAGGTGCGCGTGAATGCGGTGGCCGCGCGCCCGGCGCTGACATCGATCGGCCAGATGCTGCTTGCGCGCTTCGACGAAGCGGCTTGAAGGAAGGGGACAGAACTGCAGAAGCGCGTCACGCCTTCGCCGCAGCGAAGGTCGTGACGCGGTGAAAGTGCGGCGAACCGCTTACTGCGCGACCGGCACCGTCACGTCGCTGCCGAACCAGTGCATCGAGATCTTCTTCAACGTGCCGTCCTTGCGCAGCGAGTCCAGCGCGTCGTTGATGGCCTTCTCGAACTTCGGATTGCCCTTGCGGAACGGGATCGCCATCTCCTGCTTGCCGCCGTTCAGCACCGCACCCGAGCGCAGCGGCAGGTTCGACGTCTTGATCATGTACGGCAGCATCAGGCGGTCATCGAGCGTCGCCTCGATCCGGCCGGCGGCAAGGTCGCGCAGCTTCTCCGGCGCGCCCGGATACGTCTGCACCTCGATGCCCGGCACGCTGCGCGCCATCTGGTCGTAGTTGGTGCCGAGCGTCACGCCGAGTTTCTTGCCCTTGAAATCCTCGAGCGACTTGAAGTTGCGCGTGTCGTCCTTGCGCTGGATCAGCTGCGCGGCCGAGTACGTGTACGGTTCGCTGAAGTCGAGCGCTTCCTTGCGCTGCGGCGTGATCGTGACCTGGTTGACGATTACGTCGAATTTGCCGGCCTGCAGGCCCGCGATGATGCCGCTCCATTCGGTCGGCACGAACTGCGTCTTCACGCCGAGCTTGCCGGCAACCGCATTCGCGACGTCGACGTCGAAACCCTCGAGCTGACCCGACGTGCCGCGCGAGTTGAACGGCGGATACGTGCCTTCGAGCCCGACGCGCAGCACGCCGGCTTTCTTCACCGAATCGAGCAGATCGTCCGCGTGGGCGGCGACGGCCGTGAAGCCGAGGGCCGACGCGAGCAGCAGGCCCGACAGCAGGAACTTCGAACGTTTCATCGCAGATCTCCAGTGTTCAGTGTGGTAATCGAGCGCCGGGTATCGGTCGTGCCCGGGCTGGGCCGGAATACGGGCACGTAGACACTACTCGCAACCGGGCCGCGCCGGAAGTCGAATTGGCCCTGATTGCAATCGATTTCAGTGGGCGCAGGGTGAGCGGTGCAGCGTGACGACATGGCTCGTACATGCCGAACGAGCGTTTGAACCGTTCTCCCGGCCTGTCCGGAACACGCTTGAAAATATTCCTTTAAAAGCGGATCGCGCAGCCGGTCACGTTGTGGGTCCAGCAGGGCAATCGCAGCAACCGGCCGATCAACGGATACGTGCATATCGCATACCGCATGCCGCCTCGGTGCCGATGGCGGGCTCACGACCTAAGCGTACGCCGGCGTTCGTGGAACGCCAAAGACCGCAAATGAGACGTTGCGCGATCATGCGGATCGGCCGACAACGAACGCCGGCCAATCTTACGGTCCGGGAGTTGGCATAATCACGGCTTGAATCGTGACGTCACGATCTCCGCACCGTATTCACCAAGCCATGCAACCGCAATGCCCATGTTGACCACCGTCGCGACTGCAGCGTCGCTGAAACACATTCTCGAACACCCCGGCGATTTCTCCGGTTGGCTCTGTCTGCCGCCGATGCCGTGGACGCTCGATACAGAGGGCGCATTCATCGAAGACGCCGAGCAAGCCGAAGCCGATACGCCGCCCGCCACAGCACCGCAACCGGGCTGGCGCGTCACGCTGAATAGCACGACGATCGAGGACATCGTGATCAACGCGCATGATCAGGTCGACGAACCGAGCGTCGCGCAACTGTTCGACGCATTCGTGTTCTACGTCGACAACGAAGAATTCATTCTGCTCTGACGACGCGCGCCACGCGCCACAGTAAGAAAGGACCGCCAGGCGGTCCTTTTTTCATGAAGCAGCAGCGTCGAACGAAGCCCGCCCGTCAAGGCAACGAAATCGTCAAATTAGCCGACTCCGGGCCCACTTTGATGACCTGCGAATAAGGCGCCAGCGCCTGCAGCGTCTTGTCCTTCAGATACGTATTGAGCCCGAGGTACCCCAGCAGCGCGACGAGCGCGAACACCGCCCCGATCGCCCAAACCGGCACCTCGCGCTTCAACCGATGTGCGATCTGATCCGGCAGCGGCCAGTGCGGCGCGAACGGTGCGCGCTTGCCCTTCATATGCGCGATCTCGTCGCCCAGCCGCGCGGTGAGGTAAGCCAGCTTCTCCGGCCCTTCGAGCAGATACTTGCCCTGGAACCCGAGCAGCAGGCACATATGAAACACCTCGAGCGACTGCAGTCGCGCCGCGCCCTGTGCCCGACATTCCTCGAGATACTGAAAGAACTTCTCCCCCGCGAGCTGCTCGCCGAACAGCACGAGTTGCAGCGGCCGGCGTTCCCAGTCGGTCCGGATCTTGAACTGCGATGACAGCACCATCTCGTCGACGGCGGCGCAGTACGCGAACTTCGCGCCGTACACGTCCTCGGCGGGAATGTTGAGCTTCTTCGCGCCGCGCTCGAAATCCGACAGGAATTCCTGGATCTTCGTGCTGAACTCGCCCGCGCTGTCCGGCTCGCGGCCGTTCTTGAGCAGGAACAGCATGAAGAACCCGTCGTACAGCAGATCGAGCAGCGAACGGGCCTGGAACGCGGCGTCGGTCGACGCCGGGGTCTGCAACGGGGCCGGCGTGTTGTCGCCGAACAGGGAGGGCGCGTAGCTCATGATGTGACCGCGATCAGTTCGAATTTCAGGTCATTGATGCCAGTCGGTGCATAGATCATCGCGGACTGGGCCTGCAGCATGCGCTCGTACAGCGCACCGCGCGAATCGAGCTGGAAATAGCACGCGCCGGGCCGCACCGGAATCGCGGGCGGCACCTGCGGCATGTACGACAGCCGCACGCCGGGCATGGCCGACAGCACGAGCTTGTCGACATCGTCGGGCGCACCGACCTTGAAGCGGGCCGGCACCGCATCGATGAGCTCGACGTTGGGCATGTCCGCGGACACGGCCAGATAGAACTCGGTCTTGTCGTCGATCTTGCCCGAATCGAGGCGGCCGAGGTGGAACGACGGACGCACCTCGTCGAGCGTGATCGCGAAGTAGCGCGTCGAGATCACGGTGTCGAGCAGCTCGCGCAGCATCAGGTCGAGACGCGCGAAGCTCGGGCCCGGATCGTCGTGGCGATACACGGGCAGGTCGGCGAGCGTATAGCCCTTCGAGAACGTCATCAGCTGGCCCGCGAGGCGCAGCAGTTCCTGGAACAACCGCTCGGGATGCAGCGCCGCATGCTGGTGCAGGTGAGCGAGCGTCGCAAACGCGGCGTTCGCGGTGTGCAGCAGCCAGAACGATGCGATGTCGCCCGAGCGGAACTCGATGATGTTCTTCGACGGCTCGCGATGAAAGCCGTACAGCGCGTTGACCTTCGCCTGCAGCGCGTCGACGAGCTGGCGCAGCCGCTGGTGCAGGATCGGCGACGCGTCGATCGCGAGGCACGGCGGCACGAAGCTGTCGTCGATCTCGAAGCCGGACGTCGCGGTGCGGCGCACGCGCACGAGCGGCACCGACAGCAGCTGGTCGCGCGGCTCGCTGTGCGCGATCAGCTTGACCTGCGTCTTCAGGAACGTGATGTCGGCTTCGGCGGCGTCGGTGAAGTTGTCGGCGACACTCGTCTGCTCGCTGACGAAACGCGTCATGAAGCCGGCGGCCGGATCGTCGCTGTAGTTGGTGCCGTTCTCGCGCAGCGGGTGCAGCGCGAGGTAGAACACGAATTCGTTGATGCCGTCGGGCAGCGTGTCGAGCGCGATCGGCGGCGGCAGGTCGTCGGCCTGCGGCGCGGCATACAGTGCGCCGTCCTGGAACACGAGTGCGAGTTCGGCTACGCGCAGCACGTTGCTGCCGAGCGCATCGCGGTCGATGCGCACCGAGCGCACGCCCCAGTTGTACGGCTGGATCGCCTGGATGGATTCGAACAGGCGCGCCTCGTGGTAGGCGTCCTGCCGCTGAAAGTGTTGAGGCCGGAGGAACAGCCCTTCCCCCCAAAGCACCTTGGCCGAATAGCTCATGTCAAATCCGGTTAATGTGGCGTTGCGATGTAA
This sequence comes from Burkholderia ambifaria, assembly GCF_001443045.1. GTDB lineage: Bacteria > Pseudomonadota > Gammaproteobacteria > Burkholderiales > Burkholderiaceae > Burkholderia > Burkholderia ambifaria_A. Next base: position 300,905 of record NZ_LKPJ01000003.1, on the reverse strand, counting down.
TCGATTTGTTCATGCCCGAATTAAATCGCCAATTTGTTAACTCTTGTTAATTGACACTCGTGCGTCATGTTTAACCGCAGGTGACCGACGAAAGCATATTCAGCGGTTGCGAAGGCGCACCTTGTTGCGGTGCGATGACGGAGCCATCGGTGACCGTCATCGCGCAATTATGCAGGCCGATGATTATGCCGGATTTCTCCGACTTTGCCGGATCGAACGTCAGTTTCCATCGCTGGATTGCGGGATCACGAAACAGAGCGACGATGCCGAATGCCTGCGCTTCGCGCGATACCTTTTCGGTCGCTGTATAGCGCTGGCCCGGAATCAGCGTGATTTCACGCACGTTGAGCAGATCGGCGCCCAGCGCTGCCTTTTCCTTGGTCGGATCGGTGAACGCATCGAACGGCGCCTGCTGGAACGAAGTCGGATCCTTTAGCGCGTAGAGCCTTACTACTAATGCGAGCGGCTTGTGATCGTTCGCGGCGTTGAGATTGGGCGCGGCGGCGAGCGTGAGCCCGATATTGCGCGGCGGCTTCTGGGCATCCGGCAGTTCGGGCTTGCCGATGCCGGCAGCCTGCATCACGGCGCCCGCGGCGGAACCGAGCAGCGGGGCGGCCGCGCATCCGGCCAGGAGCGCGCAGGCGATCAGCGGCAGCGCATAGCGAATCATGGACGATCTCATCGTATTTCCGGCGTGCCGCCTTTAACTCCCCTGTCAAAACTACCGGGCCTTTCCGCGTTCGCCGCGAATGCCCGGCTTATCTGCCGTTCAACTATTAAGCACACTGCGATGCATCGCGCCTTCGGAAATTTTTTCCGTCATCCGGGCGATGCGCTGCAGAGCAAGTAAAACTTGCGCATTCCGGCCGATGGAAAAGCCGCCGTCGGGCTGCTGCCAGAGGCGTTTCGAGGGGGTAGCGCACGGTTTTAAAAGGAATTACTCTGCACGCAGCGATTGAATTATGAAAAATTGATCGGTACTATACCCGCGCGCTTCTTGCAAAGCAAAAGAACCAGATTCTCAATGATTTTAATACTCACGCGCCGGTGGATATAACGATGAAAGACCGTCTCTTCGCAAAACTTTCTGGGGTAGTGCTGGCTTGCGGCGTGATCGCCGGTTGTGCGAGCCAGCCGCCGGCGCCGCCGACTGCCGAGGTGTTCAACAAGTCGCTGGCCGATGCGGACGCCGTTGCGAAATCGGGTGATCAGGACAAGGCGCTCGGCCTGTACCAGCAACTCGCGAAGTCGGATCCGACGCGCGAGGAACCGTGGTCGCGCATCGCGCAGATCCAGTTTGCACAGAACCACTATGGCCAGGCGATCGTCGCCGCGCAGGAAGCACTGCAGCGCGACGCGACCGACCGCCAGGCGAAGAGCGTGCTTGCCGTCGCGGGCCTGCGGATCGCGACGCAGTCGCTCGGCGAGCTGCGCCAGGATTCGTCGCTGGCCGGCGACGCGAAGTCGGACGCGCAGGCGCTCGCGAAGCAGCTGCGCGATACGCTCGGCGAATCGGCGCTGTTCCCGCCGGAGCAACGGGGCGCGAAGACGCGCACGACGCGCCGCGTGATTCATCGTCCGAAGGCGGGTGCCGCACCGGCCGCCGAGGCAGCGGCGGCTGCAACCACCGCGCCGACGCCGCCCGTCGCGCCGCAAAAGGGTGGCGCCGATCCGTTCAGTGCCCTGCGCTGACCGAAACTGACGCGATAACCACAACTAACCTGGGAGCCGTCGAGATGGCCAAGAAAGAAAGCATTCAGAAAAGCTTGCAGAAGATACGGCCGCCGCGCGTCCAGCTGACCTACGAGGTCGAGAAGGGCGATGCGATCGAGGTGAAGGAACTGCCGTTCGTCGTCGGGGTCGTCGGCGATCTGGCGGGCCAGTCGGAAGTCGAGCAGCCGAAGCTGCGCGACCGCAAGTTCGTCAACATCGACCGTGACAACTTCGACGACGTGATGAAGGCGATCGAGCCGCGCGCCGCGTTTCAGGTGGAAAACCGCCTGAGCCCGGAAGGCGGCAAGTTCGCGGTCGACCTGAAGTTCCGTTCGCTGTCGGATTTCAGCCCGGACGAAGTCGTCGAGCAGGTCGAGCCGCTGCGCCGCCTGCTCGAGGCGCGCTCGAAGCTCGCCGACCTGCGCAACAAGCTCGCCGGCAACGACAAGCTCGAGGATCTGCTGTCGGAAGTGCTGAAGAACACGCAGCAGCTGCAGGAGCTCGCGAAGGGCACGGGCGGCGACAAAGACGGCGAATGACGACGGAGTGTTGAGATGAACCAGCAAACGGCTGCGGCCCAAGCGAGCGGCGCGGAATACGCCGCCGGGACTTCGCTGCTCGACGACATCGTCGAGAAGAGCAAGGTCGCGAAATCCGATTCCGAGCATGCGCGCGCGAAAGACCTGATCGGCGAGCTCGTGCACCAGGTGCTCGACGGCACGGTGATCGTGTCGGACAACCTGTCGGCGACGATCGACGCGCGCGTCGCGGAACTCGACCGCCTGATCTCCACGCAGCTGTCCGCGGTGATGCACGCGCCGGAATTCCAGCGCCTCGAAAGCACATGGCGCGGGATGGACTACCTGGTCAAGGAAAGCAACACCGGCCAGACGATCAAGATCAAGGCGCTGCACGCACCGAAGCGCGACCTCGTGCGCGACTTCAAGGGCGCGAGCGAGTTCGACCAGAGCGCGCTGTTCAAGAAGGTCTACGAAGAAGAGTTCGGCACGTTCGGCGGCTCGCCGTTCGGGGCGCTGATCGGCGATTACGAGATCTCGCGCCAACCGGAAGACATGTACTTCATCGAGCAGATGTCGCACGTCGCGGCGGCCGCGCATGCGCCGTTCATCGCGTCGGCGTCGCCGGAGCTGCTCGGCCTCGAGTCGTTCTCCGACCTCGGCAAGCCGCGCGACCTCGGCAAGGTGTTCGACACGGTCGAATATGCGAAGTGGAAGTCGTTCCGCGACGCCGAAGATTCGCGCTACGTCGGCCTCACGCTGCCGCGTTTCCTCGGCCGCCTGCCGTTCAATCCGAAGGACGGCCAGACCGCGGAGAACTTCAACTTCGTCGAGGATGTCGACGGCACCGAGCACGACAAGTACCTGTGGTGCAACGCGGCGTGGGCCTTCGCGGCACGCCTGACAGCTGCGTTCGACGACTTCGGCTGGTGCGCGGCGATTCGCGGCGTCGAAGGCGGCGGCCTCGTCGAGGATTTGCCGACCCACACGTTCAAGACCGACGACGGTGAAGTCGCGCTGAAGTGCCCGACCGAAATCGCGATCACCGATCGCCGCGAGAAGGAGCTGAGCGACCTCGGCTTCATCCCGCTCGTCCATTGCAAGAACTCGGATTACGCTGCGTTCTTCGCCGCGCAATCGGTGCAGAAACCGAAAAAATACAGCACCGACAGCGCGAATGCGAACGCCGTCCTGTCCGCCCAGCTTCAGTACATCTTCTCGGTATCGCGCGTGGCGCACTACCTGAAGGCGATGATGCGGGACAAGATCGGCAGCTTCGCATCGGCGCAGAACGTGGAGACTTTCCTCAACCGGTGGATTTCGCAGTACGTCCTGCTCGACGACAACGCATCGCAGGAACAGAAAGCGCAATTCCCGCTGCGCGAGGCATCCATACAAGTGTCGGAGATTCCGGGCAAGCCGGGCTCGTATCGTTCGGTCGCGTTCCTGCGCCCGCACTTTCAGCTCGACGAACTCTCGATTTCTCTGCGACTTGTCGCTGATCTGCCCAAACCGGCAAATTCATAAGCGAGCAAATCGCCCGGGCGGGCCGCCTGGGTAGGACGTTAAAACCACCTCTTTGGGGAGTCGAAGGGCCATGTTACATATGCACTTGCAGTTTGGTAGTCCCGCGGTGAAGGGCGAGTCCGCGGACAAGGACCACCAGGGCTGGATCGAGCTGAAATCGTGGGATCACTCGATCGTTCAACCGCGTTCGGCAACCGCATCGACCGCAGGCGGTCACACGATGACGCGCTGCGAGCACGGCGACATGATTTTCACGAAGGAAATCGATTCGTCGAGCCCGCTGCTGTACCAACACGCTTCGGGCGGCACCACGTTCGATGAAGTGACGGTCCATTTCTCGCGCGCAGACGGTGAAGGCAAGCGCGTGCAGTACCTGGAAGTGAAGCTCAAGTACGTGATCATCTCGAGCATCGCGCCGAGCGTCCGCGAAGAAGGTCTGCCGCTCGAGACGTTCTCGCTGAAGTACGCGGCCGTGCAGTGGAAGCAGACCCAGCAGAAGATCGGCGGCAACCAGGGCGGCAACACGCAGGGCGCCTGGAGCCTGACGAAGAACGACAAGACCTACGCGGTCTAACGTCGGTTGCGGCAACGGGGCGCGTCGCGTCCCGTTGCCGTTTTCGCTGTGTACGCCGGCCGATGAAACGATTCGAACCCAGTTTTCTCGACAAGCTGTTCGACGATGAACCGCACCTGCCGGCCTCGGCCGCGATGCGGCAACTGTCGCTGGACGAGCTCAAGAACACGGTCGCCCGCGACGTCGAGGCGATCCTCAATACCCGTATCGCGCACACCGAAATCGAGCTGGCCGCACTGCCGGAATGCCAGAAGTCGGTGCTGACCTACGGGCTGAACGATTTCGCGGGGCTGAGCCTCGCGAGTCACTACGATCGCGCGTTCATCTGCAAGTCGATCCAGCAGGCCATCGCGCGCCACGAGCCGCGACTGCAGCAGGTGCAGGTGACGTTCGAGCTGAACGAGCAGTCGACCAACGCGCTTTACTTCGCAATCCAGGCGCTGCTCGTCGTGCATCCGGCCGAGGAGCCGGTCAGTTTCGACGCGATGCTGCAGCCGTCGACGCTGCAGTATTCAGTCACGCGCGCACGCGCTGCAAGAATGCTGTAAATCAAGCCGCCGAGCGGGCCGGACCGCCCGGTGGTGGATCAGGGTCCGGCAGGAAATATTGAGGTTCGGGGTCGTCGATGGAAGAATTGCTGCCGTATTACGAGCGCGAATTATCGTTTTTGCGGCGCTATTCGCGAGATTTCGCCGAACGCTATCCGAAGATCGCCGCGCGGCTCGCGTTGTCCGGCGAGCACTGCGAGGATCCGCACGTCGAGCGGATGATCGAGTCGTTCGCGCTGCTCGGCGCGCGGATCAACAAGAAGCTCGACGACGATTACCCGGAATTCACCGAAGCGCTGCTGGAAGTGCTGTATCCGCACTACCTGCGGCCGTTCCCGTCGTGCTCGATCGCGCAGTTCACGCCAGCTTCGCCCGGCCAGCAGACCGAACCGGTCGTGATCGATCGTGGCACTGAACTGAAGAGCCGTCCGATCCGTGGCGTGCAGTGCCGGTTTCGCACCGCCTATGACGTGACGCTCGCGCCGATCCGCATTTCGGAAGCGCGCTACACGCCGGTCGCGCTCGCGCCGAGCGCGACAGTGCTGCCGTCCAACGCGACGGGCGTGATCTCGATCACATTCGAGTCGCTCGCCGCGCAGCTCGATCTCGGCGCACTGAAGCTGCCGACGCTGCGCGCGCACCTGCACGGCGAACAGTCGTTCGTCGCCGCGCTGACCGACTGCCTGTTCGTCAACGTGCTCGGCGCGTATGTCGAGCCCGAACGCAACGGCCGCTGGACCGCGTTGCGCAAGCTACCGATCGCGCACGCCGGCTTCGACGAGGACGACGCGCTGATCGACTATCCGGCGAAGTCGCACCCCGCGTATCGCCTGCTCACCGAATACTTTGCGTTCTCCGACAAGTTCGATTTCGTCGACTTCGACATCGCGGCGATCGCACGCGCGACGGGCCGCTGCCAGCGCGCGACGCTGCATCTCGTGCTGCAGGACGTGCGCAGCGATTCGCACGTCGCGCGGCTGCTCGAACTGCTGACGGCGAGCCACTTCCGGCTGTTCTGCACGCCGATCGTCAACCTGTTCCGCCAGCACGGCGAGCCGATTCGCATCACGCACCGCGCCGTGTCGTACCCGGTGATCGCCGAAGCGCGCCGCGCGTTCGCGTACGAGGTGTACTCGATCGATTCGGTGAAGCTCGTCCGGCAGCAGGCGCATGAAGAGTCGGTGATCGAGTTCCGGCCGTTCTATTCGCTGCATCACGGCGAGTCGGCACGGATCGGTCATTACTGGTTTGCGCGCCGCAACGACTGGGTCGCGCAGAAGAGCCCCGGCTACGAAACCGAGATCTCGATCGTCGACATCGACTTCGAGCCAACGTCGCCGCAGACCGACACGCTGAGCCTCGATCTCACCTGCACGAACCGCGACCTGCCGTCGATGCTCGCGTTCGGCCTCGAAGGCGGCGACCTGTTCCAGGAAGGCGGCGCGCAGACGAGCGGCATCTCGCTCTTGCGGCGCCCGACGCAGAGCGTGCGTTTCGAGCGCGGCCGTGCCGCGCACTGGCGGCTCGTGTCGCACCTCGCGCTGAACCACGTGTCGCTGGTCGCGCACGGGCTCGCGCCGCTCAAGGAAATGCTGACGCTGTACGACCTGCGGCGCACCGCCGTGTCGATGCGTCAGATCGACGGGCTGACCGGCGTCGAGCAGCGCGGCGCCGTGCAGTGGCTGCCCGGCAAGCCGTTCGCGACCTTCGTGCGCGGCATCGAGATCCGCCTGACGATCGACGAGGAACACTTCGTCGGCGCGAGCCTCGCGTCGTTCGTGCGCGTGCTCGACAGCTTCTTCGGGCTGTATGTCCACCTCAACAGTTTCGTTCAACTAGTCGTCGTGTCGAAGCGCACCGGCGAGGAGATTATCCGATGCAAGCCCCGAACCGGCGAATCGATCCTGGCGTAGTCGACGCGCTGCTCGACGAGCCGCACCGCTTCGAGTTCTTCCAGGCGGTGCGCGTGCTCGAAGGGCTGTTCGCGCGGCAGGCGTCAGATGCGCCGGGCGCTTGGCGGCAGGGTGACGTCGTCGCGCAGCGCATCGAATTCCGCAACACGCTGTCGCTCGGCTTCCCGCCGAGCGAGATCGAAGGCGCCCGCTCGTTCGACGATGGCGGCACGCTGCTCGATTCGGGCGAGGAGCGCGGCGCCGCGCTCGCGGCCGGCGAGCTCGGCCACGTCGAGCTGACGCCCGCGTTCTTCGGGCTGCTTGGCGGGCAGGGCGCGCTGCCGCTGCACTACACCGAGCAGATCGTCGCGCGCGAGCACCTGAAGCGCGACCACGCGGCCCGCGCGTTCTTCGACGTGTTCTCGAACCGCGCGACCGCGCTGTTCTACGCGGCGTGGAAAAAATACCGGCTGCCGTTCCATTACGAACTCGATCGCGACGAGCGCTACCTGCCGCTGCTGCTCGCGATCGCCGGGGTGCCGAGCGACGAGGTCCGCGACAGCCTCGCGGCCGGCGCGGGCGGCGTGCTCGACGAGGCCGTCGCCGGCTACGCGCTCGCCGCGCGGCACCGGCCGATGTCGGCCGCGTACCTGCAGCGCACGCTGTCCGATTACTTCCGCGTGCCGGTGAAGATCGACCAGTTCGTCGGCAAGTGGTACGACGTGCCGCCTGACCAGCTCAGCGTGCTCGGCGAGGTCAACGCGGTGCTCGGCGCGACGGCGCTCGTCGGCGAACGGGTGTGGCAGCGCGACATGCGCGCGCGGATCGTCGTCGGCCCGCTGTCCAAGCGCGACTACGAGGCGTTCCTGCCCGGCGGCGCGCAGGCCGTCGCGCTCGAGCGGATGCTGACGCTGCTCGCCGGCGTCACGCTCGAATACGAGGTGAAGCTCGTGCTGAAGCGCATCGAGGTCGGCGCGAGCGTGCTCGGCGCGGGCTCGCGGCTCGGCTGGGACGCGTTCCTTTGCACACGCGACGCGGTCGACGACCGGTCGGATGCACGCTACGAACTGCATGTGATTCACTGATTCCGAACGACAACAAAGACGCAATCGAACCTGAGATCGACGCCATGAGCACGCCCCTGAAGACCCTGATCACGAAACTGAACCCGCTGTGTCGGCACGCGACCGAGCGGGCGGCGAGCGCGTGCCTGGCGCGCGGCCATTACGAGGTCGATCTGGAGCACTTGTTCCTTGCGCTGCTGGACGAAGCGACGGGCGACCTGCCGCTCGCGCTGCGCGCCAGCCGCGTCGATCCGCATGCGCTGCGTGCCGATCTCGAGCGCGAACTCACGCGCCTGAAGACGGGCAATACGCGCACGCCGGTGTTCTCCGTGCACTTGATCGCGCTGTTCGAACAGGCGTGGCTGATCGCATCGCTCGATTCGCAGCTCGGCCGCATCCGCTCGGGGCACCTGCTGCTCGCGCTGCTGACCGCACCCGATCTCGCGCAGTTCGCGCAGCGCATGTCGTCGCAGTTCGCGGAAATGAACGTGACGGACCTGAAGCACAAGTTCGACGAGATCATGGCCGGCTCGAGCGAGGCCGAGCCGCGCCAGGCGGAGGTGGAAGGCGACGACGTTGCGTCGGCCGCTGACGGCGCCGCGCCCGCGGCCGGCCCGTCGAAGACGCCCGCGCTCGACACGTACACGACCAACCTCACGCAGCGCGCACGCGACGGCAAGATCGACCCGGTGATCGGCCGCGAAGCGGAGATCCGCCAGGCGATCGACATCCTGATGCGCCGCCGCCAGAACAACCCGATCATGACCGGCGAGGCCGGCGTCGGCAAAACGGCGGTCGTCGAGGGCCTCGCGCTGCGGATCGCGGCCGACGACGTGCCGCCGCCGCTCTCCGGCGTCGCGCTGCACGTGCTCGACATGGGCCTGCTGCAGGCCGGCGCGAGCGTGAAGGGCGAGTTCGAGAACCGCCTGAAGAGCGTGATCGACGAGGTGAAGAAGAGCGCGCATCCGATCATCCTGTTCATCGACGAGGCGCACACCATCATCGGCGCGGGCGGCCAGGCCGGCCAGAACGACGCGGCAAACCTGCTGAAGCCGGCGCTCGCGCGCGGCGAGCTGCGCACGATCGCCGCGACGACGTGGAGCGAATACAAGAAGTACTTCGAGAAGGATGCGGCGCTCGCGCGGCGCTTCCAGGTCGTGAAGGTCGAGGAGCCGAGCGAGCCGCTCGCGGCCGCGATGCTGCGCGGGATGTCCGGCCTGATGGAGAAGCACTTCAACGTGCGGATCCTCGACGATGCGATCACCGAGGCCGTACGCCTGTCGCATCGCTACATCAGCGGCCGTCAGCTGCCGGACAAGGCGATCAGCGTGCTCGACACCGCGTGCGCGAAGGTCGCGCTCGCGCACAGCGCGACGCCGGCGGCGATCGACGACACGAAGAAGCGCATCGAGCGCATCGACGCGGAAATCGCGTCGCTGGAGCGCGAAGCGGCGGGCGGCGCGTCGCACGACGAGCGACTCGGCGAGCTGTGCGGCGCCCGCGACACGGCGCTCGCGCAATTGACCGAGGACGAGGCGCGCTATGAAGCCGAGCGCGCGATCGTCGCCGAGATCACCGAACTGCGCGACACGCTCGACAAGGCACGCGGCCCGTCGGAAGACGGCGAGCCGGTCGACGTGCCGGCCACGCGCGAGAAACTGGCCGAACGCGTCGCGGCGCTGCATGCGCTGCAGGGCGGCGAGCCGATGGTGCCGCTGCAGGTCGACGGCCATGTGGTCGCCGAGATCGTCGCCGCGTGGACGGGCATTCCGCTCGGCCGGATGGTGAAGGACGAGATCGACACCGTGCTGAACCTGCAGCCGCTGCTCACTGCACGCGTGATCGGCCAGGATCATGCGCTGGACGCGATCGCGCAGCGCGTGCGTACCGCGACCGCGAACCTCGAGGATCCAAACAAGCCACGCGGCGTGTTCATGTTCGTCGGGCCGTCGGGCGTCGGCAAGACCGAGACGGCGCTCGCGCTGGCCGACATCCTGTACGGCGGCGAGCGCAAGATGGTCACGATCAACATGAGCGAGTACCAGGAAGCGCACAGCGTGTCGGGCCTGAAGGGTTCGCCGCCGGGCTACGTCGGCTATGGCGAGGGTGGCGTGCTGACCGAGGCCGTGCGCCGCAACCCGTATTCCGTCGTGCTGCTCGACGAGGTCGAGAAGGCGCACCCGGACGTGCTCGAGATGTTCTTCCAGGTGTTCGACAAGGGCACGATGGACGACGCCGAAGGGCGCGAGATCGACTTCCGCAACACGCTGATCATCCTGACGTCGAACGTCGGGTCGGCCGCGGTGATGCAGGCGTGCCTGAACAAGCCGGCGGAGGAGCTGCCCGATCCGGACGCGCTCGCCGAGGCGCTGCGTCCGCAGTTGTACAAGACGTTCAAGCCGGCGTTTCTCGGCCGGATGAAGGTCGTGCCGTACTACCCGATTTCCGACGACGTGCTGGCCGAGATCATCGAGCTGAAGCTCGAACGGATCCGCCGTCGCATCGAAGCGAACCACAAGGCCGCGTTCGAATGGGACGAATCGCTCGTCGATGCGGTGCTCGCGCGCTGCACCGAGGTCGATTCGGGCGCCCGCAACGTCGACCATATCCTGAACGGCACGCTGCTGCCGGAGATCGCGGGCCACGTGCTCGGGCGGATCGCCGACGGCGCGGCCATCGCGCGCATCGCGGTGCGCGCGGACGAGGCCGGCGAATTCGCGTACACCGTCGAATGAGCGCGGCCGCGCAACCCGCATTGATGAACTGACCGAACCATGCCGATCAATCTCCCCGAGCTGCTGACGCCGATCAGCGATGCATCACCCAGCGGCGACGACCTGCTGTTCTCGAACGAATTCGACGCGATCCAGGACGCGCGGCGCTATGACGATCCGACGCTCGACCAGGGCGAGTGGGTGACCGAGATCAAGGAGGCCGACTGGGGCTTCGTCGTCGATCACGCGGGCGAACTGCTGCGCACGCGCACCAAGGACCTGCGGCTCGCCGTGTGGCTGACCGAGGCGCTCGCGCTCGAGGACGGCATCATCGGCCTCACCGAAGGCTATGCGCTGCTGGAAGGCCTGTGCCGCGACTACTGGGACACCGTGCATCCGCTGCCCGAAGGCGACGACGTCGAATACCGGCTCGGCAACGTCGCATGGCTGTCCGGTCGCACGGCCGAGCTGCTGCGCGGCATTCCCGTGACGGAAGGCGCGTCGAACGCGTTCACCACGCTCGACTGGGAAGTCGCGCAGCATGTGGCGCAGGCCGTGAAGCGCGACCCCGAACACGCGGACGACATCGCGCGCGGCAAGCCGTCGGTCGAGCAGATCGATGCGTCGCGGCGCGTGACGCCGATCGCGTTCTACACGGCGCTGCTCGCGAACCTGAAGGTGTTCGAGTTTGCGCTCGACGCGTTCGAGGAACGGCTCGTCGAACGCGCGGGCGATTCGGCGCCGAGCTTCCGGCAGACGCGTGACGCGTTCGAGACCGTGTACCGGCTCGCCGAGCGCTTTGCGCGCGAGCAGGGCTATACGGGCAGCGCGCCGCATGCGCCGTCGGCACCGCAGGCCCAGCCCGAGCGCATCGAGCCGAGCTTCGGCGACACGTTCCACACCGAGGAGACCCAAGTGCAGTCGCAGACCGCTCCGCGTCCGCCGGTGACGCACATGATCGCCGGCATCCAGAACCGTGCGCAGGCCGTCGACCAGCTGCGTGCGGTCGCACGTTACTTCCGCCAGACCGAGCCGCACAGCCCGGTCGCGTATCTCGCGGACAAGGCCGCCGAATGGGCCGACATGCCGCTGCACAAGTGGCTCGAGAGCGTCGTGAAGGACGACGGGTCGCTGTCGCATATCCGCGAGCTGCTCGGGGTGAGGCCCGACGAGCAGTCGTAAACGCAAAAGGGCGGCGCATGACTGCCGCCGCCCGTTGCCTGCCGGCCGCTCCGCGCGGAGCGGCACGCCTCCGTTACTGCCCCACCCGGAACTCGATCCGTCGATTCCGCGCGCGCCCATCCGCCGTGTCGTTCGGCGCGATCGGCTGATCCGGCCCGACACCCGTCGTCGTCATCTGCTGCGGCAGAATGCTCTTCGTGATCAGGTAACCCTTCACCGCATCCGCGCGTGCCTGGCTCAGCGCGATGTTCGACGTCCGGTTCCCCGAGTTGTCGGTGTGGCCGATGATGTCGACCGTGCGGTTCTGCATCTTCGACAACGCGGCCGCCATCTGGTCGAGAATCTGCTTGCCTTGCGGCGTGAGCGTCGCGCTGCCCGTCTCGAACTCGATCGTCCGGTTAGCGAGCGTCTGGTCGAGCACGCCCTGCTCGGATGCCGACACGCGCAGCCCGTTCTTGATCGTGTACGTCGGATTCAGCGTGTTCGCCATGTCGCTCGCGAGCTGCTGGCGCTGCGCTTCGTTGTGCACCTCGCCCTTCATCTCGATCTGCGTGCCGTTGATCTTCAACTGGCCCTTGCTGATCTGCTTGAGCTGCGCGCCGAGCAGCTTCTGCACGTTCGCGCTCCAGTTCGGCGGCGTCGCGACATCGCCGACCTCGATCTGGTCGACCACGTTCGCCGCGCCGTAGGTGTCGCGCAGCTTCTGTAGCACGGCGGCCTTGGTCGCCTCGTCGGGCACCTTGCCGCCGACCACCACCTGGCCGGGCGTCGCGTTCGCGGGCGGCGGCGTGATCGTGCCGGCCGTGCCGTGCACGACCGTGCCGGACGCCGTGGCCGGCGCGGTGCCGGGGTTCGTGTTCGCGGGCAGGGCGGCGGCCGCGACCGTGCCGTTGCCGACCGGCGTGACGGTCGCGCCGCCCGTGTTCTGTGCGCAGGCCGCGCCGCTAGCGACGAGGCCGGCGGCGACGAGGACTGCAACGAAGGGCGACAAGCGTGCGCGGCGGCGGACGTGAATCGTGCGTTGCATCCCGTCAGCCTCCGATGAACGCTTCGCGGAAGGCGTCGATGGCGACGCGCAGCGAGAGTTGCGGTTGGTCGAGGTAGCTGACGAGCTTGCTGATCTGATGATCGTTTTGCGCATGGGCGTCGATCCACTCGGGATCGTCGATGTCGATGTTGTGGGCGGCGTAGGTCTGCGGGTCGACGACGCTCAGCAGCGTCTTCGACGACGCGCCGTTGAAGCCGATGATCAGCCGTTCGCGCTCGGCGATCGTGCCGATGAAGATCGCGAGCTCGAAGTCGGCCTGCGCGACGAACGGTGCGATCAGTTCGAGCCAGAATGCGGCGACGAGGCTGCGATAGAACGGATCGACCGGCAGCGGCAGCGTGAGGCCGCGCTCGATGTGCGACGAACCGCTCTGCATCACGGGCCGCAGGAGCGAGCCGAGCGCGAGCATCGCGCCGCGCAGCCGGACCGGATGGCCGCTTTCGAGCAGCATCTGCTGCAGGCCGTACAGCGACTGGTGTTCGATGAAGTCGTTGAAGGTGCCGTCATGCGACGTGCCGGGGCCGCCGACGTCGATCGGCACCTGCGTGTCGCCGAGCGCCTGCAGCGCGCCGGGCGGCTCCTCCTTCGCGAGCAGCGGCGGCATCTGCGCGGCGACGCGCGACCACAGCCGCGCGAATGCGAGCGGGCTGCGCGCGAGGAACGCGAGCGGCCGGTCGACTTCCAGCGCGGTCGCGCCGAGGAACGGGAAGCGGCGCATCGACACGTCGTGGCTCGCGACCATGTGGCCCGCGATCGCGAGCTTGCTGCGCGAGCCGAGGAACGCGAAATGCATCGGCTTCGCATCCTCGTAGACGATCTTCCAGCGCGGATCTTCCGCGAGCAGTTCGAGCGCCTGCGCGATCCAGCGATCGAGCGTCTGCAGCAACTGCGGATTGTGCGGGCTCTTCACGAAGTCGCCGCGCGACGGAATCTTGCCGAAGTAGGCGATCTGTGCCTGAACGGTTTGCGTCATTGCGCCCCCTGTGCGTTCGTTGCGGTGGCGGCCGCGACGGCCTGTGCGGCCGCCGGCGCGCCCGTGCCGGCCTGCGTCGCGTTCTGCGCGGCGCCCGCGCTCGCGTCGGCGACCGACGACGGCAGCTGCAGGCCGCGCAGGCTCTGCTGCTGCGGCTGGTCGCCGCCGCCGCTGGTCGGCTGCGACGTGCTGATGATGCGCATCGTCACCGACACGTTCACGCTGCCCTGGACCCATGTGAGATCGAAGGTGCCGTCCGGGCGGCGCTTGCGCTGCGCGGAGTTGATCAGCTTCTCGAGACCGTAGCGGCCCGGCTCGTTGACGAGCTGCACCGTGCGGCCGTCGAAGGTCGTCGCGGACAGCGTCGCGCCCGGCGAACCCTGCGGGTTCGGCCACACGAAGTTGGTCCACTGCGGCGGCGTGTTGCGGTAGCGCAGCTGCTGGCCGTCGATCGCGATCGTGTATTCCGTCGTGCCCGTGCTCGGCTGCGGCAGGATCTGGAACACGGTCTGCGGCTCGGACGCCGCGGCCGCGCCGCCTGCGGCGCCGCCGGCGAGCGGGGCGACCCAGCGCGCGAAGCCGTTCGTGAAGTCGGGCGTGAGGCCGATGCCCATGTCGCCCCACGTGCGGGCCGCGAGCGTGTCGCCGCGACGCACCGCGAGCGGGCCCAGCGTCGTGCCGACGAACTTCGCGATCGCACCGTCCGGACCGAACACCTGCGCGATTTCACCGGCGCCGGCCTCGACCTTCGCATTCGCGGCGAACGGGTACTTCGTCGCGAGCGAGTTCTGGAACGGCTGGTAGACCTGCGCGTTCCACACCTTGTTGACTTCGGCGCTGGCCGGCTGGATCACCACCGAGAACGCCTGCATCAGCGGGCGCACCAGCAGCGGGCGCAGCGACTTGCGTTGCGAATCGGTGAGGCCGGTCAGCATCTGCTCGTCGACGAACTTCAGCGAATCGGCGAGTTCCGAGCCGTTGCCGTCGAGCGTCTGCTGCATCAGCTGGCGCGCGCCGGGGCCGGGGTCGCCCTGGTTCTTGATCACGTTGAAGCGCGTGCGGACCTTCGACAGCGACTCCATATAACCCTTGAGCATCGACGTGCCGTCGTGCGTCGCGACGATCCGCGCGAGCCCGATGAACTCCTGGCCGATCGGACCCATCGGCACCTCGGCCGGATTACCGTTGATGTCGATGTTCGCGGCTGCCATCTGGCCGGCCGGCGAGCGCGTGAACAGTTGCTTGACCCAGTTCACGACACCCGTCTGCGCCTTCTTGATCGTCACGTTCGCGAGCGACGGGTTGTCCCACGACGTCTGGTCGTACGCGGTCTCGAGGATCTTGCGGATCGGCGAATCCTGCGGGTCGCCGAGGCGGTTCATCCCGTCGACGGCCTGGCCGAAGCTGCTGAAACCCTGCACCGCGATGCCCTGCATGAACTTCTGCCAGTGCTGCGCGTATTCGGTCTTGTACATGCCGACGAGCGTCTTCTGGATCTGCTCGGGGCTGCCTTCCAGCGTCAGGTCGTCCTGCGTCGACGTGTTCAGCACCCAGTCCTTCGCCTGCAGCTCCTTGGTCGCCGCGTCGCGGATCGCCGGCTGCACGTAGTCGAACCACGCTTCACGCGTGAACGTGCCCGGAATCGCATAGCTGCCGGCGACCAGGCCCTGGTTGCCGTCGCCGACGATGCGTGCGATGGTCATCGGCGCGAAGCGGGTCGACGCGCGGGCCTTGATTTCCTCGTAGACACGCTGGCGGGCCGGCATGCCGCGCACGACGCGGCGCAGGTTCTCGCGGGTCTGGTCGACCAGTGCGAGGTTCGCGTCGATCATCGGCCAGTCGTCGTCGTTCACGCGCGACAGATAGAACGAGATCATGCGCTCGGCGCTCTTGATCATCTCGTCGCGCGGCATGTTGCCGCGATTCGTCTCGAGCCAGCCGCGCCAGAAGCGTGCGAGCTGGTCGGTCAGGTGCGCCTGTTCGACGTGACGCTTGTCGGACAGCATCAGGTAGGTCTTCAGCGCGTTGTACGCGTCCTGCACGTTGGTCGGCGACGCGTCGCTGTACAGCCCGCCCTGCGGCGCGGCCGGCTGCTGCTGCGGCGCCGCGGCCGTCGCGGCGGATGCGCCTTGCGCGGCGCCGGCCAACGGTGCGGCGCCCGGCGGGTTCGTCGAGACCGGCAGCGTGCCGCCCTGCACGGCACCCGATTCGGGCGGGCGCGTCATCGGCACGAGCTGTTCGGGGTGCGCGTTCACGTCCTTCATGAACGACGCGAGGTTCTGCGAGACCGGTGCCAGCAGGATCTGGCGCACGCCGTTGTAGTACTCGGTCAGCAGGTGCTGCTCGAGATGGTCGCCCTGGTACAGGCCGAGCGACACCGACACCGGCTTGTCGCGGCGGAACTGCTCGAGCTGTTCGATCCGGTCTTCGAGAATGTCCATCGCCTGCAGGCGCGACTGCAGGTCGTTGCGGCCCTGCTGCAGGCGCGTGACGTTGTCGAGGTCGGCCTGCACGTTCGCGACGAGCTGCTGGTTGCCGATCGTCGACCAGGTCCAGCCGCCGAGCGCCAGCGCGAGCGCCGCGACGAAGCCGAAGAAGGTCGCGTAGCGCAGCCGGGTCTTGGTCGGGCTCGCGAACTGGCGTACGGTCTGGCGGTCGGCGAAGATCACCTTCGAGAACAGGTCGCGCAGGAAGAAGCCGTTCTTCGAGAATGCGCTGTGCGGTTTCGGCAGCGCACTCGCGTCGAGGCCGAAGCGGTGCGCGATGCGCTGCGCGGCCGCGCTGTTGGTTTCGCCTTCCTGCAGTGCGCTGGTGAAATAGAAGCCGCGGAAGATCGGCTTGTACTGGAACGGGTTGTTCTCGAACAGCGTCGCGAGGAATGCGCGCAGCGACGGCTTGATCGTCGAGAATTCGAGCGGGAAGCTCAGCTGACCCGGCGACAGCTGGTTGCCGCGCGACAGCGACAGCTGCGCGACGCTGATCTCCTTCAGCCCTTCGTAGAGTTCCTCGAAGTGCGTGTCGAACTGTGCCACGACATCGCGCTTGTCGTCGGGCTCGTAGGGCAGGGTGGCGCCCCACACGCGGTCGTATTCGTGCTTGTCGCTGCTGCTGAAGAATTCGGTGAAGCCGGTGATCAGGTCGGCCTTCGTGAACATCACGTAGACCGGCGCGAACACCTCGAGCTTCTCCGTCAGCTCCTGAACGCGCTGGCGGAGGTTTTTCGCGAGATTGATCGCGAATTCGGGGCGGTTGCCGGTGAGTTCGGCGATGCTCGCGGTGACGATGATGCCGTTGATCGGTGCCTTCGGACGGTAGCGCTTCAGCAGGCCGAGAAAGCCGAGCCATTCGCTGCGGTCTTCCTCGTGCACCGAGTAGCGGCCGGCCGTATCGAGCAGGATCCCTTCGGTCGTGAAGAACCAGTCGCAGTTGCGCGTGCCGCCGATGCCGTGGATCACGGCGCTGTTCTTGTCCGCGAACGGAAACTGCAGGCCCGAGTTCAGCACGGCGCTGCTCTTGCCCGCGGCCGGGTTGCCGATCACGATGTACCACGGCAGTTCGTACAGCGCGGAGCCGCCCGACACCTGGCCGATCTTCGACGTCTTGATCGTCTTCACCGCATCCGACAGGCGCGTGCGCAGCACGTCGAGGTCGGCGGTCTTCGTGTCGGGCGCGAGCGCGGCCGCGGCCGGCGCGGCGATCTTGCCGGTTTCCGCCTGCTCTTCCAGCACCTGGCCGAGCTGCTGGTTCGCGCGCTTCACTCGCCAGCGGCGCCACAACGCGACGCCGAGCCACAGCACGAGGATCGCCGCGAAGGCGACCGCCGCCCACAGGAGCGGCAACTGCAGCATGTCGGCGACGATGAAGAGAATCGCCGCTAGCGCGACGATCCCGACAATCGAGAGCGTACGCGGATGAGTCAGCACGTTGAGGATGCGTTGCATAGGACGTTCAGGTTCCGGGGCGATTCAGTGAGGCGACGCAGGCGCGCCGAGCGGCAAGAGTGGCGCTGCGATGTGTCGCCATGCTGTCAAACGGGATGAAGGGGGCTGGCATCAATGCGCCCGCGGCATCGGAGAAGGCGCGCGCAATAATGAAAGGACGCTGTGAGAATTAAAACGGAAGCGGCGGCCTGAAAAAATCGCGCAACGGAATGCCCGATCGATTGCGCCGCCCAAATCGTTTCCTGCCGGGTGATTAAAAAGCCCCATGCCGCCCTCATTATTTCTTGTCCGGCAGCCCTGACTAGCTGCCGCGTCCCAGTTTAAAACCGGGTTTATGGTATTCCACGTGCCCGAGATCCATCATTTTCCATCGGCCTCCCCAGGTCAGGCCGACCTGCTCGGCAACCTGTCCGTACAACTGGTAGCCGCGCATCGCCCAGGGATCTTTCTCGGAAATGACCAGCTTGCCGTCGCGCAGAAACGCGTTGTCGGCCGCCAACCCGAACTGGTGATAACTCTGGAAAGCCGCCGCATTGGTCACATTGGTGCCCATCTGCGCGAGCCGGTTCTGCCGTTCCGGACTCCGATAACCTTCCAGCAGCGCCATTTCGTAACCATATTGTTCGTGCATGATCTTATAGACCAGCAGCAAACGCGTACGGAAATCGGGATCCAGCAGGTTCCAGTCGCGGCTCGCATCCTTGAGCGCCGGCCGCACCTGTTCGACTTCCTTCGTGGCAAAGACTTCCGGCGGCAACGGTGGCGGCGGCACGAGTTGTTCGCCTTGCAGCAGCGCAGCGATCTTCTCGTCGGGCACGCGCGCCGTGTCGTCGTATTGAAACAATTGCCGACCGCGTAACGCAATGGCCACCAATGGCGGCGTCGCAAGAATACCTGCCGACACCATAATCATCAAGCGTCGCCGAATCAGTAAATTTTGCACATCACTTAATGCGCCGCGCGTAACGGTTGCCGATTTAACAATTTGACTTCGCGTGCGTGCGGCGCGATCGTTCGCACGGCGCGTCAGGCGGCCGTGAAACTGGGCGACGGTTTCGAAAACGGTCGCCCGGATACCCGGTAAAAGCAACAGTGCCGCAACCGCGACGGCAAGGGCGAAATAGGCGACGAGTGCGACGGCAATCAATGAAATCCCCGGAAATTGGAATTGATTGTGTTTTGCAATGCTTGCTCTTAGAATCAGGCTGCTTTGAGAGGCCGGGCTATATTATCGCGGTGAATTAAACCAGGATTCAATGAGACGCTGAATGAGTGCGCCGGAAAATTCAAATTCGAAAACCCCGCCCAGCCTGTTGTCCGATACCAAACCGGCAGGCGAGGGTGGACCTCAGCAGTCGCGCATTCTCGCGAATCTGGAAGGACGTGTCACGCCGCCAGCCGAAGCGCCGCGCCGTTCGCTGAAGGGGCCGATCGCGGCCGTCGTCGCGCTGGTGGTCGCCGTCGGCGGCTGGGGCGCCTGGCGCTGGCAGCAGCAATCGGGCGAGCAGGCCGTCGTGGCCGCTGCGCCCGCGCAGGCACCCGCGAAAGCCGAGGCAGCCAGCGGCGCCGCCGTGCAGGTCGCGCAGAATGCAGCGTCGGCCACGCCCGCCGCGCAACCGGCGACGATCGTCAATGACGATGCGGCATCCCAGACCGTTGCGTCCGCATCGGGTGCGGACAGCAGCCGCTTGTCGCGCGCGCTCGCGAACGGTGCCGACGATGCATCGGGCGCAGCCACGGCAGGCGCCGTTGCCGCGACGGCCGCCGCAGCAGCGGCGACGAAAACGGCGAAGGCCGATACCGCGAAGGGCGACAAGGTCGCCGCACGCAGCAAGACCGATGCGAAGGCGGAAGCGAAGGCGGAAGCCCGCAAGTCTCATAAGGAACAGCAGGCGGAGCTCGCGCAGGCGAAGAAGCGTCGCGATGCGACGACCCGCACCGCGAGCGGGAAGGCGTCCGGGAAGGACGATCCGGATGCGGACCTGCTCGCCGCGCTCGTCGCACGTACGAAGCCGGCCGACAAGAAGGCCGCCGCGCAGAAGGGGCAAGTCGTGCCGACCAAGACGGCCGCCACGACGGGCGGTTCGCTCGCATCGCGCGTGAAGGATTGCTCGGAACGCGGCTTCTTCGAGGATCAGCTGTGCCGCTGGCGCGTCTGCGACGGCCACTGGGGCAAGGATCCGGCATGCCCGACCGCCGCGCAGTCGGAGACGCGGCAGTAATCGACGGCTTCACGCCGACCCGCTCGTCGCACATGCGCCGCCCATCCGGGCGGCGCGTTGCTTTTGGGGCCGTGTGGCGCACGGACGGCCGCATGTGACAGTGTCACGAGAGCGACACATGCGTCGGGCATACGTTTCCTTTCATTTCCCGGCGCGGCGCGCGCCGCACGACCTTCGACACGATGGACCTGATCGTACAGACTTACGGCGCCGATACGTCCGGCATGGTGTGCGGATTCCGCTTCATCCCGGGCGGATCGGGCGCGATGCTCGATGCCGACGCGGCCGCCGCGTGGCTGCGCGCGTGCCGCGAGCGCGAGGCGGCCGCATCGGACGATTTCGTCTGGCTGCACTTCAATCTCGCGCACGGCGCGAGCGAGCGCTGGATGCGCACGCACCTCGGCTTGCCCGACAGCTTCTTCGAGTTCCTGCACGAAGGGTCGCGCTCGACGCGCATCGAGCAGGAGGACGGTGCGTTGCGCGCGATCGTCAACGACGTGATGTTCAACCTCGAACTGACGCCGTCGGAAATCGCGACGCTGTTCGTTCACGTCGAGCGACGCATCATGGTCACCGCGCGGCTCAAGCCGCTGCGCTCGGTCGACACGCTGCGCGCCTGCGTGCGCGACGGCGAGCGGTTCCGGTCGCCGGCCGAATTGCTCGTGCACCTGCTGCGCGACCAGGCCGACCTGCTGATCCAGATCATGCGGCGCACGAGTGTCGACGTCGATCGCATCGAGGATCGCTTCCTGTCGCAGCGGCTCACGTCGAACCGCATCGAGCTCGGTGCGATGCGCCGCACGCTGACGCGGCTGCAGCGCATGCTGGCACCCGAGCCCGGGTCGATCTTCCGGCTGCTCGCGAAGCCGCCCGCGTGGCTGCATCCCGAAGACGTGCAGGAGCTGCGCGAGTCGACCGAAGAGTTCTCGCTGGTGCTGGCCGACCTGTCGGGGCTCAACGAGCGGATCAAGCTGTTGCAGGAAGAGATCGGCTCGCGGCTCGACGAGCAGAACAACCGGACGCTCTTCACGCTGACGCTCGTGACCGTGATCGCACTGCCGATCAACATCGTCGCGGGTTTCTTCGGGATGAACGTCGGCGGCGTGCCGTTCTCCGAGAACAAGCACGGCTTCTGGCTGATGGTGCTGCTGGTCGCGGGCTTCACCGCGCTTGCCGCGTGGTGGGCGTTTCGCCGGCGCGACGATCGCTAGCCATGCCTTTGCGGATGCTGCGCGAACGGCAAAAAAACAGGCCCCGCATGCGAGGCCTGCCGAAGGACGTGAAGGTTTGAACACCGGCCGGCGCCGCGTACCGCACGGCACCGGCCGGCCGGACCCTGTTACTGAACCAGCGTCTTGCGCGGCTTGAACATGCCCTGGTAGCGCAGCGACGGACGTTCCTTCACCGTCGGCGCGATGCCGCCGAAGCTCGGCGTCTGGCGCAGCTTCATCGCGGCCGGCGAAGCGACCGAGCCGATCGACGTCGAACGCGAAGCCGGGGCGAGGTTGTTCGCGACGAGCAGCGCGGCCTCGCTCTTCAGGTTCGCGAGCAGCACCGGATCGGTCGAGCTGTTGACCTGCGTGAGCAGGCCGCTCCACGCGGCGTCGCTGTAGTTCACGACGTAGTAGTCGAGACCGCTCGGATCCGCGACCACCCCCGTGCAGCCGTCGATCCGCGTCTGCGCCTGCGTATCCTTCAGCGCGAGCGTCGTGTGTTTCGCGAGACCCTGGCCGTACGCGAGCGTGATCGGTACCGTCCACTGCAGGCCCGGATACGCGTTCGTGTTCGGGAACGGCTGCTGTTTCAGCGTGACGACGGTCTGGTTCTTCGTCATGTCGCACTGCGTGTCGAGCGAGATCAGCGGCACGCCCGTCTGGCGCACGTAGCTGTCGCCGATCGGGCCGACCGGCTGGCCGCTCGCCTTCGACAGCGCGTCCCACAGACGCTTCGGCGTGCCGTTGCCGAACGAGTAGTCGACCAGGTACTGCTGCAGGCCGTGGCGCAGCGTCTGCTCGCCGAGATAGTTCTCGAGCGTCTTCAGCACATGGCCGCCCTTGTCGTACGTGAACGCGCTCGCGCTCAGCACGAAGTCGTTCGACGCCCAGTCGTTGAAGTTCGGCGCGACCGGGAACGCGTTCGGGCCGATGTCGCGATTGATCACGCGGTACTTGTTCTTCACCTGGTCGAGCCAGCTGAACTCGTCAGGGAAGAACTGGATCGTCGTCTTCGTCTCGAAGAACGTCGCGAACGACTCGTTGAGCCAGACGTTGTCCCACCAGTCGGTCGTGACGAGGTCTCCGAACCACTGGTGCGCGACTTCGTGCGTCAGCACCTCGTTACCGTAACGCGACATCGGCTGGCCTGGCTGCGGCAGGATGTCGTCCGCGAATTCGAGGATCGATCCCCAGTTCTCCATCCCGCCGAAGTTCAGGTCCTTCTGCTCCTTGAACGCGTCGTTCGCGGCGACCGTATCGAATTTCGTGAGCGGCAGCGGAATGCCCGTGTAGCGGTAGTAGAAGTCGAGCGCCTGCTTGGTGCGGTCCATCGCCGGCTTCGCCCAGTCGCTCATGCCCGGTGGCGTGAACACGCGCAGGTGCAGGCCGCCCTTGCTGCCCGGCAGCGGGCTCGAGAAATCGTCCTCGTAGGTGTCGAACATGCCGCCGCCGAAGAACAGCAGGTACGACGGCATTGGCGGCGTCTTCTCGAACTGCACGAGCTTGTAGCCGCCGCCGACGTTGGTCGACGGCTTCTCGGCCGCGTTCGATACGACGCGCCAGTTCTGCGGCACTTCGGCCGTCACTTCATAGGTCGGACGGAACGCCGGCTCGTCCCAGCCCGGGAACCACTGGCGCGCCAGGTTGGTTTCGCCCTGCGTGAGGATCGCGCCGCTCGTCGTGCCGTCGGTGCTCTTCAGGTCGACGCGGAACACGCCTTCGGCGGCCGAGCAGCCCGGATACGGATCGTCGCCGCAGCTGCCGCCGGTGTGGTTGACCGGATCGTCGTACGACTTGAAGTTGATGATGCCCGACCATTCCATGTGCAGCGAATAGTTGCCCGGCGAGATCGTGCCGGCCACCGGGCGCAGCTGGTAGAAGTCGCCCTTGTCCTGCGGCGTCGCGATCAGCTGGATGTTGCCCGGCTGCAGCGTGATGCGGCCGTTCGTGAACTTGATCCGGTGACCGGCGATCACGATATTGTTGACCGGTTTCAGCACCTTGATTTCGACATCGGCGCGCCCGTCGAACGCGTTCAGCGCGTCGTTCGGGCGGAACCACAGGCGGTAGTTGACCGGTACCACGGTGTCCGGCAGTTCGACAGGCGACACGCTCTTGTCGACGTTGGACGCGCTCGGCGGCGTGTTGGCGGCGGGCGACGAGCTCGAATGCGGCGCGCCGGCGGAACTGAGTGCGGAAGCCGAGCCCATGCCGCCGTCGTCGCCGCCGCACCCGGCGAGTGCGAGTGCGGCAACCAGCGGCAGATAACGCATCTTGTGAATGTTGATCGACATGACTGAAACCTCGATTGTTGAAAGAGTCGTTCAGTGCTGCGAAAACGCCGGCAAAAGCAATCCCTCGCCGTTAATCAATAGCGACGAGAAATGCAAGTGACGGATTATTCGAAAAGACGGCTGGCCGACTACGTGAAGGTAATCATGGTTTACTGCCCCCTCTGTGTTTCCGGATGTCGGTTAACTTGCCGGTTCAAAATGGCCGGGCGCGTGTTGTACTGAATTGATTTCGCGCGCACGACACGGGGCCGCCCGCCCTGCGCGGGCGTGCATTCCCTTTGAACCGACGACCCACGGGGCTGGCCGTACCAGGCCGCAGGACGGAAGGACGGCGTGTCGCCGTTCCGTAAAATCGCCGTCATGCGGCATCAAGGTTTGTCGGCCTGCTCGAAGGATGCGTAAATATACTTGATGGTTTTGGGTAAAGGAAACGAAAAAATTAGAAAATGATTCGATTGGGTTTTTCGTGTGACAGTGAATGCCGGAAGGCATTAATTCACTTTCCGTTTAGCTGTTCATTTCCGTAGTTTTAATCTATTAACGATCTTGGCGATGCGCGAAAACTACGAATCAGGGTGTCGCGACGCGCGCTCGGTACAATGCATCGACGACTTGTCGATCGATTGCCGCAAGGAGGCCAGCCCATGCCACGAGCCCTGTTTCGTATCGCGCCGCTGCGCGCGATGCTGCTGCTGTTCGCCGCCGTGCTTATGCTCGGCGGTTGCGCGGGCCTGATGCGCGAGCCCGTGAGCGTGTCCGTCGCCGGGCTCGACCCGCTGGCCGGACAGGGCCTCGAGATGCGCTTCAGCCTGAAGCTGCGCGTGCAGAACCCGAACGACACGCCGATCGAATACGACGGCATTTCGGTCGCGCTCGAGTTGAACGGCACGCCGTTCGCGAGCGGCGTCAGCGATCGCTCGGGCGTCGTGCCGCGCTTCGGCGAGGCCGTGATCGACGTGCCCGTTTCGGTATCGGCGTTCGCCGCCGCGCGGCAGGCGTGGAACCTGCCCGGCGCGGCGGCCAGCGGCGAGTTGCCGTACGCGTTGCGTGGCCGGCTCGCGGGTGGCGCGCTCGGCACCGTGCATTTTCGCGATGTGGGCACGTTGCGCATGCCGGCGACGCCGGGGTGGGGCGGGTAGACGATGCCTGCGCGATGCCGGATGCCAGGCTGGATGATGCGGCGCGATCGCAACGCCGTCTGACGATTCCTGACGATCGAATTTCGCGTGTCTTACGTCTTGCGTTGCAATCGCGTTTAGACTGCCTCGGTCCGGAGGGCCGGACGACTTTTCCGAGAGGGTCATCATGGCAGCGAAATTCGTCATCAAGAAAGCGAGCGACGGGCAGTTCCTGTTCCACCTGAAGGCCGCCAACGGCGAGATCATTCTGCGCAGCGAGCTGTACAAGACCAGGGCGTCGGCGGAAAACGGCGTCGCGTCGGTGCGCAAGAACGCGCCGGACGACGCGCGCTACGAGCGCAAGACCGCGACCAACGGCCAGTTCATGTTCAACCTGAAGGCCGGCAACCACGAGATCATCGGCACGAGCGAGCTGTACCAGGCCGAAGCGGGCCGCGAGAACGGCATCGCGTCGGTGAAGCAGAACGCGCCGGACGCGGCGCTCGACGACCAGAGCTGACACGCCGCGAGCATCCCCCGCGTGGCGGCCAGGGCGGTCGCCCGCGCTTTGCCGCGTGGGCAAAGCGCGGTATGGTGTGGTCCGCGCGGCGCACTCCCGTAGTGCCGCCTGTCTGAAGCCAACCGTAGCCGAGCTCGCGTGACCGATTTCCCCGTTTTCCACTGGACCGACGCCGACGGCGCCGAACATGCCGTGCGCTGGCGCTCCGAAGCCGGCGTGCAGCCGCCCAAGCGTGCCGTGCCCGCCGACGACCGTCTCACCGCCGACGCGGCGTATCGCCTCGCGTGCGAGGGCACGGCACTCGTCTGGCAGGGCGACTTCCAGAATGCGCGCCAGCTCGTGCAGGCGATGGCGCGCCGCGTCGAACGCAAACCGAAGAAGGTGAAGGCCGCGGTGGGCGTCGACGCATTCAACCTGCACCGTCTCGCGCAATCGCAGCGCGCCCGTACGCTCGGAATGCTGCTGATCCCGCTCGATGCCGACTACACGATCCCGCTGCGCCGCGCGCCCGACGTGCGCGCAGCGTGCGAGGAAGCGTACGGGCCGGGCGGCACGCCGTCGGTCGTGTCGCTGCGCGAACTGCTCGGCCTCGTCGGCGCGCACGAATGGCGCAAGAAGGGCGTACCGATTCCGGCGCTCGGCGGCGCGCCGATCCATCCGCATTACGGCGTGTTCTCGCCGGTGCGCGGCGAATATGTCGAACTCGTCGCGCGCGCGCCGCTGCCGGCGACGTCGCTCGCGTTCGACATCGGTACGGGCACCGGCGTGCTGGCGGCCGTGCTCGCATCACGCGGCGTCGAGCGCATCGTCGCGACCGACCAGGATCCGCGTGCGCTCGCATGCGCACGCGAGAACGTCGCGCGGCTCGGCCATGCCGATCGCGTCGACGTCGTCGAAGCCGACCTGTTTCCGGCCGGCCGCGCGCCGCTCGTCGTCTGCAACCCGCCGTGGGTGCCGGCGCGTCCGAGCGCGCCGATCGAATACGCGGTCTACGATCCCGACAGCCGCATGCTGCGCGGTTTCCTCGCCGGGCTTGCCGACCATCTCGAACCGGGCGGCGAAGGCTGGCTGATCCTGTCCGATTTCGCCGAGCATCTCGGCCTGCGGCCGCGCGACACGCTGCTGCAATGGATCGAGGAAGCCGGTCTCGTCGTGCTCGGCCGCGAAGACATCCGTCCCGCGCACCCGAAGTCGGCCGACGCTGACGATCCGCTGCACGCGGCCCGCCGCGCCGAGGTCACGTCGCTCTGGCGACTCGGCGCGCGGGCCTGATCGCGCATTTTCGGTAAACTGTCGCCATTCCTCACGAATTCCCGTCGCCGGGCCGTGGTCGACCGACCGTGGCCCGGCGCCGTTTCACGATGTCGAACAAGACCTACGAAATCCGTCCGGAGCAGTCCGTCGAGCTGCTGAAGGAACTGCACATCCTGACCCGCGACGGCAAGCTGAACCAGGACAGCCGCCGCAAGCTGAAGCAGGTCTATCACCTGTTCCAGTTCATCGAGCCGCTGCTCGCGAGCGTGCAGGCCGACAAGGGCGGCGTGACGCTCGTCGATCACGGCGCCGGCAAGTCGTATCTCGGCTTCATCCTGTACGACCTGTTCTTCAAGCAGCAGCCGGGGCACGGCACGCCCGCGTTCGCGTCGCACGTGTACGGGATCGAGACGCGCGAGGAGCTCGTCACGCGCTCCACCGAACTCGCCGCGCGACTCGGGTTCGGCGGGATGTCGTTCCTGAACCTGTCGGTCGCCGATTCGATCACGTCGCCGAAGCTGCCCGAAACGGTCGATGTCGTGACCGCGCTGCATGCATGCGACACGGCGACCGACGACGCGATCCGCTTCGCGCTCGCGAAGCGCGCGCAGCACATCGTGCTGGTGCCGTGCTGCCAGGCGGAAGTCGCGGGCGTACTGCGCAAGAACAAGGGCAAGTCGCTCGCGAATGCGTTGGCGGAAGTGTGGCGGCATCCGCTGCACACGCGCGAATTCGGCAGCCAGATCACCAACGTGCTGCGCTGCCTGCAACTCGAGGCCCACGGCTACCAGGTCAGCGTGACCGAGCTGGTCGGCTGGGAGCATTCGATGAAGAACGAGCTGATCATCGCGCAGTACAAGAACCTGCCGCGCCGCAAGCCTGGCGAGCGGCTGAACGAGATCCTCGGGATGTTCGGGCTCGCCGAACTCAACGAGCGCTTCTTCGTGCCGGCGCCCGCGGCGGCCGGCGCGGCCGTCGAGCCTGCTGCGGACTGAGGCAGATTGAGGCAGATTGAGGCCGATTGAGGTCGACTGACGCGCGGCGGGTCCGCCGCGCGGTAGCCGGCCGTTGCGCGACGCGTCAGACGTCGTCGCCGGGCCGGCGCATCCATTCACGCCAGCCGTTGTGGCCGAGGCGGCGCAGCGTTTCCTGGTTTTTCTCGTAGATCGCGGACGCGTCCGGAAACGCGTCGACCGCGCGCGCGATGCTGTCCTCGCGCAGCAGGTGCAGGATCGGATACGGTGCGCGGTTCGTGTAGTTCTCGATGTCGTCGGCTTCGCTGCCTTCGAACCGGTACTCGGGATGGAAGCTCGCGATCTGTAGCACGCCGTCGAGCCGCAGCTGTCGCACGAGCCGATCGGCGAAGAACAGCGCATCGTTGTAGTCGACGAAATCCGCGAACACGCGCGGATAGATCACGAGCGTCGTGTCGACCTGCTGCGGATCCGCCGCCTCGAGCGCGCGCAGTTCGGTTTCGAGGTCGGCGAGCGCGTCCTCGAGCGTCGTCGCTTCGCTGATCGCATAGCGCACCTGTTCCTTCACGTAGACGCTCTTCGCGAACGGGCACAGATTGAGCCCGATCACCGCGCGCGCGAGCCAGTGCCGCGTGGCGGCGAGGATGTCGTCGTGCGAGTCGGAGCGGGTATCGGTCATGGCAGAGGCAATCGGGCAAAGCGACAGCGAGGGCCGCATTGTAGCCGGAGCGGATCCGCCCGGTTCGGGCAGGCGCCGCCCGTCACGCACAGGCGGCTTCGATCAGCTGCGTGACCAGCGCGGGCGCGGTGCCGATCGGCGTTTCGCCGTGCCGGTAGGTCTGGCTGGCTGCGTAGATGCCTTCGATCACGAGCGCGAGCCCATTGGCGAGCGCTTTCGGCTGCCGTGCACCGGCGCCTTCGCACAACGCGACGAGCCGCTTCATCAACTGTTCCTTGTTCTGCGCGACGCGCTCGCGCGCCGGGTGCGACGTATCCGGGAATTCGGCCGCGACGTTGACGAACGGGCAGCCGCGATAGTCCTTCTGCGTCGCGCGCTCCGCGAGATCGACGAAATACTGGATCAACTGCGCTTTCGGCTGGCCCGGGTGCTTCGCGACGCTCGAATCGAAACGCTCGAAGAAGCACGCATCCATTCGCTCCAGATACGCGAGGATCAGTTCGTCCTTCGACGAGAACTGGCGGTACAGGCTCATCTTGTTGACGCCGGCGAGTTCCACGACCGCCTCGACACCGACCGCGCGCACCCCTTCCTTGTAAAACAGCTCCTCGGCGGCGCGCAGCAGGTGCTCCTGCGCGGCGGCCGCGGCGATCGGCCGGCGCGTGCGCCGTGCCGGCGCCTTGTTGGCGGCCTCGATGCCCGACATGATGACCCTCGACTGCGTGATGAATTGCTTGACATGTTACCGACTGGTCACTACGATCGCAACACACTTGTGACCGATCGGTAACAATGCCGTCCGGATCGACAGACAAATGCCAGTGTCGGCCCGGGTCAGCCGATGCAGCGTGCGGCGGAGGTGGCCTGGTGGTGAGGCGGGGCAGGCACGCGGGCGCCGGGCCGCCAACTGGAGAGCGACAACATGAACTGGGCAGTGACACGAATCGGCGGGCGCTTCCACTACGGATGGCTCGCGGCGGCGGTGGTTTTCCTGATTCTGCTGGCGGCGGCCGGCACGCGCGCGACACCGAGCGTGCTGATGGTGCCGCTCGAGCGTGAGCTCGGCTGGAGCCGCGCGGCGATTTCGTTGGCAATCTCGGTGAACATCGCACTGTACGGGTTGACGGGCCCGTTCGCGGCTGCAGCGATGCAGCGCTTCGGGCTGCGGCCGACGATCCTGACCGCGCTGGTGACGATGAGCGTGGGCGTCGCGCTGTCGTCGATGATGACGCAGAGCTGGCAGATGGTTGTGATCTGGGGCCTGATGGTCGGCTGTTCGACCGGCGTTGTCGCCTTGACGCTGTCCGCGACCTTCGTCACGCGCTGGTTCCATGCGCGGCGCGGCCTCGTGATGGGCATCCTGACCGCGAGCACGGCCACCGGCCAGCTCGTGTTCCTGCCGATGCTCGCGGCGATCGCGCAGCGCCACGGCTGGCGGCCGGTCGTGCTGGTCGTCGCGGTGGCTGCCGCGATCGTGATTCCGCTGGTCGCATTCCTGCTGCCCGAGCGGCCGGCCGACGTGAAGCTGCGCCCGTACGGCGAGCCGGCCGATGCCCCGCCCGCGCCTGCGGCGACGAAGGAGAATCCGCTCGCGGTCGCGTTCCGCACGCTGCTGACGGCGAGCCGCTCGCGCGATTTCTGGCTGCTGTTCTTCAGCTTCTTCATCTGCGGCGCGAGCACCAACGGCTATGTCGGCACGCACCTGATCGCGATGTGCAGCGACTACGGGATGACCGAAGTGCAGGGCGCGTCGCTGCTTGCCGCGATGGGCGTGTTCGACCTGTTCGGCACGACGCTGTCGGGCTGGCTGTCCGACCGCTACGACAACCGCGTGCTGCTGTTCTGGTACTACGGGCTGCGCGGCCTGTCGCTGATCTACCTGCCGCATGCGTTCGGCATCGATTTCTTCGGGCTGCCGCTGTTCGCGATGTTCTACGGGCTCGACTGGATTGCGACCGTGCCGCCGACCGTGCGGCTCGCCACCGACGTGTTCGGCAAGGCCGCGGCGCCGGTCGTGTTCGGCTGGATCGTCGCCGGCCACCAGCTCGGCGCGGCATTCGCGGCGCTCGGCGCGGGGCTGCTGCGTGCGAGCCTCGGCACCTACACGATCGCGTCGATGATCTCGGGCGGGCTCTGCATCGTCGGTGCGCTGATCGTGCTGCGGATCAACCGCGGCCCGTCTCGCGCGGCTGCGCAGGCGGCCTGAATGCGGCGCTCCGGCCGGCCCGTGCGCGGGGCGGCCGATCAATGCAGGATCGCTGATTTGCATTGCGCGGGATGATCGGGCGCGTGGCGGCTCAAGCGGTTATGCTTGCGGTTCGCCGGGCGTTCGCGCCCCTTCATCGATGTCAGCGAGGAACCGCATGTCCGTCAAACCTGCTCCCACCACTGTTTCGATTCACGACCTGATCGCGGGCCGCTGGAGCCCGCGCGCGTATTCGGACGAGCCGATCGGCGCCGCCGATCTGCACGCGGTGCTCGAAGCCGCGCGCTGGGCACCGTCCGCGTACAACGCGCAGCCGTGGCGCTTCATCGTGTTCGATCGCGCGCAGGACGAAGCAGCGTTCAAGCGCGCATTCGCGACGCTGGTGCCATTCAACCAGGGCTGGAACGCGCCGGCGCCGGTGCTGATCGCAGTCACCGCGCACACGCTCACGCCGAAGGGCGAGCCGGCGCCGACCGCGCTGTACGACGCGGGCGCGGCCGCGATGTCGCTGGTACTGCAGGCGCATGCGCTGGGACTTGCCGCGCACCAGATGAGCGGTTTCGACGCGAAGGCGTTCCGCGCTGCATTCGAGATTCCGGCAGACGTCGCCATTCCGGCAATCATCTCGCTTGGCCACTACGGCAACGTCGACAAGCTCGATCCGGTGCTGCGCGACCGCGAAAAGGCGCCGCGCACGCGCCATGCGCTCGGCGAGGTCGTGTATGCAGGCGCCTGGAAGAAGGGTTTCGACGCAGCAGCCTGATTCCCCGGGCGGGCAGGCATGGGGCGAGCACCTTGCCTGCGCCAGTTGCCGGCGTGCTGCAAGCGCGCGACGGGGATGCATCGAGCACCCCGTTCGCACCTGTCGCCGGCGCGCCGCAGGTGCGCCTGATCGCCGCCCTGTGCTGGTTGCACGGTACTGGTGGCCGGCCCCGGTTGTGATCCGGCGGGCTTCATGTTACAAAGCCCGTCCTTTCCGTTTTCGCGCCGGCCATGCTGCGGCACCTTCCCATGACTTACTGCGCGATCGATTTCGGCACGTCCAATTCCGCCGTGGCGCTGCCCGACGGCGGCGGCATGCGCCTCGCGCCCGTCGAGGGCGACCACCTGACGCTCCCCACCGCGATCTTCTTCAATAACGACGAGGAGACGGTCGAATTCGGCCGCGCGGCGCTTGCGTCCTATATCGACGGTTTCGACGGCCGGCTGATGCGCTCGATGAAGAGCATCCTCGGCTCGCCGCTCGCGGAAACCACGACCGATCTCGGCGATGGCAGCGCGATGGCGTACACGGAGATCATCGCGCGCTTCCTGACGCACCTGAAGCGCAAGGCCGAAGCGCGCGCGGGCGCGCCGATCGGCCGCGCGGTGCTCGGCCGGCCGGTGTTCTTCGTCGACGACGATCCGCGCGCCGACCGCCTCGCGCAGGATCAGCTCGAAGCGGCCGCGCAGTCGGTCGGCTTCGCGGACGTGCATTTCCAGTACGAGCCGATCGCGGCCGCGTTCGACTACGAGTCGCGCCAGCCGGCCGAACGGCTCGTGCTGGTCGCCGACATCGGCGGCGGTACGTCGGACTTTTCGCTGGTGCGTGTCGGGCCGGAGCGGATGGCGCGCCTCGAGCGCAAGGACGACGTGCTCGCGCACCACGGCGTGCACGTCGCGGGCACCGATTACGACCGCCGCGTCGAGCTGGCGGCAATCCTGCCGGCGTTCGGATATCGCTCGCTCGATCCCGAAGGGCGCGAACTGCCGAACCGTATCTACTTCGACCTGGCGACCTGGCACCTGATCAACACGGTCTACACGCCGAAGCGGCTGGGCGAACTGAAGCTGATGAAGCACCTGTACCAGGACGTGCGGCAGTACGACCGGCTGACGCGCGTGGTCGAGCAGCGGCTCGGACATGCGCTGATGGCGCGTGCGGAAGAGGCGAAGATCGGCGTTGCGGCGGGCGGGGAGACGATGATCGACCTGAACGACGTGGAAGAGGATCTGCAGATCGCGTTCGACGCCGAACGTCTTGTCGGTGCGAGCGTCGACGACACCGCGCGTATCGTCGACGCCGCGCGCGAAACCGTGCGGATTGCGGGCGTCGCGCCGCGCGACGTCGGCGCGCTGTATTTCACCGGCGGCTCGACCGGGCTCGCATTCCTGTCGGGTGCGCTCGCCGGCGCGTTTCCGGACGCGCAGCCGGTGTTCGGCGACCGTCTCGCGAGTGTCGCGACGGGGCTCGGCATCCACGCGCAACGGCTGTTCGGCTGAGCGGGGGCAAAAATCCAACACGGCCGATGGCCGCTCGGATTATCGGCGGCAGCATGATCCGCGCGCCGCAAAACAAAAAGCCCCGCCGAAGCGGGGCTTTTTTACACGAAATATCGCGCCGAACTTAGACCGGACGGATGTTCGCAGCTTGCAGACCCTTCGGGCCCGTCTTCACTTCGAATTCAACCTTCTGGTTTTCTTGCAGCGTCTTGAAGCCTTCGACGCGGATTTCCGAGAAGTGCGCGAACAGATCGTCGCCGCCGCCTTCCGGGGTGATGAAGCCGAAGCCCTTTGCGTCATTGAACCACTTGACGGTACCGGTTGCCATGTTACTTGTTCCTAAAAAGATAAAACGGGGCCGAGGCCCATGGGTGCGGAAAATCAAGGAAGGGGGTAATAGGACCAACCGGAGTACCGTTGATGGGCGAACTACGAAAGAACCAATTCACTCGCCGCTTGAAATCCTGCAACGTTGTTTATACGGCTTATCGCTCCCGCGGTCAACCGGATTTCCATTCACTCAGGGTTATTGCGGGGTTCAGGTTTACAAACCTTGCAAATGACGCGAATTTTTTGTAGAGGCTGGATGATTTTGGCGCCAACTTGCAGGTGCAACCCGTTAAACTACGCGCCGCGTGGACGGGTTGCCCCGATCGGGTGATCCGTCCCCCCAAAATGGCGTGCGCGCTGCTGTCCGAGCCGATCCCGGACCGCGGGCCGACCACGCTTTTTGAGACACAGGAGAGGATGTGAAGAGTTCTATTCAACGGAACATCGGCCCGTTTGCACTGATGTTGACGGGGCTGGGTTCAATTATCGGCTCGGGCTGGCTGTTCGGCGCCTGGAAGGCCGCGAAGATCGCCGGTCCGGCGGCGATTTGCGCGTGGATCATCGGTGCGGTCGTGATTCTCGCGATTGCGCTGACGTACGCTGAACTGGGCGCGATGTTCCCCGAGTCGGGCGGCATGGTGCGCTACGCGCGCTACTCGCACGGTTCGCTGGTGGGCTTCATCAGCGCGTGGGCGAACTGGATCGCGATCGTATCGGTGATTCCGATCGAGGCGGAAGCGTCGATCCAGTACATGAGCACGTGGCCGTATCCGTGGGCGCATGCGCTGTTCGTGAACGGCGAACTGACGACACCGGGCCTGCTGCTGTCGGCCGTGCTGGTCGTCATCTACTTCATGCTGAACTACTGGGGTGTCAAGGCCTTCGCGCGTGCGAACACCGCGATCACGATCTTCAAGTTCCTGATCCCCGGCCTCACCATCCTCGGCCTGATGCTGACGAGCTTCCACCCGGACAACCTCGGCACCGCATCGAACGCGAGCTTCGCGCCGTACGGCTGGTCGGCCGTGCTGACCGCGGTCTCGACGAGCGGTATCGTGTTCGCGTTCAACGGCTTCCAGAGTCCGGTGAACCTGGCCGGCGAAGCGCGCAATCCGTCGCGCAGCGTGCCGTTCGCGGTGATCACGTCGATCCTGCTCGCACTCGTGATCTACGTGCTGCTGCAGATGGCGTACATCGGCTCGGTGAATCCGGCCGACGTTGCGAAGGGCTGGGCGCACTTCAACTTCTCGTCGCCGTTCGCGGAACTCGCGATCGCGCTGAACCTGAACTGGCTGGCGATCCTGCTGTATGTCGACGCGTTCATCAGCCCGAGCGGCACCGGTACGACTTACATGGCGACGACCACCCGGATGATCTACGCGATGGAGCGCAACAACACGATGCCGAAGATGTTCGGCAACGTGCACCCGATCTACGGTGTGCCGCGCCAGGCGATGTGGTTCAACCTGCTCGTGTCGTTCATCTTCCTGTTCTTCTTCCGTGGCTGGAGCTCGCTCGCGGCGGTGATTTCGGTTGCGACGGTGATCTCGTACCTGACCGGCCCGATCAGCCTGATGGCGCTGCGCCGCGCGGCGACCGACATCGAGCGTCCGCTGTCGATTCCGCTGATGAAGCTGATCGCACCGTTCGCGTTCGTCTGCGCGTCGCTGATCCTGTACTGGGCGAAGTGGCCGCTGACCGGCGAAATCATCCTGCTGATGATCGTCGCGCTGCCGGTGTACTTCTTCTTCCAGGCCAAGGCTGGCTGGACCGGCTGGGGCGCTGACCTGAAGGCCGCATGGTGGCTGGTCGCGTACCTGCCGACGATGGCCGTGCTGTCGCTGATCGGCAGCAAGGAGTTCGGCGGTCATGGTCTTCTGCCGTACGGCTGGGACATGCTGATCGTTGGGGGGATTTCGCTGGTGTTCTACTTCTGGGGCGTGAACACGGGCTACCGGACCAAGTATCTCGACGAGCGCGAGTCGCACGACGAGATCCTCGAAGGGGTCGGTGCCTGACGCCTGATCTGCCACCGGAATCGGCGGTGGCGGAAAGTGCAGGAAAAAGCCCGCCCGAGCGATGCTCGGGCGGGCTTTTCGTTTGTGGTCGCCGGTTGTGCCGCGCGACTCAGGCGGCCGCGCTCGCGAACACGTAGTTCGTCATCGCGAGCACGCGTTGATACGTGCCGAGCGACTGGATGCCCAGCCGGTAATCGTCGTCGGCCGCACCGAGCGCGGTGAACACCGGCAGCAGGTGTTCGTCGGTCGGGTGCATCAGTACCGCGTGCGGCGCCTGCCGGCGATAGTCGAGTAGTGCATCCACATCGCGTGCGGCAAGCTTCGCCTCGAACCAGCCGGTGAACTCCGCGACGCGCGGGTCCGCATCCTCGGGCGCCGCACCGAAATCGGCTTCGCGCAGGTTGTGCGTGATCTGGCCCGAGCCAATCACCATCACGCCTTCGTCGCGCAGCGGCCGCAGCGCGCGGCCGAGCGCGAAGTGATGGGCGGCGTCCGCGCGCGGCTGGATCGATAGCTGCGCGACCGGTACGTCCGCCTCCGGAAACATCAGCAGCATCGGCACCCACGCGCCATGGTCAAGGCCGTGCTCGGTCGTGGCGGTCGCGATGCCGGCTGCGTTCAGCAGCGTGGCCGCCCGTTCGGCGACCTCGGGCGCGCCGGGTGCCGGATAGCGGATCTCGTACAGCGCGCGCGGGAAGCCATGGAAGTCATGGATCGTTTCCGGCTGTGCGGCCACGCTCGCGACCGGCTGCTGCGTGCCCCAGTGCGCGGACAGCATCAGCACCGCGCGCGGGCGCGGCAATTCGGCACCGAGGTATGTGAACGCGCCGGATGGCAGCGTCGGGTCGATCGGCAGCGTCGGCGCGCCGTGGGACAGGTAAAGCGAGGGCAAGCGGTTCATGGTGGGAGCCGGCAAAAAGGGTTTGCATGTGACTATAGGCGCGCACCACGCATTGATAAACCCGCGGAGTGGAATTTGATTGAATCCCGCCGGTTAATAATGTGACCGATTCCGCAGGCACGAGAGCAGGCGGGGCCTGATGGGCTCGATCGAGCCGGAAGGCGGCCGAATCGGCGGAGATGCGTGAAGAACGGTACGCAAGCGCCGCGTCGAGCAGCTTACTGTGCGGGCCGGATGCCGGCCCACGGCGGCGTCATCGGCGCACTGAGCGCGAACAGGTCGAGCACGCGCGTGACGGTCTGGTCGACGAGTTCCTCGATCGTCTTCGGCATTGCGTAGAACGCGGGTAGCGGCGGAAACACGATGCCGCCCATTTCGGTCACGGCGGTCATGTTGCGCAGATGCGCGAGGTTGAACGGCGTTTCGCGCACCATCAACACGAGACGGCGGCGTTCCTTCAGCGTGACGTCGGCTGCGCGCGTGATCAGGTTGTCCGACAGCCCGTGTGCGACGCTCGCGAGCGTCTTCATCGAGCAGGGTGCGATCACCATCCCGTCGGTCGCGAACGAACCCGATGCGATCGTTGCGCCGACATCGCGCACCGAATGCACGACATCCGCACGGCTTTCGACCTCGGCCTTCGACAGCTTCAGTTCATGCTGGATATTGAGCCAGCCGGCGTTCGAAACCAGCAGATGCGTTTCGACGCCGCCGGCGGCGCGCAGCAATTCAAGCAGCCGCACGCCGTAGACCGCGCCGGTGGCGCCGGTGATCGCGACGATCAGCCGGCGTGGCGGCGCGCTGGGAGATGCCATCGGGAAGGGGGCGTTACGCGGCGGCGAACAGTTGCTGCAGTTCGCCCGACTGGTACATCTCCATCATGATGTCCGAGCCGCCGATGAATTCGCCCTTCACGTACAGCTGCGGGATGGTCGGCCAGTTCGAGAATTCCTTGATGCCCTGGCGGATTTCGTCGTCCTCGAGCACGTTGACCGTCTTGAACTGGTCGACGCCGCAGGCTTTCAGCACCTGCACGGCGCGGCCCGAGAAGCCGCACATCGGGAATTGCGCGTTGCCCTTCATGAAGAGCACGACCTGGTTTTCGTCGACGATTTGCTTGATACGTTGTTGGGTGTCCATGACTGACCTTGCGTTTGCGGGGCGTTAGAACGAAATGATAGCGGATTTCAACCGGGCGGGCGGGCCATCAGCCGGGCCGGCGGCCGCCTGTCGTGCGTTCGATCGCAGCCAGATCGGTGAGCGATTCGACCGCGACGAAGCCGCGTGACACGAGCAGCGCGCGGACGGCTTCGGCCTGGTCGTAGCCGTGCTCGATCCAGAGCGTGCCGCCCGGTTTCAGGTAGGCGCCGGCGCCTGCGACGATCGTGCGGATCGCGCTCAGGCCGTCGGCGTCGTCGGTGAGCGCGCCGCGCGGCTCGAAACGCAGGTCGCCCTGCGCGAGGTGCGGATCGTGCCGCGCGATGTACGGCGGGTTGCTGACGATCGTGTCGAACGCGAGTGCCGGGTCGAGCGCGGCGTACCAGTCGCTCCGCAGCCAGTGCAGCGGGCCGCCGGGGCGGCGCGCGTCGAGCAGCTTGTCCGCGTTGTGCTGCGCGACTTCGAGCGCGGCCGACGAACGGTCGAGCGCCCAAACGCGTGCGTCAGGCCGTTCTGCCGCGATCGACACGGCGATCGCGCCGCTGCCGGTGCCGAGATCGAGCACGGCCGGATGCGGCCGTCCGTCGATCGCATCGAGCGCCGCTTCGACGAGCAGTTCGGTTTCGGGGCGCGGAATCAGCACGTCGGGCGTCACGTCGAACGGCCGGCCGAAGAATTCGCGCATCCCGACGAGCTGCGCGACCGGCTCGCCGGCCACGCGGCGCGCTTCGAGGGCGCGGAAGCGCTCGATCGCGGCAGGCTCGAGCGGGACGTCGCCGCGCGTGATGAGTTGCGTTCGCGTCCAGCCGAGCGCGTACGCGAGCAGCACGCGTGCATCGACCGGGTCGAGCGGCGATGCACGCAGCAGGTCGTCGGCGGTGGTGTCGGACATCGCGGCCTCAGTCGGTGTCGCCGAGCGACGCGAGCAGTTCGGCCTGGTGCTCGCTGACGAGCGCGCCGATCAGTTCGTCGAGATCGCCGTCCATCAGCGCCTCGAGCCGGTACAGCGTCAGGTTGATCCGGTGGTCGGTCATCCGGCCCTGTGGGAAGTTGTACGTGCGGATCCGCTCCGAGCGGTCGCCGGAGCCGATCAGGCTCTTGCGCGTCGCCGCTTCCTTCGCGTGCTGCTCGTGATACTGCTTGTCCTTGATCCGCGCGGCGAGCACCTTCAGCGCGCGATCCTTGTTCTTGTGCTGCGAGCGGTCGTCCTGGCACTCGACGACGATCCCGGTCGGGATGTGCGTGACGCGCACGGCCGAATCGGTCTTGTTGATGTGCTGGCCGCCCGCGCCCGACGCGCGGAACGTGTCGATCCGCAGGTCGGCCGGATTGATCTCGACCTCGCCGATCTCGTCGGCTTCCGGCATCACCGCGACCGTGCATGCGGACGTGTGGATGCGCCCCTGCGTCTCGGTTGCCGGCACGCGCTGCACGCGATGGCCGCCCGATTCGAACTTCAGGCGCGAGTACGCGCCCTGGCCCGCAATCCGCACGATCACTTCCTTGTAGCCACCGAGATCCGACGGGCTCTCCGACATCATCTCGACCTGCCAGCGCAGGCGTTCCGCGAAGCGCAGGTACATGCGCAGCAGGTCGCCCGCGAACAGCGCCGATTCGTCGCCGCCGGTGCCCGCACGGATTTCGAGGAAAATGTTGCGGTCGTCGTTCGGGTCCTTCGGCAGCAGCATCTTCTGCAACTCGCCTTCGAGGCGGACCATGCGCTCACGTGCGCTGCGAATCTCGTCTTCGGCGAAATCGCGCATCGATGCATCGGAGAGCAACTCCTGCGCGGCCGTCTCGTCGCTGCGCGACTGGCGCCACAGTGCGTACTGCTCGACGACCGGGCCGAGTTCCGCGTGTTCGCGCGTCAGCTTGCGGTACTGGTCGAGGTCGGCCGTGACGTTTTCGCGGCTCAGCAGGTCGTTCAGTTCGGCCAGCCGGGTAGACAGCTGGTCGAGCTTGCGTTGCATGCTCGTCTTCATGGTGTGGAGCGGCGCTCCCGGGCAAGGGTATTCGGAAAGGATAGGCCGGCTCGCGGCCGGCGGCAGGGCAACCGACCGGCGCTAGTGGC
Source organism: Burkholderia ambifaria (assembly GCF_001443045.1). Classification (GTDB taxonomy): domain Bacteria; phylum Pseudomonadota; class Gammaproteobacteria; order Burkholderiales; family Burkholderiaceae; genus Burkholderia; species Burkholderia ambifaria_A. The sequence goes on along the minus strand of NZ_LKPJ01000003.1, from coordinate 261,990 downwards.
CGGACTGGTCGTTCGAGCGCGGCGCGTGCTGGTAGAAGCCGCGCATCAGGTCGATCAGCGAATCGCGGTCGGCGCCGTTCACGCGGTTGAGCGCGCTCGTCGGGCCGTGGATCAGCTTGTTGGTGAGCGCCTGCGACAGCGCTTCGAGGACGGCGGCCGGATCGTCGCCGCGCGCGAGCAGCTTCTGCGCCTTCTCGACTTCGGCACGGCGCAACGCGTCGGCCTGCGTATGCATGTGGCGGATCACCGGCACGACACTGCGCGTGTCGAGCCACTGCATGAAATTCTGTACGCGCGTCTCGATGATCGTCTCGGCCTGCGCGACCGCGGCCTGGCGCGATGCGTTGCCTTCGCGCACGATCGCGCCGAGATCGTCGACGGTGTAGAGGAATACGTCCTTCAGCTTGCCGACTTCCGGCTCGATGTCGCGTGGCACCGCGAGGTCGACCATGAAGATCGGACGGTGGCGGCGAGCCTTCACCGCACGCTCGACCGCGCCGAGGCCGATGATCGGCAGCGTCGACGCGGTGCACGACACGATGATGTCGAACTCGTGCATGCGGGCCGGCAGGTCGGACAGCGGCATCGCGCGGCCATTGAAGCGTTCGGCGAGCCGCTGGCCGCGTTCGGCCGTGCGGTTCGCGACGACGAGCTCGCGCGGGCTCTGCGCGGCGAAGTGCGTCGCGCACAGCTCGATCATCTCGCCGGCGCCGATGAACAGCACCCGTTGATCCGACACCTTTTCGAAGATGCGCTGCGCGAGGCGGACTGCGGCGGCGGCCATCGACACCGACTGAGCGCCGATCTCGGTCGTGCCGCGCACTTCCTTCGCGACGGCGAACGTGCGCTGGAACAACTGGTTCAGATAGGTGCCGAGCGCGCCGGCTTCCGTCGCGGTGCGCACCGCATCCTTCATCTGGCCCAGGATCTGCGTTTCGCCGAGCACCATCGAATCGAGGCCCGACGCGACGCGGAATGCGTGCCGGACCGCTTCCGACTGCGGCAGCGCATAGACGTGCGGCGCGAGTTCATCGACTGGAATCTGGTGGTACTCCGACAGCCAGCGAATCGCCCCCTCGCGGGCGGCGCGATCGTCGGTCGCGCAGTAGAGCTCGGTGCGGTTGCAGGTGGAGAGGATCGCCGCTTCGGGCGCATTCGGCGCCTGGGGGCCGAGGAACACGTTCTTGAACGTGACGAGAGCCGGCTTGATTTGCTCGAGCGGAAACGCCACGCGTTCGCGCAGGGCGACAGGCGCAGTGTGGTGGTTGATTCCGATCGTGAGGAGTTGCATATCGAGGGCTATCGTTTAGCCCCATATTATAGCGTTTCAGCGATTTCCTCACTCGCGGCATACTGAGCATCAGTGTGGCGTGGCCTCGAATTTGGGGGCTCGATCGGCACGCGATCGAGCTGATAGCCAAAGCCATAGAGCGGCAGAAGCCGGTAGCCGCGCTCCGGAAACAACTGCAGTTTGCTGCGCAACCGCGACGCATGGGTGTCGAGGGTGCGCGACTTCATGTCGCGGCGGCAGGCCCAGACCGTTTCGAGGATATGGGCCCGCGACACGGGGCGGGACAGGTTTGCGAACAGCAGCTGCGCGAAGCGGAACTCCTTCGGCGTGAGCGAGACGACCGCGTCGCCGAAGCGCACGAGGCCGTGGGTCGCATCGAACGCGTATTCTCCATACATTTCGCGCGAGCGATTCGGCGGCCGCCGGACCCCGGCGCGCCGGCTCAGCGCGTTGACCCGTGCGAGCAGCTCGGGCCCGCTCACCGGCCGCACGAGGCAGTCGTCGGCGCCTGCGTGCAGGCACGACACGACTTCGCTTTCGCGCGGCAACTGCATCACGACGATGGCCGGCAGCCCGGGCAGGATCGTCTGCGCGCGCGGGATGACTTCCTCGGCCGGTTGATCGCCGGCCCAGTGGCCGGTGATCAGCATGTCGCAGGTATCGGTGGCGAGCCACTCGAAGAATGCCGCGCTGGACGCAAACGCGTGGCACACATGACCGCCGGCGAAGAGCAGGCGGTTCAGGAGCGCAGCATGACGCGCCTCCGGATCGATCAGGGCGATTCGCATGAGGATTTCTTCAATACGGCTGCCGGTGCGCGCTTGCCATAATGTCAGGTCGGCCCATACACTCGAATGTTCGCGGCGCCCGGCTGGTCTCGGGTTCGATGGATGAATCGATGCTAGCCGCTGGCAACGTTCACGCCTATGGGACGAATCTGAATTTATAGAAGGCGTTGAATGAACTGGTTTGGAATCCTTGTCCTGGGAGCGGCTGTCGGGCTGTTCGGCCGGTGGCTGCATCCGATGCGGCGCACGGGCCGGCCGGCATGGTGGATCGTGGTGCTGGTCGGTATCGCAGGCGCCGCCGCCGCACGCAGAAGCCTCGCCGGTGCCGGCCCGCCTCGCGCTGCTGCGCGGCGCGATGGTCCGCGAGGACCTGGCCGCCTATCTCGTGCCGTCCGCCGATCCTCACCTGTCCGAGTACCTGCCCGAACGCTGGCAGGCGCGCCGCTGGCTGTCCGGGTTCACGGGCTCGGTCGGCACGCTGGTCGTGACCGCGGATTTCGCGGGCTTGTGGGTCGATAGCCGTTACTGGGTGCAGGCCGAGGCCGAACTGGCCGGCACGGGCGTCCAGCTGATGAAGATGACGGGCGGGCAGCAGAGCGCGCCGCATGTCGACTGGCTCGCGCAGAACGTGCCGGCCGGTGCGACGGTCGGCGTCGACGGCGCCGTGCTCGGCGTCGCCGCGGCACGCGTGCTGACAGCCGCGCTGAGCGCACGCGGCATCGCGCTGCGCACCGATCTCGACCTGCTCGACGCGATCTGGCCGGAGCGCCCGGGGCTGCCGGGCGATGCGGTGTTCGAGCACGTGGCGCCGCAGGCCGACACGACGCGCGCAAGCAAGCTCGCGGAAGTGCGCCGTGCGATGCACGAGCAGGGCGCGCAATGGCATTTCGTATCGACGCTCGACGATCTCGCCTGGTTGTTCAACCTGCGCGGGGCCGATGTCAACTTCAATCCCGTGTTCGTCGCGCACGCGATGATCGGCACCGATCGCGCGACGCTGTTCGTCGCCGACGGCAAGGTGTCGCCGGCGTTGGCTGCATCGCTCGCGCAGGACGGCGTCGAGGTTCGCGCGTACGATGCCGCGCGCGCGTCGCTCGCGGCGCTGCCCGACGGCGCGACGCTGCTGATCGATCCGCGCCGCGTGACGTTCGGCACGCTCGAGGCCGTGCCGGCCGGCGTGAAGCTGATCGAGGCCGTGAACCCGTCGACGTTCGCGAAGTCGCGCAAGACATCCACCGAGATCGAGCACGTGCGTGTGACGATGGAGCACGACGGCGCCGCGCTCGCCGAATTCTTCGCGTGGTTCGAGCAGGCCGTGCACCGCGAGACGATCACCGAACTGACGATCGACGAGAAGCTCACGGCCGCGCGCGCACGGCGCCCCGGCTACGTGTCGCCGAGCTTCGCGACGATCGCCGGCTTCAACGCGAACGGCGCGATGCCGCACTACCGCGCGACGGCCGAGTCGCATGCGACGATCGCCGGCGACGGCCTGCTGCTCATCGATTCGGGCGGTCAGTACACGACCGGCACGACCGACATCACGCGCGTCGTGCCGGTCGGCACGATTACCGACCTGCAGCGCCGCGATTTCACGATCGTGCTGAAGTCGATGATGGCGCTGTCGCGCGCACGTTTTCCGCGCGGCATCCGCTCGCCGATGCTCGACGCGATCGCGCGCGCGCCGATGTGGGCGGCAGGGCTCGACTACGGTCACGGCACCGGCCACGGCGTCGGCTACTTCCTGAACGTGCACGAGGGCCCGCAGGTCATCTCGCACTACGCGCCGGCCGAGCCGTACACGGCAATGGAAGAGGGGATGATCACGTCGATCGAGCCGGGCGTGTACCGGCCCGGCAAATGGGGCATCCGGATCGAGAACCTGGTCGTGAACCGCGCGAGCGGGCAGACCGAGTTCGGCGATTTCCTCGCGTTCGAGACGCTCACGTTGTGCCCGATCGACACGCGCTGCGTGCTGCTCGAGATGCTGCATGAAGAAGAGCGTGCGTGGCTGAACGCGTATCACGCGACCGTGCGCGAGCGTGTCGGTCGGCACGTGAGCGGCGACGCGAAGGCGTGGCTCGACGCACGCACGCAGCCGATCTGATTCCACGCACAACGCGCGGCACCGGCCGCACGACGGCCGGACCGTGATCGAGAGGGCAACCGATGGCAGATACCGCAGTGATCGTGATCGACATGCAGCGCGGGTTGGTACAGCGGGCACGGCCCGCGTACCGGCTCGACGACGTCGTGTCGGGTATCAACCGGCTGACGGCGGCGGCGCGCGCGGCGAACGCGCCCGTATGCTTCGTGCAGCATGACGGCGATGCGGACGACGACATCGTGCCCGGCACGCCCGGCTGGGAACTGCATGAGGCGCTGATCGTCGGTCGCGCCGACTGGCGCATCCGCAAGCAGATGAGCGACTCGTTCCACGACACGCCGCTCGCCGCGCAACTCGATGGCCGCGGCATCCGTTCGGTGCTGATTTGCGGCTATGCGACCGAGTTCTGCGTCGATTCGGCCGCGCGTCGCGCGGCACTGCTCGGCTACCGGACGACCGTCGTCTCCGACCTGCACACGACGAACGAGCGCACGCACCTGTCGGCCGCGCAGATCGTCGCGCATCATCACTTCGTCTGGGAAAACAATACGCTGTCGGGCAATGCGGTGACGCCGCGTCCGCTTGCCGATGTGCTCGCCACGGAGTTCGCATGACGATCAAGGCGGTGGTGTTCGATTTCGGCGGCGTGCTGATCGACTGGAGCCCCGAATACCTGTACCGGCAGCTGATTCCGGACGAAACCGAGCGTCGCTGGTTCCTCACGCACGTGTGCGCGATGGACTGGGTGATCCGTCAGGACGGCGGGCAGACGATCGACGAGGGAACGCGCGAGCTCGTCGCGAAGTTTCCGGCGCACGAGGCGCTGATCCGTGCGTTCTACGCGCGCTGGCACGAGATGATCGGCGGCGTGCTCGACGAAGGCGCAGCGCTCGTCGACCGGCTCGACGCGCAGGGAATGCCGCTCTTCGGGTTGACCAACTGGTCCGCGCAGACGTTTCCGTATGCGTGGGACAACTTCCCGGTGCTGCGGCGCTTCAAGGACATCGTCGTGTCGGGCCGCGTGAAGCTCGTGAAACCCGATCCGGCGATCTATCGCGAAATGCATGCGCGCATCGATCCACACCTGCCGGGCATCGCGCCGCACGAGCTCGTGTTCATCGACGACAACGCGAAGAACGCGGCGGCCGCGACGGCGCTCGGCTGGCATGGCATTCATCACACGAGCGCGGCGGCGACCGAGGCGCGCCTGCGCGAACTGGGCGCGCTCGCGTAGGCGGTGACGCAACGATAGCCAGACGAAAAAGCGAGCCGGAGCCCGCTTTTTCGTTTTGTCGATCCGGGAGCGGCCGCTTTCGGCCCCCGGCTCTGCGTTGCCGCAGTGCCGGATGCCCGGGCCGCGCCGTTCAGCGGCTGATCGGCTTGTAACGCAGGCGCTTCGGCTTCGCGGCTTCCTCGCCGAGGCGTGCACGCTTGTCGGCTTCGTATTCCTGGTAGTTGCCGTCGAAGAACGTGACCTGCGAATCGCCTTCGAACGCGAGGATGTGCGTCGCGATCCGGTCGAGGAACCAGCGATCGTGCGAGATCACCATCACCGAACCCGCGAACTCGAGCAGTGCGTCTTCCAGCGCGCGCAGCGTTTCGACGTCGAGGTCGTTCGACGGTTCGTCGAGCAGCAGCACGTTGCCGCCGGAGATCAGCGTCTTCGCGAGGTGCAGGCGCCCGCGTTCGCCGCCGGACAGGTTGCCGACGATCTTCTGCTGGTCGCCGCCCTTGAAGTTGAAGCGGCCGATGTACGCACGCGACGGCGTTTCGTACTTGCCGACCGTCAGCACGTCGGCGCCGCCCGAGATTTCCTCGAACACCGTCTTCGAACCGTCGAGCGCGTCGCGGCTCTGGTCGACGTATGCGAGCTTCACGGTCGGACCCATCACGACTTCGCCCGAATCCGGCTGTTCCTTGCCGGTCAGCATCCGGAACAGCGTCGACTTGCCGGCGCCGTTCGGGCCGATGATGCCAACGATCGCGCCAGCCGGGATCTTCAGGTTCAGGTTGTCGATCAGCAGGCGGTCGCCGAATGCCTTGCTGACGTTCTTGAACTCGATCACTTCATTGCCGAGGCGGTCGCCGACCGGGATGAAGATTTCCTGCGTTTCGTTGCGCTTCTGGTATTCCTGGCTGTTCAGCTCCTCGAAGCGCGCGATACGTGCCTTCGACTTCGCCTGGCGGCCCTTCGGGTTCTGGCGCACCCACTCGAGTTCCTTCTTGATCGCCTTCTGGCGCGCCGATTCCGACGCTTCTTCCTGCTTCAGGCGCTCTTCCTTCTGGTCGAGCCAGCTGCTGTAGTTGCCCTTCCACGGAATGCCGTGGCCGCGGTCGAGTTCGAGAATCCACTCGGCCGCGTTGTCGAGGAAGTAGCGATCGTGCGTGACGGCGACGACGGTGCCCGGGAAGCGCACCAGGAACTGCTCGAGCCAGTCGACCGATTCGGCGTCGAGGTGGTTGGTCGGTTCGTCGAGCAGCAGCATGTCCGGCTTCTCGAGCAGCAGCTTGCACAGCGCGACGCGGCGCTTTTCGCCGCCCGACAGGTGCTCGATCTTCGCGTCCCACGCCGGCAGGCGCAGCGCGTCGGCGGCCACTTCGAGCTGCTGCTCGGGGCTGCCGCCGTCGCTCGACGCGAGGATCGCTTCGTATTTCGCCTGCTCGGCCGCGAGCGCGTCGAAGTCGGCGTCCGGTTCCGCATACGCGGCGTAGATTTCTTCAAGCTTCTTGTTCGCCTGGAACAGGTCGCCGAGGCCTTCCTCGACGGCTTCGCGCACCGTCTTCGTCGGGTCGAGCTGCGGCTCCTGCGGCAGGTAGCCGATGTTCAGGTTCGGCATCGGCGTCGCTTCGCCTTCGATGTCCTTGTCGACGCCCGCCATGATGCGGATCAGCGTCGACTTGCCCGAGCCGTTCAGGCCGAGCACGCCGATCTTCGCGCCGGGAAAGAACGACAGCGAGATGTCCTTCAGGATCTGGCGCTTGGGCGGCACGATCTTGCCGACCCGGTTCATCGTGAAAACGTATTGGGCCATTTCGGTGTGAAAGTCAGAAAGGGTTGAGACTGCCGCGCAGCGCATGGGCGTGCGTGGCGTCGGGTGATTCGGTACGGAGCGTGCCGCGTGGCGCGGCGGCGTCGCCGCGGGTTGGCGGCGCGAGCGCGTATTGTACTTCGCCGCCGGCTGCCGCTGGCACCGCGCAGGCCATTCGGCCGACCCGCGTTCATAGCCACGCGGCGACGCCGCCGTGCCCCGAGCAGGTGCCGCGCCGATGGCGGCTGAAGCTGTACGTGCCGTCGCGGCAGCGCGCGCTCGCACCCTCGGGCACGCGGCCCGATTTCGAATGGGCCGGCGCATGGACGGTGTCGCCGTCGCGATTGCGGTACGTGTCGTGCCGGTCGAGATCGGCTTCGTTGCCATAGCCAGGCGACGCGCGATACGCGTGCGCCGGAGGCGGCAGGGCAGCGCACGCGACGAGCAGCGCGGCCGACAGGGTCGCGATGCGCGTCGTGCGGCGGAGCAGGGCGGGTATGGTCTCTCTCCGGATGTTGTTGTCTGCTGGTGATCGCAGGCCGGCGGGCCGGGTCGCATGTCAGTCGACCGGCTGAAGATCGGTGCCGCCGCCCGGTGGTACGGCCACGCTACGCCGCGCCGGTCATCGATGCCGCGCCGTCGGCCTGCGCGGCATCGAGTATCCACCGGCGGAACGCCGCGACTTTCGCACGTTCCGCATGATGCGGCGGATAGACGAGGTAGTACGCGAAGTCGTCGAGCCACGCGACGTCGGCAAGCTGCACGAGCCGGCCGCTCGCGAGCTCGTTGCGCACCATCGCCGCCGGCAGCAGTCCGGCGCCCTGGCCGGCGAGGATTGCCTGCAGCAACAGGCCGGAATCGTCGAACGCGGGGCCGCGCGGCGGGCCGAAGTCATCGATTCGCTGCGCATCGAACCAGATGTGCCAGCCCTTGCGTTCGGCGTCGTGCAGATGAGGCCAGCCGGCCAGGTCGGCTGGCGTGGCCGGCATGCCCAGCCGCGCGACGAGTGCCGGCGCCGCGAGTGCGACGATCTCCACCGTCAGCAGCCGTTCACTGCATAGCCCGATGTAGCGGCCGAGACCGTGGCGGATCGCGACGTCGACGCCGTCGCGGGAGAAATCGGCGAGCGCGTGGCTCGCGACGATCTGCAGGTCGACGTCCGGGCACGCGTCGCGGAACTGCGCGAGGCGCGGCACGAGCCATGCGGACGCGAAAAACGGCGTGACGCTCACCGTCAGCACGCCGCTGTCGGCGGTGCCCGACACGCGTTGCGATGCGTCGGCGATCTGGCGGAACGCGTTGCGCACGGGCGGCAAGTAGTCGCGGCCCGCCGCAGTCAGCAGGATGCCGCGGTTCACGCGCTCGAACAGTTGCACGCCGAGATGTGTCTCGAGCGTGCGGATCATCTGGCTTACCGCGCCGGGCGTGACCGACAGCTCCTCGGCCGCGGATTTCACCGACAGATGGCGGGCGGCCGCCTCGAACGCACGCAGCGCGTTGAGGGGCGGTAGGCGGGAACGGATCATTGAGTTTTTCTAAAGCGAAAGGCCGACGAAATATCGTTTGAGGCGATGCGTACGCGCGAGTACCGTCAGCGCAACGGATCGCATTCGTCGCGGCTGTCTTGCTGCAGGCGATGCGATCAACATAGTTCAACTATATCCATGAGGCAATCCGGATGCCGCGCGGCATCCGGCGAAACCTGAGAGGAGCATCGTCATGAGCAGCCCGCGCGCATCGCGCGTCTTCTACGGCTGGTATGTGGTGGCGGCGGCATTCGCCGTCACGTTCGTCGGATTCGGCAGTGCGTACACGTTCAGCGCGTTCGTCGAATCGCTGCAGCGGGATTTCGCCGCCTCGCGCGGGCAGATCTCGCTCGTGTTCTCGCTCGCCGGCTTCCTGTATTTCGGCTTCGGCATCGTCAGCGGCCCGCTTGCCGATCGCTTCGGCTCGCGGCGGCTCGCCATCGCCGGCATGTTGCTGACGGCCGCCGGTCTCGCGGCGGCCGGTGCCGCGCATACGCTGCTGCAGGTCTATGTCGCATACGGGCTCGGGGTCGGTTTCGGCGTCGGCTGTGCGTATGTGCCGGCCGTCGGCGCCGTGCAACGCTGGTTCGTGCGGCGGCGCGGTTTCGCGTCGGGGCTTGCGGTTGCCGGGATCGGTGTCGGCACGCTCGTGATGCCGCCGCTCGCATCCGCGCTGATCGCGCACGTTGGCTGGCGCGGCGCGTATGTCACGTTGGCGGCGATCGCGTTGGTGGTGGGCGCGGGCATGTCGCTGCTGATCGAGAACGATCCGCGCGGGCGCGGCTTGTTGCCCGACGGCGACGCGGCGCGTACGCAAGCGGGCGACGCGCCGCCCGGCGCCGCTTCGTCGGCACCGGCCGGCGCGACCGTGCGCGAGGCCGTGACGTCGCGACCGTTCGCGAGCCTCTACGCCGCGTGTCTCGTGTGCTCGTTCGGCGTCTTCGTGCCGTTCGTGCACCTCGTGCCGTACGCGCTCGATCATGGTGTTGCGCCGTCGACGGCCGTGCTGCTGCTCGGCGCGATCGGCGTCGGCAGCACGGCAGGGCGCTTCTTCCTTGGCGGCCTCGCCGACCGCTTCGGCCGCCGCGCGTCGCTGCTCGCGATGTTCGCGGGCATGGCCGTCGCGCTCGTCGCGTGGGCCGGCGCGGGGAGCGTTGCGACGCTGGCCGCGTTCGCACTCGTGTTCGGCGTGTTCTACGGTGGCTGGGTCGCCGTGCTGCCCGCCGTCGTGATGGACTATTTCGGCGGCCGCAACGTGAGCGCGATCATCGGCGTGCTGTACACGAGCGTCGCGTTCGGCACGCTGATCGGGCCCGCCGCGGCCGGTTTCATCTACGACGCGGGCGGCGGCTATCTCGTGCCGATCCTGGCCAGCGCAGTCGCCAATGCGATCGCGTTCGCGATCGTTGCCACTACCGGACGCGCACCGGTGGCCGCGCGCGCGGTCGGCCGCTAGGTAGGTGTCGCGGCACGGCCGGGCGCCTCGCGGTCAGGTGTCATCCGCGATTTCTGCTACGGTGTGCGGGCGTCGATCATCGACGGGCGGAGGCGCATCGTGACATTCGACGAAGTTCGGCAGATCGCGCTGGCATGGCGCGGTGTCGAGGAGGGCACGTCGTACGGCACGCCTGCACTCAGGGTGAAGGGCAAGATGCTCGCGCGGCTGCGCGAGGACGGCGACACGCTCGTCGTGAAGGGCGTCGGCCCAGACGAGCGGGCGTGGCTGATCGAATCGGAGCCCGACGTGTATTACGTGACCGACCACTATGCGGGCTGGCCGATCGTGCTGGTGCGTCTGTCGGCCGCGCATCCCGACGCCGTGAAAAACCTGCTTCTGCGCGCATGGCGCACGATCGTGCCGGCTAAATGGCGGGACGAAGGGCAGGGCGAGGGGCCGGACGGCGCGAACTGAGCAGCCGGCGCAACACCTGCGTGGCACGCGAACCACTTCGACCGGACGCGTTTGTCGCCGCGACACCGGACGACCCGTATCGCCTTCAATCGCTTGATCCGGCGGCGCTCGCGTGAATGCCGAACCGGACCAAGCGTTGCATCGATTCACATCGATGCAACAAGTGGTTCTATCGAAATTCTTCAATTGGTTCTTAGTGAAGAACCGTTTGGTGCTTACACTCCTTCGCTTCGAAGGCGGCTGACCGACAGCCGACGGAAAGGGCGCACGCGATGCGCCGGCACCCTTGAGCGCCGCATCGCACCCGCAGCTTCGCAGCCTGCGTCGCGCCCCGAACCGGAACAGGCTCGATCCGGCTTCCTGCCCACGTGCCGCGCACGCGCGGCGGGCGGCCGGGTTCAACAACGACAACTCCCCGCGCCGCCTTCACGCGACACCCGGTCGTACCGGAACCGTTTTTTGGAGAGAGACACATGAGTGGAAGCAACACGGGCCTCGGCACGGGCCTGAAGCAGCGTCACGTGACGATGATGTCGATTGCGGGCGTCATCGGCGCGGGCTTGTTCGTCGGCTCCGGCCATGCGATCGCGGAAGCCGGTCCGGCTTCGATCCTCGCGTATGCGATCGCGGGCGTGCTGGTCGTGCTGGTGATGCGCATGCTCGGCGAGATGGCCGTCGCGCATCCCGACAGCGGTTCGTTCTCGACCTATGCCGATCGCGCGATCGGCCATTGGGCCGGCTTCGCCATCGGCTGGCTGTACTGGTGGTTCTGGGTACTCGTGATTCCGATCGAGGCGACCGCCGCCGCCACCATTCTCAATGCATGGTTCCCCGGCATCGCGACCTGGATCTTCGCGCTCGGCATCACGCTGCTGCTGACGATCACGAACCTCTTCTCGGTCAAGAACTACGGCGAATTCGAATTCTGGTTCGCGCTGATCAAGGTCGTCGCGATCGTCGTGTTCCTGTGCATCGGCGGTGCGGCGATCGTCGGCATCGTGCCCGCGCCGGCCGTATCGGGCGTATCGAACCTCTTCGTGCACCAGGGCTTCATGCCGAACGGCGCCGGCGCGGTGCTCGCGGCGATGCTGACGACGATGTTCTCGTTCCTCGGCACCGAGATCGTGACGATCGCGGCCGCCGAGTCGGACAACCCGCAGCGTCAGATCGTGCGCGCGACGAATTCCGTCATCTGGCGTATCACGCTGTTCTATCTCGGCTCGATCCTCGTCGTCGCGGCCATCGTGCCGTGGAACGATCCGCTGCTGCCGAAGCACGGCTCGTATCAGCGCGCGATGGAGCTGATCGGCATCCCGAACGCGAAGGCCATCATCGACGTGATCGTGCTCGTGTCGGTCGCGAGCTGCCTGAATTCCGCGCTGTACACCGCATCGCGGATGCTGTTCTCGCTGTCCAAGCGCAAGGACGCGCCCGCCTTCCTGCATCGCACCGATGCGACCGGCACGCCGCGTGCGGCCGTGCTGGCATCGACCGCGTTCGGTTTCCTGACCGTGATCGCGAACTACCTGATGCCGGAGCAGGTGTTCGGCTTCCTGCTGGCGACGTCGGGCGCGATCGCGCTGCTCGTGTATCTCGTGATCGCGATCTCGCAGCTGCGGATGCGCAAGACGCTCGAATCGAGCGGCGCCGACCTCACGTTGCGGATGTGGCTGTTCCCGTGGCTCACGTGGGCGGTGATCCTGTTCATCTGCGGCACGCTGACCGTGATGTTCGTCAGCGAGGAACACCGGATGGAAGTAGGCGCGACGGGTGTGCTCGCGTTGCTCGTGCTGTTTGCGTCGTGGCTGAACAAGCGCGGCCGCGACGCGCAAGCGGGGGCGGGGCGGCGGGTATCGGCGATGTGATGACGACGTGATGGAGCGGCGGCTGCGCTGAGCGTTTGCTGCCCGCCGGCGCGGGGATTCCCGTCGTGAAAATGGCCCGATCGGCATGTGCCGGTCGGGCCATTTGTTTTTCATGAGTAAGCAGATGCGCTTGCCCCTGGCGATGCAGGCCGTTCCGCAACATGGCGCGGCATCGACATCTGGACTCACAAAAATCGAACTCGTCTGATTTCATCGACAACGGCAACTTCATACATTGTTCGCTTCGACAACCGAAGTGAATGATGAAGTCGACTCGCGATTAGCGGTCGTGCCGGGAGGGTGACAGATGGCGAATGAGAGCATGCGATTGAGTGAAGCGGGCTGGGCCGAGCTGCGTCGGCGGGAAAGCGCGGTGATGGCCTACTACAACGATCAGGCAAACAACTGCACTTATGGTGTCGGGACGCTTGCTCATACCGGGCCTTGCACCCCGGAAGAATTGCGCAGGCCGGTTACGACGACGCAGGTGAATGCGCAACTCGCAGCCCGTGTCAGACGGGCGGAGGCCGCCGTGCGACGACATGTCTCAACTCGGCAATTGACGCAGGTGCAATTCGATGAACTCGTCAGCTATACATACAATGCCGGTAATACAGGCGCGCTGGCCGCGCTGCATTCGGCGAATCAGAGCGATGATGCTGGCGTGGTGTCACACATGATTCAGCTCGTCTGGATTCATCCGCGAGACGAGAACGGGCGTCGCCTGGCACCGGTCCGTTCGAACGGTCTTGTCAATCGGCGTCGGCTCGAATCGGCGCCGTTTCAGCCACAACAGAGGGCACAGTGAGACGGGCCATGATAGGTTTGTTCGTGCTGGTGTCGATGAATGCATGTGCCGGTCCGACGCCAGCCGACGAGATAGCAGCACGCAGTGGTTTGCCGGCAAGCGAGGTCAATGCGTTGCTCAGCGACTGCGATTCGAATCAGACAAGCATGAATTTCTGCGCATGGCGCGATCAACTTGTCGCCGAGCGGGAATTGCAGCGCGTCGTCGATAAACAGGCGGGCGAGCAGCCGCGGCGCAAGAAGGCGCTCGACGCGCAGATTGCGAAGTGGAAGAGGGCGCGCGACGCGTCATGCGAAAAATCGACGCGTAACGAATGGGGTGACGGGTCAATGCGTCCCGCAGCACAGGCGATCTGTGCAGCGGAGGCGACGAAGAAAATGACGAAAAGATTGTCCGCGAGCACCTCCCGCAAACCTTCATGAACCAATGCGGAATGAAAAAAGGCCCGCTACTTCAGCGGGCCTTTCCGGGGTGCCGTGACACTGCGAGAGGCGGTGTCTGTCGATGTGTCAGACGTTGAACAGGAAGTTCATCACGTCCCCGTCGTGCACGACATATTCCTTCCCTTCCGCGCGCATCTTGCCGGCTTCCTTCGCACCCTGTTCACCCTTGTACGTGATGAAGTCGTCAAATGCGATCGTCTGCGCGCGGATGAAGCCGCGCTCGAAGTCGGTGTGGATCACGCCGGCTGCTTGCGGCGCCGTGTCGCCGATGTGGATCGTCCACGCGCGCACTTCCTTCACGCCCGCGGTGAAGTAGGTCTGCAGGCCGAGCAGCTTGAAGCCCGCGCGGATCACGCGGTCGAGGCCCGGCTCTTCCATGCCCATGTCGGCGAGGAACGCTTCCTTGTCCGCATCGTCGAGATCGGCGATTTCCGCCTCGATCGCCGCGCACACCGCGACCACCGGCGAATTCTCGGCTTCCGCGTACTTGCGTACCGCGTCGAGGTGCGGGTTGTTCTCGAAGCCGTCATCCTTCACGTTCGCGACGTACATTGCCGGCTTCGCGGTGATCAGGCAGAACGGCTTGAGCAGCGCCTGCTCGTCGTCCGACAGATCGAGGCCGCGCACGGCCTTGCCCTGGTCGAGGTGCGCGCGCACCTTTTCGAGCACCGCGGCGAGCTTCACCGCTTCCTTGTCGTTGCCCGACTTCGCGGCCTTCGAGTAGCGCGTGAGCGCCTTCTCGACAGTGCCGAGGTCGGCGAGCGCGAGTTCGGTGTTGATCACTTCGATGTCGTCGATCGGGCTGACCTTGCCGGCGACGTGGATGACGTTGTCGTCCTCGAAGCAGCGTACGACGTGCGTGATCGCATCGGTTTCGCGGATGTTCGCGAGGAACTGGTTGCCGAGGCCTTCACCCTTGCTCGCGCCCGCGACGAGGCCCGCGATGTCGACGAATTCGACGACGGCCGGCACGACGCGCTCGGGGCTGATGATTTCGGCGAGCGCCTTCAGGCGCGTGTCGGGCACTTCGACGATGCCGACGTTCGGCTCGATCGTGCAGAACGGGTAGTTCTCGGCGGCGATGCCGGCCTTGGTCAGCGCATTGAACAGGGTGGACTTGCCGACGTTGGGCAAGCCGACGATGCCGCATTTGAGACTCATGGAATCCTTCGGACGGGTGGAGCGGCGCGGCCGGACAAGGCACGGCGGCGCGGGAAAATAGGGACGGCCGGCGCCTGGGGCGCGGCGGGCCGACGTTCAAAGGCGCTATTGTACCGTGCCGACGCCCGGTTTCCGGCCTTCCCCCGAACGCCTGATGTGACCGGCCGCTACGCTGCCGGGCCGGCCCGCGATTCTGCTGATTTCCCGCAAAGTCCGGCCGCGTAAGGGATGGGCCCCGCAGCTATAATGCCCGCCATGACTGCCCACCACACCTTCGACGTCGC
Source organism: Burkholderia ambifaria (assembly GCF_001443045.1). Lineage (GTDB taxonomy): Bacteria > Pseudomonadota > Gammaproteobacteria > Burkholderiales > Burkholderiaceae > Burkholderia > Burkholderia ambifaria_A. The sequence goes on along the minus strand of NZ_LKPJ01000003.1, from coordinate 246,776 downwards.
CGTGGTCGGCGGCGGGCTTGTCGGCAAGACGGCCGCGCTCGCGCTGACCCAGTCCGGCTACAAGACCGCCTTGCTCGCCCAGCCGGCCACACCGCGCCCCGCCGATCTCGCGTTCGACACGCGCATCTACGCGCTGTCGTCCAGCTCGCAGGCATTGCTCGAGCGGCTGCGGGTCTGGCAGGCGCTCGACCATGGCCGGCTCGCGCCGGTCTACGACATGCGCGTGTACGGCGATGCGCACGCGGAGCTGCATTTCTCCGCGTATCAGGCCTCCGTGCCGCAGCTCGCGTGGATCGCCGAATCGTCGCTGATCGAGGCGTCGCTCGACGCCGCACTGCGGTTCCAGCCGAACCTCACGTGGTTCGACGCGCGCGCGCAGGGCTTCGACGTACGCGACGACGCGGCCGTGCTCACGCTGTCGTCGGGGCAAGTGCTCGAAGCGGACCTCGTGGTCGGCGCGGATGGCGCGCATTCGTGGGTGCGCTCCCAGATGGGGGCCAGGATCGAGCGGCGCGATTACCGGCAGACGGGCGTCGTCGCGAACTTCAAGGCGTCGCTCCCGCACCGCGAGGCCGCCAGCCAATGGTTCCGCGACGGCGAGATCGTCGCGTTGCTGCCGCTGCCGGACGGTCATGTATCGCTCGTGTGGTCCGCGCACACCGCGCACGCGGACGAACTGCTCGCGCTCGATCCCGCGCAACTCGCGGCCGAGGTCGAGCGCGTGTCGCACGGCCGGGTCGGCGCGCTCGAATGCGTGACGCCCGCAGCCGGTTTCCCGCTCGCGCTACAAACCGTCGACAAGCTGATCGCCCCGCGCGTCGCACTCGTCGGCGATGCCGCACACCTGATCCACCCGCTCGCGGGGCAGGGGATGAACCTCGGGCTGCGCGATGTCGCGGCGCTCGCCGATGCGATCGCGAACAAGGAGAGCTTCCGCAACCTCGGCGACACGGTGCTGCTGCGCCGCTACGAGCGTTCTCGCCGCGAGGACATCCGCGCGCTGATGGTCGCGACCGACGGGCTGCAGCGGCTCTTCGCGGTGCCCGGCTCGTTCGCGAAGGCCGTGCGCAACGCGGGCATGGCGTTCGTCGGCGCGCAGCCGCTCGTGAAGCGCTGGCTCGTGTCGGCCGCGCTTGGCTGATCGAACCTTCGCGTCCCCGGCCTGTCGGACAGGGCTCCGTTACGGCGTACACTGTGATGTGCACTCCGATTGAGCTGAAGGAACAACAGGATGAAAAAAACGATCCGCATCGCATCGCTGGCGCTGGCCGTCACGATGGCGACGCTCGGCTGCAGCGCGCAGGCCGACCAAACCACGGACAAGCTGAAAGCCACGCTGCAAGCGCGTCTCGGCAGCGACGCGCCGATCAAGAGCGTGTCGAAATCGCCGGTCGCGGGCCTGTACGAAGTCAACCTCGGCACGCAGATCATCTATAGCGACGCAGCCGGCGACTACGTGCTGCTCGGCGATCTCGTCGACACCAAGACGCACAAGAACCTGACCGACGCACGCCTGTCCGACCTCAACAAGATCGACTTCGCGAGCCTGCCGCTCGCCAACGCGATCAAGGTCGTCAAGGGCAACGGCGCACGCAAGATCGCGGTGTTCTCCGATCCGAACTGCCCGTACTGCAAGCGGCTCGAGACGACGCTTCAGTCGATCGACAACGTGACCGTCTACACCTTCCTGTACCCGGTGCTGTCGCCCGATTCGACCACCAAGTCGAAGGCGATCTGGTGCGCGACCGACCGCGCGAAAACCTGGGAGGGCTGGATGCTCGACCATCGCGCACCGTCCGGCGCCGGCAACTGCGATACGAGCGCGCTCGACAAGAACCTCGCGCTTGGCCGCGGGATGAACGTCACCGGCACGCCGACGATCTTCCTGCCCGACGGCCGTCGGCTGCCGGGCGCGGTGTCGGCCGACCAGCTGAACCAGGCGCTCGCGTCGAGCAAGTAACCGACCGACACGCCGGGCCGCGTGGCCCGGCCAGCGAGGGGCGCCCGCGATATTTGCCGGCGCCTCTCTTCGTTTCCGCCGCCGTATTCCGTCCGATTTTCGACCGATTGCCACGATGACCCAGCCGATCCGTTATTCGATTGCCCCGAAAGATCTTGCCGCGCACCTGTTCGAAGTGTCGGTGACGGTCACCGATCCCGATCCCGCAGGCCAGCGCTTCTCGCTGCCGGTGTGGATTCCGGGCAGCTACCTCGTGCGCGAGTTCGCGCGCAACATCGTGACGCTCGCCGCGTTCAACGACACGGGCCGCAAGGTGCGGATCGCGAAAACCGACAAGAACACATGGCAGGCCGCGCCGGTGAACGGCACGCTGACGCTGCGCTACGACGTGTATGCGTGGGACCTGTCGGTCCGCTCCGCGTATCTTGACGAATCGGGCGGCTTCTTCAACGCCACGGCCGTGTTCTTGAGCGTCGCCGGTCGCGAGGATGCGCCGTGCGAAGTCGACATCGCGAAACCGGCGGGGGCCGCGTTCCGCACGTGGCGCGTCGGCACATCGCTACCTGAGGCGCGCGGCACCAGGCGCTACGGGTTCGGCGCGTATCGCGCGTCGAACTATGACGAGCTCGCCGACCATCCGGTGACGATCGGCGAGTTCGCACTGGCGACCTTTGACGCACACGGCGTGCCGCACGACATCGTGATCGCCGGGCGCGTCACGCAGCTCGACATGGAGCGGCTACGCACCGACCTGAAGCGCGTGTGCGAAGCGCAGATCGCGCTGTTCGAGCCGAAATCGAGGAAGGCACCGATGGACCGCTACGTGTTCATGACGCTCGCGGTCAGCGACGGCTACGGCGGCCTCGAACATCGTGCGTCGACCGCGCTGATCTGCAACCGCACCGACCTGCCGGTGAAGGGCCGGCAGGAAACGACGGAAGGCTATCGCACGTATCTCGGCCTTTGCAGCCACGAGTATTTCCACACGTGGAACGTGAAGCGCATCAAGCCGGCCGCGTTCGTGCCGTACGACCTCGCGCGGGAAAACTACACGTCGCTGCTGTGGCTGTTCGAGGGCTTCACGTCGTATTACGACGACTTGATGCTCGTGCGCAGCGGGCTGATGTCGCAGGACGAATATTTCGCGGCGCTCGGCCGTACCGTCGGCGGTGTGCTGCGCGGCACGGGGCGCCTGAAGCAAAGCGTCGCGGAAAGCTCGTTCGACGCGTGGGTCAAGTATTACCGGCAGGACGAGAACGCCACCAACGCGATCGTCAGCTACTACACGAAGGGCTCGCTCGTCGCGCTCGCGTTCGATCTCGCGATCCGCGCGCAGACGCGCAACCGCAAGTCGCTCGACGACGTGATGCGTCTGCTGTGGCAGCGCTACGGCCGAGAGTTCTATCGCGGCAAGCAGGCGGGCGTCGAGGAACACGAGGTCGAGACGCTGATCGAGGAAGCCACGGGCGTCGCACTCGGCCGGCTGTTCGCAGACGCCGTGTACGGCACGCGCGACCTGCCGCTCGCCGAACTGCTCGCGCCGTTCGGCGTGGCGCTCGCGCCCGAGGTCGCGTCCGGCGCGGCTGCGAAGCCGACGATCGGCGCGCGCCTGCGCGGCGGTGCGGACTGCACGCTGGCGGCGGTCTACGAAGGCGGCGGTTCGCATCGTGCAGGGCTGTCGGCTGGCGACACGCTGATCGCGGTCGACGGGCTGCGGGTTACCGGCACGAATCTCGACACGCTGCTTGCGCGCTACCGGCCGGGCGACAAGGTGGAGGTGCACGCGTTCCGCCGCGACGAGCTGCGGACCGTGAAACTGAAGCTGGACGGGCCGGAAGTCTCACGCTACCGGCTTACGGCGGCCGCGAAGCCGGCCGCCGCGCACAAGGCCCGGGAAGCCTGGCTGAAAGGCTGAGCATGTGTGAGCGGGTTTCGGGGCGCGATCATGGATTGTTCTGTTGGTGCAACAATCCGTCGCCCGGAACCCGCTTTTTCGCGATCATTCGGCCACGCACAATGGCGTCACTCGCGCTACCGAAGCGCAACCTAACTGGAGCCTGACATGACGACCATTCTGCAAATCAATTCCGCGGCGCGCTCGCAAGGTGCGCAGTCCACGCTGCTGGCCAACGAACTGACGGCAAAGCTGCAACAATCGAACCCCGGCGCGAAGGTCGTGGTTCGTGACCTGCTGGCCGACGCGCTGCCGCACCTCGACGAATCGGTGCTTGGTGCGTTCTTCACGCCGGCCGACAAGCGTAATGCGGAACAGAATGCGATCGTCGCGAAGAGCGATGCGCTGATCGCCGAACTGCAAGCTGCCGACATCATCGTGATCGGCGCACCGATGTACAACTTCGGCGTCTCGTCGCAACTGAAGACGTATTTCGACTGGATCGCCCGCGCAGGCGTCACGTTCCGCTACACCGAGAACGGCCCGGAAGGCCTGATCACGGGCAAGAAGGTTCATGTGGTGACGGCGCGCGGCGGCAAGTACGCCGGCACGCCGAACGACAGCCAGACGCCGTTCCTGCGCACGTTCCTCGGCTTCGTCGGCATGACCGACGTGAGCTTCATCCATGCCGAAGGCCTGAACCTCGGGCCGGATTCGCAGAGCGCGGCACTTGCTAGCGCACGCGAAGCGATCGCTGCTGCGTAAGGCCGGTGCGGGTGCGTTGCATCCGCTGCGTCGTCCGATAAAAAAACGCCGCGTTCCGAAAGGGACGCGGCGTTTTTGCGTGATGCGGGCGAAAGCGAAACGCGATTACGCGATTACGCGATTACGCGAGCGTTTCGGCCACTTCCGGCAGGCGCCAGTCGATCGGCTCGCGGCCCGCTTCGACGAGATAGTCGTTCGCGAGCGCGAAGTGGCGGCAACCGAGGAAGCCGCGGTGTGCAGACAGCGGCGACGGATGCGGCGCCTCGAGCACGCAGTGCGCGCTCGCATCGAACAGCGCGCGCTTCGCCTGCGCATGCGCGCCCCACAGCATGAACACGAGCCCGCGATGGCGGCCGGCCAGTTCGCGGATCAGCGTGTCCGTGCATTGCTCCCAGCCGCGCTTCGCGTGGCTCGCGGCCGCACCGCGCTCGACCGTCAGCACGGTGTTGAGCAGCAGCACGCCCTGGCGCGCCCAGGTATCGAGGCAGCCGTGACGCGGCGTGTCGTGGCCGAAATTCGCGACGATTTCCTTGAAGATGTTGCGCAGCGACGGCGGCGTGCGCACGGCAGGCGGCACCGAGAACGCAAGGCCGTGCGCCTGCGGCGTGCCGCGGTCGTCGCCGTGGTACGGGTCCTGGCCGAGGATCACGACTTTCACATCGTCCGGGCTCGTCAGGCGCAGCGCACGGAACACGTCGGTCGGGTAGACCGTCTTGCCGGCCGCGCGCTCGTCGTCGACGAAGCGGCACAGCGGCGCATACGCGTCGCTGTCGGTGAAGGGTTTCAGCACCTCGCGCCAGACGACCGGCAATGCATCGAATTGCGCGGCGAGGTGCGGGACGTCCGCGGTAACGGGCCGCGGCGCGGCGGAAACCGGGGCGGCTGCCGCGGCCTTTTTGGCGGGCTTGCGGCCGGCTGAGGCCGGCGCGGGCGCCGGGGCGGGAACATCGTCCTGCGCCGTTTCCGGTACAGGATCGTCGAACAGCGACGCCTGGTGTGGCGTACGGAGAGTCTTGCGGGTTGCCATGCGTGATGCGGGTTTATTGCGCGCGCAGCCGGTAGCCGCGCTGCGCCTTGCTGATGTTTTCGGGGGCGAGGCCCGGCAGCGCCTGCTGCAGTTCGGCGGCGAGCGTCGCGAGCGCTGCTTCCGGGCCGTCGATCAGTTCGAGTTCGATTTCGCTGATCGGTTCGCGGCGCGTATCGTTTTCCGCCTGGACGACGATCTCGCCGATGTCGACCGCGGCCTCGACGGTTGCGCCGCCGATTGCGATGCGCCACAGCGTACGCGAAAAGTCCGTCCGGAACAGCGCGTGCAGTGCGGGCGCCGCGTCGCGCAATGCGCTGGCGGCGCCCGGCACGTCACACGCAGCGACGAGCGCATCGATTTCGAGCGCATCGCCGGCGACGGGCAACTCCCATTCGTGGCGGCTATGCAGGCCGGCTTCCGCGCTGCCGACCGTCTTGAAGGTCTGCAACCAGCCGTGCGGCGTGCGGCGCACACGCACCGCGCTCTTGGAACGGGCCAGCGCGAGATCGGGCGTGTCGTAGTAGACGTTCGCGAGCGCGATGACGTCGCCGGCTTCGCTGGTCAGCGTCTCGAAAAAACGCCGCGCCGCATCGGCCTGGCCGGCCGGCAGCGCGAGCTTGATTTCCTTTTCGATCGCCATCAGAAGAACATCCGCGCGAGTTCCTCGCCCGGCTGGTCGGCGCGCATGAACGCTTCGCCGACGAGGAACGCGTTCACGTTCGCCGCGCGCATCGTGTCGACTTCGCTGCGCGACAGGATCCCCGACTCGGTCACGACCATGCGGTCCTGCGGAATCATGTCGAGCATGTCGAGCGTGGTCTGGATCGTCGTCTCGAACGTGCGCAGGTTGCGGTTGTTGATGCCGAGCAGCGGCGTCTTCAGCGTCAGCGCCTGTTCCATCTCGTTGCGATCGTGCACTTCGACCAGCACCGCGAGGCCGAGCGAGTGCGCGTACGCCTCGAGTTCCTGCATCAGCGGCGTGTCGAGCGCGGCGGCGATCAGCAGGATCGCGTCGGCGCCCATCGCGCGTGCCTCGAGGATCTGGTACGCGTCGACGATGAAGTCCTTGCGCAGCACCGGCAGCGTGCAGGCCGCGCGTGCCTCCTGGAGATAGCGGACGCTGCCCTGGAAGAACTGTTCATCGGTCAGCACCGACAGGCATGCGGCGCCGTGTGCCGCATACGAGCGCGCGATGTCGGCCGGCACGAAATGTTCGCGCAGCACGCCCTTCGACGGGCTTGCCTTCTTTACTTCGGCAATCACTGCCGCGTTGCCGGCCGCCTGCTTCGCGCGCAGCGCGCCGACGAAGTCGCGCAGGTCGCGCGTGGACGCTTCGAGTTTCAGTGCCTCGAGCGGCGTGCTGCGCATGGCCGCCGCGACTTCTTCGCGCTTGACGGCGATGATGCGGTCGAGAATGTCGCTCATGTGGGTTCCTGCTTGATTCGTAAGGGGAGTCAGCGCTTGAATTGCTGCGTGAAGCGCACGAGTTCGTCGACTTTCGCGCGTGCCTTGCCGCTCGCGATCGCTTCGCGGGCGAGTTGGATGCCGTCTGCGATCGATTCGGCGATATTGGCCGCATAGAGCGCGGTGCCCGCGTTCAGTGTGACGATCTCGCGCGCGACGCCCGGCTGATTGTCCAGCGCGCCGAGCAGCATCGTGCGCGATTCCTCGGCATTTTCCACCTTCAGCGTGCGGTTCGACACCATCTGCAAGCCGAAGTCTTCCGGATGGATCTCGTATTCGTGCACCTTGCCGTCGCGCAATTCGCCGACGAGCGTCGCGGCGCCGAGCGACACTTCATCCATCCCGTCCTTGCCGTACACGACCAGCACGTGCTGCGCGCCCAGGCGCTGCATCACGCGCACCTGGATGCCGACGAGGTCAGGGTGGAACACGCCCATCAGCTGGTTCGGCGCGCCGGCCGGATTGGTCAGCGGGCCGAGGATGTTGAAGATCGTCCGCACGCCGAGCTCGCGGCGCACGGCCGCGATGTTTTTCATCGCCGGATGGTGGTTCGGCGCGAACATGAAGCCCATGCCGGTTTCGGCGATCGATGCGGCAACCTGCTCGGGTTGCAGGTCGATGTTCACGCCGAGCGCCTCGAGCACGTCGGCGCTGCCGGACTTGCTCGATACGCCGCGGTTGCCGTGCTTCGCGACCTTCGCGCCGGCCGCTGCCGTGATGAACATCGACGCGGTCGAGATGTTGAACGTGTGCGCGCCGTCGCCGCCCGTGCCGACGATGTCGACGAAGTTCGAGTTGTCCGGCACCTCGACGTGATTCGCGAATTCGCGCATCACGGTCGCGGCGGCGGCGATCTCGCCGATCGTCTCCTTCTTCACGCGCAGCCCGGTGATGATCGCGGCCGCCATCACGGGCGACATGTCGCCGCGCATGATGAGCCGCATCAGGTGCAGCATCTCATCGTGGAAGATTTCGCGGTGCTCGATCGTGCGTTGCAGCGCTTCCTGCGGGGTAATCGTCATCGTGCGTCTCCCGTCACGCAGCCGGCGCGGCCGCGTGGGCCGCTGCGCGATTCTGCTTCAGGAAATTCTCGAGTAGCGCATGGCCGTGCTCGGACAGGATCGATTCCGGGTGGAACTGCACACCTTCGATCGGCAGCGTCTTGTGGCGCACGCCCATGATCTCGCCGTCGTCGGTCCATGCGGACACCTCGAGGCAGTCGGGCAGCGATTCGCGCTCGATCGCGAGCGAGTGGTAGCGCGTCACGTCGAAATGCTTCGGCAGGTCGGCGAACACGCCGCGGCAGTCGGTTTCGATCCGGCTCACCTTGCCGTGCATGATGGTCTTCGCGCGCACGACGCGGCCGCCGAACGCTTCGCCGATCGCCTGGTGGCCGAGGCAGACGCCGAGGATCGGCTTCTTGCCCGCGAATTCGCGCAGCACGTCGAGCGTGATGCCTGCGTGCTGCGGGTTGCTCGGGCCGGGCGACAGGCAGATGGTGTCGGGATTCAGGCGCGCGATCTCGTCGAGCGTGATCTCGTCGTTGCGGTACGTGTGCACGTCCTCGCCCAGTTCGCCGAAGTACTGGACCAGGTTGTAGGTGAACGAGTCGTAGTTGTCGATCATGAGCAGCATGGTCAGTCTCCGTCAGAAGTCGCTATCGAGGCCGTCCTGGACCTGTTCGGCCGCACGCAGCACCGCGCGCGCCTTGTTCTCGGTCTCTTGCCATTCGGATTCGGGCACCGAGTCGGCGACGACGCCGGCCGCCGCTTGCACATACAGGTTGCCGTTGTGGATCAGGCCCGTGCGGATCGCGATCGCGAGATCCATCTCGCCCGAGAACGACAGGTAGCCGACGGCACCGCCGTACAGCCCGCGCTTGATCGGTTCGAGCTCGTCAATCAGTTCCATCGCGCGCACTTTCGGCGCACCGGACAGCGTGCCGGCCGGGAACGTCGCGCGCAGCACGTCGTAGTTCGTCATGCCGGGCTTCAGCTTGCCTTCGACCGAGCTGACGATGTGCTGCACGTGCGAGTACTTTTCGATCACCATCTTGTCGGTCACCTGCACCGAACCGATTTCCGCGATGCGGCCGACGTCGTTGCGCGCGAGGTCGATCAGCATCACGTGCTCGGCGATTTCCTTCGGATCGTTCAGCAGTTCGGTCGCGAGTTCGGCATCGCGCTCGGGCGTGTTGCCGCGCGGACGCGTGCCGGCGAGCGGACGGATCGTGACGATCTGGTCTTCGCCGCGCTTTTCCTGGCGGACCAGGATTTCCGGCGACGCGCCGACCACGTGGAAATCGCCGAAGTTGTAGTAATACATGTACGGCGACGGATTCAGCGAACGCAGCGCGCGATACAGCGACAGCGGATTGTCGCGGTACGGCTTCGTCAGTCGCTGGCCGACCTGGACCTGCATCAGTTCGCCGGCAGCGATGTATTCCTTCGCCTGGCGCACGGCGGCCAGATAGTCTTCCTTCTTGAACTCGCGGAACGTCTCGGTGCGCACGCTCGCCGACGTGACGGGCGGCTGCACGGTCGTGCGCAGGCGCTGCTTCAGCTCGCGCAGGCGCTGTTTCGCCTTCGTGTAAGCCTCGGGCTGGGCCGGATCCGCGTAAATGATCAGGTAGAGCTTGCCGGCGAGATTGTCGATCACCGCGACTTCCTCGGTGAGCAGCAACTGGATGTCAGGCAGGCCGAGATCGTCGCGCGGTGCGGTGTTCGCGAGCTTCTTCTCGATGTAGCGCACCGCGTCGTAGCCGAAATAGCCGGCGAGACCGCCGCAGAAGCGCGGCAGGCCCGGGCGCTGCGCGACCTTGAAGCGCGCCTGGAACGACTCGATGAATTCGAACGGATCGCCGTCGTGCGTCTCGACGACCTGGCCGTCGCGCACCACTTCCGACACGCCGTTGCGGGTACGTACCAGCGTGCGGGCGGGCAGGCCGATGAACGAATAGCGGCCGAAGCGTTCGCCGCCGACCACCGACTCGAGCAGGAACGAGTTCGCGCCCGCGCGTTCAGGCTGGGCCAGCTTCAGGTAGAGGGACAGCGGCGTTTCGAGGTCGGCGAGCGCTTCCGCGATCAGCGGGATGCGGTTGTAGCCTTCGTTCGCAAGCGATTGGAATTCGAGTTCGGTCATGTTCCGGTCCTGTTCGGGACGAGCGGCGGAGTGCGCCAGGGATCACTTGACGCTGCGCGGGCTGCCGTCGGCGAAAGGGCGGTCGATCGAGAAGTGCCTGTTGCCGGCCGGCACTCCGGGCGTGAACGTCGCGAGCCTGCGGCCGATCCTGAACGCAAGCGTTCGGACGCGGTAGAACTCGAGGTGGTGCGACGATCGGCGCGCGGATGCGCAGCGAGATAAAAAACGGCGCTGAAGACGTGCTTCAGCGTACCTCATCGAAGAGGTTAGCGCGACCAGCGACGCCAGGGCCAGGCTCCCCGGTCGATGCTGCTCAGACTCCGTTTTTTATTCAGAAACATGCGGATGGAAGAAATAATCAGATGGTTGGCCGGCCGGCATTGTGCGCGGTGATCGCGCGTGCTGCGACCAGCAACGAATCGACTATACCATCCGAATTTATCGTTTGTATAGCTTTGCCGTGGTTGTAGCCGTACGGCACCGTTAGCGTCGCCATGCCGGCCGCGCGGCCCGCCAGTGCATCGTTTTCCGAGTCGCCGATCGCGACCGCCGCGTCCGGCGCGACGCCGAGCGCGTCGCAGGCCGTCAGCATCGGCAGCGGATCGGGCTTCTTGCGCGCGACGCTGTCGCCGCCGAGCACGATGCCGAAGCGATCGATCAGCCCGTATTGCTCGAGCAGCTCGACCGCGAAGCGGTGCGGCTTGTTCGTCACGCACGCGAGCCGGATGCCGGCTGCGTGCAACGCATCGAGACCGGCTGCGACCTCGGGATAGAGGCGCGCGTGACGGCCATTGATCTTCGCGTACTCGGTCTGGTAGATCGCGAGCGCGTCGTCGAAGCGCGCGTGCGCGTCGTCGGGCGCGAAGCGCGGCTTCAGCACGCTCTGGATCAGATGCTCGGAGCCCTTGCCGACATAGCCGATCACCTCGTCGCGCGACGTGGCCGGCGCGCCGAGCTGCGCGAGCATCCCGTTCAGCCCGGCCGTGAAATCGTCGGCCGTGTCGACCATCGTGCCGTCGAGGTCGATCAGCGCCGCAGCGATGCGCGGCGCCGCAAAACGGATCGTGCCGTCGGCTTCGGCCGGTGCCTGACCGGCTTGCGAGGAATCGGCCACGGCGTCAGCTCCGTTCGACGGTGGCGAGCGCGGCGCGCATCTCGTCGATCACCTTGCGGTAGTCGGGCTTGCCGAAGATCGCCGAGCCCGCAACGAAGGTGTCCGCGCCGGCCGCAGCGATCTCCGCGATGTTGTCGGCCTTCACGCCGCCGTCCACCTCGAGCAGGATCTCGCGGCCGGTGCGCTCCGTGTACGCATCGATGCGCGCGCGCGCTTCGCGCAGCTTGTTCAGTGTTTCCGGAATGAACGACTGGCCACCGAAGCCGGGGTTCACCGACATCAGCAGCACGAAGTCCAGGCGGTCCATCACGTGGTCGAGATAGTTCAGCGGCGTGGCCGGATTGAACACGAGGCCGGCCTTGCAGCCGTGATCCCGGATCAGCGACAGCGTACGGTCGATGTGATCCGAGCCTTCCGGGTGGAAGCTGATCAGGTTCGCGCCGGCTTTCGCGAAATCGGGCACGATCCGGTCGACCGGGCGCACCATCAGGTGCACGTCGATCGGCACCTGCACGTGCGGGCGGATCGCCTCGCAGACGAGCGGGCCGATCGTCAGGTTCGGCACATAATGGTTGTCCATCACGTCGAAGTGAATCCAGTCGGCGCCGGCGGCGACCACGTTGCGGACTTCTTCGCCGAGCCGTGCAAAGTCGGCCGACAGGATGCTGGGAGCGATGCGGAATTGAGTCATGACAGGGGAGCGGGGACGCTGCGGCGCAAAACCGCCATTCTACCGTCCGGCGACCCGGTGCGCGGCGACGGGCCGTGCGGTTGCGGCCCGATTCCGCATAGAATGCCGAACCAATGCGGCGCGCCGCGGCCTGGCCGCTCGAGTCGGCGCGGGCGGTTACCTACAGCGGAAACACCATGAGTCAGTATCAGTTCACCGTTTCGGTGAAAACCAGCTACTTGCCGGAACAATCCGACCCCGATCGACGTCAATACGCATTCGCGTACACGCTGACGATCCGCAACACGGGGCAGGTCGCGGCGCAGTTGATCGCGCGTCACTGGATCATTACGGACAGCGAAAACCACGTGCAGGAAGTGAAGGGGCTCGGCGTCGTCGGGCACCAGCCGCTGCTGCAGCCGGGCGAACAGTTCGAATACACGAGCTGGGCCGTGATCGCGACGCCGGTCGGCACGATGCGCGGCGCGTACTTCTGCGTGGCGGAGGACGGCGAGCGGTTCGATGCGCCGGTCGACGAGTTTGCGCTGCACATGCCGCGCACGCTGCATTGAGCGTGCGGGGCCGGTCAGCGTGGCTGGCGGTCGTTGCCGCGGGCGTGCTTCTTCCTGCCCGACGACGTCCACACGACGATGAAGATCAGCAGGGCAAGCGCTACGAAAGCTTCGAGCGCGAAGATGAGCATCGGATATTGGTCGAGAAAATCTGACATGGCGGTTTCCATCAAGAACGGACATTGTATGTGGTTTGGGCCCCGGGTGGCCGGCTGGGTTGCGGCGGCCGCGACGGCCGCGCTGCTTGCTGCGTGCGGCGGCGCGCCGACGCGAACGTCGGCGCTCAAGCCGCCGACCGGCGCGGCGATCGTGCCGGGGCAGGTCGCCGCGAAGCGGCTGACGCCGGTCGCTTGGCAGCAGGTGCCGGGCTGGCAGGACGATTCGCTGATCGGCGCGACGGCCGCGCTGCGGCAGAACTGCGTGCGGCTTGCGCGCCAGCCGGCGTGGCAGCGCGCCTGCGCGGCTGCCGACCAGCTCGACGAACTCGACGTCAGCAGCGCGCGTGCATTCTTCGAAACGTATTTCACGCCGTTTCAGCTGGCGAACACCGACGGCACGCTCGACGGGCTCGTGACCGGCTATTACGAGCCGCTGCTGCACGGTTCCCGCGTGCGTCGCGGTCCCTACCAGTACGCGCTGTATCGCTGGCCGACCGGCTATCGTGCCGGCGCCGCGCTGCCCGCTCGCGCGCAGCTCGAGCGCGCCGGCGTCCTGAACGGCAACGAACTCGTGTGGGTCGACGATCCGATCGAGGCGTTCTTCCTGCAGGTGCAGGGTTCGGGACGCGTGCTGCTCGACGACGGTTCGGTGATGCGGGTCGGCTTCGGCGGCACCAACAACCAGCCGTATCGCTCGATCGGCAAGTGGCTGCTCGATCGCGGCGAGCTGACGCCCGCTCAGGCGACGATGCAGGGCATCAAGGCGTGGGCGAAGGCGAACCCGACTCGCGTCGACGCGTTGCTCGACACGAATCCGCGCTTCGTGTTCTTCCGCGACATGCCGACCAAGGAAGATGCGCCGCACGGCGGCGCGGACGGCCCGATCGGTGCGCTCGGCGTGCCGCTCACGCCCGAGCGTTCGATCGCGGTCGATCCGTCGTCGATCCCGCTCGGCACGCCCGTGTTCCTGCAGACCACGCGTCCGCTGACGAATACGCCGATGAACCGGCTCGTGTTCGCGCAGGATACGGGTTCCGCGATCCGGGGTGGCGTGCGGGCCGACTATTTCTGGGGGCTCGGCGACGACGCCGGCGACCAGGCCGGACGGATGAAGCAGATCGGCCGGATGTGGCTGCTCTTTCCGAATTCGTGATGCGCGGTGATGCCGGCGTACACGGGTAGCCGGGCATCGAAACGAAACAGCCCCATCGGCGTCGGCGATCGGGCTGTTTTTTTGTGTACGCGATTGCTGCTTCGCGCGGCGATGGGATAACGACGGGTATCAGCCCTTGCGCTTGTCGATCACGCGGCGTGCCTTGCCGACGGAGCGCTCGATTCCGTTCACGGGCAGCACGTTGATTACGGCCGTCACACCGATCAGCGACTTGATGTCGTGCGCGAGCGCCTGTCTGGCCGCGTGGATCGCCGCCGTGTCGGGGGCCGTTTCGGGACACGGTTCGACGTTGAGCGTCAGCACGTCGAGCGGCCCTTCCTTGGTCAGCACGATCTGATAGTGCGGGGCGAGCGCGCGTTGCTTCAGCAGCTGTTCCTCGATTTGCGTCGGGAAGACGTTGACGCCCCGCACGATCATCATGTCGTCCGAACGCCCGGTGATCTTCTCCATCCGGCGCATCGTGCGGGCGGTGCCGGGCAGCAGACGCGTGAGGTCGCGCGTCCGATAGCGGATGATCGGCAGCGCTTCCTTCGTCAGCGACGTGAAGACCAGTTCGCCGAGCTCGCCATCCGGCAGCACTTCGCCGGTCTCGGGATCGATGATTTCCGGATAGAAGTGGTCTTCCCAGATCGTCGGGCCGTCCTTGGTCTCGACGCATTCCGACGCGACACCTGGGCCCATCACCTCGGACAGCCCGTAGATGTCGACCGCGTCGATGCCCATCCGCTGCTCGATGGCCGCACGCATGTCGTTGGTCCACGGTTCCGCACCGAAAATGCCGATGCGAAGCGAGCTTTGCGCGGGATCGAGGCCCTGACGCTCGATTTCGTCGGCGATCGACAGCATGTAGCTCGGCGTCACCATGATGATGTCGGGCCGGAAGTCCTGGATCAGCTGCACCTGCTTCTCGGTCTGGCCGCCGCCGAAAGGAATCACCGTCAGCCCGGCGCGCTCGGCACCGTAGTGTGCGCCGAGCCCGCCCGTGAACAGTCCGTAGCCGTAGCTGACGTGAACCTTGTCGCCGCGGCGCGCGCCGGCCGCACGGATCGAGCGAGCAACCAGATTCGCCCACGTATCGATGTCGCGGGCCGTGTAGCCGACGACGGTCGGCTTGCCGGTCGTGCCCGACGAAGCGTGGATGCGCGAGATCTGGTCCTGCGACACCGCGAACATCCCGAACGGATAGCTGTCGCGCAGATCGCTCTTGGTCGTAAACGGGAAGCGCGACAGATCGGCGAGCGTCTTCAGGTCGTCGGGATGCACGCCCGCTTCGTCGAATTTGCGGCGATAGACGGGGGAGTGCTCATACGCATGCCGGAGCGACCATTTCAGGCGTTCGAGCTGCAGCGCGGTCAACTCGTCGCGTGAGGCGGTCTCGATCGGCTCGAGCGGTAGCGGGGTAGTCATGCCTGTCTCCAGTGATTGTTATGAGCGAGCCGTGGACGTCAGCGGTCTTCCGGGAGGACCGTACCCTTGATCTGGGCCGATTTGCCGCGAAACATCGCGACTGTTTCGCCTGTCTGGTTCGTGACGCGGATGTCGTAGATGCCGTACCGGCCGCTGCGCGTCTGTTCGACCGCCTCGGCCGTCAGCAGCTCGTTGCCGTGTACGGGACGCAGGTATTCGATCGAGCAGCCTGCTGCAACGGTATTCAGGTTGTACGAGTTGCACGCGAACGCGAACGTCGAATCGGCGAGCGTGAAGATGATGCCGCCGTGGCAGGTCTGGTGTCCGTTCAGGAACTCCGGCCGTACGCGCATCTGCAGGCGTGCGTAGCCGGCGCGTACCTCGGCGATTTCCATGCCGAACGCGCGGCTGCAGGCGTCCGCGTCGTACATGGCTCGCGCTGTCGCACGGGCGAGTGCATCGGGGGCGAGCGTGTCGGTGGACGTGGTCATGTCACCGCCCCTCGAAGCGCGGCGCGCGCTTCTCGATGAACGCCTTCACGCCTTCCGCGTAGTCGTACGACTGGCCGAGCTTGCGCTGCAGGTCGCGCTCGAGGTCGAGCTGCTGGTCGAGCGTATTCGTCATGCCGTCGCGCATCGACTGCTTGATCGACGCGATCGCGAGCGTCGGCTGCTGCGCGAGCTGGTTGGCGACCTGACGGGCCGACGCGGCAAGCGCATCGTCGTCGACCGCGCGCCAGATCAAGCCCCATTGTTCGGCCTGTTCGGCGCCGAGCTTGTCGCCGGTCAGTGCGAGGCCCAGCGCGCGGGCCATGCCGATGCGTTGCGGCAGCAACCATGTGCCGCCCGAATCGGGCACGAGCCCGATCTTGACGAAGGCCTGGATGAAACTGCTCGAGCGCGCGGCAAATACGATGTCGCATGCGAGCGCGAGATTCGCGCCGGCGCCGGCCGCCGTGCCGTTGACGGCGGCGATCACCGGAATTGGCGTGCGTTGCAGGCGGCGGATCAGCGGATTGAAATGCTCGTCGATCAGCGTGCCGAGGTCGGTGGACGCGCCCGGCGTGAAGTCGAGGTCGGCCAGGTCTTGGCCCGCGCAGAAGCCTCGCCCCGCACCCGTCAGGATCAGCGCCCGTGCACCGGCTGCCTCGACTTCATCGAGTGCCGACTGCAGTTCGCGGTGCATCGCCCGCGTAAAGCTGTTCAGCTTGTCCGGACGGTTGAGGGTGATCGTGGCCACGCGGGCAGCCTGATCGATATCCACCTGGATCGCCTGATATGACATGCAGTGTCTCCTTCATGACTTCGTTCATGACTTCGTTATAGGCGCGCGGCGCGTCGGTTACACGCGTTCGATCGCGATTGCGATGCCCTGGCCGACGCCGATGCACATCGTACAGAGCGCAAAGCGGCCGCCCGTACGCTCGAGTTGGTGAAGCGCCGTGGTCACGAGCCGGGCGCCCGATGCGCCGAGCGGGTGGCCGAGCGCGATCGCACCGCCGTTCGGGTTCACGCGCGGATCGTCGTCGGCGACACCGAGCATGCGCAGCACCGCGAGACCTTGCGACGCGAACGCTTCGTTCAGCTCGATCACGTCGAACTGGTCGATCGTCATGCCGAGCTGGCGCAACAGTTTCTGCGTGGCCGGCGCCGGGCCGATGCCCATCACGCGCGGCTCGACGCCGGCGGTCGCCATGCCGACGACGCGTGCGCGGCGGTGCAGCCCGTATTGATCGGCGGCGTCAGCGTTGGCGAGCAGCAGGGCGCATGCGCCGTCGTTGACGCCCGACGCGTTGCCGGCCGTCACCGACCCGTCCGGGCACACGACGCCCTTCAGCTTCGCGAGCGCTTCGAGCGACGTTTCGCGCGGATGCTCGTCGTACGAGACGACGAGCGCGTCGCCTTTCTTCTGCGCAATCGTAACCGGGACGATTTCCGCGGCGAGCGTGCCGTCCTGCTGCGCACGCGCGGCCTTCTGCTGGCTGCGCAGCGCGAACCGATCCTGATCGGCGCGGCTGATGTTGTAGTCGACCGCGACATTCTCGGCCGTCTCGGGCATCGAATCGACGCCGTATTGCTGCTTCATCAGCGGATTGATGAAGCGCCAGCCGATCGTCGTGTCGTGGATGTCGGCCTGGCGAGCGAACGCGCTCGCAGCCTTGCCCATCACGAACGGCGCACGCGTCATGCTTTCGACGCCGCCTGCGATCAGCAAGCGTGCCTCGCCCGACTTGATCGCGCGCGCGGCTGTGCCGACGGCGTCCATGCCCGAGCCGCACAACCGGTTCAGCGTCGTGCCCGGCACGGCGGTCGGCAGGCCCGCGAGCAGCGCGGACATGCGTGCGACGTTGCGGTTGTCCTCGCCGGCCTGGTTCGCGCAGCCGTAGATCACGTCGTCGATTGCCGACCAGTCGACGTTGCGGTTGCGTTCGATCAGCGCCTTGAGCGGCACTGCGCCGAGATCGTCGGCACGAACGTCTTTCAGGGCGCCGCCGTAGCGGCCGATGGGGGTGCGAATTGCGTCGCAGATATAGGCGTCGGTCATGGGGGTGTCGATGTGCAGCGAACCCGCCGGCTGGCGGATTCGTTCATGGTAGAGAACGTGGCGGCGTTTGCACGTCGGCCATTCGGGTTATGCCGTCTGGCCGGCTTCCGCGGTTACGGCCTTCGGCGCAACATGGACGCGGCTTTGCACCACGCGGAACCGGTTGGCGACGAACGCCGGGTCGGCCAGCGCGGCGTTGGCGGCCGGGTTCGCACCGGTGCCGTGGAAGTCGGAGAACGCGGCCGACTGGTTGACGAACACACCGCCCGTCAGGTTGATCGACAGCGCGACGCCGCCACGCACCGCCGCATCGTGCGCGGCGTCGAGGATCTTGTCGTCGGTGCTGTAGACGGAGAGTGTCAGCGCGCCATGCTCCGCGGCGATTTCGCCGGCGAGATCGAGCGACTGTGCGGTCGAGTCGGTCGCGATCACGAACGAGATCGGGCCAAACCACTCCTGCGTGAATTTCGCGCGGTCAGCCACGTCGAGCTGCAGCACTAGCGGCGTGCGCACGCGAGCGTCGGCGAACGTCGGGTGCTGGAGCGTCTGGCTGTCGGCGAGCACGCGGCCGAGCTTGCGGGCGTCGTCGATGCGCGCGGTCACGCCGTCGTTCTGGATCGCGCCGATCAGTTCGACCGAGCGCGCCGGGTCGCCGGTCAGCTTCTGCACGGATACGGCGATCGCCTGGGCGACCTCGTCGAAGCTCGCGTGGCCGTCTGCCGTCCGGATGCCGTCGCGCGGCACGTAGATATTCTGCGGTGCCGTGCACATCTGGCCGGAGTACAGCGCCAGCGAGAACGCGATGTTCTTGGCTGCGGCCTTCAGGTCGTCGGTCGAATCGATCACGATCTGGTTGACGCCAGCCTTCTCGGTATACACCTGTGCCTGATGGGCATGGCGTTCGAGCCACGTGCCGTTTTGCGTGCTGCCCGTGAAGTCGATCAGCTTGATTTCAGGACGCAGCGCGAGGTCTTGCACGAGGGCGCCGTCGTTCGGCTCGGTCGCGAGGAGCGTGACGACGTTCGGATCGAAGCCGGCTTCGCGGAGCACGTCGCGGGCGATGCGGACTGTGATTGCGAGCGGCAGGATCGCGCCCGGGTGGGGTTTGACGATTACCGTGTTACCGGTCGCCAGGTCGGCGAACAGACCGGGGTAGCCGTTCCAGGTCGGGAACGTGCAGCAGCCGAGCACGAGGCCGGTGCCGCGCGGGACGATCGTATAGCGCTTGTGCATCGCGAGCGGCGGGTTCTTGCCTTGCGGCTTTTCCCAGTGCGCATCGGCGGGGATGCGGCGCAGTTCGTCCCAGGCATAGGCGACCGCTTCGAGCGCGCGATCTTGCGCGTGCGGGCCGCCGGCCTGGAACGCCATCATGAACGCCTGGCCGGTGGTGTGCATCACGCTGTAGGCAATCTCGAAGCTCGCGCGGTTCAGGCGCGCGAGGATTTCGAGGCTTACGCCGATCCAGGCGCTCGGGCCTGCTTCGCGCCATGCACGCTGGGCAACGGCGGCCGCTGCAACCAGTTCGTCAGGCGTCGATTTCGGATAGCGGATGCCAAGTGCGATCCCGTACGGCGACTGCTCCGCACCGACGGTTCCGCCGGACGCCGGCTGGTCGAGCACGAACGTGTTGCCGAGGTGTGCTTTGAACGCAGCTTCACCATCGGCGTTAGCGCTTTCCCCGTACACTTTGGGACTCGGCATTTCCGCGAACGGGCTCCAGTACCCGCGGCTTTCGATGGCGGCGAGGGCGTGGTTCAGCGTGTCTTCGTGCTTCGTGAACAGTGCATGGGTCATGACGGCGGCCTGATGGATGTTGAGAGGGGTTGGATCGATTAATTAACCGACCGGTTGGTCGGAGAATGGTAGCATCAAACTATTCGCGTGTGCGAGGCGTTTCTCATTTCATTGATCGAGGAGAAATAGATGTCTTACGAGAACATCCTGGTGGAGACCCGGGGGCGAGTCGGGCTGGTCACGCTGAACCGTCCGAAGGCGCTGAATGCGCTGAACGATGCACTGATGGATGAATTGGGTGCTGCACTGAAAGCATTCGACGCGGACGACGAGATCGGCGCGATCGTCGTGACGGGGAGCGAGAAGGCGTTCGCGGCGGGGGCCGACATCGGCATGATGGCGACCTATTCCTATATGGATGTTTATCGCGGCGACTACATCACCCGTAACTGGGAGACCGTCCGCGAGATCCGCAAGCCGATCATTGCGGCCGTGGCGGGCTTCGCACTCGGCGGCGGCTGTGAGCTCGCGATGATGTGCGACATCATCTTTGCGGCAGATACGGCCAAGTTCGGCCAGCCCGAGATCAAGCTGGGCGTGATGCCCGGCGCGGGCGGCACGCAGCGCCTGCCGCGCGCGGTGTCGAAGGCGAAGGCCATGGACATGTGCCTGACCGCACGCTTCATGGATGCAGCCGAGGCGGAACGGGCGGGGCTCGTGTCGCGTGTGCTGCCGGCCGACAAGTTGCTCGATGAAGCGATTGCCGCAGCGACGACGATCGCCGAGTTTTCGCTGCCGGCGGTCATGATGGTCAAGGAGTCGGTGAACCGTGCGTATGAGACGACGCTGGCTGAAGGCGTCCATTTCGAGCGTCGGCTGTTCCATTCGCTGTTCGCGACTGAAGATCAGAAGGAAGGGATGGCGGCATTTGTCGAGAAGCGCAAGCCGGTATTCAAGAACCGTTGATCCGGTGGCGGGGTGGGGCGGCTTGGCGAGCGACGGGTATCCGTCGCCGGCATGGTTGCCTGGTGCAACGAGCTCCAAGCCCCCGTGCGCGGCAGCGCACGGGGGCTTTTTCAAAATATTTTCACAAAGGGGGTTGCGGAGACGGGGTGGGGTGCTTAGAATCACGCCTCTTTCGCGCTAACGGAAACGCAGCGCGGGGGAAGAAGGGAAGCGGTGCGGTTGAGGGCGGGTTGTAGAGCCCCGGCGCACACGNAGTTGAACCCCAGCCGTCGCAACGAAGCAGTTAAAAAAGTTGTTGACGAACTGAGAAACACGGTTCATAATCTCGCTTCTCTGCTGCTGAAAACGCAGCGCTGCTGAGAAACACGAAGTTCCTCGCAGAAACGCTCTTTAAAAATTAACAGCCGATAAGTGTGGGCGCTTGATGGCCGCGAGCTGGTCTTCGGATCAGATAGCGAAAGTATCAAGAGTCTCACACTAAAGTAAGTCAGGTTTATGAAGTGCTTCTCTGCTGCTGAAAACGCAGCGCTGCTGAGAAACACGAAGTTCCTCGCAGAAACGCTCTTTAAAAATTAACAGCCGATAAGTGTGGGCGCTTGATGGCCGCGAGCTGGTCTTCGGATCAGATAGCGAAAGTATCAAGAGTCTCACACTAAAGTAAGTCAGGTTTATGAAGTGATTCATATACCTGTCAGCTTTGAGTGAGCGACCGGTTCGAAAGAACCGAAAACAGTAACAGGTTTAAACTGAAGAGTTTGATCCTGGCTCAGATTGAACGCTGGCGGCATGCCTTACACATGCAAGTCGAACGGCAGCACGGGTGCTTGCACCTGGTGGCGAGTGGCGAACGGGTGAGTAATACATCGGAACATGTCCTGTAGTGGGGGATAGCCCGGCGAAAGCCGGATTAATACCGCATACGATCTANGGATGAAAGCGGGGGACCTTCGGGCCTCGCGCTATAGGGTTGGCCGATGGCTGATTAGCTAGTTGGTGGGGTAAAGGCCTACCAAGGCGACGATCAGTAGCTGGTCTGAGAGGACGACCAGCCACACTGGGACTGAGACACGGCCCAGACTCCTACGGGAGGCAGCAGTGGGGAATTTTGGACAATGGGCGAAAGCCTGATCCAGCAATGCCGCGTGTGTGAAGAAGGCCTTCGGGTTGTAAAGCACTTTTGTCCGGAAAGAAATCCTTGGTTCTAATATAGCCGGGGGATGACGGTACCGGAAGAATAAGCACCGGCTAACTACGTGCCAGCAGCCGCGGTAATACGTAGGGTGCAAGCGTTAATCGGAATTACTGGGCGTAAAGCGTGCGCAGGCGGTTTGCTAAGACCGATGTGAAATCCCCGGGCTCAACCTGGGAACTGCATTGGTGACTGGCAGGCTAGAGTATGGCAGAGGGGGGTAGAATTCCACGTGTAGCAGTGAAATGCGTAGAGATGTGGAGGAATACCGATGGCGAAGGCAGCCCCCTGGGCCAATACTGACGCTCATGCACGAAAGCGTGGGGAGCAAACAGGATTAGATACCCTGGTAGTCCACGCCCTAAACGATGTCAACTAGTTGTTGGGGATTCATTTCCTTAGTAACGTAGCTAACGCGTGAAGTTGACCGCCTGGGGAGTACGGTCGCAAGATTAAAACTCAAAGGAATTGACGGGGACCCGCACAAGCGGTGGATGATGTGGATTAATTCGATGCAACGCGAAAAACCTTACCTACCCTTGACATGGTCGGAATCCTGCTGAGAGGCGGGAGTGCTCGAAAGAGAACCGGCGCACAGGTGCTGCATGGCTGTCGTCAGCTCGTGTCGTGAGATGTTGGGTTAAGTCCCGCAACGAGCGCAACCCTTGTCCTTAGTTGCTACGCAAGAGCACTCTAAGGAGACTGCCGGTGACAAACCGGAGGAAGGTGGGGATGACGTCAAGTCCTCATGGCCCTTATGGGTAGGGCTTCACACGTCATACAATGGTCGGAACAGAGGGTTGCCAACCCGCGAGGGGGAGCTAATCCCAGAAAACCGATCGTAGTCCGGATTGCACTCTGCAACTCGAGTGCATGAAGCTGGAATCGCTAGTAATCGCGGATCAGCATGCCGCGGTGAATACGTTCCCGGGTCTTGTACACACCGCCCGTCACACCATGGGAGTGGGTTTTACCAGAAGTGGCTAGTCTAACCGCAAGGAGGACGGTCACCACGGTAGGATTCATGACTGGGGTGAAGTCGTAACAAGGTAGCCGTATCGGAAGGTGCGGCTGGATCACCTCCTTTCCAGAGCTTCTCGCAAAATTGAGCGCTCACGCTTATCGGCTGTAAATTTAAAGACAGACTCAGGGGTCTGTAGCTCAGTCGGTTAGAGCACCGTCTTGATAAGGCGGGGGTCGTTGGTTCGAATCCAACCAGACCCACCATTGTCTGGCGGTAACACACCTGAGGCATCTGTACTCAATGGGGGCATAGCTCAGCTGGGAGAGCACCTGCTTTGCAAGCAGGGGGTCGTCGGTTCGATCCCGTCTGCCTCCACCAATCCTCAATGACAAGCGTTCGACTTGGTCGAATCTTTGTCATTGGCGATTGAGCCAGTCAGAGTGATACGTAGTATGTATCGGCTGTCGTTCTTTAACAATCTGGAAGAAGTAAGTAATTTGGATAGTGGAAACGTCTTGAGATGGACGTGAAAGCTATCCGGGTTGTGATTGTATCGATGTATCTCAAGATGATTCGAAAACTACTCCCTTCGGGAGTGGGGCCAGAGTAAGCGCTAAAGCGCTAACTCTAGCCGACATCAATTGGAATACGGCACAACGCGAGAACTCAACCTGTAGCGACTGTCGCAAGACAGACTCGTTATAGGGTCAAGCGAACAAGTGCATGTGGTGGATGCCTTGGCGATCACAGGCGATGAAGGACGCGGTAGCCTGCGAAAAGCTACGGGGAGCTGGCAAACGAGCTTTGATCCGTAGATGTCCGAATGGGGAAACCCACTCC
Organism: Burkholderia ambifaria; assembly: GCF_001443045.1. GTDB lineage: Bacteria > Pseudomonadota > Gammaproteobacteria > Burkholderiales > Burkholderiaceae > Burkholderia > Burkholderia ambifaria_A. Next base: position 223,193 of record NZ_LKPJ01000003.1, on the reverse strand, counting down.
TTTTGGAGTATCCATGGCTGAATACATAGGCCATGTGAAGCGAACGCGGTGAACTGAAACATCTAAGTAACCGCAGGAAAAGAAATCAACCGAGATTCCCAAAGTAGTGGCGAGCGAAATGGGATGAGCCTTGCACTCTTTATTTGTATTGTTAGCCGAACGCTCTGGAAAGTGCGGCCATAGCAGGTGATAGCCCTGTAGGCGAAAACAGTATGAAAGAACTAGGTGTGCGACAAGTAGGGCGGGACACGTGAAATCCTGTCTGAAGATGGGGGGACCATCCTCCAAGGCTAAATACTCGTGATCGACCGATAGTGAACCAGTACCGTGAGGGAAAGGCGAAAAGAACCCCGGGAGGGGAGTGAAATAGATCCTGAAACCGCATGCATACAAACAGTCGGAGCCTCGTAAGGGGTGACGGCGTACCTTTTGTATAATGGGTCAGCGACTTACGTTCAGTAGCAAGCTTAACCGTATAGGGCAGGCGTAGCGAAAGCGAGTCCGAATAGGGCGTTCAGTTGCTGGGCGTAGACCCGAAACCAGGTGATCTATCCATGGCCAGGATGAAGGTGCGGTAACACGTACTGGAGGTCCGAACCCACTAACGTTGAAAAGTTAGGGGATGAGCTGTGGATAGGGGTGAAAGGCTAAACAAACNTGGAAATAGCTGGTTCTCTCCGAAAACTATTTAGGTAGTGCCTCGTGTCTCACCTTCGGGGGTAGAGCACTGTCATGGTTGGGGGGTCTATTGCAGATTACCCCGCCATAGCAAACTCCGAATACCGAAGAGTGCAATCACGGGAGACAGACATCGGGTGCTAACGTCCGGTGTCAAGAGGGAAACAACCCAGACCGCCAGCTAAGGTCCCCAAATATAGCTAAGTGGGAAACGAAGTGGGAAGGCTAAAACAGTCAGGAGGTTGGCTTAGAAGCAGCCACCCTTTAAAGAAAGCGTAATAGCTCACTGATCGAGTCGTCCTGCGCGGAAGATGTAACGGGGCTAAGCTATATACCGAAGCTGCGGATGCGTGCTTTGCACGCATGGTAGGAGAGCGTTCCGTAAGCCTGCGAAGGTGCCTTGTAAAGGGTGCTGGAGGTATCGGAAGTGCGAATGCTGACATGAGTAGCGATAAAGGGGGTGAAAGGCCCCCTCGCCGTAAGCCCAAGGTTTCCTACGCAACGTTCATCGGCGTAGGGTGAGTCGGCCCCTAAGGCGAGGCAGAAATGCGTAGCTGATGGGAAGCAGGTCAATATTCCTGCACCATTGTTAGATGCGATGGGGGGACGGATCGCGGAAGGTTGTCCGGGTGTTGGAAGTCCCGGTCGCTGCATTGGAGAAGGCACTTAGGCAAATCCGGGTGCGTAATTCAAGGGTGTGGCGCGAGCTCCTTAGGGAGCGAAGCAATTGGAAGTGGTTCCAAGAAAAGCCTCTAAGCTTCAGTCTAACGATGACCGTACCGCAAACCGACACAGGTGGGCGAGATGAGTATTCTAAGGCGCTTGAGAGAACTCGGGAGAAGGAACTCGGCAAATTGGTACCGTAACTTCGGGATAAGGTACGCCCTTGTAGCTTGATGCGCCTGCGCGCAGAGGGTGAAGGGGTTGCAATAAACTGGTGGCTGCGACTGTTTAATAAAAACACAGCACTCTGCAAACACGAAAGTGGACGTATAGGGTGTGACGCCTGCCCGGTGCCGGAAGATTAAATGATGGGGTGCAAGCTCTTGATTGAAGTCCCGGTAAACGGCGGCCGTAACTATAACGGTCCTAAGGTAGCGAAATTCCTTGTCGGGTAAGTTCCGACCTGCACGAATGGCGTAACGATGGCCACACTGTCTCCTCCCGAGACTCAGCGAAGTTGAAGTGTTTGTGATGATGCAATCTACCCGCGGCTAGACGGAAAGACCCCATGAACCTTTACTGTAGCTTTGCATTGGACTTTGAACCGATCTGTGTAGGATAGGTGGGAGGCTATGAAACCGGAACGCTAGTTTCGGTGGAGCCGTCCTTGAAATACCACCCTGGTTTGTTTGAGGTTCTAACCTTGGCCCGTGATCCGGGTCGGGGACAGTGCATGGTAGGCAGTTTGACTGGGGCGGTCTCCTCCCAAAGCGTAACGGAGGAGTACGAAGGTACGCTAGGTACGGTCGGAAATCGTGCTGATAGTGCAATGGCATAAGCGTGCTTAACTGCGAGACCGACAAGTCGAGCAGGTGCGAAAGCAGGTCATAGTGATCCGGTGGTTCTGTATGGAAGGGCCATCGCTCAACGGATAAAAGGTACTCTGGGGATAACAGGCTGATACCGCCCAAGAGTTCATATCGACGGCGGTGTTTGGCACCTCGATGTCGGCTCATCTCATCCTGGGGCTGTAGCCGGTCCCAAGGGTATGGCTGTTCGCCATTTAAAGAGGTACGTGAGCTGGGTTTAAAACGTCGTGAGACAGTTTGGTCCCTATCTGCCGTGGGCGTTGGATATTTGAAGGGGGCTGCTCCTAGTACGAGAGGACCGGAGTGGACGAACTGTTCGGAAGAGATAACCGCTGAAAGCATCTAAGCGGGAAACTCGCCTTAAGATGAGATATCCCTGGGGACTAGATCCCCTTGAAGGGTCGTTCGAGACCAGGACGTTGATAGGTCAGGTGTGTAAGCGCAGTAATGCGTTCAGCTAACTGATACTAATTGCCCGTAAGGCTTGATCCTATAACAAGTCTGTTTCGCGCTAGAGAGCGCGTCGGACGGGTTGGATTCTCGTGTGTGATACACACAACCTNAATTACTGCTTCTTCCAAGATTGGTTGTGCTGCGAAGCAGCGCAACAACCCTCTTTGCCTGATGACCATAGCGAGTCGGTCCCACCCCTTCCCATCCCGAACAGGACCGTGAAACGACTCTACGCCGATGATAGTGCGGATTCCCGTGTGAAAGTAGGTAATCGTCAGGCTCCCTAAGCCAGAAACCCCCGCCCGAACAGGCGGGGGTTTTTGCATTTGTGGCGCCGGATTTTTGCCGTAGGAAATTCGCCGCACTGGTCTAGATTTCGATGAACGAAGAGACCTGCGAGGCAACCAGACGCGGCGACGGTGAACACCCGCAGGCACACACGTCGTCACTCAATGCTGCCTGCCGCCCGTCTTGGCCGGCTGTAGGGATGCGCGGCCCGTCGCACACGATCCTGCCGACCATCTTGCATACGGGGCACCAGACAGGATCGCCTTCATAAGCCTGTTCGCGTGCGCCGATTAGATCGTTGCCGTCACCATCCTGGATCAAGCCGCCGCCCGTCGTCGTATCACCCTTCACGACGTCATAACACTTCACTTGGTGTCCTCCGATTCACTTTGCCGGGACGCCGCGGTAGTGGAAGCTGTTCAGTACCGTATCCCATGCTTGTATCGCTTGTTCCTTGCTGACGGGCGAGGTTGCCTCCGCGGCTGGCGTAACCGCATCAGGAGCTGCTCCGAAGAGCAACTGGATACCGGCGTGAGGTTTCGAGTTATCACCTTCGACGCCGGGGGCTAACAGATAGAACTGATACTTCTGGACACCGTCCTCGCTGATGTCGATGAGAAGTTCCTCCGCACGCATACCGGCGAATTGACGCTGACCTTTTCGGAGAATCCGGTATCGATGCGCGTAAGGCCTTATCTCGGATTCAAACTCAGAGAGCCCGTTGAGCAATGATGCTTTCTGATCAAGGTCGACGGACTCACGCAACTTCACGATCAAATTGGATGGGCGACCGGGTACGAGTCCGACTGCCAATGTTGCATCGAACCCAGGCAGCGGCTTGCCACTGATGACGCCACCGTTGAAGCAGAACGCGCTGTCTGGAGGAACGTCCCAGTCCCCACGGGGATGTATGTTGCGAAGAATCTCCGAGGCATTTTGGATGGCCGTCTGATCATATCCATCGCCGAACCTGTTCTTCAGCGTGAATAGCGTCTCGCCTGATATCGCGTACCCTTCGACATCGTAGACCTGCTCTTCCGGCGGCACGTCGTAGCGACCGAAAACGAAGAAGCGAGAGTTGTCGCTTGGTCGAACCACTTGATGCGCCCACGGAGTTTTTGTTGCCGTGAACGATTTGTGTGGGTCTAGCCTCATGGTGGTTTTCAGTTCGCCTTCGCGTGCGTCGACCCGATGTGCAAACTCTTGTGCGCTTATGTTCTGGGTACGCTCGATCGAATACCCCATGTATTTGAACTGTTCGTTGTACACCTCGGCGTCACGAGGAAGGTCGAGGACGAAGCGCCCGATACACCACGGGCGGGTATCGTGCATCACCGGTGTGGGTGTAGCGTGTTCGGATGCGTTGACATCAGTGCGGAAAACTAGTCCTAGGGAAACGCCTATCAACAGGATCAAAACAGGCTTTTTGAAGTGCTTGAGGATAGTCATGTTGTTGTGACGTCGAGATACTTCGTCGGCGCCGTCATCGAATTACTCGGCACCAGCACCGCGGTAACGGAAGCTGTTCAGCACAGTGTCCCACGCTTGAATCGCCTGTACTTCGTTGACAGGAGAAGTTGCCTCGGAGGCTGATGTAACCGCATCAGGTGCTGCGCCGAAAAGCAGCTGAATCGCCGTGTGAGGTTTCGAGAGATCGCGTTCGACGCCCGGGGCAAGCAGATAGAAGTGATACTTCTGCACGCCGTCTTCACTGATTGCCATCAGAAGTTCCTCTGCCTGCATGCCAGCGAACTGGCGTTTGCCTTTTCGCAGGATCGTGTAGCGCCCCAGTAGAGATTTCAGCTGGATCTCGAATGCAGGAAGCCCATCGAGCAGCGATGCCTTTTGATCGACATCGACTGATTCGCGCAGCTCAACGACGAAGGTGGACGGGGTGCCAGGTAAGAGCGCGACAGATAGCGTGGCATCGAAGCTGTGGAATGGCTTGCCGCCGATCGCACCTCCGTCGAAACAGAACGCTCCGTCGACGGGAGCATCCCAGTCGTTGCGTGGACGGATGTGACGAAGAATTTGATCTGCAACCTGCAGAGTACGCTCGTTGTATTGAACACCGAAGAGGGTCTTCAATGTGAACAGCGTATCGCCAGACCATGCGTATCCTTCCGCATCGTACGGAAGATCGACGGACGTTGCATCCGCATCTCTGTAGACAAAGAGCCTTGTGTTTTCGCTTGGTCGGACCTCTTGTCTAAGCCAGACGTTATTTGTCGTACCCGCAATACTCGAAATGTCCGTTCGAAGCGTGGTTTTTAGCTTCTCTTCTCGTGCGTCAACATGTTGAACGAACGCGGACTTGGACATGTTCCGAGTAACCTCGATGGTGTACCCCATGTACTTGAACTGCTGATTGTACACGGCGATATCACCTGGGAGATCGAGAGCAAAGCGCCCGATACACCATGGACGTGTATCGGGCATAACGGATGCAGTCATAGCGTACTCCGAAGGATTTTTCTTAATGCAAGCGGTCAGTGCCAACAGAATGGTCGCCGTCGGAATCAGGAGTACCTTTCCGATTCGAGTCGATGTGTTCATGTTCACATCTCGATTCGCTTTGCGATCTTGACCATGCTGTACAGCGTGGCCCATCTGGCCCACGGATGTTTGAAGCATTCTTGATGACCGAGGCCCTTTTGATCGAATGCGATATGAACGCCTTCGGCTTTGTCTCCCGGAATTCCATCTTTCAGTCCGCGAGCGACGGATTCACCGGACCAGACTGGCACGGTACCGTCACCGAAAATCAACCCACGGTCAGCAGCGTGGTTGGGAGTCGCTAACTCAGCTTCTATCGTGTATGTCTGACCTTTGATGCGGATGCGAATTTGGCCCCTGCGGTTGTCGCTCAGGAACTGAGCACGAAGTAGGTCATCTTCGGTTGTGCCTGCTGGAAAAGGGCCTCGCCATAAGATCTTGCCGAATGTGAGCAGTTTTCCACCGGGTTCGTAAACCTCCCGACGCTTAGGTTTGGGCGAGAGGTTGGCGTCCGACGACGAACCTTCCGGGGTCTCGTGGAGAGGGCCATTCCCGTAGAAGGCGTAGGTGTTCGGATGATATTTATTGACGAGCTGCTTTTGACGTAGGACCACGCCCCTCATTGTCCGGAGGAAGTTTTCCTGAAGAGATGTTTGGGAGGTGGTATTCGCCAGCCGCTTCCTGACAATGCCAGCCGGGTCCAGGACAGAGTCCGACTGATCTGGCACCACTCCGTACCACGCCTGCGACGTATATAAGGCGAGCGTATCGCCCGATTTCGGGAGGCTGAGAATCGGGTCGCGTTTCAGGTTACACACAATCCACCACGGCTCCCCGTTACGATAATCCGGCATCGGCAAGAGCTCCAACGGACCAGGCGCATTCGCCGTGACGGCCGTGAACTCGAGACTATTTCGTCCCGCCAACACCTGATTGATGGCAGTGTCTTCTGTCTGTGCTCCCGCCCGAAACCGTCTCGCAGCCAGTGGTGCGCCCGTAGCTGGTTGAGCACCGTGAACGACTCCGTACATCAGGTCGGCATGTCCCGCGATTACCGACGCCATTCGCGCGACCAGCCCACCCATCGAATGGGTAATGACGATCGCCTTCTTGACCTTGTTTTCCTCACAGATTTCCCGGATGCCCATGAGTCGAGCTTTCCTGTCACGCTTCTTGTCGACGCAGTCGATGCCTTCGACCACATCCCGCGCCGAATCGAGATTCGATTGGAGCCAGTTGTATCCGATCGCATAGACGGGATATCGAAACTGGCAGAATTTTCTGAACTCATCGGATGTGGCGTGAATCACGTCCGCAGTCGGGCCGTGTGCGCCGTATTGCCTTGGTGGGGTGCCGATGATCGGATTCAACGCGAACGTCTCGCCCGTCGGGTCGCCTGCCGCCCATGCGCCAAGCAGTTTGCCTGATTTGGCCGGGTTGTTCAGTTCGCGTTCCAGCCACGCAAATGTTGAGTGGTAACTCTTAGTATGGACGGAACCCCAGCCTCTGCGCCGTGCTTCTTCAACGGAAACATCACACCCTTCTGTGCTGACGTCTCCGAAGGTCGAGACAATGGCTGCATGTGGGTCGTAACGTATCTGGCGATCTGCAGCGTTTGCGTAGTACCCGGAAACCGCGAATGCGACGGAGTCGATGACGCCATTCGGTGGGCTCCATACCTCTTCGCCAGTGTTTCGGTCGAGCAGCAACGATCCCATGACGCCGGGAATGAAGATCACTGGAATCGGCTGTCTTGGATCGCACTCGATCTGCTTCGTACAGGTGTTCGAGTCGGGTGTCAGCGTCACTCTTGCGGACGAACCACCTCCACGCTCGTGCTGCGCCTGAATGGTGACGATTTTTGGTTTTTTGTCGGTGCTGTTGCTTTCGGGATTGCTCATGCGAGTACCAGGGGTGAACTATGGTCGATCGATGAAAGGTGCGTTTGCGTTTAAGCCGGATTCACGATGCGTCGCTATCTCGCATCGTCGAGAGGAAGCGGCAACACTCGAACTAGTAGCGATTCGACGTCGATATTCCTTTGTACGGTGGTCTGCCCGGATTCATCCGTCACACCCTTGATGACCGTTCCGTCACCTCGCACGATTTCATAGGGATGGTTCTTCAGTACTTCCCCGGTTATTTTGTGACGAAGAACATAGGGATCATTGAACGCGGTTTGAGGTCGCTCGTTCATGTGCTCTGCAACCGAGCTCGGGCCGAGTCGGCCGAACGACGTAGCTTTGCTCGTCCGAGTCCCGCGCGTGCCGTCTTCGATTCCATCTGCCGTAATGCGCACGTATGAACCGCCGCACTTGAGCATCAATTCCTGTTTGGCTTCGATGACGACGCGGCCGCGGTTGCTGGTGATCGCCAGATCCTGGTCCGCGTATAGCCGCATCGCGTCGCTTTGCGCTTCGATTTCGACCTTTCCCTTCGCCGCGAACAACCTCATACCTGCTTTCTGAACAAACAGGCTGATTTTTTCGGCAGCGGCTACGATCAACGACTTGCCCGTCGCGATATGGGTATGTTCGCCACTGATCAGATTGATGAGCTTGTCTGCTGCGACCTGTGTCGATTGTTGCGTCGCCATCGCGATCCCGGCCGGACTGGCCATGACGATCAGCGGTGTCGCGAAGCCGTTGGCCTCGCCCGAGCCACCACCGCCCGTGCGCCCGCCGCAGGTCTGGCCTGAGTCCGGATGTTGAGTCGCGCGCGCAGCAGCATCGACGGCATCTCGACCTGCCTGTAGCGATTCAGCCTGAGCTGTTGCGCTCGCATGCGACAACGACTCCAGTAGCATGCCCGAGCGCGTGAGTTGATCCCGTGCCTCGGTAACGTCGAGCTGCTCGCTGTCGGGCCGCTTCGAATGCGTGGTGAGATAGAGGCCTCGATTCGCCCGCACCGTGCCGTAGTCGTCGGTGTGCAGTAGAAATCCCATGCCCAGATAGCGCCCCCGAGTGTTGCCATCCTGGCGAATCAAGTAACCCTGGTGGAATAGGCTGTAGCGCTGGCCAGTGAAGGTGGTCACGCGTGTGCTGCCTTGATTCGTCGCATCGTCATGAACCAGCGCGTTATAGGCGCCCGTCTTGCCGAACCCCTTCGACTGAAAACCGGACAGCAGTGCGTTCGTGTGCCACGGCGGTGGGGTGGTACCGCCGTTGAGTCGACCCAATACAAACGGCCGATCGCAGTCGCCGCCCCAATGTCCTATTGCCACCCACTCGCCAGCGCGAGGCACATGGACCGCGCCATACGCATTACCGGTATCAGCCTGTAGTGCCAGCAGCAGCGGTGACGTATTGAAGGCTCCGGAAGGGCTTTGTCGGTCCCACGCATGGCGCACACGAATCCGGTTTAGTGGGTCGGTCCACGCCTCTTCGCCTTCCGGCGCAACCACTTGCGCGTGCTCAATGTGTATCGCGGGCTTTGCGTGCTCGAATGAGCTGCGATACGCAACCTTTGTCGATTGGGCCTCTATCTCGACGACGAAGAACCCTGTTTCTCCGTCGCCGGGATGGGGGCGGGATTCAAAGCGCGCGCCATGCATGGCCTTCGCGTCGATGACCATCTGTTGCAGACTGCGGGGAAAGGGGCCGGCAAGTCGCCCGATCGGGATGTTGTTCTCGATGTACCAGTGTGCTTCGATTGCTACGAACTCGCGGTCATGCGGTGTTGGGGCAGGATGTCTCGGGTGACCGTTGAGGACGAAGCGCGCCCCTGCGTCGATCCAGCGCAAACCTCCCGTTCCGACGTAGCGCTCGGCCAGTGAGTCCCAAGCTTCCGTTCGAAGCCGGGCACGGCAGTCGCCGGCGTTGGAACTGGCGTAGCCATATGGCGTCGACTCGAAAATCTCCATCGGAGCCGATGGAATGTGGCGCAGCTCGCGCTGCCGTCGCTGCTCAACCTCATACGTCGTTGATTCGAGTTCACTGGTGGATTCGAAGTCGTGGTTCGGTCGCTTGTAATCGAACGAGCGCGACGTGTAACGAACGCTTTGTAGTGTTTGGTGGGACGACCACTGCGTCAGACCGTCTGCTTCGTTTCCGGAGTCGTCCCGGCAGTAGGTTGCTGGCCGTGATTCGGGTAATGATGACAGGCGGTCGACAATGACTAGCGTTGCTGTCGATCTCTCACCTTCCTGTGGTTTTGCTTGCTCCCAATAGCAGTACCAGCCCTCGTCCTCGAGCAGCCGGTGAACGAAGTTCAAGTCTGAATCCGCCTGTCGACAATATGACCGTACGCGTGGTGATTCCGTGATGTCTAGACGGACGGCACCGCGCAGCTGCGAATACCGGTGGAACACGTCGATCAGGATTTCGCGTGCGTCCTTTTCCAGCCAGTAGTGATCGCGGCGCGTGTGGCCGAGGAAGAAGAGCGCCGACGCGAACTCGATCTGATAGACGGCGAGATCACCGTCAGTCCCCAATATTCCGGCGCAATGGATGAAGCCGTGGACCGGGCGATAGGTCGAGTCCGAAAAAGGCGACGTTGTTTGCTGAATCCAGAGCGTGATTGGCTGATGCATCAGCGAGAGCAATGCGATATCGTCGCGAATCGATACGACATCGACTGTCCATTGATAGTCGCGACCTATCTTTGCCCACCCCTTCGCGCGGAGCGGAACGAGTGTCTTCGCGCCGAGAGGGGTATCCAGCTTCAGCAGCCTTTCCTGTTGCAGCAAGCCCCGATGGAATGCGTCGAAAAGACTGCGGGATGTCAGCTTTCCGGACGACGGTGGTCTGGCCAACACGGTTCTTCTCCCTTTCTCTCAGGTACTACGTATGGCAGCGAGGGCAACGGTGTTGTCTTCGCGGATTTTTCTTTTGAAATGTCCCAATCTGCGCGGGTGGCTATGGATTTGTACTAAGGAATGCAGAATTAAACGAAGACTCGGAGACTCTGGACAAAAGTCGCGGCGCTTGAAGCACCAAATGGAAATCTGCACCAGAACGGAACGTAGCGGCAAGGTATTCGAACTGCCAGCCGCAGTGGAACGAGTGCTTCGATGTAGCGGATCTCTTGTGCGGGAGGGGAGGGCGCGCCGTTTGCGCCTGGATGCGGTTGACGCGTCGCGATCGGCGAAGTGTCTCCGATTGTCACGTTTTGCGGGTGAGGTGGGGTATCGACGACTGGAAGCAGAGTTGCGGGGCCGGCGCGATGGAGGAGTGGGGGCCACCGATCGGTGATCGATGTTGTAACGGTTGAAGACTGCGCTGGTATCTGAGCCCGGGAAGGGCGTAAGGAGACTTGCTGAACGCTGAGCCAACTACCGAGGCAGCAAGGGCCGCGTAGCGCGGCCCTTGCTCTTTAGCGCGCGAGCGGACTTGTGCTGCTCGTTTGATGGTACGGCTTCTCTCGGAACTCAAGATCGCCATAGTCCGGCGTGATATGGATCTGCCTGGTCTTGTGATTGATCTCGAGATAGACGCGATCGCCCGGCTCGAACCCGAACAGCTTGAAGTGCGCGTCGATGACGGCCATCCAGGGTAGGTAGTCGGCCCTGAACAATTCGTTTTGTCGCGTAGCTGAAGCTATGCTGCCGATGGCGCAGCGGTTTGGAAGTTGAGCAAAGCGGCGAGAATCAGGGCGTAAAAAAGCCGCATCTTGCGCAGGATCATCCGCAGGTTTTGGCCGGCACCGCACAGCACTGCGTGGATCGCATCGCCCAACGAACCCTTGAGCCAATTGCGATCGAGCTTGCCGTTGGCCTTCATGTGCCCGATGGCTGGCTCAATCGCGCTTCGGCGCCGGATCATCGCCCGCAGGCCGCGCGTGATGCCTCGTCGCAAACCCGGGTGATAGATCTTCACGCCGTCGATCGTGACACCCTTGTAGCCGCGGTCGACGATGGCGATCTCCGGTTGGACCTCGCTCAGGATCGCCGCCTGCTCCAGTGCTTCGGCCAGCGTATGTCCGTCGACGGGTTGCCTGGCATCGAGCGCGCGCCCACCACCAAACCCTCCTTGAGCGTCGTCGTGATCGACACCTTCACGCCGAACTCGTACGGGTTGCGTGCCTTGCCCTTCGCCAGGCACTCGACTTCCGGTGCGTGCAGCGCGTACAACTTGTTCTTGTCCTTTTGCTTCTGCGACAGAATCCGCTTCGTACGGCCGATCAGTTCTTCCAGTGCCGAGCGGCTTTCGCGCGCCACGCCATCGAGTTGCCTTTCGACGTCGCGCATCACGCGGCCCACGCGCGAACGCAAAGTCCGCAGTGCCTTCTTTGCGTATTTCGGACGAACGTGACCGGCCGTTTCGGGATCGTGACCGGCGATTTCGGCAACGTGACCGGTCATTTCGGGAACGTGACCGAGCGGACCGGAAGGCAGGATTAGCGTTGCGCATGACATCAACCACGCGGGCTATGCTCGCCGGCTTTGGCAGGAGACAGCATGCCCGCGCACCGGATGAACATGCGCATGATCAAGGACGTTTTACGACTTAAATTCGACGGCGGCTTCTCGCACGATCGGATCACGAATCGTCCCTGCGGCGAGCACTTTCAGGTTCCTCGCACCGGAGATGTGACGGTACGACTCGTGCGGTCGGTAAGTCTTGAACAGCCGATCGGCGTCCCGCAAAGCCGGGCTCGGAAAAACGAAAGGCCGTCTTCCTTGCGGAAAACGGCCCATTTTACGAATTGTGGAAAATCAGGGGCCAGAGCCATTCGCACCTCCGGATTATAGTTCTGCGGTCGGGCTCCGTCAGGGATAAGACATGGCATTGAATCGCTAAGCTAGTCGCACCAACTTTGCCCCTTGGTCGCAAAACTGTGGCGCCAGTCGCACTTACTCTGGCGCCCTACGACAGGCGGCGGCCTTAGACATCAATATTCCCCGCCCGCAACGCATTGCTCTCAATAAACGCACGCCGCGGCTCGACGTCATCCCCCATGAGGGTAGTAAAGATCCCATCCGCAGCAATCGCATCTTCGATCTGCACGCGCAGCAGGCGCCGCACAGCCGGATCCATCGTTGTTTCCCACAGCTGCTCGGGGTTCATCTCTCCCAGCCCCTTATACCGCTGTTTCGAGACGTTCCGCTCCGCATCAGCAAGCAGCCACTTCATCGCGCTCTTGAAGTCGTTCACAGCCATGCTGCGCTCACCGCGCTTGATGACCGCACCTTCGCCGATGAGCCCCTTGAACGTATTCGCGGTGGTCACGAGCTGCTGATAATCCGCCGTGTGCTGGAATTCCTGGTCGATGACCGAAACCCGTACATTGCCGTGATGCGTACGCTCGACATGCAGCGACCGCTGTTCGCGAACCGGGTCATACGAAGGCACCACGCGCACTTCGTTCTTCAAAGCCTCGTCATGCAACGCAGCGTGCAGCGCCTTAGCCGAAGCGTCGGTCGAAGCCTCGTTGGAGAGGTCGATCACTACGCCGTCCATGATGGCTTCGAGCGCCGCCGGGTCGTACAACCGGCTCAATCGCTCGATTACGCTCTTCGATAGCAGATACGACCGCGCCAGCTCACCAAGCGCATCGCCGGAAATCGCCGCCGCATTCTCACCTGGCACCAGCTCAGAGCCTTGCAGCGCCAACCGCAGCATGTGCGCGTTGAGCTCTGTATCATCCTTCAGATACCGCTCGTCCTTGCCCGCCTTGATCTTGTAAAGCGGCGGCTGCGCGATATACACGTACCCGCGCTCGATCATGTCCGGCATTTGACGATAGAGGAACGTGAGCAGCAGCGTCCGGATGTGCGCACCGTCGACGTCCGCGTCGGTCATGATGATGATGCGGTGATAGCGGAGCTTGTCGAGGTTGTAGTCTTCCTTGCCGATGCCGCACCCAAGCGCGGTCACGAGCGTGACGATCTGCTCTGACGACAGCAGCTTGTCGTAGCGTGCCTTCTCGACGTTCAGCACCTTGCCGCGCAGCGGCAGGATTGCCTGGAACTTCCGGTCACGCCCTTGCTTCGCCGACCCACCTGCCGAGTCACCCTCGACGATGTAGATTTCGCACTTCGCCGGGTCTTTCTCCTGGCAGTCCGCGAGCTTGCCCGGCAGACCAACGCCGTCGAGCACACCCTTGCGGCGCGTCATCTCACGCGCCTTCCGTGCTGCGTCACGCGCACGCGCGGCTTCGACGATCTTCCCGCAAATGATCTTCGCGTCGATCGGCGTTTCGAGCAGGAACTCTTCCAGCGCCTTCGCGACGACTTCTTCAACCGGCGCGCGCACTTCGGACGACACCAGCTTGTCCTTCGTCTGCGAGCTGAATTTCGGCTCCGGCACCTTCACGGAAAGCACGCACGACAGCCCTTCGCGCATGTCGTCGCCGGTCGTTTCGACCTTCGCCTTCTTCGCGATTTCGTTATCGGTGATGTACTTGTTGATGACACGCGTCATCGCGGCGCGCAGGCCGGTCAGGTGCGTGCCGCCGTCGCGCTGCGGAATGTTGTTGGTGAAGCACAGCACGTTCTCGTTGTAGCTGTCGTTCCACTGCATCGCGACTTCCACACCCACGCCATCCTTCTCGCCGTTGGCGAAGAAAACGGTCGGGTGCAGGTTGGTCTTCGTCTTGTTGATGTACTCGACGAAGCCCTTCACACCGCCGGCGAACGCGAAATCGTCTTCCTTGCCCGAGCGCAGATCGGTGAGGCGAATCCGCACGCCGTTGTTCAGGAACGAAAGCTCGCGCATCCGCTTCGCGAGGATGTCGTAGTGATACTCGACCGTGCCGAAAATCGTCGGATCGGCCATGAAGTGCACTTCGGTGCCGCGGTTCTCGGTGTCACCCGTCACCAGCATCGGCGACACTTCCACGCCGTCCACCATCTCAAGCACGCGATCCTGCGCGACGCCACGATGGAACTCCATGAACCGCTTCTTGCCGTCACGGCGCACGGTGAGGCGCAGCCAGCTCGACAGCGCGTTCACGCACGACACGCCCACGCCGTGCAGACCACCGGAAACCTTGTAGCTGTTCTGGTCGAACTTGCCGCCCGCATGCAGCTCCGTCATCACGATTTCAGCAGCACTACGCTTCGGCTCGTGCTTGTCGTTCATCTTCACGTCGGTCGGAATCCCGCGGCCGTTGTCGGTCACGGAAATCGAGTTGTCGGCGTGAATCGTCACGTGGATGTCGTTGCAGTACCCGGCCAGCGCTTCGTCGATCGAGTTGTCGAGCACCTCGAACACGAGGTGGTGCAGACCGGTGCCGTCCGACGTGTCGCCGATGTACATCCCGGGGCGCTTGCGCACCGCTTCCAGACCTTCGAGGATCTGGATCGACGAGGCGCCGTAGCTGCTGTTATCGGGTTGCGAATTGTGCTGTTCACTCATGGATATCTTCCGGTTCTGCGAGGCCACTCTCGTGGCGGCGCGGTGCGTTTCAGCGAGGGAAATCGCCGGCCGCTCCAGTTTCCTGGCCCGCCCGAAGCGCCGAAAAGGCGCCAAAGGGACGGGTTGTCAGTTCGCCATAAAAACGCCAAAGGGGCTTGCCGCCCCCTGGTGTGTGTTGTGATGTCGAGCGCGTCAGATGCGCATCGGCATCACGACATACTTGAACTCGTCGTTCTCGGGCACGGTGATCAGCGCGCTCGAGCTGGCGTCGCCGAGGCTCACCTGCACGGTGTCGACCTTCAGGTTCGCGAGCACGTCGAGCAGATACGTGACGTTGAAGCCGATGTCGACGGTATCGCCCTGGTACGCGATTTCGAGTTCTTCCTGCGCCTCTTCCTGATCGGCGTTGGTCGACATGATCTTCAGCTGGCCCGGCGCGATGATGCAGCGCACGCCCTTGAACTTGTCCGAGGTCAGGATTGCCGCACGCTGCAGCGAACGCTGCAGCTCTTCACGGCCGATCTCGAACGTGTTCTTGTGCGCCTTCGGGATCACGCGCTGGAAGTCGGGGAACTTGCCCTCGACGAGTTTCGACACGAGCTCGACCTGGCCGAACGTGAACTTGGCCTGGGTCTGCGCGATGTCGATGGTGACGGTGTCGTCGATGTCCTCGAGCAGGCGCTGCAGCTCGAGAATCGTCTTGCGCGGCACGATGACTTCCTGGCGGCCGAACGTGCCGCCTTCGAGCTTCATCGACGAGAACGCGAGGCGGTGGCCGTCGGTGGCCACGGCCATCAGCTGGTCGCCGTCGACGACGAGCAGCATGCCGTTCAGGTAGTAGCGGATGTCCTGCTGCGCCATCGCGAAGTGCACCATGCCGAGCAGTTGGCGGAACGACTTCTGCGGGACGGTCAGGGTCGCGCCGAAATCCTTGGCCTGCGCGACGGTCGGGAACTCGTCGGCCGCGAGCGTCTGCAGTGCGAAGCGGCTCTTGCCCGATTGAACGGTGAGGCGCTTGTCGGCGAGCGACAGCGTAACCTGGCCGTCAGGCATCGCGCGCAGGATGTCGAGCAGCTTGCGGGCCGCGACGGTGGTGGCCACCTGGTCGCCGCCGACGCCGAAATCGGCGCGCGTGGTGATCTGCAGCTCCAGGTCGGTCGACAGGAATGAAACGTCCGGGCCGTTCTTGGTGATCAGCAGGTTGGCGAGGATCGGCAACGTATGGCGGCGTTCGACGATGCCGCTGACCGTTTGCAGCGGCCTGAGGAGTGTGTCTCGTTCGGTCTTGACCAGTTGCATAGAGTTCCTTCGTTGAGTAACGGCCTGCAGCGCAGCAGCCTCGCAGCGCCCCGCCGGCCGGGCTCTTGGCCCGCCGCACCGGGGCGGTCAAACCTGTATTGTGCCTTAAAACCGAACCGCCCCCCTTAAATTGGGGCGGAGGCCGAATTATCAAGCGCGCCTCGCGCGCTCAGCCCTTCAGCGTCTGTTCCAGCACGTGCAGCTCGTGGTTGAGCTGCGCGTCCTTGCTGCGCTCGTCGGCGATCTTGCGCACGGCGTGCAGCACGGTGGTGTGATCGCGCCCGCCGAACAGTTCGCCGATCTCGGGCAGGCTCTTCTGCGTGAGTTCCTTCGCCAGGTACATCGCAATCTGCCGCGGCCGCGCGATGTTCGCGGGGCGCTTCTTCGAATACATGTCGGCGACCTTGATGTTGTAGAAGTCGGCGACGGTCTTCTGGATGTTCTCGACCGAAATCTGCCGGTTCTGCACGGTCAGCAGATCCTTCAGCGCTTCCTTGGTCAGCTCGATCGAGATCTCGCGGCCGTGGAACTTCGAATACGCGAGGATCTTGCGCAGCGCGCCTTCGAGCTCGCGCACGTTCGAGCGCAGGTGCTTCGCGACGAAGAACGCGACGTCCTCCGACAGGTTCACGCCTTCCGACTGCGCCTTGCGCATCAGGATCGCGACGCGCATTTCCAGCTCGGGCGGCTCGATCGCGACGGTGAGGCCGGAGTCGAAGCGCGAGATCAGGCGATCGTCGATGCCCGAGATTTCCTTCGGATACGTGTCGCTGGTGATGATCACCTGCGCCTTGTTCGCGACGAGTGCCTCGAACGCGTAGAAGAATTCCTCTTGCGTGCGCGACTTGCCCGAGAAGAACTGGATATCGTCGATCAGCAGCAGGTCGAGCGAGTGGTAGTAGCGCTTGAAGTCGTCGAACGCCTTGCGCTGGTACGCCTTCACCACGTCGGACACGTATTGCTCGGCGTGGATATAGCGGATCCGCGCGCCGGCCTTGTCGAGCAGCAACTGGTTGCCGATCGCGTGGATCAGGTGGGTCTTGCCGAGGCCGACGCCGCCGTACAGGAACAGCGGGTTGTACGAGATGCCGGGGTTGTCCGCGACCTGGATCGCGGCGGCGCGTGCAAGCTGGTTCGCTTTACCGGTCACGAAGTTGTCGAACGTGAGCACGGGGTTCAGCTTCGAGCGTTCGTACATCGAATCGGCTTCGCCGCCGTTCGCGGGCGCGGCACCGGGGCCCGGGCGCCAGGTGCGGCGGCCGGCGGCCGCTTCGTGCGCGGGCAGGCTCGGCAGGTCGATGTCGGCGTCGTCGGCGTTCAGGTGGTGCGTGGCGGCCGCCGACGGCGTCATGGGCACGTCAGCCGACGCGGCGGGCGCAGCCGAAGCATTCGCGGTCAGGTTGGCGGCGATCGCAGCCACCGTCGCGGCCGGGCCGGTCGGGACCAGCGGCGCGCGCGGGGCGGCCGATGCTGCCCCGGCGGCGGCGCTGCGCATGCCGGCCTTCGGATCGAGGACGAACTGGACTTCGATCGGCGTGTTCCAGAATTCTCGGGCCAGATCCGAGATCCGACCCGAAAACTGGCTCTTGACCCAGTCCAGCTTGAAGCGGTTCGGCGCGGCGATGGACAGCGTGTTCGCCGACGCATCGAAGGCCACCGGGGCCAAGGGTTTGATCCACGTCACGTACTGTTGGGGCGTCAGCTCGCGCTCCAGCAGTGCGGAACAGTGTTGCCAGAATTCGTTCATCAAGTAACTGTCGTTTTTTGCGTGCACAGTGCGGCTCGCCGGCGCCCTTGTCGCGGTTGCGCAACAAGGCCCGAAGCGGTCGTGCGAGCGTGCCTCGGACGCCTGCGTCACAGTCGTGCAAAGGCAGGCGAGCGCCGAAGCGGCGTGCGGGATTCTTGGAGATAAGGCGAGATTCTAACGCCAAACGCGGCCACAGCGGGACTTATCCACAGGCTGTGATTGTGGGTCGCGGGGCCGGATCGGAGTGGGCCGGCACAGGCGATCGACTCCTAAAGTATTGACCGTCAACGGAAAAACGGTTTAAATAGCGGGTTCCGCGAAAACCAATCCTGTATTCCCGGCGATTGCGTTCGCCCGAATGCCTCCGGTTAAGGGCACGCGGTCCCCTGAATTTCGACATTCTCGAACAAGTGAGAACATCATGAAACGTACTTACCAACCGTCCGTGACGCGCCGCAAGCGCACCCATGGCTTCCGTGTCCGCATGAAGACGGCAGGTGGCCGCAAGGTCATCAACGCTCGCCGCGCGAAGGGCCGCAAGCGCCTCGCCATCTAAGGCAGGTTGCGCGCTGTGTCCGCCGTCCGCAGTCCTGCGGAAGGTACCGTCGAGCCGGGTGCGAATCCGTCGCAGACGAAAGCCGCCTTCCCGAAAGCTGCGCGACTTCTGAAAACGGATGAATTTTCATCCGTTTTTCGTTTGCGCCCCTGGCGGCGCTCCGCGCACTTCGTGATCTACGGCAAGCCGACCGGCCAGCCTGCCCGCCTGGGGCTCGTCGTCGGCAAGAAGTATGCGCCGCGTGCAGTAACCCGTAATCTCGTGAAGCGGCTGGCGCGCGACGCGTTTCGCTTGCGCCAGGCCGAATTCGCCGGTTACGACTTGCTGCTGCGGCAGCACACGCGCTTCGACAAGAAAGCGCTGCCGAGCGCGGCTTCCGCCCCGCTCGCGGCGATGTGTGCGGCCGAAATCCGCGAACTGCTCGACAGGGCGGTCCGGGAGATCGCCCGCCGGGCGTCGAAGCCCGCGTCCGAGTGACGCATCCGTGCCCGGTGCGGCGTTCGCGCCCGCCCGGCCGGTTTTGACGCGGCGTCGAACGGCGCCGCCCAAGGTATGGAAACGGTATTGATCGCCTTGCTGCGCTTCTACAAGGTTGCCGTGAGCCCTATGCTCGGCAACCGTTGCCGTTTTTATCCTTCCTGTTCGGATTACGCGCGCGAGGCAATCCAGTATCATGGCGCCGCGCGCGGCACGTATCTCGCCGTCAGGCGCGTGTGCCGATGCCATCCGTTTTCCGCGGGCGGCATCGACCTCGTCCCGCCGCCCAACTCCGACACTCGCGCTCGCGGCGAAGCCGACGCGCGGTCCCATCGACTCTGAGACAACGCATGGATATCAAACGCACCGTCCTATGGGTGATCTTCTTCATGTCAGCTGTCATGCTGTACGACAACTGGCAGCGGTCCCATGGACGCCCGTCGATGTTCTTCCCGAGCGCAACGCAGACGGCCCCCGCGGCTGCCGGCGGTGCATCGGGCACGGGCGCGACGACGACGACCGCAGGTGAAGTGCCTGCCGCCGCAGCGGGCGCCGCACCGTCGACGACGGCACCGGCCGCACAGGCGCAGCTCGTGAAGTTCTCGACCGACGTGTATGACGGCGAAATCGACACGCGCGGCGGCACGCTCGCGAAGCTGACGCTGAAGAAGCAGGGCGACGGCAAGCAGCCCGACCTGTACATCACGCTGTTCGACCACACGGCCGGCCACACGTACCTCGCACGCTCGGGCTTGCTCGGCGGCGACTTCCCGAACCACAACGACGTCTACACGCAGGTCAATGCGGGCCCGACGTCGCTGACGGGCGACCAGAACACGCTGAAGCTGTCGTTCGAGTCGCCGGTGAAGGGCGGCGTGAAGGTCGTGAAGACCTACACGTTCACGCGCGGCAGCTACGTGATCGGCGTCGACACCAAGATCGACAACGTCGGCACGGCACCGGTCACGCCGACGGTCTACATGGAACTGGTGCGCGACAACACGGCCGTCGAAACGCCGATGTTCTCGCATACGTTCCTTGGGCCGGCGGTCTATACGGACGCGAAGCACTTCCAGAAGATCAACTTCAGCGATCTCGACAAGAACAAGGCCGACTACGTGACCTCCGCCGACAACGGCTGGGTCGCGATGGTGCAGCACTACTTCGCGTCGGCCTGGATTCCGCAGCAGGGCGCGAAGCGCGACATCTACGCTGAAAAGATCGATCCGACGCTGTATCGCGTCGGCGTGAAGCAGCCGGTCGCCGCGATCGCGCCGGGCCAGTCGGCCGACGTGCAGGCGCGCCTGTTCGCCGGTCCGGAAGAGGAGCGCATGCTCGAAGGCATCGCGCCGGGCCTGGAGCTCGTGAAGGACTACGGCTGGGTGACGATCATCGCGAAGCCGCTGTTCTGGCTGCTCGAGAAGATCCATGGGCTCGTCGGCAACTGGGGCTGGGCGATCGTGCTGCTCACGGTGCTGATCAAGGCCGTGTTCTTCCCGCTGTCGGCCGCGAGCTACAAGTCGATGGCGCGCATGAAGGAAATCACGCCGCGCATGCAGGCGCTGCGCGAACGCTTCAAGAGCGATCCGCAGAAGATGAACGCCGCGCTGATGGAGCTGTACAAGACCGAGAAGGTCAATCCGTTCGGCGGCTGCCTGCCGGTCGTGATCCAGATCCCGGTGTTCATCTCTCTGTACTGGGTGCTGCTCGCGTCGGTCGAAATGCGCGGCGCGCCGTGGATTCTGTGGATTCACGACCTGTCGCAGCGCGACCCGTTCTTCATCCTGCCGGTGCTGATGGCCGTGTCGATGTTCGTGCAGACGAGCCTGAACCCGACCCCGCCGGACCCGGTCCAGGCGAAGATGATGAAGTTCATGCCGATCGCATTCTCGGTGATGTTCTTCTTCTTCCCGGCCGGCCTGGTGCTGTACTACGTCGTGAACAACGTGCTGTCGATCGCACAGCAGTACTACATCACGCGCAAGCTCGGCGGCGTCAAGAAGAAGCCGGCCTGACGCTCGTGACACACGCGGGCGGTGAGCCGCTCGCGATGCACGTAAAAAAGCCGCATGGTGCGATCCATGCGGCTTTTTCATTTCCGGCGGGTGGCGCGGCGGCGCGTGCGTATGTTGGCCGCCGCCGTTCAGGCCTTCTTTGCTTCGATTTTCGCGTCACCGCCGTAGAACTGCTCGATCAGTTCCTGGACGAGGTAACGCTGATGCGGCGGCAGCGCCTCGATCTTCGACGCGAGTTCGATCGTCTCGGGCGTCGGCGGATAGCGTTCGTCACGCGGCAACGGTTGCGGCGTCGTGTGCTCGATCACGCTCGGCGACGGGCCGTAGTGCAGCCAGTGCAGTTCGACGCGCAACCACTCGGCGAGCGTGTCGAGTTTGTCCGGCGTCGGAATCGTGCGGCCCGTCAGCCATTTGTGGGCGGTTTGCGGCGAAACCGGCTGCGCACCACGGTGACGCAGATTGAATCGGTTCGCGAGCTCCGTCGCACCGGTGACCTTCTCCGGGCTGCGCCGCAAGGCGAATTTCAGGCGTTCCGAGAACGCTGCTTTTTCTTCGGGTGTCGGCATGGAGTGATTGTGCAATTTCACCGACGCGTCTCAGACAACCATATAGGCTAAACATAGCCTATTCGGATGAATCTCAACCTGTCGCGGAGCATACGGCGGAATTGGGGGCCCCGGTGTTGGGCCGCTCTGACGGGCATACTCGTCCGAAATGGACAGTACACGGCTGTCCGGGATTGATACTCGACTTAGCTCCGTCGGGATAAATTCGGGCGAGTTCGAAACCGATGACGCGTCCGGTGGCCTGCGGGCCGGCACGCTACAATGCCGGCGTCTCGATGCCCGCAACTGTTGCGCGGGCGCACCATTCACTGTCTGCTTACCCGATTCGTCCGATTCCCATGCTCGCTACCGATTCCGATCCGATCGTTGCCATTGCCACTGCTGCCGGCCGGGGCGGCATCGGCGTCGTCCGCGTATCGTTCGGGCGCGTCGGCGAGGCGGCCGCGCGGCCGCTGATCGAAGTGTTGTGCGGGCAGCGGCTCGCACCGCGGCATGCGAGCTACGTGCCGTTCCTCGACGAGCACGGCGCGCCGCTCGACCGCGGGATCGCGCTGTATTTCCCCGCGCCGCACTCGTACACCGGCGAGCATGTGCTGGAACTGCAGGGGCATGGCGGGCCGATCGTGATGCAGCTGCTGCTGCAGCGTTGCCTGGATGCGGGGCGAAGCTTCGGGCTGCGGCTCGCGGAGCCGGGCGAGTTCACGCGGCGCGCGTTCCTGAACGACAAGCTCGACCTCGCGCAGGCCGAGGCCGTCGCGGACCTGATCGAGGCGAGTACCGAGGCGGCGGCGCGCTCGGCCGGGCGCTCGCTCGACGGCGCGTTTTCGCGGCAGATCCATGCGCTCGTCGAGGACGTGATTACGCTGCGGATGCTGGTCGAGGCGACGCTCGATTTCCCGGAAGAGGAAATCGACTTCCTGGAGGCGGCCGATGCGCGCGGCAAGCTCGCGAAGATCCGCGAGCAACTGGCGCACGTGCTCGGCGATGCGCGGCAGGGTGCGCTGCTGCGCGAGGGGCTGTCGGTCGTACTGGCGGGGCAGCCGAACGTCGGCAAGTCGTCGCTGCTGAATGCGCTTGCCGGCGCGGAGCTGGCGATCGTCACGCCGATCGCCGGCACGACGCGCGACAAGGTCGCGCAGACGATCCAGGTCGAAGGGATTCCGCTGCATATCATCGATACAGCCGGGTTGCGCGAGACGGAGGACGAAGTCGAGCGGATCGGGATTGCACGCACGTGGAGCGAGATCGAGCGCGCGGACGTCGTACTGCATCTGCTCGATTCGCGCACGGGGATGACGGCGGATGATGAGACGATCGCGGCGCGGTTTCCGGGCGGCGTGCCGGTGGTGCGCGTGCTGAACAAGACCGATCTCACTGGCGTGCCGGCGTGCGTCGAGCATCCGGCGGCGGAAGGTGATCTAACCGAGGTGCATCTGTCGGCGAAGCGTGGCGACGGGATCGACATGCTGCGTGCGGAGCTGCTGCGCATCGCGGGATGGCAGGCGGGTGCCGAAGGCGTTTATCTGGCGCGCGAGCGGCATCTGATCGCGTTGCGGGCGGCGCGGGAGCATCTGGCGCAGGCGGCCGATCATGCGGAGCAGCGCGCGCAGTCGCTCGATCTGTTTGCGGAGGAGTTGCGGCTCGCGCAGGAGCAGCTCAATGCGATTACCGGCGAGTTCACTTCGGATGATCTGCTGGGGGTGATTTTCAGCAGGTTTTGTATCGGGAAGTAACGCGTCACGAAAAACCGTCCCGTTGCCGGGATGAGTGCCGTCGTGATCGACGATGTAATCCGGGCCGGGTTTTCCGCGTTATCCCACCGGGTAAAAGATTTTCGTTTGCGATTCATCCGGGCCTGCTGCACTGGGAGCGAACCACACGACGGCGGTCATCCGAATACCCCATGCCACAGCTGAAACAGCTGATCACCGTCCGGGGTTGTCAAAGTAACGCGCTCCAATTACTGTCCTTTCGACGGCAAATTGTCTGGTGTTTTTTCGCGATTTCGTCGCTTCGTTTCCCGAAGCGACGAGGACGTGTTGCGCGACCTGAATCCGCTGGGCGCTGATAGAGCCGTCAACAAATCCATAAACAGACAAATTACGGAGACGGCTTTGACTACGCGACGGGCATTTATCGGGACGCTCGCCCTTTCTCCTTCGATTCTGATTTCACTGCCGGCCGATGCCCGCTCGGGCGGGCTGGATGGGATGTACATCAATGCGGTCGCCATTGCGACAACCGGGCGCGTGCCGACCGAGGACGAGAAGAAACAATGGCAGCGCGTGCTGGACACTAGCGGGAGGGAGGCGCTGCTTCATTCCGTGCTGGTCAGTCCGGATTGCTGCCGGTTTCTGGTCGCGAATCTCTACCGGGGCTTGCTCGGGCGCGAACCCGATCAGGGCGGCGGGCAATCGCTGAGCGAGGTGGCGCGCACGAGCGGCCTCGACGATGCCATCGTCGCGATACTGTCATCCGACGAGTATTACGAGGTCCGGGCAGGCAGCAGCAACCGCATGTACGTGACGGCACTCGCGTGCGATGTGCTCGAGCGGTCGAGCGTCGACGACATGGATGCCATCGTCGGCAGGCTCGACGGCGGGGCGAATCGCGCGGCAATCGCGCGACAGTTGCTGGGGAGCCGGGCCGCTGTCTCGACGAAGGTCGAGTATGCAGTCGGCGCATACCTGTCTCGTGCCGCGGTTCCAGCGGATGTCACCCAGTTCGGCGGCGATGGTTCCACGGGGCGCGTGATCGCCGCGGTGCTGGCGAGCGACGCCTTCTATCAGCGAGCGGCACGCACGTCGTTCGTCGCCGGCAACGACAGCATGCGCATTCTCGGCAGCCTGATGGCCGCCGCGGGCGTCGACTCGCTCGATCCGGCGGTGCGGGCACGGTTGCAGCGCCGGGCCGAACAATACCTCAGCGGCGACATCGGCCTGAATGTCGTCGCGTACGAACTGTTGATGGAGGCGCGTCCGCTAGTGTCGCGATTGTCGCCGAGGCGTCTGAAGCTGGCGGAGCGGGCGGTATCCGTCAGCCGGCGTGACGAATCGAAGGCGCATGCATTGCCCGCGCCGAAGGGCGCGCGTGTGGCGCGTGCCGGGCAGGTCGCCGATACCCGCGCATCGCGCGCGAAGGCGGCGGCCTATCTGGCATCGACCGCGTGCCTCGGATGGGATCCGTCGGTCCTGCGCAGGGCGCCGCCGGGTTGGCGGGACGCGTCGGGCGAACTGAACGTGCCGGTCGATCTGCAGGATCCGCCGCCTAGCTATCGCGGCGACGAGCGCGTCGTCTGCACGACGTATTTCTACTGGTATGACGTGATCAACGGCGCGGACTACCTGAAGAACCCGGATGGTGCGCAAGCGAGCGGCGACGAGTATGCGTTCGCGGTCACGCCAAGTGACCTGAAGGGGTTGAGCTACACGTTGCCGGCCTGGCACGACGAGCAATTGCGCGACGTCGTCAGTGCCGGCATCGACGTGATCCTCCCGGTGTATTTCGGCTCGCCCTTCGCGAGCGGGGATGACCTGACGCAAGCCGAAATCAGTGCGAACCGGCCATCCCGTTTCAGCGATCCGGGGCTCGTCCAGATCGTCGCGGCGCTGAACCGGCGCAAGCAGAGCGGGCAGGCGGTGCCGCGGGTCGGGATGTTCTATGACACCACGACGCTGACGCCGAACAATGCGAAGTCGTGGCACGTCGATTCGGCGGTGTATGCGGGCAAGGCGTGATTCTACGAGACGGTTCGAAACTTCTTCTCGATCGTGCCGCCCGAGCACTGGGCGTGCATCGAAGGGCGGCCGGTCATCTACGTGTATCACCCGAGCTTCGCAAAGCGCGTCGGCGAGGATCTCTATCCGTTCGTGCGTCACCGGTTCCAGCTCGAGTTCGGTGTGGATCCGTATATCGTGTCGGCCTCCGAAGAGGAGGCGCCACGCGTCACGGATCCGCGCGGCCTGAAGTCGATCGCATCGCGCTTCGTGAACGCGTCCTATTTGGATCAGCTTGCCGATCTGCTTGGCGGCAACGAGTTCTTTGGCCGGGCCGGCCAGTCGACGACCGGTTTCGTCAATCGCCTCTATGAAAAGATCTATCGCCGCGCGCCGACGCAGGACGAGTTGCGGGCGCTCGGGCCGATCGCGAATGCACGAGGGCGGGTCGCGGCAGCGCACACGCTGCTGGGAACGGCGTCTGCGCGTGTGGCGCTCGCCGCCGATCTCCATCAGCGGCTCATGCCGATCGGGCAGTCGTTCGATACGCTGCAGACCGAGCTCACGTCACATGCACCGGTCCGCAGGTTCGTCCAGGGCGGTGATTACTACGTGCTGCTCGCCGACCTGCTGGCGTCCGACGCGTTCTACCGATTCAGCGGCTCGAGCACGGATGCACTGGTCGAAGGCGTATTGCAGCGTGTGCTGTGGCGATGCACGAATCCGCAGTGCCGAACCTGTTCGACCACGTCGACCGACGGTGCGATGCGTGACGAATTGCGCGTTCGCCTGAAGATGCGGGACCGGAGATCGGCGCTACTCGCCTTCGTGAAGCAGTATCCGACCGCGGACGCGCTGGTGTCGTATGCACTGTTCTATTATCTCGGCCGTTTCTATCCAGGTCCGTTCGACAGCACGTTTTACTGGAGCGCGGCAATCTGTCCGACTTTCCGAGGCGTCGTGTCTATCGGGCCCGGCTACAGCCAGAAGAACCTGTCGTCACGTCATCCGATCGAAGTGCCACGCGAGAAAGGCGCGCTGTATCGACGAAACTGGGAGCGAATCCTCGCGATGGACCCTCGGCCGACGATGGTGCACATCGAGACGTGGAACGAGTTTTTCGAGGGGACGGCGATCTGCGACAGCAAGGAGTACGGCCGCCAATATATCGAACTCACTGCCGAGTATGCGAAGCGGTACAAGGCGACGTGAGCAAGTTGCCGACGTCGCAGTCGCGCGACCGCGTGCGATGCTCAGGCGACTGGCTCGGATGAGAGAACGGGCCAGTCGAGGCGCCCGTCGCGCGACTGCAGGCGCGCGGGGGCGAAGACGGGAACCGGCAACATCAATCCCAATGTCGATGATGATGGTAATACCCGCCACCACCGTAATACCCGCCACCATCCGGTACCACGACGCAGCCGCTCAACAGCACGACCACGCCGGCAATCAGCAAAAGGGCTTTCTTCATCACGTTCACCTGCTCGGATTCGACATGAACCCAGCATAGCGAGCGTCCTCAACACTGGCTGTAAGCGATCGTTTCCCTGACCCGCAATCCGTAACGGCGGATTATTCCGGTCACAATGACCGTAACAATTTCCCAATCCGCAGACGTTTTCACGCCACGACGACGCGGTTTCGCCCCGCATCCTTCGCGCGGTACAGCGCGGCATCGGCGGCTTCGATCAACGCATCGGGTGTCGACAGGTCATCGGCCGCCACGGTCGCGCAGCCGACGCTGACGCACACGCGTCCTGGCTGCGACGCAGGCATCGCGAGATCGAGCCGCAGCACCGCTTCGCGCGCTTCTTCGGCCACGACCCGCGCACCGCGCGCGCCGGTGTTCGGCAGCACGATCGCAAACTCCTCGCCGCCGTAGCGCGCGACGATATCCGCAGGACGCCGTACCGCACCGGCCAGCGCATTCGCGACCGCGATCAGGCAAGCATCGCCCTTCACGTGGCCGAACGCGTCGTTGTATGCCTTGAAGTGATCGACGTCGACCATCAGCAGCGACAGCGATTCGCCTTGCCGGCGCGCCTGCAGGAACAGCGTGTGAAAGTGATCGTTGAAGTGGTTGCGGTTGAACGCACCGGTCAACCCGTCGCGCGCGGACGATCGAACCAGCGTCGCGTGCGCCTCGAACAGTTGCTGATACAACTTCGTCACTTCCCAGGCGAGCACGCATACCAGCACGCCGGGCGTGAACATGCTGAACACGCGCGCGAGATACCAGCCGATCGTGAAGCGGTTGGTGGTCAGCAGGTTCAGCGTCGTGTCGGTGAGGCATGCGAGCACCGCGATCGCGAGCCACAGATCGAGCGTCGTGCGCAGCCGGCCCGAGGCCACCACGGCAACGAGCGCGAGCGCATTGAGGCTCCACACGGCCAGTGCAATCCCGTTGACGGGTAGCACGGCCGCGTCGCCCGGCGGATGGAACGCGGGCGGCAGCGCGACGTTCAGCGCGAGCACGCACAACAGCGCGGCCGCGACGGCCGGGCCGCCGACCAGCGCGAAGGCCCACCGGCGTGTCTGCGCCGCGCCGACCGGCGCACGCGTGAGTCGCTCGCGCGCGAGCAGCGCGGCCATCACGAAGCACGGAAAGCCCGCATGCCAGAAGATCCACATCCACGCGGCGGTTTGCGGACGCGCGCCAAGTAAGCCATGCGGCGCAAATACGCCGGGAAAGGTGAGCAGCTGCAGCGCGACGGCGAGCGCGGTGAACGCATAGGCGCCGCCGAGCGCACCGAGCACGGGCTGGCGCGTCACGGTGAACTGCGCGCCGAGGAAGAACGCGGCGATGCTCGCGGTGGTGAACACGGTGAGCGCGCACATCGGCATGAACGGCTCGACGGCCGGCAGCGCGACGTTCGCGCGCGGCACGGCGATCCCGAGCGCGAGCACGATGACGAGCGCTGTCAGCGCGCCGAACCACAGCTGACGACGCGTCGTATGCTGGATCAGGATACCTTCCATGGATTCCCCCGGGCGCTCGTGCGGTCACACCCGGTCTTGGCGCCGGGCAGCATGCATCCGGCCGCGGCGCGACCGGTGCGGCCCGATCCTATCGCGTTATTCGCGTGCGCTCAAATACCGAGGCCGGGACCGAAGTTGCCGGCGACCCAGCGCGTGACGGCATCGACGTCCGCATAGTCCTGTTCGGGCAGGCCGTCGAGCATCGACAGCACTTCGTTGCTCGCGCCGGCGTCGCGCGCGGCGTCGACGATCGCATCCTTGTTCGCGGGGTAGCGGACGGCGGCCAGCACGTCGGCGATCTGCAGGTCGATCGCTTCGCTGGGGATGTCGTGCGGAGGGAGAGCGGGTTTGTCGTTCACGTCGGCGTCTCGCTGATTGAGCGGGAATCGGTTCGTTGCGGAAGGGGGCTGCACCGTTCGGAGTACTCCGCCCGAACGGAGTCCCGCGGTGAGGGCGATCGACTCAGTGTCCGCGCCGCGCCCGGCGCCACGGATGCTTCCAGTCGATATGCGGTGCATTTTCGTCGCGCGGATGCTGGCGCCGATGTTCCTGCCACAGTTCGTCGGAGAACAGCGCAGCCACGATCACGAGTGGCAGCACGAGAAAGATGCCGAGTATGACTTGCTCGATCACGATAGCCTCCTTGCGGTGGCAGGAACCCTTGCTCCCATTCTAGGCTCTGAACCTCGCCCGCGGTCAACTTCTTACAGTGCGGAACGCGCGCCCTTCGCAGCGGCGCCTCACGGGTGTTTCACGTACGCGCGGGCATCAAAAAGGACACGAACATGCAACTTCAGAACGACAAGCACACGCTTGCACTGCGGCCGCTGGAGCGCCAGGACCTGCGTTTCGTTCACGAGCTGAACAACGACGCAAAGATCATGCGCTACTGGTTCGAGGAGCCGTACGAAACCTTCTCCGAGCTGTCGCAACTGTATGACCGCCACGTGCACGACCAGCGCGAGCGCCGTTTCGTCGCGGTCGATCCGCGGGACGAACTGGTCGGTCTCGTCGAGTTGATCGAGCTCGACTACATCCATCGTCGCGGCGAGTTCCAGATCATCATCGCGCCCCAATGCCAGGGGCGTGGCTATGCAGGGCAGGCGACGCGTCTCGCGATCGAATACGCGTTCAAGGTGCTGAACATGCGCAAGCTGTACCTGATCGTCGATACGTCTAATGCGGCGGCCATCCACGTGTACGAGAAATGCGGATTCCAGCACGAGGCGGAATTGAAGGAAGAATTTTTCGGAAACGGCGCGTATCACAACGCATATCGCATGTGCATCTTCCAGCGCGATTATTTCGAGCGTCCGCAATCGGTCTGAATAACGCCGGTTAAAAAACACGGGCGAACATGGCCTGCGGCCCCGCTGCCGCAGGCCCCGGACCACTCGGGAAAATACGGGTAAATACGAACGCGCTTATATCTGGCATTTTTCTTGTATCAGGTAAATCGGCTCTCGCACTGCGGTAAATTCATATCGTTTTGGATGACTTTGTGTGCAATGCATCAAAATGGTCCTGATATCGAAATGAATTATCCAAACCGTTCAACGGGTGCATTGTAACTTTGCTGAAAGCGTTGTCGGACAACGCTCTGCGCCCGGCGACACGGGGCGGGTCGCCGGCCGGCAGGCGCTGCGCGGCACGCGAAAAGCGCGTGCGCGCAGGGTGCGACAATTCGCCGCTATTGCGATCGCACAACAAATGTGCTTGATATCGCTTGCCGGTCTTCTAAAGTGAAAAATGCGGGTTCACGATCACCTTTAAACACATAGCTAACCCAGCCTGCCTGCAAGCCTGGAGACAGAACATGATGAAGCGAACCGGTGTCCTTTTTGCCCTCGTCGGTGCATTTTCCGTGGTGTCGATCGCCCAGGCGGGCGGCGATGCGGCTGTCCAGCCGAAGCAGGAAATCCAGCTGACGAAGAATGCGTGGGGCTGTCTGTCGAAAGACAATCTGGACTCCGTATTGA
Source organism: Burkholderia ambifaria (assembly GCF_001443045.1). Taxonomy (GTDB): domain Bacteria; phylum Pseudomonadota; class Gammaproteobacteria; order Burkholderiales; family Burkholderiaceae; genus Burkholderia; species Burkholderia ambifaria_A. Next base: position 193,113 of record NZ_LKPJ01000003.1, on the reverse strand, counting down.
GTCACGAACGTGACGGCAAGTCGCAGGCGAAGCAGCAGTACTTCGACGACTACCGTTGCCTGTCGGTGCCGGAAGGCCAGCGCTTCCGCGTGGTGTCGGTCGATCAGGGCGACGTCCAGTTCGTCAGCGCCGACAACGGCGACCAGCAGGGTCTCTGGACCGATTCGCGCTTCGTCAAGCAGTAACCCGCACGCGCACCTCTCGCACCCGTGCGCCGGCCCGAGCCGCCGGCGACACGGCCCCACACGGCCCGGCCGATGCCGGGCCGTCGTGTTGTGGAACGCATGTCGAGCGCCAGGCGGCGCGCATTCGGTATCATCACGGCCCGACCGAACCGAATGCCCACCCGGGCCGTATCCGCATGGCGCTGAAATCCACGATCTACAAAGCCGAGCTGCAAATCGCCGACATGGATCGGCACTACTACGCCGATCACGCGTTGACGGTAGCCCGTCACCCGTCGGAAACCGACGACCGGATGATGGTGCGCATCGTCGCGTTCGCGCTGTTCGCGCACGAGCGTCTCGAATTCTGCAAGGGGCTGTCGGACGTCGACGAGCCCGATCTGTGGCAAAAGGACCTGACGGGCGCGATCGACGTGTGGATCGAAGCCGGCCAGCCCGACGAACGGCGCATCTCGAAGGCGTCCGGCCGTGCCGGACAGGTCACGGTGATCGCATACGGCGGCAAGACCTCGGATATCTGGTGGCAGGGCGTGCGCAGCAAGGTGGAGCGGCTGCGCAACGTGCAGGTGCTGTCGCTGGCCGACGGCGTCGCGGCAGCGCTCGGGCGCCTCGCCGAGCGCACGATGCGTCTGCAGTGCACTGTGCAGGACGGCACTGCGTGGATCTCGAGCGCCGACCACGATCCGGTCGCGGTCGAATGGACCGTGCTGAAGGCGCGCGCCGACGCGTGACGGCCGGCGCTCAGCCGATCGCGGCGGGCGGCCCCTTGAATTCCAGCATGTTCCCTTCGGGATCGAACAGATAGATCGACGGCCCGTAGCCGCCGGCGCCGTAGCGTTCGGCGGGGGCGCCGGGGCGCGCGCCATGCGCGGCGAAATGCGCAATCAGCGCGTCGGGGTCGAACGGCTCGACGCGCAGGCATAGATGATCGAGATTGCGGCCGGTGCCGGGCGGGCCGCTGTCGGGACGGTCGATGGGGCCGCCGACCGATAGCAGGTCGATCAGCGCGTCGCCGGCGCGCAACTGCACGAGGCCCAGGTCGGGCTGTTCCTTCTCCACGTGGCAGCCGACGGCATCGCAGTAAAAGCGCGTCATCGCAGCCATGTCGGTCACGCGCAGCACGATGTGATCGATCGCGCGGATGGTCGGTTTCATGAGCGGTGCACTCCTTCGCGGATGGCGTGCACCGAGTGTAGACCGCGCCGGCAGCGGATGCCGGAAAGCGCCACGGTCGACGGACGAAAAAAAGCCCGTTCACGCAAAGCGGAACGGGCTTAATCCATATCAGGAGGAGACATGGAGGAGACAGTTCCAACTATACACACGGCGATGGTGCGTTGCAATATTCCGAGTGTAAAAAATGGTCAGGACGGCGATTTGTCGCAGCTGCACTGCAGCAAAATGATGACGGGGCAATGACAAAAGCGTGACAAAGGCGGCGCCGAAGCAGCGCTCGCGCGGCTTTTCGTCCGATCGATCGATTGCGATGCGCCCCCGATTTCGTCGGCGCGAATCACAGAGCAAGATTCAGGGCGCGACGGCCCAGGCCGATGTCTAGAGTAGGCACCATCTACACTAGAGAGTGCGAGGTTCAGATGAAAACCGCCTATCCGACCGACGATGCCCGCTGGGGCGCCGTGACCGCCCGCGATCCGCATGCGGACGGCGCGTTCTTCTATGCGGTGCGCACGACCGGCGTGTTCTGCCGCCCGAGCTGCGCGTCGCGGCTGCCGCGGCGCGAGCATGTGTCCTTCTTCGCCGATCCGGCCGCCGCGCGCGCGGCTGGCTTCCGCCCATGCAAGCGCTGCCAGCCGGAAGGGCTGCCGCGCGAACTCGAAATCGTCAATCGCGCGTGCGCGGTGCTCGACGCGCATCCGGAGCGGCTCACGCTGCAGCAGCTGAGCGACGCCGTGCACGTGAGTCCGTTCCACCTGCAGCGGCTGTTCAAGCGCGTGGTCGGCGTGTCGCCGCGGCAGTATCAGGCCGCGCAGCGCGGCGCCGCGCTGCGCGAGGCGTTGCAAAGCGGGCAGCCTGTCACGCAAGCGGCCGTCGACGCCGGCTTCAATTCGCCGTCGCGGCTCTACGCATCGGTGCCGCGCGAACTGGGGATGGCACCGTCTGCGTTCCGTCGCCAGGGCGCCGGCTTGCGGATCGACTTTGCGACCGCGTCGACGCCGCTCGGCACGGTGCTCGTCGCCGCGACCGAACAGGGCATCTGCCGGATCGCGTTTGGCGACGAACCGGCGTCGCTCGTCGGCGAGCTGAAGGACGCGTTCGCGCGCGCCGAGCTGGTCGAAGCGTCGTCGCGGCTCGCGCCGTTCATCGCGCAGATCCGCGCATACCTGGACGGCACGCGGCACGCGTTCGACCTGCCGCTCGACATCGCGCCGACCGCGTTCCAGCAGCGCGTCTGGGAAGCGCTGACGCACATCCCGTACGGCGAGACGCGCAGCTACTCGGAGATCGCCGAGGCGCTCGGCGCTCCGCGTGCGGTGCGCGCCGTCGCATCGGCCTGCGCATCGAACCCGGTCGCGCTCGCGATTCCGTGCCACCGTGTCGTGCAGAAGGGCGGCGCGCTGGCAGGATATCGCTGGGGCGTGCGCCGCAAGGCGACGCTGCTCGCGTCCGAGGCGCGCCATGTGCGCGACGATGAAACCGAAGCCGTTGCGGAGGGCAACGCAGTTTGAGCATCGAAACCACCACCATTACGTCGATCGCGGACGGCGGCCAGGTGCCGCCGTCCGCGCAGATGGAACTGCGCTTCAAGGCGCCGTACGACTGGGCGCGCGTGCTGCGCTTCTTCAGCGGACGTGCGATTCCGGGTGTCGAACAGGTCGTCGATGGTGTGTATCGCCGCATCGTCGATCTGTACGGCGATGCGGGCCGGCTCACCGTCACGAAGCATCCGCGTCGGCATTGCCTGATCGCGACGGTCGAAGGGGCGGCCGCGCGCCGTGTCGACGATGCATTCGCGCACCGCGTCGCGTCGATGTTCGATCTCGGCGCCGATCCGGCCGCGATCGGCGGCGGGCTCGCGCGTGATCCGTGGTTCGCGCCGCTCGTGGAAGCGGCGCCGGGGCTGCGCGTACCGGGCGCCTGGTCGGGATTCGAGCTCGCGGTGCGCGCGATCGTCGGCCAGCAGGTGAGCGTGAAGGCGGCAACGACGATCGTCGGCCGGCTCGTCCAGCGGGCTGGCGAGCGGGTGGTGCACGACGACGGCATGCCGGCGTCGGACGGCGCGCCCGCCTGGCGTTTCCCGACACCGGATGCGCTTGCCGCATGCGATCTGGAGAAGATCGGGATGCCCGGCAAGCGGGCCGCGGCGCTGACAGGCATGGCGCGCGCGGTGGCGGCCGGCCACGTGCCGCTCGATCCTGCGCAGGCCGACCTCGAAACATTGCGCCGCGCGTGGCTCGATCTGCCCGGCATCGGCCCGTGGACCGTCGAATACATCGCGATGCGTGCGTGGCGCGACCCCGACGCGTGGCCGGCGTCCGATCTCGTGCTGATGCAGTCGATTACCGCGCGCGATCCGTCGCTCGACCGGCTCGCGAGCCAGAAGCGGCGTACCGAAGACTGGCGGCCGTGGCGCGCGTATGCGGCGCTTCATCTGTGGAACGACGTGGCGGACCGGGCCGGCGGCGCGCGCGGCGGGTGATGGTCGCAGCGGCCGGCCGGCGGGTGCGGCCGGGCAAGACCGCGATGCAACCTGCGGCGGGCACGGGCCCGGCGGCGATCGGTCGGTCCTCCTCATGGTTGCGACGCCGGGCGGCGATCGAACCGCTCCTGTGCCTGTTGCCCCTGATGTGAGGTCGACCAAGCCTCGACCGTATCGTATGGCCGGTTCGGCTAAGCGGGTTGCACCTGTCGGCGCCGCTTCGCGCACCGTTCGCGTTCCTTCCGACGAATTGCGCGTGTTCGCCGCGTTCGTCGGTGCCGACGGCGGTCGGCCGCGCGCGCGGCGATCGTCGCCATCGGTCCGCCCGGCGGCCAGCGGCGGCCGTCGCGCACCGCCCTGAGCCACCTCAAGCGCGTGTTTCGGCGAGATGTTAAAGTGCCCGCTACCAACGAAGCGACCAATAATCCAGCCGGCCGCGCGTGGCGTTCTGCGCGCGGCCGTCACGCACTTGCGTCTCCATGTCGAACACCATGACTCACCGCCAGTCCGAACTGCTGCTGAATCGTCTCGAAGCGCTGAGCTCGGGCCCGACGCGGCAGCATCTGCCCGACGGCCTGCGCGGCATCGAAAAGGAAAGCCTGCGCGTGACGCGCGACGGGATGATCGCGTTTACGCCGCATCCGCGCGCGCTCGGTTCGGCCCTCACGCACCCGTCATTGACGACCGACTATTCCGAAGCGCTGATCGAACTGATCACGCCGGCGGAAGCCGACGCGTCGCTCACGCTCGAACGTCTCGACGATCTGCACCGCTACGTGTATGCGTCGCTCGGCGACGAGATGCTGTGGAACGACTCGATGCCGGGCCTGCTGCCGGCCGACGATGAAATCCCGATCGCCGATTACGGCACGTCGAATATCGGCCGCCTGAAGACGGTGTACCGCCGTGGCCTCGCGTATCGCTACGGTCGCACGATGCAGTGCATTGCCGGCATCCACTACAACTATTCGCTGCACGAGGAAGTGTGGCGGCGCTTGCATGCGGACGAAGGCTCGACGGCCACGCTCGTCGACTATCAGTCGGAGCGCTATCTCGCGCAGGTTCGCAACTTCCGCCGCCGCAGCTGGCTGCTGATGTACCTGTTCGGCGCGTCGCCCGCGCTCGACGCGAAATTCCTGCGCGGCAAGCCGCACAAGCTCGACACGTTCGACGCCGATACGCTGTACCGGCCCTATGCGACGAGCTTGCGGATGAGCGACCTCGGTTACTCGAACACGACCGCGCAGGCCGCGCTGCAAGTCGACTACAACACGCTGCCCGGCTATCTCGACGCGCTGTCGAAGGCCGTGAGCGAGCCGTATCCGCCGTACGAGGCGATCGGCACGCATCGCGACGGCGAGTGGATCCAGATCAACACGAACGTGCTGCAGATCGAGAACGAGTTCTACTCGACGATCCGGCCGAAGCGCGTCACGTATTCGGGCGAGCGTCCGCTTCATGCGCTTGCGTCGCGCGGCGTGCAGTACATCGAAGTGCGTTGCCTCGACATCGATCCGTTCGAGCCGACCGGCATCGCGCTCGATACCGCCCGCTTCATCGACGCATTCCTGCTCGCGTGTGCGCTCGACGAGAGTCCCGTGCTCGATTGCGACGCATACAAGGAAGCGAATGCGAACTTCGGCAGCGTGACGATGGACGGGCGCAAGCCGGGGCTCACGCTGATGCGCGACGGCCAGCCGGTCACGCTGCAGGCATGGGCCGACGAGTTGATGACCGACATCGAAACAATCGGGCGCCGTCTCGACGAGATTCGCGGCGGCGACGAGCATACGCGTGCGATCGCCGCGCAGCGCGAGAAGCTCGCCGATCCGGAGCGCACGCCGTCGGCGCGCGTGCTGCGCGAGATGCGCGAGAACGGGCAGTCGTTCCTCGCGTTCGCGCGCGCGCACAGCGAAGCGCATGCCGCGCACTTCCGCGCGAATCCGCCGTCGGCGGAGACGATGCGCACCGAGCAGGCGCTCGCGGCAAAGTCGCTGGCCGAGCAGGCCGAGCTGGAAGCGAAGGAGGCCGGATCATTTGACGCATTCGTCGCGGCCTATCGTGCATACACGCTGAACCGCTTCAGCGTGTAATGGCAGCTGCCCGCTGCCCGCTGCGCGTCGCGCGGCGGGCAGGCCGCCGGCGGGTGGTCGCGTATTTACGCGCCCGGCCCGGTTTCGTCCGCTTCAGTGATGCGCGTACGTGTCGCGATCGACCCCGTGCGGCAGCGCCGGCTTCCCCGATTCCACGTTCGCATGGCCGTCTCGGCCGTAGCCGGCCGCGTCGCCGCGCGCCTGCGCGGCGCGCTGCATGATCTCCTGCATGTTTTGCGGAAAGTCGGGACTGCTGGCGAGACTCGGCCGGTAGCCGGCTGCCTGCAGTTCCGCGAGTTCCTGGCGAACTTGCGCACGCGTCAGCGCCGACGCGGCCTGGGCCTGGGCGGCGACAGCCGAGCCGATCAGCAGTAACGCGCAGGCGGCAAGTTTCATGGTTTTCATCGTGTTTGCTCCGTGAGGTCTCCGGAGCCGTGCCGTTTTCCGGCGCGGGCGGAATCGATGCAGCCAGTCTAGGCTTCGGATGCCAAACGAAACACCCCGCTCGCCGTCAGTCACCTTTGTCGACTGAGCAACATTGCGCCGCCGGCTTGCTGGCGCGCGCGTCAGCGGGCCGTTAGCCGCCGTTCAGCGTGCCGCGGATGCCGTGTATCGGCGCCACGCGTATGGGGCTTGCCCTCCTTGTGAAAGCGCGATGTGCCTCCTAACCTCTTTTAAGCGACCGATCGGTCGGCGCTGCGGCATGGTTGCATGCACAAGCGTTGGATGGATGATCGTCGCCGCCGTGGAACACACGTTTGATACGGGACCGGGGCATGCGCAGGCGTCAGGGCGTTCGCTTCAGTCGAAGGCGAAGCATGGAACCGGAGCAAGCGCTAAAGGGCCAACTCCGGTCGACCGCGAAGCATGGGACCGGAGCAAGCGCTAAAGGGCTAACTCCGGTCGACCGCGAAGCATGGGACCGGAGCAAGCGCTAAAGGGCTAACTCCGGTCGACCGCGAAGCATGGAACCGGAGCAAGCGCTAAAGGGCTAACTCCGGTCGACCGCGAAGCATGGAACCGGAGCAAGCGCTAAAGGGCTAACTCCGGTCGACCGCGAAGCATGGAACCGGAGCAAGCGCTAAAGGGCTAACTCCGGTCGACCGCGAAGCATGGGACCGGAGCAAGCGCTAAAGCGCTAACTCCGGTCGACACGGAGACACGAGACACGATGAATCCCACCGCAACCCTGCCGCCCGGCATCCTGTTCGCGCAGCCGTTGACGCCCGTCGCCAACTCGCTGTTCCTGTCGTTCCTCGTCGCCGTGATCCCGATCGCGGTCGCACTGATCGCGCTCGGCGTGCTGCGCCGGCCGGCGTGGCAAGCGTCGCTGGCCGGGCTCGTCGCTGGCCTCGCAGTCGCGATCGGCGCCTGGGGCATGCCGGCCGGCCTCGCGTTCAACGCGGTCGGCGCCGGCATGGCGCTCGCGGTCGTGCCGGTGATGTGGATCGTGTTCAACGCGCTGCTGCTGTACAACATTGCGGTGAAGTCGGGCCGCTTCGACCAGTTCCGGCAATGGATGCTCGACAACCTGCCCGACGACCGCCGCCTCGTGCTGCTCGTCGTCGCGTTCTCGTTCGGCTGTCTGCTCGAAGGGATCTCCGGCTTCGGCACGCCGGTCGCGATCACCAGCGCGCTGCTGATCGCACTCGGCTTCCCCGCACTCGAAGCGCTCACCTACACGCTGCTGTTCAATACGGCACCGGTCGCGTTCGGCGCGCTCGGCGTGCCGATCACCGTGCTCGGTGCGGTCACGTCGCTGCCGCCCGCGACGCTCGGCGCGATGGTCGGCCGGCAACTGCCGTTCTTCGCGCTGCTGCTGCCGTTCTACGTGGTCGGCGCATACGGCGGCCTGCGCTCGATTTCGAAGCTGTGGCCCGCGCTGCTCGTGTCGGGTGCCAGCTTCGCGATCGCCCAGTTCGTCACGTCGAACTTCCTCGGCTACCAGCTCACCGATGTGCTGTCGTCGCTCACGTCGCTGATCGTCACGATCGGCTTCCTGCAGGTATGGAAGCCCCAGCCCGATCCGCAATATGCGCTCGCGCGCAGCGTGCCCGCCACGGCCGGCGCCGCGCGCGCGGGCTTTGGCGGCTGGCTGCCGTGGATCGTCGTGTCGGTGGTCGTGATCGTCTGGGTGCACGCGAACATCGCGGCGATCGGCGACGTGAAGATCCAGTGGCCGGGCCTGCACAACACGGTGTTCGTGTCGCTGTACCACAAGCCATATGCGGCGATCTGGGACTTCCAGCCGCTCGGCACCGGCACCGCGATCCTGATCTCGGCGATCATCACGGCCGTGCTGACGCGCACCGGCGTCGGCGCGTTCTTCGAATGCGTGGTCAAGACGTGGCGGCAGACGTGGATCGCGATCGTCACGGTGATGATGATCGTCGGGCTCGCCTACCTGCTGAACTACTCGGGGATCAGCTACACGCTCGGCACCGGCGTCGCGTCGACCGGTGCGCTGTTCCCGCTCGTGTCGGCGTCGCTCGGCTGGATCGCGGTGTTCCTGTCCGGCAGCGACACGTCCGGCAATGCGCTGTTCGGCAACCTGCAGGTCGTCGCCGCCAGGCAGCTCGGCCTCGATCCGGTGCTGATGGCCGCGACCAATTCGTCGGGCGGCGTGATGGGCAAGATGATCTCGCCGCAGAACATCGCGACGGGCGTGTCGACGACCGACCTGAAGGGGCAGGAAGGTGTCGTGTTCGCGCGCACCTTCTGGCACAGCGTGATCCTCACGCTGCTGCTCGGCGTGCTCGTGTTTCTGCAGCAGCACGTGCTGACGTGGATGATCCCCGCGCTGCCGAAGTGACGCGCGGCGGGAAGCCGCAACGAAGCACGAGGAAAGCCACGAGAGAAGGCGTGGGAAAAGCGCCGGAAAGTGCAGGAAGGTGCAGGAAGGTGCAGGAAAGTGCAGGAAAGTGCAGGAAAGTGCAGGAAAGTGCGATCCGAAATTCGCGAAACCGGTGAACGCGCGCGGCGGCTCAACGCGCGTTCGCCGGCCGCGCGATTGACTTTTGGAAACTGAAAACTGTTGACAATCTATCGGGGCGAGGGTATATAAGGATCATTCGCCGACATGGCGCCCTCGTTTTTTTCACCCGCAGCTGCGCTGCCTGCCCGACCATGACTGCCCCGAACGCGCTCAACGCCATCGAACTCCTGCAAAGCCAGTCGCTCGCGATGATTGTCCAGGACATGCTCGAGCGTGCGATCGTATCCGGCGAATACGCGCCGGGCGAGAAACTCAACGAAGTCGATATCGCGACCAAGCTGAACGTGTCGCGCGGTCCCGTGCGTGAGGCGTTCCGCGCGCTCGAGCAGGCCGGGCTGCTGCGCAACGAGAAGAACCGCGGCGTGACGGTGCGCGTCGTGCCGCTGCGCGAGGCCGAGGAGATCTACGAAGTGCGCGCGATGCTCGACGAGTCGGTCGCGCGCGCGCTCGCGAAGCGCATTTCGCCCGACACGCTGAAGGTGCTGAAGGGCATCATCCAGTCGATGAAGGACGCCGCGAAGACGCACGACGTCACGCGCTACACCGAGCTGAACGTGCAGTTCCACGACGCGATGGTGGTCGGCGTCGGCAATACGCACCTCACCGACACCTATCGCCGGCTCGTGCGCCAGCTCGGGCTGCTGCGCCAGGCCGCGATCGAGGCCGAGGAGGATGCGATCGCGGTGTCGGCGGCCGAGCACGACAAGATCGTTCAGGCGCTCGCGAGCGGCGACGAGGAGAAAGCGGTCGCGCTGGTGCGCGAGCACGTCTCGCACGGCCTCGCACGGATGCGCCGCACGCATGAGCAGGGGCTGCCGGGAGCGGGCAAGGCGGCGCGGGAGAGGGCCGGCGCGTGAGCGGACGCGGTACGTGTCGCCGCACATCCATGACGAAAGAATGCGGCGATCGCCGGTAAGCGACTATTTGCCGCCTCGTTTGTCGAAGAAATCGTCGAGGACCCAGCCGGTACCGGATTCGCAGCGCACTTGAGTGTATGCGTAAATTTTGGCAACACGATCCGTCAGAGGAACGCAGGACTCGCCTTTCCCGATCGTAAAGATTGGCTGGGTTCTATCGTCGTTGGGCTCGGCGAAGGCAGGCATGTCTTGAAGCGCCGTCCATTTCTCATCTCTATATTTCGAGCACGCACTGAACATCACGACGAGTGCGGCTAATAGCAGAAAGCGCGTCATTTCTTTGGGTATCGTCTGATTCCAATCAATCGTTTCGAATGGTGCAGACCGGTCATCAAATCCGCTGGGGATATGATACCCGGGAGCTGCCATCTCGGGTCGTAAGCCAGTATTCCCGCCTTGCCGAGTATTTCGGCTATATTTGATGAGCAGTTGTTGTCGACAAGAGAGTAGTGCTTGTTTTCATTCCGCCTCTTTATTATCTCGGAAATAATAATCCCTTTTTCGGCCTCGGAGGCGTTGACGAGATAGCCGACCGTATCGCGTTGCATCTTGGTTTGCTGACGATTCAGGTAGTTCAAGACATTATCAACGTCCCATCCCGGATGGGCTCTGCCGTATACAACTCCATCGACTGCGATCGCTGCATGTCCGAACTGTGATCCCCTTGAGATGGATCGGGAGTCGCTAATCAAAATTTCGATAGTGGATGACCGGTGCATGAAAAATACGAGGAATCCATTTTTTGTTGAAAGCGTGAAATCCTATCATGTCGGTTTTGTCAATAAAATCGAGATAATGGAAGGGTGGTATGTCGCGTAATGAATGTATCGTTAATCCGCTCGGCATCGGGACGGGTCTTATTTATTTGCAGTTATTTACATGGCGGACTGATTGATTTAGAGAAGGCAAGGCATCGGCGATTTGACTTGTTCTATTGAAGGACTTTCCCTTCCTTGTTATCCGTGCGGTGCGCGAGCTCGAATCGAAGTCGGTGATGCGGCAGCCCTGGCGAGCCGGGTGCGTTTCTTGACCCCCATCACATCGTGCTCGTCAGTCACGCCTTGTCGGCCTTCCCCGCCGCACTCGCAAACTTCGCGAGCCACGTGTCGACGAGCGCCGGCTGCCGGCTCTCGTCTTCCGCTTGCTCCTTGCGGCGGATCGCGTTGCGCACGACGTGCGCGCCGACATAACGAATCGGCTCCGGCGGGAAAGCCCCAAGCGGGCCGCGCACGATCGGGCTGCGCGTCCACGCGTTGTCGAGGCCGAGCACCAGCGACGACAGGATCTGCCCGCCCATGTAGGTCGGTCCGACGCCGTTGCCCGAATAGCCGAAGCCGTAGAACACGTTCGGTGCGTCGTCGAGGCGGCCGAAGAACGGGAAGCCCGTCACCGAGCGGTCCGACGGGCCGTTCCAGCTCGCGGTGACCGGCACGCCCGCGAGCGACGGGAAGAATTCGCGCAGGCTGCGCGTGAGCTGCGCCTCGTACGGCGAGCGCCGGTCGAACACCGGCGCGATGCGGCTGCGCCACGAGAACGTGTTGCCGCCCTTGCCGAGCATCAGCCGGCCATCGGCGGTCGTGCGGTAGTAGTACACGAAGATCCGCGAATCGAGCACCGACACGCCGTCCACGAGCCCGGTCTGCTCGAGCAGTTCCGGGCATTTCTCGGTGATGACCATGTCGCTCGATACGACGGCGATCGTGCGTTCGAACTGCGGAAAGCGGCTCGCCATCCACGCGTTGATCGCGAAGACCAGCTTGTCCGCCCGCACGCTGCCCGACGGTGTGCGCACGACGGCCGGCTGCCCCGGCGTGAAGTCGACGAACGGCGTGCGCTCGTAGATCCGGATCCCCATGTCGAGCGCGACGCGCCGCAGCCCGCGCACGAGCTTGCCCGGATGCACGGTCGCGGCGATCGGCGAGTACACGCCGTCGAGATTGCGCGCGGAGCCCGAGCGGCGCACGACTTCGGCGGCCGGCAGCGGCTCGTAGCTGTGGATGCCGCACGCGGCGAGCGCGTCGAGCACCGGCGCGAGCGTGCCGACCTGCGCGCGCGACGTGGCGGTGTACAGCGTGCCGTCGAGCCGCAGTTCGGCACCGATCCGATGCGCGCGGCAGAAGTCGGCAATGTGCTGGACGGCTGCCTCCGACGCCTTCACGAGCCGGATCGCTTCCGCTTCGCCGAACAGGCGGCGCAGCGTCAGGAATTTCGCGGACCATGTGAGCAGGCACCCGCCGTTGCGTCCGCTCGCGCCGGCGCCGCACAGATCGGCCTCGAGTATCGCGATGTCGAGCGCCGGGTTCTGCTGCTTCGCCTGGATCGCGGTCCAGAGCCCCGTGAAGCCGCCGCCGACGATACAGACGTCGGCCTGCGTCGCACCCTGCAGCGCGGGGGCGAGATCGCCGTCGTTGAACAGTGCTTGTTCGATCCAGAAAGGTCGCATCGGGTGTCGTGCCGGTAAGGGTCGGATGGCCGTGCCGCGCACGGCGGGAAAGCGAAAACGAAACCGCCGTACGGCGACGCGCGGCGGGTGGGCCGCGCGCCGCAGTGCGGCCGGGTGTGTCGCGTCAGGCCGCCGCTTCGGCGGACACGCGGCGCACGCCCATCGCCTTCAGCGTGTCGGCGATCGCGGCGACCGCGCCCGGAATACCGGCTTCGCCGAAGTGGCCGATGCAGCCGACGCGGAACGTGTCGACTTCGGTCAGCTTGCCCGGATACAGAATGTAGCCGCGCTTTTTGACCTCCTGATAAAACCGCTTGAAGTCGTAGTTCGGATCGTCCGGCGCGTGGAACGTGACGATGATCGGCGCCTGGATCGCCGGATCGAGGAACGGCCGGAAGCCGAGCGCGCGCATCCCGTCGATCAGCGCGCGATAGTTGCGCTGGTAGCGGCCGCCGCGTGCGGCCAGGCCGCCTTCGTCGACGTACTGCGCGACGGCCGCGTCGAGCGCCGCGACCACGTGCGTCGGCGGCGTGAAGCGCCATTGCGTCGTGCGCTGCATGTACACCCACTGGTCGTACAGGTCCATCGCGAGCGAGTGGCTATTGCCTTCGCAGCGTTCGAGCGTCGCGCGCTTCGCAATCACGAAGCCGAGCCCCGGCACGCCTTCGAGGCATTTGCCGGATGCCGCGATCACCGCGTCGAACGGCGTCGTGCGCGCGTCGATGTCGATCGCGCCGAACGAGCTCATCGCGTCGACGATCAGCCCGCGGCCGTGCTTCGCGACGACCTGCGCGACGTCATGCAGCGGGTTCAGCACGCCGGCGCCGGTTTCGCAGTGCACGAGCGCGACGTGCGTGATGGTCGGATCGCTGACGAGTGCCCGTTCGACGTCGGCGGGATCGACGCGGCGGTCCTCGCTGTAGTCGATCGTCGTGAGCTTGCGGCCGAGCACGCGGCAGATCTTGGCGAGGCGCGCGCAGTACGCGCCGTTGTTCGGCACGAGCACGTGGCCGTCGCGCGGCACGAGCGTACCGATCGCGGCCTCGACCGAAAATGTGCCGCTGCCCTGCAGCGGCACGCATTCGTGCGTGCCTTCGCCGTGCACGATCTGCAGCAGCCGTTCGCGCAGTCGAGCGGTGATCGCGTTGAAGTCGCTGTCCCACGAACCCCAGTCGCGCAGCATCGCGTCGCGCGTGCGGTCCGAGGTCGTGAGGGGGCCAGGGGTGAGCAGGATGGGCTGGGTGGCGAGCGTCATGGTGTCTCCTTGGTGAAGTCGGGACGTCACGTGAATGCGGCTAACGGATCAACGGCGATGCGGGGTGCGCCAGGCTTGCGTGCGGCGCAACAGCCGGTGCGAGATGCAGGCGAACAGCACGCAGGCGAACGACGAGGTCGCGAGCACGAGCGTCGCCATCGCGGCGGCCGGGCCCATCTGGCCCGCGTCGTCGAGGTTCAGGATCGCGACGGAAGCGGGCTGCGTGTCCGGCGAGTACAGGAACGCGACGGCGGAGACCGTCGTCATCCCGTTGACGAACAGGTAGCGCGCGATCAGCAGGATCGCAGGCAGGCACACGGGCACGGTCACGCGCAGGAAGGTCTTGTAGAACGGCACCTTCAGCGACGCCGACACGGCCTCGAACTCGCTGTCGATCTGCCTGAGCGCGGTGACGGCGGTCAGGTGGCTCGACGCGTAGTAGTGGACGACGGTCACGATCGCGAGCAGCCACAGCGACCCGTACAGCCCGTTCAGCGGATTGCCGGGCGCGTTGAACAGGAAGATGTAGCTGATGCCGAGCACGAGGCCCGGCACGCCCATCGGCAGGATCGCGCACAGGGCGATGAAGCCGCGCAGCCAGCGCGCGCCGCGAGTCTTCTCGATCAGGTACGCACCGCCGAACACGACGATCGTGCCGCCGAGCGCGACGGTCGCGGCCATCCGCAGGCTGTTCTTGTACGCATCGAAGATGCCGGCGCCGATCAGTCCCATCTTGTAGTGCTGCAGCCCGAGGCTCATCTGGTACGGCCAGAACTTCACGAACGACGCGAACACCGAGATGCCGACGACCGCGATGAAGAACGCGCAGACGAGCGCGCAGTACGCGAGCATCGCGAAGTCGAAACCGCGCGACGGCTTCGGCTGGTACGGCGTCGAGCGTGCGCCGAGCTGAGACTGCTGGCGGCGGCGGATGAAGAAGTCGACGCCGAACGCGACGAGGGCCGGGCACAGCAGCATCAGGCTCACGACCGCGCTGCGGTTGAAGTCCTGCAGCCCGATGATCAGCTTGTAGATGTCGGTCGACAGCACGTTGTACGAACCGCCGATCACCACCGGCACGCCGAAGTCGTTGATGCACATCGTGAACGCCACCATCGTCGCGCTGATCAGCCCGTACTTCGCGCCGGGCAGCGTGATCGTGAAGAACTTGCGCGTGCGGCTCGTGCCCATTGCGTCGGCGGCTTCGTAAAGCCGGCCGTCGGCGAGCGACAGCGCGGTGACGAGAATCATCAGCACGTGCGGGAACGACGCGTACACCATGCTCGCGACGATCCCCGGCAGCCCGTAGATCGAATGGCCGTGCAGCAGCGGCTTGAGCAGCCCCGCGTTGCCGAACCAGTAGATGAACGACACGGCGGACAGCAGCGTCGGCGCGAGCAGCGGCAGCAATGCGATCGTGCGTGCGGCGTTCTTCAGCGGCATGCACGAGCGCGTGAGCGCATACGCGAATGTGAACGCCATCGGCACGACGATCGACGTGACGAGTGCGCCGACCGTCAGCGAATGGAGCATCGAGCGCAGCACGCCGCTGTCCTCGAGATATTCGACGAAGTTGTGCGCGCCGACGAAATGGCCGTCCGCATCGACGAAGCATTTCTGCACGACGAGCGCGAGCGGAAGCAGCAAGAACAACGACATCAGCGCAGCCATCGCGACGAGCGCGAGTTGCGCGATGCGGTCGTGCCAGTGCGTGATCTGGCGCACGTCGGCGGGGGCGGCCGCGCCGCGGCGGCGTTCGGTGAGGACCGTGCTCATTGCAGTCGCTCCTTTGCGCTCGGGAACACGCGGACATGCTCGCGATCGAGCGCGAGGTCGATGCGCGCGCCGGCCTGCACGCCGGTGCGGTCGACGTCGTGATACGACAGGTCGGCGACGATCTCCTGGCCGTCGAGCCCGTCGATCCGGAAACTCACGCGGCAGAACGCGCCGAGGAACTCAAGCTTCTCGACGCGGCCGGCCAGCACGTTGTCGGCCGTCTCGCCCGGAATGCGGATGCGCAGGTCCTCGGGCCGCACGTAGACCGACACGGCCGCGCCCTGTGCGGGCCGGGCGGTGCCGTGCCGGCAGTCGAAGCCGACGCCGCCCGCGCGCAGCGTGCCGTCCTGCGCGACTTCGGCGGCAATCGTATTGACGCGGCCGATGAAGTCCGCGACGAACGGCGACGCGGGCTGCCGGTAGATTTCGAGCGGCGTGCCGATCTGCTCGATCACGCCGTGGTTCATCACGACGATCCGGTCCGCCATCGACAATGCTTCTTCCTGGTCGTGCGTGACCATGATCGTCGTCACGCCGAGCCGCTGCTGCAGCGCGCGGATTTCCTGGCGCAGTCGCACGCGCACGCGGGCGTCGAGCGCCGACAGCGGCTCGTCGAGCAGCAGCAGGCCGGGCGACGTCGCGAGCGCGCGTGCCAGCGCGATGCGCTGCTGCTGGCCGCCGGACAATTGACCGGGATGCTTGCGATGGCTGTCGGGCAGGCCGACCAGCGCGAGCAGCGTATGCACGCGCTTGTGGATCTCGTCGCGCTTCATCTTGCGGTTCACGAGCCCGTACGCGACGTTGTCGTAGACGGTGAGGTTCGGAAACAGCGCGTACGACTGGAACACGATGCCGTAGTCGCGCAGTTGCGGCGGCAGCCGCGAGATGTCGCGGCCGTCCTGCGTGATGTGGCCGGCGCTTTGCGCCTCGAGCCCTGCGATGATCCGCAGCAGCGTGGTTTTCCCGCAGCCGGACGGCCCCAGGAAGCAGATCATCTCGCCCTTCATCACGCTCAGGTTGATGTCGGTGAGGACCTGTGTGTCGTTGTACCGCTTTTCGATGCGTTCTACGCTCAGATAGGGTGCCATGCACGCCTCCACGCTGCGGGTGGCCCGCAAGCGGGCCGGATACGACGAAGGGAAGGGATGCGGGGCGGCGCGTCGCGCAGCCCCGCTGCCTGTTGTGGCGTTACTGCTGCGTCATTGCTGGGTTTTCGCCCCGTAGCGCTTCTGCCAGGTGTCGAGGATCGACTGGCGGTTCTTCGCGGACCACACGAAGTCGTTCTTCACGAGCAGGTCCGAATAGTTGTCGGGGATGCCGGTCAGCTTGCGCGCGACGCCCGGGTACGCGACGATCGCCCACCAGCGCGCGGTGATCTCGTTCGCGTCCTTGCTGGCCATGAAATCGGCGAGCTTCTTCGCGGCGTCAGGCTGCTTCGTCGTCTTCATGACCGCGGTGCCTTCCATGTCCCAGCCGAGCCCTTCCTTCGGGAACACCAGGTCGATCGGCGCACCCTGCGCCTGCAGTTCATGGCCGCGGAACTCGAACGAGATGCCGATCGGGAATTCGCCGGTGCCGGCGAGCGTGCACGGCTTCGAGCCCGAGTGCACGTACTGCGCGACGTTCTTGTCGAGCGCATCCATGAATTTCCAGCCACGGTCGTCGCCGAAGGTCTGCAGCCACGCGGTCACGTCGAGGTAGCCGGTGCCCGACGACACCGGGCTCGGCATCACGATCGCGCCCTTGTAGATCGGCTTCGTCAGGTCTTCCCACGACGTCGGTTTCGGGATGTTCTTCGCCTGCGCGGCGACGCGGTTGTAGCAGATCGTCGCGCCCCACACGTCCATGCCGACCCAGTGCGGCGGCGTGTTCGCATCGCTGTACTTGCGCGTGAGCTGGTCGAAGCCCTTCGGCGAATACGGCATCAGCATCCCCTGCAGGTCGAGCAGCGTGAGGCTCGATGCGGCGAGGCCGAGCACGACGTCCGCGCGCGGGTTGTTCTTTTCGGCGAGGAGTTTCGCGGTGACCGAGCCGGTCGAGTCGCGCACCCAGCGGATCTCGATGTCGGGGTTCGCCTTCTCGAACGCGTCCTTGTAGGGCTTCATCGCCTCGTCTTCCAGCGCGGTGTAGACGAGCAGCGACGTCTTCGCGTGGGCCGCCTGCGCCGCGCCCAGTGCGACTGCGGCGGCCAGCGCGAGACGGGCCACGCCCGTCGCCCATCCATTCAAACGCTTGTGTACCGGCACTTCGTTCATCTTCAGACCCCTTGACTGTGGCGCCGCGGCGAGCGGCGGATGAGTGGAGACCAGCCCTCTTTGTGCTTCCTCGTGCTTTCGTATTTTGCTTTCTGTTCTCTGCATGTTGTTGACAATCTACAAATCATCCATTTTAATGTCAAGCATGGAAAACACCTCCTCGGCGCGGCGCGGGCGCCGACAGCTCAACCCCCTTCGAACCGAAAGGACTGAACGTCATGACTGAAACGCCTGTATCCGTGGAAGTGAACGGCCGCCGCTACAACTGGATGAGCCGCCCCGTGGTGGTCGTCTGCGTCGACGGCTGCGCCTATGAATATCTCGAGATGGCGGCCGAGGCCGGCGTCGCGCCGTTCCTGCGCACGCTGCTGAAGCCGGGCACGGCGCTCAAGGGCGAGTGTGTGGTGCCGAGCTTCACGAACCCGAACAACCTGTCGATCGTGACCGGCGTGCCGCCGGCGATCCACGGGATCAGCGGCAACTACTTCTACGATCGCGACACCGGCGCCGAGGTGCTGATGAACGATCCGAAGTACCTCGTCGCGCCCACCGTGCTCGCGACCTTCGCCGAACAGGGCGCGCGCGTCGCGGTCGTCACCGCGAAGGACAAGCTGCGGCGCCTGCTCGGCAAGGGGCTCAAGGGCATCTGCTTCTCGTCGGAAAAGGCCGACGAGGCGAGCAT
Organism: Burkholderia ambifaria; assembly: GCF_001443045.1. Classification (GTDB taxonomy): domain Bacteria; phylum Pseudomonadota; class Gammaproteobacteria; order Burkholderiales; family Burkholderiaceae; genus Burkholderia; species Burkholderia ambifaria_A. The sequence continues at coordinate 174,854 of NZ_LKPJ01000003.1, read as the reverse complement.
CGAGGAAAACGGCATCGACAACGTGCTCGAACTGGTCGGCAAGCCGGTGCCGAGCGTGTACAGCGCGGACCTGTCGGAATTCGTGTTCGCGGCCGGCGTGCGCCTGCTCGAGACGCGCCNGNTCGACCTGATGTACCTGTCGACCACCGACTACGTGCAGCACAAGTGCGCACCCGGCACGGACGGCGCGAACGCGTTCTACCAGATGATGGACACGTACCTGAAGCGGCTCGACGAACTCGGCGCGATCGTCGCGATCACGGCCGACCACGGGATGAACGCGAAGCACGACGGCGAGACCGGCGAGCCGAACGTGATCTACCTGCAGGAGCTGTTCGACGAGTGGCTCGGCCACGATGCGGCGCGCGTGATCCTGCCGATCACCGATCCGTACGTCGTGCACCACGGCGCGCTCGGCTCGTTCGCGACGGTCTACGTGCCGGATTCCGCCGATGCCGACGCGCTGCGCGCGCGGCTCGCCGCGGTGGACGGCATCGAGGTCGTGCTGACGGGCGCCGAAGGCTGCGCGCGGTTCGAGCTGCCGCCGGCGCGGATGGGCGACCTGATCGTGATCTCGAAGCAGGACGTCGTGCTCGGCACGCGCCGCATCAAGCACGACCTGTCCGGCCTCGACGTGCCGCTGCGCTCGCACGGCGGGATCTCCGAGCAGATCGTGCCGCTGATCTTCAGCAAGCCGGTCGCGACCGACGTTTCGGGCCGCGCGCGGCTGCGCAACTTCGACATCATCGACATCGCGCTCAACCATCTGCAGTGATACGCACGTATCCGCCAGGGAGATACTCATGAACGCCATTGCAGCATCGACGGATGTCCGCGCGCTTCATCGTGAAGCACTGCGAATCGATGGTGAACGGATCCATCGCGACGCGGTGATCGAGGTACGAAACCCGTACGACGGCTCGCTCGTCGGCACCGTGCCGAAGGCGACGCTCGACGACGTGCGGCGCGCATTCGCGGTCGCCCGCGCGTACCGGCCGTCGCTCACGCGCCACGAGCGTGCGGCGATCCTGCGCCGCGCGGCCGACATCGTGCGTGCGCGCACTGCCGAGATCGCGGCGCTGATCACGGCCGAGGCCGGGTTGTGCATCAAGGATTCGACGTATGAAGCCGGGCGCGTCGCCGACGTGCTCACGTTCGGCGCGGGCGAAGTGCTGAAGGACGACGGGCAGATCTTCTCGTGCGATCTGACGCCTCACGGCAAGAAACGCCGCGTGTACACGCAGCGCGAGCCGCTGCTCGGCGTGATTTCCGCGATCACGCCGTTTAACCATCCGATGAACCAGGTCGCGCACAAGGTCGTGCCGTCGGTCGCGACCAACAATCGGATCGTCGTGAAGCCGTCGGAGAAGGTGCCGCTGTCGTGCTACCTGTTCGCGGACATCCTGTATGAAGCCGGCCTGCCGCCGCAGATGCTGCAGGTGATTACCGGCGACCCGAAGGAAATCGCGGACGAGCTGATCACGAACCCGGCGATCGACCTGATCACCTTCACCGGCGGCGTGTCGATCGGCAAGTCGATCGCGTCGCGGATGGGCTACCGGCGCGCGGTGCTCGAGCTCGGCGGCAACGATCCGATCATCGTGATGGAAGACGCCGATCTCGACGAGGCAAGCACGCTCGCCGTGTCGGGCTCGTACAAGAACTCGGGGCAGCGCTGCACCGCGATCAAGCGGATGCTCGTGCACGAGGCGGTGGCCGATCGCTTCACCGAGCTGGTCGTCGAGAAAACCCGCGCTTGGGGCTACGGGAACCCGGCCGATCCGTCGGTCGACATGGGCACGGTGATCGACGAAGCGGCCGCGAAGTTCTGCGAGCAGCAGGTGAACGACGCGATCGCGCGCGGCGCGCGCCTGCTGGTCGGCAACGTGCGCGACGGTGCGCTGTACTCGCCGACCGTCATCGATCGCGTGACGCCCGACATGCCGCTCGTGAAGTACGAGACGTTCGGGCCCGTGTCGCCGATCATGCGCTTTCGCGACATCGACGAGGCGATCCGGATGTCGAACAGCACTGACTACGCGTTGTCGTCGTCGGTCTGCACGAACCGCTTCGACAACATCACGCGCTTCATCACGGAGCTCGAGGTCGGCAGTGTGAACGTGCGCGAGGTGCCGGGCTACCGGCTCGAGCTCACGCCGTTCGGCGGCGTGAAGGATTCGGGCCTCGGCTACAAGGAAGGCGTGCAGGAGGCGATGAAGAGCTTTACGAATACGAAAACCTATTCGCTGCCCTGGTAAGCCGCACTTCCCGATGCACCCGCGCGGGTGCGCCTACCGGTCGAGCACGGCGGCGACAATCGCCTCCGGCGCATCTTCCTGGACCAGGTGACCCGCGCGCGGCACCCTGATCAGCTTGCCGTTCGCGATGCGATCGGCAAGCGCCTGTCCTTGTTCGAGCGGAATCCATCCGTCGTCCTCGCCCCATACGATGCGCACCGGAAAGTCCGGCGGCGCATAGCGGGCCTCCGCTTCCTCGATGTAGCGCTGGCGCATCTGTGCGATCTGGCGATAGAACGCGGCCTGGCCGGCCGGCGTGAGCCACGGCGAGCGGTAGATCGACAGCACGTCGTCGCTCAACGGCTGCGCGACCGCATTGCCGATATAGGCTGACACCAGCGCATGATGCGCATAGGCCGGCAATCCGGTGAACGCGGCTTCGTGCTGCGCGACATGCCGCACGAACGGCGAGCCTTGCGGCGCGATCGCGACCGGGTTCACGAGTGTCAGGTCCGAATATGCGATGCCGTCGAGGAAATGCGCGCGCAGCACGGTCGCACCGCCGTAATCGTGCGCAAGCACGCGCGGGCGCGAAATATTCCATTCGTCGAGCAACGCGCCGAACAGCACGTTCTGCCGTCCGAGCGATACGTCCGCGTCGGGCATGTCCGACTGGCCATAGCCGAGCAGGTCGTAGAAGAACACGCGATGGCGCCGCGCAAGCCACGGTGCGATCCGGCGCCACACCTGCGATGAAAATGGCGTGCCGTGCACGAGCACGAGCGGGGGGCCTTCGCCGAGCGTACCCCATGCGATCCGGTGACCTTCGAAAATGAAGCGATTGGCGAGATCGAGCATCGGCGCCTCCGTGCTAACCTGTTTTGATTATTAACAGGTTACGCCTGTTCATCCGGATATGAAACCTATAGGCTGAAATAAATGGTTACTCGACACGAGCCTGCGCGACAGGCGCACGCATGGAGCGCGGCCGATTTCGTCGGCGGCCATCCGGCGCTCGATTTCCTGAACACGGTGGCCGACACGGGCAGGACGCGCGCCGACGACAAGTTCGTCGACTGGCTGGCCGTGCGTGCGTGGGCCGGAAAGTCAGGGTTGCTGGAGGCGGCCGACCTGACGCGGTTCCTGCGTCATCCGCGGCAGGATGGCGCAGATGAACTCGCCGCGCTGCATGGATTTCGCGAGGATGCGTATGCGGCGCTCACGTACCTCACGGCCGGCGACGGCGGCAGCGCAGGCGCGCGAGCGGTGGACCGGCTCGCCGTGGCGATTCGCGATGCGATCGGGCGCAGCACATTCGACGCGGTCGATGGCCGCTTCGCGTGGCGCCCTGATGCGCGCGCCGCGTCGCGCTGGATCGATGCGGCCGCGCTCGGGTTCGAGCATCTCCTGCGCGGCGACGACTTCGCGCGTGTGCGGCAGTGCGGCCGTTGTACCTGGTTCTTCGTCGATCGCGGCCGCGGCGTCGGGCGACGCTGGTGCGACATGCGCACGTGCGGGAACCGCGCGAAGGTGGAGGCGTTCAGGGAGCGGTGAGGGTGGGGCGCGACGTTGACGGCTCGGCTTCGCGTTCGTCATTCGGCGATTTCGAGCGGCCGGTGCTCCGGCCACAGCACGCCTGCGACGAACAGTCCGGCGACGAGGAACGGCGTGCCGATCGCGAACAGGATTGCCGTGAGTTCCCATCGATCCCAGAACCGGTCGACGACTGCGCGCTCGGGCGTGACCGGGTCGTACAGCACGTTGACGATTTCGCCTTCGTACAGCCCGGGATGCGATGACGTCGAGTCTTGTGCGAACGTGACCAGGCGGCCGCTGTCGGTCGTGAACGCGATGCTCACTGAATAGAGTGATGTGCGGGCGCGGGGCGAGTGTGTTGTTTCGGCGATCTCGACGACATGACCGGTCGAGTGCGCGTAATGGCGGGCGATCTGCCACTGGCGCAGCCCGACTGCGCCGGCGCTGGCCAGGAAGCCGGTGCCGATCGCGATCGGTACCAGCACGATCGCGATGTTCCAGCGGCGCCGGACCGCCTTGCGTGCGGCCAGTGCGGAAAGCGTGTCGAGTTGCCGGCTGCGGCGCTCGTTCACGTACAGCAGGCTGCCGATCGCAAGCGACACGACCGCGAGCAGTGCCGGGACCGCGACGGGAAACCAGCGTTGCGCGAAATCGTCGATGAGCACGGGACGGTTCGGATGGTCCGGGTCGACCAGAATGTCGACGCTTTCGCCGATGTCGTACGCCGGGACCGTCGATGCGGTATTGCCGACGACTTCGTGGCGCTGGCCGTCGTTCGCGAGATAGGTGACGATCGGACGATATGCACGCATCGCGTCGTTGTCCTGCACGATGCGCACGACCGTGCCCGGCGCGCGGAGCAGATGGCCGGCCGCGCGGCTCGCGATGACGGCGAGCGCGGCCGCGACCACGAGCAGCGCAATGCCGAGCGCGAACGCGACGAGGGCGTCCTTACGCAGCATGAGCGGATCCGCTGCGCGCGTCCTGCGACGGGTCCGGATGCGATCGGGGGGCGGGCGCGACTCGACGTGCGCGCCGATATCGGCGCGACCATGCCCTTTGAATGGTCGCGTCTCGCTCGGATGATTCCATGTGTAACGTCCCATGCTCTCTCAGAGCCGGCGGCGATACGGCGATCACCGTGACGGCCATGTGATATTTATCGGACGATTCTAGCGGAAAGTGTATGGGCGAGGAGGCATGTATGTGATTGCCTGCCGTGATGCGACAGCGGCCGGGCGGCGCCGAAAGGTGTGCGAAACCAATGGAAAAAGCCCGGTTAGCTTTCGCTAACCGGGCTTCGGAATTCCTGGTGGGGCGTGAGTGACTCGAACACTCGACCTACGGATTAAGAGTCCGCTGCTCTACCAACTGAGCTAACGCCCCCAACAGAAGAAAGATTATGCATGGGTATTTCGGTCTTGGCAAGTGCTTTCTGCAAATTCCGTCAAAATATTTCGTGACCCCTACGGCGGCTGTCGGCGCGGTAACGAGCCATCGCAGTTGGCGCGCTCCCGGTATGATGACGTCCACACTCGTTGCGCGGCGGTCGCGCAACGTTTTCTGGACATTCGAAGATGGACGAAAACGCAGTCCGCGAATTGCTGGATCGCCTGCTGGCCCCGTGGGTCCGCTCGCTTGGTCTGGTCCCCGTATCGATCGGCGACGACAGCGTCACGATGCGCCTGCCGTTTTCCGGCGAATTCCGTCATTCGGGCGGCATCATCTGCGGCCAGGTGTTCACGGCCGCCGCCGACACCGCGATGGTGGTGGCGATCTCGGCCGCGCTCGGCGAGTTCCGGCCGATGACGACCGTATCGCTGAACACGAACTTCATGCGGCCGGTGCGCAAGGGCGACGTGCTCGTCACCGCGCGCGTGCTGCGGATGGGCCGCAACCTGGTATTCGGCGAAGTCGAGCTGTTCGACGAGGACGGCAAGATGGCCGTTCACGCGACGTCGACCTACGCGCTCGTCGGCTGAGCCGCGCGATGTTCGACCAGATCGTCTTCGCGGGAGGCGGCAATCGCTGCTGGTGGCAGGCCGGCTTCTGGGACGTCGCGCAGCCGGCGCTCGGCTTGCGCCCGCGCGTGATTGCCGGCATCTCGGCCGGCGCGGCGACGGCCTGCATGCTGTATACGCGCGACGCCGCGTGGGTGATGCGCTATTACGAGGAAGCGCTGCGCCACAACCGCAAGAACGCGTACTGGGGCAACCTGTTCGGGCGCGAGCCCGTGTTCCCGCATTACCGGATCTACCGCCAGGCGCTGCTCGACATCTACGGCGAGCCGTTCGCGCAGCTCGCCGGCGCACCGGAGATCCGCATCGGCGTGTCGCACGTGCCGCGCTGGCTCGGCGCACGCAGCGCGGTCGCCGCGGGCCTCGTCGCGTACAACATCGAAAAGTACGTGCGCAAGACGCTGCACCCGACGCTCGGGCGCACGCTCGGCTTCCGGCCCGAGTTCGTGCGCGCGCAGGCCTGCACGAGCGTCGACGAACTCGCCGACCTGATCCTGCAATCGTCGTGCACGCCGCCGTTCACGCCGGTGCTGCGGCGCGGCGGCCGGCCGGTGCTCGACGGCGGGATGGTCGACAACGTGCCGGTCGACGCGCTCGACCCGTCGCCGGGCGACGTGCTGGTGCTCGTCACGCGGCTGTATCCGCGCCCGCAGATGTTCACGGTTGCGCATGGCGACCAGCGGCGGCTATACGTACAACCGTCGAGCAAGGTGCCGATTTCGAGCTGGGATTACACGAGTCCGTCGCAGATGCGGCATGCATACGACCTCGGGCGGCGCGACGGCGAGCATTTCCTCACGCGCGTCGACGCGAGGACGGGCGGCCGTGTGACGGCCTGAAGGCGGGAGCGGGGCCGCGGCGCGCGCGGCCCGCACTGGTCAACGCACGCGGCGCGGCGTCAGCGCTTCCGGGTTGACGACGCTCGACAGGTCGCCCTGGTCGAACGCAAGGATGTTCCGGAACGCCGCGCTGAAATAGAGTTCGTAGCTTTCGCGTTCGACGTAGCCGATGTGCGGCGTGCAGATCACGTTTTCCATCCGCAGCAGGCTGTAGCCCTGCAGGATCGGCTCGCTTTCGAACACGTCGATCGCGACCATCCCCGGGCGGTTGTGCGACAGCGCGTTGACGAGCGCGTTTTCCTCGAGCAGCTCCGCGCGGCTCGTGTTGACGAGCAGCGACGTCGGCTTCATCCGCATCAGGTCTTCCTGCTTGACGATTCCGCGCGTGTCATCGTGCATGCGCAGGTGCAGCGACAGCACGTCGCTCTGCTCGAACAGCGCCTCGCGGCTTTCGGCGGCCGTGTAGCCGTCGGCGCGTGCGGCTTCGAGCGAATGCTCGCGACCCCAGATCAGCACGTTCATCCCGAACGCCTTGCCATATCCGGCGACCAGCCGGCCGATCTTGCCGTAGCCCCAGATGCCGAGCGTCTGGCCGCGCAGCACCTGGCCGAGGCCGAAGTTCGGCGGCAGCGCCGACGTCTTCAGGCCCGACTGCTGCCACGCACCCTGCTTCAGGTTCGCGACGTATTGCGGAATGCGGCGCTGGGCGGCCATCACGAGCGCCCAGGTCAGTTCGGCCGGCGCGACCGGCGAACCTGTGCCTTCGAGCACCGCGATGCCGCGGTCGGTACACGCTTCGAGGTCGATGTGGCTCGAAATTCGGCCGGTCTGGCTGATCATGCGCAGGTTCGGCAGCTTGGCGAGCAGTTGCGACGAAATCGGCGTGCGTTCGCGAATCAGCACGAGCGCCTCGACTTCCGCCAGACGGCTCGCGAGTTGTCCCAGGCCGCGCACCGTATTGTTGAAGACCTTTACATCGTGCTCGGCAAGCATCTCGAAGCAGTTCAGCTTGCGGACGGCGTCCTGGTAGTCGTCGAGGATGGCAATTTTCATGATCAGCGGGAGTCGCGCGTTGAAAGCGGCGGTGGCGGCGGCGCACGTCGCGCACCCGTCCCGCCCGGCCGGGGCCGACATGATGCTACGTCGGCGCACATCGTGGTGTCTTTTTAACAGGTTGTTACGCTCCGCCGCAATCGGCGCCGGCCTGACTCCGCGGCGCTCTCGTACGGGGCGGCGGGGTGCGCTGCTGTGTCGCATCAAACACGTCCTTCCTGATTCAGCCGTTTACCCGACGAGGTTCACCCAATTGTTGCTCCAATCAGAATAATTGGATCATCCATTCGCGATGAGTGAGGATTTTTGACTATTTTTATCGTCAACCGCGGCGTTGTTGAGCAACTCTGCATCATTTCCGCTGTCGTAGGAGAATTACGCATTTGCTTCAACTTTTTGAAGTTGTAACAGCGGCAGGAGTCGTTTATGGATCATTTGCAGTCGATGCGCGTGTTCGTCAAGGTTGCGGATCTCGGCAGTTTCGCGCGGGCCGCGAGTGCAATGGATATCTCCAACGCGGTCGCGACGCGTCACGTTGCCGATCTGGAAGGCCGGCTCGGCACGCGGTTGCTGAACCGCACCACGCGCAGCCTTTCACTGACGGAGTCGGGCCAGGTCTATCTGGAGCGGGCGCGCCAGATTCTCGATGAGCTCGAAGATGTCGAGCAGATGGTCGTCGCGCGCAATCACGAGCCGGTCGGCACGTTGCGCATCGTCGCGCCGGTCGTGTTCGGCCTGCACAACCTTGCTCCTGTCCTGCAGTCGTACACGGAGAATTTCCCGAAAGTGGTGCCGGATCTGACGCTGGTCGACCGCCAGGTCGATCTCGTCGAGGAAGGTTTCGACGTCGGCATCGTCGTCACGCGCCAGATGCGCAGCGCGAGCATCGTCACGCGGCGGCTGACCACGGGCTGCATGACCGTGTGCGCGACGCCGAGCTACCTGGAAAAACACGGCGTGCCGACCCACCCGGAACAGCTCGCCGAGCATCCGGCGCTGAGCCTGCCGACCGAATACTGGGGCGACGAGCGCGTGTTCACGGGGCCGGATGGCGAAGTGCGCGTGCGCCCGACCAACGTGATCGTCGCGAACAACACCGCGATGCTGCGCCAGTTCGCGCTGCTCGGGATGGGTGTTGCGATCCTGCCGAGCTACCTGATCGGCAGCGACATCGCGCGCGGTGCGCTGGTGCGGCTGCTGCCGGATTTCCGGCTGCCGCAGGTCGAGATCAACATCGCGTATCCGAGCCGGCGCCACCTGCCCGCGAAGGTGCGCACGTTCATCGACCACCTCGTCGAGTATTTCAGCCACTCGACCGACGCGATGATGGGCGAACAGTGGGCTGCACAGGGTGCGGCGCCTGCGCCGATCGGCGTCGAGATGCGTGCCGAGCCGGCCGAGTCGACCGACCCGAACCTGCAGCCGCGTCTCGCGCGTGCGCCGCGCGCGCGCGTTGCGGTGCCGTCTCCGCTGTAACGGCGCGGCGGCCGCGTATTGAAGCGGCCGGCACCAAAGAAAAAAACGCGGATCGAGCGATCGATCCGCGTTTTTTATTGCCGTTTGACCGGCGTGCAATGCGCCGGGGAAGCCCCCGGCGGCCGGGTTGTTACGAGCCCGTCTTGCGCGCCGTCGTCTTGCGGGCGGCAGTCTTGCGAGCCGGTGCCGGTTTCTCGTCGGCGCCTTCCGTCACGGTTTCGGCATCCTTCGTCGCCGATTTTGCCGTCTTCTTCGCGGCAGCGGCCTTCGGCTCCTTCTTTTCGAACTCGAAACCGATCTTGCCGTCCGGCTGCTTCACGAGGAACGCCTTGAAGTTGCGGCCCGTGCGCGACGACTTGAAGTTCGGCAGTAGATCCGTGCGGCCGTCGGCGAGCAGCTTGGCCATCTGCTCGCGGGTGATTTCCTGCTGCAGGATCACCTTGCCCGAACGGAAGTCGCAGGTCTTCGGGTTGGCCACCGAGTGTTCGCACACGTAGCTCATCCCGTGCTCGAACACGCGGCCCTTGCATTTCGGGCACGCGCCGACCGGTTCCTGCGCGGAAAAGTCGGGCGCCTCGCCTTCCTCGCCGCCCTGGTCCTGACCGAAGTCGAACTCGAGCTTGTAGTTCTTCGTCTCGTCGTCGAAGGACAGCTTGAGGATCGCCGAGAACGGGCGGCCCATCTTGCTGCGGAAGCCGGACAGCGGGCCGATGGTCTTCTCCCGCAGCAACTCCTCGACTTCCGCGATTTCGAACTGCCGGCTGCCCGGGATCTTCGAGATCGAGAACTCGCACTTCGTGCACGCGAAGCGGCGATAGTTTTCCTTCACCTGGCCACCGCAGTTCGGGCACGGCGTCTCGAGCGTCGCGTAATCGCCGGGGATCGTGTCGGAATCGTATTCCTTCGCGCGCTTGACGATCTGCTGCGTCATGCGGGCAATTTCCTGCATGAACGCGTCGCGCCCGAGGTTGCCGCGCTCCATCTGCGACAGCTTGTATTCCCATTCGCCGGTGAGCTCGGGCGCGGTCAGTTCCTTCACGCCGAGCCCGCGCAGCAGCGTCATCAGCTGAAATGCCTTCGCGGTCGGGATCAGTTCGCGGCCTTCGCGCACGAGGTACTTCTCGCCCAGCAGGCCTTCGATGATCGCCGCGCGCGTGGCCGGCGTGCCGAGGCCCTTCGCGGCCATCGCCTCGCGCAGCTCGTCGTCCTCGACGAGCTTGCCAGCGCCTTCCATCGCGGACAGCAGCGTTGCTTCCGAGTAGCGTGCGGGTGGCTTCGTGACGAGCGCGACGGCGGCGATTTCGTCCGTCTTCACCTTCTCGTCCTTCTGCACCGGCACGAGGTTCGCATCCGCGCCTTCGGCGTCGCGGCCGTACACCTGCAGCCAGCCCGGCTCGACGAGCACCTTGCCTTCGGTCTTGAAGTGATGGCCGGCGACTTCGGTGATCCGCGTCGTGACACGGAATTCGGCGGCCGGGAAGAACACGGCGAGGAAGCGCTTCACGACCATGTCGTACAGCTTCTGCTCCGGCTCGGACAGCGACTTCGGCGCCTGTAGCGTCGGGATGATTGCGAAGTGGTCGCTGATCTTCGAATTGTCGAAGATTCGCTTGTTCGGCTTCACCCAGCCCTTGTCGAGCACCTGCTTCGCATGCGGCAGGTAGTTGTGGCTCTCCTTGAGCATCTCGAGCGTGGACTGCACCGTCGAAATGTAGTCTTCCGGCAGCGCGCGCGCGTCGGTACGCGGGTAGGTCAGCACCTTGTGCTTTTCATACAGCGCCTGCGCGAGGCCGAGCGTGTTCTTCGCGGAGAAGCCGAAGCGGCTGTTCGCCTCGCGCTGCAGGCTCGTCAGGTCGAACAGCAGCGGCGACAGTTGCGTCGACGGTTTCGACTCCTCCGAGACCGTGCCGACCTGGTCGCGGCACGCGGCGACGATGGTTTCGGCGGCCGGCAGGCTCCACAGGCGGGAGTCGCGTTTTTCCGGATCGAATTCGTCGCGCTTGAATTTCGGGTCGAACCACTTGCCTTCGTAGAAGCCGCCCGCGCACGCGAACTCGGCCTTCACTTCCCAGTAGTCGCGCGAGATGAATCGGCGGATTTTCTCTTCACGTTCGACGACGATCGATAGCGTTGGCGTCTGAACGCGGCCAACGGTCGTCAGGAAGAAGCCGCCGCCCTTGCTGTTGAACGCAGTCATCGCGCGCGTGCCGTTGATCCCGACGAGCCAGTCGGCTTCCGAGCGGCAGCGTGCGGCGTCGGCGAGCGGCTGCATGTCGGTGTCGCTGCGCAGGTGCGCGAAACCGTCGCGGATCGCTTGCGGCGTCATCGACTGCAGCCACAGACGCTGGACCGGCTGCTTCGCCTTCGCGTGCTGCACGATCAGGCGGAAAATCAGCTCGCCCTCGCGCCCCGCGTCACATGCGTTGATCAGGCGATCGACGTCCTTGCGCTTCATCAGCTTGGTAAGGACCTTCAGGCGCGACTCGCTTTTTGCGATCGGGTTCAGGTCGAAATGCGGGGGGATGACGGGCAGATGGGCGAAGCTCCATTTCCCGCGCTTGACCTCGTACTCTTCCGGGGCGGCGATTTCCAGCAGGTGGCCGACTGCGGACGAAAGGACGAATTCGTCGCTCTCGAAGTATTCGTCATGCTTGGTAAAGCCGCCCAAAGCGCGCGCGATGTCGTTCGCGACAGAAGGCTTTTCCGCAATGATCAGAGCTTTGGACATGACAGGTGTGTGTTGGTAGACCGGGTTCGCCGGTGTGGGTCCCTTTTACGACGGCTTTATAGCACACGCCGCGGCGACGGCGGCTCGGCGTGCAAAAAGCGGCTCATCATAGAGGGGGGGCGCAACGGCGGCAAGCGCCCGGCGCGGCGGCGCGCGCAACGGTGCGACGAGCCGCCCGGCCGGTGCGCGGCTTACGCCTCGACGTTCAGGATGTTGCGCAATTTCGGTGCGTGCGGCGTGCCGGGTACCGCGCTCAGGTCGGACAGCATCCGTTCGACGATCGCCGCGTGCGGCAGCACCGTGCCGAAGAAACGCGCGGTGTTCGCGTCCTCGATCAGGATCGTAGGGAAATTCTCGACGTCGAGATCGTCGAGCCGGTCGGCATGGGTTTCGATGTCGATCCACGCGAAGCAGGCGTCGGGATGGGCATCGGCGAGCTGGTCGAAGGCCGTCCGGTAGTCGCGGCAGGTGCCGCACCACTCGGCGCACAGGCAGGCGACCAGCAGCGTGTCGGGATCGGCGAGGCGCTCGGCGATCCGATCGGCATCGGTGTCGAGATTCAGCGCGGGCATGGAATTCCTTGGGTATCGTCGGCGGCACGGCCGCCCCTATGCGGGGGAATGTAGCACGCCGGACAGAGGCGGGGTGGGCGCTGCGTCAAGTCGCGCGAAGCGTCCGCCGGGCACGGTCGCGACGCGGCCGGTCAGTTCGAGCGCGAGCAGCGCGCGATGCAGTACGTCGTCGGACAGGCCGCTGTGCTCGGCGAGCCACTCGTAGGTAACGGGGCCGTATCCCAGTGCGGCGAGCACGGCTTGCTCGGCCGGGTTGTCGGGCGGCGCGCGTTCGATTCCGCCGGATGCGGCGGCTGCACCGGCGGCGTCCGCTTTCGCGACGTGCCCGCTCGCACGGTGACCGGCCGTGCCGGCTGCTTCGTCGTTATCGGGGCGCGAACCTGAACTCGCCGTGGCGTGGATGGCTTGAGCACCCGGTTCGCCCAATCCGTATTCCTCCAGCACGTCGAGCGGCGTCGAAGTGAGCTTCGCGCCGTCGCGGATCAGCGCATGGCAGCCCTGCGCGAGCGGCGCGTGGATCGAGCCCGGCATCGCGAACACGTCGCGGCCCAGCTCGTTCGCGAGCCGCGCGGTGATCAGCGAGCCGGAGCGCGGTGCGGCTTCGACGACGAGCGCGCCGAGCGCGAGCGCGGCGATCAGCCGGTTGCGCTGCGGGAAATGCGACGCCCGCGCAGGCGTGCCGAGCGGCCATTCGGACACGATCGCGCCGCGTGCGGCGATCTCGTGCGCGAGCGTGCGGTGCCGCGCCGGATAGACGAGATCGGCGCCCGTCGCGATCACCGCGATCGTGCTGGCGCGGCCGTCGAGCCCGCCGCGATGTGCGGCGCCGTCGATGCCGAGCGCGAGGCCGGAGACGATCGCGAGCCCCGCATCGGACAGCGCATGCGCGAAGCGTGTCGCATCGGCGAGCCCTTGAGGCGTCGCGTGGCGGCTGCCGACTACGGCGAGCCCACGGGCGTGCAACAGGTCGAGCCTGCCCTTTACATATAGCAGCGCCGGCGGATCGTGCAGGTCGCGCAGCCGGGGCGGATAGACAGGGTCGTTGAGCGCGACGATCGCGTTGCCCGGTGCGTCGAGCCACGCGAGCGCGGCGTCGGTGCGCGCGTCGAGGTCGTCCCGTTCGCTCGCGCGCACCGCCCGCGCGGCGGCCGCGCTGCTCGCCGCGCCGATGGCCTGGTCGGATGCGCGCAGCAGCGCTGCCGGCGAGCCGAATGCATCGAGCAGCGCGTGCAGCACGGCGGGCGAGAGGCCCGGTGCATGCGCGAGCTGCAGCCACGCGCGCAGCGCGGAGGTGGTCAGCGCTTGCGGCGACATGAGGTTCCCCTCGAATGAGGTGGCCAGCGGACGGCGTGGCGCCATGATAAAATTTTCATCATCCGAAATACTCGACAGGGCCGCGCGCACGGCGTCCGGCCAATTGCAGGAGGCATGACCTGCGGCGTTGATATGCCGCGTGTCCGCCTCATCTTCATTGCATCCCGGCAATGGCGCCAGCCGGCCGGATGGCCGATGCGGCACGCCGCTCCACCGAAATACCGAACACCATGGCTTTGCTGAACATTCTTCATTACCCCGACAAGCGGCTGCACAAGGTCGCCAAGCCCGTCGACAAGGTCGACGACCGGATCCGCAAGCTCGTCGCCGACATGGCCGAGACCATGTACGCCGCACCCGGCATCGGCCTCGCGGCGACGCAGGTCGACGTGCATGAGCGCGTGATCGTGATCGACGTTTCCGAGGAGAAGAACGAGCTGCGCGCGTTCATCAACCCCGAGATCATCTGGTCGAGCGACGTGAAGCAGGTCTACGAGGAGGGTTGCCTGTCGGTGCCCGGGATCTACGACGAGGTCGAGCGTCCGGACCACGTGCGCGTGCGTGCGCTCAACGAGCACGGCGAGACCTTCGAGCTCGATTGCGAGGGCCTCCTGGCCGTGTGCGTGCAGCACGAGATGGATCACCTGATGGGGCGCGTGTTCGTCGAATACCTGTCGCCGCTGAAGCAGACCCGCATCAAGACGAAGATGAAGAAACTCGAACGCGCGATGTGACGCGCGTTCGCCAAGCCCGATTTCGAACGCTGTCATGACCCATACGTTGCGCGTGATTTTTGCCGGCACGCCGGAATTTGCCGCGGCCGCACTCGCCGCGATTCACGAGGCCGGTTTTTCGGTGCCGCTCGTGCTTACCCAGCCCGACCGCCCCGCCGGGCGCGGGATGAAACTGCAGGCGAGCGCGGTAAAGCGCTATGCCGTCGAGCACGGGATGCCCGTCGCGCAGCCGCCGTCGCTGCGCCGCGCGGGCAAGTACCCGGCGGAGGCGGCCGATGCGATCGAGCTGCTGCGCACGACCCCGCACGACGTGATGGTGGTCGCCGCGTACGGCCTGCTGCTGCCGCAGGAAGTGCTCGACATTCCGCGCGCCGGCTGCATCAACATCCACGCGTCGCTGCTGCCGCGCTGGCGCGGCGCCGCGCCGATCCACCGCGCGATCGAGGCTGGTGACGCCGAGACGGGCGTCACGCTGATGCAGATGGACGTCGGCCTCGACACCGGCGCGATGATCGAGGAGGCGCGTCTCGCGATCGCGCCCGACGATACGACCGCCACGCTGCACGACCGGCTGGCCGCCGACGGCGCGCGGCTGATCGTCGACGCGCTGGTGCGGCTCGAGCGCGACGGCATGCTGCCCGCGACCCCGCAGCCGGCCGACGGCGTGACCTATGCGGAAAAGATCGGCAAGCACGAGGCGGCGCTCGACTGGCGCAAGCCGGCCGACGTGCTCGCGCGTCAGGTGCGTGCGTTCGACCCGTTCCCGGGCGGCGTCGCGACGCTCGACGGCGCGGCAATCAAGCTGTGGGCGGCCGAGCCCGTGGCGGCGCACGGCGACACCGCGCCCGGCACGATCGTGGAGGCTGCGCCGGAAGGCGTGATCGTCGCGTGCGGCAGCGGCGCGCTGCGCATCACGCAACTGCAGAAGCCGGGCGGCAAGCGGCTGCCGGCGCGCGAATTCCTGGCCGGCTCGCCGCTCGCCGCGGGCCAGTGCTTCGCGTTGCCCGACGCGGCCTGAGCGTCATTCGACACGGCACGCCGGCCGCGCGCAATCGGCCGGACGGCCGAGTCGCGCGGCGCGGCAGGCGCGCGTAGAATTTCCCTGCGCTTTCCGGTTTCGAGGTTTTCATGCTTGGCATCACCCATTTCGGCTTCTTCGTGCTCGCGGTTTTCCTGCTGAACGTCACGCCCGGCCCGGATACGGCGTACATTGTCGGCCGCAGCGTCGCGCAGGGCCGTGGCGCGGGGCTGATGTCGGCGCTCGGCATCTCGACCGGCTGCTGCGTGCACGCGCTTGCATGCGCATTCGGCCTGACCGCGCTGCTCGCGGCGTCGGCCGCCGCGTTCACGGTCATCAAGCTGGTCGGTGCCGCTTACCTGATTTACCTCGGCGTGCGCATGATCCTCGTGAAGCAGGCCGCGGCATCGGCAGGCGCCGAGGCGGCGCAGGCCACGGCCGCGAAGCCGCTGTGCCAGCTGTTCATGCAGGGTTTCTGGACCAACGTGCTGAACCCGAAGGTCGTGCTGTTCTTTGTGTCGTTTTTCCCGCAGTTCGTGTCGGCCGACAGCCCGCACAAGGCGCTGGCGTTCCTGGCCCTCGGTTCGGTGTTCGTCGTGATGAGCACGATCTGGACCTGCATCGTCGCGTGGGTCGCGGGCAGCGTCACACAGCGCTTTTCCGGCAAGCCGGGCGTCAAGAAATGGCTCGACCGCACGGTCGGCAGTGCGTTCGTCGGCCTCGGGCTGCGGCTTGCGGCGGCGCAACGCTGAAATTGAATTTTTCCGGCAAGACCTTATCTAACAAATCACTTACAATTTTCTGCCGCGCGCGGTGATGTGTGGCGGGTCCCCTGACGGATAAGGAGTGGGTATGTTCAATTGGGTCAAAACGGCGATGCTGATGGCCGCGATCACGGCCCTGTTCATCGTGATCGGCGGCATGATCGGCGGCTCGCGCGGCATGACGATCGCGCTGCTGTTCGCGCTCGGCATGAATTTCTTTTCGTACTGGTTCTCCGACAAGATGGTGCTGCGCATGTATAACGCGCAGGAAGTCGACGAGAACACGGCGCCGCAGTTCTACCGGATGGTGCGCGAGCTCGCCACGCGCGCAAACCTGCCGATGCCGCGCGTCTACCTGATCAACGAGGACGCGCCGAACGCGTTTGCCACGGGCCGCAACCCGGAACACGCGGCGGTCGCCGCGACGACGGGCATCCTGCGCGTGCTGTCCGAGCGCGAGATGCGCGGCGTGATGGCGCACGAGCTCGCGCACGTGAAGCACCGCGACATCCTGATCTCGACGATCACCGCGACGATGGCGGGCGCGATTTCGGCGCTGGCCAACTTCGCGATGTTCTTCGGCGGCCGCGACGAAAACGGCCGTCCGGCCAACCCGATCGCGGGGATTGCGGTCGCGCTGCTCGCGCCGATCGCCGGCGCCTTGATCCAGATGGCGATCTCGCGGGCGCGCGAGTTCGAGGCTGACCGCGGCGGCGCGCAGATCTCCGGCGATCCGCAGTCGCTCGCCACCGCGCTCGACAAGATCCATCGCTATGCGGCCGGTATCCCGTTCCAGGCGGCGGAAGCGCATCCGGCCACCGCGCAGATGATGATCATGAACCCGCTGCACGGCGGCGGTCTGCAGAACCTGTTCTCCACGCACCCGGCGACCGAGGAGCGCATCGCCCGCCTGATGGAGATGGCGCGTACCGGCCGCTTCGACTAAGTCGCGTCGCACTCGACACATCGCCCCGCACGCCCCGCGCTGCGGGGTGTTTCATTTGTGCGCCCCGTAAAGGGGCCGCATGGCCTCACGCTACAATGCGCGGTTTGGAATCGCGGCGGCCACGCGGCCGCAGGGTTCCCGCCGCTCGCGGCGCCCGTTTGCCGATTTTGCTCCGATGACACGAACCCGTTCCTCCGCTCCGTCTTCCTCCGGCCGTCCTGCGCGCCTGTCCGCGCTGCATCTCGCGCCCGATTCGCTGGGCTTCGCGCTCGACGTGGCCGCGCAGGCAGTCGATGCGGTCCGGCGCGGCACCGCGCTGCCGGCGGCACTGGCCGCGGTGTTCGCGCAGATGCCGGCCGGTGCGCAGGCGCTGGCGCGCGGCGCGACGCAGGACGTCGCGTACCGCACGATGCGTCGCCTCGGCAGCACGGACTGGCTGATCGGCCGGCTCGTCAGCAAGGCGCCGCCCGCGTACGTGCAGGCGGTGCTCGCCGGCGCGCTTGCGCTGCTGCTCGATCCGGAAGAGACGGCCGCGTATCCGGCGTTCACGATCGTCGACCAGGCCGTGACCGTGATCGGCGCACGGCGTGAATATGCGTTCGCGAAGGGGCTGGTCAACGCGGTACTGCGCCGTTTCCAGCGTGAGCGCGACGTGCTCGTCGCGGCGCTGCAGGACGATCCGGTCGCCCGCTGGAACTACCGTCCGTGGTGGATCGATGCGGTGAAGCGCGCGTGGCCAGACGCATGGCAGGCGATCCTCGCGGCCGGCGAGCGCCAGGGGCCGCTGACGCTGCGCGTGAACGCGCGCCGCGCGAGCGTCGACGCATATCTCGACACGCTGCGCGCGAACGGAATCGACGCGAGCGCGATCGGGCGCCATGCGGTGCGACTCGCGTCGGCGTTGCCGGTCGATCGCATTCCGGGCTTCGTCGACGGCGTCGTGTCGGTACAGGATGCCGGCGCGCAGCTCGCGGCCGAATGGCTCGGCGCGCGTGACGGCATGCGCGTGCTCGATGCATGCGCGGCACCGGGCGGCAAGACCGGCCATATCCTCGAGCTGGCCGATGCGGACGTCGTCGCGCTCGAAAGCGACGCGACCCGCGCGGCGCGCATCGGCGAGAACCTCGCGCGCCTGTCGCTCGCGGCGGATGTGCGCGTCGGCGATGCAGGCGCGCCGCACGCGTGGTACGACGGCCGTCCGTTCGACCGCATCCTCGCCGACGTGCCGTGCTCGGCGTCCGGCATCGTGCGCCGTCATCCCGACATCCGCTGGCTGCGCCGCGAAGCCGACATCGCCGCGCTCGTCGCGGAACAGCGCCGCATCCTGACGGCGTTGTGGCCGCTCGTGAAGCCGGGCGGCGAACTGCTCTACGTGACCTGTTCGATCTTTCCCGAAGAAGGAGAATTGCAGGCCCGCTGGTTTGAAGCGGCCTGTGAAGATGCGGTACGATTGGACGCGCCCGGCCAACTGCTGCCGGGCGGCGTGCACGGCGGGGCGGCCGCCGCACTCGACCAGAACACCGATCACGACGGATTTTTCTACGCGCGGTTTCAGAAACGGTGACGATCAAACACCTTTTTCCACTTCGGCTCGCGGCCGTCCTGCTGGTCGCGCTGGCGCTGTGCCTGACTGTCGTTCGGCCGGCGCGCGCCGAGTCGATCGCCGTGCAGCGCGCATCGCTGCAGGCTGACGGAAGCGGCTGGAGCCTCGATGCCCGCTTCGATTTCGAGCTGAATCCGAACCTCGAGGATGCCGTCAACAAGGGCATCCCGCTTTACTTCACGACCGACTTCGAACTGAGCCGCGCGCGCTGGTACTGGTTCGACGAGCAGCCGGTGTCGGTGTCGCAGACGATCCGCCTGTCGTTCCAGCCGCTCACGCGCGAGTACCGCGTGTCGACGGGCGGGCTGCAACTCGGCTTTCCGTCGCTGAAGGACGCGCTCGCGGTCGTCCGGCACATCACGTCGTGGCACGTGATCGACCGCAACCAGGTGCGTGCCGGCGAAACCTACATGGCCTCGGTGCGCATGCAGCTCGATACGGCGCTGATGCCGAAGCCGTTCCAGGTCGACGCGGTGAACAACCGCGACTGGACGCTCGGCTCGGACTGGAAGCGCTTCAACTTCACGGTGACCGAACGTGCTAAATAAAGTGCGCCGCGCGGCCAGCGGGAAGAGCATCCTCATTCGCGTGATCGTTTCGACCGTCGCGCTCACGGCGCTGCTGCTGCTCGTGCTGCTTGCGGCCGCGAGCGCGAACACCGAGTTCTTCGACCGCTACTACTCGTGGCTGTACGCGATGAACATCATCGTCGCGCTCGTGTTCCTGCTGGTGGTGCTCGGGCTGATCGGGATGATCGTCGCGCGTCTGAGGAAGGGCAAGTTCGGCACGCGGCTGCTCGCGAAGCTCGCGGTGTTCTTCGCGCTCGTCGGCGTGCTGCCGGGCGGGATCATCTACATCGTGTCGTACCAGTTCGTGTCGCGCAGTATCGAGTCGTGGTTCGACGTGAACGTCGAGACCGCGCTGACGGCCGGCCTGAACCTCGGCCGCGGGATGCTCGATGCGTCGCTGTCCGACCTGCAGACGAAGGCGCGGCTGATGTCCGACCAGCTCGCGAGCGTCGATGCGAACACGAACGGCACGACGCTCACGCTCTTGCGCCTGCGCGACCAGTTCGGCGTGCAGGACGCGACGATCGTCGAGCCGAGCCGCGGCGGCTCGGGTGCGGCGCCCGACCTGCACATCGTCGCGCAGGCGTCGGGCAATTTCGCCGCGCTGATTCCGGACGACCTGCCGACGCCGCTGATGCTGAGCCAGGCGCGCGAACACGGCGCATATGCGGCGATCGAGGGCGAAGTCGACGGCGACCCGCGCGCGCACGGCGCGAAGGGCGCGTTGCGGCTGCGCGTCGTGCGGCCGATTCCCGACGCGACCACGTCGCTGCTGCAGCCGGCGGAGCGGTTCCTGCAGCTCACGCAGCCGGTGCCGCCCACGCTCGCGCACAACGCCGACGCGGTGCAGCGCGCGTATCGCGAGTACCAGGAAAAGTCGCTCGGCCGCACCGGGCTGCGCAAGATGTACATCGGCACGCTGACGCTCGCGCTGTTCCTCGCCACCTTCATCGCGATGATGCTCGCGCTCGCGCTCGGCCAGCAGCTCGCGCGGCCGCTGTTCCTGCTCGCGCAGGGCACGAAGGAAATCACCGAGGGCGACTACACGCCGAAGCGCGAGATCAAGTCGCGCGACGAGCTCGGCTTTCTCACGCAGTCGTTCAACGCGATGACGCGCCAGCTGTCCGAGGCGCGGCTCGCGGTCGAGAAGAACCGGGTCGCGCTCGAGCATTCGAAGACGTATCTCGAGAGCATCCTCGCGAACCTGACCGCCGGCGTGTTCGTGCTCGACCGCCAGTTCCGGCTGACGACAGCCAACCGCGGCGCCGAGCGGATCTTCCGGCAGCCGTTCAGCTCGATGATCGGCACGGCGCTCGACCGGATCGGCGTCGTGGCGGAATTCGGCGCGATGGTGCGCAAGGCGTTCGCCGATCGCGAAGCGGCTTCCGACGGCGGCAGCGGCGATCGCGGCCACTGGCAGCAGCAGTTTGCGATCGAAGTGCCGGGCGAAGCCGATCCGCTGACCTTGCTCGTGCGCGGCACGCGCCTTGTGTCGACGGTCGAGGGGCAGGCCGACGATCCGCAGACGTCCGGCTACGTCGTCGTGTTCGACGACATCTCCGACGTGATTTCCGCGCAGCGTTCGGTCGCATGGGGCGAGGTCGCGCGGCGGCTCGCACACGAGATCAAGAACCCGCTGACACCGATCCAGCTGTCGGCCGAACGGCTGCAGATGAAGCTGTCCGACAAGCTCGCGCCGCACGACGCGGACGTGCTCAAGCGCGGCTCGACGATGATCGTCAACCAGGTGGCCGCGATGAAGCGGATGGTCGACGACTTCCGCGAATATGCGCGCACGCCGCCGGCGGTGCTCGGGAACCTGCAACTGAACGAACTGGCGAGCGAGGTGCTCGGGCTGTACGGTGTCGGTGAAGGCAAGAGCGCCATCGTCGCCGAACTCGCGCCGTCGCTGCCGGTGATCCGCGGCGACGCGACGCAACTGCGCCAGGTGATTCACAACCTGCTGCAGAACGCGCAGGATTCGGTCGCGGAAGTCGCGCATCCGCGTGTGTTGATCGAAACCAAGACAGTAGAATATGGCGACCCCGACGCCGAGGGCAAAACGCGCGTCGCGGTACGTCTTACCGTGTCCGACAACGGGCCCGGTTTTCCGGCACGCATCCTGACCCGTGCGTTCGAGCCTTACGTGACCACGAAGGCGAAGGGCACGGGGCTCGGGTTGGCCACGGTCAAGAAAATCGTCGACGAGCACGGCGCGCGGATCGATCTGCGCAATCGCATGCACGGCGAGACCGTCGAGGGTGCGCAGGTGTCGATCCTGTTCCTGCAGATGGCGAGCGATACGCCAGGCGCCGAACCCGGCGCGCAGGGTGGGGCGGCTCCCGCCAAGACAAAAGCAAGTGTGCAGACAAAGGCAGCGTAAATGGCAACCATCCTGGTGGTAGATGATGAAATGGGCATCCGGGAATTGCTCTCGGAGATCCTCAGCGACGAAGGACATGTCGTCGAGGCGGCAGAGAACGCGCAGGCCGCGCGGGAATACCGACTGAATCAGGCGCCCGATCTCGTGCTGCTCGATATCTGGATGCCCGATACCGACGGCGTCACGCTGCTCAAGGAATGGGCGGCGCAAGGCTTGTTGACGATGCCCGTGATCATGATGTCCGGGCACGCGACGATCGACACGGCCGTCGAGGCGACGAAGATCGGCGCGCTCGATTTCCTCGAGAAGCCGATCGCGCTGCAGAAGCTGCTGAAGTCGGTCGAGCACGGTCTCGCGCGCGGCGCGGCACCGGTGTCCGTCAACGCGGCGGCGAAGGCCGGCGCCGGCCAGGCCTCGGGCCCGGCGGCGGTCGCGTCCGCCGCCGCGCTGCCGACGCTCGGCGACGACATGGCAGCGGCGCTCGGCCTCGCGGGCCAGACGGCCGCGATTCCGTTCGACATCCCGTTGCGCGAAGCGCGCGACGCGTTCGAGCGCGCGTACTTCGAATATCACCTCGCGCGCGAGAACGGCAGCATGACGCGCGTCGCGGAGAAGACGGGCCTCGAGCGCACGCACCTGTATCGCAAGCTCAAGCAGCTGGGCGTCGAGCTCGGCAAGAAGCCGTCGGAAGGCGCCGTATAAAATATTTCGCGAAAGCACTTGCGTAAGTGAAGAGGGCTGGATATACTTTCTCTTCTTCGTTGGCCCGGTAGCTCAGTTGGTAGAGCAGCGGATTGAAAATCCGCGTGTCGATGGTTCGATTCCGTCCCAGGCCACCAGCAGTTCCAACCCCAAGAATCGGAAGGTTCTTGGGGTTTTTCGTTTGTGGTGGATTCGCGGCATCGGCGGCGCGCCGGGCAGCATTCGGCGGGGCGTGATAAAATCCGTGCCCGCTCAATGACTTAGCGCATCGCTTCATACGCACGGCTGGCTGCCCGCAGGCGCCGCCGTGGCGCGCGGCAACGATGCCGCGGGATGCGCGGTATAAGCGCGCCGCCGCGTTCGCGGCCGACCGCGCTGCCTATACTGGTCGAGCCGGCGCAGGCCGGCACGCGTCGGGCCGCCCGGCGGCAGCCGGCCCCGGGGCGCAGCGCGACGCGAGCCTACACATTCACGGAGTATCACGGTGATTCGGACAGACGCTAAAGACGGCGCGCTCGTGTTGTTTTCCGGCGGGCAGGATTCGGCCACGTGCGTGGCCTGGGCCCTGGAACGCTACCAGACGGTCGAGACGCTCGGCTTCGATTACGGCCAGCGCCACCGCGTCGAACTCGAATGTCGCGAAGGCGTGCGCGACGCATTGAAGCATCAGTTTCCCGCCTGGGCCGACCGTCTCGGCGACGATCACATGATCGACCTGTCGGTGCTCGGCGCGATCAGCGATACCGCGATGACGCGCACGATCGAGATCGAGACCTCGGCGAGCGGCTTGCCGAACACGTTCGTGCCGGGCCGCAACCTGCTGTTCATGACGATCGCGGCCGCGATTGCCTATCGCCGCGGACTGCGCGTGCTGGTCGGCGGGATGTGCGAGACCGATTTCTCGGGCTACCCCGACTGCCGCGACGACACGATGAAGGCGCTGCAGGTCGCGCTGAACCTCGGGATGGACACGCGCGTCGTGCTCGAGACGCCGCTGATGTGGCTCGACAAGGCGCAAACCTGGCAACTCGCCGAGCAGCTCGGCGGCGAGGCGCTCGTCGAACTGATCCGCGTCGAGACGCACACGTGCTACGTGGGCGAGCGCGCGGAACTGCACGACTGGGGCTTTGGCTGCGGCGAATGCCCGGCCTGCAAGCTGCGCAAGCGTGGCTACGAGGCCTACCTGAAGGGCGAGCGGGTGACCGAAGCGCCGCTGTGACGCGGGTGCGCCGGCAGCGCTTGATGGACAACGGATTCTGATCGACAACGAGCGGCGCGAGCCGGACGAAGCACGATGACTTACGCGGTCAAGGAAATTTTCTA
The DNA here is from genome assembly GCF_001443045.1 of Burkholderia ambifaria. GTDB lineage: Bacteria > Pseudomonadota > Gammaproteobacteria > Burkholderiales > Burkholderiaceae > Burkholderia > Burkholderia ambifaria_A. The sequence continues at coordinate 151,039 of NZ_LKPJ01000003.1, read as the reverse complement.
CACGTTGCAGGGCGAGGGCGCGAATGCGGGCCGTCCGGCCGTGTTCTGCCGGTTCGCCGGCTGCAATCTGTGGTCGGGCCGCGAAGAGGATCGTGCGGACGCCGTGTGCCGCTTCTGCGATACGGACTTCGTCGGCACCGACGGCGAGAACGGCGGCAAGTTCAAGGACGCCGAAGCGCTCGTCGCGACGATCGCCGGCCTGTGGCCGGACGGCGAAGCGCACCGCTTCGTCGTCTGCACGGGCGGTGAGCCGATGCTGCAGCTCGACCAGCCGCTCGTCGACGCGCTGCATGCGGCGGGTTTCGAGATCGCGATCGAGACCAACGGCTCGCTGCCGGTGCTCGAGACGATCGACTGGATCTGCGTGAGCCCGAAGGCCGACGCGCCGCTCGTCGTCACGAAGGGCAACGAACTGAAGGTCGTGATCCCGCAGGACAACCAGCGGCTTGCCGACTACGCGAAGCTCGATTTCGAGTATTTTCTCGTGCAGCCGATGGACGGCCCGTCGCGCGACATCAACACGAAGCTCGCGATCGACTGGTGCAAGCGGCATCCGCAGTGGCGGCTGTCGATGCAGACCCACAAATATCTGAACATTCCCTGAGCCACGGCTTTTGACATCGTGCTGATTACCCGAAAACTCGAATTCGACGCGGGCCACCGCATTCCCGATCACCGCAGCCAGTGCAGGAACCTGCACGGCCATCGCTACGTGCTCGAAGTCACGCTGCGCGGCGATCTCGTCGATACCGAGGGGGCGCCCGACCGCGGCATGGTGATGGATTTCGCCGACGTGAAGGCGCTCGCGGTCGAGCACCTCGTCAACAAGTGGGACCACGCGTTCCTGGTCTACGCGCGCGACGAAGTCGTGCGCTCGTTTCTCGAGCAGATGGCCGACCACAAGACCGTCGTGATCGACCGGATCCCGACCGTCGAGAACCTCGCGGCAATCGCGTTCGACATCCTCGCGAACGTGTACGACGCGCACTATGGCGTGAACCTGCGCCTGGAGCGCGTGCGCCTGTACGAAACGCCGAACTGCTGGGCCGACGTCGAGCGCCAGCCCGGCAACTGATCCTGCCTTCGCGGCAGCCCCGCCGGCCGGCGCGGGCTGCGTGCCATCGCGTCCCGCGGCCTCGCGCCGGCGCTGTCCCCTGCCTGTTCCCACATTCCGCGCAACGCCGCGCTATGATCGTTGCGTGGCACCGGAAAACGCGCCCGTGTGCCGTCGGCCGGCTCGCGCTGTCAGATCGGCCGCCCGCGGCCGACTAACGTCGAGGGTCCGCTTGGACGCCACCACCGTGATTCGATTGCCCGGCGTGTCGCGCCCCGCTTCGCCCGTTGCTTGTCCCGTTCGATTGCCGTTCCGTCCAGGAGGCCGTATCGATGAGCACGCTCACCAATTCCCTCAAACAACGTCTGCATGACGGCGACGAGCCGCTGTACGGCCTGTGGCTGTCGCTCGGCTGCGATTCGGCCGCGGAAGCGCTCGCGCACGCCGGCTACGACTGGCTCTGCATCGACATGGAGCACGCGCCGAACGACAGCCGTGACGTCGCGTCGCAACTGCGCGCGCTGGCTGCCGCGCACCTGCCGAGCGAGCCCGTCGTGCGCGTGCCGGGGCGCGAGCCGTGGCTCGTGAAGCGCGCGCTCGATGCGGGCGCACGCACGCTGATGTTCCCGTGCATCGAGACGCCCGACGAGGCCGCGCACGCGGTGCGGCTCACGCGCTTCCCGTCGCCGGATTCCCCGGACGGGCTGCGCGGCGTGGCCGGGATGGTGCGCGCGGCGGCGTTCGGCATGCGCCGCGATTACCTGCAGACGGCCAACGCACAGGTCGCGGTGATCGTGCAGATCGAATCGGCGCGCGGCATCGACGAAGTCGAGCGGATCGCCGCGACGCCGGGTGTCGATTGCCTGTTCGTCGGCCCGGCCGATCTGGCGGCGAGCCTCGGGCATCTCGGCGACAGCCGCCACCCGGACGTCGAGACCGCGATGGCGCGCGTGCTTGCCGCCGGCAAACAGGCTGGCGTCGCGGTCGGCATCTTCGCGAGCGATACGGTGACCGCACGCCAGTATCGCGAGGCCGGCTACCGGATGATCACACTGTCGGCGGATGTGAGCTGGCTGCTGCGCGCGACGCGGCAGGCGCTGCAGGAGGTGCGGTCATGAACGGTGGTAATGGCGCGGGCCGCGCACGCACGCGACGTGCGATCGGTATGGCCGGTGCAGGTGGGCGGATCGGCGCGATGCTCGGCATCTGGGCCGTGTGCGTTGCCGCGGCCGCGCAGGGCGCGTCGCACGAGAAACCGGACCCGGCGCACGAGACGCAATCGGCGGTAGCCGACTACAACGCCGGTGACTATCGTGCGGCGCTGGTGCAGTTCCACGACGCGGCCGAACGCGGCGACCGGCTCGCGCAGTTCAATTACGCGATGATGCTGCTCACCGGCGTCGGCGTGACTGCGAACGTCGACGAAGGGCTGCGCTGGCTCAAGCGGGCGGCCGACGCGAATATGTCGCATGCGCAGTACGTGTACGGGCGGATGTTCGACGACGGCGAGTTCGTCGCACGCAACCCGGCCGAAGCGCACCGCTGGTTCCTGCGCGCGGCGAAGCAGGGGCATGTGCAGGCCGAGTTGTCGCTCGCGAACCAGTTCCTCGACGGGCGCGGCACGCCGCGTGACAACCGGCAGGCGTTCGCGTGGTACAAGCAGGCGGCCGACGCGGGCGAGCCGACCGCGCAGTACGTGACCGCGTCGTTCTACGAGCGTGGCGGCGATGGCGTCACGCAGAACCTGAACATCGCACGTGCGTATTACGCGGCCGCGGCCGCGCAGGGCGACGAGACGGCCGAGCTGAAATTCAAGGAGTTGAGCGCGCGGCTGAAGACGCAGGAGCCGGCGTCGGGTGCCGGTGCAGACCACGGGAGCCCGCGCGCGACGCCGCAGTGAGCGGGCGGTACGCGCTGCATTCGGCCTTGCCCAACGAAAAACGGCGCCCGACGCGCCGTTTTTCGTTGTTGCGACTGCTTGCGGCCATGTGCCGTGCCGCGCCGTCAGCTCTTCATCAGCCGCCGCTGTCGCCCGACGCTCATGATCATCCCGATCGCGATGCCGAGCGTCGCGAGCGCGGTGCCGCCGTAGCTCATGAACGGCAACGGCACGCCGACGACGGGCAGCACGCCGCTCACCATCCCGATGTTGACGAACGCATAGACGAAGAACGCGAGCGTGAGCGAGCCCGCGAGCAACCGGCCGAACAGCGTCGCGCCCTGCGCGGCGATGTAGAGCCCGCGCGCGATCAGCGCCATGTACAGCGTCAGCAGCACGAGGCCGCCGACGAGCCCCCATTCTTCCGAGAACACCGCAAAGATGAAGTCGGTGTGCTTCTCCGGAATGAATTCGAGATGGGCCTGCGTGCCCTTCAGGTAGCCCTTGCCGAGCACGCCGCCCGAGCCGATCGCGATCACGGCCTGGATCGTGTGGAAGCCCTTGCCGAGCGGGTCGGAGGTCGGGTCGAGCAGCGTGCACACGCGGTGCTTCTGGTAGTCGTGCATCAGCGGCCACTGCACTTCGGGCTGGCAGATGCGCTCTTCGAACACGGCAATCGAGCCGACCGCGATCACGCCCGCGACGAGCACCGGCACGATCAGCTTGAACGACAGGCCGGCGAGGTAGATCACGAAGAAGCCTGCCGCGAACACGAGCAGGCCGGTGCCGAGGTCGGGCTGCTTTGCGATCAGGCCGACCGGGACCAGCAGGATCCCGAACGCGGCGACGAAGTCGTACCAGCGCAGCCCGCCTTCGCGGCGCTGGTAGTACCACGCGAGCATCAGCGGGGTCGCGATCTTGAGGATCTCCGACGGCTGGATCACGACGCCGACGTTCAGCCAGCGCTTCGCGCCCTTCTTGGTCATCCCGAACAGCGCGACCGCGACCAGCAGCGCGACCCCGAACGTATAAAGCGGGACCGCGAAGCGCATCAGCGTCGTCGGCGGGATGTTGGCGATCACCCACATCAGCACGAACGTCAGCAGGATGTTGCGCAACTGATCCTCGACGCGGCCCGGCATGTCGATCGCCGCGCTGTACAGCGTGACGATGCCGACACATAGCAGCAAAAACACGATGAGGGCGAGCGGGCGGTCGAAGCCCGCGAACATCTGCTTGATCTTGTCGAGCCAGGCGCGCTTGTCGAATTGCATGCCTTTCTCCGTTAATGAGCGGTGCCGGCATTGGCCGTTTTCGCGGCGGCCGTGGCACGGAAGTTGTCGTCGCGTGGCGCCGCGGCGAGCGGCTGCGCGTCACTGGCGGGCCGGCGTGGCCGGTGCGGGCGTCGGATCGGCGGCAGGCTCGCGGCCCTCGGCGCTGCGGCGCTCGCGTCGGACGCTTGCACCGCGCTCGCGCCGGCTGCGCTCGACGCATCGGGTGCCGATGCGTCGTTTGCCGCACTGGCTGCAATCGGCACGACCGGCTGCGGCAGCGCGGTGAAGCCGGCCGCGACGGCGGCGGGCTTCGAGGTATCGCCGATCACGGGCGCGCTCACCGGCTCGGTCGCCGATGCGGCGGCGGCCACGGCCGCGGCCTCGTTCTGCGGGTTCTGGCGCTCGACGAGGTAATAGTCGAGCACGCGACGGGCGATCGGACCCGCGGCCTGCGCGCCCCAACCGCCGTTCTCGACGACCAGCGCGAGCGCGATCTGCGGATGGTCGACCGGCGCGTACGCAATGAACAGCGCGTGGTCGCGCAGGTGCTCGGCGAGCAGGTGGCCCTTGTAGTTCGAGCCCTGCAGCGAGAACACCTGCGCGGTACCGGTCTTGCCGGCCGCGAGGTACGACGCGCCGCGGAACACCTTGTACGCGGTGCCGGACGGGTTCTCGATCACGTTTTCCATCCCGCGCTTCACGACGTCGATGTCGGCCTGCTTGAGCGGGATCACTTCGCTTTCCTTCGGCACCGTCAGATGGCGCGCGCGCGAGATCGGATCCTCGACTTCCTTCACGAGGTGGGGCTTCATCACGACGCCGTTGTTCGCGAGCGTCGCGGTGGCATGCGCGAGCTGCAGGATCGTGAACGAGTTGTAGCCCTGGCCGATCCCGAGGCTGATCGTCTCGCCGTCGAACCACTTCTGCTGCGCGGCCTTCTTGAACGCCTTCTTCTTCCAGTCGGTCGACGGCAGGATCCCGCGCGCCTCGCCCAGGATGTCGATGCCGGTGATCTGGCCGAAACCGAACGGCTTCATGAAGTTCGCGATCGCGTTCACGCCGAGGTCGCGCGCGAGCATGTAGAAATAGGTGTCGTTCGACACCATGATCGCCTTGTTCATGTCGACCCAGCCCTGGCCCGAGCGCACGTCGTTGCGGAACGTATGGCCGCCGAACGTGAAGTAGCCGGGATCCTGGAAGCCCCAGCCGGGCGTCCGCTTGCCGAGCGTCAGGCCGGCGAGCGCCATGAACGGCTTGTACGTCGAGCCGGGCGGGTAGGTGCCGTGCAACGGGCGGTTCAGCAGCGGCTTGTCGGTCGAGTTGTTCAGTTCGTCCCAGGTCTGCTGGTCGATGCCGTCGACGAACGAGTTCGGGTCGAAGCTCGGCGACGACACGAACGCGAGCACGTCGCCCGTCTTCGGCTCGATCGCGACGAGCGCGCCGCGCTTGCCGGCGAACGCCTGCTCGGCGACCTGCTGCAGCCCGATGTCGAGCGACAGCACCAGGTTGTTGCCGGGCGTCGCCTGCGTGCGCGACAGCGTGCGCACGGGCCGGCCGCCGGCCGTCACCTCGACTTCCTCGAAGCCCGTGAGGCCATGCAGCTCGGTTTCGTAGCTCTGCTCGACGCCGATCTTGCCGATGTAGTCGGTGCCCTTGTAGTTGTTCGCGTCGCGGCGCGGATCGTAGTGCTCCTGGTCGCTGTCGTTGTCGTCGCTCATCGCGTCGATGCGATCCTGGTCGCGCTTCGAGATCCGGCCGATGTAGCCGATCACGTGCGCGGCCGTCATGCCGAGCGGGTACTGGCGGAACAGCCGCGCACGCACGTCGACGCCGGGGAAGCGGAAGCGCTGCGCGGTGAAGCGCGCGACTTCCGCGTCGGTGAGGCGCGTGCGGATCGGCAGGCTCTCGAAGTTCTTCGAGTCTTCCTGCAGCTTCTTGAAACGGCGGCGGTCACGCGCGTCGATCGGGATGATCTCGGACAGCTTGTCGATCGTGTTGTCGAGCGTGTCATCGAGCTTCGATGGCGTGATCTCGAGCGTGTACGCCGAATAGTTCTTCGCGAGGACCACGCCGTTGCGGTCGGTGATGATCCCGCGGTTCGGCACGATCGGCGCGACCGAGATGCGGTTTTCCTCGGCCTGCAGCGCGTATTTGCCGTGCTGCATCAGCTGCAGGTAGAAGAAACGGCTCGCGAGCAGCCCGAAGCAGACGAACACGAACACGCCCGCCGCCGCGACGCGCAGGCGGAACTTCGAGAGCTGCTGTTGGGTGTCGTTGAATTCGGTCATGCGGCTAGGGTCGGTCTGACCCGTGCGCGTCGCACGCGCGCGGGCGAGGGGCCGCCCCGGAGCGCAGCGCGCGGCGGGCGTGGGGGCGGCGGGTATTCAAGGTCGGTCCTGGTGCGGCTCAGATGGGGCGCGTATCGTCCGGGTCGACCGGGCGGCGTTGCGGCATCAGCAGCAGGTGGCTCGCGATCGGCCAGAGCGCGGCCTCGACGAAGCCGTCCACCAGATAGCGCCAGCCGGGAAACGCGGCGCCCATCACGAGGCGGATCACGAACGGCACCAGTTGCGCGACGACGAGCAGCGGCGTGACATACAGCACCTGCACGCCGATCGGCATCCACAGCACGCGGCGATGGATCGTGATCGCGCCGTACGACAGCAGCGTATAGGCGAGCGCGTGCTCGCCGAGCAGCCCCGCATCATGCACGTCCATCAGGATGCCGAGCGCGAACGCGACGCCCATCCCGACCTTGCGCGGCTGGTGGATGTTCCAGAACAGCAGCACGAGCGCGACGAAGTCGGGCACGCCGGGCAGGCGGCCCCACGGCATCAGGTTCAGCAGGAACGCGGCGGCGAGGCTGAAGACGATGAAGTACGGGTTGACCGGCTGCAGGATGTATTGCGGGCGGTTCATCGCTGGGCTCCTGGTTGCCCGGCCGCGGGCTTCGCGGGCGCGGCGGCGGGCTTGGCCGGAGCGGCAGGCGCCGCCTGCGCGGGTTTCGCGCCGGGTGCGGCCGCCGCGGCCGGCTTCGCGTTCGCGTCGGCCTTCTCGGCTTTCTCGCCCTTCGCGGCGGCCTTGGCGCCCTTCTTGCCCTTCGCGTTCTTGTCGGCGGCCGGCTCGGGTTCGGCCGGCCGCGGCGGAACGTCGTTCTGGTAATGCAGCACGAGCATCTGGCGTGCGCCGCGCACAGCTGCGACCGGCGCACAGGTCACGCGCGCGAACGCGGTATCGGCGAGCTTGTCGACGCGCGCGACCTTCGCGACCGGCAGGCCCGGCGGATAGACGCCGTCGAGGCCGCTCGTGACGAGCTCGTCGCCCGCGACGAGGTCCGAGCTCGTTGGCACGAAGCGCAGGTCGAGCGAATCGCCCTTCGGCGTGCCATAGATCACGCTGCGCAGGCCGGTGCGCAGCACCTGCACGGGAATCGCGAGATCGCGGTCGGTGATCAGCGTGACTTCGGCCTGCAGCGGGAACACGCGCGTGACCTGGCCGATCACGCCGTCCTCGCTGACGACCGGCGCGCCATTCTGGATGCCTTGCTGCGAACCCTGCCCGATCACGATCTTCTGCGTGAACGGGTCGCTCGTGTCGTACTGGATCTCGACCGGCGTCGATTGCGTCGCGATGTGCTGGCGCAGCTCGAGCACCGCGCGCAGATGCGTGTTTTCCTGCGCGAGCACGGCGGCCTGGTTGGCCTGCGTGGACAACTGCAGGTTGCGCTTGCGCAGCGCGTCGTTCTCGTGGCGCAGCGATGCGCCCGTGACGGCGATGTCGGCCGCGCCCATGAACAGGTCGCGCGGCACGAGCGCCGCCCGCTGCAGCGGGTACAGCACGGTGCCGAGCACGCCGCGGACGATTTCGAGCGTGCTGAAGCGCGCGTCCGACACGAGGAGCGCGATGGCGAGGGCGACGAAGAAGATGAGCCGCGCGAGTGCGGGCGGACCTTGCTTGAAGAGGGGCGGCGGACTGTATTCCATGGTCGGCGCCGGGCGCGTGGCGATCGGTTAAATAATGCTCAGACGCGCAAACGGCGTGGCGGTTCGTTCTGAACGAGCGATCCGGCCACGCCGCGGGTGCGTCATATCAAACGGGACTGCTTAGGCGATCACTCGTACGAGAAGATGCTGCCCAGCTTGTCCATGCGCTCGAGCGCCATGCCCGAGCCGCGCACGACGCAGGTAAGCGGGTCTTCGGCGACGAGCACCGGCAGGCCGGTTTCTTCCGCGAGCAGGCGATCGAGGTCGCGCAGCAGCGCACCGCCGCCCGTCAGCATCATCCCGCGCTCGGCGATGTCGGCGCCGAGTTCCGGCGGCGTCTGCTCGAGGGCGATCTTCACCGACGACACGATCTGGTTCAGCGGGTCGGTCAGTGCTTCGAGAATTTCGTTGCTGGAGATCGTGAAGCTGCGCGGAATGCCTTCCGACAGGTTGCGGCCCTTCACTTCCATTTCCTTGACTTCGGAGCCCGGGAACGCGGAGCCGATTTCCTTCTTGATCGCCTCGGCGGTTTGCTCGCCGATCAGCATCCCGTAGTTGCGGCGGATGTAGTTGACGATCGCTTCGTCGAACTTGTCGCCGCCGACGCGGACCGAACCCTTGTACACGATGCCGCCGAGCGAGATCACGCCGACTTCCGTCGTGCCGCCGCCGATGTCGACGACCATCGAGCCGGTGGCTTCCGACACCGGCAGGCCCGCACCGATCGCAGCCGCCATCGGCTCTTCGATCAGGTAGACCTGCGATGCGCCGGCGCCGTGCGCCGCTTCCTTGATCGCGCGGCGCTCGACCTGGGTCGAGCCGCACGGCACGCAGATGATGATGCGCGGCGACGGCGAGAACATGCGCGACTCGTGCGCCGTCTTGATGAACTGCTTGATCATCTGCTCGGTGACGGTGAAGTCGGCGATCACGCCGTCCTTCATCGGGCGGATCGCCTCGATGTTGCCCGGCACCTTGCCGAGCATCTGCTTGGCTTCCTTGCCGACCGCCTGGATCGTCTTCTTGCCGTTGGGGCCGCCTTCCTGGCGGATCGACACGACGGACGGCTCATCGAGCACGATGCCTTTGCCGCGCATGTAGATCAGGGTGTTTGCGGTGCCGAGGTCGATCGCCAGATCGTTGGAGAAATAGCTGCGCAAAAAACCGAACATTCAGAATCCTGTTTCGCTCTGGGCCGGCCCTGCATAGCGAGCGCTGAGGGCGGCAGCGGAAAAAATAACAGCCTCGGGAAGCGTGGCGGATGCGGCCGCCGCGGCGCACGAAGCTGCGAGTGATGTCTACCGGGAATCGCACGAAGCACGCACGGGTTGCCGAAGCGGGGCGAAACGGTGCGGGAAAAGGCTGCCGGGTTTGGGTCGAACGCGTAATGATACCTTATAATTTCGCGGTATTTGAATCGAAACGGGCGGTATTTTTGCCGCTTCGGCCCCGATTTTTGAGGGTGGGATCGCACCCTCCAACCCCCCGCCGCAGTGCCGCTTTTGATGCGCTGCGCAGCCTTGTTTTTCCGGTGATCGCATGGCCCTGACCCTGACCGATGTGAAACGCATCGCGCACCTGGCGCGACTCGAAATGGCCGACGCCGACGCCGAGCACATGCTCGGCCAGCTCAATGAATTCTTCGGCCTCGTCGAGCAGATGCAGGCGGTCGACACCGCCGGCATCGCGCCGCTCGCCCACCCGATCGAACAGATCCAGGAAGTCGCGCAGCGCCTGCGCGACGACGCCGTGACGGAAGTCGTCAATCGCGACGACAACCAGCGTCCGGCGCCGGCCGTCCAGGACGGCCTCTATCTCGTGCCGAAGGTGATCGAGTAAGCATTCGATGACAAGCGCGCCGCCGCCTTCGCGCAGCGCGCCACCCAGAATTCCCAGGAAAACCACTCAATGCACGCAAAAAGCCTGACCGAACTGCGCGCCGCGCTCGCCGCCAAGGAATGCTCGGCCGTCGAGCTCGCGCAGCTCTACCTGAAACGGATCGATGCCGCGCGCGACCTGAACGCGTTCGTCCAAGTCGACGCCGACCTGACCCTCGCGCAGGCGAAAGCCGCCGACGCGGAGCTCGCGCGCGGCGCGGGCGGCGCGCTCACGGGCCTGCCGATCGCGCACAAGGATGTCTTCGTCACGCGTGGCTGGCGCTCGACTGCCGGCTCGAAGATGCTCGCGAACTACGAGAGCCCGTACGACGCGACCGTCGTCGCCCGCCTGCAGGCGGCCGGCATGGTCACGCTCGGCAAGACCAACATGGACGAGTTCGCGATGGGCTCGTCGAACGAGAATTCGGCGTTCGGCGCGGTGAAGAACCCGTGGGACACGAACGCGGTGCCGGGCGGCAGCTCGGGCGGCAGCTCGGCCGCCGTCGCCGCGCGCCTCGCACCGGCCGCGACCGGCACCGACACCGGTGGCTCGATCCGCCAGCCCGCGTCGTTCGCGGGCGTGACGGGCATCAAGCCGACCTACGGCCGCGTGTCGCGCTACGGGATGATCGCGTTCGCGTCGTCGCTCGACCAGGGCGGCCCGATGGCGCAGAGCGCGTCCGACTGCGCGCTGCTGCTGAACGCGATGGCCGGCTTCGACGAGCGCGACTCGACGAGCCTCGAGCACGACGATGAAGATTTCACGCGCCATATCGGCCAGGCCTGGACGGCCGGCAACGATGCGGCCAAGCCGCTCGCGGGCCTGCGCATCGGCCTGCCGAACGAGTATTTCGGCGACGGTCTCGCCGACGACGTGCGTGCGGCGATCGACGCGGCGCTGAAGCAGTATGAAGCGCTCGGCGCGACCCTCGTGCCCGTGTCGCTGCCGAAGACGGAGCTGTCGATCCCCGTGTACTACGTGATCGCGCCGGCTGAAGCCTCGTCGAACCTGTCGCGTTTCGACGGCGTGCGCTTCGGCCACCGCGCCGCGCAGTACGGCGACCTGCTCGACATGTACAAGAAGTCGCGCGCGGAAGGCTTCGGCCCCGAAGTGAAGCGCCGGATTCTGGTCGGCACGTACGTGCTGTCGCACGGCTACTACGACGCGTACTACCTGCAGGCGCAGAAGATCCGCCGCATCATCGCGAACGATTTCCAGGAAGCGTTCAAGTCCTGCGACGTGATCATGGGCCCGGCGTCGCCGACGGTCGCATGGGATCTCGGCGCGAAGGGCGACGATCCGGTGCAGATGTATCTCGCGGATATCTACACGCTGTCGGTGAGCCTCGCCGGCCTGCCCGGCATGAGCGTGCCATGCGGCTTCGGTGCCGGTGCGAACGCGAAGCGCCCGGTCGGCCTGCAGATCATCGGCAACTATTTCAACGAAGCCCGGATGCTGCAGGTCGCGGACGCGTTCCAGCGCGCGACCGACTGGCACAAGCAAGTTCCGGCAGGGGTGGGGAATGAGCCCCCACGCTCACTTTGTTCGCTGCCCCCCGAGGGGGCGCATGCCTCCCTTGAGGCGGCTCGGCGGGAGGCATGAATATGGCTACTCAATGGGAAGTCGTCATCGGTCTCGAGACGCACGCGCAACTGTCGACCGTCTCGAAGATTTTCTCCGGCGCGTCGACGCAGTTCGGCGCCGAGCCGAACACGCAGGCCTGCCCGGTCGACCTGGCGCTGCCGGGCGTGCTGCCGGTGCTGAACCGCGGCGCGGTCGAACGCGCGATCCGCTTCGGCCTCGCGATCGGCTCGACCATCGCGCCGCGCAGCATCTTCGCGCGCAAGAATTATTTCTACCCCGATCTGCCGAAGGGCTATCAGATCAGCCAGTACGAGATTCCGGTCGTGCAGGGCGGCCAGATCACGATCCAGGTGCCCGCCAATGAAAAGGCCGGCAAGGAAGCGTACGAGAAGACGATCAACCTGACCCGCGCGCACCTCGAAGAGGACGCCGGCAAGTCGCTGCACGAAGACTTCGCCGGGATGACGGGGATCGACCTGAACCGCGCGGGCACGCCGCTGCTCGAGATCGTCACCGAGCCGGAAATGCGCAGCGCGGCCGAGGCCGTCGCCTACGCGAAGGCGCTGCACGGGCTCGTCGTGTGGCTCGGCATCTGCGACGGCAACATGCAGGAAGGCTCGTTCCGCTGCGATGCGAACGTGTCGGTGCGCCCGGTCGGCCAGGAGAAGTTCGGTACGCGTGCGGAAATCAAGAACCTGAACTCGTTCCGGTTCCTCGAGGAAGCGATCAACTACGAAGTGCGCCGCCAGATCGAACTGATCGAGGACGGTGGCGAAGTCGTGCAGGAAACGCGCCTCTACGATCCGGACAAGCGCGAGACGCGTTCGATGCGCAGCAAGGAAGACGCGCACGATTACCGCTATTTCCCCGACCCCGACCTGATGCCGCTCGTGATTGGCCAGGACTGGGTCGAACGCGTGCAGGCCGGGATGCCCGAGCTGCCGGCCGCGATGCAGCAGCGCTTCGTCGAGCAATATGGCGTGTCCGCGTACGACGCCGGCGTGCTGACGTCGAGCAAGGCGATGGCCGCGTACTTCGAGTCGGTGGTTGCGAAGGCGGGTGCCGCGAACGCGAAGATCGCCGCGAACTGGCTGATGGGCGACGTGTCGTCGCAACTGAACCGCGACGGCATCGAGATCGACGCGATTCCGGTGTCGGCCGCACAGCTCGCGCTGGTGCTGCAGCGCATCGCCGACGGCACGATCTCGAACAAGATCGCGAAGGAAATCTTCGCGACGATCTGGGACGAGAAGGCGACCGACGAAGCCGCAGCCGACCGCATCATCGACGCGAAGGGCCTGAAGCAGATCTCCGACACCGGCGCGCTGGAAGCGATCATCGACGAAGTGCTCGCGGCCAACGCGAAGTCGGTCGAGGAATTCCGCGCGGGCAAGGAAAAGGCGTTCAACGCGCTGATCGGCCAGGCGATGAAGGCGACCAAGGGCAAGGCCAACCCGCAGCAGGTCAACGAACTGCTGAAGAAGAAGCTCGGCTGAGCATGAGCGCGCGCCTGATCCGCGCTTGACGACGGGCCGCTCCGAACCAGTTCGGGGCGGCCCGTTGCGTTTGGTGGATGCGTTATCGTATGCACCACAGCGTCCAACGGAGGAACGAATGGCGAAACAACCGTCGCTCGACGATTTCCGCGTGCCGTACAGCACGCGCGAGAAGGAAGCTGCCGCATTCAAGCTCGATGCGTTCGACCCGGCCGCGAAGCCGTTCTCGTCGGGGTCGAAGGACGCCGACCGCGAACGGCTCACCGCCGTGTCGACCGAGCTCGACGTGCAGCAGGAGCGCCTGCACACGCAGCAGAAGAAGCGCGTGCTGCTCGTGCTGCAGGGGATGGACACCAGCGGCAAGGACGGTACCGTGCGCGCGGTGTTTCGCGACGTCGATCCGCTCGGCCTGCGCATCGTGCCGTTCAAGGCGCCGACGCCGATCGAGGCCGCGCACGACTTTCTGTGGCGCGTGCATGCGCAGGTTCCGGCAGCGGGGGAGCTCGCGATCTTCAATCGTAGCCATTACGAGGACGTGCTCGTGCCGCGCGTGCTCGATGCAATCGACAGCAAGGAATGCGAGCGCCGCTACCGGCAGATCCGCGATTTCGAGACGATGCTCGCGGAGAACGGCACGACGATCGTCAAGTGCTTCCTGCACATCTCGAAGGACGAGCAGCGCGAGCGGCTGCAGGCGCGCATCGACGATCCGACCAAGCACTGGAAGTTCGACATCTCCGATCTCGACGCGCGCAAGCACTGGGATGCGTACCAGTCGGCGTACCGCGACGCGCTCGCCGCGACGTCGGCCGAGCATGCACCGTGGTACGTGATCCCGGCGAACTCGAAAACCCATCGCAACGTGATGATCGCCGAGCTGCTGCTGCGCACGATGACCGACATGAAGCTCGAATTCCCGCCGCCGAAGCCGGAGCTCGAAGGCGTGAAGATCCGCTAGGCCGCGATCCTGCAAAAACATCGAACTGAACTGAACAACGGAACCCGACATGATGCGAGTGATTACCGCCAACCTGAACGGCATCCGCTCCGCCGCGAAGAAGGGCTTCTTCGAATGGCTCGGCGAACAGAACGCCGATTGCGTGTGCGTGCAGGAAATCAAGGTGTCGGCCGACGACCTGCCGGCCGAATTCGTCGAGCCGCACGGCTTCAGGAGCTATTTCCACCACGCCGAGAAGAAGGGCTACAGCGGCGCGGGCGTGTACAGCCGCCACGAGCCCGATGACGTGATCATCGGCTTCGGCAGCAGCGAATTCGATGCCGAGGGGCGCTACGTCGAGGCGCGCTACGGCAAGCTGTCGGTCGTGTCGGTGTACGTGCCGTCCGGCTCGAGCGGCGAGGAGCGCCAGCAGGCGAAGTACCGCTTCATGGACGAATTCATGCCGCACCTCGCCGAGCTGAAGAAGAAGCGCGAAGTGATCCTGTGCGGCGACGTGAACATCGTCCACAAGGAAATCGACATCAAGAACTGGAAGAGCAACCAGAAGAATTCGGGCTGCCTGCCGGAAGAGCGCGCGTGGCTCACGCAGCTGTTCGACGACGTCGGCTACGTCGACGTGTTCCGCACGCTCGACCCGCGCGCCGAGCAGTACACGTGGTGGAGCAATCGCGGCCAGGCGTACGCGAAGAACGTCGGGTGGCGGATCGATTACCAGATCGCGACGCCGGGCGTGGCCGGCACCGCGAAAAGCACGTCGATCTTCAAGGACATCAAGTTCAGCGATCACGCGCCGCTGACGGTCGATTACGACTACAAGAAGTGATGTTTTCCGCCGTGCATCGTGCGCGGCGGCGCGGTATGTGTCCGATCGCAGCTTGCCCCGGTGTATCGGGGGAAACTTCATATT
Source organism: Burkholderia ambifaria (assembly GCF_001443045.1). Lineage (GTDB taxonomy): Bacteria > Pseudomonadota > Gammaproteobacteria > Burkholderiales > Burkholderiaceae > Burkholderia > Burkholderia ambifaria_A. Next base: position 136,026 of record NZ_LKPJ01000003.1, on the reverse strand, counting down.
GACTCGCGGGCGGCATCTTGCCCAGTTGCAGTCGTCTCGGTTCGCCGGACACGGGTGCTTCATCACATGCGGCCGTTCGGCGGGCATTTCTCCCATGCACCACGAAGTTACTTCAGGCGCTTGGCGTACATTTCATCAAATTTTCGTACTCCTCCTATTTTCGCGTGTGCGCGTTTTCGGAAGACTGTCTGTCGAAATGGCGTGTGCGGGCTGAAGGTGCGAATCACCAATGACCAGTCATGTGGGCGGGCGTGATTGTGCGAGCCCGCGCTTCATGTCGAACGACGGGGATGGAATGGGAGCGCGATGATGAAGCTGTCGTATTACAGAGATCAACAAGATCTTCTGGATATGGACGCGATGCGAAGGCAAGGACGGTTGCGAAATTGTTCGTGATGCGACGTTGTCAATGGGCAAGGCGCCACCACCATTGCCAGAGCCGCCGAAGAAGCCCGAGCCCCCGAAGCCGCGCCCCCGGCGGTTGACTCACAAGGATCGCGTGAACAATACCTTCGATGGGCTGTTGGCCGCGGCCGAGGGAATTTCGCGCTTCAAGAAATGGCTGAACACACCTGATCCACCGAAGGAACACAAGCCTGCACCGGTCAAGAAACAGGAAAAGGAGTCGCCTGTCCCGCCGTTCGATATTCAGGAAATTCCGCGGGCGATGCGCAAGATCTTTTTGCCGAAGTCGGCCGAGTTGATGGAGCGATGGTTTGCCGGACGGCTCAACTATTCGCAGGTCGACGCCGACGAAGGGGCGGAGATCAATCAGGACGGCAAGCCCTATCCGCCTGATATGTACGATACGACGACGATAAAGCTGGATTGGGTGCTCCGCTTTCCTCGTGCCAAGGAGAAATATGACTATCTGATCCGCGAAGCCATTCGATCACCTCAGGGAATCGGTGAGCTCACCAAGATGCTCGCGACGTACAAGGACCAGGTGATTGATCTCTTCACCGGAGACATTTGCAAAAGCAATCCCGTGACCTTGCATCGCAATTTTCAATTTCAGTATGTCGCAGTCGATGGGACGTTCGGGCAGAAGATAAATCTATTGCTGACAGCGGAGTGGGAGCGTAGTGGTGCTCCTGACGATCTCACCGGTGCACTCGGTTCGTTCGTCATCTACGCCGCCCTTGGTCGTGCACAGTTCTCCTGGGATGTCGAATGGCGCCGGACCGTGGTCGAGGTAACCGGCATTTGGGTATACGTGAAAGATAACTACACATTCACCGACAAACCCGGCGACCGTTCGCAATACTTGGGCCACTGGAGCAGTAACGGCGTCATCGTCGTGCCGCTCGATACGTTCGCGGCCCAGTCTCGTTATATCCCGTATGTCAAATCCGCCGTCACGCTTGGAAATCCTGCGACGAAGGGAAACGTCTACTATCCGGTGCACAACGCCGATTTTCGACAGTGGGCGATCAAGCATCAACGAGGTGGGAATTTCATCATCTACTCTGATTGTCGTTATGTTCCTGTCAATCCGAGTATCAAGATCTATCTATGATTCGATCAGCCAAGACCATCACGCTGCCGAAGTCTGATACAGCGGAAGAACATCCTTGCAACATGGAGAAGCGGCGAAAATCAATTGAACGGCGGATGACACCATTGGTTGTCCCACTCGCACGCCGATCGAGGTGTCGTCATGATGGTTGATTTCGGTGAGCCGCTCGCGGCGCTGTTCGGCGCATCTGTCGCATTGATTGCCATCAGCGTCGTGGCAATCAAGTGGCGCACGTGGCAAGAGGTGTCACGTGCGAGAGCGACGAAGATCGGCAAGGTGGCCGCGATATCGGTTGCTATCTACATGTGCTATCTCGGCTTCTTCAACAGCACGCCGAATGGAACCGGATGCCGGAGTTCAGCATCGTCAGACGGCCGCTATATGGCGGAGCTGTGCCTGCTGAAATGGGTTCCTGGCGGGAGTTCGACGTACGTCGGGAGGATATTTGACGCGGGCAGCGGGAAACTGGCGGTACAGCGCACCTTTAGCACGCCGACTCCTGAAATCTCGTGGTTCGACAACAGTATGTCGTTCTCCCGCGGAGGTGACGAGTCCACATTCATCACGTTTCCACTTTCGATGTGGGACAGGGTCTTGGCTGGGCGTCCGCGTATGCACTTTGAGGTGTCGCCGTGATAGTTGATTTCGGTGAGCCGCTCGCAGCGCTGTTCGGCGCATCTGCCGCATTGATTACTATCGCCTTCACGGCAATCAAGTGGCGCACGTGGCAAGAGGCGTCACGTGCTAGAGCGACGAAGATCGGCAAGGCGGCCGTGATATTGGCCGCCATCTACATGTGTTACGCGAGTCTCTTCAACAGCACGCCGGATGGAACCGGGTGCCAGAGTTCAGCCATCTTTGGATGGCCTTTACATTGCAGAGCGATGCTTGCTGAAATGGGTGCCTGGGGGGAGTTCCAAGTACGTAGGACGGTTGTTCGACGCAAAGAGTAGAAAGTTGCTCGCCCAACGTACGTTCACTACATCGAGCCCGGAGATTGAGTGGTCCATAAACGGTCGTTCTGCTTACTTCTCGAGGGGAGATTCGGATGATGGCGACGACGAAATAACGCTGCCACCTTCAAGATGGGACAGACTACTTGCCGCGCGCCCACGTTTGTAACAACCGCTACAGGCCCGTTATTTCACAGGCTGGCGTGATCACATGCGGCGGCACGTGACGCGATTCGCGTCCGTGCCGCCATTTCACGACATCATCCGACCGGCTGACTGAAACGCCGAATCGTTGCTCAGTGCTTGATCGACGCCATGTCGATCACGAACCGGTACTTCACGTCGCTCTTCAGCATCCGCTCGTAAGCGGCATTGATCTGCTGCATCGGAATCGTTTCGATGTCCGACGTGATGCCGTGCTCCGCGCAGAAGTCGAGCATTTCCTGCGTCTCCGCGATCCCGCCGATCAGCGAGCCCGCGAGGCGGCGGCGCTTGAAGATCAGGTTGAACACCTGCGGCGACGGATGGTCGTGCTCCGGTGCGCCGACGAGCGTCATCGTGCCGTCGCGCTTCAGCAGGTTCAGGAACGGGTTCAGGTCGTGCTGCGCGGCGACCGTGTTCAGGATGAAGTCGAAGCTGTTCAGGTGCGCGTTCATTTGCGCTTCGTCCTTCGAGATCACCACTTCATGCGCGCCGAGCCGCTTGCCGTCCTCGATCTTCGACGGCGACGTCGTGAACAGCACGACGTGCGCACCCATCGCGCGCGCCAGCTTCACGCCCATGTGGCCGAGGCCGCCGAGACCGACGATGCCGACCTTCTTGCCGGGGCCGACGTTCCACTGGCGCAGCGGCGAATAGGTCGTGATCCCCGCGCACAGCAGCGGCGCGGCGCCGGCCGGGTCGAGCGTGTCCGGCACGCGCAGCACGAACGCCTCATCGACGACGAGTTGCGTCGAATAGCCGCCGTACGTGAGCTCGCCCGTCACGCGATCCTGGCCGTTGTAGGTGGAGTTGACCCTGTAATGCCGGACACAGCCTCACACTAAGGTTGCTGAATCCATCGAGCGCCGGAACTCGCGAGGCGAGCGGTATTTCAGCGCGCTATGGGGATGCTTCTCGTTGTAATGCTCGAACGCGATGGCCAGATTGCGTGCAGCAGTCGCTGCGTCCGGCTTCGGCATGAAGGCGACGTAGTCGCGTTTCATCGTCTTCACGAAGCTCTCGGCCATCCCGTTACTTTGCGGGCTGCATACCGGCGTGGTCAATGGCTTCAGGCCGATGGCCACTGCGAACCGACGCGTGTCGTCGGCCGTGTAGCCCGAACCGTTGTCGCTCAGCCACTCGATTTCGGACGGCGTATGCAGCTCGATGCCAAACCGATTTTCCACTGCAGCCAGCATCACGTCGCGCACGATGTCGCCGCTGTGGCCTGCCGTCGTAGCCGCCCAGCTCATCGCCTCACGGTCACAGCAATCCAGCGCGAACGTTACGCGCAGCGGCTCGCCGTTGTCGCAGCGGAACTCGAAGCCGTCCGAGCACCATCGCTGATTGCTGCGCTCGACGGCTACCTTGCCGTCGTGTCGACGTTGGGGCCGAGGTGGAATCGGTCGGCGCTGCATCAGCAGCCCATGTGTGCGCATGACGCGATAGATTCGCTTGGCATTAAACGGCGCCAGTCCGACTGCAACGCGCTCGTTGCGCAAGATGCCCCAAACCCGGCGATAGCCATAGCTGGGCAAATCGCCAATGACCCGGCGGATCTCCTCGACCGCGGCCGCGTCGTCACTCTGCCTCGATTGACGGCCATCGCGCCACGTCGCCGGACGCGACAGTCGTGCCGATACGTTCGAGCGCGACACGCCGAGAACTTCACAAACCAGTTTCACTGGTCGTCCTCCGGCAGCGAGGGCGAGTGCGCTATCCATTTTTTTGCCCGGCCGTACTCGACTGCTTCGCGGAGAATCTCGTTCTCCATGGTCTTCTTGCCGAGCATCCGTTGCAGCTCACGAATCTGCTTGAGTGCATCGGCCAGTTCCGAGGCCGGGACTACTTCCTCGCCGGCCTTGACCGCTGACAGGCTCCCATCCTGGTACAGCTTGCGCCAGTGGAACAGTTGGTTCGGATTCACGCCGTGCTGGCGCGCGACCATCGAAACCGATTTCCCCGGCTCGAAACTCTCGCGAACCATCGCCAGCTTCTGCTCCGCCGTCCAGCGCCGCCGACGCTCCGGGCCCGTCAACACTTCCATCACTTCCTGCCTAGTGTTAGTCAAAAACACAGTCCTATGCCTACCCGTTATTGTAAGTGGGTGACTGTGTCCGGCGTTTCAGGGGGCTGCTCCAGTAGGTGCCGACGAAGCCGTTCTCGCAATACTGCTCGAGGCCTTCCGCGCAGCTCGGGCAGGTGCGGCACGAATCGACGAGACAGCCGACGCCGACCAGCTCGCCGACCTTGAAGCGCGATACCTGCGAGCCGGTCGCGGTCACGCGGCCGACGATTTCATGGCCCGGCACGACCGGGTAGATCGTGTTGCGCCATTCGTTGCGGGCCTGGTGCAGGTCCGAGTGGCAGACGCCGCAGTAGAGGACCTCGATCTGGACGTCGAGGTCGCGCAGCGCGCGGCGCTGGAATTCGAACGGGGCGAGCGGCGAGTGCGCGTCGGTCGCCGCGTAAGCGTAAGTTGTGCTCATGCAGGGGCTCCTTGTCCGGGAAAAACATCCGGCAAATCAGACTGCCGCCGCACCATGTGGCGACGCGGCGAGACAGGTGCCCATCGTAAGGAGCGCGCCGCGTCGGCGAAATACACGAAGGTCTCGAAGATTTGCCTATTCCTCTCGAATTTCGCGCGAACGGCCGTCAAAACGCTTTCAAGGTGCTACATTGCGAGCCAGATTCTCTTGCCGGACAGGACGACGCCGATGAGCTTCCAGCCCCTTTTCGACGACTCGGGCGAGCGTGTGCGGCGCCGCATGATCGAGCTGCATTCGCGCCTCGCACCGAACGACGGCGATACGCTGGCGGTGCTCGACGGTGTGCGTTTCATCCGCGTGAGCCGTCCCGTGCCGCGCATGCCGGTGCTGTACGAGCCGAGCATCATCGTCGTATGCCAGGGCCGCAAGCTCGGCTATCTCGGCGACCGCTCGTTCGTCTACGACGCGCAGCAATATCTCGTGCTGTCGGTGCCGCTGCCGTTCGAATGCGAGACCTTCGCGAGCATGGACGAGCCGTTTCTCGCGATCTCGATCCGCGTCGATCTCGCGGTGATCGCCGAACTCGCGATCCTGCTCGACGAGACACTCGGCGCGGCGGTCAGTGAGCCGCACGGCGTCTATTCGACGTCGCTCGATGCGCCGCTCGCCGACGCGGTGGTGCGGCTGCTCGAAGCGCTCGCGTCGCCGCACGACACGTGCGTGCTCGGGCCGGCGATCATGCGCGAGATCGCGTACCGCGTACTGACGGGCGCGCAGGGCGACGCAATTCGCGCGGCGCTCGTCCAGCAGCATCATTTCGGCCGCGTCGCGAAGGCGCTGCGGCGCATCCATGCGGACCTGAAGGCCGATCTCGATGTCGAAACGCTCGCGCGCGAAGCCGGGATGAGCCTCGCGGTGTTCCACGCCCAGTTCAAGCACGTGACGGCGACGTCGCCGATGCAGTATGTCAAGACCGCGCGGCTGCACCAGGCACGATTGATGATGGTGCAGGACGGCGTCGGCGCGGGTGCTGCCGCCGCGCGAGTCGGCTATGCGAGCGCGTCGCAGTTCAGCCGCGAGTTCAAGCGGCTATTCGGCCGCAGCCCCGGTGACGAAGTGCGCTGGATGCGCGAGAGCGGCAGCCGACCGGTCGAATCGGACGTCGGCGCGTAGCGCCGCATCACGCTCCGGCCAGGTCCGATGAGAAAGCCGCGGGCTGCGGTGCTCAGCGCCGCACGACCTTGCGCCGCTGCGCGCTGATGCCGGCGTAGTCCGGGAGCGTGTCGACCCGTTTGCCAATCGCCTTCGCATACAGCGGCATCAGGTCCGGCAGGCGGTTCAGCAGATCCTGCCGCCGCGTCGCGCCGTACGGGTGCATGTAGATGAAGCCCGACGTCTTGTTCGCGCGCGTCGCGGCCGCGAGCTTGTCCCACAGCGTGATCGCCGCGCGCGGATCGAAGCCCGCGCGGGCGGCGATGTCGCCGCCGATCACGTCGGCTTCGGTTTCGTCGGTCGGGTCGTAGCGCAGCGTCTGCAGGCGTGCGCCGAGGTTCAGCGCCTGCGGCAGCGGATCGCCGACGCCGAACAGCGGCGGCAGCGCGGCCGCGCGCAGCGACGTTTGCGACGTCGCGCTGAAATTGCTGCGCGCGTGTTCGCGCAGCGCATGCGCGATGCCATGCGCGAGCAGCACGCCGAACTCGTCATCGTTCAGGCGGACGCGATCGAGCAGGCCGCCGTACACGAGCACCTTGCCGCCCGGCAGGCAGGTGACGCGGATGTCACGCGAGCGGATCGCGTTGACGTCCCACGCCCAGTTCTTCACGCGATCGTTCCACTTCACCGAATACGGCGCGAGCTTCATCACGATCGCGCGCAGGCGTTTCACGCGCGGCTGGTTCGCGGGCAGCAGGCGGTCGCTGTCGGCGGCGGCCTGCACGATCTGCGCGTATTCGCTCGCGGTGAGCTGTTCGAGCAGCGGCGACGGGATCAGCGTGCGGAACGCGATCGCGTTGCCGTAGCGGACCTGCTGCGGCGTCGGTGTATAGGCTTTCGCGGGTACTGCCGCGCCGGTCGGCTGCGCGGCTTCGGCGGCGGACGGCGGAACCGGGGCCGCCGGCGTGGACGGCGCAGCCGGCACGGTGGCGGGTGCGGAGCCGGCCGCGGTCGCACTGGCGTCGGCGGCATGCGCGCTTCCCGCCGCGCCGAGCGTCGCGATGCCGACGCTCAGCGCGGCGGCAACGCGTGCGACGCGATGCAATCGATCATTGCGCACGGCTGGCCTCGCCGTTGCGCGCGACACCGTTCCACGGCGCGATCTTGAACAGCAGCAGCATGCCGGGAATCGCGAGCGCGGTGCACACGATGAAGTAGTCGAACCAGCCGATCTTCGCGACGATGAAGCCGCTCGCCGCCGACGCGAGCGTGCGCGGCACGGACGCGAGGCTCGTGAACAGCGCGAACTGCGTGGCCGTGTAGCGCGGGTCGGTCGTGCTTGCGATGTACGCGACGAACGCGGCCATCGTCAGGCCGGTGGTGAAGGTTTCGGTGCCGTAGACGATCGCGAGCGCGACCGTCATCGGGCTGAACTGCGGCGTGACGGCGATGCCGAACACCGACAGCGCCGACGCGATCGCATGGCTCGTCGATACCGTGAAGTCGTACAGCACGGCAAGCACGGGCGAGCCGGGGCCGAGCTGCGCGAGCCACGCGAAGCCGAGCGTCGACACCATTTGCAGCGCGCCGAAGATCCACAGCCCGCGGCCGATCCCGATCTTCACGAGCCAGACGCCACCGATGATGCCGCCGGCGACGCTCGCGACGAGCGCGGTGGTTTTCGCGACGATGCCGATCTCGGTACGCGTGAAGCCGATGTCGAGGAAGAACGACGTCGACAGCGTGGTGGCCATCGTGTCGCCGATCTTGAACAGGAAGATGAACGCGATGACGAGCAGCGCGCCGGCCCAGCCGTCGCGCTGGATGAATTCGCGGAACGGCAGCACGATCGCGTCGCGCAGGTTGCGCGGCGGCGCACCGACCACTTCGGGCTCGCGCACGACGAGCGTCATCAGGATGCCCGGCAGCATGAACGCGCCGGTGAGCGCGAACACGGCGTCCCACGGCATGTGGTCGGACAGGATCAGCGCCAGCGAGCCGGGGATCAGCGCGGCGAGCTTGTACGCGTTCACGTGCACCGCGTTGCCGAGGCCCTGCTCGGTGTCGCGCAGCAGCTCGCGGCGGTACGCGTCGATCACGATGTCGGCGCTCGCGCCGAAGAACGCGACGAGCGTCGTGAGCGCGGCGACCGTCCAGATCGAGTCGCGCGGCGACACGAAGCCGAGCGCGGCGATCGCGCCCGCGACCAGTATCTGCGTGAGCAGCAGCCAGCCGCGCCGGCGGCCCGGCCGCCAGCCGGGCAGGCGCGGGATGTAGCGGTCCATCAGCGGCGCCCACAGGAACTTCCACGTATACGGGAACTGGATCAGCGCGAACAGGCCGATTTCCTTCAGGTTCACGCCCTCGGAGCGCAGCCATGCCTGCACGAGGTAGACGAGCGTGAACAGGGGCAGACCCGACGTGAACCCCAGGAACACGCAGATCAGCATGTGCGTGTTCAGATAGGCTCGCCAGCCGGGGTGATCCTCGTGAGCGGTGAGCGCGGGCGCCTCGTGTGGCGTTTTGGACATGGACTGGAACTGGGTAGCGTTGACTGATTGCGGCGGCAGCGCAGGCGGCGCGGGTAGCGCAGGGGCGCGGCCGCACGTGCGTGCAGACCGTCGGCGTCCGTCAACGGCTCCCCGGCTCAGCTGCGCTTGACGCGGTAGACAGCAAGACTACCACGCCAGTTCGCTCCCCATCGAATCGGCTGGCCTTCGTGCAGCACGATGCGGTCGAGGATTGTGACGCCGACTTCCGGCGCGAGCGCCTCGAAATCCTTGATCGTCAGCACCCGCACGTTCGGCGTGTTGTGCCACTGGTACGGCAGCGACTTCGACACCGGCATCCGGCCGCGCAGCACCGACAGCCGGTGCGCCCAGTAGCCGAAGTTCGGGAACGACACGATGCACTCGCGCCCGACCCGCGCGGTTTCGCGCAGGATCGCGGCCGTCTGGTGGATCGTCTGCAGCGTTTGCGACAGGATCGCGAAATCGAAGCTGTGGTCCTCGAACAGGCGCAGGCCGTCCTCGAGGTTCTGCTGGATCACGTTGATCCCGTTCTTCGTGCTCGCGAGCACGCCTGCGTCGTTCAGTTCGATCCCGTAGCCGGACACGTCCAGCTCTTCCGACAGCAGCGACAGCAGCGAGCCGTCGCCGCAGCCGAGGTCGAGCACGGTTGCGCGCGGTTCGACCCAGCGGGCGATCGCGCGAAAGTCCGCGCGTGCGGACAGGGAATTCAGCGCTTGCTGGTTCATGCACCCACCTCGATGGCGATTCGTTCGTAATACGCGCGGAGCAGGTTGTGATAGCGCGCGTCGTCGAGCAGGAACGCGTCGTGGCCGTGCGGCGCGTCGATCTCCGCGTAGCTGACCGTGCGCTTGTTGTCGAGCAGTGCCTTCACGATCTCGCGGGAACGCGCCGGCGCGAAACGCCAGTCGGTCGAGAAGCTCGCGATCAGGTATTTCGCCTGCGTGCGCGCGAGTGCGGCGCTCAGGTTGCCGTCGAACGCCTTGGCCGGATCGAAGTAGTCGAGCGCACGCGTAATCAGCAGGTACGTGTTCGCGTCGAAGTAGTCGGCGAACTTGTCGCCCTGGTAGCGCAGGTATGACTCGACCTCGAACTCGACGTCGAAGCTGAAGTTGTACGCGTCGAGCGCGCCGTCCGCGCGGCGCAGCGCACGGCCGAATTTCTCGGCCATGTCGTCGTCGGACAGGTACGTGATGTGGCCGATCATCCGCGCGACGCGCAGGCCGCGCTTCGGTTTCACGCCGTGCGCGTAGTAGTCGCCGCCGTGGAAATCGGGATCGGACAGGATTGCCGAGCGCGCGACCTCGTTGAACGCGATGTTCTGCGCGGACAGCTTCGGTGTGGACGCGATGTCGATGCAGTGCGCGACGCGCTCCGGATACATCAGGCTCCACGCGAGCGCTTGCATGCCGCCGAGGCTGCCGCCCATCACCGCGGCGAAACGCTCGATGCCGAACGCGTCGGCGACACGCGCCTGCGCGTGCACCCAGTCCTCGACGGTGACGACCGGAAAACGCGCGCCGTACGGCTTGCCCGTTGACGGGTCGGCGCTCATCGGGCCGGTCGAGCCGAAGCACGAGCCGAGGTTGTTCACGCCGATCACGAAGAAGCGGTTGGTGTCGAGCGGTTTGCCGGGGCCGACCATGTTGTCCCACCAGCCGGTGCTGCGCGGATCGTCCGCGTAGATGCCGGCGACGTGGTGCGATGCGTTGAGCGCGTGGCAGACGAGCACCGCGTTCGAGCGCGCGGCGTTGAGCTCGCCGTACGTCTCGACGACGAGCTGATAGTTGCCGATCACGCTGCCGCTTTGCAAGCGCAGCGGTTCGGCGAAGTGCATGGTCTGTGGAGCGACGATGCCGATCGATTCCATTCGTTCCGCCTTATGACTGGGCAGCTAAATGGTGTCGGCGATGCGCGGAGTCGGAGATGCGCGGCTGACGACCTCTTTAGCCGCATTTGTAGTGAACCCGCCGGGACAAAGACATCTCAAGGCCCCGGCCGGTTCGCGCGCCCGCAATCGAGTCAGCAAATCGGCGCGCTTCCGACCTGCCGCCAAGGAGGCGGCAGTCGGAGGAGTATAGCGGAATTCCGCAGCGTGCGGATTTCACGCCCCGCCGGCGGTCGGTGCGGCTTACCAGCGATATTTTGCCGAGAGTTGCCCCCGGACGACCGAATAATCGGACAGATTGCCTTCCACGCCGAGGCTTGCCGAAATCGAGAATTGCCGGCTCAACTGCCCGGTCGCGCCGATCCGGACGGCAACCCGGTCGCGCGGCACGCTGAACGAGAACGCATTGCGATCGAGCATCAGCGAGCGCGAGCCGGGGCCGTGCCACCAGTTTGCTTCGATGAACGGCCGAAGTTCGCGTCCATGCGGCATCGCGGTTATGCCATGCACACGCACGCCCAGGCGGGTGAGCACGTCGGTGGAGCCCTGGCCGTCGACACGGCCGCCGGCCGTGCCGTGTGCATCCGCGCGATAGTCGGATACGACGAGCTGCGCTTCGGGCTCGACGAAGAATCGTGTGTCGCCGCGTTCATAGAACCCGAACGAATAGCCGGTTTCCAGCGAGCCCGTGACGGTGCGTGACCGGTACGAATCGGCTGCGAGGCTGCCGCCGACGCTGTTCGCATAGGCACCGTACATGAACCATGCGTCGACATAGGGGCCGGTCAGGATGTCGCGGTTGCCGTACCACGTGCCATACAGCCCGACGTTGTAGCCGGAGACGCTGCCGCGAGCGGTGGCGTTCATCACGCGGTGCTCGATCGCGTTCCACAGGGGGCGCGTCGACCAGTTCGTCTGACTGCCGTACATGCCCATCGCGCCGGCGCGGATACTGCCGCCGCGACCGTCGTCGAAGCGGAGCAGGTCGGCGCCCGCATGAATCAGGCGGCCGTTGCCCGACACGCTGCGGTTGCTGCCCGACATCGACGTCATCTGGCCCTCGGCGCGCAGCCAGACCGCGCCGTCGAGCGGGCCGGCTGCTTCGGTGCGCAGCGAGCGATCGTCGCGCTGATGCAGCGTGTGGATTGCCATCGTCGACGCCGCATCGGCGTTCGCGAGATACGCATCCGGCTCCGGGGCGGCAGTGCGAGGGGGCGGATTGATTTCCGGGCTGATCGGCGGATCGGGATCGACGGGGCCGGGTGGCTGCGGCGGTTCCGGCGGAACGGGTTTTGCCGCGGAGACGAGATACCAGTCGTCCTCGCGGCCGCCCTGGCCGCCGCGCTTGAGCATGTAGTCGTAGCCGCCGGCAGACAATGTGCCGAAGCCTTGCCGGTAGCCGTCCGATGCTGCATCGAGCGTGAAGGCCGACGCGTCGGTCGTGCCGCCATTGCGCGTTTCGACGATCGGGATGCCGACGGTCGTTGGCGCGCCGTCGCCACCCGAACGCTTGACGACGATGCCGGTGTCGCCCGACGCGTGGCCGCCGTCGATCACGAGGCGGTCGGTGGGCGACGCGTCGTCCTGCAGCGTCGTATGGAGAACCAGCCGGCCGTTGCGGGCCGCATAGTCGCCCGTCACGACGAGTGTGCGCGGTGTCGGCGTGCCGCGGGCCGCGGGTGCGGCGAACGCGATCGTCGAATCGTTCAGCGCGACGGAGCCGACCGTCGAATCGGCGGTGACGGTCCAGCGGCTGTTCGTGTCCAGCGACAGCGAGCGGACCACGTCGGTCGCGCCGGTCCACGCGGACGCATTGGCGAGCGTGACGTTCGTCACGGCATCCGTCGGGCTGCCGTCGTCGGTCGGCTGGTTGACGATGTCGCCGTCGGCACGGGAACCGGTGTCGAGCGTCAGGAGCACGGGTGCGCCTGACGCCGCATGGACGGATAGCAGCGTGCCGTTGCCGCCGATGGCGCGGGTGCCGTTCTTCAGTGAGATGATCGCGTCGGATGCGTCGATCGCGCCGTGGCGTTCGCTGACCAGCGAGCCGTCATCGATCGTCAGCGTGCCGCCGTAGACGGCCGCTGCATGGGCGCCGTCGCCGGTTGCGCGCGCGCTGGTCCGCACGAGGTCGATCGTGCCGCCGACGCTCGAATAAAGCGCGACGGCTTCCTTGCCGTGGGTTTCGACGCTTGTATCGACGAGCGATGCGACGGAGTCCGTACCGGCCGACATCACGCCGCGCGCGCGTTCGCCGCTCGTCGTGATGCCGCCGCGCGTCATCGAGATCTTGCCGCCGAGGCGGGCGATCGCGCCGATCGCGCGCGTGCCGGTGGTGGTCACGAACGTATCGGTTGCATCGACGGCCGGCGTATCGGTGTACTCCTTCGATGCATAAAGCCCGTGCGCGCTGTTGCCGTGCGTGATGACGCGCGTGCGCGCGAGCTCGACGCTGCCCTCGCGCGTGTCCACGCCGAGCGCGTAGTCGCCGGCGGTTTCCAGGTGCGAGTCGCTGAATGCAACTGTGGAAGCGCTCGGTAGATACAGCACCGACGCATAGTCGCCATCCGTACGGATATCGGTGCGGGTCAGTGTCGCCCGGACGCCGCCGTAACTGATGGACAGGCCGACGCCGAACAGGCCGCTGGTACGGATCAGCGTGTCGGACACGTCGATGGTGCCGCCCGGCGCCAGGATCGCCGTGATGCCATGCGCTTCCTTGCCGCGCGTCACGATCACGCTGTCGGACAGCGTGAGGCGCGCATTGTCGCCGTCGACGGACGCGCCATGCGAATAGTCGCCGTCGGTATCGATGGACACGCGCTCCGCGGATGCGTTACCGCCGTTACGAAGGTCGATGCCGGCGCTGGAGCTGCCGCGGGTCCGGATTTCGGTATCGCGGAGGACGACGCGCGACTGGCTGCCCCACGCGGCGGCACCCGCCGCGCCGTTGCCGGTCGAAAAGACGCGGGTCCGGCTGTTGGTCGTCAGGATGCCGCCGTTGATTGCGGACAGCACGGCTTCGCCGGACTTGTGCGTCGAATATTCACCCGGCGCAACTTCGAGTTCGATGCCGTCGGCTCGTTGCGGGCCGCCGCCCGTGACTTGTGCGGTTGACGGCGACGACATCGCCGCGCCGGCGAGCAGGGCCGAATGTGCGACATATAGTCGGACGCGCGCTCGGGACGAGAGGAAATAACTGCGGTTCACCGGATCACCTTTTTTGTCTTGAACAGGTGAAAAGTAGTTTTATTGAGTGATTTTGGATATTGGACGAGTTCGAATTTTCGGAAGAGACCGACGGGCGGCATGGAGGACACGTGAGGCGCGATAGTGCTTCGGAACCGACTGTCTGAATGATTGCAGGCGTTGGGGTGTGTCTTTGACCCATTGCGAGTCACTCGGCGTGAGCGTTTCCGGCTTGGTTGGTAAGGGGATCCTGAAAGAGGCGAGGTGCAGTGCCGACTAGTCGAACGACAATGCCGTCGGCATGCGGATCGATGGCGCGTTGGTTCGCCGAAGATGCCGGGGAAGGGGCGCGCGCCCCCGCGCCCCTGTGACGATCCGGCGCACGGGACGCGCGCCGGCTCTCGGACTTTACTGATACATGATCGAGTACATCACCGAGGTGTTCACCGTGCCTTGGCCTGCCGGGCCGCCCGTCGCGACGTACTGAGCGTAATACGGCAGCTCTGCAGCGCCGTTCGACAGTGCGACCGTCTTCGAATTTTCATCGGCCTTGCCTACGCCGATGTTGCTCGTGTCGCCGTTGAGCAGGCCGACTTCGACATTCTTCGCAGTGCCCGTTGCGTTGAACAACTGGCCGGTGGTCGAGTTGACCGTGGTGCCCGGTTCGAAGTGCGTGTAGACGTTGCCGGTTGCCGGCGAGCAGTTCGTCAGGCCGATCTTGAACGGCGTGCGGCCGGCCGTCGAGCCGCCGCTGGCGAGCGACGACGTCGACACCTTCGGCAGTGCGACGGTGAAGTCCTTGCCGCCCGTGCCGTTGCCGTTGATCGTGCAGGTCTGCGTACCGATCTGGCCGTTGATGGTGATCGTGCCGTCGGTGGCGTGTGCCACGGTGGGCAGGGTTGCTGCGGCAACGACGGCGAGTGCTGCGATGCTGGAGAGTGCGAGCTTCATATCAAATCCTCTGGTACTGGTTGAGAAAAAAATGGACTTCGTCATCAGGTCGCTCACCTGCCATGACAGGTCGTGCGGGCGGCATCCGACTTGGTCCGAAAGCCAACCTTCCGATGCATCTATAAGGACTGCAAAATGGAAGGTCGTTCGACCATCGATCGGGCGATGGCCGTCAGTGAGTATCGGTCGCTCCGCGCTACCCGGCGACCGGTACTACCGAATTACTGTGCCGTTCGGCGTGCTGCGACTACTGGTAACTCATCGTGAATGTAGCGACCCCCTTCACCGTTCCACTGGACACCTTGCCGGTCGCGATATATTGCGCGGTCAGCGGAATGTTGCTAAGCGTTGCGGACGGGCCGACATACCATTGATTCGTGTTGCCGATGGCGGCCGAATCCGGACCGTAGCCGACGGGCTGTCCATTTCTCAAAATGCGCAGCTTCACGCCTTGCGCCGACGAATCCGGCGTGAGCGTCAGTTGATTTCCCGTGTTGCCCTGGTTCGTCAAATCAGTCAGCGTCACGTAGACGTTCGATCCGGACTTGCAATTCAATCCGATGTTGAATCCGGTATCGCCCGCGGTCATGCCCACTGTACCGAGCTTGCTCGCGGCCACCGGCGGCAATGGAAACCTGATATCCGGCGTGGTGACGGTGCAGGTCTTCGGCATGATGACCAGCTTTCCTTTGCCGGCTTCATTCCAATAGATCTGATACTTGTATCCGTACGTGGGACGAGCCCGGTTCTGTGCGCCTATCTGCCATATGCCGACGCTACCGTTCGGGATGACCGCGTTGTAAATGCGATCGCTGGCCTTGATCAGTTCGATCTTGATTCGGTATCGGCCTTCAATCGGTTTCGTCGTTGTATGAGGCGGTGCCCAATCCTGCGTTGCGCCGTTATAGACCATCATGACCTCTCCGGTCTCGAGATTGGTGAAGCGCAGCCCCAGGGATTCCGGCGCGGGCAAGCTGGTCAGAACATACGAAACGCCGGGAATGCCGGTGGGCCGCTGATTGTTCATGAAGTAAAACGAATATCCATAGGGCGAAGTAGTATTCGCGTCGCATCGATATGGCATCGTCAGGGTCGTTGTCGCCAAAACCGTGCCGTCAGGTACGTCGCTCGGGACAAGGACAGTGCCGAAAGAGAAGCTGCGCTGATAATCGGCACCCGTTTCGTCGTTATAGCATCTTGGAATTTGCGCTTGACTGGCGACTGAATACATCGAGCCAGCGATACAGAGCGTGGTAATCAGCAGATACTTGAGCATGGTCTTTCCGTTTTGCATTGGGTGACATTCCGCCTGGACAGGCATTCGGGGAATGCCGAGTTTCCTAGTGCGAACCGTTGCCGGGAGGAAGCTTCGCGCCAACGGTATCGATCGAATCATCGGTCTCTTCCCGTGCATCGGTTGCGGCGGCGTTATGCGACGCTGCAGCGTTGTCGCATGTCGATTCGACACGCGTGTACACGTCGCTCTTGCTGTGCTTGACAGGCAGTTGGTAACTGAAGGAGCAGACTTCGGTCTTGCGATTGCCCCATTTCGCCGTCAGGGTGCCGGTGTCGCTCAGGCCGCGGGCGAACAACTTGCCGCCCTGTCCCGCCATCCCGATGGTCTTGCCGCCTGCGTCGATGACGGCGCTGCCGAACGGTACCGGCGAGCCATCAGGCTGGCGCATCGTCAGCAGGACCGCGCGACCGCTGACCGTCCCGAACTTGAGCTTCACGACCGAATTTGCACGTGGCGCGACCTGCTGGCTGGTCGTCAGCATTTCGACGTCGGTCGGGATGCCCTTCGGATCCAGTTCGACGGTGTTCATCTTGTACGGCGTCAGATACGGGAGCACCGCGTAGCCGCGCCCGTCAATCCGCACGTCCGTGCCGTTCGTGACTTGCGCGCCGACGGCGTCTTTCGCCTCGACGATCGCGGCGGTGTCGCCGAGATCGTTGGTGAGCGTGATGCCGCCCGCGTGACCGACGAATGCGCCCGATACGCCGGCGGACACGCTCGAGTAGCCGCTGCCGCCGGTCGCGCTGCCGGAGAACGTTGCGAACGGGCTGCGATACTGCGCATTGCCGCCGCCGGACGTCGCGCCGCCGCCGGAATTGATGTTGACGCCGTACGAGAACGCATTGGACTTTCCGACGGTGCCGGTCAGCGACGTCTGGGCGGTCGTGCCGCCCTGGCTGTTGCGTGCGACGCTCGCGCTCAGCGTCGGTGCATACGAGCGTCGGCCGAGCGGAACCGTTACGTTCGCGTACACCTGGTTGCTCAGTTGGCCGGTGGAGCCGTCGCGTTGCCGCGAGACCGACAGGTTGTAGCTCAGGTTGAGGCCGGCGACGCGCAGGCTGTTGTTGTAGCCAAGCTGGAACTGCGTCGTCGTGCCGGGGTGATTCCAGTAGTTGACCGTCGAGCCCACCGCGAACAGGCTGCCGCGCTTTTCGCCGAGCGTCTGATTGAGCGTCAGCTGGACCTGGTTGCGTTGCCGGTAGACGCTGTTTGTATCGTTGCCCTTGGCCGCGAGCTCGCGGGCATACATCGCGTCGCGCATGGTCCAGTAGCCGCGCGACGAGTAACGATACGCGGCGACCGCGACGTTCGTGCCGGTCGCCTCGACGGACTTGCTGTAGCTGACGCGAACGCTTTGCCCGGTCGTTGCGGAGGCGCCCGGAATACGCGCGCTCGCATGCGTGACGTCGGTGGCGAACGCGCCGAACGACGTATTGAGTGCCGCACCGACCAGCCCGGCCAGGTAGTTCTCCGCGACGATCGCGCCGACGTAGCCCGTTATCAGGTTGTTGATGCCGCGCTGATAAGTGGCCTGCGCGAAATTCGGATGGCGTTCGAGCTGCGGCTCGCGCAACTGCCCGAGCGCGACGCCGAACCGCGAGATGCCCGGACGCAGCGATTGCACGACGGCCGCATACGGCACCGTGAAGCTGTGCGTCTTGCCGTCGGCCTCGGTGACCGTGACGAGCAGGTTGCCGCCGTAGCCGGTTGCGTACAGGTCGTTGATCTCGAACGGCCCCGGCGCGACGTTGGTTTCGTACAGCACCGCGCCGTTCTGCGAAACCGAGACGTGCGCGTTGCTCGTTGCGATGCCGCGGACCACGGGTGCGTAACCGCGCATCGAATCGGGCAGCATCCGGTCGTCCGTCTCGAGCGTGACGCCGCGCATGCCCACGCTGTCGAACAGCGTGCCGTCGGTGTAGGTCTCGCCGATCTTCAACTGGCTGCGCCAAGCCGGCAGGTCGCGTTGAACGTACGTGTTGAGGCTTTGGTAGCGGTTGTCGCCCTGCGTTTGCGCGGTGTAGGTGCCGTTGTGCCGGAAATGCCAGTTCGCGACGTTGACGCCGGCATTCAACCCGACGTATCCCTGCGTGCTTTCGTATCCCGACGACGTGTTGCGGAACACGTTGGCGTTGTACTTGAGCGTCGCGCTCGTCACGCCGCTGTCCCACAGTTCCGGACTCACGTAGCCGCGCGGATTGCGCAGCAACGCGGCCTGCGGAATGCTCACGTTCAGCCGCAGCTCCGACATGTCGAATTCGACCGTCGCGCCGCCCACCAGTTTGTCGACAGTCGTGCATTCACCGGCCTGCACGCGCGCCAGCTCGGCACGCGCGACGTCGGTCAGCGCCTGGTCGTCGAGGTTGAGGCGGCTCACGAGCGTGCGATCGAAGCACGGCGTCGCGTCGGTCGCGCCTGCCGTTGCGTCGAAGCGCACCGTCGAGCGGCCGGTCCACGTTTCGTTGACGTAGAGGTCGACCAGGTAGTCGCCGGCAGGCACCGGATTGCCTTTCGCGAAGCGATCGAGGTCGAGCCGCTGGCCGCGCGGTTTCATCATCAACGTATCGTTGAACTGAACCTGCGCGACGTCGAAACGGCCCGCCGAGGCGGCCGTCGTGTCGGCAGCCTGCGCACCGGCCGCCCAGCCGCCGAGCGTCGCCATGACGAGCAGATAGCTCGGCTTGAGCGCAAAACGTGCGGTGGCTTCCAGCGGTTGATTTTGATGATTCGCTCGCATGAATTCGATAAATTAATGCCGCATCGTCATATTGCGAGCGACAGTCTGCCAGCGCCGGCGCGATTGAGCGCCGTCGATCAGCGACGGATTGAGTCAGGAATGCCTGGGTGGCGTCAGTGCGCTTTCTTCGGTGCGTAGCTGCCTTCGATGCCCGCGCCGTAGTCGTTGAGGAACGTGTAATCGACCTCGATCGGTGCGCCCGGCATCGATTGCACGTTGCCGACGTCGAACTGCTCGGTCGCGCCAGGCTTGACCATGCCGCCCTTGTCGTCGGTCCAGGTCGTGCCGCCGGACTTGACGGTGAGCTTGGTGAACGTCACGTGGTAAGGCGTGGGGTTCTTCGCCTGCAGCGCATAGCCACCACCGGCTTTCGGTGCGAAATTCCAGGTCACCTTTTCCGCGGACTCGTCGGCGATGCCTTGCAGCGCGGCCGGGCGGAAGAACAGCTTGATGCGCGAGCGGAACGCGAGTTGCAGCAGGTTCGGCGTATTGGCGTCGTCCGCGGCCTGCGGCGGGACGTCGAGCACGTTGAGCCAATACAGCGTTTCCTTGTCCTGTGCGAGCGGTTCCTGCGTGTAGATCAGTCGCAGGCTCTGGCCTTTCTTCGGATCCAGGCGGAACAACGGCGGTGTCAGCATGAACGGCACTTTCGATTCGTCGGGCAGCGCGTTCGCGTTGCCGTCGTCGATCCAGGCCTGCACGAGCGACGGACGATCGCCTTCGTTGGTCAGCTTGACCGTTACCTCGCGCTCCTTTTCCGGATAGACCACGCGCGTTCCGCCGATCACGACGCTTGCGTCCGCCGTACCCATGCCGGAAAGCGACGCGACCAGCGCTGCGGCGCCCACGCTCAAGCGCCAGTTCATTGGCATACCCATCGCCGAGTTCTCCTTACAGATGATCATATTTACAGTTGGTCCGGTGCGGCCCGCTCACCGCTGCAGCTTTGCGGTGCACGGGCCGCCGGTCGGGGGACCGGGTTACTGGTACGAGACTGAGTACATGACCGACGTACCGACCGTGCCTGCGGTGGAGGCGCCGCCGGTCGCGACGTATTGCGCGTAGTAGTCGAGGGTTGCCGCGCCGCCCGAGATCGGCACGGTTTGCGAGTTCTGCTGTGCCTGGGCTGCGCCGAGCTTGATGTTCGAGCCGTCCTTGTTCAGCAGGCCGACCTCGACGTTCTTCGCATTACCCGTCGAGTTGAACAGCTGGCCGGTTTGCGCGTTGACCGTCGTGCCTGGTTCGAAGTACACCGACGCATTGCCCGAGTTCGGCGAGCAGTTGGACAGTGCGATACGGAACGGTTTGCGGCCGGCCGTTGAGCCCGGCACGGAGAGCGCCGACGTCGACACGGTGGGCAGCGTGACGGTGAAATCCTTGCCGCCGCCGTCGCCCGAGATGTTGCAGGTTTGGGCGGTGATTTCGCCGGTGATCGTGATCGTGCCGTCAGCTGCCTGAGCCGACGAGGCAGCGGCGAGGAGACCTGCTGTCGCCATCAGAATGGAAAGTGCTTTTTTGGACATTTACGTACCTATTAGTAAGGGCCTCGCGTCGAAAGACGACGCACGGACGTTTCCATCGCGCTGTCGCGCATCGCTGCTACGGGGCGGCAGCAGCTGCGGGAAACAGGTGATATTGTTCCCGAGTAAGCCATTCGAAAGAATGGGACAATCTCTAAGTCGACTGGCTTTCACGTAGGTCGAGTACTAAATTTCTTTTAAGAATCGTCAGGGGACGTGACTCGCATGCCGCACACACGTGCCGAGACGTCGACGTTGCGGGGGCGCTGCAAGGATCGAGAGGCTGTCTGGTGGATGCAGCGCGCTTCGGCGCCGGTTCAGGTAGGAATGTATTAAGGATGGCGAATTAATGACGGCGTGCTCGGGATATGAGCCCCGCGCCGATTCCGGCTGTCAGTACCGCGAGCGTGGACAGGCGAGGCCATGCCATGTGCCACGGCTAGCGCGGATTCGGCGCCTGGGCGTCGACGCGTGTGACCAAGCGTGTGCGACGCTCGATGGCGCGCACGTCGGCGTCTCGAGCGTTACTGCAGGATCAACCGCAAATGCGCATCGGCCTGCTCGCCGGGCGGCTTCTGGAACCCGCCCTTCGCGAAACGGTGCCACCGGCCGATCACGTAGCTGACGAGCAGGCTCGCGCGGGCGGCGGGATCGTAGTCGGCCGGTAGCGAGAACGGTGCGGCGCCGTCCTGCGGCGCGCTGGCTTCCGTGCGCGCGACCCGCAGGCATTGCTTGACGGTCGCCTCGATCCGGTCGAGCAGCTGGTTCACGCGTTCGGTGAGCCGCTCGTCCTCGCCGACCAGTGCCTCGCCGGTCAGCACGCGCGTCATCCCGGGGTTCTTCGCGGCGAAATTGAGCATCGTCAACGCGATCGTGCGCGCCTGCAGTACGCCGTTCGGCTCCTTCGCGACGATCTGGTTGACGAGTCCGAACAGCGCCTGCTCGATGAACTCGATCAGCCCTTCGTACATCTTCGCCTTGCTGGCGAAATGCCGGTAGAGCGCTGCTTCCGACACGTCGAGCCGGGCCGCGAGCGCGGCGGTCGTGATTTTCTCGGGCTTGGGCGCCTCGAGCATCGCGGCGAGTGTCTGCAGGATCATCACGCGCCGCTCGCCCGGTTTCGGGCGCGGGCGGGACGGTGTGGCCTGGTCTTCCGTTACGGCTTGGTCCTGCGGGTAAGTCGGCTGCATTTCTGTCGCCCCGATCGTGTGCCCAGTCGCAGCGATTTTAACGAACGAATGCGCTGGTCGACATAATGCGGACGGCCGATGTTCGGCAAATGACCCGGCAGGTGGCCGGTGATCCATACGGTGCCGATGCCGAGGCGCTTGTAGCGCTTCAGGTGGCTGCGGGTATCTTCGACGAGGATCGCGTCGGCCAGCCGCGCGTGCGCGGCGCGCAGCGTCCGGCGCAGCATCGTGTGGTCGGGCTTCGCGCGCCATGTGCGCCGGTCGCGCATGTGCTCGATCGCGATCACGCGCTCGAACAGCCGCTCGATGCGCAGCTCGCGCAGGACCGCACGCGCGTAATTCTCCGGCGCGTTGGTCAGCACGAACTTGCGCCCCGGCAGCGCGGCGACGATGCGCGCGAGGCCGCGCTCGGCGCGCAGCATCGCCGGCAAATCGGAAAACGTGTGGACGACCCGCAGGAAGTCGTTCGGATCGATCGGATGATGGCGCGCGAGGCCGAGGAGCGCGGCGCCGTAACGCTGCGTGTAGCCGGTGCGCAGCCGGTCGGCCTCGGCACGCTCGACGTGGAGCGCGTCGATGATGTACTGCGTCATCGCGCGGTTGATCTCCGGAAAGATCGCGTGCGATGCGTGGTGCAGCGTGTTGTCGAGATCGAACAGCCAGACGGGCGCGCCGGCACGCGGCCGGCTGCGGGAGATGCGCCGGCGTCGCAGCGACGCCGGCAAGTCGGGGCGAGTGGGCGGGCGGCGCGCGCTCAATGCGAGCGGATCATCGTGCCGAACGGCTGCTCGGTCAGGATTTCCAGCAGCACCGAGTGCTCGATCCGGCCGTCGACGATGTGCACCGACTTCACGCCGCTCTTCGCGGCGTCGAGCGCCGACGAGATCTTCGGCAGCATGCCGCCCGAGATCGTGCCGTCTTCGAACAGCGCGTCGATCTCGCGTGCGGACAGGTCGGTCAGCAGGTTGCCGTCCTTGTCCATCACGCCGGGGATGTTGGTCATCATCAGCAGCTTTTCGGCGTTCAGCACCGTGGCGAGCTTGCCCGCGACGAGGTCCGCGTTGATGTTGTACGACAGGCCATCCGCGCCGAAGCCGATCGGCGAGATCACCGGGATGAACGCGTCGTCCTGCAGCGCCTTCACGACCGCCGGGTTGATCGCTTCGACTTCGCCGACCTGGCCGATGTCGATGTACTGGCCTGGGTTGTCGCGGTCCGGCATCAGCAGCTTGCGCGCGTGGATCAGGCCGCCGTCCTTGCCCGTCAGGCCCACCGCATGGCCGCCGAAGTGGTTGATCAGCATCACGATGTCCTGCTGCACTTCGCCGCCGAGCACCCATTCGACGACTTCCATCGTCTCTTCGTCGGTCACGCGCATGCCCTGGATGAAGGTGCCGGCCTTGCCGATCTTCTTCAGCGCGTGATCGATCTGCGGACCGCCGCCGTGGACGATCACCGGATTGATGCCGACCAGTTTCAGCAGGATCACGTCGCGCGCGAAGCCCTGCTTGAGCCGCTCTTCCGTCATCGCGTTGCCGCCGTATTTGATCACCACGGTCTTGCCGTGGTATCGGCGGATGTACGGCAGCGCCTCGGCGAGGATTTCTGCCTTCAGCGTGGGGGCGATCTGCGAGAGGTCGATGGGCTCGGACATGGCGGCGGCTCTGGCTGGGAACGGTTGAAACAGGGCGAATTGTACAGGAGTGGCGCAGCGCAGCATCGGGTTTTTGGGCTGGCCGGACGGCAGATCGTGCAGGGCGGGCGGCCCGCCGGCTATGGCGCGGGGCCCTGCGGCAGTGGTCCGGGCGGGGCGGCGAGCGGCGCATCCGGCGGTGCCGGCGGCACGCCTTGGCCGGACGGCCGACGTGCAAAATCCGTCCGCCGCGCTATGCTTGTCGCGTAGGGTGACGTTCATGCCCGCTTCCGCGCTTGCCCCATGACCGATTCCGCCGCCGACGCCCGTTCGACCCCGCGCCGCGCGCGCTGCCCGCACTGCGGGCGGAGCTTCGACTGCGGCGTCCGCACGCAGCCGTTCGACTGCTGGTGCACGTCGATGCCGGCCCTGCCTGGCGACGCGCCGCCAGCGGCCGGCGCGCGCTGCCGCTGCCCCGAGTGCCTCGCCGATGAGATCGCGCAGCGCATGGCCGGTGCGGCCGGCTGACGGCGCGAGCCCGTGCAACCCGACGAGACGCCGGCTTGCCCGGCTGTCGGGCGAGTATCCGATCCGGCCCCGTAGAGGCGCCGGCTGCTAAACGGGTAAACTGCTCGGATGCAACGAATCACCACCACCGGGCGCGTCAACCTGAGCCACCTGTTCTGGCTGCGCAATCTCGCGATCATCGGCCAGCTCGTGACGATCGGCGTCGTGCAGACCTATTTCGGCGTGCATCTGCCGTTGCCGGCGATGCTGATGGTCATCGCGCTCGAAATCGTTTTCAACGCGCTGACCTGGGTGCGCGTGCTGCGCGCGCGGCCCGAGACCAATTTCGAGCTGCTCGGCCAGCTGTGGGTCGACCTCGGCGCGCTGTCGGCGCTGCTGTTCCTGTCGGGCGGCACGACCAACCCGTTCGTGTCGCTGTACCTGCCGTCGCTCGCGATCGCGGCGGCCGTGCTGCCGTGGCACCTGATGATCTGGCTCGCGGCGTTCGCCGTCGCGTGCTACGCGGCGCTCGGCTTCGATTCGGTGCCGCTCAACATGGACAACCCGGCGAACCTGTTCGACTACTACCGCACCGGGATGTGGGCGAACTTCATGGTCAGCGTCGGGCTGATCGCATGGTTCGTCGCGCGCATGTCGAACGCGCTGCGCCAGCGCGACTCGGCGCTCGGCGAAGCGCAGGCGCACCTGCTGCGCGACGAGCGGGCGGTCGCGCTCGGCGTGCAGGCTGCTACCGTCGCGCACGAGATGGGCACGCCGCTGTCGACGATCGCGATGCTCGCGGAGGAGTTGCGCGACGCGGCACGCGCCGATCCGGGGCTGGCGCGCTACGAGGCCGACCTGAAGGTGCTGGAAGAACAGATGACGCTCTGCACGTCGGCGCTCGCGCGCCTGCGCAGCCGCGCGAGCGCGCCGGCGAGCCGCCAGCCGGTGGACGACTGGCTCGACACGTTCGTCGAGCACTGGCGCCTGCGGCATCCGCACGTGCAGTTCGAGCTGCTCGGCGCGCGCCCGTCGGGCGTCGCGCTCGACGATACGGTCGCGGCCGGCCAGATCCTGACGATCCTGCTCGACAACGCCGCACGGGCGAGCCCGCACCGCGTGACGCTGGCCGCGAAGCTCGCGCACAACGAGCGGGCGGGCGACCAGATCGAATTCGAAGTATGCGACGACGGCCCGGGCATTCCGGCCGCGTTGCGCGAATCGCTCGGCGCGATGCCGGTCGACAGCACGCAGGGCGGGCACGGGGTCGGCCTGTACCTTGCGTTCAGCGCGGCAGTGCGCCTCGGCGGCGAGATCGAGCTGTCCGATGTCACGCCGCGCGCGGCGATCGGCAACGGTCGCGCCGGTGGCGGAGCGAACGGTCACGCCGCTGCCGCGTCGGGCCGGCGCACGACCGAACGAGCGGCAGCCGCGCCGGACAGCCGCCCGGCCGGCGCTTCCGGCCGCGGCACGCGCGCGGTGCTGCGCCTGCCGGTGGCGCGCATCGCGGCGCCGGCCGCCTCAACCAACACGTAGACGGAGAAACCACATGAGCGAGAACAATTTCCTGGTGATCGACGACAACGAGGTGTTCGCGGGCACGCTCGCGCGCGGCCTCGAGCGCCGCGGCTACGCGGTCCAGCAGGCGCACGACAAGGAGGGGGCGCTGCGGCTCGCGGCCGGCGGCAAGTTCCAGTTCATCACCGTCGACCTGCATCTCGGTGAGGATTCGGGCCTGAGCCTGATCGCGCCGCTGTGCGACCTGCAACCCGACGCGCGGATCCTCGTGCTGACGGGCTACGCGAGCATCGCGACCGCCGTGCAGGCCGTGAAGGAAGGCGCCGACAACTATCTCGCGAAGCCCGCGAACATCGAGTCGATCCTGGCCGCGCTGCAGACCAACGCGAGCGAAGTGCAGGCCGACGAGGCGCTCGAGAATCCGGTCGTGTTGTCGGTCGACCGGCTCGAATGGGAGCACATCCAGCGCGTGCTCGCGGAAAACAACAACAACATCTCGGCGACTGCGCGCGCGCTGAACATGCACCGCCGCACGTTGCAGCGCAAGCTCGCGAAGAAGCCGGTCCGGCAGTAAGCGGCGGCGCGGCATCGGCCGGCCGCACCAACGAAAACGGGCGGCCCGCCGGGCCGCCCGTTGCGCATTCGACGCCGCGCGCGTTACAGCACGTAGCGCGACAGGTCTTCGTCCTGCGACACTTCGCCGAGCGCACGGTCGACATACTTCGCGTCGATCGTCACGCGCTCGCCGGCGTGGTTGCCGGCCGAGAACGACACTTCCTCGAGCAGCTTCTCGATCACCGTGTACAGGCGGCGCGCGCCGATGTTCTCGGTTTTCTCGTTGACCGCATACGCGATCTCGGCGAGGCGGCGAATGCCGTCCTCGCCGAACTCGAGCTGCACGTCTTCCGTTGCGAGCAGCGCCTGGTACTGCTTGACGAGGCTCGCGTCGGTCGCGACGAGGATCGCCTCGAAATCGTTCACCGACAGCGAGTCGAGCTCGACGCGGATCGGGAAGCGCCCCTGCAGTTCCGGAATCAGGTCGCTCGGCTTTGCGAGGTGGAATGCGCCGCTCGCGATGAACAGGATGTGATCGGTCTTCACCATCCCGTACTTCGTGTTGACCGTCGTGCCTTCGACGAGTGGCAGCAGATCGCGCTGCACGCCCTGGCGCGACACTTCGCCGCCGCTGCCTTCGTTGTTGCGCGATGTGATCTTGTCGATCTCGTCGAGGAACACGATGCCGTTCTGCTCGACGTTCTGCACCGCCTTCGTCTTCACTTCCTCGTCGTTGAGCATCTTCGCCGCTTCCTCGTCGGTCAGCAGCTTCAGCGCTTCCTTGATCTTCACCTTGCGGCGCTGCTTCTTGCCGCTGCCGAGGTTCGAGAACATCGAGCGGATCTGCTCGGTCATCTCTTCCATCCCCGGCGGCGCCATGATGTCCATGCCGGCCGACGGCTGCTCGATGTCGAGTTCGACCTCCTTGTCGTCGAGCTGGCCTTCGCGCAGGCGCTTGCGGAAAGTCTGGCGCGTCGCGTTGTTGTCGTCGTTCGCGTGATCGGCGTTGCCGCCGAAGCCCACCGCGCGCGGTTGCGGCAGCAGGAGGTCGAGGATGCGGTCTTCCGCCTGGTCGGTCGCCTTGCTGCGCACCTTGCGCATCTCGGATTCACGCGTCTGCTTGACCGAGATCTCGATCAGGTCGCGCACGATGCTGTCGACGTCGCGGCCGACGTAGCCGACTTCGGTGAACTTGGTCGCTTCGATCTTGATGAACGGCGCGTCGGCGAGCTTCGCGAGGCGGCGTGCGATTTCGGTCTTGCCGACGCCCGTCGGCCCGATCATCAGGATGTTCTTTGGCGTGATTTCCTGGCGCAGCGGGTCGGCGACCTGCTGGCGGCGCCAGCGGTTGCGCAGCGCGACCGCGACGGCCTTCTTCGCCTTGGCCTGGCCGATGATGTGCTTGTCGAGTTCCGAGACGATCTCGGCAGGGGTCATGGTGCTCATGGTGCGGTCCTTACTCGATCGTTTCGATGATGCGGTTGTGGTTCGTGTAGATGCACATGTCGCCGGCGATCGCGAGCGATTTCTCGACGATTTCGCGCGGGGACAGCTCGGTGTTCTCCGCGAGCGCGCGAGCCGCGGCCTGCGCGTACGCGCCGCCCGAACCGATCGCGCAGATGCCGCCTTCCGGGTCGAGCACGTCGCCGTTGCCGGTGATCACGAGCGTGGTGGTCGCATCGGCCGTGATCAGCATCGCCTCGAGGCGGCGCAGCATCCGGTCGGTGCGCCAGTCCTTCGCGAGCTCGACGGCCGCGCGGGTCAGGTTGCCCTGGTGCTTCTCGAGCTTCGCCTCGAAGCGATCGAGCAGCGAGAACGCATCGGCGGTGCCGCCCGCGAATCCGACCAGTACCTGGTTGTTGTAGATCCGCCGCACTTTCCGCGCGCCACCCTTCATGACGATGTTGCCGAGGGTTACCTGGCCGTCGCCGCCGAGCGCGACCTTGTCGCCGCGTCGGACCGAAACGATGGTCGTGCCGTGAAATTGCTCCATCTGCGTTCCTTGAGAAAAACGGGGAAGAGTCGGGCGGCGCGGGGCGCCGCCGCATGAATCGCAGTGCGCCGGGGAGCGGCCCGGCGCGCGTCCGTTTCATTTTAGGGCGGGCGCCGGGATATCAAGAGGGGGATGCAAATCGGCCCGGACGGGAACCGGTGCCGGAAAAACAAAAAGCGCGCGGCAGGCCGCGCGCTTTCGGGAAGCAGCGTGTCGGAGCGGAACGCCGCTCGATCAGTCGCCGAACAGCTTCTGGCGCAGCTCGCGGCGCTCTTGCGCCTCGAGCGACAGCGTGGCCGTCGGGCGCGCGAGCAGGCGCGGGATGCCGATCGGTTCGCCGGTTTCCTCGCACCAGCCGTAATCGCCGGAATCGATGCGGGCGAGCGACTGCTGAACCTTCTTGAGGAGCTTGCGTTCGCGATCGCGCGTGCGAAGCTCGAGCGCGTGCTCTTCCTCGATCGTCGCGCGATCGGCGGGATCGGGCACGATCACCGTCTCGCGCAGGTTCTCGGTCGTCTGGCCTGCGTTCTTGAGGATGTCCGCCTGCAACTGTTCGAGCCGATTTTTGAAGAAGGCGAGCTGATCCTCATTCATGTAATCCTTGTCGCTCATCTTCAGGATTTCGGCTTCGGTCAAGAGTTTCTTCGTCATCTGCTTGCTTCTTCAATGTGCGGCAAATCAAGAGATATTGCCTGCACTTTGGGATTACCCGCAACTGCGCTTGCAATCATTTGCGATTTGCCGCCGCGGGGCCGAAAGCCTCTGGAAAACCGGTTCTCAAATACCAGGATAGGCCTGGCGCGGATTTGCGCGCGCGGCGAACCGGTGCTGCGCGGCAGATCGCATCGGCCGCGGCCGGGTGGCGGATGGGCGATCCGGCGCGGTTGCGATGCCCGGATTAATGGTTCAGCAAGAACCGGGCCTGTTATTGCCGTACTCCAGCGGGCACGTATTGTAACTGAATCGCAAGCGGGCGCCGTATCGGGTCGATCCCCGTCGGCTGCGCCAATATCTAGAAAATATAACGCGCAAATCGCGAAAAAGCGATGACGGCGAAACCCTGCCCGGAAAAGGCGCCCCGCGGCCGCAGCAGCCGCCTGCGAGACGGCCGTGCGGGAAGGGGGCGCAACGGTTGCCCGCGCGCGTCAGGCGAGGCAGGCGTCGAGGCCGTCGGTGATCAGGTCCTGCGGCAGGTCGACGCCGATGAACACCATCTTGTTGGTCTTCTTCTCGGCCGGCAGCCACTTCGCGGCGAGGTCGCTGCCCATCATCTGGTGCACGCCCTGGAACACGACCTTGCGATCGACGCCCTTCATGTACAGCACGCCCTTGTAGCGCAGCATCCGTTCGCCGTAGATCTGCAGGATGCCGCCGAGGAAGTCTTCCAGCTTGTTCGGGTCGAACGGGCGGTCGTTGCGATACACGAACGACTTGATCTTGTC
This sequence comes from Burkholderia ambifaria, assembly GCF_001443045.1. Lineage (GTDB taxonomy): Bacteria > Pseudomonadota > Gammaproteobacteria > Burkholderiales > Burkholderiaceae > Burkholderia > Burkholderia ambifaria_A. The sequence continues at coordinate 106,764 of NZ_LKPJ01000003.1, read as the reverse complement.
GTCGTGGTGCGCGTGGTGGTGGCCATGATCGTGATCGTGCGCGCATTGACCGTGATCGTGGTCGCAATTGGCGTGATCATGGTCGTGATCGTGGTGGTGATGCGCGTGATCGTCTTCGGCGAGGAAGTCGGGGTCGATCTCGAGCTTCGCGTTCAGGTTGAAGCCGCGCAGGTCGAAGATTTCCTTGATGTCGGCTTCGCCGAAATTCACGACCTTGATCGTCGCCTTCGGGTTCATGTGCATCAGACGGTGCTTGAGGCCCGCCACCGTCTGGTCGTCGACGAGGTCCGACTTCGTGATGAACAGGCGATCGGCGAAGCCGACCTGGCGCTGCACCACTTCATGTTCGTCGAGCTGCGCGTTCGCATGCTTCGCGTCGACCAGCGTGATGACGGCGTCGAGCAGGAAATCGTCGGCGATCTCGCTGTCGATGAAGAAGGTCTGCGCGACGGGGCCCGGATTCGCGAGGCCGGTGGTTTCGATCACGATGCGGTCGAAGTCGAGCTTGCCGTCGCGCTTCTTCGCGGCCAGGTCGCCCAGCGCGCGTGCGAGGTCGCCGCGGATCGTGCAGCAGATGCAGCCGTTGCTCATCTGGATGATCTGCTCTTTCGTGTCCTGAACGAGGATCTCGTTATCGATGTTCTCTTCGCCGAATTCGTTCTCGATCACGGCGATCTTCATGCCGTGCTGTTCGTTCAGGATGCGCTTGAGCAGCGTCGTCTTGCCGCTGCCGAGGAAGCCGGTAAGGATGGTGACGGGAGTGGCCATGTCGGTCGCCTGTGGTTCGTGAATCGGGGTCAAAACCAGGATGTGTGCGTCGCGCCTTCGGCTCGCGAGCCGGGGCGCACAACCATCCATTGAAACATACCTGTCAAGCCCTCGCCCGTCGTCCGGACGACAGGCGGGAGTACGAATCCGCCGGGTGCGAGGGTGCGGCCGGCGGACGGTTACGCGCGTAGATCGGGGCGATCAGACGATTTGCAACAGCAGGCCCTTCAGATATTCGCCTTCCGGGAACGCGGCGAGCAGCGGATGGTCGACGCCCGCGCCGAGCCGCTTCAGGATCCGTGCGTCGACCTTCGCGTCGGCCGCCGCGCCCGCGACGATCTTCTGGAACAAGTCCATGTCGATCGCGCCCGAGCACGAGTATGTGAACAGCAGGCCACCCGGGCGCAGCAGCTTGAAGCCGCTCAGGTTGATGTCCTTGTACGCGCGTGACGCGCGCTCGACGCTGTCGCGGGTCGGGGCGAACTTCGGCGGATCGAGCACGATCAGGTCGAAACGTTCGCCTTCGTCGACGAGGCGGCGCAGCGTCTTGAACGCGTCCGCGTCGAGCCAGGTCGTGCGTTCGGCATCGAAGCCGTTCGCCACGACGTTCTGCTGCGCGAGCGCGAGCGCATCGCCCGACGAGTCGATCGACACGACGCGTTTCGCGCCGCCCTTGAGCGCCGCGAGCGAGAAGCCGCCGGTGTAGCAGAAGCAGTTGAGCACGTCGCGGCCGTCCGCGTATTGCGCGACGAGCGCGCGGTTGTCGCGCTGGTCGACGTAGAAGCCCGTCTTGTGGCCGTTCGGCACGTCGACGTGATACCGCACGCCGTTTTCGTTCGCGATCAGCGTGGCGGGCGGCGCGTCGCCGGCGAGCACGCCGGTCGTCTGCTCGAGCCCTTCCTTGTCGCGGATCGACACGTCGGAGCGTTCGTACACGTTCGGGCAGCCAGTCGCGCCGCTGAGCGCCGCGACGATCGCGTCCTTCCAGGCTTCGACGCCCGCGGCCATGAACTGGCACACGAGCTGGCCGCGCGGCGTGGCGCCCTGTTCGGCCGTGTCCGCGATGTAGTAGTCGACGATCAGCCCCGGCAGCCCGTCGGCTTCGCCGAACACGAGCCGCACGGCGCCCGTGCCCGACACCATCGTCGTGCGGTGCGCGACCGCGCGCTGCACGCGGCGCTTGAAGAATGCGTGGTCGATCGGCTCGTTCTCGTCGAAGCTCCACACGCGCACGCGGATCTGCGACTGCGGGCTGTACGCGCCGCGTGCGAGGAAGCGGCCGTCGTGCGCGCGCACGACCACGGTCGCGCCCGGCGCGGGCTTGCCGTCGACGCGATCGATCGCATTGGCATAGATCCACGGATGCCGGCGCAGCAGCGATTTTTCCTTGGACGGTTTGAGTGTGACGGTTTGCATGATGAGATCGAAATGGGCCGTGCGCGAAGCCGGCCGTTGCCGGTCGCCGCGCGCGGCGGGTAACGCGGGACGCGCGTCAGTCGCGCTTCTTCGCGCGCGGATGCGCGCTGTCGTAAATCTTCGCGAGATGCTGGAAGTCGAGCGACGTATAGACCTGCGTCGCGGCGACGCTCGCGTGGCCGAGCAGTTCCTGCACCGCGCGCAGGTCGCCGCTCGACTGCAGCATGTGCGTCGCGAACGAATGGCGCAGCACGTGCGGGTGGACGTTGGCGGGAATGCCCGCGGCGAGCGCCGCGCGTTTCACGCGGTCGCGCACGACGCCCGGCGCCATCCGGTTGCCGCGCACGGACACGAACAGCGGATACGGGTCGTGCTTCACGAATTCGCTGCGCACCGCGAGCCACGCGTTCAGCGCGTCGATCGCCTTGCGGCCGACCGGCACCTTGCGTTCCTTGTTGCCCTTGCCGAGCACGGTGACTTCGGCTTCGGCGAGATCGAGCCAGCCGGCCGAGCGGTAGCCGTCGGCCTGCGTGTACATGACGTCGAGCCCGACCAGTTCGGCGAGGCGCAGCCCCGACGAATAGAACAGTTCGAGGATCGCGTGATCGCGGATGCCTTCGGTCGTGCCGGCGAGCGGCGCGTCCATCAATGCCGAGGCATCGTCGACCGACAGCGCCTTCGGCAGGGTTTTCGGACGCTTCGGCGCACGCACCGCGGCGACCGGGTTTGCGGGCATCTCGATGCGTTGCGCGAGCCAGCGGTAGAACGCGCGCCATGCGGACAGCCGGTGCGAGATCGAGCGCGCGGACAGTCCGCCCGCATGCGCGCGCGCGACCGCACCGCGCATGTCGGCGGCCGTCAGCGCGTCGAGCGGCCGGCCGGCGGCGAGCTTCTTCAGTTCGTCGAGTTCGTGCGTGTACGCCCGCAGCGTGTGTTCCGACAGCTGCCTGACGTGTTTCAGGTTCGACAGGTAGGCGGCGATCGGATCGTCGGTCATCGCGGGCGCGAGATCAGTGCGGCAGCAGGCGCGTGAGCGCGGCGCTCGCGAGCGTCGCGATCTGCGCGAGGAAGTCGGTCGCCATCCCGTCGTGGAAGCGGCGCGGATCGGGCGAGCCGAGCACGAGCAGGCCGAACGCGGGCGCATCGGTGCCGGCGAGCGGCGCGCGCAGCGCGAGCAGTGCGACCGACGTGGCCGCGCCGTCACCGGCCGGCGGCGCGGCTTCCACGCCATCCGTCGCATTCGCGGCCGAGGCGGCGACCGTGGGCGCGAGCCACTGCGCGGCCTCGAAGCCGGTGTTCGCGCCGCAGTACGGCGTCGACAACCCGTTCGTAAACAGGCGCACTTCCTCGCCGACCTGGCGCGCGAAATCGGCCTGCGCATAGGTGTCGGCGACATCCCACACGCGCAGTGCCGTTTGCGGCACGTCGAACACGTCGGCGATGCCTTCGGCGATCGTGCGCGGCAGCGCGTACGGGTCGCGTTCCGCGATCACGCGCGCGGTCCAGCGGCTGAACTTCGCGGACAGGCTGTCGTTCTCGTGGCCGTAGCGCACGAGCTCGGCGAGCCGGCGCTCGAGATGCTTGTTCTTGTCGCGCAGCATCTCCATCTGCCGCTCCTGCAGCGAGATCGCGGCCTTGCCGTGCGGGTTCGCGAGGCGGATCGTCGCGAGCAGCTCGGCGTGCCGCGCGAAGAATTCGGGATTGGCGAGCAGGTAGTCGGCGACTTCGCGATCGTTCATGTGGCTGGAGCGTTCAGTTATCAATGACGTTGCAGGGTCAGACGTTCAGGTCGATCTCGCCTTCGAACACGGTTGCGGCGGGCCCGGCCATCATCAGCGCGGCGGTTTCGTCGCGCGCGCCGTCCCAGCCGATCGTCAGCGTGCCGCCGTGCGTGTGAACGGTCACCGGCGAATCGAGCAGGCCGCGCCGGATGCCGGCCGCCACCGCCGCGCATGCGCCGGTGCCGCACGCGAGCGTCTCGCCCGCACCGCGTTCGTACACGCGCAGTTTCACTTCGCTGCGCGACACGATCTGCATGAAGCCGGCGTTCACGCGCTGCGGGAAGCGGGCGTGGCGCTCGATCAGCGGGCCTTCTTCGAGCACCGGATACGCTTCGGCATCGTCGACGATCTGCACCGCGTGCGGGTTGCCCATCGACACCGTCGAGATCCAGCGCGTCGCGCCGCCGACGTCGAGCGGCCACAGCGTGTCGTGGCCCTCGGTGCGACCGTCGAGCCCCGCTGCGTCGAACGGTACCTGCGCCGGCACGAACACGGGCGCGCCCATGTCGACGACGACTTCACCGTTGTCCTGCATCGTCAGCGTGATCAGGCCCTTCATCACCTGCACGCGCACGCTGCGCTTGTCGGTCAGGCCGCGGTCGCTGACGAACTTCACGAAGCAGCGCGCGCCGTTGCCGCAGTGTTCGACCTCGCCGCCGTCGCAATTGAAGATCCGGTACTTGAAATCCGCGTTGTCGGCGGTCGGTTTCTCGACGACCAGCAACTGGTCGGCGCCGATGCCGAAGTGTCGGTTGGCGAGTGCGCGTACCTGCGCTTCGGTGAGCGGCGGCAACGCGCGCGAATAGCCGTCGAGCACGACGAAGTCGTTGCCCGCGCCGTGCATCTTGGTGAACGAGAGTTTCACTGGGTCCGGAATTCCATGGCGAACAAGGCGGTCGGCACGACGGACGCGGCATGCCGTCATGTCGGGCGTCGTGCTGATCTCAACCGCAAATGATACATGCAGCCGACAGGGGCGTCCTGCTCGGGCGGCGCGGCGGGTGTCGTTCGGGCGGCGGAGCCGGAAGAGGTCGGCCGATCGGCCGACTGGTCGCGCGGGCGACGAGTCGGCAGATTGAGGCGGTGCGGTGTGGCGGGCGTTGCCAGGGCGAGTGAATCCGGCGGCATGCGTCCGGGCTTTGCCTACGCACGGGACGAACCGCGTGCGTGTTTTCGTACCGGTCGAATTGACAACTCAATCGGGCGATTCGTATAGTCAGGCTATACGCCATGTGGGCCATGCCATCGATATCGCACGCAAGTATGGGAGGCCCATGATCAAGTCATGGCAGCACAAGGGGCTGGAGGCGTTTTTCACGAACGGGAGCAAGGCGGGCATCCGGCCGGATCATGCCTCGCGGTTGCGGCGCCAGCTTGCTCGTCTCGACATGGCGAGTCAGCCGCTCGACATGAACGTGCCGGGCTGGCGCCTTCACCGCCTCGCCGGCGGGATGGAGGGTTACTACTCGGTGAGCGTGAGCGTCAACTGGCGCCTGACGTTCAGGTTCGAGGGGCCCGATGTCGTCCTGGTCAACTATCAAGACTATCACTGAGGTCATTCAACGCCATGACTCGCATCTTCAATCCGCCCCATCCGGGCGAAACGCTGCGTGACGACATTTTGCCGGCGCTCCGCCTGACCGTGACCGAAGCCGCCGCGCAGCTCGGCGTCACGCGGGCGGCACTGTCGCGCATCCTGCACGGTCACGCCGGCATTTCGCCTGAAATGGCACTGCGTCTCGAAGCGTGGCTCGGTGAGGAAAACGGCGGGAAGGCCGATCTGTGGCTCGCGCAGCAGTCGGCCTACGATCTGTGGCAGGCACGCGCGAAAGGCGTGCCGAAGGTGGCGAGGGCGCGGGCGCGCGTTTGACGGCGCGCTCGCGGCCCCGCTCGACTCAATAAAGGCTCGGCTCGCCGGGCGGGCGCGTCTTGAAGCGCTTGTGGACCCAGTAATACTGCTCGGGCATCAGCGGAATCTGTTCCTCCAGGAATTCGTTCATCCGCCGCGCGTCGAGATCGTCGTCGCCGGTCGGGTAGTGATCCCACGGCTTGAACACCTTCAGCCGGTAGCCCTTGTAGTTCGGCAGCACCTCGCCGATGAACGGCACGACCTGCGCGCGGCCCGTCTTCGCGAGCCGGCCGACGGCCGTCAGCGTGCACGCGGGCACGCCGAAGAAGGGTACGAACGTCGAATTGCGCAGACCATAGTCCATGTCCGCGCCGAGCATCACCGGCTTGCGGTCGCGCAACCAGCGCAGCACGACGCGCGCGCTGTCCGCCCGGCCGACCATCTCGGCGTCGAAGCGCCCGCGCGCCTTCTTCGCCTCTTCCTCGAGCACGGCATTCGAGAACGGCTGGTACAGCGATCCGCAGCGACGCTGCAGCGAGCGGTTCAGCCAGATCGAGCCGGCTTCGATGCCGACGAAATGCAGGCCCAGGAACAAGGTCGGGGGCAGATCGGGATCGGTGAGATCGACCGCGCTGTCGACCTGGATCAACTTCGCGAGCTTCCTCTCGGAGCCGAACCACTGGACGCTGCGCTCGACGTAGCTGCGGATCGCGTGACGGAAATGCAGGCCCGCCACTTCCTCGCGCCGTTCGTCGCTCCAGTCGGGGAAGCAGAGTTTCAGATTGGTATGTACGATGCGCTTTCGCCGGCTGGGAATCTGGTACAGCAGCCAGCCGAGGCCGTCGCCGAACCGTGCGGTCAAGCCATACGGCAGCAGGGCGAGCAGCTTCAGCAAGCCGATGGCGAGGTGCGTGCCGAGGCGGCCTAGCATGCGGAATCTCCGTGGGGCCGGCTGGCCGGCACGTTGCGAACAGGGGGGTAGGACAGCGGACGATGCAGCACGGGTGGCGCTCTGTGACAATTCACGAAAGCCGCTATAATACGGGCTTCGCCGAGTTAACTGACAACTTGCGGGGCGAAGCCGGCTGGCGCGAAGCGCGCTGCCCGGTCCTGGTAATCCGCTAAAGCGTCGCCGCTTCAGGCCCAACGAAGCTGGCTACGTGAAACCAACCGTAACCACACAGGAGCCTGAAAAAGTGGCAAACGATTATCTCTTCACGTCCGAATCCGTCTCCGAAGGCCATCCGGACAAGGTCGCGGACCAAATCTCGGACGCGATTCTCGACGCCATCCTCGAGCAGGACAAATACTCCCGCGTTGCAGCCGAAACGCTGTGCAACACGGGTCTAGTCGTTCTGGCTGGTGAAATCACCACGACGGCCAACATCGATTACATCCAGATCGCGCGCGACACGATCAAGCGCATCGGCTACGACAACACCGACTACGGCATCGACTACAAGGGTTGCGCGGTGCTCGTCGCGTACGACAAGCAGTCGCCGGACATCGCGCAAGGCGTTGACCGCGCACATGACGACAACCTCGATCAAGGCGCGGGCGACCAGGGCCTGATGTTCGGTTACGCCTGCGACGAAACGCCGGAACTGATGCCGCTGCCGATCTACTTGTCGCACCGTCTGGTCGAGCGCCAGGCCAGCCTGCGCCGCGACGGTCGCCTGCAATGGCTGCGTCCGGACGCGAAGTCGCAGGTGACGGTCCGCTACGTCGATGGCCGCCCGGATTCGATCGACACCGTCGTGCTGTCGACGCAGCACGCACCGGACATCGAACTGCCGGCACTGCGCGAGGCCGTGATCGAGGAAATCATCAAGCCGACGCTGCCGGCCGACCTGATCAAGGGCGACATCAAGTTCCTGGTGAACCCGACCGGCCGGTTCGTGATCGGCGGCCCGCAGGGCGATTGCGGCCTGACGGGCCGCAAGATCATCGTCGATACCTACGGCGGTGCCGCACCGCACGGCGGCGGCGCGTTCTCGGGCAAGGATCCGTCGAAGGTCGACCGTTCGGCAGCGTATGCCGGCCGCTACGTCGCGAAGAACATCGTCGCGGCAGGCCTCGCATCGCGCGCGCTGATCCAGGTGTCGTACGCGATCGGCGTCGCCGAGCCGACCTCGGTGATGGTCAACACGTTCGGCACGGGCCGCGTGTCGGATGCGGTGATCACGAAGCTCGTGCGCGAGCATTTCGACCTGCGTCCGAAGGGCATCATCAAGATGCTCGACCTGCTGCGCCCGATCTACGAGAAGACGGCAGCTTACGGCCACTTCGGCCGCGAAGAGCCGGAATTCTCGTGGGAAGCAACCGACAAGGCACTCGCGCTGGCCGAAGCGGCCGGCGTGGAGCCGACGGCACGCGTCGCGTAAGCGTCGTCCGCCAGAAACGAAAAACCCCGGCATGCCGGGGTTTTTTATGCGTGTCGCGCGCCGGCGAGATGGCGGCGCGCGTGGCGGGTACGGCGCGCCGGCGCGGGGGTTCAGGTTCAGCGTGCGCTGAAACCGAACCACCCGTTGCTGGCCGCGAGGCGGCGCGGGCGGTTGATGCGGCGCTGCGGGCCGAGCGTGCGGCGCAGCGCGAGCGCGCGCAGCGACGACGGCTTTTGCAGCAGCGAGCGCAGGCCGGCGCGGCGTGCGAACGTCTGCGCGCTCATCATCGAGAAGAGCGCGTGGAACCACGCGCGGATGCCGTCCAGCCGGCTGTGCGCGTGCGTGTGCTCGGCGAGCGCCTGCGCGCGGGCGCGGTGATGGCGCAGCGAGCGGGCGGGAGCGGACGGCACGACGCGCTTCGCAGCGCGGCTGAGACGGGAAGTCAGACGGAATGGCATGTGAACGATGCTTCGCTTGTATGGATGGCGCCCTTGAAGAGCACACTGGTATGAACGGCCTCGGATGGCGCAACGGATCTTACCGAAAGTCGTCGCGCGCCGCGCCCGCCAGAATTGACAGGCCGCGACAGGCTACAGGGGTTTCATGACGCGCAAAAGTCGCGATAAACCCTTGTGCCGCAAGCGAGTCGCCGCATACCGCCTGTCGCTGAGGCTCGCGCCGCGCCGCACAGTTCCCTTGCGCCAGATCAAATCGGCGATTGGCATGCCCCTGCGCACGACAATGGCGCTGTTCGCGGAATCCGGCGCCGATTTACAATCGTCACATTCACACCAATAAACGTCTGGCATCCCATGTCGTCTCCATTGCAGTCGGAATCGATCCGCGCGCAAGTCGCGGAATTGCGCGAACGCGGTTTCGTCGTTGCGCGCGGCCTCGTCAGCGAAGCGCAGTGCGCGGCGCTCAAGCGCATCGCGGAGCGCCAGTTGCAGGAAGCGGCGGAGCCGATCGAGTTCGAGGCGGATTTGCGCTACCCGGGCGCGCCGGAGTCGAAGCATGCGCCGGGCGGGCATACGGTGCGGCGGCTGCTGGACGCCTACACGCGCGATCCGGCGTTTGCCGAGCGCGCGATCGCGCCCGAAATCGGCGCGTGGATGCGCGAGTACTTCGGCGAGCAGCCGGTGCTGTCGTGCGCGCATCACAACTGCATGATGACGAAGCATCCCGCGTACGGAAGCCTGACGGGCTGGCATCGCGACTTCCGCTACTGGTCGTTCGAACGTGCCGACATGGTGTCGGTGTGGCTCGCGCTCGGACCGGAAACGAACGAAAACGGCGCGCTCTGGCTGGTACCGGGGTCGCACACGGCCGAATTCGGGCCCGAAGCGTTCGACGACGCGAAGTTCTTCCGCAGCGACCTGCCGGAGAACCGCAAGATGATCGACGCGGCAACCTGTCCGCCGCTCCAGACGGGCGACGTCGTGTTCTTCCACTGCAACACGCTGCATTCGGCGGGGCAGAACCGCTCCGACCAGGTGAAGTTCTCGCTCGTCTACACGTATCACGGCGTGAGCAACCGGCCGGTGCCGGGCACGCGTTCGGCGACGAAGCCGGAAGTGCAGTTCTAGCAGTGCTTCGGGGCGGCGACGCAGCCGCGCCGATGGCCCGATGCGGCGCTGTGCGGGCGGATGAAGAAACGGGCGGCCTCGGCCGCCCGTTGCATTTTGCGTGGCGCGTTCGCGCGACGCGGGCCCGTCATGAGCCGCACCGCTGCGCGATCAGCGCTTGCTAGGCGGCATCGCGAGGCCGATCAGGCCGATCAGCGAGGCGACAGCGCCGCCGGCGATCAGCAGGATCGTTTTCGTGGCGGGCGAGCCGGTGAAGAAGCGCGACATGTTGTCGTTGATCGAATGGAACGACTGGCCGCCGAAATATAGCAGCACGACGCCGCCGACGAGCAGTGCAACCGAGATGACCCGGGACATACCAACCTCGCTGTAACGGTGATTCGAGACGCCGCAGTGTAGGCGACGCGCGCGGTCGCGTCCATTGCCGTGCGTGCTCGCGCCGCGTTCGCTACCATAGCCGTCGTGTGTTTCCTTCGCCGTCGGCGCGCGATGTTCGCGTGCGGCGCGCGTCCCTTCCCCGACGTCCTGACGGAACCGACCCATGGCCTACGAAGCAGCTTCCGAACGTTATGCCGACATGCAATACCGCACCTGCGGCAAATCCGGGCTCAAACTGCCCGCCCTGTCGCTCGGCCTGTGGCACAACTTTGGCGACTCGACGCCGATCGCGACGCAGCGCGACATCCTGCGCACCGCGTTCGACCTCGGCATCAATCACTTTGACCTCGCGAACAACTACGGGCCGCCGTACGGCAGTGCCGAAACCAACTTCGGCCGGCTGCTGAAGGAAGATTTCCGGCCGTACCGCGACGAGCTGCTGATCTCGACGAAGGCCGGCTGGGATATGTGGCCGGGGCCGTACGGCAGCGGCGGCGGGTCGCGCAAGTACGTGCTCGCGAGCCTCGACCAGAGCCTGCAGCGGATGGGCCTCGACTACGTCGACATCTTCTATTCGCATCGCTTCGACGCGCACACGCCGCTCGAGGAAACGGCCGGCGCGCTCGCATCGGCCGTGCAGCAGGGCAAGGCGCTGTACATCGGCATCTCGTCCTACTCGGCCGCGAAGACGCGCGAGATGGCCGAGTTGCTCGCGCAATACAAGGTGCCGCTGCTGATCCATCAGCCGTCGTACAACATGCTGAACCGCTGGATCGAGCAGGATCTGCTCGGCACGCTCGACGAGATCGGCACGGGCAGCATCGCGTTCACGCCGCTCGCGCAGGGGCTGCTGACGTCGAAGTACCTGAACGGCGTGCCGGCCGATGCGCGGGTGAACAAGCCGGGCGGCGGGTCGCTGAAACAGGATCACCTGAGCGCGGACAACCTCGAGCACGTGCGCAAGCTCAACGGCATCGCGGAGCGGCGCGGGCAAAGTCTCGCGCAGATGGCGCTTGCGTGGGTGCTGCGCAATGGCCGCGTGACGTCCGCGCTGATCGGCGCGAGCCGCGCGGAGCAGGTGCGTGAAAACGTCGGCGCGCTGAAGAACCTCGAATTCTCGGCCGACGAACTTGCGGAGATCGATCGCTACGCGACCGAAGGCGGCATCAATCTGTGGGAAAAGCCGTCCACCGATCAGGCGATCTGACCGGCAGCAACGACAGTCGATACGGGATGCGAACGATCGCATGCCGTATCGCAACACGCACACGAACGCCGTCGCGTCGCTGCGATACAGCGATGTGACCGGCGCGCAAATGCGTCGCTAGATCAGCGCAGGCAGGCCTTCGACGAGCAATACCGCAACGCCGACGCCGAGGATGACGCCGAGCACGCGCAGCAGGTTGTGGCGGAATTCGGTTGCGCACGGCACCGCGCCGAGAAATAGCGCTCCGGCCAGCGCCATCGGAATCAACAGAATGAAGTCGCCGATCGTGAAATAGGTCGTCATGCGTGTCTCCATAGTCGGCCGGCGCAGGCACGCGCCTGTTCCCGCCCCGATGCCGGGCATTTCTCATGTTGTGCCGACCCGATTGCGAGCGGGGCGGACAGTTCGAGTATAGGCAACCTCGCGGCGTTTTTCGCTATCCGAACCATTAAAAGTATGCGGAAAACCCGGGGAATTCCGCATTTTTCCCGCGAACAAGACGAACGCCTTGCGCAAGTCTTTCCCGTTCCTTTCGTTTTGTGCAGATGCGTCGTACGTGTTCGATCCGGAGCGCAGCACCCGCGGGTACGGCGCTCCGTCCGCTTACGCGCGGTCGGGTTGCGCGCGAACGGCCGGCGTGCGGAACACGAGCGCGAGCCCCGCGACGATCGCCCCCATGCCGGCGAGCGCGAGCGGTTCAGGCCGGTTGCCGAGCCAGACCGCGTCCATCAGCGTGGTGACGACAGGCACGAGATAGAACAGGCTCGTCACGTTGACGAGATCGCCGCGCTGCATCAATCGGTAGAACAGCAACTGCGCGATCACCGAGATCACGATGCCGAGCCACAGCAGTGGCACGACGAGCGCCCAGCCGACTTCGACCGAGATCGGCCGGAACGGCAGGACCGCCGCGCACAGCGCGAGGCCGATCGCGTTCTGGAGCGGCAGCACGTCGGCGGGCGCCGCCCGCACGCGTTTTTGCAGCAGCGAGCCGACGGTCAGCGCGACGAGTGCCGTGAGCGCGCACGCGACGCCGATGATCGGCAGGCCAGCGCCGCCCACGCCGCGGCACACGACGAGCGCGAGGCCGCCCAACGACAGCCCGAGCCCGGCGATGCGCATCGGCTGCCAGCGCCGCTCGACGATCGCGAGCGTGAGGATCGGCTGCACGCCGAGGATCGTCGCGAGCACGCCCGGCGCGATCCCGCGCTCGAGCGCGAGCAGATAGAAGATCGAATAGCCGCCCATCATCAGCAGGCCGGTCAGCGCGGCCATGCGCCGCTCGCCGCGTGGCGGCAGCCAGCGGCCGCGCACGACGGCCGGCACGAGCAGCACGAGTGACGCGAGCGCGAAACGTGCGGTGAGAAAGACGAACGCGGATGCGTGACGCAGACCGAGTTCAGCGAAGATCGCGCCGCTGCTCCACAGCAGCACGAAGAGCGACGTCACGCCATGCGCGGCGAGCGCGCGTTTGAACGAAACCATGTGAATCCACCTGTCGAACGGATCGAAACGTTCCATGTCGCGCGCGGCAACGCGCCGTGCGTGATCACGCACGAACGGCCGCAAACGGGCGAATGGAAAACGGAAAGGAAAGCCGGCTGGTCAGCCGACGCGTGCCGCCGGCGGGGGCGGCGCGGCGCCGACGAGCGGCGGTGCGACAGGAGGAGGAAGGACCGACGGATGCGCGCACGCCTGCGGCCGCGAGTCGAACTGCGGCCGGGATTTTGCGAGAGCGGACGTGAGCGGATGCATCGTGTCGAAAGGCGCTTGAACGCGAATGAGCGTCAACGGTACCGCAAGGCCGCCATTCAGCGCAACTGCCAGCGCAACTGCCAGCGCAACTGCCAGCGCAACTGCCAGCGTAACTGCCGCACTGGCGGCATGACGCCACCGCCGTCGCGCGAACGACCGAACAAGGTCACGCGGCGCCGCGGCGTTCGCGCATGCGCAGCCACGCGGCAGCGGCGAGCCCGTTCGCGAGCAGCGTGGCGACCAGTGCTGCGACGCCCGGCCAGCCGTATGCGCTCCAGAAGCGTCCGCCGAGCGAGCCGACGATGCTCGAGCCGAGATAGTAGGACAGCAGGTACAGCGCGGCGGCCTGGCCCTTGCCCCGCGTCGCGAGGCGGCCGACCCAGCCGCTTGCGGTCGAATGCCCGGCGAAGAAGCCGAACGTCACGCATGCGATGCCGAACGCGATCGCCGCGACCGGCTGCAGCAGCGTCAGCGCGACGCCGGCCAGCATGATGACGACGCTGGCGATCAGCACGCGGCCGCGGCCGAGCGAGTCGGCCATGCGCCCTGAAAGCGGCGACGCAACGACGCCGACGAGATAGACGACGAAAATCGCACCGATCGTTGCCTGGTTCATCGAATACGGCGGCGCGAGCAGCCGGTAGCCGACGTAGTTGTACAGCGTGACGAAGCCGCCCATCAGGATGAAGGCCAGCGCGAACAGCACGGGCAGCTCGCGGCGGCCGGCGAGATGCCGGCCGAGCGCGGCGCGATGCTGCGCGAAGCCGAGCCCGCGGCGTGGTGCGAAATGGCGCGACGGCGGCAGCAGCGCGCGAAACGCGAGCGTGGACGCGAGTCCGAGCACACCGATTGCACCGATCGCGATGCGCCACGTGAACAGGTCGGCCAGCACACCCGCGATCACGCGTCCGGCCATTCCGCCGATCGCGTTGCCGCCGACATAGAGCCCCATCGCGAGCCCGAGGCCGTCCGGGCGGACTTCCTCGGCGAGATACGCCATGCCGACCGCGGGCACGCCGCCGAGCGCGAGCCCGGTGAGCATGCGCAGCACGAGCATCTGGTGCCAGTGCGGCGCGAATGCGGCGACGAGCGTGAGCAGCGACGACAGCAGCAGCGACACCGTCATCAGCCGGTGGCGGCTCACGCCTTCCGAGACGAAGCCCGCGACGAACACGGCGACGGCGAGTGCGGCCGTCGAGAACGACAGCGCGAGGCTGCTCTGCGCGGGGCTGACGCCGAACGTGCCCGAGAATTCCGGCAGCAGCGGTTGCACGTAGTAGAGCAGCGAGAAGGTCGCGTAACCGGCGAACAGCAGCGCGACGCTCGCGCGCCAGTAGCTGCGCGAGCCGCGTTCGAGATAGGGCGGGGAGGCGTCGCGGCGCGCGGCCGCGGGCGTGGTTCCGTTGGAGGCGGTCACGCGAGATCTCCTGACGGCCGGGGCAAAGGCCAGACGATTCGCGCAATGCGCAATTCGCGTGCGCATCGCATGGCCGGCCGGATTCGGGAGACAGTCACATTCGACAGGGTATGATGGGGGTGTCCGCCCGTGCAAGCGCACGCGCGACGCAGTGGTTGATTGGAGACATTCGACGAATTCGCGGCACTTCACCCGCTTCTTCTTCTTTTCGCGCTTCGATAAACCGTGAACAATGGGATCACGCGCAACACCCCGGCGAGGGCGGCGCGGATCGTGCATTTGCCGGCTCGCCAGCGGGCCGGGTTTCAAAGTTTCAAGAGTGGGGAACCATCATGCATGTCGGGTCGATTGTCTGTACTACCCATATCGCGGTGCCGAAGGGCGCGCGCGGCATCGTCCAGCGCGTTCTGGGCGACATGGCCATGGTGACCTGGTACGCGGGCGTGCCGGGCGAGTCGAAGGAACTCAACACCGAGCCGTTCTTTCTCGAGGACCTGATCGACACCGGCGAATCCGTGCTGCCGGCCGGCGCCGCGCTCCACTGAGCATGCGTGCCGCACCGGACGCTCGTGTTTCGGCGCGGCTGACGGCACAATGCGGGGCATGAAAGACGTCACTTCCGCCCCTGCTGCTCCCGCCGGCCCGCCGTTCGCCGGCCTCACGCCCGAGTGCGTGCTCGACGCGCTCGACAGCGTGCTGATGCCGGCCGGGTTACGCACCGACGGGCGCCTGCTCGCCCTGAACAGCTACGAAAACCGCGTCTACCAGGTCGGCATCGAAGACGGCCCGCCCGTCGTCGCGAAGTTCTACCGGCCCGCGCGCTGGACGGACGACGCGATCCTGGAAGAACACGCGTTCGTCGCCGAACTCGCCGCGCGCGAGATTCCGGCGGTGCCCGCGCGCGTGTTCGACGGCCGCACGCTCCACGCGTTCGACGGCTTCCGCTTCTCGATCTTCGAGCGGCGCGGCGGCCGCGCGCCCGATCTCGACCGCAGCGACACGCTCGAATGGCTCGGCCGTTTCATCGGTCGAATCCACGCGGTCGGCGCGACGCAGCCGTACGTCGCGCGTCCGGTGCTCGACATCGGCACCTTCGGCTACGAGCCGCGCGATTACCTGCTCGCGCACGACTTTCTTCCCGACGATGTTCGGCCCGCCTACGAGACGGCGGTCGCGCTCGCGCTGGAAGGCGTCGAGGCTGCGTTCGAGCGCGCAGGCGACATCCGCCTGCTGCGCACGCACGGCGACTGCCATCCGAGCAACGTGCTGTGGACCGACGCGGGCCCGCATTTCGTTGACTTCGACGACAGCCGGATGGCGCCCGCGGTGCAGGACCTGTGGCTGCTGCTGCCGGGCGATCGTGAAGGCGCGTCGCGCGCGCTCGCGGACCTGCTCGCCGGTTATGAGGACTTCTGCGAATTCGAGCCGCGCGAGCTGCATCTGGTCGAGGCACTGCGCACGCTGCGGTTGATTCATTACGCGGCCTGGCTTGCCCGCCGCTGGGACGATCCGGCGTTTCCGGCCGCGTTCCCGTGGTTCAACACGCACCGCTACTGGGAAGCACGCGTACTCGAGCTGCGCGAGCAGATCGGCGCGATGCAGGAAGGGCCGCTCTGGCACGTGTGACGGCGCGCGCGGCAGCGTCGCCGCGCGGCATTTGCGAAGTGGGCGGCCGCGCGTTGTGCGCGGCCCGCATCGCTCAGAACTTCAGCATCATCCTGATCACCGCGGCGAAGCGCTTGCCGTAAGGCGGCGCGATCAGCCCGCGGGTGTTCAGGCGCGCCTGCGTGAGCACGGGCTTCATCTTCGAGAACGTCACGAAGCCGTCGTAGCCGTGATACGCACCCATTCCGCTCGCGCCGACACCGCCGAACGGCAAGCTGCCGCACGCGATGTGCATCAGCGCGTCGTTGACCGTCACGCCGCCCGAGATCGTTTCGCGCATCACGCGGTCGATCGTGCCGCCATCCTCGTCGAACAGGTATAGCGCGAGCGGCCGCGGACGCGCGTTCACATAGGCGATTGCTTCGTCGAGCCGCTCGTACGGCACGAGCGGCAGCAGCGGCCCGAAGATTTCCTCCTGCATCAGCTGTGACGCGGCTGGCGCGTGCGTGACCGCGCACGGCACGAAGCGGCGCGACGCGGGATCGGACTGCGCGTCCGACAGCGGATGCAGTTGCGCGCCGGCCGCCTGCGCGTCGGTCGCAAGCTGTTGCAGCCGCGCGTAATGACGCGGCGATACGATCGTCGTGTAGTCGCCGTTGGTCGACAGGTCCGGATACAGCTTCGCGAAGCGTGCGCGCGCGCGCTCGATGAACGCGCCTTCCATCCCGCGCGGCAGCAGCACGTAGTCGGGCGCGATGCAGGTCTGGCCCGCGTTCAGCGTCTTGCCGCCGATGATCGCGTCGACGGCCGCATCGAAGCGCGCATTCGGGCCGACGATCGCCGGCGACTTGCCGCCGAGCTCGAGCGTGACGGGCGTGAGGTTGTCGGCGGCCGCGCGCATCACGTGGCGGCCGACATGTGTCGAGCCGGTGAACAGCAGGTGATCGAACGGCAGCGCGCTGAATGCGGCGCCGATCTCGGCATCGCCGTTCACGACCGCGACGTGATCGCGCGAGAAGGTCTTCGCGATCAGTTGCTCGAACAGCGCCGACGTGCGCGGCGTCAGTTCGGACATCTTGATGATCGCGCGGTTGCCGGCCGCGAGCGCGCAAATCAGCGGCCCGGCCGCGAGCAGGATCGGATAGTTCCACGGCACGACGATGCCGATCACGCCGAGCGGTTGCGGCAGCACCTTCGCGCGCGCCGGCCGCAGCCACTTGTTCATCGGCTTGCGGATCGGCTTCATCCAGCGCTTGCCGTGCTTGAGCGCGTCGTCGATCTCTTCCTTCGCCATCCAGATTTCCGACAGCAGCACTTCCTGCTTCGCGCGATGCCCGAAGTCGGCGCTGATCGCATCGGCAAGCGCATCCGCGTGATCGATCAGCATCGTGCGCAGCGCGCGCAGGTGCTGCGCGCGGGTGTCCCACTCCGGATACGGCGTGCGCAGGTAGGCCGCGCGCTGGTCGTGCAGCAGCGTCGTCAGCGCATCGACCGACGGCAGCGCTTGCGGGGCCAGTTCGGGCAGATCGTTCTTCATGTCGTCTCCTCCAGTTGAGCGTGGCACGTCGGCCAGCAGTCAGGTCGCACGTACCCGCTCGGCGAGCGTGGCGGGGCGGGATTGGCGTGCGTCGCGCGGCGCGGGGCCGGATGCGACGCACGGGCGAATACAGGGTGCAGCGTGCGGCAACCGTCGCATCCGCGCGACGGTGTTCGCGTCCGAAAACGGGATTGCACGGCTCGCGTGGACGGCCCGATGCGATTTCCGATGGGGGCACGATCGCGCGCTGAGAGCGCTTGCCCGCGCACCGAAGCGGGGCGGCACGCGGCGCGCGGCGACATACGCACTGGCTCGTCGTGCCGCTCGTGCGACGCGCCATCCAAACGGTCGGCGACACGTGGCGTCGTTCGATTTCGACCGGGCACGCGCACGGTGTCGCACGTCACCGACCGGGCATCCGTTTGAAATGAAATGCGGGCCGCGCGCGGTGCGTCCGGATCACCCGGTCGGCACGCGGCCTGCAGAACGTCGCGCTGCATCGTCGTCTCCCCAGTTTCGCGACGGCGCGGCTTCTGGCGGCCGGTGCAGCGCGTCGCATCGATCGATACATCTTAAATTTAGTTCACGCGGGCGTTTAGAGGAATCGCTCTTGAATCGGCGCGCCGCGCGCGCGACGGCCATTCCTACAATGCCCGAACATTACAAGCGGGAGCCGGTCCGCGCCGGGCGCCGTTCATGACACGAAGGAGACGTGACATGCAATACGACTACATCATCGTCGGCGGAGGGTCGGGCGGGTCGAGCCTTGCCAGCCGCCTCGCCGATGCATGCCCCGACGCGACGATCGCGCTGATCGAGGCCGGTTCGCATACGGAGCGCAACCTGCTCGTCAACATGCCGGTGGGGATCGCGGCGCTCGTGCCGTTCAAGCTGGGCACGAACTACGGTTACGAGACAGTGCCGCAGCCGGGCCTCGGCGGCCGCCGCGGCTACCAGCCGCGCGGGCGCGGGATGGGCGGCTCGAGCGCGATCAACGCGATGATCTACACGCGCGGCCACCCGGGCGACTACGACGAGTGGGCACAACTCGGCGCCACGGGCTGGGGCTGGCAGGACGTGCTGCCGTATTTCCGCCGTGCGGAAGGCAACGCGCGCGGCGCCGATATGTGGCATGGCGCGGACGGCCCGTTGACGGTTTCCGATCTGCGCTTTCGTAATCCGTTCTCCGAACGATTCATCCAGGCCGCGCACGCGGCCGGCTATCCGCTCAACGACGATTTCAACGGCGCGACACAGGAAGGCGTCGGCTTCTATCAGGTCACGCATCGCGACGGCTCGCGCTGCAGCGTCGCGCGTGCGTACATCTACGGCCGCAACCGGCCGAACCTGCACGTGATCACCGACGCGACGGTGCTGCGCGTGGGCTTCGACGGCAAGCGCGCGGTCGGCGTCGTGGTGTCGCGCGACGGACGCATCGAGACGCTCGGCGCGCGCGCGGAGGTGATCCTGTCGGCCGGCGCGTTCAATTCGCCGCAACTGCTGATGTGCTCGGGGATCGGTCCGGCGGAACAGCTGCGTCGGCACGGGATCGCGGTCGTGCAGGACGCGCCGGACGTCGGCACCAACCTGATCGACCATATCGACTTCATCATCAACACGCGCGTGAATTCGTCGGAGCTGGTCGGCGTCTGCCTGCGCGGGATCGCGAAGATGACGCCGGCGCTCGCGCGCTATTTCTCGAGCCGCACCGGGATGATGACGAGCAACGTCGCGGAGGCGGGCGGCTTCATCAAGAGCGATCCGTCGCTCGATCGTCCGGACCTGCAGCTGCATTTCTGCACGGCGCTCGTCGACGATCACAACCGCAAGATGCACTGGGGCTTCGGGTATTCGCTGCACGTATGTGCGCTACGGCCGTTCAGCCGCGGCACGGTCGCGCTTGCGAGTGGCGATGCGCGCGACGCGCCGCTGATCGATCCCCGCTTCTTCAGTGATACGCGCGATCTCGATCTGCTCGTGCGCGGCGCGCAGGCGATGCGCCGCATCCTGTCGCAGGCGCCGCTCGCGTCGCAGGGCGGGCGCGAGTTGTACACGCGCGCGGACCAGAGCGAAGCGGAACTGCGCGCGACGATCGTCGCGCATGCCGACACGATCTATCACCCGGTCGGCACCTGCCGGATGGGTTCGGATGCGCGGGCGGTCGTGGATCCGCAACTGCGCGTGCGTGGCGTCGAGGGGCTGCGGGTGGTGGATGCGTCGGTGATGCCGACGCTGATCGGCGGCAACACGAATGCGCCGTCCGTGATGATCGGCGAACGCGCGGCGGACTTCATCGTCTCGGCGCGTCGGGGCGGCGTGCCGCGCGGCGAGGCGGCCGCGGCGGCGCACGGCCGCTGAGCGGCGTGCACCGGCTCGCGGCCGACGCGATGCTCAGGCGAACGTATCGACGAGGCCCGCGCGGCTCACGGTCGCGCCGGCCGCTGCGGATTGCGCAGCGTCGAGCGGTGCGTCGACGGCTGACGTTCCGGCGCGTGCGCGCGGCGACGACCGGCCGCCGGCGAAGTTCTGTTGCGGGTTCTGTTGCGACGCGAAGCCGCCGTCGCTGACGGTCGCGCTGCCCAGGCCGAGCCCACCCGCCTCCATCGCTTCGCGCAGCTTCGGCAGCGCGGCTTCCACCGCGTCGCGCACTTGTGCGTGCTGCGACACGAACAGCGCATGCGCGTGGTTGTCCGCCACGCGCAGCACGACCTGCAGCGGGCCGAGGTCCGGCGGGTTCAGCGTCAGCTCGGCGCTCTGCTGGTGCGCATTGGACAGGAACACGACCTTCTGGCTCAGCGCATCGGTCCAGTCGGCCGTGCCGACATGCGGGGCCAGCACGTGCGCGTTGGCCGCGGCGATCGAGCTTGCGGCGGGCGCCGTCGCGACGTTCGCCTGGGCGGCCGCCGCCGCCGCTGTGGCTGCCGCGACCGATGCGTCGGCGGCCGGGCTGGCGGTTTCCCCGGCGGCCGCGAGTGCGTGTGCCGCGGACTGGCCGGTCGCGCCGGCCTGCAGCGCCAGGGCGGTGGCTTGCGTGGGCGTCTGCTGCGTCGCGAGCGTGCCTTTCGCGTCGGCGAGCGTGTGGTCGAAGGTCGGGACTTTCGGCGTCAGCGGTGCATCGGCCGCTGCCGTGCCCGTCCCGGGCATCGCGATCGCCCCCGCACCGCCGGTCAGTCTCGCCAGCGCGCCCTGCAGTGCGTCGCGGCCCGATGCCGGCACGGCGGCCGCATCCTTGCCTGCATGATTCGCCAGCGCCGCCGTGGCGTCAGGCTGGCCGGACACGGCGGTCGTTTGCGCGGCGGTGGCATCGGCCGGCGCCGCGCCGTTCTCGCGCGCCTGCAGCTGTGCCTGCACGGCCGCCGCCGCGGCGAGCGCGGCGGCGTCGGGACCGGACGTCGCGTTCGCGTCGTCGGCCGACTTCTCGTCGTCGCGGTCGGCGGGTTTCGTGCCGGCGGCCGGCGTCGACGACGCGTGTTTCGTCGTGGCGTCCGGCTTGCCGGCGTTCGCCGTGTCGTGCCGCGTGACGACGCTTCGCTTCAGCGTCTGCGCGAACGGCACGGCGGCCGGGCTGTTTGCGGCATCGTCGCCGGCGGACGAACCCGCGCCGCGGACGGCCTTGAGTGCGATGCCGGCGGTGTCGAGCAGCGCGCCGAGCAGGGGCAGGGGAGGCATGGCGATTCTCTCGTTCGAAAGCGGTGAGCGGTTACGCCGAGCGGGCCGCATCGGCCCGCATGCGCAGGATTTTGGCGGCGTGTTCGTCGGCGTCGCGCTGTTCGCGCTTCGCGGCACGCTGCGCTTCCTGCGCGACGCCGCGCGCCTGCAGGGTTTCGTATGAGCCGACGGTGCGCTTCTTCTGTTGCCAGTTCGGGCGCGCTTCGTCGATGCGGAGCTCCGCTGCGGCCAGCACGTTGCGCTGCTGCGCGATTGCCGCGTCGAGCGTGTCGATGAACGACTGGAAATTGCGCAGGTTGCCGGCGGGCATCCCGTGCTGCGCGGACTGCGCGAAGCGCGCGTGGTATTCGTCGCGATAGCGCAGCAGCGCATCGAGCTGTTCGGCGGCCGCGGTGCGGTCGCGCTGCGCGGTGCCGAGCTGCTTCGCGGCGGTGTCGAGATCTTCCTGCGCGCGATCGAGCAGCAGTTGAAGGGGAAAGCCGTGTGCCATCGGGATCAGCCTCCGTGTACGTCGAACAGCGCATCGAGTGCGGTGAGGCTCGACGCGAACGGCGCGCGTTCGCGAAAGCCCTGCTGCAGGAACGATTCGATGCGCGGATAGAGCGCGATCGCGCGGTCGAGCTGCGCGTCGCGGCCGGGTGCATACGCGCCGACCGCGATCAGGTCGCGGTTGCGCTGGTAGCGCGACAGCATCTGCTTGAACTGCCGCACGCGGTCGAGATGCGTTTCATCGATCAGCGCGGTCATCGCGCGGCTGATCGATGCCTCGATGTCGATCGCCGGATAGTGGCCGGCCTCGGCGAGCGCGCGCGACAGCACGACGTGGCCGTCGAGGATCGCGCGCGCCGAATCGGCGATCGGGTCCTGCTGGTCGTCGCCTTCGGTCAGCACCGTGTAGAACGCGGTGATCGAGCCGCCGCCTTCGGGCCCGTTGCCGGTGCGCTCGACGAGCGCCGGCAGCTTCGCGAACACCGACGGCGGATAGCCCTTGGTCGCGGGCGGCTCGCCGATCGCGAGCGCGATCTCGCGCTGCGCCATCGCGTAGCGCGTCAGCGAATCCATCAGCAGCAGCACGTGCTTGCCCTGGTCGCGGAAATACTCGGCGAGCGACGTCGCGTAGGCGGCGCCCTGCATTCGCAGCAGCGGCGACACGTCCGCCGGCGCCGCGACGACGACCGAGCGCGCGAGCCCGTCCTTGCCGAGGATCTGTTCGATGAATTCCTTCACTTCGCGGCCGCGTTCGCCGATCAGCCCGATCACGATCACTTCCGCACTCGTGTAGCGCGCCATCGTGCCGAGCAGCACCGACTTGCCGACGCCGGAACCGGCAAAGAGGCCCATGCGCTGCCCGCGGCCGACGGTGAGCAGCGCGTTGATCGCGCGCACGCCGACGTCGAGCACGTGGTGGATCGGCTCGCGATCGAGCGGGTTGATCGACGGGGCCGACAGCGGCGCGTCGACCTTCGACGCGAGCGGGCCCAGGCCGTCGAGCGGGCGGCCCGACGCGTCGACGACGCGTCCGAGCATTTCCCAGCCGACCGGCAGCCGCTTCGCGCCCGCGAGCGGGTCGGCGACCGGTGCGCTTTCGAGCGGCCATACCCGGGCGCCGGGCAAGACGCCGGCGACGTCGGTGGTCGGCATCAGGAACAGGCGATCGCCGGAGAAGCCGACGACTTCCGCTTCCGCATGCGGCAGCGTGCTGCCGGGCGGCAGTTCGATCATGCATTCGGCGCCGACCGACAGGCGCAGCCCGATCGCCTCGAGCACGAGGCCCGCGGCACGCGTGAGGCGCCCGCTCGGGCGCAGCGGCAGCGCGCGGTGGCTGCGCGTCGCGAGCCCGTTCAGGTGCGTGCGCCAGTGCGCGAGATGCGGATTGTGCGGTGCGCGCGGCGCATCGTCCGATGCGGGTGCCGCGTGCGGATCGGCGCCGTGTGCGGTGTCAGGCGCGCTGTCTGGGCCGAACGACGCGAGCGCGAGTTCGCGCTCGAGCGGCGTCATCCCGTCGTGCAGGATCGATTCGGGCGTGGGCGTCACCATGCGCTCACCTTGCCGATCGCGGCGGCGACACGCTGCCAGCGGGTGGGCAGCGTCGCGTCGACCTCGCCTGTCGCGGCGTGCGCGCGGCAGCCGCCGCGCTCGATCGACGCGTCGGTGCGCACGTTCCAGCCGAGCGTATCGAGATCGTCCTGCAGGTACGCTTCGACGACGGGCAGGTCGGCCGGATTCACCGCGAGATGCGGCGCGCCGGACAGCGCGGGTTCGGCTGCGAGCACGTCGCGCACGGCGGCAACCAGCGCGGCCGGGTCATGCTTCACGTGTTGGCGCACGACCTGCTGCGCGATGTCGAGCGCGAGCTGCGCAAGGTCGGACGCGAGATCGTGCTCGACGCTCGACACGGCTTCGCGGAACGATGCGGCGAGCGCCGCGAGCTGCGCGGCCTGTTCGCGGGCTTCGGCCTGGCCGGCCTCGAAACCTTGCGCGCGGCCCTGGTCGAAACCGGCCTGGTAACCCAGCGCCTGACCTTCGACGTGGCCGGCCGCATGGCCTTCGGCGTGCGCGGCGTCGCGCACGCGCTGCAGTTCCTCGGCGAGCGCGGCGGCAGCNGCTGCCGCATCGTCGGGCGGCGGCGGGGGCGGAGGTGGATCGAACGACGCCATCTCCCACCGCTGGTACGCGGTGAGGGTGCCGGCGCGGTCGCGCGCGGAATCAGACATACGCGTCTTCCGCCTTGCCGCCGATCGCGATCTGACCGCTTTCGGCAAGGTTGCGCACGATCTGCAGGATGCGGCGCTGCTGCGTCTCGACTTCGGACACGCGCACCGGGCCGCGCGCGTCGAGATCCTCGGCGAGCAGTTCGGCCGCGCGTTGCGACATGTTCGCGAGGAACTTCTGGCGCAGCGCGGGCGGTGCGCCCTTCAGCGCGATGATCAGCGTTTCCGATTCGACTTCCTTCAGCACCATCTGGATCGCGCGATCCTCGAGGTCGAGCAGGTTCTCGAACACGAACATCTGGTCGACGATCTTCTGCGCGAGGTCGGCGTCGTACTGGCGCACGCTCTCGAGCACGCCTTCTTCATGATTGCTCGTCATGAAGTTGAGGATCTCGGCCGCGGTGCGGATGCCGCCCATCGGGCTGCGCTTCAGGTTGTCGCTGCCGGACAGCAGGCCGGTCAGCACGTCGTCGAGCTCGCGCAGCGCCGCCGGCTGGATGCCGTCGAGCGTTGCGATCCGCAGCATCACGTCGTTGCGCAGCCGATCGGTGAAGCACGACGCGATTTCGGACGCCTGGTCGCGGTCGAGGTGCACGAGGATCGTCGCGATGATCTGCGGATGCTCATTCTTGATCAGTTCGGCCACCGCGCCCGAGTCCATCCACTTCAGGCCCTCGATGCCGCTCGTGTCGCTGCCCTGCAGGATCCGGTCGATCAGCACGCTGGCCTTGTCCTCGCCGAGCGCCTTGGTCAGCACCGAGCGGATGTACTCGCTCGAATCGAGCGACAGCGCGGTGTGCTGCTCGGCTTCCTTCGCGAATTCCTGCAGCACGTCCTCGACCTGCTCGCGCGTGACGTTCTTCAGCGCGGCCATCGCGGCGCCGATCTTCTGCACCTCGCGCGGCGCGAGGAACTTGAATACCTGCGCGGCCTCTTCCTCGCCGATCGACATCAGCAGCAGCGCGCTCTTGGTCAAGCCTTCAGCGTTCATCGGACACCCAGTTCTTCACGACGGTGGCGACGATCTTCGGATCCTGGCGGGCGATCGTGCGCGCGTAGTCGAGGTTGCGTTCGTAGCGGCTCCTTTCGTTCTCGAAGCCGAGCAGCAGCGGATCTGACTCGTCGGATTTGTCCGGTGCGGGCAGGCCGTCGAGCGCGACCGGATCGTCCGGCCCCGCGAGCGCCGGGGCGACCGGTGCGGGCGGCGGGAACGCGCGGCGCATCGCCGGGCGCACGAACATGAAATAGAGCGCCGCCGCGGCCGCCGCGATGCCGAGCCACTTCGCGGCTTCCTTCGCCATCGCGATCATGTCCGGCTGGCGCCACCACGGCAGGTCGGCGTACGGGTCGCTGACGGTCGAGAACGCGCTGTTCACGACGTTCACCGAGTCGCCGCGCTTCTCGTCGTAGCCCATCGCGTCCTTCACGAGCTGCTCGATCTGCGCGAGCTTGGCGGGCGGCAGCGGCTGCATCGTCACGTGGCCCTTCGCGTCGGCGACGGGCTGGTAGTTGACGACGACGGCGACCGACAGCCGCTTCACGTTGCCCATCGGCTGCTCGACATGGCGGATCGTCTTGTCGAGCTCGTAGTTGGTCGTCTGGTCCTTGCGGTCGCTGACGGGCGTCGACTGCGGCCCGTTCTGGCCGTTGCCGGCGACGACCGGCGCGGAGGCCGGCTGTGGCGGCGTGTTCGACAGCGCGCCCGGCACGCCCGATGCGCCGCCTTGCGCGAGTTCGGTCGCGCTGCTGGTCTGCTGGCTGCGGATCGCGGCCTGCTGCGGCGCGCCGTTCGGGCCGTAGCTTTCCGAGGTCTGCTCGAGCTTCGAGAAATCGACGTCCGCGCTGACCTGCGAGCGTGCGTTGCCGGCGCCGAAGATCGGCGCGAGGATCGCGTCGATGCGCTTTTGCGTATTGCGCTCGACCTGCTGCACATACTTGAGCTGGCTCGCGTCGAGGCCGGATGCCGATGCGGTCTGCGTCAGCAGGTTGCCGTCCTGGTCGACGATCGTCACGTTCTTCGCCGGCATGTCGGGCACGCCGGACGACACCATCCGCGTGATCGCCTGCACCTGGCCCTCGTCGAGCACGCGGCCCGGGTAGAGGTCGACGAACACCGACGCGCTCGGCGCCTCCTTGTCGCGCACGAACACCGACGGCTTCGGGATCGCGAGATGCACGCGCGCGCCGCGCACCGCGTTGATCGATTCGATCGTGCGCTGCAGCTCGCCTTCGAGCGCGCGCTGGTAGTTCACCTGCTCGGCGAACTGGCTGATGCCGAATTTCTGGTTGTCCATCAGCTCGAAGCCGACCGAGCCGCCCTTGGGCAGCCCCATCGCGGCGAGCTTCAGGCGCGTTTCGTGCACCTGGTTCGACGGCACGAGGATCGCGCCGCCGGCGTCGGCGAACTTGTAGGGAACGTTTGCCTGCTGGAGTGCGGCGATGATCGCGCCGCCGTCGCGGTCCGACAGGTTGCTGTACAGCACGCGATAGTCGGGCGCGCGGCTCCACAGCACGAGCGCGGTGATCGCGGCAATCGCGAATGCGACGGCGATCACGAACGGCAGCTTCGGATTGCCCTTCATCCGCGAGATGCCGGGGATGCGTTCCGCGAAGCCGCCGAACCCGAAGTCCGCGCCGGCGCCGCCCGCTCC
Source organism: Burkholderia ambifaria (assembly GCF_001443045.1). Classification (GTDB taxonomy): domain Bacteria; phylum Pseudomonadota; class Gammaproteobacteria; order Burkholderiales; family Burkholderiaceae; genus Burkholderia; species Burkholderia ambifaria_A. Next base: position 80,050 of record NZ_LKPJ01000003.1, on the reverse strand, counting down.
CGGCAACGCGGCGGCCGCGGTGGCGCCTGGCACCGGGCTGGCGAGGCCCGTGCGGGCGTCGGGGTTGATCAGCGAGTTGGCCTGCGAATCCATGCGAGGAGTTTCTCCGGAGCGGAACGACTGAGCCGCTCGGACGAGCGGACGGACAATGACACGATGCGATTATCGGGACCCGGGAGCGACTCCGATCGACCGAAAAGAGCGGGGTTTCCCCCGTACTTTCGCGGCTTTGGCGCGCACGGCGCTGCTATTCTTTTTCGCGATCCGGCATGGTGCGCGTGGTGCGGCGCCGGCGGAAACGCCCGGTGCGTCCGGGTCTCTTCTCTTATGTCTGGGGACAGCATGGCTGCCAACGTCAGCGGAATCGGTTCGGTGTTGCAACAGATGCAGGCGATGGCCGCGCAGGCGAGCGGCGGCGCCGCGAGCCCGGCGGCGGCGCTCGCCGGCTCGGGCGCCGCGACGGCCGGCACGTTCGCGAGCGCGATGAAGGCGTCGCTCGACAAGATCAGCGGCGACCAGCAGCATGCGCTCGGCGAGGCGCAGGCGTTCGAGGTCGGCGCGGCGAACGTGTCGCTGAACGACGTGATGGTCGACATGCAGAAGGCCAACATCGGCTTCCAGTTCGGGCTCCAGGTCCGCAACAAGCTCGTGAGCGCGTACAACGACATCATGCAGATGTCGGTGTGACGCGACGGGCATCCGGGGACGGCTACCGGCGACGGGCATCCGGGGACGGCTACCGGCGACGGGCATCCGGGGACGGGCATCCGGGGACGGGCATCCGGGGACGGCCACCCGGCGACGGCCACCCGGCGACGCACACCCGGCGACGCCCATCCGGCGACGCCCATCCGGGGGGCAGCTACCTGGACGGCGACCCCCGGGGCGGCCGGCCCGACGGAGCCGGCGGCCCGCGAGCCTAAAGCTTTTCAATTCCCTTCCGATAACTCCGGTACAAGGCCGCGTCGTGCAATGCAGGGCGGCGGCTTCCGCATAGCCAACGCATCACAAGGAGAAGCGCATGTTTTCCCCAGGACACGCTGGAGCCAGTGCGTACGCGCGTGTCGGCGTCGAGACAGGGGTGATGGGCGCCTCCCCGCACCGGCTGATCGCGATGCTGTACCAGGGCGCGCGGCAGGCCATCGCGCTTGCGCGCATGCATCTGCAGCAGGGCAACGTGCCCGCGCGCGGCGAAGCGATCGGCAAGGCGATCGGGATCGTCGAAAGCGGCCTGCAGGCGGCGCTGAACCGCAGCGCGGGCGGCGAGATCGCCGGGCGCCTCGACGCGCTGTATTCGTATATCGGCCGGCGCCTGCTGCAGGCCAATGCGCAGGCAAGCGACACGATGCTGGTCGAGGTCGACGGGCTGCTCGCCACGCTCGAGGAAGCGTGGACGGGCATTGCCCCCGAAGTCGCGCGGATGGCCGCGCAGCAGGCAGCGGACGTGGCGCGATGAATCGCAAGGCCGAATACTTCGCTCGCTACGAGGCGCTCGCGGCCGTGTCGGGCCGCATGCTGAGCGCGGCTCGTGGTGCCGACTGGAGCGCGCTGCCGGCGTTGCAGGCCGAATTCCTGCAGCTCGTCGACGGATTGAAGGAGGCCGATCCGGGCGTCGCACTCGACGAATCGGATCTTGGCCGCAAGCTCGCGCTGATCCGCCGCATCCTCGCCGACGACGCCGCGATCCGCGATCTCGCGAGCCCCGAAGTCGCGCGGCTTTCCGCGCTGTTCGAGGCGCGGTGCTCGACCAAGGCATTGGCCGATCTCTACCGCGCTCGCGGATAGTGCCCGTTTGCCGGGGCCGCGGTTGTCGCGTCCCCGGCTTTGCAACGATGTGGCTGAGGTGAGCAGGCTTCGATCATGACCGGTATCGACTCCGTTGCGGCCGCCCTGCTGGCGAGCCGCCTCGACAGCCTGCTGACCGGCACCGTGACGGCGTCCGCCGGCGGCGCGACCGCGCAGGTCGGCACGCCGGGCGCCAGCGCGTCATCGCCGCCCTCGACGGGCGCACCGCCGGCCGCGCCGCCGGCGTCCGCGCAGACCGCGCTGTCCGACGTGGCACTTGCGCTCGACGCGATCTCCCGCGCGGGCGGCGTCGCGACGCCGGTGATTGCCGGACGCACGCCGCTGCTGGCCGATCCTTCCGTGCTGCTGAGCGCGGCCGCGCCGCCGGACGGACAACCGGCAGCCGGTCCGGCCGCGTCTGCCGCCGCTTCTTCCGCTCCTTTGTCCGCGTCCGACGTCGCGGCTGCGCGCGCTGCGTCGGACGTGTCGCCCGCCGCGGCGCTGCGCGCGGCGCTTGCGCAAGCCGTGAGCGAAAGCGGGCTCTTTTACGAATCCCATCTCGCGCAGTGGCTGGCCGGCCAGCGGCCGCTCGCCGCGCTGATGCGCGAACCGCAGGCGCGTCTCACGACCGCGCCGGTGCAGCCGGCTCCGGATGCCGCGCAGCACGATGCGCCCGATGTGCTCGACGAACTGCTCGCGCAGCGTCTGTCGTTGCCGACGGCCGCGCCGCGACCCGCCACGCAGCTGGGCGCAGCCCCGCACGAGCTCGCGCAGAACGCGCAGGCGGCCGCCCGGCAAGGCGCGGCGTCGGGTATGGCCGGAATGGACGACCCGCTCGGCCCCGACACGCGCTGGACGCCCGCGCGCGCCGAACTGGCCGCCGCATCGGCCGATCCGCAGGCGCAGGCAGTAGCTTCCGTGCATCCGGCGGCCGTACCGATCGTCCGGCAGCAACTCGATGCCCTCGCGACCGACCAGTTCCGCTGGACGGGCGAGGCATGGCCCGGCGCGCGGCTCGACTGGACGATCGAACCCGACGATCCGGGCGGCCACGCGTCGCGCAGCGGCGACGATGCCGGTGACGGTTTCGCATGGCGCACGCGGCTGACGCTGACGCTGCCGTCGCTCGGGACGGTCGACGCGGAACTGGTGTTGAACGGCAAGCAGCTCGTCGCACGGCTGCGCGCGAATTCGGCCGGCGCCGACCGGCTCACGCGGAACGAGGCCGCGCTGCGGCAGCGGTTCGAGGGATCCGGTCTGCAACTCGGCGGGCTGTCGATTCGCGCGGTCGGCGACGAACCGGACGGCTTCGACCCGCGCGTCGCGCAGGCGGCCGCCGCCGCGTATGCGCGCGGCGCGGCTGGCGGCACGCCGGGCGCCGACGACGAGGTGCAGCGATGAGCATGACGTCGCGCAAGCGCGCGGCCGCGCTCGTCTACGATCCGAAAGGCGGCGATACCGCGCCGCGCGTGGTCGCGAAGGGGTACGGCCTGCTCGCCGAGATGATCGTCGCCCGTGCGCGCGATGCGGGGCTGTACGTGCATACCGCGCCGGAGATGGTGTCGCTGCTGATGCAGGTCGACCTCGATGACCGGATTCCGCCGCAGCTTTACCAGGCCGTCGCGGATCTGCTCGCGTGGCTGTATGCGCTCGATCGCACCGAGCCAGAGCCCGAGCCGGGCGACGCCGCGCCGCGCTTTCCGCTGCCGCCGCTGCGCCGCTGAGTACACGGCGGCCGCGGTTTCTTGCGAAAGGCTGTCTCTGTCTTTCGTCATCATTCCGCTGGCATTTTTCTTCTATTGACCGGTATCGGCGTGCAATCTGCGCGCTTCATCGGCCATCGGCGGGCGTTTCGCGCTGGCGCGCCGTGCGCCCGCGGATTGAGCGGCTGCGCCATTTGTGTAATGATATCCATTCTCATTTTCATGCTCTCCGGGCGGCACACGTTTTCCGTGCGCCGCCCGTTGCTTTGAACGAATGGACACTCTCGCGTGAACGCGCCCGAAACGATCGCCCCGCCGCAGGCGGGCAGGCCCCCCGCGGGCGTCACCGTGCCGCATCCGGCCGCACGTCCCCTGAGCGACGCCGAACTGGCGGCGCGCCGCCAGCGTTCGCGCCGCGCGACCTTCATCAAATGGCTGCGCAAGGTGCACGGCTGGGTCGGGCTATGGGGCGCGGTGCTCGGGCTGCTGTTCGGCGTGACGGGCGTGCTGCTCAATCACCGCGCGCCGCCGCTGAAGATCTCGACCGGCGAACCGCAGGTCGAGCAGATGCAGATCGCGTTGCCGGACCCGGTGCCGAAGTCGCCTGCCGCGATGACGAAGTGGCTGCAGCACGAGCTGCATTTCGACGGCCGGCCGGGCCGCATGCGCAAGGAGCCTGCGCAGCCGGTCGCCTGGGGCGACAAGCGCGTGATGCAGCCCGAGCACTGGCAGATGGGGCTGTTCGGGCCGCACCAGAACCTGCAGGCCGAATACTGGGTCGGCAACGGCTACGTGTCGGTGAAGCGCACCGGCAACACGTTCCTGACGACGCTGAACAACCTGCATCGCGGCGTCGGCATGAATCTCGGCTGGGTGCTGCTGATGGACACGATCGCGGGGTCGCTGATCCTGTTGTCGCTGACGGGCGTGCTGCTGTGGACGGAACTGAACAAGCGCCGCACGGTCGGCGTCGTGCTGGTGGCCGGCTCGGTCGCCGCGGCGCTCGCCGCGGGCCTTGCTTGACCCAGGCGCAGCAGTCGAAACGCGCCGGCTAGCCGCCGGCGCGCGACGGCCGTGCGCCGGTGTCGGTGCCGGCGGGCCTCAGAGGCCGCAGGTCGCGCCGTTGTTTGCCGCGATCTCGCGGGCGGCTTTCGCACCCTCGACCTGAAGGATCGTCGGCAGCGACACGTTGTTCTTCGCGGCCGTGACCTCGGCCAGGATCGAGATCGCGATTTCCGGCGGCGTGCGGCTGCCGATATAGATGCCGGCCGGCCCGTGCAGCCGCGCGAGTTCCGCGTCGGTCAGGTCGAATTCGAGCAGCCGCTCGCGCCGCGCCGCGTTGTTGCGCCGCGAGCCGAGCGCGCCCACGTAGAACGCGGGCGTCTTCAGCGCTTCCATCAGCGCGAGATCGTCGAGCTTCGGGTCGTGTGTGAGCGCGATCACGGCCGAACGCGCGTCGAGCTTCATGTCGAGCACCGTGTCGTCGGGCATCGTGCGCACGACGCGCGTGCCCGGCACGTCCCACGCATCCGTGTACTCCTCGCGCGGATCGCAGATCGTTACCTGGTAGTCGAGCCCGACCGCGATCTGGCACAGATAGCGCGACAACTGCCCCGCGCCGATCACGAGCATCCGGTAGCGCGGCCCGTGGATCGTCACGAGCCGTTCGCCGTCGAACGCGAGCCCGTCGGTCGCCTGCGCGGGCGATAGCGACGCGCGGCCGGTCGCAAGCGTCATCGTGCGCGTGATGAGGCGGCCGGCTTCCACTTCGGCGCACAACGCGGCGATCCCGCTGTCGCGCGTGAGCGGTTCCAGCACGAGCTGGATCGTGCCGCCGCAGGGCAGCCCGAAGCGGTATGCTTCCTCGGCCGTCACGCCGTACTTGACGGCTTCCGGGCGCGCATCGGCCGCGATGCCGCTTGCATGCACGCGGGCGATCAGGTCGTCCTCGATGCACCCGCCGGACACGGAGCCGACCACGAGCCCGTCCTCGCGCACCGCGAGCATCGCGCCCTCGGGGCGGGGCGACGAGCCCCACGTCTTCACGACCGTCACGAGCAGCACGCGGCGCCCTTCGTCGAGCCAGCGCGCGCTCGACTTCAACACGTCGAGATCCACACTTTCCATGTCGTTACCTCATTGATTGACGCGCATTATGAACCGCCCGCTGCGGCCTTGCTTGCCGAGCGCCGGCGTGCGGCCGATCGGTGGCGGGATCGGGAGGGCCGGTTCGAGATGCGGGTTCGAGTTGCCGGTTCGGCGCCCCCGTTCAGGCTGCCCGCCGCGCCGCAAAAGCAAACGGCGCGCCCGCGAGGCGGGCGCGCCGTTGAAACGGGGTGACGCAGCGCGTCGCCGCCGGGCGTCAGTCCGCGTGGCCGCGGGCGAGCTTCGAGTTGTGCCGCGAATACAGGAAGTAGATCACGAGGCCGATCACGAGCCAGATGCCGAACGCGGCCCACGTGATGGGCTGCAGGTTCAGCATCAGGAACAGGCATGCGCCGACCGCGAGGATCGGCACGACCGGCACGCCCGGGCAGCGGAACGCGCGCGGCAGTTCCGGGTGCGTGCGGCGCAGCACCAGTACCGCGATCGACACCATCGAGAACGCGGCGAGCGTGCCGATGTTGATCAGCTCGGCGAGCACGTTGAGCGGCACGAGCGCGGCGATCAGCCCGAAGAACAGGCCGACGAGCCAGGTCGTCAGGAACGGCGTCGCGTAGCGCGGATGCACGCGCGACAGCGTCGCCGGCAGCAGCCCGTCGCGCGACATCGCGAAGATGATCCGCGTCTGGCCGTAGCTCATCACGAGGATCACGGTCAGCATGCCGAGCACCGCGCCGAGATCGATGAAGCCCGCAACCCACTTCTCGCCGGCGATCTGCAGCGCATACGAGATCGGGTGCGACACGTTCGCGTACTGGGCCGCCGGCACGATGCCGGTCGCGACCGCCGCGACCGTCACGTACAGCACCGCGCACACCGCGAGCGACGCGATGATGCCGATCGGCAGGTCGCGCTTCGGATTCTTCACTTCCTCGGCGGCCGACGACACCGCGTCGAAGCCGATGAACGCGAAGAACATCACGGCCGCCGCGCCGAACACGCCGTTCCAGCCGTGCGGCATGAACGGCTTCCAGTTCGCGGGCGTCACGTGGAACAGGCCGACCGCAATCACGAGCAGCACCACCGACACCTTGATGAACACCATGATGTTGTTGATGCGGGTCGACTCGCGGATGCCGATCGACAGCAGCGTCGTGATCACCAGCATCACGAGGAACGCGGGCAGGTTGAACCACGTGACGACGCCCGGGATCGCGCCGGGCGCGGCGCTCAGCACGGTCGGCAGCGAGAGCCCGAAGCCTTGCAGCAGCGACTGCAGGTAGCCCGACCAGCCGACCGACACGGCCGACGCCGCGAGACCGTACTCGAGCATCAGGTCCCAGCCGATGATCCATGCGACGAGCTCGCCGAGCGTCGCGTACGAATACGTGTAGATCGAGCCCGCGACCGGAATCGTCGACGCGAATTCGGCATACGACAGCGCCGCGAGGCCGCACGCGATCGCGGCGATCACGAACGACAGCATCAACGCGGGGCCGGCCTGCACGGCGCCCGTGCCGGTCAGCACGAAGATCCCGGTGCCGATGATCGCGCCGATGCCGAGGAAGGTGAGGTCGATTGCGCCGAGCGCTTTCTTGAGCCCGGCGCCGTGCGCACCGGCGATCATGCGATCGACGTTTTTCTTGCGGAAGAGGGACATTGCGGATGAGTCTCCAGCGCGCGCGAAAGCGCGGCGGCGCCGAGTGAGTGAAAACCCGGAATTTTAGCCGATTTGGCGCGGAAGACCCGCTGCGGCGCAGCGGTGCGCTCCGGAATCGTCCGATAAAACAAGCGCTTGCATGCAATGTGCGGCGGCCGTGGCCGGCCTCGCGCAGGCCGGCGCGGTGAATCGCGCGATGCCGGTGAATGCGATGGATCAGGCGCCCGACGCGGGCGCCATGTCGACGAGCCGATTGCTCATCACGTAGAACGTCAGTTCCGCGTTGTTCGACAGCCGCATCTTCTCGAGCAGCCGCGACCGGTACACGCTGACCGTCTTCACCGACAGCGACAGCGTGTTCGCGATGTCGGTGAGGCGCTTGCCCGACGCGAGCATGCAGAGCGTCTGGTATTCGCGATCCGACAGCTTCTCGTGCGGCAGCGGTTCGTTCTCGAACGACACGTATTCGGCGAGCGCCTCGGCCATCGCCGGGCTCACGTACTTGCGGCCGGCCGCGACCTGCTGGATCGCGCCGATCATCTGCGCGGCATTCACCGTCTTCGACAGGTAGCCGGACGCGCCGGCCTTCAGCGCGCGCACCGCGTACTGGTCCTCGCGGTACATCGAGAACATCAGCACCGGCGTGCCCGGCAGCTTGCGCTTGATGCGCTTGAGCAACTCGATGCCGTTAGTGTCCGGCAGCGAGATGTCGAGCAGGATCACGTCGAAGCTTTGGCGGTCGATGGCGGCCACCGCATCGCTGCCGGTCTCGGCTTCGGTCACTTCGCGCGCGACGCCGCGGTCGATCAACAGGTGGCGGATCCCTTGCCGGACGATCGCGTGATCGTCAACGAGCAGGATGTTCAGGCTCATGACGACCTCACGAACGCGATGCGCGGCGCGCGGCGGCCGGCACCGAGAACAGCGAGTCCCACGCGAAGCGCGCGGTGACGCGCGTGCCGCGCCCCGATTCCGGTGCGCTCGCGTCGAAGCTGCCGCCGAACGCCTCGCAGCGGGCGCGCATGCCGGCGAGGCCGTAGCCGGCGCGCCGGCTACGGGCAAAACCGGTCCCATCGTCCGTGACGATCAGCGACAGATGCGAGCCGTCCGTGTCGATCTGCACGTCGACGGACGCCGCGCGCGCATGCTTCGCGACGTTCGACAGCGCTTCCTGCGCGACGCGGAAGATCGCGAGCGCGCTGGCGCCGGCGAGCTGCGGGAGCCGCGCGTCGGCCGCGCAGACGAAGCTCGTGCGCAGGCCGGTGCGGGCCGCGTGGCTGTCGACCCACGCCGACAGTGCGCCGATGAGGCCGCCGTCGAGTGCCGGTGTGTCGCGCTCGTCGATCAGCCGGCGGTTCGCGTCGGTCGCTGCGTCGAGCGCCCGCTGCGCGAGTTCGAGCGCGCGCAGGCAGCCGTCCGGCGCATCGGCCGGCAGCCACGTTTGAACGTTTGCGAGCGCGAAACGTGCGGCGGTGAGTTCGGCGCCGAGCCCGTCATGCAGTTCGCCGGCCAGATAGCGGCGGGCCGCTTCGTCGGCGACCATCAACTGGGTGGACAGCGCCGCGATCCGGGCAGCGCAGGCGTCGCGTTTGGGCAGGGTTTCGGCCACGGGTGCGGCCTCGGCGCAGCTGTGCGCGAGCGGCCGCGACGGGAACGGGGCGTGGGCGCCCGGGGGCGCGTTGAGCGACGTATCCATACTCTCCCTGCTGTCAGAAAGCGGTTCAGACACCGGCTGGCTGCGTGGACCGGCTGCCGTTTCGATGACGGCTGCCGCCAGAGAATCGCCTCATGCATAGGTAACAAAAGTTACATCTTGTAACGTTTGAGTCCGACCCTTCAATGGTCGCCCGATCGGCGACCGCGCGGGGCGAATAATATCTCAAAAAATTGGAAAACGTCATGCTGGACGGACATTTAAGGGTAAATGTGAATAATCGGAACGAAGCCGTTGTAGGAAAAATACCGACACGAAAGCGTCCGGCGAGCCCGTATCAAAATGTAACTATTTGAGATGGGATGGTCCCAGTTTGTTACGAATTCGCCAAGTCGGGACGAAAAAAAACCGGAGCTTTTGCTCCGGTTCTTGATGCGGCACAAATTCGGGGGCGATCAGTCCACGAATGCGCGCTCGATCACGTAGTGGCCCGGCGCGCTGTTCTTGCCTTCGACGAGGCCGGCCTGCTTCAGCAGGTCGGTCGTGTCCTTCAGCATCGCGGTGCTGCCGCACAGCATCACGCGGTCGTTTTCCGGCGAGAACGACGGCACGCCGAGGTCCGTGAACAGCTTGCCCGTCGCGATCAGGTCGGTGATCCGGCCCTCGTTGTCGAACGCTTCGCGCGTGACCGTCGGGTAATAGACGAGCTTTTCCTTGATGATGTCGCCGAGATATTCGTGGCCCGGCAGGTCGTGCTTGATGTAGTCCATGTACGCCAGCTCGCCCTTCAGGCGGCAGGTGTGCGTCAGGATGACCTTGTCGAAGCGTTCGTAGATGTCCGGGTCGCGGATGATCGACATGAACGGCGCGAGGCCCGTGCCGGTCGACAGCATCCACAGCGTCTTGCCGGGCAGCAGGTTGTCGGCGACGAGCGTGCCGGTCGGCTTCTTGCCGATCAGCACCGAGTCGCCCACCTTCAGGTGCTGCAGGCGCGACGTCAGCGGGCCGTTCTGGACCTTGATGCTGAAGAATTCGAGGTGCTCTTCGTAGTTCGGGCTGACGATCGAGTAGGCGCGCGCGAGCGGCTTGCCGTCGACCTCGAGGCCGACCATCGTGAATTCGCCGTTGTTGAAGCGCAGGCTCGGCTCACGGGTGCAGGTGAAGCTGAAAAGCGTGTCGGTCCAGTGATGGACGGATTGGACGGTGGCGGTGTCGTATTTGCTCATGGCTTTGAAAACGGACGCGCGTAGCGAACGCGTGTAACGGGCCCAAAAACGGGCAAAAAACCGAGTGCGTCGGCCCGATCGCGGATCGGCCGGCCGGCGCGTCGGACACGCGCCTTCTCGATGACAGACGATTGAGGAACTCGTTATTTTACCCTGCTTGGGGCAGATGCGGGCTTGACCCGCGCGGCTGCGCGGATTTGGCGCAACGAATCATTTCAACGAGCTTTCAGCGGTCGGTCGCGAGCTTCGCGCCGAGACCGACGAGCGCGGCGCCGCACAGCGCGTCGAGCGGGCGCCGCACGCGCCGGTAGCCGCGCTGCGCGCGCGGGCTCGCGAACAGGTACGCGACGCACGAATACCAGCCGGCCGACAGCACGCCGATCGTCACCAGCACCGCGCCGTTGAACCACAGCGGCACGTGCGCGGGCAGCATCGCCGCGAACACGCTGGTCCAGAACGCGCACGACTTCGGGTTGGTCAGGCAGGTGAACAGGCCGCCGCGATAGGCGCGCAGGTAGTCGCGAGCGTGCGGCGCGGCCAGCGGCGTGCTCGCATTCGCGGTGTCGGCCGGCGCCGCGTCGCGGCGCACGCCCGAGCGCAGCAGCTTGATGCCGAAATACACCAGATAGACGGCGCCGCCGATCCGGATCGTCTCGTACAGCCATTCGACCTGGTGCAGCACGGCTGCGAGGCCGAGCATCGCGAGCGTCGCCCAGGCGACCGACGCGGTGCCCACGCCGAGTGCCGACGCGGCGCCGAGGCTGCGTCGCCCCGCGAGCGACAACTGCGAAATCATGAAGAAGTTCGGGCCGGGCGTGATCGCCGCGACGAGATAGACGACGGCGATTTGCAGCAGGATCGGGAGGTAGCTCATGGCGGCGCGACGGCGGGGCGGGCAAAGCGCTACTGTAGCGCGCGCAGCGCGGTCGCACTTGCGGTGCTGCTGCGCTGCTGCATCACGGCTGATCGAGGCGCAGCCGCGCGATATACGGCAGGTGGTCGGACAGCCACGCGGTTTCGCCGGACGGTGCCTGCCATTCGAGCGGCGTGAGCCCGCGCACGAACATCTTGTCGAGCGCGAGCGCCGGCGAGAACGCGGGGAACGTGCGGCCCGACTGGCCGAGCAGCGTTGCGACCTCGGACAACCCGATCTCGCCGAACAGCGCGACCGAATCGTTGCGCCAGTCGTTGAAGTCGCCGGCGAGCACGAGCGGATCGTCGCCCGCGTTGCGCACGATCCAGTGCGCGATCCAGTGCATCTGGCGCAGTCGCGCCGCACGCGTGAGCGCGAGGTGCGCGCACAGCAGCGTGACCGGGCGCGCGCCGGCGAGCGTCGCACGCGCGACGAGCAGCCCGCGCCGCTCGAAGCGGTGCGCGGAGATGTCCCAGCGGCCGCCGAGATCGAGCGGATGCGGCGACAGGATCGCATTGCCGTGCCGCCACGACGGCTTGAACACGTTCGGCCCGAGCGCGATCTGCCAGTCGAGCGCCTGCGCGATCTCGGTGGCCTGGCAGTGCCACACGTCGTCGACCGCGTCGTCCATCGGCGCACCGAAGCCGGGGGCGAGCATCGGGCGCGGCATGCGGCGCGCCATCGCTTCCTGCAGAAAATACACGTCGGCGTGCGTCGACTGCATCCAGTTGCGCATCGCGTTCCACGCGGTGAAGCCGAGCGGCGAGCGGCCCTTGTGCAGGTTCCAGCTGACCGCGGTGATTTCGTCGGGCGCGGCGTGCGGTTCGGCGAACGGCAGGGACAGGGCGTCGGCGGACATGGCGCTCAGTCCTTTGCGGCGTGCGCACGCACGCGGTAGACGAGATGCGGGTGCTGCTCGACGATCGTCCAGTCGGTCCACGCGTCGCCGCCGACCGCCAGCCCCGGATGGCTCGCGACGATCTGCCGCGGCGACGCGGGCAGGCACGGATCGCTGCGCGTCGCGTTTTCGTCGTCGAGGGTTTCCTGCACGTCGAGCGCGAGCGACACCGTGTGCGCGGCGTCGTCGACGGCGAGCGGCGCGACCGTCACCGAGCGCGAGCGCTCGGTCGGCACGACGCGCGCGGCATTGCCGCAGCCGACGGGCACGGCGGACGGATAGCGATGGGTGTCGGTGCGGGTCTGACCCACGGTGGTGCGTTGCTGGAACGTGTCGATCGTCTGACCGTCGCGCACCACCTGGATCTCCCACGCGACGACGGCCGGTGCGGGGCTCTGCGCATGGGCCGCGAGCGCGATGCTCGCGAGCAGGACGGCCAGGCCGTGTTTCAGCATGGAACTTCTCCGGAAACGCGGGGTAGCGGGGAACGGACGCACATCTTACGCCCGATCGATTTGGACGGTGGTCTGACAGGACGCGTCGCCGCGGGTTCGCAGCACGATCCGGTCCTGATCGAAAGGTAGGTTCGCGTCACGCGTTTTCAAGCGAAAAAGCGCGCGAACTCGGCGACGCTCGCGCGCTCGGTGACGAGGCGGTTCTCGATCGCGTCCGGATCCGCGTGGCCGAGCGACATCCCGCAGACGAGCTGCTCGTTCGCCGGTATCCCGAGATGCTCGGCGACGACCCGGTGGAACGGCACGAACGCGGCCTGCGGGCACGTGTCGAGGCCGCGTGCGCGTGCGGCCGTCATCACGCCCTGCAGGAACATCCCGCAGTCGAGCCAGGCGCCGTGCGTCATCAGGCGGTCGAGCGTGAAGAACAGCGCGACCGGCGCATCGAAGAAGCGGAAGTTGCGCGCGTGCTGCGCGTGCATCCGGGCTTTTTCGTCGCGTCCGATGTTTAACAGGCCGTACAGGTCCCAGCCGACCTTGCGGCGCCGGTCGATATACGGCGACACCCATTCGCGCGGATAGTAGTCGTACTCGGCGACATATTTCTCGTCGCGCGCCGGATCGTCGTATGCCGCCGTGAGGGCCACGGCGAGCGCGTCACGCGCCGCGCCGGTCGCGACGTACACGTGCCATGGCTGGATGTTGGTGCCCGACGGCGCGCGGCTCGCGGCTTCGAGGATCGCCTCGAGCGTGTCGCGCGGCACGGGTGTCGGCAGGAAGGCGCGAATCGCGCGGCGCGACTTGAGCGCGGCGTCGACGGCATGGATCGCGTCGCGGTCGACGCGCGGGGCAGCAGCGGGGACGGACATCGGCATACCTTCGAAACGAAGCGCGCGCGGCGCCGCGCGGGCGCCGTCGGCGAGGCCGGCGCGGCGGCCGGTGAACCTTCGATCATACGCCGCGCGGCGCGATGCTGCAGTGCGCGCGCGGTGTTAGCAGCAGACTCGCGCGGCTGCTTGCTTGCGCGCCGATGCGGGATCGCTACACTGAAATCGTAAGGGTCTGATGGTTGTGTGACGGCAGCGGTAGCGAGGTTGGTATGACGACGGCGATGGTGAAACAGGAACTGGCGGTGGCGTCCTTCAGCACGGTGTACGACCTCGAGCAGGTCGAGACCGCGCTGAACGACCTGAACGAGAGCGCGAGCGACGCACTGCGCGCTACCTACGAGCGGATGCTCAAGACCGGCAATCTGCGCTTTTGCGTGAAGCCGAACCGGATGCCGTCGTTCGACGAGCTCGGCGACGCGCTGCCCAATTTCACCGAGCCGCTCGACGACGTGCGCAAGCAGGTCGCGCTGTGCCTCGAGACCGATGATCGGCTCGAACTGATGCCGATCCTGCTGCTCGGGCCGCCCGGCATCGGCAAGACGCATTTCGCGAAGGCGCTTGCGCAGTTGCTCGGCACCGCGTACCACTACGTGCCGATGAGTTCGCTGACGGCCGGCTGGATCCTGTCGGGCGCCTCGTCGCAATGGAAGAACGCGAAGCCCGGCAAGGTCTTCGATGCACTCGTCAACGGCAGCTACGCGAACCCGGTGATCGCGGTCGACGAGATCGACAAGGCCGGCAGCGACGCGCAATACGATCCGCTCGGCGCGCTGTACGCATTGCTCGAGCACGATACCGCGCGCGCGTTCGTCGACGAATTCGCCGAAGTGCCGATCGATGCGGGCAACGTGATCTGGGTCGCGACCGCGAACGACGCGCAGGCGATTCCGGAGCCGCTGCTGAACCGGATGAACGTGTACGAGATCGCACCGCCCGATGCGGCCGGTGCGCGGCGGATCGCGCAGACGATCTACGACGAGATCCGCACGTCGCACGCGTGGGGGCGGCGCTTCCCGGACACGCTCGACGACGACGCGCTCGACGTGCTGGCCGCGACGCCGCCGCGCACGATGCGCCGCGCGCTGCTGCATGCGTTCGGTGCGGCGCGGCTCGACGGCCGCGACGTGATCGCACCGTCCGACATCCGCGCCGACGAAGGCGCGGCGAAGCGCAGGCCGATCGGATTCTGAGCCGGCGGCGCGCGTATCGCCGAGGCCTGCGCACGTCGCGCCGCGCGTCGCGGCGCGTGCGTACGTGCCGATACACATACGTTCGGCAAGCGGGCGAACCGGGACGTACAATTCCTTTCTCTCCCCTCGACGCGTGAGTGAAGCGAAACGCCATGGAGCAGATGGATTGTGTGGTGATCGGCGCAGGTGTCGTCGGTCTTGCGATTGCGCGCGAGCTCGCCGCGCGCGGGCGCGAAACGATCGTGCTCGAGGCCGCCGACGCGATCGGCACGGGCACGAGCTCGCGCAACAGCGAAGTGATTCACGCGGGGCTCTACTACCCGCGCGGTTCGCTGAAGGCGATGTCGTGCGTGCACGGGCGCGACCTGTTGTACGAATTCTGCGAAACGCACCACGTGCCGCACCGGCGCGTGGGCAAGCTGCTCGTCGCGACGAGTGCCGCGCAGGTGAAGCAGTTGAAGGCGATCGCCGCGCGTGCAGTGGAAAACGGCGTGCTCGACCTGATGCCGCTCACGCGCGCCGAGGCGCAGACGCTCGAGCCCGCGCTCGAATGCACGGAGGCGCTGTTCTCGCCGAGCACCGGCATCGTCGACAGCCACCAGCTGATGCTCGCACTGCTCGGCGATGCCGAGCGCGACGGCGCGATGTGCGCGCTGAAGTCTCCCGTCGAATCGATCGAGGTGCTGCGCGGCGGCCGCTTCGTCGTGTGCACCGGCGGCGACGCGCCGACCGAGATCGAGGCCGCCTGCGTGATCAACAGCGCGGGCCTCGGTGCGCAGGCGCTCGCGCGCCGCACGCGCGGCCTCGATCCGCGCTGGGTGCCGCCGCTCTATCTCGCGCGCGGCAATTACTTCAACCTGTCGGGCCGCGCGCCGTTCTCGCACCTGATCTACCCGATGCCCGATCGCGCGGGGCTCGGCGTGCACCTGACGCTCGATCTCGGCGGGCAGGCGCGCTTCGGCCCGGACGTCGAATGGTGCGAC
This sequence comes from Burkholderia ambifaria, assembly GCF_001443045.1. GTDB lineage: Bacteria > Pseudomonadota > Gammaproteobacteria > Burkholderiales > Burkholderiaceae > Burkholderia > Burkholderia ambifaria_A. The sequence continues at coordinate 64,593 of NZ_LKPJ01000003.1, read as the reverse complement.
TCGCTGCGCTATGAAGTCGATCCGGCGCGCGCGGGCGCGTTCTACGCGTCGATCCGCGCATTCTGGCCGGGCTTGCCCGACGACGCGCTGCAGCCGGCGTACGCGGGCATCCGGCCGAAGCTCGCGGGGCCCGGCGAGTCGCCGGCGGACTTCATTGTGCAGGGCGCCGCGCAGCACGGCGTGCGCGGGCTCGTGAACCTGTTCGGCATCGAGTCGCCGGGGCTGACCGCGTCGCTCGCGCTCGCGCAGCGCGTCGGCGACATGACGTCGCATGCGTGACCCATGCGGCACGCGCGGGGACGGACCGGCCGTGCGAAACCCGTGTGAAATCCCTTATCTCCGGCATTTCGGCGCGCACATTCATCCGCTTGAGCGTTATTCTGTCGAACGGCTGTCGGCAGAGCAGCTTTCAAACCAATAACGTGGAGCGAGTCCCCCATGAAAACAACCCGTCGGAGTTTCCTGATTACGAGCATTGGCGCCGTGTCCGCGCTGGCACTGTCGCGCGAAGGGGCAAGAAGGGCTCGGCTTCGGGCCCGTGCGGCGCGTTCCCCGGCAAGCAGGTGTCGTCGAAGGGCTGGTGCAGCGCATTCTCGAAGATGGGTTGACGTCCGCTGCGGCATCGTGCGATGCCGCAATGTGGCGAAAACCGCAAAACGCCCGCTGTCGGACGACGGCGGGCGTTTTTATTGCTTGAAAACGGTTCCGTCGCTTTCTACACTCGCTGCAAACCAGCGTGCCGCGGCATCCCCGCGCGCCGCGCCGCCCGATACGGCGAATTCACGAGAACGAGGCTCGCATGGCGACGATTGCGAATTCAACCAAAACGATCCGGCCCGAGCGTGCGCTGAACCGGCGCGCGGTCGCGGCGGCCGTGATCGGCAACGCGCTCGAGTGGTACGACTTCACGGTGTTCGGCTTCATGACGGTCGTGATCGCCGAGCTGTTCTTCCCGACGACCAGTGAATACTCGTCGCTGCTCCTGACCACCGCGACGTTCGGCGTCGCGTTCTTCATGCGCCCGATCGGCGGCATCGTGTTCGGGCTCTATGCGGACCGAGCGGGCCGCAAGGCCGCGCTGTCGCTCGTGATCCTGCTGATGACGGCCGGCATCTTCCTGCTCGCGATCGCGCCGCCCTATGCGGCGATCGGCATCGGCGGCCCGATCCTGATCGTGCTCGGCCGCCTGCTGCAGGGTTTCTCGGCGGGCGGCGAATTCGGCAGCGCGACCGCGCTCTTGATCGAAGCCGCGCCGTTCTCGAAACGCGGCTTCTACGGCAGCTGGCAGATGGCGAGCCAGGCGGCCGCGCTGCTGATCGGCGCACTGGTCGGCGCGGCCGTCACGCGCGGGCTGTCGCACGACGCGCTGCACAGCTGGGGCTGGCGCGTGCCGTTCATCCTCGGCCTCGTGATCGGGCCGATCGGCTTTTATATCCGCCGTCATCTCGCCGATTCCGAAGCGTTCCTGCATGCGCAGCAAAGCGCGCGCCGTGCGACGCTCGGCGAAGTATTCACGCGCCACCCGCGCGAGGTGCTGTGCGGGCTCGGCTCGGTGATCGCGCTGACGGTGACGATCTACGTACTGATCAGCTATCTGCCGACCTTCGCGGTGAAGCAACTGAAGCTGCCGTATGCGGAATCGTTCTACGCGGTGATCGTCGGCAACCTGCTGCTGATGGTGCTGTCGCCGATCGCCGGCGCGTGGTCGGACCGCATCGGCCGCAAGGGGCTGTCGCTGTGGTCGCTCGTGCTGACGCTCGCGCTGATATACCCGTTGTTCGCGTGGCTCGACGCCGCGCCGAGCATCGGGCGGCTGATCACGGTGCAGGCCGTGCTGTCGGTGACGCTCGCCGGCTACTACGGGCCCTTCGGCGCGATGATCGCCGAGCTGTTCCCGGCCAACGTGCGCTCGACCGGGCTGTCGATCGCGTACAACGTCGCGGTGATGCTGTTCGGCGGGTTCGGGCAGTTCATCGTCACGTGGCTGATCAAGGCGACGGGCACGCCGCTCGCGCCAACCTATTACGTGATGGCGGGGCTCGCGCTGTCGATCGTCGCGGTCGCGTTCGTGCCCGCGCGCAGCGCCGATCTCGACGCGCCGGCCTGACGGTACGTGCCAGGACAGGCATCTCATCGTTTCCGAAAACGCAACGATGCGCGGCGAAGCCCGGAAATCACGCGGACATACCGCGTGACGCACGTTCGCATGCACGCACGAATTGTTTAGTTATCGAAGGAAACACGCGCCGGATCGGCGAAATGGCCGCTCGCGCGTGCAGACGCACTTTTCGCGTGTCCAAGACATCGGCAAAAACCCGCGTGGATGCGTCTAGAAGAGTTTTTTCTCCGGCTTGTTGCAGAATCGCTAGCTCAAGTAATATCCGCGTACCCGGCCCCCTGGGGGACCGGTTCCGATCTGGAGACCTGGAGGAAACATGGAATACAACCGTCTGTTGCACACCCTGCGTGTTACCGCCATTGCAGGCGTGGCAGCGGCATCGCTCGGCGTCGCGGGTTCTGCATTCGCACAGATCCCGAACAAAACGCTCGTCTACTGCTCAGAAGGCAGCCCGGCGGGTTTTGATTCCGCGCAATTCACGACCGGCGTCGATTTCACCGCCGCCACGTTCACCGTCTACAACCGGCTCGTCGAATTCGAGCGCGGCGGCACCAAGGTCGAGCCGGGCCTCGCCGAGAAGTGGGACGTCTCGTCCGACGGCAAGGTGTACACGTTCCACCTGCGTCATGGCGTGAAGTTCCACACGACCGACTTCTTCAAGCCGACGCGCGAATTCAACGCGGACGACGTCGTGTTCACGTTCGAGCGCATGCTCGATCCGAACCAGCCGTTCCGCAAGGCCTATCCGGTGTCGTTCCCGTACTTCACCGACATGGGCCTCGACAAGCTGATCACGAAGGTCGAGAAGGTCGATCCGTACACCGTGAAGTTCACGCTGGCCGAGCCGAACGCGCCGTTCATCCAGAACATGGCGATGGAATTCGCGTCGATCCTGTCGGCCGAATACGGCGACCAGCTGATGAAGGCCGGCAAGGCCGCCGACATCAACCAGAAGCCGATCGGCACGGGCCCGTTCATCTTCCGCAGCTACACGAAGGACGCGACGATCCGTTTCGACGGCAATCCCGATTACTGGAAGAAGGGCGCGGTGAAGATCTCGAAGCTGATCTTCTCGATCACGCCCGATCCGGGCGTGCGCGTGCAGAAGATCAAGCGCAACGAATGCCAGGTGATGAGCTATCCGCGTCCGGCCGACATCGCGACGCTGAAGGCCGACTCGGGCATCGACATGCCGTCGCAGCCGGGCTTCAACCTCGGCTACCTCGCGTACAACGTCGAGCACAAGCCGGTCGACAAGCTCGAAGTGCGTCAGGCACTCGACATGGCGATCAACAAGAAGGCGATTCTCGAATCCGTCTATCAGGGTGCGGGCCAGGCCGCGAGCGCGCCGATGCCGCCGACCCAATGGTCGTACGACAAGAACCTGAAGATGCCCGCGTACGACACCGCGAAGGCGAAGGCGCTGCTCGCGAAGGCAGGCTTCCCGAACGGTTTCGACATCACGCTGTGGGCGATGCCGGTGCAGCGCGCGTACAACCCGAACGCCCGCCTGATGGCCGAGATGATCCAGGCCGACTGGGCGAAGATCGGCGTGAAGGCGAAGATCGTCACGTACGAGTGGGGCGAGTACATCAAGCGCGCGCACGGCGGCGAGCAGGACACGATGCTGATCGGCTGGACGGGCGACAACGGCGACCCCGACAACTGGCTCGGCACGCTGCTCGGCTGCGAAGCGATCAAGGGCAACAACTTCTCGCACTGGTGCTACAAGCCGTTCGACGACCTGGTCCAGAAGGGGCGCACGACGACGGGCCAGGATGCGCGCACGAAGATCTACACGCAAGCCCAGCAGATCTTCGCGCAGCAGCTGCCGTTCTCGCCGATCGCGAACTCGACGGTCTACCAGCCGGTACGCAAGACCGTGGTCGACATGCGCATCGAGCCGCTCGGCTATGCCCGCTTCGATGGTGTCGGCGTGAAGTAATACGGCCCGTATAAGCTGTCTACGAAGACTGGCTAACTCATCCGGCGGCGGGAGGCCAAAAGCTTCCCGTCGCCGGTCGCACATTTCCCACAAGAAAATACGAGACGCATCATGTTCAGATTCGTGTTGCGCCGCGTGGGCATGGTGATCCCGACCTTCATCGGCATCACCATCCTGGCGTTTGCGCTGATTCACCTGATACCGGGCGACCCCATCGAAGTGATGATGGGCGAGCGCGGCGTCGATCCCGCGATGCATGCGGAGGCAATGAAACGGCTCGGGCTCGACCAGCCGCTGCCCGTGCAGTACATCCACTACATCGGCCGTGCACTGCACGGCGACCTCGGCACGTCGATCATCACCAACACCAGCGTCGCGGGCGAGTTCTTCGCGCGCTTCCCGGCGACCGTCGAGCTGTCGCTGTGCGCGCTCGTGTTCGCGCTCGCGGTCGGCCTGCCCGCCGGCGTGATTGCCGCGCTGCGGCGCGGCTCGGTCGTCGATCACGGCGTGATGGGCACCGCGCTCACCGGCTACTCGATGCCGATCTTCTGGTGGGGGCTGATCCTCATCATGGTGTTTTCGTCGTATCTCGGCTGGACGCCCGTGTCGGGCCGTATCGCGGTCGAATACGACTTCCCGCATCCGACGGGCTTCATGCTGATCGACGCGCTGCTCGCGCCGGACGAAGGCTCGTTCAAGTCGGCGGTGAGCCACCTGATCCTGCCGTCGATCGTGCTCGGCACGATCCCGCTCGCGGTGATCGCGCGGATGACGCGCTCGTCGATGCTCGAAGTGCTGCGCGAGGACTACATCCGCACCGCACGCGCGAAAGGGCTGTCGCCCGTGCGCGTGGTCGTCGTGCATGCGCTGCGCAACGCGCTGATCCCGGTCGTCACCGTGATCGGCCTGCAGATCGGCACGCTGCTCGCGGGCGCCGTGCTGACCGAGACGCTCTTTTCGTGGCCCGGTGTCGGCAAGTGGCTGATCGATGCGATCGGCCGCCGCGACTATCCGGTCGTCCAGGGCGGCATCCTGCTGATCGCGACGCTCGTGATCGTCGTGAACCTGGTCGTCGACCTGCTGTACGGCGTGCTGAATCCGCGCATCCGCCACACGAGGTAATTCCATGAGCAATCTGCAAAACACCCTGCCGACCGAATCCGCGCCGGCCGGCGGCCGTGCGCTCGCGCTGCGCGAGTTCTGGGCCAACTTCTCGCGCAACCGCGGCGCCGTCGGCGCCGGCGTCGTCGTGCTGGTGCTGATCCTGGTCGCGATCTTCGCGCCGCTGATCGCGCCGCACAGCCCGGTCGAGCAATACCGCGACTTCGTGAAGATCCCGCCCGCGTGGCTCGACGGCGGCAACTGGAAATTCCTCCTCGGCACCGACGAAGCGGGCCGCGACATTCTTTCGCGCCTGATGTTCGGCGCGCGGATGTCGTTCTGGATCGGCTTCGTGTCGGTCGTGCTCGCGCTGATCCCGGGCATCGTGCTCGGGCTGGTCGCCGCGTTCTTCCAGAAGTGGGCCGACACGCCCGTGATGCGCATCATGGACGTGCTGCTCGCGCTGCCGTCGCTGCTGCTCGCGGTCGCGGTCGTCGCGATCATCGGCCCGGGCCTCACCAACACGATGTTCGCGATCGCGATCGTCGCGCTGCCGGCCTATGTGCGTCTCACGCGCGCGTCGGCGCTCGGCGAGCTGCAGAAGGAGTACGTGACGGCGTCGCGCGTGGCCGGTGCCGGCACGCTGCGCCTGATGTTCTCGCAAGTGCTGCCGAACTGCACGGCGCCGCTGATCGTGCAGGCGACGCTCGGCTTCTCGTCGGCCATCCTCGACGCGGCCGCCCTCGGCTTCCTCGGCCTCGGCGTGCAGCCGCCGACCGCCGAGTGGGGCGCGATGCTGGCCTCCGCGCGCGACTACATCGACAACGCATGGTGGATCGTGACGATGCCCGGCCTGTCGATCCTGATTTCGGTGCTCGCGATCAACCTGCTCGGCGACGGGCTGCGCGACGCGCTCGATCCCAAGCTGAAACGGATGGCGTGACATGACACAAATGACACAAGATCTTCTGACCATCCGCAATCTCGCGGTGAACTTCAACGGCCTGCCCGCGGTCGACCGGATCAACCTGTCGATCGCACCGGGCGAGGTGGTGGGCGTCGTCGGCGAATCGGGCTCGGGCAAGAGCGTGACGATGATGGCGCTGATGGGCCTGATCGACGCGCCGGGCAAGGTGACGGCCGACGAGGTCACGTTCAACGGCGTGGACCTGCTGAAGGCGTCGCCGAAGGCGCGCCGCAAGATCGTCGGCAAGGACATCGCGATGGTGTTCCAGGACGCGCTGACGAGCCTGAACCCGAGCTACACGGTCGGCTACCAGATCAAGGAGGTGCTGAAGCTGCACGAGGGCCTGCGCGGCGATGCGCTGCACCGGCGCGCGCTCGAGCTGCTCGACCAGGTCGGTATTCCCGACGCGAAGAACCGCATCACGTCGTTTCCGCACCAGATGTCGGGCGGGATGAACCAGCGCGTGATGATCGCGATGGCGGTTGCGTGCAACCCGAAGCTGCTGATCGCCGACGAGCCGACCACCGCGCTCGACGTGACGATCCAGGCGCAGATCATGGACCTGCTCGTGAAGCTGCAGAAGGAGCGCGGGATGGCGCTCGTGCTGATCTCGCACGACCTGGCCGTGGTGTCGGAGGTCGCGCAGCGCGTCGCGGTGATGTATGCGGGCGAGGTGATCGAGACCAATCGCGTGCCGGACATCTTCCGTGCGCCGCATCATCCATACACCGAAGCGCTGCTCGCGGCGATTCCCGAGCACAATAAGGGGGCGCGTCGCCTTGCCGCATTGCCCGGCATGGTGCCGGGCCGCGATGATCGCCCGTCCGGGTGCCTGTTCGCGCCGCGCTGCAAGTACGTCGTCGACGACTGCCGCAAGGCGCGGCCGGCGCTCGATACGCTGGTGTCCGGCAACGATGCGATGCGCGCACGCTGCATCAAGCCGCTCAATGTTTCCAACCTCGACCTGACGGGAGGCGCACGATGAATGCAGTCAATCAAACGCGTGCCACGCCGCACGACGAGGAAGCCGTGCTGGTGGCCGACGGCCTCGCGAAACACTATTCGGTGAAGCGCGGGATGTTCGGGCAGGGCACGGTGAAGGCGCTGAACGGCGTGTCGTTCTCGTTGAAGCGCGGCAAGACGCTCGCCGTCGTCGGCGAATCGGGCTGCGGGAAGTCGACGCTCGCGCGCCAGCTCACGATGATCGAGACGCCGACGGCGGGCAGCCTGACGATCGACGGCAAGAACGTCGCCGGCGCAAGCCGCGAGACGGTCGCCGACCTGCGCCGCCGCGTGCAGATGGTGTTCCAGAACCCGTTCGCGTCGCTCAATCCGCGCAAGACCGTCGAGCAGACGCTTTCCGAGCCGCTCGAGATCAACGCGAACCTGACGGCCGCCGAGCGCGCCGCGCGCATCGCACAGATCATGCGCACGGTCGGCCTGCGGCCCGAGCACGCGAAGCGCTATCCGCACATGTTCTCGGGCGGCCAGCGCCAGCGGGTCGCGATCGCGCGCGCGATGATCCTCGATCCGCGCATCGTCGTCGCCGACGAGCCGGTGTCCGCGCTCGACGTGTCGATCCAGGCGCAGATCCTGAACCTGTTCATGGATCTGCAGGAGCAGTTCAAGACGAGCTACGTGTTCATCTCGCACAACCTGTCGGTGGTCGAGCACGTCGCGGACGACGTGATGGTGATGTATTTCGGCAGCGTCGCCGAGCTCGGCGACAAGGCGACGATCTACGCTCGGCCGCGCCATCCGTACACGCGCGCGCTGATGTCGGCGACGCCGGCGATCTTCGAGGAAGACCGCCGCGTGCAGATCAAGCTGCAGGGCGAGCTGCCGTCGCCGCTCAATCCGCCGTCGGGCTGCGCGTTTCACCAGCGCTGCCCGTACGCGGTCGAGCGGTGCCGCGTCGAGGAACCGCAGCTGCGCGACGTCGACGGACGCCGCGTGGCCTGCCATCGCGCCGAGGAGGTGGGGGAGGCGAATGCCTGATGGTTTGGCGGCGCGCGCGCCTGGCGTGCGCCGTTCGGGGGCCGGCAGCGCGCGCATGATGCGCGCGTGCCGCAACGCACGGCGCTGGAGCGTGCGCACGGTCACGGGCGCGGCGCTGGCCGGCGCATGCGTGGCCGCCAGCATGCTGGTGCCGGTCGATGCCGCGCGTGCCGAAGGGCGCGCGCCGGCGAGTTCGCCGATCCATCCATCGCAGGTTCCGCCGCCCGGCATGAGCCTGCCGGGCTTCCACGCGCCGTCCGTGTCGAACGGCACGGTCGCGCGCGGCACGGTGCGCGTGCAGCCCGCACGCATGCCGTTCTATGTCGCCACCAAAGGCAGGGTCACGCTGTACCTGCTCGGCACGCTGCACACGGGCGACCCGTCCGACTATCCGGGCGCGCAGCCGTTCCGGCCGCGCATCCTCGCGGCGCTCGCCGCGTCGCCGACGCTTGCGCTCGAGCTGTCGCCGGACGATCTGCTCGAATCGCAGGACGACGTGTCGAAGTACGGCGTGTGCCGCTATCCGTGCCTGCAGCGCCTGCTGCCCGAGCCGCTGTGGCAGCGCCTCGCGGCGCGCCTGCGCGGCAACCCGGCCGCGCTCGTGGAGATCCGCCGGATGCGGCCGTGGCTCGCGGCGCTGGTCGTCGAGACCTACGACTCGTTGTCCGCCGGCCTGCAGACCGAGTACGGCACCGAGGCGCAACTGCAGAACGTGTTCCTGAAGAAGAAGGGCGGCCGCGTGATCGGGCTCGAGACGCTCGCCGAGCAGATGCGCGCGTTCACCGGGCTGACGCTCGCCGAACAGCGCGAAATGCTCGCGCAGGACATGGTGCAGACGCCGGCGCAGAACGCCGACGACATCAAGTCGCTGCACCGGCTGTGGCAAATTGGCGACGCCGATGCGATCTCGGCATGGGCGGTCGCGAAGAGCGAGCGGCTGGCCCGTTCGAAGGCGCTGTCGGCGTCGATCGACAACAAGATCCTGTACGAGCGCAACCGGCGCTTCGTTGCACGGATGACGGCAATCGCCGCACCGAACCGGCCGGTATTCGTCGCGATCGGCGCGCTGCATCTGGGCGGCCCGCGCGGCGTGCTCGAATTGTTGCGCCAGCAAGGATACCAAGTCGACGCGAACTGATCGCGCCGGGTGCCGCGCACCGATCCTCCCCTGTTTGATCGACGCTGCGCGCGCGGCGTGAAGCGCCTGCGCGGCCGCGCGGTTCGATAAGGAAAACCCTCGAATCCTCAGGAAATAGCGTTTAAAACGATTGACATCCCGTTCTGCCAATATCTATTCTTCATCCCACAAGTTGAAAAAATGAAAAGAATAGAAAAGTTCTACGGGGTAGCAGAAAACAAAGCGCGGGGTTAGCGTAGCCGGCACGTGATGATCGTGCCGGCCGCGGAGTGTCTGCATGCACGGCGGGGCCAAACATCGTCGGCACAACAAATGCATGCGACAGACTTGCGGATAAGCGACGCTCCGTCGTCCGGCCGGGGGAAGCAGCAATCGGGCGGCGGCGGACGTTTTTTAATCCGGAGCATTTTTCCGGTCACCGTCGACAGACGGTTTCGGGGGGCGAATCGACAGACGGCGAAGTCCGCGGCGATTGCGCCAACAGAAAAGCGCCACGAGGGCGCTTTTTTCTTGTGCGCGGCAGGTTTTGCAAGGCGGCAGCGGGGCGGACGAACCCGTCACGCGCCTTCGTCGGCCTGCAGCGCGCCGGGCGCGACGACGTCGACGCCTGCCGCTTCGAGCGCCGCGCGGATCCGCTTCGCGAACGCGAGCGCATGCGGGCCGTCGCCGTGCAGGCAGACGGTCTGCGCATTGAGCGGTACCCACTCGCCGCTCACCGCCCGCACCCGCCGCTCGCGCACCATGTCGAGCGTGCGCGCGAGCACCGCGTCCTCATCGTCGATCAGCGCGCCGGGCTGGCTGCGCGGCACGAGCGAGCCGTCCGCGCGGTAGCCGCGATCGGCGAACACTTCCTCCACCGCGGCGAGCCCCGCGTGGCGCGCGGCCGCGACGAACACGCTGTTCGCGAGCCCGAACACGGCGAGCGACGGATCGAAGTCGTGGATCGCGGAGACCACCGCGTCGGCGATCATCGGGTCGCGCGCGGCCTGGTTGTACAGCGCGCCGTGCGGCTTCACGTGCACGATGCGGCCGCCTTCGGCCTGCGCGATCGCCGACAGCGCGCCGAGCTGGTACAGCACGCCCGCATAGATGTCGCCGGCCGGCAGCTGCATTTCCTTGCGGCCGAAATTCTCCGGGTCGTGAAAGCTCGGGTGTGCGCCGATCGACACGCCTTTCTGCACGGCCCAGCGCACGCAGTCGCGCATCGCATTGGCGCCGCCTGCATGCCAGCCGCACGCGATGTTCGCCGACGTGACGAGGTCGAGCAGCGCCTCGTCCGATCCGCATCCTTCGCCGAGATCGGCATTCAGATCGATTTCCATAATGTTCCTCGTCCACTGATGGCGTGGCGCGTCCTCCGTGTTGCTTCCGCCATTGTCACGCCGCGCGCGACTGCGCGCGGCGGCGCGCTTCCTCGCGCATCTCGATCGCGACGTCGATCTGCCGCAGATAGGCACGTTCTGCGGTCAGGGCGGCGCGCGCGGCGTCGGGTGTCGTGCGCACGAAGCGGATCGGCAGGTTGAGCCGTGCTTGCGCAAGTTTCCAGAGATCCGCGCGGATCACCGTGCCGATCTTCGGATAGCCGCCGGTGGTCTGCGCGTCGTGCATCAGCACGATCGGCTGGCCGTTCGGCGGCACCTGGATCGTGCCGGGCAGCACCGCGTGCGACAGCAGCTCGGCCGGCCGCTCGCGCGCGAGCTCGGCGCCGGCGAGCCGATAGCCCATCCGGTTGCTGTTCGCGGTGACGAGCCATTCCTCGTCCCAGAACGCCTGCTGCGAATCGGCCGCGAACGACGCGTAGTCGGGGCCCGGCAGCACGCGCACGGGCATCGCCCATGGCGCATGCGCGGGACGGTGGCGGCGCGGCGGCTCGTCGACGCGCACGAACGCGCACCACGCGGGCGCCTTCACGCCGAACTCAGGCGCATCGGCCGCGAGGCAGCCGGCGCCGGCCGGCGGCACACCGATCGGGAGCCGGTCGCCGTCGCGCAGCGCGCGGCCGCCGAGGCCGCCGAAGCGCGACGCGAGATCGGTGCTGCGCGAGCCGAGCATCGGCAGCACGTCGATGCCGCCTGCGATGCACAGATAGCCGCGCATCCCGCGCTTCGCGGCCGGCAGCACGAGCGTCTGCCCGGCCGTGACCGGCAGGCTCCACCATGAAAACACGGGCTTGCCGTCGAGCGTCGCGCCGAATTCGGTGCCGGTGATCGCGATGCGCGTCGCGCGCGTGAAGCGGAACGCGGCCGGACCGATCGTGATCTCGACGGCCGCCGCGTCGGGGCGATTGCCGACGAGGCGGTTGCCGACCTCGAGCGCGAGACCGTCGAGCGCGCCGCCTTGCGCGACGCCGAGATGGCGTGTGCCGCGGCGGCCGAGATCCTGCACGGTCGACAGCGGGCCGGCGCGGACGACCTCGATCGTGCCCGGTGCGGTGTTCTGGCTCATGTCGCGTCGACTCCGGCAATGGTGAAGCGCACGCGGTCGCCGGGCAGCAGCAGCGTCGGCTGCGACCGCGTCGGGTCGAACAGCACGTGCGACGTGCGGCCGATCAGCTGCCAGCCGCCGGGCGACGTGGCCGGATAGATGCCCGTCTGCGCACCGCCGATGCCGACCGAGCCGGCCGGCACTTCGAGGCGCGGTGCCGCGCGGCGCGGCGTATGCAGCGACGCATCGAGGCCGCCGAGATACGCGAAGCCCGGCTGGAAACCGACGAAGAACACGACGTATTCGCCGGCCACGTGGCGCGCGACGACTTCATCGGCCGACAGCCCCGTATGCGCGGCGACGGCCGGCAGGTCGGGCCCGGCGGCGCCGCCGTATTCGACCGGGATCTCGATGTCGCGGCCGTCCGCGTGCTCGACGTCGGCGGTTTCCCACGCGTCGCGCAGCGCCGGCGTGAGCGACTCGGCCGTCGCGGCGAGCGCGTCGAACACGATCGTCAGGTTGTTCATGCCCGGCACGACGTCGATCACGTCGGGCCACGCGCGCGCGACCTCGGCGACGGCCCAGACGCGGCGCTGGCAATCGAGCGTGGCGGGCGGCGGCACCTCGCAGACGAGGGCGGCATCGCCGAGCGGATAAATGCGGGGTTGCGTCATCGGACTGGCACGGTTCGGACGGCAATGTTAGCGCACATTGTCAATAAAATATCGACAACTTCCCAATAAGCGTTTTCGCCTAGCCCGGATGCGGCGGCTTCTGTCGTACACTCGGCACACTCTGACATCCGGCTTGCGCCGCCTTTCCATGAAGCGTCCTGCGACCAAGATCGTGTCATCCGAACACCTCGTTTCCGATTCGAGCGCGGAGCTGTCGGAGCTCGAATACGGGCTCATCATGGCCGGCAACGCATTCAACCGCTGGATGGTGCGCTGCATGTCGGCGGCGGGCGCGAAGGACATGACGGCGGTCGAGGTGTCGCTGCTGCATCACGTCAGCCATCGCGAACGCAAGAAAAAGCTCGCCGACATCTGCTTCGTGCTCAATATCGAGGATACGCACGTCGCGACCTATGCGCTGAAAAAACTGATCGCGCGCGGCTATGTGAAGAGCGAGAAGAGCGGCAAGGAAGTGTTCTTCTTCGCGACCGACGCGGGCCGCGAGCTGTGCCTGAAGTATCGGGAGGTGCGCGAGCATTGCCTGATCGAGACGCTGAAGGACAGCGGACTCACCAACGCGCAGATCGGCGACGCGGCGCAGCTGCTGCGCCACGCATCGGGCCTCTACGACACGGCCGCGCGCGCGGCGGCCTCGCTGTAAACGATTGCGGACGGGACGGTGAACGCGGTGACGCGCGGCATGCCGCTGACGCGGTGTCGCGCGCCGCGTCATCCGGCAGCGGCCGGGTAAAGCGCGCCGTCGGTCACGATCCAGCGCATCGCGAGATCGTGTGCTTCGGCCGGCAGCGCATCCACGCGGCACGCTTCATACGCGATGCCGACCGTCACCGGCAGCGTGTCGCCCGGCCACGTCGCGAGCGTGCGGTCGTAATAGCCGCCGCCATAGCCGAGCCGGTAGCGCTGCAGATCGAATCCCACACACGGAATCAGCAACAGGTCGGGCACGACGACGATTCCCGACGCCGGTTCCGGAATCCGGTGATGCCCTTCGCGCATCGGCGTGTGCGCATCCCACGCATGGAACGCGAGCGGGGTGTGGCGCTCGCCGATCACCGGCAGCGCGGCACGGCGGCCCGTGCCGGCCGCGGACCACGCGAGCACCGCGTCGCGCGCGTCGAATTCGCCCGGCAGCGGCCAGTAGAAGCCGACCGTGCGCGGTGCGAGCTGCGCGAGCAACAGGCGCAGCCGTGTGTCGAGTGCGGCGTTTGCATCGGGCTGCGACGCGGCGTCGCGACGCGCGCCGGACAGCGTTTTGCGCAGCGCAACCTTCGGGTTCGGCACAGGGTTGCATGCTATGCTTTCGCTCACTTCGTGCTCCATTCAAAACGATGTCGAACAGCCTTTTCCGAGTATATCGCGCGCTCGCGCTCGCGCTGTCGGCCGCCGCGCTCGTCGCGGGCACGGCCGCGTGTGCGGCACCGAACGACGACACGCTCGCCGGGGACGACCAGATCTTCGTGCAGCTTCGCGAAGCCGCGCGCCGCAACGACGCCGCGAAGGCCGCGCAGCTCGCGTCGACGATCCCGAATTATCCGGTCCCGTCCTACGTCGAGTATTTCCAGATCAAGCCGCAGCTGTTCGATTCGACGGGCCGCGCGCGTGTCGACGCGCCCGACGCCCCCGTGCAGTCGTTCCTGCAGCGCTACGACGGCCAGGCGATCGCCGACCGCCTGCGCAACGACTACCTGCTCGTGCTCGGCGCGCGCCACGACTGGCGCAACTTCGACGACCAGTACAAGCGCTTCGTGCTCGACGACGACACGCAGGTCAAGTGCTACGCGCTCGAATCGCGCGCGGCGCGTGGCGAGAACGTCGCCGAGGCGGCGCGCGCGCTGCTCGTCGAGCCGAAATACTACGGCGACGCCTGTGTCGACCTGATTACGGCACTGACGGTCAACCAGCAGTTCACGAGCGACGACGTGTGGCAGCAGGCGCGCCTCGCGTACGAGCAGAACTACACGACGCTCGGCGGCAAGATCGTCGACGCGCTCGGTCCGCGCCCGGTCGGCTTCGACCAGGCGACGAGCGCGCCGCCGCTGTATCTCGCGCGCGGCGTCGGCCCCGACGCCGCATCGCACCAGCTCGCGCTGATCGCGCTCGGCCGCATGGCGCGCAACGATCCGGACGCGGCAGCAGGGATGCTGACGTCGGTCGCCGGCTCGCTGACGAAGCAGGAGCAGGCGATCGCGTGGGGCGCGATCGGCTACCAGGGCGCGATCAAGCGCTCGCCGCTCGCGTCGGTCTGGTATGCGAAATCCGCGAACGCGCCGCTGTCGAACCCGGGCTACGAATGGCGCACGCGCGCCGCGCTGCTCGTCGGCAACTGGCCGATGGTGCGCTGGTCGATCGAACAGATGCCGCCGTCGCTGCGCGACGATCCGGCATGGATCTACTGGCATGCGCGTGCGCTCAAGCAGAGCGGCGACACGCTGCAGGCGAACCAGGAATTCGAGCAGGTCGCGGGCCAGTTCAACTTCTACGGGCAGCTCGCCGGTGAGGAACTCGGCCAGCGCACGTCGATTCCGCCGCGCACGAAGGTGAGCGACGCCGAGGTCGACGCGATGAGCAAGATCCCGGGCTTCGCGCTCGCGCAGCGCTTCTACGGGCTGAACCTGCGTCTCGAAGGCAACCGCGAATGGAACTGGCCGCTGCGCGGGATGACCGATCGCCAGCTGCTCGCGGCCGCCGAATACGGCAAGCGCATCGACCTGCTCGACCGCACGGTCAATACGGCCGACCGCACGAAGGCCGAGCACGACTTCACGCTGCGCTACCCGTCGCCGTATCGCGACATCGTCGAGCGCTACGCGCAGTCGTCGGGCCTCGACATCGAATGGGCGTACGGGCTGATCCGCCAGGAGTCGCGCTTCATCACGAACGCGCGTTCGTCGGTCGGCGCGGGCGGGCTGATGCAGCTGATGCCGGCCACCGCGCAACTCGTCGCGAAGAAGCTCGGGATGGGCGCGATCACGCGTGCGCAGATGCACGACATCAATACCAACATCCAGCTCGGCACCTGGTATCTGGCGGACATCTACAACACCTTCGACAGCTCGCCGGTGCTGGCGACCGCCGGTTACAACGCGGGCCCTGGCCGGCCGCGCCAGTGGCGCCAGGTGTTGACGCAACCGGTTGAAGGCGCGATCTTCGCAGAGACGATTCCATTCAACGAGACGCGCGACTACGTGAAGAACGTGCTGTCGAATACCGTCTACTACGCGGCGCTCTTCGAGGGCAAACCGCAGTCGTTGAAGAAACGTCTAGGCATGATCTCGCCCTGATCCGCAACATACACACTGCCGCGCGAGACGCGGCAGTGTTTAAGGGGCTGTTCACGCTAACAACGGGCTTGCGCTGGCCGCCAGAAGGGCCGAGCGCAAGGATTGCGACGAAGCGAATACTCGACGTATTCGCAAGGAGCATGACGCAGCGATCGGCCCTTCTGGCGGCCAGCCCCGCGAATGATTTTTTCCAAACAGGGGAACGAGCCTTGCCGGCCGCATTGCGGCGTCGCGCGTCGCTTGTTTGGCTAGGCCAAACGGCGCTCCTTGCTTCTTGCACGCGCCCGAAGGAAGTCCCCTTGGGGGGGCAGCCGGCAAGGCTCGTTCGCAAGCCCGTTATTAGCGTGAACAGCCCCTTAGAGGTCTCGAACATGGATGATCGCCAGACTGTCGCGCTATTGGGCGGCACCGGCTTCATCGGCAGCCGGCTCGTCAACGCGCTGCTCGACGCCGGCAAGCAGGTGCGGATCGGCACGCGGCGGCGCGAGCACGCGCGCCACCTGCAGATGCTGCCGGTCGAGATCGTCGAACTCGATGCGTTCGATACGCGCACGCTGGCCCGCTTCGTCGCCGGCGCGCACGCGGCCGTCAATCTCGTCGGCGTGTTGCACGGCGGCCGCGGCACGCCGTACGGGCCCGGGTTCGAGCGCGCGCACGTCGCGCTGCCGGCCGCGCTCGCCGCCGCATGCGTCGAAGTCGGCGTGCGGCGCGTGCTGCATATGAGCGCGCTCGGCGCCGATTCGCACGGCCCGAGCATGTACCAGCGCTCGAAGGGCGACGGCGAGGCCGCGTTGCATGCGGTCGCGGCGACCGATTCGCTGGCACTGACGATCTTCCGCCCGTCGGTCGTGTTCGGCCCCGGTGACGCGTTCCTCAACACGTTCGCGAACCTGCAGCGCACGCTGCCCGTGCTGCCGCTCGCGATGCCCGACGCGCGCTTCCAGCCGGTGTTCGTCGGCGACGTCGTGCGCGCCTTCGTCAACACGCTCGATCTCGCGGGCGCGCACGGCAAGACCTACGAGCTCGGCGGCCCGACCGTCTATACGCTCGAGCAGCTGGTGCGCTATTGCGGCACGCTGGTCGGCCGGCAGGCACGCATCGTGCGGCTGCCCGACGCGCTCGCGAGGCTGCAGGCGCGCGTGTTCGAATGCCTGCCCGGCGAGCCGGTGATCACGCGTGACAATCTCGCGTCGATGTCGGTGCCGAACGTGCTGTCCGGGCCGCTCGCGCCGGAACTCGGGGTGTCGCCCGCGAGTCTCGAGAGCATCGCGCCCGCATATCTCGGCCACGCCGCGCGGCGCTCCCGCTTCGACTGGTTCCGTTCGCGCCGCTAGGTGCCGCGAGCCGTCGCTTTCCGTCATTCACTTTCGCGCTTATCGGAACACCGCCATGAAACTCGTCATTGGAGACAAGAACTATTCGTCGTGGTCGATGCGGCCGTGGCTGCTGCTCGCGCATTTCGGGATTCCGTTCGACGAGATCGCGATCGAGCTGCGTCGCGACGACACGGCCGCGCGCATCAGCGAGTACTCGCCGACCGGCAAGGTGCCGTGCCTGATCGACGATCACGGCACCGCGATCTGGGATTCGCTCGCGATCGCCGAGACGCTCGCCGAGCGCTATCCGCAGTTCCCGATGTGGCCGGCCGATCCGCTCGATCGCGCGCATGCGCGCTGCATCTCGGCCGAGATGCACTCGGGCTTCGCCGCGCTGCGCACGCAGATGGGGATGAACGTGCGTGCATCGATGCCGGGGCGCGGCGCGACACCGGATGCGCTCGCCGACGTCGCGCGCATCGACGCGCTGTGGGGTGCGTGCATCGAGGCATCGGGCGGCCCGTTCCTGTTCGGCGAATTCGGGATCGCCGATGCGATGTATGCGCCCGTCGTGATGCGCTTCAACACGTATGCGCCGGCGCTGTCGCCGGAGGCGGCCGGCTACGCGGCACGCGTGACGGCGCTGCCGGCGGTGCAGCGCTGGATCGAGGCCGCACGCCGCGAAACCAACGTGATTGCCGAATACGAACCCGCGCCATGAACATCTACGCAGTAGGTGGAGCGATCCGCGACGAATTGCTCGGCGTGCCGGTGCAGGACCGCGACTACGTGGTGGTGGGTGCGACGCCCGAGCAGATGGCCGCGCAGGGCTTTCGGCCGGTCGGCAAGGATTTCCCCGTGTTCCTGCATCCGGACACGCAGGAGGAATACGCGCTTGCGCGCACCGAGCGCAAGACGGCGGCCGGCTATCACGGTTTCCAGTTCTATTACGCGCCGGACGTGACGCTCGACGAGGACCTCGCGCGGCGCGACCTGACGATCAACGCGATGGCGCGCGAAGTGAGCCCGGAGGGCGCGCTGATCGGGCCGGTGATCGATCCGTTCGACGGGCAGGCCGACCTGCGCGCACGCGTGTTCCGGCACGTGGGCGACGCGTTCGTCGAGGATCCGGTGCGGATCCTGCGGATCGCGCGCTTTGCCGCGCGCTTCGCGGATTTCACGGTCGCCGACGACACGCTCGCGCTGATGCGGCGCATGGTCGAGGCAGGCGAAGCGGACGCGCTGGTGCCCGAGCGCGTGTGGCAGGAGATCGCGCGCGGGCTGATGGAGGTGAAGCCGTCGCGGATGTTCGCGGTGCTGCGCGCGTGCGGCGCGCTCGCGCGCATCCTGCCCGAGGTCGACGCGCTGTGGGGCGTGCCGCAGCGCGCCGACTACCACCCGGAAGTCGACACGGGCGTGCACGTGATGATGGTCGTCGACTATGCGGCGAAGCAGGGCTATTCGCTGCCGGTGCGCTTCGCGGCGCTCACGCACGATCTCGGCAAGGCGACGACGCCCGCCGACGTGCTGCCGCGCCACGTCGGCCATGAAGGCCGCAGCGTCGACCTCATCAAGCCGTTGTGCGAGCGGCTGCGCGTGCCGAACGAATGCCGCGAGCTTGCGCTGGTGGTCGCGCGCGAGCACGGCAACCTGCATCGCGTGATGGAGATGGGCGCGGCCGCGCTGGTGCGGCTCTTCGAGCGTAGCGACGCGCTGCGCAAGCCGGCGCGCTTCGCCGAGATGCTGCAGGCGTGCGAATCGGACGCGCGCGGCCGGCTCGGGCTCGACACGCAACCGTATCCGCAGGCCGAGCGGCTGCGCGTGGCGCTGGTGGCGGCGCGCAGCGTCGACGCGGGCGCGATCGCGCGCGGTATCGGCAACGATGCGATGCAGATCAAGGACGCCGTGCATCGCGCACGGGTCGAGGCCGTCAAGCAGGCGCTGGCGATCGGCGAATAGTGCGGAAGAAGCGGGTGGCGCGGTGCGCCGCCCGGCCGCCAGCCGTCATTTCGTCGTGCGTGCGGGGGGGCGGCGGGCCGGGGTGGCGGCGGCCGGACGTTTGCCGGCGGCCGCGCGTGGCTTGCCGGCAGCCGGCTTGGTTGCCGCTGCGCGGGCCGGTGTGTCGGTGGACTGAGCGGCGTCCGTGTCGCGCTCGCGTTTCGGCGCCGCTTCACGGCGGCTCACGCGCGGCTCGCCCGGCGCCGCGCCGGCATCGCGCGCAAGCGGCCTGATTTCCCTCTCCGCGGACCCGAATTCGGCGCAGCGGTCGTCGAAGAGCGGCAGCGTGCCGACCGCGATGAGTTCGGCGGGCCCGTCGCCAACGTTCGCGACGCGATGGCGCTTTCTCGCATCGAAGTGCAGCGAGTCGCCGGGCGACAGCGGGTAATCCTTCTTGCCGATCGTGTAGCAGACGTGGCCGGTCAGCACGTACACGAACTCGTCGCCGCCGTGCGCGACCCATTCCGAACGGTAGCCCTCCATCATCCGGACCTTGAGCGCGTTGATCTGGCTGCCGTCGAAGGTGGTGGACAGCCGCTCGTACCACTGCGACGTGGCGTCGACCGCGTACGGTTCGCGGCGGCCGGCGTGCGAGTCGGGCTGCGCCTGGCGCGGCTGGTCGATCAGCGTGCCGAGCGGCACGTTCAGCGCCTTCGCGACGTTGACGAGCGACGACAGCGAGATGCCGGTGAGATGGCGCTCGACCTGCGACAGGAACCCGATCGACAGGTTCGCCTCTGTCGCGACTTCCAGCAGCGTC
The DNA here is from genome assembly GCF_001443045.1 of Burkholderia ambifaria. GTDB lineage: Bacteria > Pseudomonadota > Gammaproteobacteria > Burkholderiales > Burkholderiaceae > Burkholderia > Burkholderia ambifaria_A. Next base: position 44,851 of record NZ_LKPJ01000003.1, on the reverse strand, counting down.
TTCTTCGCCTCCCGGCGCAGGCGCCGAATGCGCTGGCCGATACGCATGATGTCTGAATCCATGAATCTCTTTCGTGGCAACGAGTCGGAAGGCGAGCGGAGGGCGGGGCAGTCGCCGGGACGTTGCTTTTCCGCGAATCGCACGAAGCACGGCCGTCGGGACGGCGATGCCGGCGCATTGTACCGCGCAGTGGCGCACGCACGGCGCCACGCCGCGCAGGGGCGCGCGGCCGTCGTGCACCGTGCCGGTAACACCATGCCGGGAATTTTAGCCCTACGAAAATTTTAGCTTGACCTCAATTTCAGCGTGCTCTAGATTCTGTCGCGCGCATCAAACAAAGTTAAGTGAGACAAAAATTTTCCCGAAGACCTGCCGCTGGAACGGCACCGCGGCCCGGCTGCCTGCCGCGCCGCGCGTCGGCTGTGCACGGGTGGCGTGCCGCTCCCGGCGTGCGCCATGCCGCGCAACGCCGCCGGCCGCCGACAACAATCCATAACGGGCATCCGATGATCGATCGACTGAAATACAGTTTCTCCGGCCTTCCCTCGTATGACGCGTCCGTCGGCGACGCGCAGGCGGGCCTATCGCGCGTGCTCGGCGCGCTGCGGCTCGACGCCGTGGTCGTCACGTCGCAGGACGAATACATCACCGAATACCTGCCGCGCCGCAACAACCCGCGCTACGCGGTGTCGGGCTTCGACGGCTCGGCCGGCTGCGGGATCTTCCTGAGCGCGGCGACCGCGCAGGCGCTCGGCGTGCCGCCGTTCGTGCTGTTCGTCGACGGCCGCTATCACCTGCAGGCCGAACAGCAGTGCGACCCGGCGCGCGTGCGGATCGAGAAGCTCGCGATGGACGTGACGATCTGGCAGGCGCTGGCCGACTGGCTGGTCGCGCATGCGAGCCGGCTCGCGCGGGTCGGCTACGACGCGCTGCGGATCAGCGTCGCGCAGCGCGACCGGCTGTTCGCGCAGACGCAGGCCGCGTCGCTCGACTGGACGAGCCTCGCCGAGCGCGAGATCGACCGCGCGATCGCGCTGCCAGGCTGGGTGGTCGAGCGGCCGATCTTCGAGCTGCCGGACACGATGACCGGCGCAAGCGTCGCGCAGAACCTCGACGCGCTGAACCGCCGGCTCGCCGCGCACACCGGCGCGGCACCCGGCAAGACCGCGTTCTTCACGTGCGCGTCGGACGATCTCGCGTACCTGCTGAACAGCCGCGGCTATCACATCCCGAACGCGTCGTCGCACCTGGGCTTCCTGTTCGCGGTCGGCGAGCAGGTCGCGCTGTTCCTGCCGGAAGGCTGCGACCGGTGCCCGGTCGAGCTGGCTTCGTATCCGGCGCTGCACGTGATCCGGCGAGACTTCGCCGAACTCGAGCGCTTCCTCGCGCGGTTCGCGGTCGACCACGTGTGCTACGGCTTCGAATCGGTCAATTGCGCGCTCGTTGAGTCGGTGCGCCGCGTATGGCCGCACGCGCGCCACGCCGATTTCAATCCGGTCGAGGCGATGCGGGCCGGCAAGACGCCGCAGGTGCTCGACCGGTTCCGGGACGCATTCGCACGCAGCTCGGCGGCGATCGCCGAGACGATGCGCTGGGCGAAGGCCGGCGAGCCGGGACAGCGCCATACCGAATACGACCTGGCCCGCACGATCAACGACGCGTACGGTGCCCGCTCGGCGGTCGCGCTGACGTTTCCGTCGATCGCGGCGAACGGCTCGAACAGCGCGTTCGCGCACTACACGGCGGCGAGCGCCGAGGTCGAGCTGACGGAGGGCGAACTCGTGCTGCTCGACAGCGGCGCATACTACGACGCCGGTTTCGCGACGGACTGCACGCGCGTCGTGTTGCGTCGCACGCAGCCGGAGACGGTCGCGCAGCCGTGGCAGCGCGAGATCTACACGGTCGCGCTGAAGGCCTGCATCAAGGGGCTCGTCACGCGCTTCCCGAAGACGGCGACGGGCGGCGACGTCGATGCGGCCGTGCGGCAGGTGTGCCGCGACCACGGCTATGATTTCGGCCACGGCACCGGGCACGGCGTCGGGATCCACGTGCACGAAGGCGGCGTGCGGTTCGCGCCAGGCGCGAAGTACGGGCTGGTGCCGAATGCGGTGATTTCCGTCGAGCCGGGTATCTACGTGCCGGGCAAGGGCGGCGTGCGGATCGAGAACATCGTGATCGTGCGCGCGGACGACGACGAATCGGATACCGTCGCGTTCGAGAACATCGTCACGGTCGGCTACGACTGGGACCTGATCGATGTCGAGCTGCTGGACGACGACGAGCGCGCGTACCTGCGCGACTACGAACGGCTTTGCGTGGAGCGCGGCACGCAGGTCACTGCGTGTCCGCTGCTGTAAGGCGGGGATGGCGCGCGCGGCCGCGGCAGGGCCGCGGTGCGCAGCCGGCGCGTCGGTACGCCGGCGTGGTCAATGCATCAGTGCAATCAGCGCATCAGCGCCGACACGCGCCCGTCGGGCCCGTAGACGCCGGCCGGCGCGGGCGCCGAGCGCAGCACCGCGAGCGCGCGCTCGTTGTAGTCCATCCGGATCCGGATCAGCATCCCGTTGGTCGCATTGGCCTGGCGCGCGCGTTCGGCGGCCTGCAGCAGCAACTGCCAGCGGCCGGCAAGGCGCGCATCGCGCTCGGCGGCCTGGTCCATGCCTTTCTTGCCGGCCGGAAAGCCGAGCGCGGACAGCTGCGTGTCGCGCGTGCGTTCGAGCTGCGCGAGCCGGTCGATCAGCACGCTCTTCTTCTCGACGATGCCGGGCAGCATTTCCAGCGGCTCCGGGGTCGTGAGCGCCTTTTCCTCGTAGGCGAGCAGGGACGCGAACGCTTCGACCGTCGCGTGTTCGTCGTTGACCGTGGCCAGCAGCTCTTCTCTCATCGCGTCATGCTCGTCGCGCCGGCACGCGGGTGCGCATGCCGGCAAACCAGGGGGCCGGTCAGGGCGTGACGGGCCCCGGGCCGGTTCAGTTGCCCTGCGGGCGCTGCTGTTGCAGCAGGTCGCGGGCGGTATTCAGTACGCCGTCGGCGATCTTGTTCACATCGATCGTCAACGTGCCGTTGTTCAACGCGTCCTTGATCGACTGGACGAGGGCCGTGTCGATGTCGGCGCTGCCGGAGGCCGACAGCGAACGCAGCTGGCCCGACAGACCCGACAGGTTCACGGTCGTGTCGCCGCCGGTCGATCCTGCGTCGGCCGCCTGCGCGGGCGACGACGAAGCCGCGCCGGATTGCGCGCGGGTCGCGCCGTTGCCGGTCGACGCGAGTGGGCTCGGGTTCGGAGTGGAATCGATCTTCACGATGGGTTTCCTGTACGGTATGACCCAGATAACGGCCGGGTCGGCCCGAACTTTAGCATCGTGAACCCGAAATTCTCCGAATAAACAATTCTTTGCAATCTTGCGGCGGGATCCGTCCCTACAGCGGAATTTCCACGGTCCCGGCGTCCTTGACGATCGCCGTGACGATCTGCCCCGCGGCCATCCTGACCCGCACCGACTGGCCCGGCGCCGCATTCGCGAGCGCGCTGCCCTCGGCCGAGATCGTGAAGCCGGGCCCGGCCGCGACGACCCGCACCGTCTGGCCGGCCGACACCGACGCGGCGCTCTTCAGCATGTCCTGGCGCAGCGGCAGCCCGGCCGAGATCCGGGCCAGCGCGGTCGCGCCGACCGCCTGCGCGGGATCGGTGATCACTGCGAGCGGCAGCACCGTCAGGTCGCCGTCGCGCGCGACGAGGTCGGCGGCGGTGAGCGGCTCGCCGGGCGGGATCTGCCGCGCGGCGACGTAATAGGTGGCCTGCACGGCGACCTTCGCCTGCAGGTAGACGGTCCACGGCCGTTCGCCCGCGCAGCGCACGCCGACCGTCGTGCGGCCCCACAGGCGCGCGCCGGTCGGCAGGAACGGCTCGAGCGTCGTGCACGCGGCGAGCCCGCGCGGGAATGCGGCGGCGACGGTGGCGGTGGTCTTGCCCGGCAGGCCCGCGATCTGCTGCTGCAGGAATGCGAGGGCCGTGCGTCGGATCGCGTCGGGGTCCTGCTGGCCGGGTGGCGCCGCCTGCTGGAGCGCGGCGGCCGCCTGGGCCGGGGGGGCGGAAGCCATCGGCGCGCGCGGCGCCGGCGCGGCTGCAGCGGGGCGGGCTGCCGCGGTGCGCGTGGCGATCGCCGGGCGCGCGGGATTCGATGCGGGTTCGGCCGTACCGGCGACGACGGTCGCGACGGCGCCCGGATCGGTGGCGTGCGGCGTGCGGTAACCGTACCCGTAACCGGCGCTCGCGCGCGCGGCCGCGTAGGCGGGGCGTGGCGCGGGCGTCGGCACGACGGCCGGCGGCGGGACGCTCGTCACGACCATCGAGCCGGCCGCGGCCGTGCCGGTCATGCCGGTCGCACCACTCGCACCGGCCGCCATCGCCATGCCCGCACCCGCACCCGCACCCGCACCCGAAGCCGAAGCCGCACCCGAAGCCGCACCCGAAGCCGAAGCCGAAGCCGAAGCCGTTCCCGCCTTCCCGCCGAACTGCCCGCCGCTCGCCGCATTCGCCTGCGCGAGCGCGGTTTCGGCCGTCTCGCCGCGTCCGGGAATCACGATCATCCCGTCGTCCGCGTGGGCAGCCGACACCACGAGCCACAGCGCCGCGGCGAGCGCGAACGCACGCGGCACGCGTGTGCCGCGTGCGGCGTTTTCGCGAAGTGCGCTGCCTGTCATCGCCGTGTCCTCGAAACCGTTGATCCGATTCGCATTCTAGGGAGCCGGGCCGTCGCGCAAACGATGAATAGAGGGGGCCTTTGCCGCGTTATTCGTCCGATTGCCGGTTGCGCCCGACGCCTACCATCGCTGTCATGGAAAAAAGCCCCTTGGGCCGCCATCCGGCGCAACGGGCGTGCAGCGCTTCATACGGAGAGACGCACACATGCTGGACAAACTCGATGCCGAATTCGCGTTCGGCCGACAGGCGCTCGACGTGCGCGCCTATCGGCAGGAACTGCTGTCGTCGAACATCGCGAACGCCGACACGCCCGGCTACCAGGCCCGCGACGTCGATTTCGCGTCGACCCTCGCGCGCTCGCTGAAGCAGACCAGCGGCGGTCTCGCGCCGAGCAACGCCGCGAAGCTGCCGATGGCGCAGCCGGCCGGCGTGGCGAGCGGGATGACGATGGTGTCGACGGCGCCGGGCCACATGGCCGGCACCGCGAAGCTGATTCCGACGAGCGGCCCGGCCGACGACTACGGTCGCGCGCAGTACCGGATGCCGCTGCAGCCGTCGCTCGACGGCAACACGGTCGATCTCGACGTCGAGCGCGTGCAGTTCGCGAACAACGCGCTGCACTACGAAACCGGGATGACCGTGATGACCCAGCAGATCAAGGCGATGATCGCCGCGATCTCGACGAACTCGTAAGCGCGCGGCGCTTGCGCACCCGAACAAGGAGCCTCCATGCCCTCGTTGATGAACATCTTCGGCGTCGCCGGTTCGGCGCTGTCCGCGCAATCGCAGCGCCTGAACGTCACCGCGTCGAACCTCGCGAACGCCGACAGCGCGACCGGCCCCGACGGCAAGCCGTACAAGGCCAAGCAGGTCGTGTTCGCGACCGACCCGATCGGCGGCGCGCGCACCGCGTCCGGCCAGGGCGTGGGCGGCGTGCGGGTGACGAAGGTGGTCGACGACCCGTCGCCGATGAAGTCGACCTACGACCCGTCGAACCCGTCCGCCGACGCGAACGGCTACGTGCAGATGCCGAACGTCGATCCGGTGCAGGAGATGGTGAACATGATCTCGGCATCGCGCTCGTACCAGGCCAACGTCGAGACGCTGAACACCGCGAAGACGCTGATGCTCAAGACGTTGACGATCGGCTCGTAAGCCGCGCGCCGAGCGACGTTCCAGACCGATACCCCAGACCAGACAGTTCCGACAGTTCCGACACAAGGCACCCCGGATGACATCCTCCAGCACGACGATCGGCAGCAACGGCACCAACGTGTCGACCCTGCCGACCGACACGATGAACACCAACAACGTGTCGATGACCGGCACGTCGGCGAGCGATCTGCAGGCGACGTTCCTGAAGCTGCTCGTCACGCAGTTGCAGAACCAGGATCCGACGAGTCCCGTCGACAGTTCGCAGATGACGTCGCAGCTCGCGCAGATCAACACGGTGAGCGGCATCGCGCAGCTGAACACGTCGCTCACGTCGCTGTCGACGCAGCTCGCGGCCGGCCAGCAGACGCAGGCCGCGCTCCTGATCGGCACGAACGTGCTCGCGCCGGGCAACGCCGTCGCGGTGAAGGGCGGCGCGGCGTCGCCGTTCGGCGTGTCGCTCTCGAGCGACGTGTCGAACCTGACGATCACCGTGAAGAACAGCTCGGGCGCCGTCGTCAACACGATCAATGCGGGCCAGCAGTCGGCCGGCACGGTGCCGTTCAACTGGACGCCGACGGACGCGTCCGGCAACGCGCTGCCGGACGGCAAGTACACCGTGAGCGCGCAGTACACGGGCAGCGACGGCAAGACGTACGCGCCGACCGTGCTCGCGGCCGCGCAGGTGCAGAGCGTGATCAAGCAGGCCGACGGCACGGCGGGGCTCGTGCTGTCGAACGGCACGACGGTGGGGCTCACCCAGGTCGCGTCGATTTTCCCGAACGCCGCGTCGTCGTCCGGCGGCACGACCACCACCAACTGATCCAGCTTTCTCGAAAACGGAGACCGAAATGGGTTATCAACAGGGTCTGAGCGGCCTCGCCGGCGCATCGACCGCGCTCGACGTGATCGGCAACAACATCGCGAACGCGAACACGGTCGGCTTCAAGTCGAGCACCGCGCAGTTCTCCGACATGTATGCGAACTCGATCGCGACGTCGGTCAACACGCAGATCGGGATCGGTACGACGCTCGCATCGGTGCAGCAGCAGTTCGGCCAGGGCACGATCAATACGACGAACTCGTCGCTGGATGTCGCGATCAACGGCAACGGCTTCTTCCAGATGTCGAACAACGGCGTGATGAGCTACACGCGCGACGGCACGTTCCAGCGCGACAAGAACGGCTACATCGTCAATGCGCAGGGCATGAACCTGATGGGCTACGCGGCCGACAAGAGCGGCGTGCTGAACACCTCGCAGACCGTGTCGCTGCAGGCGCCGACGACCAACATCGCACCGACCCCGACGACCAGGATCACCGGCCAGTTCAACCTGAACTCGCAGGACACGGTGCCCACCAAGACGCCGTTCGACCCGACCGACACCACGACGTACAACTATTCGACGTCGGTCCAGGTGTATGACTCGCTCGGCGGCTCGCAGGCGGTCAACATGTACTTCGTGAAGTCGGCGACCGGCACGTGGGAAGCCTACGCGGGCGTGCAGGGCAGCACCGCGACCGACCTCGGCACGGTCACGTTCGATTCGTCGGGCGCGATCCAGAGCACGACGACGGGCACGCCGCCCGCGCCGACCACGTCGGTCGGCCAGTTCCAGTTCACCGTGCCGACCACCGACGGCTCGGCGACGCCGCAGCAGCTCACGCTCAACCTGACCGGCACCACGCAGTACGGTGGCAAGGACGGCGTGAACAACCTCGCGCAGGACGGCTACGCGAGCGGCACGCTGACGACCTTCTCTATCGGCTCGGACGGCAAGCTGACCGGCAGCTACTCGAACGGGCAGACGGCGGTGCTCGGGCAGATCGCGCTCGCGAACTTCAACAACCCGAACGGCCTCGTCAACATCGGCGGCAACCAGTACACCGAGACGGCCGCGTCGGGCGTGCCGCAGATCTCCGCGCCGGGCAGCACGAACCACGGCACGCTGCAGGGCAGCGCGCTCGAGAACTCGAACGTCGACCTGACGTCGCAGCTCGTCAACCTGATCACCGCGCAGCGCAACTACCAGGCGAATGCGCAGACGATCAAGACGCAGCAGACCGTCGACCAGACGCTCATCAACCTGTAATGCGCGGATAACCGGCAGCCATGGACCGACTGATCTACACGGCGATGACGGGCGCGTCGCAGTCGCTCGACCAGCAGGCGATCGTCGCGAACAACCTCGCGAACGCATCGACGACGGGCTTTCGCGCGCAGCTCGCGACCTACCGCGCGGTGCCGATGAATTTCGGCGACGGCAGCACGATCGACCCGACGACGACGCGCACCTATGTGCTCGCGTCGACGCCCGGCGCGGATTACGCGCCGGGTCCGATCACGCGCACCGGCAACCCGCTCGACGTCGCCGTGCAGGGCGCCGGCTGGCTGTCGGTGCAGACGGCCGACGGCGGCGAGGCGTACACGCGCGCCGGCAACCTGCACGTCGATGAAAACGGCCAGCTCGTCAACGCGAGCAACCTGCCGGTGATCGGCAACGGCGGCCCGATCTCGGTGCCGCCCAACGCGGAAGTGACGATCGGCAAGGACGGCACGGTGTCCGCGCTGATGCCGGGCGACCCGCCCACCGCGGTCGCGATCGTCGACCAGATGAAGCTCGTGAACCCCGACCCGGCCACGCTCGCGCGTGGCAACGACGGGCTGTTCCGCACCGCCGACGGCAATCCGGCCGATGCCGACCCGAACGTGGTCGTCACGCCGAATTCGCTCGAAGGCAGCAACGTGAATCCGGTGACCGCGATGGTCGCGATGATCGACAACGCCCGGGCGTTCCAGCTGCAGTCGAAGCTGATCCAGACGGCCGACCAGAACGAGCAGTCGGCGAACCAGCTGCTCAACTTCAGCTGAGCGGCACGGCCCTCGCTACCAGGAGAAGATTCAACATGAACCGATCGCTCTACATTGCCGCCACCGGCATGAATGCGCAGCAGGCGCAGATGGACGTGATCTCGAACAACCTCGCGAACACCAGCACGAACGGCTTCAAGGCGTCGCGCGCGGTGTTCGAGGATCTGCTGTACCAGACCATCCGCCAGCCGGGCGCGAACTCGACACAGCAGACCGAACTGCCGTCGGGCCTGCAGCTCGGCACCGGCGTGCAGCAGGTGGCGACCGAGCGCCTGTACACGCAGGGCGGCCTCACGCAGACCGGCAACTCGAAGGACGTCGCGATCAACGGCGCGGGCTTCTTCCAGGTGCTGATGCCGGACGGCACGAACGCGTACACGCGCGACGGCTCGTTCCAGACCAACGCGCAGGGCCAGCTCGTCACGTCGAGCGGCTACCAGATCCTGCCGGCGATCACGGTGCCGCAGAACGCGCAGTCGCTGACGATCGGCAAGGACGGCGTCGTGTCGGTCACGCAGCCGGGCTCGAGCAACGCGGTGCAGATCGGCTCGCTGCAGATCGCGACCTTCATCAACCCGGCCGGCCTCGAGGCGAAGGGCGAGAACCTGTTCGCCGAGACCACGTCGTCGGGCGCGCCGAATGTATCGCAGCCGGGCCTGAACGGCGCGGGCGTGCTCAACCAGGGCTATGTCGAGGCGTCGAACGTGAACGTCGTGCAGGAGCTCGTCAACATGATTCAGACGCAGCGTGCGTACGAGATCAACAGCAAGGCCGTGACGACGTCCGATCAGATGCTGCAGACCGTCACGCAGATGAAGAGCTAACCGGAAAGTCCAGTCGTCGCCATGAAGCAGGTTCGCCTCCTCCCGTCAGCCCCCGTCCGCGCCGCGTGCGCGGTCGCGGTGGCCGCGCTCGCCGGTTGCGCGCAGATTCCGCGCGACCCGATCATCCAGCAGCCGATGACGGCGCAGCCGCCGATGCCGATGTCGATGCAGGCGCCCGGCTCGATCTACAACCCGGGCTACGCGGGCCGTCCACTGTTCGAGGACCAGCGGCCGCGCAACATCGGCGACATCCTGACGATCATGATCGCGGAGAACATCAACGCGACCAAGTCGTCGGGTGCGAACACCAACCGGCAGGGCACCACCGACTTCAACGTGCCGACGGCCGGCTTCCTCGGCGGGCTGTTCGCGAAGGCGAACCTGTCGGCGGCCGGCAACAACAAGTTCGCGGCGACGGGCGGCGCGAGCGCGGCGAACACGTTCAACGGCACGATCACGGTGACCGTCACCAACGTGCTGCCGAACGGCAATCTCGTCGTCAGCGGCGAGAAGCAGATGCTGATCAACCAGGGCAACGAATTCGTGCGTTTCTCGGGTGTCGTGAACCCGAACACGATCTCGGGCGCGAACTCCGTGTACTCGACGCAGGTCGCCGACGCGAAGATCGAATACTCGTCGAAGGGCTACATCAACGAAGCCGAGACGATGGGCTGGTTGCAGCGCTTCTTCCTCAACATCGCACCGTGGTGATGACGATGCAGCAGCCTCTTTTCCACCGCCTGTCCCGCCGCATCGCGTTCGGCGCGCATGCCGTCGCGCGGCTCGCCGCCGCATGCGCGCTGGCGGCGTGCGCGTTCGGCACGGCACCCGCGCACGCGGAGCGCCTGAAGGACCTCGCGCAGATCCAGGGCGTGCGCGACAACCCGCTGATCGGCTATGGCCTCGTCGTCGGCCTCGACGGCACGGGCGACCAGACGATGCAGACGCCGTTTACGACGCAGACGCTCGCGAACATGCTCGCGAACCTCGGCATCTCGATCAACAACGGCTCGGCCAACGGCGGCCCGTCGTCGCTGAACAACATGCAGCTGAAGAACGTCGCGGCCGTGATGGTGACCGCCACGCTGCCGCCGTTCGCGCGGCCGGGCGAGGCGCTCGACGTGACCGTGTCGTCGCTCGGCAACGCGAAGAGCCTGCGCGGCGGCACGCTGCTGCTCACGCCGCTGAAGGGCGCGGACGGGCAGGTGTATGCGCTCGCGCAGGGCAACATGGCGGTCGGCGGCGCAGGCGCGAGCGCGAACGGCAGCCGCGTGCAGGTGAACCAGCTCGCGGCCGGCCGGATCGTCGGCGGCGCGATCGTCGAGCGCTCGGTGCCGAACGCGATCGCGCAGATGAACGGCGTGCTGCAGCTGCAGCTGAACGACATGGACTACGGCACCGCGCAGCGGATCGTGTCCGCGGTCAATTCCAGCTTCGGCCCGGGCACCGCGACAGCGCTCGACGGCCGTACGATCCAGCTCGCCGCGCCGGCGGATTCCGCGCAGCAGGTCGCGTTCATGGCGCGCCTGCAGAACCTCGACGTGAACCCGGACCGGGCCGCTGCGAAGGTGATCCTGAACGCGCGCACCGGCTCGATCGTGATGAACCAGATGGTCACGCTGCAAAGCTGCGCGGTTGCGCACGGCAACCTGTCGGTGGTCGTCAACACGCAGCCGGTGGTGTCGCAGCCGGGGCCGTTCTCGAACGGGCAGACGGTGGTCGCGCAGCAGTCGCAGATCCAGCTGAAGCAGGACAACGGGGCGCTCAAGATGGTCACGGCCGGCGCGAACCTCGCCGACGTCGTGAAGGCGCTGAACACGCTCGGCGCGACGCCGGCGGACCTGATGTCGATCCTGCAGGCGATGAAGGCGGCCGGCGCGCTGCGCGCCGACCTGGAGGTCATCTAAGGGTCTGCCTACTCATGAAACGTACATGCGAATGCCCGAAATCGGCCGTCCCCCAAGGGGACTTCCTTGCGGGGCGCAGGGCAAGGAGTGAGGAGTGCCGTTTGGCCGAGCCAAACAAGAGACGAAGGACGCCGCCATGCGGCCGATTTCGGGCATTCCCGTGGAATGCAATTTAAATTTGGCGTTGCCCCGAGACGGGCCGCTCGCGGCGTCACGCTCCTTGCGAATACGTCCAGTATTCGCGGCGTCGCGATCCTTGCGAGCGGCCCGTCTCGGGGCAACGCATGCACGTTTCATGAGTAGGCAGACCCTTATGGCAGCTAATCTCCCGAACGCGAACGACCTCACGCAACGCTTCGCGCTCGACGTGCAGGGCTTCGATGCGCTGCGCGCGCAGGCGAAGCAGTCGCCGCAGGCCGGCGCGAAGGCGGTGGCTGGCCAGTTCGACGCGATGTTCACGCAGATGATGCTCAAGAGCATGCGCGACGCCACGCCCGACGGCGGCCTGCTCGATTCGCACACGTCGAAGATGTACACGTCGATGCTCGACCAGCAGCTCGCGCAGCAGATGTCCAAGCGCGGGATCGGCGTCGCCGACGCGCTGATGAAGCAGCTGCTGCGCAACGCGGGGCAGGGCGCCGGCAGCGATACGGCGGCCGACGCCGGGGCGGCCGGGCTTGGTGCGGCCGGCTTCGGCGCGGCGGGCAACGAAGGCAGCCTCGCCGCGATGAACGCGATGGCGAAGGCGTATGCGAACTCGGCGAACAACGGCGGGCTTGCCGGCGCACGCGGCTACTCGGCCGGCAGCGCGCTCACGCCGCCGCTGAAGGGCGCGAGCGGCGTGCAGGATGCCGACGCGTTCGTCGACCGGCTCGCCGGTGCGGCACAGGCGGCGAGCGCGACCACCGGCATCCCGGCGCGTTTCATCGTCGGCCAGGCCGCGCTCGAATCGGGCTGGGGCAAGCGCGAGATCCGCGCGAGCGACGGCTCGACGAGCTACAACGTGTTCGGCATCAAGGCCAACAAGGGCTGGACGGGCCGCACGGTGTCGGCGCTGACGACCGAATACGTGAACGGCACGCCGCGCCGCGTCGTCGCGAAGTTCCGCGCGTACGATTCGTACGAGCACGCGATGACCGACTATGCGAACCTGCTGAAGAACAACCCGCGCTACGCGGGCGTGCTCAGCGCGAGCCGCAACGTCGAGGGTTTCGCACACGGGCTGCAGAAGGCCGGTTATGCGACCGACCCGAATTACGCGAAGAAACTGATCTCGATCATGCGGCAGATCGGCTGACAGGCCCGCCCGTCGCCCGCCTGCCGTCTTTCGGACCGCGCCCGGCACCCGCCGCGCGCGGTTTCAACGTTTGCGCGAAAAAAAGCGGCAATTCGATCTAAACTTTCGGTGAGCACTGCCGCTAAGTGTGTGAGACCTGCAACCGGGCCCGTGTTCTGGCCCGGTTTTACTGCGTCCCGGTTGCCCCGGGCGCCCATGAAAAGAAAACCGGCTAGCCATGAATATCGAAACGTCGACCGATCAGGGCCTGGATGCGGGCCATTCCGGGCCCGACTATGCCCGCCGCAATCCGCTGGAAATCGGCGTGCAGTTGCGCAACCTCGTGAACCGCGGCGACTTCCTGACCGTCCAGTACCCGGGCGGCCAGCTCGTCACGCGCCTGCTCGAGGTCGACGTCGGCGCGCGCACGTTCACGTTCGACTGGGGCGCGCTGTCCGAGCAGAATGCCGGCATCCTCGCCGCGTCGCACTGCACGTTCTCGGCCGCGCCGGACGGCGTGCGCGTCGAATTCACCACGAGCACGCCGCGCGAGACGCGCTACGAGGGGCTGCCCGCGTTCGTCGCCGATTTCCCCGACGTGCTGATGTGCATCCAGCGCCGCGAGTATTTCCGCGTCGATGCGCCGATCGTCGATCCGTTCCTGTGCCGCGGCAAGCTGCCGGAGGGCGAGAGCTTCGTGTTCGAGGTGCATAACCTGTCGCTCGGCGGCGTCGGGCTGCGCACGGCCGACGAGCGCGCCGAGGCGCTCGAGGTCGGCACGCTGCTGCCGGACGTCGAGCTCGAGCTGAACGGCCACGGCAAGCTGTCGCTCGACCTGCGCCTCGTGTCGCAGCGTTCGACGCAGATGCCGAACGGCTCGCGGCGCTACCAGCTCGGCTTTCGCTTCATGTCGCTGCCGGGCAGCGCGGAGAACACGCTGCAGCGCCTGATCACCCAGCTCGAGATGAAGCGCCGCTCGCTCGCGCGGGCCTGACGCACCCGCTCGCGGCTCCGCTCGGGGCCGCCTTCGCACCGGCGCCGGCAGTGGCCGCCGGGGCCCTCGAACGGCGCGCGCACGTGCGCGTCGCGCGTGCATTTTTTCCTCAATTTTTCCGATCCGCGGCCGTTATACCGGGAGTCACGCAACCCGGCGGCCGCAGCGCGGCCGGCTCATCAGGATCGCGCATGTCCAACACACTCATGAACCTCGGCGTCAGCGGCCTCAATGCCGCGCTCTGGGGCCTCACGACGACCGGTCAGAACATCAGCAACGCAGCGACGCCCGGCTATTCGGTCGAGCGCCCCGTTTATGCCGAGGCGAGCGGCCAGTACACGTCGAGCGGCTACATGCCGCAGGGCGTGAACACCGTCACGGTGCAGCGGCAATACAGCCAGTACCTGAGCGACCAGTTGAACAGCGCGCAGTCGCAGGGCGGCGCGCTGTCGACCTGGTACTCGCTCGTCGCGCAGCTGAACAACTACGTCGGCAGCCCGACGGCCGGCATCTCGACCGCGGTCACCAGCTATTTCACCGGGCTGCAGAACGTCGCGAACAATGCGTCCGACCCGTCGGTGCGGCAGACCGCGATGAGCAACGCGCAGACGCTCGCGAACCAGATCACCGCAGCCGGCCAGCAGTACGACTCGCTGCGCCAGAGCGTCAACACGCAGCTCACCAGCACCGTGTCGCAGATCAACGCGTACACCGTGCAGATCGCGCAGCTGAACCAGCAGATCTCCGCGGCGAGCAGCCAGGGACAGCCGCCCAACCAGATGATGGACCAGCGCGACCTCGCGGTGTCGAACCTGTCGAGCCTCGCCGGCGTGCAGGTCGTGCGCAGCGACAGCGGCTACAGCGTGTTCCTCGCGGGCGGCCAGCCGCTCGTCCTCGCCGACAAGAGCTACCAGCTCGCGACCGTCACGTCGCCGTCCGATCCGAGCGAGCTGACCGTCGTGTCGCAGGGGATCGCCGGCGCAAACCCGCAGGGCCCGAACCAGGCGCTGCCGGATGCGTCGCTGTCAGGCGGCACGCTCGGCGGCCTGCTCGCGTTCCGCAGCCAGACGCTCGACCCGGCCGAGGCGCAGCTCGGCGCGATCGCGACGAGCTTCGCCGCGCAAGTCAACGCGCAGAACGCGCTCGGCCTCGACTTGTCGGGCAACCCCGGCGGCAATCTCTTTACGACCGGCACGCCGACCGTCTATTCGAACCAGGGCAACACCGGCGACGCAACGCTGTCCGTGTCGTTCGCGAACGCGTCGCAGCCCACGACGAGCGATTACACGCTGTCGTTCGACGGGACCCACTACACGCTCACCGACCGCGCGACCAGCACGGTGGTCGGCCAGATGGCCGGCCCGATGCCGGTTTCGCTCGGCGGCCTGAATTTCTCGGTGCCGTCCGGCGCGATGAAGGCCGGCGATCAGTTCACCGTGCTGCCGACGCGCGACGCGCTGAACGGCTTCGGTCTCGCGACGTCGGCCGGCTCGGCGATCGCGGCGGCGTCGCCGTACGCGTCGTCGGCGAGCACGACGAACACGGGCACCGGCACGATCGGCTCGCTGTCTGTCACGAGCGCATCGGCCGCGGTCAACGCACACAACTACACGATCACGATGGGCGGCACGTCGGCCGCGCCGACCTATACGGTCACCGACAACACGGCCGTGCCGCCGACCACGTCGGGCGCGCAGCCGTTCCAGACCGGTTCGCCGATCACGCTGACGGCGGGCGTCGCGGTGACGGTGTCGGGCGCGCCGGCAGCCGGCGACACGTTTGCGGTCGCGCCGAACACGGGTGGCACGAACGACGGCAGCAACGCGCTCGCGCTGTCGAAGCTCGTCAATTCGAAGTCGTTCGGCAACGGCTCGACCACGCTGACCGGCGCCTATGCGAGCTACGTGAACGGCATCGGCAACACGGCGAGCCAGCTGAAGTCGTCGAGCGCCGCGCAGACCTCGCTCGTCGGCCAGATCACGACCGCGCAGCAGTCGGCGTCCGGCGTGAACCAGAACGAGGAAGCGGCGAACCTGATGCAGTATCAGCAGCTTTACCAGGCGAACGCGAAGGTGATCCAGACGGCGGCGACGCTGTTCCAGACCGTGCTCGGCCTGTTCAATTGATTCCGGGGACAGAAGCGATGCGGATTTCCACTGCCCAGTTTTACCAGATGAACGTCGCGCAGATGAGCGACCAGCAGGCGCAGCTCGCGCAGCTGTATCAGCAGATCTCGAGCGGCGTGAGCCTGTCGACCCCGGCCGACAACCCCGTCGGTGCGGCGCAGGCCGTGCAGTTGTCGATGACGTCGGCGACGCTTTCGCAGTACTCCGCGAACCAGAACGTCGCGCTGTCGTCGCTGCAGAAGGAGGATCAGGCACTGACGAGCGTCAACAACCTGCTGAACAGCATGCACACGATCGTCATGCAGGCCGGCGACGGTTCGCTGGCCGACAGCGACCGGTCGGCGCTCGCGACGCAGCTGGAGGGCTATCGCAACCAGTTGCTGACGCTCGCGAACACCACGGACGGCGCGGGCAACTACCTGTTCGCGGGCTTCCAGTCGACCACGGCGCCGTTCGCGGATGCCGCGGGCGGTGGCGTGACCTACAGCGGCGACAGTGGCGCGCGCCAGGTGCAGATCGCCGACACGCGCTCGATCGCGCAGGGCGACAGCGGCACGAGCGTGTTCCTGTCGGTGCCGATGCTCGGCAGCCAGCCCGTGCCGGCCGCGGGCACCGGCAATACGGGCACGGGTACGATCGGTGCGGTATCGATCACGAACCCGTCGGCGGCCACCAACGCGCACCCGTTCACGATCACGTTCGGCGGCACGTCGACCGCGCCGACCTATACGGTCACCGACAACACGATCGGGCCATCGAGCCAGACCGCACCCCAGCCGTACTCGGACGGTGCCGCGATCGC
This sequence comes from Burkholderia ambifaria, assembly GCF_001443045.1. Classification (GTDB taxonomy): domain Bacteria; phylum Pseudomonadota; class Gammaproteobacteria; order Burkholderiales; family Burkholderiaceae; genus Burkholderia; species Burkholderia ambifaria_A. Next base: position 28,193 of record NZ_LKPJ01000003.1, on the reverse strand, counting down.
GCTCGGTAACGGCCTGACGGTGCCGGTATCGGGCACGCCGGCATTGGGCGACACGTTCACGGTGACGCCCGCGCCGCAGGCCGGCACCGACGTGTTCGCGTCGCTCGACACGATGATCGCCGCGCTGAAAATACCGATCGGCAGCGATACGGCCGCCTCGGCCGCGCTGACGAACGCGATGACGACCGGCACGACGAAGCTGAACAACACGATGACGAACATCCTCACCGTGCAGGCGTCGGTCGGGGGCCGCGAGCACGAAATCCAGGCAATGCAGGCCGTGAACCAGACCAATACCGTGCAGGTCAGCAGCGACCTGGCGGACCTGACCAGCACCAACATGGTGTCGACGATCAGCCAGTTCCTGCAGATGCAGAATGCGCTGTCAGGCGCGCAGAAGGCCTACGCGCAACTGCAGAACCTGTCGCTGTTCCAGTACATCAATCCGTGACACCCGCGGCGCACTGCCCGGTGTGAGCGCTCGCTTACATCACACAGTGCGCCGGTTAAGCGCTGTCGGTGGCTGTCGGCCTTCGCCGGCGCTATCGTGCCGCCCGGGTGCCAGCCCCGCGGGCACCGCCGTCGCCCCGGCGGTTCGCGCTTGCCAGCCCCATTTCCGCTCCGTAAACTCGCGCCAGATTCCAGACCGGCGCACCGTCCGCAGCCGGCGTTCGACAGGAGCCCTTTTCCCATGTCCGATTCCTACTTCCCGCGCTGGCGGGTGCAATCGACCGGCGCGTCGCGCGTGGTCGGCCCCGACGAACGCCTCGCGTGGCCGCAGATGGTCGCGATGGGCGTGCAGCACGTCGTCGCGATGTTCGGCTCGACCGTGCTCGCGCCGCTGCTGATGGGCTTCGACCCGAACCTGTGCATCTTCATGTCGGGCATCGGCACGCTGCTGTTCTTCGTGCTGGTCGGCGGCCGCGTGCCGAGCTACCTCGGCTCGAGCTTCGCGTTCATCGGCCTCGTGATCGCGGTGACGGGCTACGGCGGCAGCGGCCCGAACCCGAACATCCCGGTCGCGCTCGGCGGGATCATCGCGTGCGGCGTCGTGTACGTCGCGCTCGGCGCGCTGGTGCAGGCGATCGGCACGCGCTGGATCGAGACGCTGATGCCGCCCGTCGTCACCGGCGCGGTGGTCGCGGTGATCGGGCTGAACCTTGCGCCGATCGCGGTCAAGGGCGTGTCGGCATCGACCTTCGACTCGGTGATGGCGCTCGTCACGGTGCTGTGCGTCGGCGGCGTCGCGGTGTTCGCGCGTGGGATGATGCAGCGCCTGCTGATCCTCGTCGGGCTCCTGATTGCCTATGCGATCTACGCGATCGCGACCAACGGGATGGGTCTCGGCAAGCCGATCGATTTCGCGATCGTCGCGCATGCCGCGTGGTTCGGGGTGCCGAGCTTCCGCGCGCCGGTCTTCGATCCGCACGCGATGCTGATGCTCGCGCCGATCGCGGTGATCCTGGTCGCGGAGAACCTCGGCCACATCAAGGCCGTCAGCGCGATGACGGGGACCAATCTCGACCGCTACGTCGGTCGCGCGTTCATCGGCGACGGGCTCGCGACGATCGTGTCGGGCAGCGTCGGCGGCACGGGCGTGACCACCTACGCGGAGAACATCGGCGTGATGGCCGTCACGCGGATCTATTCGACGCTGGTGTTCGCGATCGCCGCGCTGATCGCGATCGGGCTCGGCTTCTCGCCGAAGTTCGGCGCGGTGATCCAGACGATTCCGGGCCCGGTGCTCGGCGGGGTGTCGATCGTCGTGTTCGGGCTGATCGCGGTGACGGGCGCGCGGATCTGGGTCGTCAACAAGGTCGACTTCTCCGACAACCGCAACCTGATCGTCGCGGCGGTCACACTGGTGCTCGGTGCCGGCGACTTCTCGCTGAAGTTCGGCGGCTTCGGGCTCGGCGGGATCGGCACCGCGACGTTCGGCGCGATCATCCTGTACGCGCTCCTGCGCAAGGAGAAGGAACCGGGCCCGGTGGTGTGAGCGGGAGCGGGCGGTGCAATGCCGCCCGCCGGTGCGGACCTACGCGCCCGTATTCGACTGCGCCTGCAGCCACGCGCAGAACTGCGCGACGAGCGGATCGTCGGCCGGCGCGCGCGGCGCGATCCACCAGTAGCTGCGCGTCGCGATGCGCGGCCCGTCGAGCGGCATCACCAGGCGCCCGCTCGCAAGCTCGTCGTCGATCAGCGGCAGCGGGCCGAGCGCGACGCCCAGCCCGTCGACGGCCGCCTGCAGCGCCAGGTAGAAGTGGTCGAACGACTGCCGCTTGCGCCCCTTCATCGCCACGCCGGCCGCCGCGAACCAGTCGCGCCAGCCTTCCGGCCGCGTATCCGAATGCAGCAGCACGTGCCGTGCGAGATCGTCCGCGCGGGTGATCGGCGCGCGCTTGAGCAGCGCGGGGCTGCAGACCGGAATCACGCTTTCGTCGAGGAAGTGGCCGCTCGTGCAGTTCGGCCAGTGGCCGGGGCCGCGGCGGATCGCGACGTCGAAGCCGTCGAGCGCGTCGAGCGGCGCGTTCGACGTGGACAGCTTCAGCTCGACGTTCGGCACGTCGCGCTGGAACCGCGACAGGCGCGGCAGCAGCCATTTCATCGCGAAGGTCGGCAGCGCATTGATGCGCAGCACACGTGCGGCACCGGTGTTGCGCAGCTGCTCGGTGGCGAGCGCGATGCTGTCGAACGCGGCGCGCACGGTGTCCAGGTAGCGGCGGCCTTCGTCGGTGAGCTTCACGCGCTTGCCGTAGCGGTGGAACACCGGCTTGCCGAGCCACGCCTCGAAGCCGGCGATCTGCCGGCTGATGGCACCGTGAGTCACATGCAGCTCGTCGCCGGCGGCGCTGAAGCTTTCATGTCGTGCCGCTGCTTCAAAGGCCCGAAGCGCGGAAAAAGGTGGGAGGTCGCGTGCCATGCTTGTGATTTTAGATCACAAGGACGCGCCGATAAAATCGTTTTGCCGGCATCCCGAACGGCGGTAACCTCGGGGCACCGTTTGATGAGGAGCCCCATGCAATCCGTCTCTCCGCCGCCTGCCGCGTCTCCGCGCCGGATCGGCCTCGCCGAGCTGTTCACCGGCTTCCTGTCGCTCGGCCTGATGTCGTTCGGCGGCGCGCTGCCGTTCGCGCGGCGCACGATCGTCGACGAGCGCAAATGGCTGTCCGCCGACGAATTCACCGATCTGCTCGGCCTGTGCCAGTTCCTGCCGGGCGGCAACGTGATCAACCTGTCGGTTGCCGTCGGCATGCGCTTTCGCGGCGTCGCGGGCGCGTTCGCCGGCATTCTCGGGCTGATCGCGGGCCCCACCCTCGTGGTCGTCGCGCTCGGCGTGCTGTATGCGAAGACGCAGGGCGATCCGCGCGTGCAGCACCTGTTCGGCGGGCTCGCCGCCGCGGCCGCGGGCCTGCTCGTCGCGATGGCCGTGAAGGTCGCGAAGCCGCTGCTGCATGCGCCGCGCACCGCGGCCGGCATCGCGGCGCTCGCGTTCGTCGCGATCGCGGTGCTGCGCATTCCGCTCCTGACCACGATGCTGGTGCTGACGCCCGTGAGCATCTGGTTCGCGTCGCGGCGCCGCGAGACGCCGGCATCGCAGCGCACCGCCGCACGCGACGGAGGCCGGTCATGAACGACACGCTGATCGCGATCGCGACGATCTTCAGCCAGCTGTCGCTGCTCGCGTTCGGCGGCGGCAACACGATCCTGCCGGAGATGCAGCGGCAGGTGGTCGACGTGCATCACTGGATGAGCGCGCACGAGTTCACCGCGCTGTTCGCGCTCGCGCAGGCGGCGCCGGGACCGAACATGATGATCGTGTCGCTGGTCGGCTGGCATGTGGCCGGCTGGTCCGGGCTGCTGGTCGCGTCGATCGCGAAGTTCGGGCCGTCGTCGGTCGTCACGGTGCTCGCGCTGCATGCGTGGGAGCGCTTTCGCGACCGGCCGTGGCGCCGCTACGTGCAGCAGGGGCTGATGCCGGTTACGGCCGGGCTCGTCGCGGCCAGCGCGGTGCTGATCTCGGAAGCGTCGAACCGTTCGGCAATCCAGTGGGGCATCACGGCCGCCTGCGCGGCGCTCGCGTGGCGCACGCGCATCCATCCGCTGTGGCTGCTCGCGGCCGGTGCGGTTATCGGGCTCACCGGCATCGGTCAGTGAGCGGCGCACGACCGGCCTCCCGTGCGCGATACTGGCGCGACTCTTCACGGGAGGCTTGATGGATCTCGACGGCGCCAGCCGCAACCTCGCCGTCGCCGCGCTGCTCACGCTGTCCGGCGGCTACCTCGACGCGTACACCTATGTTGGCCACGGTCACGTGTTCGCGAACACGATGACCGGCAACGTCGCGCTGCTCGGCATCAACCTGTCGGCCGGTGAATGGGCGGCCGCGCTGCATCACGTGCCGCCGCTCGGCGGCTTCGTGGTTGCGGTGTTCGTCGCGCATCTGCTCGGCCTCGCCGCGCAGCGTGGCTGGATGCGCCACACCGCGTTCGCGAGCCTGATCGTCGAGATCGCGTTTCTCGGCATTGCCGCGAGCGGGCTCGTCGGCGCGTCGAGCGCGTGGCTGATTCCCGGCATCTCGTTCGTCGCGACGCTGCAGACGCTGTCATTCACCCATCTCGAGGAACTGTCGTACACGTCGGTGATGACGACCGGCAACCTGCGGCGTGCCGCGCAGAAGCTGTTCGTCGGCCTGATTCCGCGCTACGACGCGGGTGCGCTGCACGACTCGGCGCTGCTCGCGACGATCAGCTTCTGCTTCCTGGCCGGCGCGGTGGTCGGCGGCCTCGTGACGCGGCTCGTGCCGGACGTCGCGCTGTGGGGCGCGGTGCTGCTGCTCGTCGGTGCGTTCGCGGAAATCGTGCGGCGGGCGTGGCGGCGCGCGGGCGGGGGAAGCGACAGCAGGGGGGGGGGCGCGGGCGGCGCGGGCAGCAATGGCAGCACTCCTGACGGCGGGAAGCCGCGGCCGACCTGACGCGCGCCGATCCTTACAGCACCGACCCGTTTTCCGCCGTCGCCGCGCCCCGCATCCGCCGCGCGAGAGGCAAGCCCGGCGCGGGAAACGTTGTTGCCGGGCGACAATCGCGCCTTACCACGCGTTTCAATTTCTTTCAGCGCGCGCACTCGTCTTATGATTCAGCCCACATCGCGCGCGCCATGAGCGTGCTCGATCGCCACCCGGCTGCGCACGCGGCCGGCCATGAATGGAGACACCCACAAAAAGGAAAGCTCATGAAGCAGACCACCCGACTCGCAGCCATCGCAGGGGGCGCGGCCCTGGCCTTCGCCAGCCAGTACGCAGCCGCACAAAGCTCGGTCACGCTCTGGGGCGTCGCCGACGCCAGCATCCGGTACCTGACCAACGCAAACGCCAAGAACGACGGCCTGCTGTCGATGACCAACGGCGCGATCACCAACAGCCGCTTCGGCATCTACGGCACGGAAGACCTCGGCGGCGGCCTGAAGGCCGTGTTCAACCTCGAGAGCGGCGTGAACCTGCAGAACGGCGCGTTCGCCGACAGCGGCCGCCTGTTCAACCGCGCGGCGTACGTCGGCCTGCAGAGCCCGTACGGCACGGTGACCCTCGGCCGCCAGAAGACCCCGCTGTTCGACCTGCTGTCGGACACCTACGATCCGCTGACGGTCGGCAACTACCTCGAAAACGCGTGGCTGCCGGTCGCGCTGGGCGGCGGCCTGTATGCGGACAACCAGATCAAGTACACGGGCAAGTTCGCGGGCCTGACCGCGAAGGCGATGTACTCGACGGGCACGAACTACGAATCGACCGGCGCGGGCGGCTTCTCGGGCCAGATCCCGGGCTCGCTCGGCAAGGGCAATGCCTGGGGCGTGTCGCTGTCGTACGTGATGGGGCCGCTGAGCATCGCGGCCGGCGCGCAGCAGAACAGCGACAACTCCGCACGCAAGCAGACGATCTACCACGCGAACGTCGTGTATGCGTTCAGCAAGGCGAAGGTCTACGCGGGCTACCTGCGCTCGAAGGACGACACCGGTTTCGTCGACAGCCTGCTCGCGCAGCAGTCGATCCCGGTCGCGAAGGGCACGGGCCGGATCGACGACGGTCCGTTCGCGGGCGTGAGCTGGCAGGTCAGCACGCCGCTGACGCTGACGGGCGCGTTCTACTACGACCACATGCGCAACGCGATGACCGCGAACGGCACGCTCGCGAGCGGCAACCGCTACGCGATTGTCGGCATCGCCGAATACGCGCTGAGCAAGCGCACGGAAGTCTACGGCACCGTCGACTTCAACAAGACGAACGGCGCGGCGAACGTCGAGCTGCCGGGCCGCAGCAACCAGACCGGCATCGCGATCGGCCTGCGCAATATCTTCTGACGAAAATCGGAACGCATGTGCCGGCTCCGGCTCCGGCTCCGGCTCGGCGCGCATCGAAGAGGCTCCCGCGGGAGCCTCTTTTTTTTCGTGTGCGCCCAGCATGAGCGCACTCCTGCGGGTGGAAGTCCCGCCATAAGCTGATCACGGCAAATGAAGTGAAGCGCAACTGCATGAGGGAGACCGAGTGTGGAAAGGAAGCGTGGAGCGTAAATCGCGAGCCGATGGACAAGAACTGCATAGAAGGCGTTGCTGAGCAGGGCGAGTGGGCACGTAACCATGAAGCTCTCGTGATCAAGGCGAAGCGGCGTAGATGCGGCGGTTGTGCGATGAAGGAGTGCGTTCTTACCTGGGGAGATCTCGCTTTGTGCCTGAAAGGGCGACGGTGCTGAGCCGGAGCGAGAAGTCAGCAGAGGCCGTAGTAGCCAGACGATGTGGCTGGGAAGGCTAAAGTCGTCGGTGAAGGGCCGAAGGAATGGGAGGGCAAGCTCTCTGGTTCTCGGAAGCGAAGTGTCTCAGATGTTCGCGAAAGCGAAGCTCGTCAGCAAGGTGGATAGGGTGAAGCCCGACAGGCCGTGACAGCGAGAAATCGGTTCCGGCGATCCAGACAACAGTGAACCTGGGTGTCGGGTCGGGAGCAACACAAGCCCGGCAACCTCAACCATTCCAACCGCCCGGTGCGGACCCGCATGCCGGGTGGTGTGGGAGGGGATCGGTCAGCCTCTCTGACCGCCCCTATCCCGATCACGCGAGCTTCAAGCGCGCGAACGACCATTCAGCGATCACTCCATCGGAAACGGCCTGTCCGTAAGCGTTCCGTCGGCAATCCGGAACATACTTTGACAGTGCGCGCGAGGCGTTTCCGCTACGCTGCGTGGATGATCCGCGGTGTGCCGCAGCACGCGCGCGGGCGTCGTTCCGGCGCGCGTTTTGCGTGCGGCCGGCCTGGTGCGTAACTTGTGTATCCGGTGATGACAAACACGGTCTGCCGGTTTTTTTTCGTGGGACGATGCGCTCACGATTTTCTTGAAAGGGGATGACAATGGGTATCCTGAACACCGTGGGTGAAATCGCTGGCGCCGTGGCGGCCGTCGAGGCAGCGGAGAAGGTCGATCCGGATGCGGGCCTGCTGACCAAGGCGGCGGCGGCCATCGCCGGCTTCAAGGGCGCCGAAGCGATCGAAGGCATGCTCGAGAAGAAGGAAGAGCAGCCCCCGCAGGCAGACGATACGCAGGCGACGGACGGCAGCGACACGTCGCAGGCCTGAGCATGGCGCTGGTTCCGCCGCGGGTGCGCCGTTCGCGTGCCCGGGCGGACCGGTGCCGCGCGGCCGGCAGGCCGGGCATGTGGTCGATCGGTGACGCATGGCACACCCGGCAGCCGGTTTGACCGGCGAGAGGCGACGTCTCTCGCCGTTTTTTATGAGCGCGCGCTGCGGCGCCACGCTCCGCACGAATTCCGGAATCTTGCTATCGTGCCGTCATCCGAACTGCTGAACAACGATGAGGGCTTGCGATGGATTTCGACTACGATCTGTTCGTCATCGGGGCCGGCTCCGGCGGCGTGAGGCTCGCCCGGATGTCGGCGTCATACGGCGCACGCGTCGGGATAGCGGAAGAGGAGCAGATCGGCGGCACCTGTGTGCTGCGCGGCTGCATCCCGAAGAAGCTGCTCGTCTACGCATCGCACTATCCGCACGAGCTCGAGGACGCGAAGGGCTTCGGCTGGACCTTCGGCGCCGGCACGCTCGACTGGCCGGCGCTGATCGCCGCGAAGGATCGCGAGATCAACCGGCTCAGCGACATCTATATCAACCTGCTGCGGCAATCCGGCGTCGAGATGCACGCGGGGCGCGCGACGCTCGTCGACGCGCATACGGTCGCCGTCGGCGATCGCACGATCCGCGCGCGCCACATCGCGATCGCGACCGGCTCGCGCCCGTCGCTGCCGCCGCGGCCGGGCATCGAACACGTGATTACGTCGCGCGAGGCGCTGTCGCTCGCGAAGCGGCCCGAGCGCATCGCGGTGGTCGGCGGCGGCTATATCGCGGTCGAGTTCGCGGGCATCTTCAACGGCTTCGGCAGCCATGTCGATCTCTTCTATCGCGGCGAGAAGATCCTGCGCGGTTTCGACGACGACGTGCGGCAATTCCTGACCGACGAGATGACCAAGCAGGGCGTCGCGATCCATTCGCGCGGGGTGGTCGAGTCGATCGCGCGCGCGGACGACGGCACGCTCTCCGTGCGCGTCGGCGATGCACAGCACGGGCCGTACGACGCGGTGCTCTATGCGACGGGCCGCGTGCCGAACGTCGAAGGGCTCGGGCTCGAACGCGCGGGCGTGCTGCTCGACGCGCGCGGCGCGATCGCGGTCGATGCGTATTCGGCGACGTCGGTCGAATCGATCCATGCGATCGGCGACGTGACGTCGCGGCCGCAGCTCACGCCGGTCGCGACGCGCGACGGCGCGCTGCTCGCGGCGACGCTGTTCGGCGGGCGCCGCGTCGCGACCGATCACGAATGGGTGCCGTCGGCCGTGTTCAGCCAGCCCGAGGTCGCGACGGTCGGGCTCACCGAGGCGCATGCGCGCGGCGTGTACGGCGAGCTCGACATCTACCGCACGTCGTTCAAGGCGCTGCGCCACACGCTGTCGGGCCGCGACGAGCGCACGCTGATGAAGCTCGTGGTCGCGCGCGACAGCCAGCGCGTGGTCGGCGCGCACATGGTCGGCCGCGACGCGGGCGAGATCATCCAGGGCATCGCGATCGCGATTCGCGCGGGCGCGACGAAGGCGCAGTTCGACGACACGATCGGCATTCACCCGACCGCGGCCGAGGAGTTCGTGACGATGCGGCAAAAGGTGGTCGAGTAGCGGGAACCGTGCCGTCGCACCGGGTAAAAGGGAGACGGCCGCGCGCGAGCGCGGCCGTTTCGCATGGGGCGGCCGTGCCGCCGGCTCAATGCACGCCGAACGCGTCGAGCAGCCGGTACCAGCTCATCGCGAGCACCAGCGCAGGCGTGCGCAGCGTCGCGCCGCCGGGGAAGTCGCGATGCCGGACCTTGTCGAACAGGTCGAAGCGGCTCGCCTGGCCGTCGATCGCCTCGGCGATCAGCTTGCCCGCGAGCGCGGTCGTGTTCACGCCATGCCCCGAGAAGCCCTGCGCGAAATACATTGTCGGCGCGACGCGCCCGAAATGCGGCGCGCGGTTCATCGTGATGTCGACGAAGCCGCCCCATGCGTAGTCGACCTTCACGTCCGTGAGCTGCGGGAACGTCTTTAGCATGTCCGCGCGCATCGCGTCGGCGAGATTGCGCGGCGGCCGCGTCGAATAGCTGACCTTGCCGCCCCACACGAGCCGCGTGTCGGGCGCCGGCCGGAAATAGTCGAGCACGAAGCGGCTGTCGCAGACGGCCGCGCGCGCGGGCATCAGCGCGGCGGTGCGCGCTTCGCCGAGCGGCTCGGTCGCGATCACGTAGGTGCCGACCGGCATGATTTTCTTCGACAGCGCAGGCGCGAGCGTGCCGACATACGTGTTGCACGCGAGCACGACGAAGCGCGCGCGCACCTGCCCCTGGTCCGTTTCGACGACATGACCGCCCGTGACGTCGCGCACGCGCGTGACGCAACTGTCCTCGTGGATCCGCACGCCGGCATCGGTCGCCGCGCGCGCGAGCCCGAGCGTGTAGTTCAGCGGATGCAGGTGGCCGCTGTCGGGGTCGTACAGGCCGCCGCGATAGCGCGCCGACTGTACGTAGTCGCCGAGCGCGTCCGCTTCGACGAAATGCAGGCGCTCGTAGCCGAAGCGCTTCGCAGCCTCGTCGCGCCAGCGCTGCAGCGCATCCGCGTCGCGCTCGGTGTTCGCGGCGGTCAGGTAGCCGGGCACGAGCGCGCAGTCGATGTCGTGCTTCGCGATGCGCGATTTCACGAGCGACAGCGTTTCGAGCCCCATGTCCCAGATCCGCTTCACGTCGCCTTCCGGCATGAAGTTGCCGAACGTATCGATGTCGCACGCGAAGCCGCCGATCAGCTGGCCACCGTTGCGCCCGCTTGCCGCCCATCCGACCCGCGACGCCTCGAGCACGGTCACCGAATGGCCGCGCTCGGCGAGGTTGAGCGCGGCGGACAAGCCTGTGAGGCCCGCGCCGATCACGCACACGTCGGCGGTGGTCGCGCCGGCGAGCGGCGCATGGCGGGTCGTATCGTTGGCGCTCGCCGCGTAGTACGACGCGGCGTGCGGCTGGTTGGCGAATGTCTGCATGATAAGGATCGCGAAGGAAGGGGGCTCAGAACAGCTCGCGCACGCGGTGGTACAGCATCCCGAGTTCGAGCGCAGGCTGCCGCCACGCGTCGCCGCCGGGAAAGCGCCGGTGGCGCAGCCGCGCGAACAGGTCGAACGCGCGCGTGTCGCCCGCGATCGCGCTGGCGATCGTGCGTCCGGCGATCCCGGTCAGCGCGACGCCGTGTCCGCTGAAGCCCTGGACGTAGAAGAAGTTCGGATCGAGCGCGCCGAAGTCGGGCGCGCGATTGCGCGTGACGTCGACGAAGCCGCCCCATGCGTGCTCGACGCGCACGTCGGCGAGCTGCGGAAACACGCCGACCATGCGCTGCCGGATCGTTTCGGCGAGCGTGTCGGGCGACGCGCCCGCGGAGTTCGCGCGGCCGCCGAACAGCATCCGGTGGTCGGCCGACAGCCGGAAGTAGTCGAGGAAGAAGTTGTTGTCGCACACGGCTTCGCGCTGCGCGATCAGCGCATCGGCACGTGCGCGGCCGAGCGGTTCGGTCGCGATGATGGTCGACGCGATCGGCGCGATGCGCGCGGCGGTGGCGGCCGGCAGTATGCCGCCGGGGCCGGCGTTGCAGCACGACACGACGAAGCGGCAGCGCACTTCGCCAGACGGCGTGCGCACGACCGGCCGGGCGCCGCGCACGACGTCGAGCGCGGGCGTATGCGCATGGAGCGCGACACCTTCGCGGCGCGCGGCGTCGGCGAGGCCGAGGCAGTACTTGAGCGGATGCAGGTGGCCCGACAGCGGATCGTAGACGCCCGCCAGATAGCGGGACGACGCGATGCGTGCACGGATCGCGCCGGTGTCGAGCCACGACAGCGACGGATGGCCCCAGCGCGAACGCGCGGCCTCCATCCATGCGCGCAGGTCGTCGATGCGGCGCGGCTTCGTCGCGACCGTCAGGTAGCCGCGCGTGAAGTCGCAGTCGATCCCGTAGCGCGCGATCCGCTCGGCGATCAGCGCGACGCCGTCGAGCGACAGCGACCACGCGGCGCGTGCGCCGGCGGCGCCGAGCTGTTGCTCGATCACCTCGTCCTTCGCGAAGCCCGTGATCGCCTGGCCGCCGTTGCGGCCCGATGCGCCCCAGCCGGGCCGGTGCGCGTCGATCACCGCGACCGACAGCCCGCGCGCACGGCAGTCGAGCGCCGTCGACAGGCCCGCGAAGCCCGCGCCGATCACGCACACGTCGACGTCGATCGCATCCTCCAGCACGGGGTCGTCGGCTGCCGGCCGCGTGGCGGTCGCTTCGTAGTACGAGTCGCGCGCGAGCGCATCGGCACGGCGGGTGAAAGACTGCGTCATCAAACCGGCTCCCTCGAAGATGGCCGGCGCCGGTGCGCGATGCACCGCGAGCCGGCCGGGTGAAACGGCGCGGGACGCCATGCTTGCGACACGGCATCCCGCGCGGCCTGCATCAGAACGAATAGATGAACTGCGTTGCGAGCAGGTCGTTGGACTTGCCGTACGAACCGTCGTTGCGCAGGAACACCTTGTTGTTCGCCCAGTCGTGCCGGTATTCGACCTTCACGGTGATCTGCTGGGTCGGATAGAACAGCAGGTCGAGCGCGACGTCCTGGCGGATCGCCCCCTTGCAGTCGAAGCCCAGGCCGCCGTTCGCCTTCGACGTCGCGAGGCAGTCCGCATCGACGCCGAAGCCGTTGTACGGATCCATCCCGTTGCCGTTCAGCGCGATGCCGCCACCGCCGCCGCCGTTCTTGCTGTTGACGAGCGCATCGTAGCGCAGCGTCACGCCCATGCGGCCGACCACCGGCGCGTTGAACTTGCGGTGCGCGAGCAGCGACAGGCCGTACCACTGCGCGAGCCCGCCGTTGTACGCCGCATGCTGCTGCTGGCCGTAGTCGAGTTCCGCGTTGTACTGGATGTCCGCGAGCGTGTAGGTCGCATCGGCTTCCGCGAAGAAGAACGTGCCGTATGCGTTCGGCGCGGCGCCGCCCACACCGTACGACACGTTGCCGGTCGTCGGGTCGATCGCGCTCGGCAGCGTCTGGCGGCCGATGTTGAACGACCCGCCGATGTCGATCGCGCTCGACCACGTATAGTCCACGCGGCCGGTGAAGGTCGGCACCTTGTTGCTGGTCGTGATCGGATCGCCGAGCGCGTTGGTGCCCGTCTGCGTGACCGAGCCGTACGTGCGGTACTGCTCGTTGCCGAGGAAGAACTTCCACGCCCAGTTGCCCTTCGTGTAGTTCGCGCCCGCACCGACGTAGCTGCCTGGATCGGAGAAGTCGTACAGCAGGTTGTGCGTGAGCGTGAGCATCTGGTTCGACTGCTGCACCTCGTAGCCGCCGAAGCTCGGGATCAGGCCGGCGACGAGCGTCGTCGTCGCGCTGATCGGCACGTTGACGACCGCGGTGTTCAGCAGGTTGTCGGTGATCGAGCCGCGCGAGTTCTGCAGCAGCGTGATGCCGTTGCCGCGGTTCGGCATCAGCGTGATCTCGGCCGACGGCGCCATCGGGCCGACGCCGAAGGTCTTCTTGATGTCGAGGTAGAGGTCGCCGAACGTGCTGTTGAAGTAGTTGTACGCGTTCTCGTGGTTCGCGAACAGGAACGACGACGTGCCGGCCGCGCGGTTATAGATGTAGGTCGGGTCGATGTAGCCCGTGACCGACAGGCCGGCGAGCGGCCCGGTGTTGGCCGCGTCGGTCAGCGAGTCGACCTTCAGCTGCTGGTTCGCGATCTGCTGCTTCATGTCGCTGACTTCGTCGTTGGTCAGCGCGGCCTGGGCACGGCCGTAGTCCGGCGAGGACGGATCGGCGGCCACGATCACCGGTTTGCCGCCGGCCGTCGTGCCGGCCTGCGCGACCGGGGCGCCGCCGGGCTTCGCGGCGAGCTGCGCCTGCATCGCCTTCATCTGCTTCTGCAGCGCGGCAACCTGCGCCTGCAGTGCCTTGATTTCGGCGGAGGTCGAGCCGGCCAGCGCGATGCCCGGCAACGCGCCGGCCACCAGCAGGCAGATCAGTTTCTTCTTCATTGCGGATTCTCCTAGTCGTGCGCTTGTCAATGTGCGTTTCGGTTGGCGCGCCGCATCGCGCGGCGCGCCGGTCTTGTTATCGAGGGATGGGGAAGCGGGGCGTCATGCCGCCGCGAACGCGGCCTTCATGTCGGCCACCCGACGCCGTTCGCGCGCGATCATCATCTGGTTCACGACGATCACGCCGATCGTCACCGCCGTGATGAACAGTGTCGCCAACGCGTTCATCTCCGGGTTCAGCCCGAGCCGCACGCGCGAGAACACCACCAGCGGCAGCGTCGTCGAGCCCGGCCCCGACAGGAACGCCGACAGCACCAGGTCGTCGATCGACAGCGTGAACGACAGCAGCCACCCCGACAGCAGTGCCTGCGAGATCAGCGGCAGCGTCACGACGAAGAACACCTTCAGCGGCGTTGCGCCCAGATCCAGCGCCGCTTCCTCCAGCGACTTGTTCATCTCCTTCACGCGCGACTGCACGATGATCGCCACGTACGACACGCACAGCATCACGTGACCGATCCAGATCGTCACCATCCCGCGCCCCTTCGGCCAGCCGAACATCTGCTCCAGCGCGACGAACAGCAGCAGCAGCGAGATCCCCTGGATCACTTCCGGAATCACCAGCGGCGCGTTGATCATCCCCGTGTACAGCGTGAAGCCCTTGAAGCGGCCGAAGCGCGCGAGCACGAAGCCCGCCCACGTGCCGATCACGACCGACGCGGTGGCCGTCAAGAGGCCGATCTTCAGCGACAGCCACGCGGCGGTGAGCAGCTCGTCGTCTTCCAGAAGCGCCGCGTACCACTTCAGCGAGAAGCCCGACCACACCGTCACCAGCTTCGACTCGTTGAACGAGTACACGACCAGGCTGATGATCGGGATGTACAGGAACAGGAAGCCGAAGGCGAGAACGCCCGTCGACAGCGGTTTGCTCGGCTTGATCATTTCGCTTCCTCCAGTTCCTTGACCTGGTAGTACTGGAACAGCGCCATCGGCACCAGCAACAGCAGCACCATCGCGACCGTCACCGCGGACGCCATCGGCCAGTCCATGTTGTTGAAGAACTCATCCCACATCACGCGCCCGATCATCAGCGTGTCGGCGCCGCCGAGCAGTTCCGGAATCACGTACTCGCCGACCGCCGGGATGAACACCAGCAGGCTGCCGGCGATGATCCCGTTCTTCGACAGCGGCAGCGTGATGCGCGTGAACGCGACCCACGGCTTCGCACCGAGGTCGTATGCGGCCTCGAGCAGCGTGAGGTCCATCTTCACGAGGTGCGCGTAGAGCGGCATCACCATGAACGGCAGGTACGAATAGACCATCCCGATGTAGACGCCCGCGTCGCTGTGATAAAGGCGCAGCGGCGTGTGGATGATGCCCAGCGCGATCAGCGCGTGGTTCAGCAGGCCGTCGTCCTTCAGGATGCCGATCCATGCGTACACGCGGATCAGGAACGACGTCCAGAACGGCAGCATCACGGCCATCATCAGCACGTTGCGTCGCGCCGGCTCCGAGCGCGCGATGTAGTACGCCATCGGGTAGCCGATCAGCAAGCACAGCACCGTCGACACGGCGGCCATCTTCAGCGAGCTGAGGTAGGTCGCGATGTACAGGTCGTCCTGCAGCAGGAACGCGTAGTGCGACAGCTGCAGCGCGAAGTGCACGACGCCGTCCTTGAACTCGACGAGCGACGTGTACGGCGGGATCCCCATCACCTGGTCGGCGAAGCTGATCTTGAACACCAGCACGAACGGCAGCGCGAAGAAGATCGTCAGCCACAGGAACGGCACGCCGATCGCGACGCTGCGGCCCGACGGCAGGAAGCGCGACAGCGCGGCGAAGCGGCTGCGGCGGGCGCGGCCGGCGCCGGCGCTTGCGGTGCCCGTCGACACCGGGGCGGACGAAGTGGAAGCGGAGGTTCTCATCATGTCGCCCTCACTGCGTCAGCACGACGCCGCTGGCCGGCGACCACGACACGAACACGTCGTCGTTCCACGACGGCGCACCGTCGTGCATCAGGTGCGAGCTCGACAGGTTCGACACCACCGTCTTGCCGCTCGGCAGACGCACGTGATACAGCGAGTAGCTGCCCATGTAGGCAATGTCGGTCACGACGCCGCGCGCCCAGTTGTGATGCGAACCGGGTTTCTCGCGCGATACCTGCACGCGCTCGGGCCGCACCGAGATGCCGACCGGCATCCCGAGCGGGCCGGTCACGCCGTGGCTCACGTACATGCGCGCTTCGAGGTCGTCACTCTCGACAAAGATGTGGTCGGGCTCGTCCTCGACCACGCGTCCTTCGAACAGGTTCGTCGACCCGATGAACTCGGCCGAGAAGCGGCTGTTCGGGTATTCGTACACTTCGCCCGGCGTGCCGATCTGCACGATCTTGCCTTCGCTCATCACCGCGAGGCGGCTCGCCATCGTCATCGCCTCTTCCTGGTCGTGCGTGACCATCACGCAGGTCACGTCGACCTTCTCGATGATGTTCACCAGTTCGAGCTGGGTCTTCTGGCGGATCTTCTTGTCGAGTGCGGACATCGGCTCGTCGAGCAGCAGCAGCTTCGGGCGCTTGACGAGCGAGCGGGCGAGCGCGACGCGCTGCTGCTGGCCGCCGGACAATTGGTGCGGCTTGCGCTTCGCGTACTTGCTCATCTGCACGAGCGCGAGCGCGTCGGCCACGCGTTCCTTGATCTCGTTCTTCGGCGTGCCTTCCTGCTTCAGCCCGAACGCGACGTTCGACTCGACCGACATGTGCGGGAACAGCGCGTACGACTGGAACATCATGTTCACCGGGCGGCGGTACGGCGGCAGCGACGCGAGGTCTTCTCCGTCGACGAAGATCTTGCCGGAGGTGGCCGTCTCGAGCCCCGCGAGCATGCGCAGGAGCGTGGACTTGCCGCAGCCCGAGCTGCCGAGCAGCGCGAACAGCTCGTTTTTCGCGATCGTCAGGTTCACGTTGTCGACGGCCGTGCTGTCGCCGAACTTCTTCACGACGTTTTCGATGCGCACGAACGCGTCGTTCTTCGAACGGGCCACGGCGGCCGGTTGGGTATGGCGTGCGGCAGCGGAAGAGGGTATCGATTGCATGGGAGTCACCATTCGTTCTTCACGGATTGCAGGCGTTAGCGTTCCCGCGCGAGGCGCGCAACGCGACTCGCGGACAACGGCTCGTGCCGGATGGAACAGGGCGCGCGGTGCGCGCGGGCGGACGGAATGTCCGCGGATCCCGGGCGGGCAGGCGTTCAGCCGATGCCTGCGCCGCCGCGAGGGTTCGCGATCAGTGGCCCGTCTTCAGCTGCGCCCACAGACGGTTCTCGAGGCGCAGGATGTCGGCCGGCATCGGCTTCATCAGCACCATCTTCTTCAGCACGTCCTCAGGCGGGTAGACGGTCGGGTCCTGCGCGACGGCCGGCGTGACGAACGGGTGCGCGGCCTTGTTCGCGGTCGGGTAGAACACCGTGTTGGTGATCGCCGCGTTGACCTTCGGATCGGACACGTAGTTGATCCACTTCAGCGCGGCCTCGGGGTGCGGTGCGTCCTTCGGGATCACCATCACGTCGAACCACAGCAGGCCGCCTTCCTTCGGGTTCGCGAACTTGATGTCGTACGAACGCTTCGCTTCCGCCGAGCGGCGGTGCGCGATGCCGATGTCGCCCGACCAGCCGAGCGCGACGCACACGTCGTTGTTCGCGAGGTCGTTGATGTAGCCGGACGAGTTGAACTGGGTGATGTACGGACGGACTTTCTTCAGGACTTCGAATGCAGCCTGGTAGTCGCCGGGGTTGGTGCTGTTCGGATTCTTGCCCATGTACTGCAACGTGGCCGCGAACACGTCAACGGCCTGGTCGAGGAACGACACGCCGCAGCCCTTCAGCTTTTCCATGTTGGCCGGGTCGAACACGAGTGCCCAGCTGTCGACCGGCGCCTTGTCGCCGAGCGCCTTCTTCACCGCCTGCGCGTTGTAGCCGATGCCGTCCGTGCCGTAGGCCCAGGGAACGCCGTACTGGTTGCCCGGATCGGCGTCCGAGATCATCTTCATCAGCAGCGGATCGAGGTTCGCGAGGTTCGGAATCTTCGACTTGTCGAGCTTCTGGTACACGCCGGCCTGGATCTGCTTGGCCATGTAGTTCGACGTCGGCACGACGATGTCGTAGCCCGAGCTGCCGGCAAGCAGCTTCGCCTGAAGCGTGTCGTCGCTGTCGTAGTTGTCGTACTTGACGTGGATGCCCGTCTGTTTCTGGAAGTTCGGGATCGTGTCGGGTGCGATGTAGTCGGACCAGTTGTAGACGTTCAACTCGTCGGCGGCATGCGCCGACGGGCTGGCGACCGACGTGAACGCGGCCGCGGCGGCAAGGGCCGCGACGGAACAGGCTTGGCGAAGAACGCTGGAACGCATGGTGGAATTCCCCTGGATGATGGTGGCGTGCGGCGCCCGCCGCACGCCTGTAGGCAAAGCCGTTACGAAAGGCCCAGCTGCTGGGCGGTCGCATCGACGGCCTTCTTCGCCTTCGATACGAGTTCGTCGATTTCCTGACGCGAGATCACGAGCGGCGGCGACAGCAGCATCCGGTCGCCAGTCGCACGCATGACCAGGTTGCCGTTGAAGCAGAAGTCACGGCAGATCGTGCCGACGTCGCCGCCGTTCGCGAAGCGGCGGCGTTCGGCCGGCGCTTCGGCGAGCTGCAGGCTCGCGACCATCCCGTGACCGTGCACTTCGCCGACGATCGGATGACGCGCGAAGGTCTCGCGCATCAGCGCCTGGAAGTACGGGCCCGTGTCGGTCTTCACGCGCTCGACGATCCCTTCGTCGCGCAGCAGCTTCAGGTTCGCGACCGCGACGGCCGCGGCGACCGGGTGGCCCGAATACGTGAGGCCGTGATTGAATTCGCCGTGGTCGATGATCGGCCGCGCGATGCGCTCGTGAATGCCGACCGCGCCCATCGGCACGTAGCCCGACGTCAGGCCCTTGGCCATCGTGATCAGGTCCGGCTCGAAGCCGAAGTGCTGGTGCGCGAACCATTCGCCGGTGCGCCCGAACCCGCCGATCACTTCGTCGGCGACCAGCAGGATGTCGTACTTGCGGCAGATCCGCTGGATTTCCGGCCAATACGTCGACGGCGGGAAGATCACGCCGCCCGCGCCCTGGAACGGCTCGCCGATGAACGCGGCGACGTTCTCCGCGCCGAGCTCGAGGAGCTTCGCTTCGAGCTGCTGCGCGCGGGCGAGGCCGAACGCTTCGGGCGTTTCACCAGCTGCTGCTTCACCGAAGAAGTACGGCTGGTCGATGTGCACGATGTGCTCGACCTTCGACGGCATCTGCTCGTGCATGTAGCCCATCCCGCCGAGCGTGCCGCCCGCGATCGTCGAGCCGTGGTAGCCGTTCTTGCGCGAGATCACATACTTCTTCTGCGGCTTGCCCTGCACGCGCCAGTACTGGTGCNCTGCTGCGCGCGGGCGAGGCCGAACGCTTCGGGCGTTTCACCAGCTGCTGCTTCACCGAAGAAGTACGGCTGGTCGATGTGCACGATGTGCTCGACCTTCGACGGCATCTGCTCGTGCATGTAGCCCATCCCGCCGAGCGTGCCGCCCGCGATCGTCGAGCCGTGGTAGCCGTTCTTGCGCGAGATCACATACTTCTTCTGCGGCTTGCCCTGCACGCGCCAGTACTGGTGCACGAGACGCAGCACGGTGTCGTTGCCTTCCGAGCCGCTGTTGCAATAGAAGAAGTGGTTGAAGCCTTCGGGCGTGACTTCGGCGAGCATCGCCGACAGCTCGATCACCGGCGGGTGCGTGGTCTTGAAGAACGTGTTGTAGAACGGCAGTTCCTGCAGTTGGCGATACGCGGCGTCGGCGAGTTCCTTGCGGCCGTAGCCGACGTTCACGCACCAGAGGCCGGCCATCCCGTCGATGATCTTGTTGCCGTCCGAGTCCCACAGGTAGACGCCGTCGGCCTTCACGATCACGCGGCTGCCCGCGCGATTGAGCGCCCCCATGTCCGAGAACGGATGGATGTGGTGCGCGGCGTCGAGCGCGCGGTATTCGGCGGTCGAGCGTGCCTGTGTCGTGCGGGCCGCCGGTGCGGCGGGCTGGATCCACGCGGATTCGTTGCGGTAACTCATGTTTCCTCCGTATTTCCGTAATGCGTTGGCGCGCGCGCTTATACGTGCAGCAGCAGATGACGGCGTTCCCACGAGCTGATCACGCGGAAGAACGCTTCATATTCGGTTTCCTTCAGCGCGAAATACGCCTTCAGGAACTTGTGGCCGAGAATCTCGCCGAGCGGCTCGCACGCGGCCATCAGCGTGAGCCCTTCCTCGAGGTTGCGCGGCAGTCCGTACGGCAGGTCGTAGCCGTCGCTGACGAGCGGTTCGGTCGGCTCGAGGCGCTGTGTCATGCCGAGATAGCCGGCCGCGAGCGTCGCCGCCAGCGCGAGGTAGGGGTTGCAGTCGACACCGGGGATCCGGTTCTCGATGCGGCGTGCGGCCGGGCCCGAGTGCGGGATGCGGAAGCCGACCGTGCGGTTGTCGTAGCCCCACTGCACGTTGATCGGCGCGGCCATGAAACGCGACAGCCGGCGGTACGAGTTGATGTACGGCGCGAAGATCGGCATCAGTGCCGGCGTGTACTTCTGCAGCCCGGCGAGATAGTTGTAGAACAGCGACGTCGCGCCGCCCGTCTCCGGCGACGTGAACAGGTTGCGGCCCGTTTCCTCGTCGACGATGCTCTGGTGCACGTGCATCGCGGAGCCCGGCTCGTTTTCCATCGGCTTGGCCATGAACGTCGCGTACATGTTGTGGCGCAACGCCGCCTCGCGCACCGTGCGCTTGAACAGGAAAACCTGGTCGGCGAGCGACAGCGCGTCGCCGTGCATGAAGTTGATCTCCATCTGCGCGGCGCCGACTTCGTGGATCAGCGTGTCGATGTCGAGGTTCTGCGATTCGCAGTACTCGTAGATGTCCTCGAACAGCGGATCGAATTCGTTGACGGCCTCGATCGAATACGACTGGCGGCCCGTCTCGGGGCGGCCCGTGCGGCCGACCGGCGGACGCAGCGGCAGGTCCGGGTCCTTGTTCATGTCGACCAGGTAGAACTCGAGCTCCGGCGCGACCACCGGCTTCCAGCCCTTCGCCTTGTAGAGATCGAGCACGCGGCGCAGCACGTAGCGCGGCGAGATCTCGACCGGCGAGCCGTCGAAATGCACGCAGTCGTGAATCACCTGCGCGGTCGGGTCGACGGCCCACGGGATCAGGCGAATGGTCGACGTGTCGGGCACGCACACCATGTCGGGATCGGTCACGCCGGTCAGCGTGCCGTCTTCCGGATATTCGCCGGTGACGGTCTGCACCATCACGGCCTGCGGCAGGCGCATCGATTCGCCGGACGTGAACTTGTTGCGCGGCGTGATCTTGCCGCGCGCGATGCCGGCCATGTCGGGGATGATCGCTTCGATCTCGGTGATCCGGTGCTGCTTCAGAAAGTCTTCGATGTCTTGCATGTCTGTTCTCGTTATGTGGGTCGGCGCGCTCAGGCGAGCGCGGCGGCGGCCGTGGCGCGCGTGCGGGCGTTGCGGCGCGCGCGGCATGCGTCGCCGAAGGCGCGGAAGATCGCGCTCGACAGCGGGTCATGCGCATGCCGCCATTCCGGATGCCATTGCACGGCGAGCGCGAAGGCCGGCGCATCGACGACGCTGACGGCCTCGATCAGGCCGTCCGGCGCGACGGCTTCGACGGCGAGGCCGGAACCGAGCTGCGCGATGCCCTGCTTGTGCAGCGAGTTCACGTGCACGTCGTCGCGGCCGCCGGCAAGCGTGTGCAGCACGCCGCCGGGCGTCAGGCGCACGACGTGCGCGGGGCCGTATTGCGTGTCCATCGGCGCATCGTCGTCCTCGCGGTGATCGGCGAGGCCCGGCACTTCGTGCACGCGCTGGTGCAGCGTGCCGCCGCAGACGACGTTCAGCTCCTGGAAGCCGCGGCACACGGCCAGCACGGGCACGCCCGCGACGATCGCCGCGCGCAGCAGCGGCAGCGTCGTCGCGTCGCGTGCGGGATCGTGCTTCGTGCCGGGCGCGCTCGGCTCGCCGCCATACAGGTGCGGCTCGACGTTCGAGTAGCTGCCGGTAAACAGCAGGCCGTCGACCGTGTCGAGCACGTCGTCGACCGACTGGCGATCGCCGAGCGCGGGCAGCACCATCGCGAGCGCGTGCGCGCCGTCGACGATCGCCGCGACGTACTTGTCGCCGACCGTGTGCGACGCATGTGCGCCGATTTGCGTGAAGTCGGCGGTGATGCCGACGAGGGGTTTCCTTTCCATGACGTCAATCAGTTATCCATAGGGCTTGGCGTACGTTGCGCAGGAACGTGCAAAACGCAGGCACGACAGGGCCCCGCAGCCAGGCGCAGAGCGCCGGGGCCGCTGGTGAATGGGCACGACGGGGTCGCGTGGCGGCCCGCGCTGTGCGCGACGGTCAGGCCGTCGCTCGTTTCGTTGCGATGCGCGACGCGGCAATCGATGCGCGAACGCGTTCCGTCACCGCGCGGAAGACGCGGCTAACGAACAGGCAGCTGAAACGAACGACGAGAAAAGGAGGAGAGGCGCTATGGCAGCAGCGACGCGACTTCGTCGGTATCGACGGCCACGAATGCGCGTGCGGAAACGGCGTTGTGACGCCGAACGGAACGACGGGACAGGATGGTGTAGATCGACAGGTGCAGCAGGCGAGGACTATGCCAGCCGCAACTGCCATCGGAAGCGGGAGCGGCGCTGCGCAAACTTCGCACATCGCCTCGATCCCACCTCACCAGAGGGCCACGGACTCTCACGATTACACTCGACTGGTTTGTTGAAAGTATTGAACACCTGATCGTTTCGGCGCGCTGGGCGTTTAAAATAATCGAGGTGTCAGGTTTGCGTCATTTACATCGATCGGCATCAATTTTTGCGTTGCGATAACGTTTTTTGGTGCCGATGAATGGCCGATGACGCTGACCTGAGAGCCAGCATATACGAGCCAAAAACGGCGTCAAATGTTTTTTGACGGTCCCGTGTCAGGGCTTTCCCGCAGCACTGCGAACAAAAGATTCGTAAATGGAATGGCTCGCAGGGTGTTCATTATTTCGAACGCCTTTCAGGGTTTTCCCCGCTGATGCGCGGCATAAAGTGATTAGAATATTCAACGGCTGCCCCAACACGCCGCTTCACTTTTTCACCGCGCTACTATCGTGCCCGAAACCGAATCGATGTCCACCGAAGTCGCCGAGCGCCTGCGTTTCGTGCGCAACAAGCATGGCCTGTCGCAGCGCGAACTCGCGAAGCGGGCCGGCGTGACCAACGGCGCGATCTCGCTGATCGAACAGGGGCGCGTGAGCCCGTCGGTCGGCTCGCTGAAGAAACTGCTCGAATGCATCCCGATGAGTCTCGCGGAGTTCTTCACGTTCGAGCTGGTCGAATCGCGCTCGGTCGTGTCGCGCCGCGACGAGATGCCGAACCTCGGCAACGACGCGCTCGCGTTTCACCTGGTCGGCGCGGGCGTGAAGGATCGCAACATGTGCATCATGCGCGAGGTCTATCAGCCGCTCGCCGATACGGGCGCCGAGATGCTCGTGCACGCGGGGCACGAGGGCGGCGTGGTCGTGTCGGGCCGGCTCGAGCTGACCGTCGACGGCGCGACCTGGCTGCTCGACCCCGGAGACGGCTACTACTTCGAAAGCCGCTTGCCGCACCGTTTTCGCAATCCCAGCGCGGAACAGCTCTGCGAGGTCGTGTCGGCCAATTCGCCGGCGACCTTCTGACCCACCGCGCGTCACCGCATTCGCCGCCGGCAGTGTTGCCGTTGCGCGGCGTGCCGCAGCGCGAATGCCACAACCATTGAGGCATCCTGATGAACAAGTTGACTTTGGCTGAATGGCAGGACAAGGCGGCGTCGCTCGAGATCGAAGGGCGCGCATTCATCGACGGCGCGTCGCGTGACGCGCATGGCGGCAAGACGTTCGATTGCGTGAGCCCGATCGACGGCCGTGTGCTCGCGAAGGTGGCCGATTGCGGCGAAGCCGACGTGAACGCAGCAGTCGCGGCCGCCCGCCGCGCGTTCGACGCCGGCGTGTGGGCCGCACTGAACCCGCGCGCGCGCAAGGCCGTGCTGCTGCGCTGGGCCGCGCTGATGCGCGAGCATCTCGATGAGCTGTCGCTGCTCGAGACGCTCGACGCGGGCAAGCCGATCGGCGACACGACGACGGTCGACGTGCCGGGCGCCGCGTATTGCGTCGAGTGGTTCGCCGAAGCGATCGACAAGGTCGGCGGCGAAGTCGCGCCGGCCGATCATCATCTCGTCGGCCTCGTCACGCGCGAGCCGGTCGGCGTGGTGGCAGCCGTCGTGCCGTGGAACTTCCCGATCCTGATGGCCGCATGGAAGTTCGGCCCGGCGCTCGCGGCCGGCAACAGCGTCGTGCTGAAGCCGTCGGAGAAGTCGCCGCTGACCGCGATCCGCGTCGCGCAGCTGGCGGTCGAGGCCGGCATTCCGGCCGGCGTGTTCAACGTCGTGCCGGGCGCGGGCGAGCCCGGCAAGCTGCTCGCGCTGCATCGCGACGTCGACTGCATCGCGTTCACGGGTTCCACCGCGGTCGGCAAGCTGATCATGCAGTACGCCGCGCAGTCGAACCTGAAGCGCGCGTGGCTCGAACTCGGCGGCAAGTCGCCGAACATCGTGCTGCCCGACTGCCCGGATCTCGACCGCGCCGCGCAGGCCGCGGCCGGCGCGATCTTCTACAACATGGGGGAGATGTGCACGGCCGGCTCGCGCCTGCTCGTGCATCGCGACATCAAGGATGCGTTCGTCGAGAAGCTGGTCGCGGCCGCGCGTGCGTACGTGCCGGGCAACCCGCTCGATCCGTCGGTATCGATGGGCGCGATCGTCGACGGGATCCAGCTCGAGCGCGTGCTCGGCTACATCGACGCCGGGCGCAAGGAGGGCACGCTCGTCACGGGCGGTGCACGCGTGAACGAGGAATCGGGCGGCTTCTACGTGGAGCCGACGGTGTTCGAGGTGAAGCCCGATGCGAAGATCGCGCGCGAGGAGATCTTCGGTCCCGTGCTGTCGGTGATCGTGTTCGACGAGGTCGACGAGGCGGTGAGGATCGCGAACGATACCGAGTACGGGCTCGCGGCGGCCGTGTGGACGTCGGATCTGGCGACTGCGCACGAGGTGTCGCGCCGGCTGCGGGCGGGCACGGTGTGGGTGAACTGCTACGACGAAGGCGGCGACATGAACTTCCCGTTCGGCGGCTACAAGCAGTCGGGCAACGGCCGCGACAAGTCGCTGCACGCGCTCGAGAAGTACACCGAGCTGAAGTCGACGCTGATCCGGCTGCGCTGACGCGGCCGGTGCACGGGCGCAGTGCCGGCGGGCGCTGCGCCTGCGTGCGTCAGGCCGAGCGCAGTGCGGGGTGGAAGCCCGCGGCTTCGATGATCGACTGCACGCGCTCGGCGCCTTGCGCCGATTCGACCTTGACCGTCTTCGCGGCCACGTCGATGTCGAGCTTCGCTGCGGGGTCGGCCGCCGTCACGGCACGGGTGATGGCGTTGGCGCAGCCGCCGCAGGTCATGTCCTGGACTTCGAATTCCATCGTGTTCTCCTCGGTTGATGATCGACGAATAGGTTCAGCATGAAGCTTGCCATGGTGGGAAGGTCAAGCGCGTTCGCCGCGAACCGTATCGCAGCCACTGCTTGTAAGGCTGATGTCAGACGAATCGCGATTCGCCTGCGTGCGTCAGCCCGAACTTTTCCCGATTGACGTTCGCGCATTGTCGGCGAAATCTGGCAGAGCCTTGTGCGAGAAGGTATGCGTCGGATCGATGACGCACGATCTCCATGATCCGAGTAAGGGTACTTGGAGGTGAAAATGCGAATCGATCTTAGTATCGATTCCCCTCGATATTTCTTTAGCTACAAACATGACTCGTTTCGCCATTGGCTTCGCACTGGCCCTGTTGGGCGCATCCGCAACGTCCGCATTCGCTGCCGACGATGTCGTCAACCTGACCCTGAAGGACCACAAGTTTTCGCCCGATGGCGTGACGATCCCGGCCGGCAAGAAGGTGAAGTTCGTCGTGAAGAACCTCGATGCGACGCCCGCGGAATTCGAAAGCGACGACTTCAAGGCGGAGAAGGTCGTGCCGGCCGGCAAGTCGGTCGAGATTCTCGTCGGGCCGCTGAAGGCCGGCACCTACGAGTTCCACGACGAGTATCACGAAGCGCAGTCGAAAACGCACCTGAGCGTCAAGTAAGCGGATACCACCATGTTGTCTACCGCCCTGATCGTCTTTCGTGAAGTGCTCGAGGCCGCACTGGTGGTCTCGATCGTGATGGCCGCCACGAAGGGCGTGCCGCGGCGCGGCTGGTGGGTCGGCGGCGGGCTCGTCGGCGGCGTGATCGGCGCCGGCCTGATCGCCGCGTTCGCCGACGTGATCTCGCAGTGGGCGTCCGGCATGGGACAGGAAGTCTTCAACGCGGGCGTGATGTTCGTCGCGACGCTGATGCTGGCGTGGCACTGCATCTGGATGAGCAGTCACGGCCGCGAGATGGCGCTGCACATGGGCAAGGTCGGGCGGGCCGTCGCGGCAGGCAGCCGGCCGCTGACGGGGCTCGCGATCGTGGTCGGCGTCGCGGTGTTGCGCGAAGGTTCCGAGGCCGTGCTGTTCCTGTACGGCATCGCGGCGGGGGATCCGGGCCAGACGCCGCAGATGATCGCAGGCGGCCTGCTCGGCGTGCTCGGCGGAGCCGGGCTCGGCTACGCGATGTATGCGGGCCTGCTGCAGATTCCGCTGAAGCGCCTGTTCTCCGTCACCAATGCGCTGATCGTGCTGCTCGCGGCGGGGATGGCGAGCCAGTGCGCCGGCTTCCTGCTCGCGGCGGGCCTCGTGCCGTCGTGGGGCGATACGGTCTGGGACACGTCGTGGCTGCTCAAGGAATCGAGCATCGTCGGCAAGGCGCTGCATACGCTGATTGGCTATACCGCGCGTCCGGCGGGAATCCAGATCGCCGCGTACGTCGTCACGCTGGTCGCGATCGTCGTGCTCACGCGGCTCGTCGGCCGGCCCCGGACGGCCGTGCCGCCGCCGCGTCCCGTCGCCTGAGCGGGCGGGGGCGAATGCAAAAAGGGGCGTCGTGGACGCCCCTTTTCTTTGCGTTGACGGTTCGCGCGCAGGCCGCGCGCGGCCGTTCAGCGATGGCTGTCGATCCACGCGCGGGACCATTCGAGCCCCGCATCGCGTGCTTCGTCCTCGGTATCGAACACGCCGAGCACGCCCGACGCCTCGACGAGCCGGTTGTTCTGCGTGATCGTGCCGCTCGCCGCGAAGCGTTCGGGCTGCATGATCTCGTCCTGTTGCAGGATCGCATGGCCCCAGATCTGGTAGCCGTGATAGGTCTGTGCTTCCATTATCGCGTCACCTCCGCGGAACGGTTGGCCGTGCCGACGCGCAGCACGTTGCCGTCCGGCGTGTATTGCCTCGGGATATGGGAGAAGTTGAGCGCGTGCGGCGTGTCGGGCGCGGCCGGCTGCATCACCGTCAGCCGCCCCGGCGCGGGCTGCGCGACCGGGCGCGGTGCGACCGGCGCCTCGACCGTCGCGGCGGGCGCACGACGCGGCGCGGCTTTCACCGCTTGCGCGACGCGGCGCTTGTGCGGCTTGACCGCGGCCTTCGGCTGCACGCTCGCGCGCTTTTCCACGGCCTTGCTGCCGGCATGCGCGTCGGCACCCGTGCGCGCGGCCGGCGTACGGGCATCTGGCGTGCGTGCCGCCGGCAGCCGCGCCTCGGGCGGGTTCCAGACTTCGACGTAGTGCTCGGCCGCCCAACCCGTCGACGCGCAGGTCAGCGCCAGCAATCCGCATCCAAACAGTCTTACCATGGTCTCTCNCGACGCGGCGCTTGTGCGGCTTGACCGCGGCCTTCGGCTGCACGCTCGCGCGCTTTTCCACGGCCTTGCTGCCGGCATGCGCGTCGGCACCCGTGCGCGCGGCCGGCGTACGGGCATCTGGCGTGCGTGCCGCCGGCAGCCGCGCCTCGGGCGGGTTCCAGACTTCGACGTAGTGCTCGGCCGCCCAACCCGTCGACGCGCAGGTCAGCGCCAGCAATCCGCATCCAAACAGTCTTACCATGGTCTCTCCGTCAGTCTCGTCGGCGCGCCGGACTGCGCTGCGCCGATTGCTTACTCCACCGTCACCGACTTCGCGAGGTTGCGCGGCTTGTCGACATCGGTGCCGCGCGCGCACGCGGTGTGATACGCGAGCANCTGCAGCGGCACGACGTGCAGGATCGGNGACAGCTGCCCGTAATGCTCCGGCATCCGGATCACGTGCAGGCCGTCGTCGTTGACGATCTGCGTATCCGCGTCGGCGAACACGTACAGCTCGCCGCCGCGCGCGCGCACTTCCTGCATGTTCGACTTCAGCTTCTCGAGCAGCGTGTCGTTCGGCGCGACCGTGACGACCGGCATCGCTTCCGTGACGAGCGCGAGCGGCCCGTGCTTCAGCTCGCCGGCCGGATAGGCCTCCGCGTGGATGTACGAG
>NZ_LKPJ01000029.1 GCF_001443045.1 Burkholderia ambifaria | reverse complement strand
CTTCACCGCCGGTCGGCTCGATCAGGCCGGCGGTGAAGTGACCTATCTCGGCAAGCCGCTGCGCGGTCCGGCCGAAGGCGTCGCGATGGTGTTCCAGACCTTCGCGCTGTTCCCGTGGCTGACCGTGCTGCAGAACGTGGAAGCCGGGCTGGAAGCGCTCGGCGTCGGTGCGCGCGAGCGGCGCGAGCGTGCGCTTGCCGCGATCGACCTGATCGGTCTCGACGGCTTCGAGAACGCGTATCCGCGCGAGCTGTCGGGCGGGATGCGCCAGCGCGTGGGCTTTGCGCGCGCGCTCGTCGTCGACCCGACGATCCTGCTGATGGACGAGCCGTTCTCGGCACTCGACGTGCTGACGGCCGAAACGCTGCGTACCGACCTGCTCGACCTGTGGACGCAAGGCCGGATGCCGATCAAGTCGGTGCTGATCGTCACGCACAACATCGAGGAAGCGGTGTTCATGTGCGACCGCATTCTCGTGCTGTCGTCGAATCCGGGCCGCGTGATCGCCGAGATCAAGGTGCCGTTCAAGCATCCGCGCAACCGGCTCGACCCGGCTTTCCGCAAGCTGGTCGACGACATCTACGCGAAGATGACCGCCCGCCAGACGGGCGAGGCGACGAAGAAGGGGCTCGAGCTCGGCAGCTGGCTGCCGCAGGTGTCGACCAACCTGATGGCCGGCCTGATCGAGACGCTCGCGATGGCGCCGTACCACGGCCGCGCGGACATGCCTGAAATCGCGCGCACGCTGCACCTGGAGGTCGACGACCTGTTCCCGATCGCCGAAGTGCTGCAATACCTCGGTTTCGCGGACGTGCGGGAAGGGGACGTGTTCCTGACGCCGCCGGGGCGCGTGTTCGCGGAATTCGGCACGCAGGAACGCAAGCTGATGTTCGCCGATCACCTGCTGAAGCACGTGCCGCTCGCCGCGCGGATCAAGAAGGTGCTGAACGAACGTCCGGGCCATCGCGCGCCGCGCGTGCGCTTCGAGCAGGAGCTGGAGGATTTCCTGTCGGACGGCGCGGCCGAGGAAACGCTCGACGCCGTGATCGACTGGGGCCGTTACGGCGAGATTTTCTCGTACAACGACCAGACCGAAATCTTCAGTCTCGAGGACGTCGAGTCCTGATTCACCGAGCCGGGCCGCGCGGCCCGGCATCCGCATGCGCGGCACTCGTTATCGGGCGCCGCACATCGCATCGCTACTGCAAACTGCCCCAGCGGTCGACCGCCGGCTCGGCCGATGCCCACTTCCAGTGCGTGCCTTGCTGGCATGCATTCGCGAAATACCAGTCGGCCTTGTCGCCGTCCTGCACCGAGAACGCGAATTCCTTGCACAGCGCAAGCGCCGTCGAGTAGGCGCGCGTGACGCGCACCTCGCCTTCGCCGTTTTCCAGCGGCAGCGTGTTCTTCACCTTCCACGGCTTCATTTCGCCGACCGCCAGGCTGCCGACCGCCTTCGCGATCGCGTCCTGCTGGTTCTGATGGAGCTGCTTCATCGTGCGGTTGACGGCTTCGTCGGTTGCCGCCTGCACGGCAATGCCGACCCCGACGCCGACGGCCGGGTTCGCGGTGACGAGGCCCGTCGCCGCGCCGGCGAGCGCGCCGCTTGCCGCGCCGACCGACCCGCAGCCCGACAGCGCGGCGCTGGCCGCGCACAGCGCGCCGATCGCCGCGATACGGATCGCGACGCTCATTGCAGCGCGCCCCAGCGTTCGGTCGCCGGCTCCGCCGACGCCCATTTCCACACGGGACCGTCGCGGCAGATCGTGGCGACGTAGAACGCCGACTGTGCGGCCTTGTCGGCCTTCGCGGGCGTGTCCACCGCGAACACGATTTCCTTGCAGTCGAGCGGACCGATGCTGATCATCCGGCTGACCGTCACGCGGCCCTGTTCGTCGTCCTCGATCGGGAACGAATGGTGCGTCGACCACGGCGCGACGCCGCCGACGTCGAGCGGGCCGGCCGCCTTCGCGATCTGTTCCTGCGTGTAACGGTGTGCGACGCGCTGCGTGTACTGGACGCCCGCACGCGCGCCGGCGACGGCGCCGAGGCCGATGCCCGTCGCGACGGCGGCATTGTTGGTGACCTTGGAGGCAATCGCGGCGCCCGCGATACCCGCGCCGGCGGTTGCGCCCTCGCTGTACAGCGAGTTGCAGCCGGACAGCAGTGCGGCCGTGGCGATTGCGGCCAGCACGATGCGCGCCGACATGGCTTGGCGCTGCGCTTCGAAACGAATGTTCATCCCTGAGTGCAAGTCCTGTCTGGGTGAGCGGCGACGCATGCGCGCCCCCTTGCCGCGCCATTGTTTCGCAATTGTCATAGGAAAACTGCAAAGCTTTGACAAATCGCCGGGCGGCGGCTCGCGCGCGTACGCGCGGCGGTATTGTCGGACAGATGGCGGGACAGGGGTCGAAACGTTACAAATTGAAGGTAATTGTTACCGTGGCGTGCGACGAAGCGACCTAGACTATTTAGTTATGGAATGTTTCTACGACGGCTCCGAGCCGCGCGCCATATGAGACACCCAGCCATGCGCCGTTCGAAACGGTTTTCTCCCCGGCCGCCCGATGCGGGCGCCGAGCGTCCGCGTCCGCAGACCGACGCGCCGGCCGCACCGCCTGCCGGCGCGCCCGACGAGACGCCGTCCGACGGCGATCACAACCAGGGCGGCGCACGCCCGGAAGGGCTCGACTATCAACGCGACCTCGGCCAGGAGCAGGACGCTTGATCCCGTCGCCGTTGCATTCCGCTGCCGCATTTCATTGCGCTCTTTGTTGCATCGCTCACATCTGAATCGCCGCGCGACTGCCTGCGGGCCGTCGCGTTCGCCTTGGCGCGCGCCGCGCGTCATCCAATCGAATCGAGGAGGGGAAGCCGCATGAGCAGATTGATCGTGGTATCGAACCGTGTCGCCGCCGGCGAGGACACGCGCCCGAGCGCAGGAGGCCTCGCGGTCGGCGTGATGGACGCGCTGAAGGAAACCGGCGGCATCTGGTTCGGCTGGAACGGCGAGATCGTCGGTACGCCCGACGCCGCACCCGCGATCCAGCGGGACGGCAACGTCACGTATGTGACGCTCGGGCTGACCCGGCGCGACTACGATCAGTACTACCGCGGCTTCTCGAACGCGACGCTGTGGCCGGTGTTCCACTACCGCAGCGATCTCGCGCGCTTCGACCGGCAGGAGTACGCGGGCTATCTGCGCGTGAACGCGATGCTTGCGAAGCAGCTCGCCGCGCTGCTGCAGCCCGACGACCTGATCTGGGTGCACGACTATCACCTGTTGCCGTTCGCGCATTGCCTGCGCGAGCTCGGCGTGAAGAACCCGATCGGCTTCTTCCTGCACATTCCGTTTCCGTCGCCCGACATGCTGCGCGTCGTGCCGCCGCACGAGGAGCTCGTGAAGTTCATGTGCGCGTACGACATCGCGGGTTTCCAGACCGACGCCGACAAGCAGGCGTTCACCGACTACATCGAGCGGCGCGGGATCGGCGCGGCAAGCGACGACGGGATGCTGCATGCGCACGGGCGCGTCGTGAAGGTCGCCGCCTATCCGATCGGCGTGCATCCGGATGCGATCGCCGAGGCGGCCGTCCAGTACGGCTCGCGCAAGCCGGTGAAGATGCTGCGCGACGCGCTCGACGGCCGCAAGCTCGTGATGAGCGTCGACCGGCTCGACTATTCGAAGGGGCTCGTCGAACGCTTCCAGTCGTTCGAGCGGATGCTCGCCAACGCGCCGGGCTGGCAGGGGCGCGTGTCGCTCGTGCAGATCGCGCCGCCGACGCGCTCCGACGTGCAGACCTACCAGCGCATCCGCGAGACGCTCGAAGGGGAGGCCGGCCGCATCAACGGCCGTTTCTCGCAACTCGACTGGACGCCGATCCAGTACCTGAACCGCAAGTACGAGCGCAATCTGCTGATGGCGTTCTTCCGGATGTCGCAGGTCGGCTACGTGACGCCGTTGCGCGACGGGATGAATCTCGTCGCGAAGGAATACGTCGCGTCGCAGGACCCGGCCGATCCGGGCGTGCTCGTGCTGTCGGAGTTCGCGGGGGCGGCGGCCGAGCTGACCGGTGCGCTGCTCGTCAATCCGTACGACCTGTCGCAGATGGCCGACGCGCTCGAGCGCGCGTTGTCGATGCCGCTCGCCGAGCGGCAGGCGCGACACGAAGAGAATCTCGCGCGGTTGCGCGAGAACAACCTGTCGGTCTGGCGCGACACGTTCGTCGCCGACCTGCGCAGCGTCGCGGCGGCCGCGTCGGTCACGCAGCGTGCGGGCCGGCGGGCCGCGCATGTCTGAGCGCAGGGAGGAGGGCAGCGCGGCTCACGAAGCGGCCGCCCGCTTCTTCGTCGTCACGGGCGGCCCCGGCTCGGGCAAGAGCACGTTGCTCGATGCACTCGAGCGCAACGGCTTCGCGCGCTCGCACGAGGCCGGGCGCGGTGTGATCCGCGACCAGATGGCGATCGACGGCCCGGCGCTGCCGTGGCGCGACCGGGCCGCGTTCGCCGAGCAGATGCTGAACTGGGAGATGCGTTCGTACCATCTCGCGCGCTGCGCGCGCGGGCCCGTGTTCTTCGATCGCGGCGTGCCGGACGTGATCGGCTATCTGCGGCTCACGGGCCTCGCGGTGCCCGCGCACGCGGAGGCCGCGGCGCGGCGCTTCCGCTATCACCGGCGCGTGTTCATCGCGCCGCCGTGGCCCGAGATCTATGCGCAGGACACCGAGCGGCGGCAGGATTTCGAGGAAGCCGTGCTCACCTACGACGCGATGGTCGACTGCTATACGGCGTATGGCTATCGGCTGATCGAACTGCCGCGCGTGAGCGTGAAGGCGCGCGTGCGCTTCGTGATGGACGCGCTCGACGCCGCATGACCCGCGGACGCGGTGCGCGGCGGCGTCAGGTCGCCGTGTCGGGCCGCGGCGACGCGATGCGCAGCATGCTGACCACGGCGGCAACGGCCGCGAACACCGTGGCGACATAGAGCGCGATCGTCGGCCCGCGCTCGGGCGCCACGCCGAAAATCAGTGCGACGAGCGCGGCACCGAGCGTCTGGCCCGTCAGGCGTGCGGTGCTCAGCATCCCGCCCGCGCCGCCGCTGCGCTCGCGTGGCGCCGACGACAGCATCGCGCGGTTGTTCGGCGACTGGAACAGCCCGAAGCCCGCGCCGCACAGCGCCATCCGCCACACGATGTCGACCGTGCCCGGATGCGCGCCGATCGTCGCGAGCGACAGCAGCCCGGCCGCGAACAGCGCGAGCCCGATCCCGCCGAGAATGCCGGCCGAGTAGCGGTCCGACAGCACGCCGGCGAGCGGCGCGGCGAACACGATCACGAGCGGCCAGGGCGTCATGTAAAGGCCGGTTTCGACCTGCGAGAAGCCGAGCGAATTCTGCAGCCAGAACGGTAGCGCGACGAACGCGAGCATCTGCGACGTGAACGACGCGACCGACGTGCAGATCGACAGCGCGAACATCGGGATGCGCATCAGGTCGACCGGCAGCAGCGGCGCCGGCTGCGACAACTGCCGCTTCACGAAGAAGTAGCCGATGCCGAACGCGACCGCCAGCTCGGCCGCGACGTACGCGTGGCTTTCCCCGTGACCGAGCCCGTCGACGGCCATGATCAGCAGGCCGAACACGCAGGCGTTCATCAGCGCGCTCGGGAAATCGTATGGTGCGTCGTGCAGCGGGTTGGCCGGCAGCGCACGCAGGCTGCCGAACACCGCGGCGATGCCGATCGGCACGTTGACCGCGAACAGCCATGGCCACGACGCGAACGACAGGATCGCCGACGCGACCGTCGGACCGATCGCCGAGGACAGCGCGACCACCATCGCGTTGATCGACAGCCCGCGCCCGAGCATCGACGACGGATAGATCATCCGCACCAGCGCCGCGTTGACGCTCATGATGCCGGCCGCGCCGAACCCCTGGATCACGCGCATCACGGCAAGCGTCGGCAGCGAGCCGGCGAGCGCGCAGCCGAGCGACGCCGCGGTGAAGAGCGCCAGCCCCGCGATATAGATGCGGCGATAGCCGACGCGCTCGCCGAGCGACGCGAGCGGCAGCAGCGTGATCGTGACGGCAAGCTGGTACGCGTTGACGATCCAGATCGATGCGGCATCGGACGCGTGGAGGTCGCGCGCGATCGTCGGCAGCGCGACGTTCGCGATGGCGCCGTCGAGCACGGCGAGCGTGATGCCCAGTGCGACGCAGACGATCGCCCAGTAGCGTTGCGGAAGCGGCAGGCCGGTATCGGCGTTCATGACGGGAGCGAAAGCGTGGTTGTGCGCGCGCCCGGTTGCCGGTTGCGTGCGCAACCATGCTTGCGGGTGGAGGCAGCGGTGAACGGCCCGGCCGGCCTGGCGGCGCCGGAGCGGGACCGGTCGAGTGTATCACCGGGCCGCATTGCGCGACGCCGACGCGCCCGGCCGCCGGCCGGCGTGAGCATTCAGCCTTCGAAGTCGAGGCCGCCGAGCCGCACGAGCGGGTCGGCCTGCGTGCGCGACGCGAGATCGATGTCGCGCGCGCCCTGCCATGCGTTCAGCTTTCTCGGCAGCGCGCTCAGGTAGTGTTCGAATCGCGCGGGCCCGTCGGGCGCCATCAGCCGTTCGATCTCGTCGGTGTCCCAGGTCAGCTCGAGGTTCAGCGGATGCACGAAGCCGCTTACGTGCTCGTGCAGCGCGCTGCGGATCTGCACGCGCGTCGGTTGCCCGTGCCCGCCGTACGGGACGACGTCGGCCCGTACGTGATCGGCGAAGAAGGCGGCAATCGCCTGCGCAATGCGCGGCGCGAATTCGGTATCGAAACGGCGGGCGGTTTCGGGCTGCATGAAGGCGTCTCCTGTGTGCCGAAAATCGTAGCACGGCAGTGCCGCGTTCCGGTGCGAGCGATACCCGTAATGGCGCGTTACCACTTGCTGCATCTATTACGGCCGCGTGCCGCCACAATGCATCACATCCAGTACCACTTCGCGTGGGAGTCCATCATGAAAAAAATTGCCGCAGTATGTGTCCTCGCCGGTTCGCTCGCCGTGGCCGGCCCGGCGTCCGCGCATGGCCGCGACGGGGGCGCCGTCATCGGCGCGTTGATCGGCGGCGCGGTGCTCGGCGCGATCGTGACGTCCGCGATGAATCCGCCCGTCGCGTACCAGGCACCCGTGTATCAGGCGCCGGCCTATCAGCAGCCGACGTACTACCAGGCGCCCGCCTATCAGCAGCCGGCTTATCCGACCTACCAGCAGGCGCAGTACCAGGACGACGGCCCGAACTATTGCTACGACCGCTATCAGCGCCCGTATGTGTGCGGTGCGCCCGTGTCGGGTGGCTATGCGCAGCCGGCCGGCTGGTAAGCGGGCGAGTGACCGGGCTCGGCGCCGCGTGATCGGCGCCGATTGAGTCGCCGGTTCGCAGGATGACAAAAGGAAAGGCCCTCGCGTGATGCGAGGGCCTTTCCTTTCTGCGGCAACGGTTTTTTGCGCGTCAAACAGCGGTCGAACGAGGCCGCGTGCGGATACAAACGGTTGCAATTGGATCCGCGGGATCAGTGGCGATGACCACCGTCGCCATGGCCGCGCCCGCCGCCGCCTTCGTTCCAGTCACCGCGGCGTCCGCCGCCACGCCCCCAGCCGCCGTGGTCACCGCGATCGCCGCGATCCCAGCGACGGTAGTCGCGGTGTCCGCGATCCCAGTCGCGCCCGCCGCCGCCGCCCCAGATATTGACCGTGCCGTAGACGGGGGCCGCCCCGTAGGCCGGTCCGTACGCGTAGCCGGGATCGGAATAGTAGGGTTGTCCGTAGCCGTATCCGGCGTCCGGCCCGACGACGCAGCCGGCGAGCAGCGTGGCGACGCCGGCGGCGGCAATGAGCTTCAGCATGATGTTCTCCATTGGTTCCCCTATAAATACCGCGCGCGGGAATTGCCGGCTGTATGCAATTGTGTCGTCAAATTACAGCTTCGTAAGGTGTTGCGGCGAAAGTGTTAGCATCCGGGGCCTATTTTGTTTATCAGGAGCACATCGATGAAATTCGCGATCCGGGCCGTCCTGGCCGCCTTTTGCGTGACGACCGCCGCCGCTTGCGCGGCCGGCCCCGCATCGGCGCCCGCCGTGCCGGCCGAATCGATCAAGATGTTCCCGCAACCGGCGGCCGGCCAGCAGCGCGCGGTGATCGCGCTGCCTGCGCTCGAGAACGAAGGCGATGCGCGCGTCGAGCTGATGATCGGCAAGACGCTGCAGACCGACTGCAACCAGCAATGGTTCGGCGGCGAGCTGACCGCCGAGGACGTGAAGGGCTGGGGTTATACGTACTATCGGCTGACCGACGTGAAGGGGCCTGCGTCGACGTTGATGGCCTGCCCGGGCCAAGCGCCGCAACAGCGGTTCGTGCAGGTACGTGGCGACGGCCAACTGCTGCGCTACAACAGCCGCCTGCCGCTCGTCGTGTATGTGCCGGACGGTTTCGACGTGCGCTACCGCGTGTGGCATGCGTCGAAGGACGTGCAGCACGCAGTGACGAAGTAAGGCACACCGACGTGGCCATGCGGGGGCGCTCGCGGCCGCACGGCTGCGCGCTGTTTCGCGGGTTTCTTTTCAGGGCCGACGGTTATCCTTCACTCGCGCCCGCGCGCCGGCCATGCGGCTAGCGCGGCTTGTGTGACCGCCTCCAGATCGCGATGGCTCGCACCGTCGCGCACCTGAATCAACATCCCCTGTTGCACCGTCACGTAGTAGTTCTCGATCGCGTCGTGTGCGCTGCCGGCCTGTTCGACGCCGCCCCGAATCTCGCGGCCCTCCGTTTCCCGGTAATGCTCGACTGCCTGCCGGAACAACGCTTCCTTGCTGCCGAACGCCGCGTACAGGCTCGGCGACGCAATGCCCATCGCGGCCGTCAGGTCCGTCATCGGCGTACCCTCGTAGCCGAGACGCCAGAACACCTCCATCGCGCGATCCAGTGCCGCTTCCTTGTCAGGATGAAGGTTCGGAATTCTACGCAATCTTCAGTATGGATTCGTCGCTAGCCGGTCGGGTGCGATCGCGTGTCGCATACCGTCACGATGGCGCGGTGATGAATGGGAGAGAGGGTAACGAACGGTTTGATGGGCGGGGCGGGGAATTCATTTACAAAGTGATCAAGCGTACTTACGATGACGCCAATCTGGGCTAGCGGAACGTCGTATGCGTACAGTCGATCGGGCGATGCTTGCCGCATTTTGCCTTTGTCTTGCTGCATGCGGCGGTGGAGACGGCGGCACGGCACCGCAAACCGTTGCGGGTACATCGACGTCGTCCGTCGTGCCTGCCGGTGCCGCATCCGGTGCATCGGCTTCGTCGGCGCATTCCGGCAGCCCGGCGCCGACCGCCGGGGCGACCGGTATCGCGTCCGGCGCGACGCTTCTGCCTTCCAGTGGCACCAAACCGGTTCTCGTCGCCGATGTGACCGTCTCTCCGGCGGTCGACGGCAGCGACCAGGCCGACGCGTTGCAGCAAGCATTCAACAGCCTGAAGGCCGGCCAGCGCCTCGTCATCGCGCCCGGGCGCTACGTAGTCGGGCATTCGCTTGCCGTGACGGTGCCGCAGGCGGTGATTTCCGGATACGGCGCGACGCTCGCCGCCACGAATCCGGCCGACCAGACGCTCGTGATGAGCGGCGCCGGTTCGACGCTCGTCGGCGTGACGCTGGCCGGCACCGGTACGACGCGGCTCACGACGCCCGGTTCCACCAAGGTCGAAGTGACGGGCGCGGACGTTCAGGTGCTCGGCGTGACGATCCAGGGCGGTGCCGGTGCGGGGATCTTCGTGTTCGGCGGCAGCGGCATCGCGATCGTGGGCAATACCGTGCGGGCGACGCTGGCCGACGGCATCCATACGACCTACGGGGCGACCAACGTGCTGGTGCAGAACAATACGGTGGCGGGTACCGGCGACGATCTGATCGCCGTGGTCAGTTATCTCGGCGACGGTCGGCCCAGCAGCAACGTGCTGATCGACCGAAACGCGGTGTCGGGGAACCCGTGGGGGCGTGGGATTGCGATTGTCGGCGGGCAGCGCGTGACGATCTCGAACAATACGGTCGACGGCGTCGAGAAGGCGGCGGGCATTCTGGTCGCGCAGGAAGGCAGCTGGAAGACTTACGGGGCATCGAACGTCGTCATCGCGGGCAATACCGTGAGCAACATCCAGAACGCGAATGTGAACAATGGGCTGCGACCGACGCAGCAGGGGGCGATCGAACTGGATACATGGACGGGAACGGTGTCGGATGTCGCGGTATCCAGCAACCGCGTGTCCGGTTCCGGCTACGCGGGTTTCCGGGCGTACGGAAACGTGTGTGCGTTCAGCGTGACGGACAACACGTTTTCATCGATCGCCGGGTTGCCGGTCTGGTTGTTGACGAACGGTTGCGCGGCGAACCAGATCGTCGTCGCTGCGAATCGGCTCGGGGACGGCAGTGTGCTGGCGCTGCCGGCGGGGGCGTCGTTGACGGGAACGTTTGCCGTGACCGGGGCGAATGCGAGTCTGATGCCGCAGGTCAGGACGGGGTTGATGCGGTGAGGGAGGGCGTGGCGAGGTTGGTGGCCGTTGGTTGGGAAAGGCTGGTGGAGGGGACTTCGGTGGAGTCGGCGGGTAGTCGGCGACGTGGTCGGTCCGACGGCGCGTTTTCCGGGCCAGGGTGGAATCTCGGGAAAATGCTGGTCCCGACAGAATTCATGCTGGCCCGCCGGTTATGGGAGTAGCCGGCGATCTTTGAAGAAATACCCCCAAAAATACCCCCAGAGGTGATCTGTAGAGGGGCTCGGACAGGATGATGCTCGGCACATTCTGCCATTGGCCCAAACCCGCCTCGTCGCGCCGCAAGATGCCGCGGGCATATTGCGGTCCAAATCTGCTCATCTGTAGACGTGCTATTCATTGCCGGTCCCGACTGAGACGCACAGAAGAGGCACGCCGCCGGTTCGGGCGTCGGCAGGTTGCCAATGAGGAGGAGCGACTTCTCGCAGGCTTCAGAGAATTGAAGAGTCGGGAGAAGAGGGGCGTGCTGGCGCTGGTCGACGCGATTAACGGACCCGTGTCGGGGGAGTCGGACGGCACCGAGGACAATTGATCGCAACGTGATGATGTAGCTGGCCGAGGCGGGCGAATATGGGGGCACCTCCCTGACAGCAACTTGTCGACGGTCGAACCACGCACACCGTTCGCTGCCGATGCGGCGCGACTTCGTGCCGCAGCGACCGCTACACCGGCGCAATCAACATGTACGTGGGACCCAGACGCTCTCAGTTGCCGTCATGGTGAGTCGGCGGCGCACATGCTGCCCATATCGACAATTGAGCGTCACTGCTTCGACCTATCAATGGTGAGCGTAACGTTCCATGTGCATGGCGCCCAAAACCGGCACAAGCCTATCCTGCAATACTTCGATTTTCATATTTTTCTTGGCGCTAGCGTGAGTTTTGCGCGCGCGATGTGCAGATCGTGTGCAATGAGAACTCGCGTCCTCTGCATCGCAATGTGTCGCTGTGTGAGGTGGCAGCGCAAGAAAGTTAGCCCGGCATGCACAGGTGATCGATCCCGAGTGCGATAGCTGTAGATGAGTGAACGGTGGCGTGTTAGATCGCACGGTCGGAATGGTGTGCTCGACGAATCGCACCGTGTCGTCAGACTGAGAATCGCAGCCGATCTAAGGTCGCTTGGCTGCGATCATCTACGCACGGCAGCGGCGGGTGTATCGCGAAGGCGTCGCAATAGGAGGGAGCTAGTGATGTATGTTGCGTCCGCGCGCTGCTACGCTCGAATGCGTTCTCGGTGTCCTTGGGCGTGACGTGCCAAGCGTGTGATGGTCGCCGAGATTCACGTGCGTGTGTGCGAATGAGAGGGCAGATGCGCTGCCGTGCGTGTCGAATAGGACATGGACGACGAAATAAAAATATTTTGCACACCGAGACATTCCTCTGGTTGCTGATGCGTTCCTTTAATCTGAAAACCGCATTCAACCAGTGTTGACGTTGAGTTGATACCTGCGCAAGATGCTATCAACGGTATATGTCGGAGCGAGTCATGTCGGTATCCAGACGTTTCACTCGAGCGCAGTGGGAAGCGTTCGGCCGCAGACTTGACGCACTGCCGGAGAAGCCCAAAGACGAGCAGTCGGTCAAGGTGGGGGATGGCGTCAAGTCGATTCGGAAGCAAATCAGCGCAGCGCGCGAAAAGGGTTACACGCTGTCGGAACTGGTTGAACAAGCAGCGCAAGACGGCATTGGTGTGGGCCTCAATTCTTTGAGATATGCGATGCGTCGCGCGGACGGAAAAGGACGAACTCGGCACAGCGGACGGGAAGCGGAACGGTGTCAACCGGTGCCAGGTCCGAACACGAAGTCGTCGCAAAGCGGTATGACCAGTATTGACTCGAAACGACCCCGATCCCAAGGGAATAGCATGAGAGAAGCGACTAAGCCGAGGCAAGGGGTTCAGGGCTTCCTCGGATTTCCGATCAGCCCGGATAGCGAAGACTTGTAGAGGCGCGACATGGCAGGCGAAGAGCTGACCATCGCTGCAACGATTTGGGGCCGCCGGTGCGGATGTTTTCGTACTCACGGGGTTGTGGTGCCAACCTGCAGCCTTGGGGGATGGTATTGATGACAGATGGGGCCGAGCATTGATTGAGAGCGGCGGGGCGCGTAGTGTTGGAGGTGAGGAGCAGCGACCACTAGCTGGATGCGCATGCCTCTTTGAGCGACATGACCTCACGAGAGACGGACAGCGGCTTGCAAGAAGCTATGTCTATGGAAGGGGCGCGTCACCCCCAGCCAACAACTCCATCCATGACGCACCCTCAGAGTTTTGCCTAGTCGACAGTAAAGTGACTGAACTTCTGCGCTGCGACGCGCTTGTGGTGCTCTCCTTCGCATAGCTTTCAGCTGGCACGATGAGCCAAGCAATTGACAATCTTTCTGTGATGAAAGGTTTGGTGCATTTGTGTGCCAGCCTGTCAATTTTGGTTAAATGGGGCCCATGTACATGTAGGCGCCGCACCAATTTCCTGCTCTCGTCTGTAGATTTGGTATTCTGTAATGTACGAAATGGTGATTCGCTCGTCCCGGTATATGGGTTGATCGCCTAAACCAATACAAAATCGAAAAAAAATCGAGAGGGCGGCTGTGTCACTATCTGAAACAATAAGTAGCTTTGCCGCGGGGGCGGTTGACTGGAATAGGCGTCCTGTAG
Organism: Burkholderia ambifaria; assembly: GCF_001443045.1. Lineage (GTDB taxonomy): Bacteria > Pseudomonadota > Gammaproteobacteria > Burkholderiales > Burkholderiaceae > Burkholderia > Burkholderia ambifaria_A. The sequence continues at coordinate 83,291 of NZ_LKPJ01000029.1, read as the reverse complement.
CGCTGAACTTTGGTCGGTTGCAAAGTACCTTGGGGCATTTGCTTGCGCTTCAGCACGCAAACGTTCGCGAGGGGTTAATGGCCGGCATCCACGGACACCTCACCTGCGTGTCAGCTCGCCATGATCTTTCACCGAAGCTGTTCATTGGCGTGCCTATCTCGGTGCGGCTTGTCACCGACCGTGGTCAGCTTCATTTGATCAACGCGATCGTCCAGGACGTACAGATTGGTCAGAGCGACGGCGAACTCCGCGTGTACCAGCTCACAGTCTGCGACGCTCTGTCTTTGATGGACAAGCGCATCAATTCTCGAGTGTTTCGCAAGCTGAGCGTTGTTGACATCCTGGGTACGCTGTTCAACGAATGGCGGCAGCGCAGTCCTGCTCTGGCTCGTGCGTTTGAGTTCGATCTGTCCAGTCTGAGCCGCGACCGCTATCCGGCTCGCGAATTGACTCGACAGGTAAACGAATCAGACGCGAAATTCGTACGTCGCCTGCTGCGTCGCGAAGGGATCACGGTTTTCGCCAAAGCCGGGGCGGCTCAGAGCGAGCGCACTACCCATGACGACACACCAACACATACGCTGGTGTGTTGCGATGATCCTGGGTCGCTATCTGAAGCGCCGGCTGGTACGGTTCGCCTGCATCCCCGTGACGCCGGCACGGAGGAGCGCGATACGGTCACGTTGTTTGCGCTGCATGCGCGACTGGTGCCGGGTATGATCAGCCGCCCGTCGTGGGACTACAAGAAGGCTCGAATCGACGAATCGACAGTGGCGGGCGGCGTTGATCAGGGCGAGGCCGGCAATGACCTTGCGAAGCTCTTGACCGACGTGGCGATCGACGTCCCGCATGCGGGTGACTCGTGGGACGATCATGAACGGCTCACGCGTGCGCGGATGCTGGCGCATCAGTTCGAGGCTGAGCAGTACGACGGAGCAAGCGGCGTACGCGATCTTGCCGTTGGCGCATGGATTACCCTGGCGGGCGATCCAGAGTGGGACATGCAGTCGACCGACAAGAGGCAGTTCGTCCTCACATCGATCGATCACAACGTCTGGAACAATCTTCCGAAGGGGTTGACCGAGCGCGTGCAGGCGCTGTTCGCCGCAAGCCACAATCTTGCGTTCCAATCACGTCCGCGGCCGTCTGCGTCGGCGGAAGATGCGGACACGCGTTACGAAAATACATTCACCTGCGTGCGCCGTGGTGTGCCGCTTACACCGGCTTACGATCCGAAAATCGATTTACCGCCTGTTCACCTGCTGACCGGTGTGATTGTGACGCGTGATGGCGAGGAAGTCGTCTGCGACGAACTCGGCCGGGTTTACGTGCGGATCCAAGGGCTCGATCCGGCGGATCATACCCACGCGCAAGGCGCTGGCACCAACGACAACGTTGGTGACAGTGCTCCGATCCGTGTCGCATCGAGCCTGGCGGGAACACAGTTCGGGGCTTCGTTCCTGCCTCGCGCCGGGATGGAGGTTTTGCTGGGCAGCATCGGAGGCGATCCCGACCGGTTGGTGATCATTTCGGTGCTGGGGAACGGCGTGAATCAGCCGGCTACATTTACCCATACCGGCTCGTTGCCAGGCAACCGCTATGTGTCCGGGATCAAGACAAAGGAAATTAAGGGCAAGCGGTATAACCAACTCAGGCTGGACGATACGCCGGGGCAAATTTCCAGCCAGTTGGCGAGTGAGCATGCCCATACCCAATTGAATCTTGGCTACCTGACCCAGCCGCGCGACAACGGCGTGGGGCAGGATCGTGGCGAAGGTGCGGAGCTTCGCACTGATGCAGCGGCCGCCTTGCGGGCGGCGCAAGGCATTCTACTGACGACCTATGCGCGGTCGCAGGCGAGCGGTGGGCAACTCGACCGCGACGAATTACTTCAACTGCTTGGTGAATGTACTGAGCTATTTAAGTCGCTCGGTGATTACGCCGGGCAGCACGGCGGCCAAACTGCTGATACGGCAGGTCAGGCCGCTGTTGCGCAAGCTTTCAAGAGCTGGGCACCAAGCAGCGGTACGTCGGAATCCGGATCTGGGCCGGCAGCAACTTCGCAGGCCCTGATGGCGTTAGGCGCGCAGGCCGGGTCGGTCAATGTCACTCCAAAGACGCATGTTACCTACGCGGGTGAGAACATCGACCAGGTGGCGCAGCAGCATCTCCAGTTGATGAGCGGCCAGCGTTTTAACGCAACTGCAGGTCAGGGCATGCAGTTATTTGCGCGTGGCACCGGTGTGCAAGCCGTCGCGGGCGAAGGCCCGATGTTGCTGCAGGCTCAGGCTGATTCGCTAACGGCGAATGCGCAGAAGGGGGTTAAGATCGCGACAAACGAAAACGAGGTGTTGGTGACTGCGCCAACGATTCGGCTAGTCGCTGAGGACGGCAGCTATATCAAGATCGGCGATGGTGTGACGCTCGGCACGAACGGCGATATCAAGCTGCTGTCAGCTTCGCATCAATGGGGCGGACCATCGACGCAACAAGCCTCGAAGACTTCCTTTGCGAACCAACCGACCGATCAGCGCTTCCGATTGCATTTTCCTGGGCAGGACGGCGACACGCCGGTTGCCGCGAACCGCGCATATCGAATGACGCTGGATGATGGGCGCGTCGTAGAAGGCAAGAGTGGTCCCGATGGATTGACAGATCTCGTATCGGACGATGCGATGCGGATCGTCAAGATCGATATCCTGAAAAATCCGCTCGCTTGAGCTAGCTACGACGATGACCAATACCTCGCAACCGACTGTTGTTACGCAGGGCATGGCTGTCACGATGTCCAATCGTCCCGGCCCGCGAAACGTCCAAATTCCGGCCGATCGGCCAGGCGTTGTAATTTTCCTGCATGGCGTTAATGATCCCGGCGCCAACTATGATCACATCGAGCAGGGGTTGTGCGAAGGGTTGAACGAACGCCTCAGTCGCAGCGACCTGAAGCCGGGTGTGTACGGTGCTCTCTTTAATAAGGCCGTGAAGTATAAGAGTGACAATCCCAACTTTGATCAGTGGAAGGACATCAAGTACGATCCGGACACCTATCTTTATCAGCGAACCGAGGTTACTGAAGGCCAGGGCACGACTCATAGTATGTTTATCCCGTTTTATTGGGGATATCGAGCGTCGGACGGCGAGATCAAAGGCGGAGAAAAAAACCCGTCGACGTTTCGTGGTCAGTACCAGGACGGCAACGGCAACCGTTTGGGCAAGAAGTTTTCCAAGGGTGGCGGTATGTTCAACAATGCCACCACGAATATTCCGGCAATGTACGATGCTGGCTGGATGGACAACGCTGCCAACTGGGGCGCCGGTCTGTTCATGAGCGACTTCCAGTACAGTTCGTCAAGCCCGAAGCGGCACTACTACGTTCTGGCAGCGGTACGTCTCGCAATGTTGATTCGCGAGATCAGGCGAGTTGACCCGAACGAAACGGTGACGGTAATGGCGCACAGTCAAGGAACCGTTATTACGCTGCTTGCGCAGGCGATGCTTTCGGAGAGTAAAGAGGACGGGTCGCGATGCGCTGATTGCGTGATCTTGGCCGACAGTCCGTACAGCCTGACCGAGCCCGCGATGGCGCAGATTGCTCAACCGAGTGCGACGCCTTATACGCTTCGCGGCAAGCTCAATACTCTCGTCAACATTGTCCAGGCGATCACTGCACATCCTCACTCGGAGCCGCCGCTATCGCAACTCATCTGCAAGGACGACAACCCAGATCATCAGGGGCGCACCGGACGCGGATGGAGTCCCGTGCAGGCAAGCCGAAAAGACAAGGATGGCAAGGCCTATCCGTTCACGGAACGGGACAACCGAGGAAAAGTGTACTTGTACTTCTGCACTGAGGACACCACGGTGGATCTCGTCACGGTCAAGGGTATTGGTACACATGGCGTGCCTGATACTGTTGATGAAGTGTGGCAGGGCACACGCAAGGTTTTGGGAATGCCGATGAAATCTACGACGACGCTAAAGGCCATGGACGTGCTGAAGGCGCATCGGTTCTACCAGCGACTCTGGTCGAAGGTCCCTACCGATTTATACGGTCGGCCTCGTTTTGTCGGGAAAAAGCCCGAATACTATGACGGGCAATACCTCGGGGACGACCACAAGTTTGAGAAGCGCTTGATCAACGCAGACGAGCTGTTTCCCCCGTATCAGCCGAATCTCTACGGTGATGAAGCAATTCGCGGCACAGAGCGCAAGGCGGGTAAGGATAAGCCGGACTACGTGTCACGTGACACTCTTCTCGGAAATCCCAAGGCTAAGGTGAAGTTCATTCCCTTGAGTGGTTTGCCCGAAGATGTACGTAAGCAAGGCAGTCCGGCGATTATGGAATGGTATAACAGCAAGATTGCGGACCCCGAGGATCAAACCAATGTTGTTCGCGCGGCTGACGGGTATGGAATACATTGGGAGCGTGAGGAGTCGCCCAATGAGACGCGCGCGCGACTGGAAACGGATAGTAGTAAATGGGACGATAATTCATACCATTCCGCGATTTATCGGGATTCGAACAACATGCGACGTGTTGCGGCTATGGATGTTGCGATTGGTCAAGCACGTAGTCTCGATGATCCGGATATGAGAAAGCTGTTGGTGGCGATCGCTGACTGGAAATTGGATTCAACAAAACTTAAAGAAGTGCAGAATAACAAGTGTTATGGAAATCTGCTTGGTTCGTCTCAGGGAATAATTGAGAAAAGTTCTAAGTATTATTCTCGAGGAGAGTTTCCGTCCGACATTGTTCCCAAAACACCACCAAAGATGGTGGACGGGGAGACATTTGCTCAACGCGAGAAACGCCAATGAATGTAAGCTTGTCACCTTTGTCGCGCCCCCGGTTGCGCGGGTACGTGTTGATACTTATCGCGCTGGCGTTGGCTTGGACGGCTGTTACGCTGGTGCGGTCATATCACTACTGGGAAAACACTGGCATCGAGGATCCGCATATGGGCAGTACGATACGCAACGGTTTTTTGGTAATTGTAGGCTTGGTTGCCGCTGCATATGCTGGGCAGTGGATCTGGCGAGCGTCGCATGGCGAAGGTCGGGCAGCAGCGGTGCAACCTGTTGCGACCGCAGTTGAAGTGACCACGCCACAGACGAACTCCGAGAACGCTAAAATTTTGGCAGGGACAGGGGCTAAATACGCATTGGAGATTCGTGCGGTTGGGTTGGCGGTAACGGGGCGACACCAAGACACGATCTGGAAGCAAATTGTCACAAAATCGAATAATTACGAGACGGTTCTCTCCTCCGATCCGAAGGATTACGGGGAAAATCCGGATGAGCGTAGGACCTTTGCAGAAGTGGCTGCTGGTGCCTCATTTAAATATGCCGCTGGCGAAGCTGTTGATCACTGGCCAATTCCTGTAATTATTTATGGACCGCCCAAAGGGGCTGATAGCCACTATCGAGCGGCATATGAAATTTCCGATGTGCGCCAAAAGGCCGGGCTTGGCGTTACTCAATTTCTTTGGTTGGATGACGCCAATGCCAGCAGCGCAGCACCCGCTATCGACAAGCTTTTTAAATTTTTCGACGAGCATCCTGATGTTCCGGCTGTGCTGGTGATGAGTCAAGATGGTATGGTTAATCGTTGGGGGCTAAATACACCCGGGGCACCAAAAGAGCCGCAGGGCGCGTTTATTCCACCTGTCATCGATAGCATGAGTGCATTGCTTGTTGCAAGAACGGATCGCGTTAATAAACTCGTTCGCCCATATCAGGTCGACATGCCGGGTGATATCGATAACACAAAGACGCAATACGACGTCGTCAAGCTGTGGAACTTCTACTGGAAGGAGGATAGTGCTTTTTCCGATAAGGTAGAGGCTGAAGCTGGCGGGCACTTTTATGGCCCTCCGACAATGCGCTCCGACTGGTGGATATCGAAATTGCCCGAGTTGTGGAAAGAGGTGACCAACAAGGGGCCAGGAGAATTCCAGTCAAGTCCGTATCTACCGGTTCGCTGGGCCAACTGGCAAGTCGAGGAGTTCGATGAGGCGCCTCTGTTGGGCTACCTTCATCGTCCTGTCGACATCAAATTGACCGATGACAACGGGAAGCTGTTGAAGCGAACTGAGCAAGTGAAGCAGTTGCAGGAGGGCTGGAAGCAGGCAGTGGCGACGCTACCGGATGGCGCCAAGCCCACTCGAGTGTTTTATGACACAACTCGAGATCGCGAGTGGACGATCCCACTTACGCAAGCGTTGCACGGGAACACGGAAGGTATCGACCTCGGTAACGTCAAGGAGGGCTACGATGTCGGTCGACGCATCGGCAATACTGGCGTTAGCTCGGCGCTCGTCCAATTGTCGCTCGCGACTATCGCGAACTATGAGGAAGGCGGAAGTAGTGCGACGATCAACCTGATGGACGATGGTCGAGCGAGCATAGTGATGGTTAGTCCCCCGGACGAGGTAAGCAAGGCCAAGAATTCGGAGCATCGCGGCCCGAATCCGTTCCGATATCGGATGCCGCGTTAACCAGTTTGGGAGGCGTGTATGCGGGGTGTAATACGTGTCGGTGACTCGACTTCGCATGGTGGGCGTGTTCAAACTGGCCGCGAGAATTCAACGGTGATGGGACGAGCCGTTGCATGTGTCGGGGACCGTTGCACTTGCCCCGTGTCTGGTCACGATCACTGCGAAATCGTGGAGGGCGACGAAAACGTGCGTATTGATGGTCGCGCGGTTGCTTTTGACGGTCACAAGACATCGTGTGGCGCTGCGCTGATTTCGTCGATTCCGACATCGGGACGTGCGTAGCAGCGCGTCCGCCGATGATCGGGGACCGGAATGATCTCGGCCCGTGGTGAACGTCGCTGGTAGTGCATGACTAGCGACGTCGTTGGACCAGGAGAGCCAGCGAACAAGCGTGTTGAGCGGGAAACATATCCTCTCGGCTGTGCTTTGAACGCTCTGCGGAATAAGGAGGGGACGGGACATGGCCGCCCTTGGGACAGCAGCATTACTCCGTCGCAGGTGCGCTTCGCGATCGAATCCATGGGGCGTATCGCGCGGCTCTTGCTGGATGCGTTGCCGTAGAAGTGCGCTCCTCCGCAGGGCTCACGAACCGCCCTTGAGTTTGTCGAGATGGTCGGCCCAATGCTGCATCATCCTGCGTCGTTCAGGCAAGTACTCGGCGTGAACGTAGGCTGCCGTGACCTGATTGCGCTCCGCATGGGCGAGTTGACGATCTACAACGTGTCTGCCGTACCCTAGTTCACGTAACACCGTGGCGGCGAGTCCACGGAAGCCGTGTCCGGTCATTCGTGACTTGTAGCCCATGCGGTAAAGCGCGAACAACATGGTGTTGTTCGAGATTGGTGCCCGGCCATGTACGCTGTAGAACACGTGTGGCCGATCACCATTGATTTGCCGGAGCTGGATCAACACTGCCAGCGATTGTCGTGACAGCGGGACGATATGTGGGTCCCGCATTTTCATTCTGTCGGGCGGGATACGCCACTCTGCTGCGGTCTCGTCGAACTCGGCCCACTGAGCGCGAATCATTTCCTTCGTCCGGACGAAGGTAAGGGCCATCAATTCTAGCGCCAGCCGAGTAACTGGCTCTCCTGGGTACGCGGCGATGTCGCGCATGAGCTGTGGGATCTCCAACGGCTTCACTCTGGCCATGTGCTGTACGCCCGGCCCCTTTTTTAAGATCGTTTCCGCATCGATGTCAGCGGACGGGTTACGGGTGCAACGGCCAGTCATGATGGCGTACTGGAATACGGCGCGCGAACGCTGCAACAGTCGCTTGGCGGTTTCCCGGACACCTCGTGCTTCGATTGCGCGGATGATCTCCAGCATTTCCGGCGCTTCGATGTTGGCGATGGGCCGTGAGCCGATCTTCGGGAATGCATCGATCTCCAGCGAGTGGATGACTTTCTCAGCGTAGGTCTCGGTCCATCCTGCGCGCTGATTGTCGAACCACTCGCGCGCAACCGCCTCGAACGAACTAGCGGCTGCGATGCGCGCCGTTCGTTTGACTTCTCTCTTTGCTTCATTGGGATCGATACCCGCCGCAAGCTTTTCCCGCGCCTCGTCACGCTTTTTGCGTGCGACTGCTAGTGAAACGTCAGGGTACACGCCGAGTGCCAGCAACTTTTCCTTGCCGTTGACGCGATATTTGAGTCGCCAGTAGCGCTGACCGGCCGGGGTAACGAGCAGGAACATTCCGCCGCCGTCGAACAACTTCACAGGCTTGTCGCCCGCTTTCGCGTTTTTGATGGCTTTGTCGGTCAAGGGCATGGGGGTATCCCTCCAAGGGGTATCTTGGATACCCCGAGAGATACCCCCAAATACCCCCGGCTGTCGCAGTACGTCCCGGGACGTATACGGAATTGAAAAAAACCCGCGAAGCCTTATGCTATCACGGGTTGCCGGAATTCTGGGGATCGCACGAGATGGAAGATTGGTCCCCCCGACAGGAATCGAACCTGTATCTAGCGCTTAGGAGGCGCTTGTTCTATCCATTGAACTACGGGGAGAGCCATGTCCGCGATATCGCGCGCAAATGACGCGACCGAGACGGCGATGTGGACAGCGCGCAGAGTATAGCAAACGCGCGGCGCATCGGCGGACGGAATGCGTGCCGACGCACCGTGCGCGTGCTCAGTCGTGTCCGGAAGCCGGAATCAGAAATCGACGACGACGAAATCTTCCTTGCCCACGTCGCACAGCGGGCAGCGCCAGTCGGCGGGAATATCGGCGAAACGGGTGCCGGCGGGGATGCCCTCGTCGGGCAGGCCTTCCGCTTCGTTGTAGACCCACCCGCAAATCAGGCAGACCCAGCTCTGGTATTCGATTACTTCGCTCATGTGGCGCTCGGGATGATGAAAGTCGGCGATGCCGTCCGCGGCCCGGCCGACGGACGAAAGGCGCAATGGTACCGTAATTTCGCCGAACGTCAGCGCAACGTCGTTTTAAACGTACGCATCGAGAACAACGACTGTCATCGCGCGGGCCGGGCACGCAGTGTATCCTGCGTGAGCCTTTCAATCTGAAGGAGGAAACGATGGTCAACAAGAAATGGATCGCGGGTGCGGTATGTGTCGCGGCACTGGCCGTGTCGACGCTCGCGCGTGCCGAGGCGCGCGTGTTCTTCGTCGAGCCGAAGGACGGCGCGACGGTGTCGAGCCCCGTGCACGTGAAGTTCGGCCTTGAAGGGATGGAACTCAAGCCGGCTGGCGACATGACGGCGGACACGGGCCACCATCACCTGCTGATCGACGGCAAGCCGGTGCCGAAGGGCGACGTGATCCCTGCCACCGACCATTCGCTGCACTTCGGCAAGGCCCAGACCGAAACCGACGTGAAGCTGCCGCCCGGCCAGCACACGCTGACGCTGCAGCTCGGCGACGGCGCGCACCGCTCGTACGGTCCCGGGCTGAGCTCGACGATCACGGTCAACGTGAAGTAGTCGCTCCTCCCGCATGCGGGCGCCCGGCCGGGAAGTTGCGGCCGGATGCCTGCCGCCCCGGCGCTCTGCAACGCCGAAGCGCGCCATGCCGGCCCCGCCCGCCGGGTGCGCCGACATGCCGCCCCAGCACAAAAAGAACCGCCCATCGGCATAGTCCGTCCGGCCATCCCGGCGCAGGCGTCCGCCACCGGTACAATGGGCGCTTCCGATTTCTCTCTTCGCCGTCTCCCCATGTCGCTTTATTCCATTACCGGCGCGCAACTCGCGTTCGGTCACGTCGCGTTGCTCGATCACGCGGATTTCTCGCTGGAGGCCGGCGAACGCGTCGGCCTGATCGGTCGCAACGGCGCGGGCAAGTCGTCGCTGCTGAAGATCGTCGCCGGTCTTGCCAAGCCCGACGACGGGCTGACTACGCGCCAGCAGGAACTCGTGACCGTCTACGTGCCGCAGGAGCCCGAATTCGAACCCGGCGCGACCGTGTTCGATGCCGTGGCGTCGGGGCTCACGCATACGCGCGAAGTGCTCGAAGAATACGATTCGATCGCGCACCGCCTCGCGGAGACCCCCGAAGGTGCCGAGCACGACGCGCTGCTCGCGCGGATGAACGCGCTGCAGTCGTCGCTCGACGCGCACGATGCGTGGAACTGGCGCACGCGCGTGTCGATGACGCTCGCGCAGATCGGCCTGACGGACGGCGATGCACAAGTCGACGCGCTGTCGGGCGGGATGCAGAAGCGCGTCGCATTGGCGCGTGCACTGGTGCTGCAGCCCGACGTGCTGCTGCTCGACGAACCGACCAACCACCTCGACTTCGACGGCATCCGCTGGCTGGAAGAACTGCTGGTCGCGCAGCGCGCGGGCCTCTTGTTCATCACCCACGATCGCGCGTTCCTCGACCGTGTCGCGACGCGCATCGTCGAGCTCGATCGCGGCCGGCTGCTGTCGTATCCGGGCAATTTCTCGGCCTACCAGACGCGCAAGGCGCAGCAGCTCGAAATCGAGCGCGTGGAAAACGAGAAGTTCGACAAGCTGCTCGCGCAGGAAGAGGTGTGGATCCGCAAGGGCGTCGAAGCGCGCCGCACGCGCAGCGTCGGCCGCATCGCGCGGCTCGTGCAGATGCGCAACGATCGCGCGGAGCGCCGCAATTCGCAGGGCAACGTGAAGCTCGACGTCGCGCAGGGCGAGAAGTCGGGCAAGATCGTCGCGGAACTGACGGACGTGACGAAGCGCTACGGCGATCGCACGGTCGTCGACACCTTCTCGACGACGGTCATGCGCGGCGACAAGATCGGTTTCGTCGGCCCGAACGGCGCCGGCAAGACCACGCTGCTCAAGCTGATCCTCGGCGAACTGAAGCCCGACACGGGCACGGTGCGTACCGGCACGAACCTGCAGATCGCGTATTTCGACCAGATGCGCGCGCAGCTCGACCAGGAAAAGAGCCTGGCCGACACCATCAGCCCCGGTAGCGAATGGGTCGAGATCGGCGGCGTGCGCAAGCACGTGATGAGCTATCTCGGCGACTTCCTGTTCGCGCCGGAGCGCGCCCGCTCGCCGGTGAAGTCGCTGTCGGGCGGCGAGCGCAACCGGCTGCTGCTCGCGCGCCTGTTCGCGCGTCCGGCCAACGTGCTGGTGCTCGACGAGCCGACCAACGACCTCGACATCCCGACGCTGGAACTGCTCGAAGAGCTGCTGGCCGACTACGACGGCACGGTGCTGCTCGTCAGCCACGATCGCGCGTTCCTCGACAACGTCGTGACGTCGGTGATCGCGGCCGAGGGCGACGGCAAGTGGCGCGAATACGTCGGCGGTTTCACCGACTGGCAGATCCAGAGCGAGCGTTCGCAGCAGCTCGCACAGCAGGAAGCGGCGAAGCGCGCGGTGAAGGAAGCGGCGCCGGTCAAGGAAGATGCGGCGAAAAGCGCGGCCGGCCGCAACGCGCAGCGCACGGTGAAGCTGTCGTTCAACGAGCAGCGCGAACTCGATGCGCTGCCGGAGAAGATCGCAGCGCTCGAGGAAGAACAGAAGACGATCAACGCGCGGCTCGAGGACGGCTCGATCTTCGCGAAGGATCCGCAGGAAGGCACGCGCCTGACCGAGCGGTTCGCTGCGATCGACGACGAACTCCTTGCCGCGCTCGAGCGGTGGGAGACGCTCGAGGCGAAGCGCAAGCCGGTCTGACGCAACGCGCGCCGCGGGCCGCACCGCGGCGCCGTGCAACGATCTTGCAATGGCACGCCACGCGGAACCAGTAAAATACCGCGCGTCCCGGGTCGCGCAGCGCACGCCGCGCGCCCGCATTCGGAGCAGTCCAAGCACACCGTTGTTTCGATTCGCTTTTTTACGGAACTCAACGTTTTGTCCATGACGTTATCCACACGAGGTGTGGACAACGTCCCGATGAATGACGAAATTCAGCGCCTATGTCAACGAAGAAGCCCAGCGCGGCCTATAGCGAAGCATCGATCAAGGTGCTCAAGGGCCTCGAGCCGGTCAAGCAGCGGCCCGGCATGTACACCCGTACCGAAAATCCGCTGCACATCATCCAGGAAGTCATCGACAACGCGTCGGACGAGGCGCTCGGCGGCTACGGCAGGCAGATCACGGTCACGCTGCACGCCGACCAGTCGGTGTCGGTCGAGGACGACGGCCGCGGCATCCCGTTCGGCATGCATCCCGAGGAAGGCGTGCCGGTCGTCGAGATCGTGTTCACGCGCCTGCACGCGGGCGGCAAGTTCGACAAGGCCGCCGGCGGCGCGTACACGTTCTCGGGCGGCCTGCACGGCGTCGGCGTGTCGGTGACGAACGCACTCGCGACGCGTCTCGACGTGACGGTGTGGCGCGACGGCAAGATCGCCGATCTCGGCTTCGCCGACGGCGATGTCGTGAAGCCGCTCGCAACGCAAGGCGCGGGCCGCGGCGAGAAGAAGTCGGGCACGCGCGTACAGGTGTGGCCGAATCCGAAGTACTTCGATTCGCCGAACCTGCCGCTCGGCGAGCTGCAGCGCCTGCTGCGCTCGAAGGCCGTGCTGCTGCCGGGCGTCGAGGTCGTGCTCGTCAACGAGAAGACCGGCGAGCGCCAGGCGTGGAAGTACGAGGACGGCCTGCGCGGCTACCTGCTCGACGAGATGAACGGCAGCGAGCTGCTGATCCCGCTGTTCGAAGGCGAGCGCTTTGCCGATGCGCGCTCGACCGACGAAACCTTCGCCGAGGGCGAGGGCGCGTCGTGGGTCGTCGCATGGAGCGAGGAAGGTTCGCTCGTGCGCGAGTCGTACGTGAACCTGATCCCGACGCCGGCCGGCGGCACGCACGAGTCGGGCCTGCGCGACGGTCTCTACCAGGCGGTGAAAAGCTTCGTCGAACTGCACAACCTGCAGCCGAAGGGCGTGAAGCTGCTCGCGGAAGACGTATTCGCGCGCGTGTCGTTCGTACTGTCCGCGAAGGTGCTCGATCCGCAGTTCCAGGGGCAGATCAAGGAGCGCCTGAACAGCCGCGACGCGGTGAAGCTGGTGTCGTCGTTCTCGCGTCCGGCGCTCGAGCTGTGGCTGAACCAGCACGTCGAGCACGGCAAGAAGCTCGCCGAACTCGTGATCAAGCAGGCGCAGGCGCGCACGCGCGCGGGCCAGAAGGTCGAGAAGCGCAAGAGTTCGGGCGTCGCGGTGCTGCCCGGCAAGCTGACCGATTGCGAGACGGAAGACATCGCGCGCAACGAACTGTTCCTCGTCGAGGGCGACTCGGCTGGCGGTTCCGCGAAGATGGGCCGCGACAAGGAATACCAGGCGATCCTGCCGCTGCGCGGCAAGGTGCTGAACACGTGGGAAACCGAGCGCGACCGCCTGTTCGCGAACAACGAGGTGCACGACATCTCGGTCGCGATCGGCGTCGATCCGCACAGCCCGGACGACAGCGTCGACCTGTCGAACCTGCGCTACGGCAAGATCTGCATCCTGTCGGACGCGGACGTCGACGGCTCGCACATCCAGGTGCTGCTGCTCACGCTGTTCTTCAAGCATTTCCCGCAGCTGATCGAGCGCGGTCACGTGCATGTCGCGCGGCCGCCGCTGTTCCGCGTCGACGCACCGGCGCGCGGCAAGAAGCCCGCGCAGAAGCTCTATGCGCTCGACGAAGGCGAACTCGAGGCGACCCTCGACAAGCTGCGCAAGGACGGCGTGCGTGAAACGCAATGGAGCATCAGCCGCTTCAAGGGTCTCGGCGAAATGAGCGCGGAGCAGCTGTGGGACACGACGATGAACCCCGACACGCGCCGCCTGATGCCGGTGAAGCTCGGCGAGCTCGACTACGAGGCGACCGTCGCGCGGATGACGATGCTGATGGGCAAGGGCGAGGCAGCCGCGCGACGCGGCTGGCTCGAGGAAAAGGGCAACGACGTCGAAGCGGACATTTAGTGCAGCGTTCGACGCCAATCGGCACTGATGCGCTGCGCCTTCGCGCCCGTGGCGGTGTCGCAAATCCTCGCGATGCCGGCTGGCATCGCTGCGGTTTGCTTCTTGCCACGAACGCGAATCCGCTGGCGCATCAGCACCGCTTGGCATCGAACACGACACCGCCTCCGCGCGGCCGGGCCTGACGCCCGGCCCGGCCTCATGCCAGTTACGAATACGGAATTCAGATGGACGACAATACTTCCGATCTCTTTGCCGGGTCCGACGCACCGGACGCCGATGCGCTGACACTCGGCAACTACGCGGAGCAGGCGTACCTCAGCTACGCCGTCAGCGTCGTGAAAAGCCGCGCGCTGCCCGATGTCTGCGACGGCCAGAAGCCGGTGCAGCGCCGGATCCTGTTCGCGATGAACGAAATGGGCCTCGGCCCGGACGCGAAGCCGGTGAAATCGGCGCGCGTGGTGGGCGACGTGCTCGGTAAATACCACCCGCACGGCGACCAGTCGGCGTACGACGCGCTCGTGCGTCTCGCGCAGGACTTCTCGCTGCGCTATCCGCTGATCGACGGTCAGGGCAACTTCGGCTCGCGCGACGGCGACGGCGCGGCGGCGATGCGATACACCGAAGCGCGGCTCACGCCGATCTCGAAGCTGCTGCTCGACGAGATCGACCAGGGCACGGTCGATTTCATGCCGAACTACGACGGCTCGTTCGAGGAACCGAAGACGCTGCCGAGCCGCATGCCGTTCGTGCTGCTGAACGGCGCATCGGGCATCGCGGTCGGCCTCGCCACGGAAATCCCGTCGCACAATCTGCGCGAGGTCGCGGCGGCGGCGGTCGCGCTGATCCGCAATCCGAAGCTCACGCACGCGGAGCTGATGAACCTGATCCCCGGCCCGGACTTCCCGGGCGGCGGCCAGATCATCTCGAGCGACACCGAGATCGCGGCGGCCTATGAAACCGGCCGCGGCAGCCTGAAGGTGCGCGCGAAATGGAAGATCGAGGATCTCGCGCGCGGGCAGTGGCAGCTCGTCGTCACCGAGCTGCCGCCGAGCACGTCGGGCCAGAAGGTGCTCGAGGAAATCGAGGAGCTGACCAACCCGAAGCTCAAGCTCGGCAAGAAGACGCTCACGCCCGAGCAGCTCAACACGAAGAAGGCGATGCTCGACCTGCTCGACGCGGTGCGCGACGAGTCGGGCAAGGAAGCGGCGGTGCGGCTCGTGTTCGAGCCAAAGTCGCGCACGATCGACCAGACGGAATTCGTGAACACGCTGCTCGCGTACACGAGCCTCGAGTCGAACGCGACGCTGAACCTCGTGATGATCGGCGCCGACGGGCGGCCGGGCCAGAAGGGCCTGCTGACGATCCTCGACGAATGGGTGAAGTTCCGCCAGCTGACGATGACGCGCCGGTGCCGCCATCGTCTCGCAAAGGTGGACGACCGCATCCACATCCTCGAAGGGCGGATGATCGTCTTCCTGAACATCGACGAGGTGATCCGCATCATCCGCGAGGCGGACGAGCCGAAGGCCGCGCTGATGAGCGCGTTCGGCCTCACCGACCGCCAGGCGGAAGACATCCTCGAAATCCGCCTGCGTCAGCTCGCGCGGCTCGAGAAGATCAAGATCGAGAAGGAGCTCGAGGCGCTGCGCGACGAAAAGGCGAAGCTCGAGGAGCTGCTCGCGAACGAAAGCGCGATGAAGCGGCTGATGATCAAGGAGATCGAGGCCGACGCGAAGCAGTACGGCGACGATCGCCGCACGCTGATCCAGCAGGAAAAGCGCGCGACGTTCGAGGCGAAGGTGGTCGACGAGCCGGTGACGGTCGTCGTGTCGCAGAAGGGCTGGGTGCGTGCGCTGAAGGGCCACGGGCTCGACCCGGCCGGCTTCTCGTTCAAGGCCGGCGACAACCTGTACGCGGCGTTCCAGTGCCGCACGCCCGATCGCCTGATCGCGTGGGGCAGCAGCGGCCGCGTGTACTCGGTCGACGTGTCGGTGCTGCCGGGCGGGCGCGGCGACGGCGTGCCGGTGACGTCGCTGATCGAGCTCGAATCGGGCTCGCACCTGATGCACTACTACGCGGCGCCGGCCGACCAGCAACTGCTGCTCGCGTCGAGCAACGGCTTCGGCTTCCTCGCGAAGGTCGGCGACATGGTGAGCCGCGTGAAGGCCGGCAAGTCGTTCATGACGATCGATGCGGGCGCGGTGCCGCTCGCGCCGATGCCCGTGCTGCCGAACGCGACGCAGGTCGCGTGTCTGTCGAGCGGCGGCCGGCTGCTGGTGTTCGGGATGGACGAGATGAAGACGCTGTCCGGCGGCGGCCGCGGCGTGATCCTGATGGCGCTCGACGACAAGGAAACGCTCGTGCAGGCGCTCGCGATCGACCCGGCAGGCGTCGTGCTGAGCGGCACCGGGCGCGGCGGCAAGGCGCAGGACGAAACGCTGTCGTACGCGGGGCTCGCGCCGCACGTCGGCAAGCGCGCACGCAAGGGCCGTGCGCCGGAGACGAAGCTGAAGGTCGTCAACGAGATGCGTCCGCTGCTCGGCTGACGCCGCATCCGGTCGCCCGGGCGACCGGCGCCGCAGGCCGCACCCCCGCTTCGGCGGGCGTGCGGCCTGTTCTTTTGGGGCGACGTATTCAGGTAAGCGAGAGTGGCGCCGTCATGCGGAACTTGCAAAATATTGTGAAATGCCGCCTCGGGTTCGAACCGAGCGGCGGCCCGCCGGTCGAACGTCGCTCGAGACCGCGCGTGACGCGGCTGTTCGTTGCACTCAACTCATAACAGGATTGCCGCCATGTCCCACGCTGTTGCCGTCGCGCTGTTTCTTCATCTGCTGGCCGTCGCCGTGTGGGTGGGCGGGATGGTCTTCGCGAACTTCTGCCTGCGCCCGGCGCTGTCCGACCTGACGCCGCAGCTTCGGCTGCCGCTGATCGAGGGCGTGTTCGGCCGCTTCTTCAACTGGGTGTCGGGATCGGTGATCGTGATCCTGCTGTCCGGCGGGTTCCTGCTGATGGAATTCGGCGGCGCGCATGCGACGTGGTCGCTGCATGCGATGGCAGGCCTCGGTGTCGTGATGATGCTGATCTTCGGGCATATCCGCTTCGCGCTGTTCCCGCGCATCCGTCGCGCGGTGCAGGCGCAGAACTGGCCCGATGGCGCGCGCGCGGTGAATGCGGTGCGCCTGCTCGTCGTCGTCAACCTCGTGCTCGGCGTCGTGACGATCGGCGCGGCCGTGTTGTCGCGCGGCTTCTGATCTTCGACCCTGCGGCGTCGCCCGGCGCTCGCCGCCGGCGCGGTGCCGCGTGCCGCTACGCGGCCAGCATCGCATCGAGCAGCCACGCGCCAGCCGGGCCGAGCGGCCGGTTGCGCGACCAGACCGCATCGACCCGCACGCGGCGCGGCCAGCCGCGCGAGCGCAGCTCGCACAGGCGATCGCGCGCGAAGTGCTCGACCATCCAGCGCGGCAGCTCGGCCCAGCCGAATCCCAGCACCGCCATCTCCAGTAGCATCAGGTAGCTTGGCGCGAGCCAGCGCTGCGTGCCGACGACGATCCGGTCGTCGGCGCCGCGATCCTCCGGTTTCACGTACGTGTTGAGGCGCAGTTCGCGCGCGTCGCGTAGCACCGCATGCGGCACGTCGGCGTCGCCGTAGGCCGCCAGCGCGTGCGTGCGCCCGACGAACAGGCCGATCTCCGACTCCTCCGCCACCGTCGCCGCGCCGATATCGGGCGGGTAGACGGCGCGCGCGGCCATCAGCCCGAGCTGGGCGCGGCCCTGCTGGATCAGGTCGAGCACGTCCTCGTGCTCGGCGATCTGGCATTCGAGCTCGAGCGCCGGAAAGCGCCGTTCGAGCGCCATCAAGGTGTCCTCGTAACGCTTCGACTGGTACGTATCGGACACGACGAGCGTCAGCCGCGCTTCCTCGCCCTGCGCGAGCCGCGCGGCGGTGCGGCACGCCGAGATCGATTTCGAGGTTCGCGATCGCTTCGGACACCGTCGACTGGCGCTTGCCGAGCTTGCGCGCGGCGGCTGTAAACGAGCCGAGCAGCGCGGCTTCGGCGAAGGCGAGCAGGGCTTCCGGGGCGTGGCGCATGCGGCGGGTCTCACGACGTTATATCGGTAAAACCGATGGTATCAAACTGGATTCGTACGGTCATGCCGATCAAAATCGCCGACATGAGCTAGCAAACGCATTGGAGGGAATCATGAAACAGACGAACAAGACGGTAACGGAACGCCTCGTTCACGCGCTGACGTTCGAACTGGTGGCGATCGCGCTGTGCGCGCCGATCGGCGCATGGCTGCTCGACATGCCGGTGTCGCACGTCGGCGTGCTGACGGTGATGGTGTCGCTGATCGCGATGGCCTGGAACATGACGTTCAACACGCTGTTCGACCGCTTCGAGCGGCGGGTGGGCCTCACGCGCACGCTCGGGATGCGGATCGCGCACGCGGTCGCGTTCGAGCTCGGCCTCGTCGCGATGGTGGTGCCGGTCGCCGCATGGTGGCTGGACGTGAGCCTCGTCGAGGCGCTGCTGCTCGACCTCGGCATCGTGCTGTTCTTCCTGCCTTACACGTTCTGCTTCAACCTCGCGTACGACGCGCTGCGGGCGCGCTGGATCGCACGACGCGTCGCGGTGCAGGCAGGCTGAGCGCCATACGGCCGGCGCGGCGGGGGTGGTGAAGGCGGGGATGACCGCGGCCGGCCGTCAGTGCGCGACGGCCCATAGCCACACGCCGCACGCGACCGCGACCGCGCCGTAGACGGCATACACGGGCACCTTGAAGCGCGCGAAGCACAGCGTGGCAAAGGCGCCCGTGAACCAATAGACGGGATCGGCCGGTTCGCGATGCAGGATCTTCACGACGGCGACGACGAGAAAGCCCGTTGTCGCCGCGCGCAGCAGGCGCATCCCGTGCTCGAAGCGCGAATGGCGCTTGAGCCGGAGCAGGTGGTTGTGCGCGAACACGACGAGGCATCCCGACGGAATGAACAGGGCGGCGGTCGCGAGCAGCGCGCCGATCCAGCCGTCGGTCAGGTAGCCGAGAAACGGCACGACGTTCAGCAGCGGGCCGGGCGACACCGGCGACAACGCGAACGCAAGCGTGAAGTCGTGATCGGTGATGCCGGTGCCCGGCGACACGAACAGCGTCTTGAGCACGGGCAGCGCGGAGAAGCCGCCGCCGAACAGCGTCATGCCGGCGCCGGCGAGTCGTGGCCACAGGAGCGTCATCTGGTAGTCGCCGGACAGCGGCAGCGCGAACAGCGCGACGAGAATCGCCAGCAGCACGAGCAGGTTGCGGTCACGCCTGGACAGCGTGAAATCGACCGCGTCGTCTTGCGGCGGCCCGGTGAGCCAGCCGGCTGCAAACGCTGCGAACAGAATCCCGACGAAAGCGGCCGGACTATGCGCGAAGGCGAGCAGAATCGTCGACAGCGCGGCAATCACCTGTTCGAGCCGCGTGCGCACGAGCGTGCGCAACTGCTTGAGCCACGTGACGCCGATCAGCGCGGCGAGCACCATCCCGAAGTGATTGATCAGCATCGGCGCGGCGAGCGAGCGCACGATCGGCGTGCGGTAGAAGATCGCGAACAGCGTCATCAGCACGGAGAAGGGCAGCACGCTCGCGATGCCTGCGACCCATGCGCCGGCGCGGCCGTGCAGCGTCTGGCCGACCTGCACCGCGACATTGCAGCCGACGGGGCCGGGCACGAGCCATGCGAGTGCGACGAGATCGGCGAACACGTGCGGCTCGATGCGCTGCAACCGGTCGACGTAATGGCGTTCGAGCTGCGCCATCATCGATAGCCCGCCCCACGAGATGGCGGAAATGCCGGCGATGACCTTGAACAAGGTCCACAGGGATGCCTGTGCCTGTTCGACACGTTCGGCCGCTTCGACTTCGACGGTGGTCATGATTGTGCTGTTGGTGCTGGGCCTGGTCTCGCGCATAGGAACGTGCCGGCGGCCCGCCGACACGATAGCCCTCCGGATTGTCCGCCGCGCATCGTGACACTGCCATGCGCGAAAACGCTAGTAAACGAACTAAACAGCCGGATTGGAGGCCGAAACAATCGGCGTGTTGCGCAACGGTGCCGCGCGTGGGGGCGGCGCTCAGGCGCCCGTGCTGCCGGTCGCGCGGTGCGTGAGGACGCTCGGCCGGTCGCCACGCACGCCGAAGCGCGCGATCAGCGCGGGGATCGCATCGGCCGGCACGGGGCGCGAGAACAGGAAGCCCTGCGCCTCGATCTCGCCGAGCGCGGACAGCCAGGCGATCTGCTCCTCGGTCTCGGTGCCCTCGACGACGACCGTCAGGCCGAGCGAGCGCGCGAGATGCACGATCGACGACACCATCACGCACACGCTGCGATCGTTCGGGATCGCCTGCACGAACGAGCGATCGACCTTCAGCGTGTCGACGGAGAAACGGTGCAGGTACGACAGCGACGAATAGCCGGTGCCGAAATCGTCGAGCGCGATCCGGATGCCGAGCTTCTTCAACGCGACGATCTTCTCGGACACGAGCTCCGGATATTCCATCATCGCGGTCTCGGTGATCTCGAGTTCGAGCCGGTTCGCGTCGATGCCGGTGTCCTGCAGCGCCAGGGAAATCGTCTCGATCAGGTCGCCGCGCCAGAACTGCACCGGCGAGATGTTGATCGCGAGCGTCAGGGTGTCGTGGCCGTCGTCGCGCCAGCGCGCGATCTGTTCGCACGCGGTGCGGATCACGAAGTCGCCGATCGGCACGATCAGGCCCGTCGATTCGGCGATCGAAATGAATTCGTTCGCGGAGATGATTCCATGCTCGGGGTGGTCCCAGCGCGCGAGCGCCTCGAAGCCGGTGATCGTGCGGTGCGTCAGGTCGATCTTCGGCTGGTACGCGAGGAACAGCTGCCCTTCGGCGAGCGCGACCCGCAACTGCTGCTCCCAGCGCATCAGGTGGTCCGCGCGGTGCGACAGGTGCGGCGCGTAGAACTGATAGCAGTTCTTGCCGGCGTCCTTCGCGCTGTACATCGCGAGGTCGGCCTTCTTCAGCAGGTCGATCTCGCTCTCGTTCGCGACGGTGTGCAGCGCGATGCCGATGCTCGCATGCAGCACGAACGAACTGCCGCGCACGTCGAACGGATCGCTGAACATCCGGATGATCGCTTCCGCGAGCCGCACCGCGCGCCGCTCGACGTCGTCGCCCTTCATCACGACCACGAACTCGTCGCCGCCGATCCGCGCGAGCGACCCTTCGTCGCCGACGGCGTCCGACAGGCGCGACGCGGTCATCTGCAGCACGATGTCGCCGGCGTTGTGGCCGAGCGTGTCGTTGACGGTCTTGAAGTTATCGAGGTCGATGAACAGCAGGCCGAGCCGCGACAGGCTGGTCGGCATCGCCACGTCGTTGCGCAGCCCGCGCAGCGTCGCGTAGCGGTTCGCGAGCCCGGTGAGCAGGTCGTATTCGGCGAGCTGGGTCATCTCGCGCTCGCGGCCGAGCAGCTTGCCGATCAGCCCCGTCGCGACGCCGAAGAACGCGAGCATCGCGAGCGTGATGAAGCTCGACATCAGCAGATAGACGTTGCGCGTGTGGTAGTAGTCCGTGAATTCCTCGCTCTGCGACAGCCCCACCATCACCGCGAGCGGGTAGCCGTCGAGGTGGCGGTACGACACGATGCGCATCACGCCGTCGATCGGGTCGATGATCGTGCCCGTCACGCGCTCGGCGATCGGGTAGACACCCGATGCGGAGAACGCACCCGGTGCGTTGTTGACCGAGCCGGTGCGCCGCGCCAGCACGGCGCCCGTGTCGGACACCACGGCGATCACGCCTTCCTTGCCGATCGCCGCGTTGTTGTAGAAGTCGTTCGTGAAGTAGCTTGGGTCTTCCGACACGACGACGATGCCCGCGAAGCTGCCGTCGGGGTTGTTCAGGCGCCGCGTCATCTGCAGCGTCCAGTGGCTCGACACGCGGCCGAGCACGGGCTTGCTGATGTACAGGCGGTCGTCGTTGTGCGTGAGGTGGACCTTGAAGTGCTCGCGGTCGGACAGGTTGATCGGCTGCGGATGGCGTTCGGCCGTGTTCGCGAACAGGATGCCCTTCGCGTTGACGAGCGAGACCTGGATCAGCGTGTCGCTCGGTACGACACCTTTTTCGACCGCGCTCGCGAGGTTGAAGCGGGCGGGCGATTTCTCGAATTCGAACTTGACGAAGCGGGTGATCTGGTCGACCTGGTGGATCGCCTTGACCGTATGCTGCTCGAGCGCGGACGACAGGATCGCCGCGGATGCCGCCGCTTCCTTGTACGCGCTGTCCTTTTCGACCGCCAGCCGCGCGATGATCACCGCCCATAGGAGCGCGAGCGCCAGCATCCCGAGCAGCGGGATCGCGAACAGCGCGCGCCGGCGCGACTTGCGCGGTGCGCGCAGCGGCCGGGTCGGCGGCGTGTGGTTTGTCCGGGCGGAGCTCATCGAAAAAGGGTGGCGCCTGCTCTCGTTTGCCACCCTCTCAAGATGGGTGGCTATGGTTGGGGCCGCACCGGCGTCTGTTCGTTCGCGGGATGCGCAACCATGGACAGACCCGCCGAAGCGACGGATTAGGCCCGATATTACTGGCTGGAACGTTTTTGCGATAGCCGGGGGAACCGTAGGGCGCCAGCCGGGTCGACGCCATCGCACATGGCGAAACGTCAGGCAGGCGCCTGGAACGTGCCGTCCACGACCGTCACGACGTGGCCGCCGATCCAGATCGTGCCGTCGTCGTCATAGCGAACGGCAATGCGGCCTTCGCGGCCGATCGCCGTGCCCTGGCGGGCCGTGTACGACGGGCCGGGGCGGCGCTGCTGGCGGCTCAGCAGCCCGGCCAGCGCGGCGTTCGCGCTGCCGGTGACGGGGTCCTCGCCGGTGCCGAAACTGCCGCCCGCCATCAGGCAGCGAATTTCGAACGTCGCGGGGCCGCCGTCGGGGTGGGGCGCATAGGCCGCGAGGCCGTGCGCGCCGTAGCGATGGGTGATGGCCTCGAGTGCGGCCGGATCGGGCGCGAGGCCGATGCAGGCCTCGGCCGACGTGAGCCGCACGACGAGCCACGGCGCGCCGTTGTCGACCGCGCACGGTTCGGCGTCCGGATCGATCACGTCGCTGCGTAACGCGGCAGCCAGCGCCGGGTAGTCCGAACGGTCGAGCGGCGTGAACCGTGCGGGCGGCGCGGCAAATGCCCAGCCATCGGCCTGCTCGCGCAGTTCGACCCGGCCGACCCCGCATTGCTGGATCAGCCGGCCCGGCGTGCGCGGCCGCGCGCCGCTTTCGAGAAACGCGTGTGCGGTGCCGAGCGTCGGGTGGCCGGCGAACGGCAGTTCGCCGCCCGGCGTGAAGATCCGGACGCGGTAATCGGCCTCCGGATCGGTCGGCGCGCACACGAACGTCGTTTCCGACAGGTTCGTCCAGCGGGCGATCGCGAGCATGTCGTCGTCGCCGAGCGGGTCGGCGTCGAACACGACCGCGAGCGGGTTGCCCTTGAACGGCACCGACGTGAAGACGTCGACCTGTTTGAAGCGGACGCGGCGGCTGGTCATCGTGACGATTGCGTGACGAGGAGGTTTACGTCGCTCAGGCGACTTCGGCGATCAGTTCGATCTCGACGCATGCGCCGAGCGGAATCTGCGCGACGCCGAATGCCGAACGCGCGTGCTTGCCCGCGTCGCCGAACACTTCGGCGATCAGTTCCGACGCACCGTTCGTGACGACGTGCTGTTCGGTGAACTCGAGCGTCGAGTTGACGAGGCTCATCAGCTTCACGATGCGCGTGACCTTGTTCAGGTCGCCGGTGTGCGCGTGCAGCGTCGCGAGCAGGTCGATCGCGATCGAGCGCGCGGCCGCCTTGCCGTCTTCCGTCTGCAGGTCGGCGCCGAGCTTGCCGGCCCAGACCTTGCCTTCCTTCTTCGCGATGTGGCCCGACAGGTAGACCGTGTTGCCGCTTTGCGCGCTCATCACGTAGGCGGCGGCCGGTGCGCCGGCGGTCGGGAGCTCGATGCCGAGCGACTTCAGCTTGTCGTAGACGTTAGCCATGTGTTCGATTCCTCGTAGAGAGTCGTGACAGGGAAAAAGGGGATCAGAGACGCTCGCGCAGCAGCTTGCCGAGGCGCGCGACGCCTTCCTCGATCTTCTCCGGCGGCACCGTCACGAACGACAGGCGCAGCGTGTTCTGCTGCGGGTCGTTCGCGAAGAACGGCGCACCCGGCACGAAGGCGACATGGTCGGCGACCGCCGCCTCGAGCAGCTTCATGCTGTCGATCTGCGCCGGCAGGTTCACCCAGATGAACATCCCGCCGTCCGGGCGGTTCCACGTGACGCCTTCCGGCATGTGTCGTGCGAGCGACGCGAGCATCGCTTCGCATTGCGCGCCGTACAGCTGGCGGATCGTCGGGATGTGCTCGTCGAGGAAGCCGTCCTTGATCACTTCGTGCGCGATGCGCTGCGTGAGCGTCGGCGTGTGGAGGTCGGTGGCCTGCTTGGCCTGCACGAGCTTGAAGTGGAGTTCTTCGGGGGCAATGATGTAGCCGATGCGCAGGCCCGGTGCGAGCACCTTCGAGAACGTGCCGAGGTGCACGACGTGGTCCGGTGCCATCGACAGCATCGTCGGCAGCGGCTCGCCCTGGTAGTTCAGCGCGCCGTACGGGTCGTCTTCCAGCACCGGGAACGGGCTCGACTGCGCGAACGCGGCGAGCGCGCGGCGGCGCTCGACGGGCAGGCGGCGGCCGGTCGGGTTCTGGAAGTTCGGCTGCGCGTACAGCAGGCGCGCGCCTTGCGTGAGATCGGGCGTGAGGCCTTCGGGCAGCAGGCCCTGCTCGTCGGTCGGCACCTGCACGTAGCGCGGCTCGTACAGCGAGAACGACTGCAGCGCGCCGAGGTAGGTCGGCGTTTCGACGAGGATCGGGCTGTTCGGGTCGATCAGCGCCTTGCCGAGCAGGTCGAGCGCCTGCTGCGAGCCGGTCGTGATCAGCACCTGCGACACGCGCACGCTGTAGCGCTCGGCGATCCATTCGCGCAGCGGCAGGTAGCCTTCGGTCGCGCTGTACTGGAGAGCGGCGGCGGGCGCATCGCGCAGCACGCGGTCGGCCGCGGCACGCATGCGTTCGGCCGGGAACGTCGCGGGAGCGGGCAGGCCGCCTGCGAACGAGATGACCTCGGGGCGTTCCGTGACCTTCAGGATCTCGCGGATCGCAGAGCTCGTCAGCTTGCGGGCGCGTTCGGAAAGCTGCCAGTGCGGCGGGTGCAGGTCGCTCGGATTCATAGTCTCCTCGTTCGGATATCGTGGTCAGTCAAGAAAGGTCGATCAGGCAGATCGTGTCGACGCGGCCGGATGGGCACGCGGGAGCACGATCGGGCCGTCGCGGCCGGGTGGGCAGAACCGTTCAGGCAAAACGGACATTATGGCGCACCTCATCAACCGGCGCGAGCGGGACGCGGGGCCGTGGCCACCGCCGAGCGCCGGCCGAGCATCACGGTCGCGATCACGGCGGCCGCGAACAACCACGTCGACGGCGTCACCGTTTCGCCGAACAGCAGCGCGGAAAAGGCGATCGTGAAGAAGATCTGCAGCAGTTGCACCTGGCCGACGCGCGCGATGCCGCCGATGGCAAGCCCCGCATACCACGCGAAAAAGCCGATGAACTGCGAAAAAAGGGTCACGTAGCCGAACGCGAGCCACGTGCGCAGCGCGAGCGGGGCGGGGTGCGCGACGTGCTGAGTCCACGCGAGCCAGCCGACCGGCAGCACGAGGAACGGCGCGGATACGACGAGCGCCCAGCAGATCACCTGCCAGCCGCCGATCTGGCGAGCGAGGCGCGCGCCTTCCGCATAGCCGAGCGCGCCGATGCCGACCGCGACGAGCATCAGCGCATCGCCGGCCTGCACCGTGCCGCCGCCGTCGCGCAGCGCGAATGCGATCACGAGCGCGCTGCCCGCCAGCGCGCTGGCCCAGAACGCCTTCGACGGCCGTTCGTGCGACAGCCACGCCGCGTACAGCGCGACGAACAGCGGCTGCAGCCCGTTGACCACCGCGCCGTGCGACGCCGGCACGGTTTTCATCGCCCATGCGGAGAACACCGGGTACGCGATGATCACGCCGGCCGACACGACCGCGAGGCTTTTCAGCTGCGCGCGCGTCGGGAGCCGTTCGCGGCGCCACCACAGCAGCAGGCCGGCCGGCACCGACGCGGCAAGCGCGCGGCCGAGCCCGTTGAGCAGCGGATTGAGTTCGGAGACGACGATCCGCGTCATCGGCAGCGTCAGGCTGAAGATCATCACGCCGATCAGGCCGAGCAGCATGCCCCGGGTTTCGCGCGAATTCATGTACTGGGTGTCTCCGTATTGCTGGGTTCGTGTAATCGAGGGGCGGCCGGGCGGTCAGCGCAGCGTGCGTGTGCCTTGCGGCGTATCGAATTCGGCGACGAGCGCGGGCGGGCCGTCGCCGGTTTCGAGGTCGAGCAGATGGTCGGCGCCGAGCCAGTCGAGCTGCTCGCGAATCGTGTCCGCACGCGGGTGGACGCCCTTGAGCGCCTTCAGCGCGACGCCGTGGTTCGGCAGCGATTCGGCCGGATGGTGCGGGCTGTCCCACTGGATCAGCGACGGCGCGAGGCCGTCGCCGGCGCCCTGCCACGCCGGGAACGCGCCGTCGTCGGGCACCGTGAGGCCCCAGCTCAGGTCGCCGCGCCGCATCGCGACGACCGGCGCGATGCGCGCCGGGTACTGGCTTTGCCACAGCGCGAGCTGGCGCGGGCGGTCGACGCGCGCGACCCAGTGCGCGAGGAACGGGCCCTGCGCAAGCCGTGCGTGCATCGCCGGGTCGTCGAGGGCGAACAGCCGCGCGCGCGGCGGCGTGGCGTCGTCGCCGGTGGCGGGGGCGTCGGGATCGATCGCGATCACTTCGAGGTACAGCCCGCCCCACGCACCGAACAGCGCGTTATGGGTGCGCATCAGCGGATGGCGGCCGCCGCCGGCCGGTTCGATGCCGAGCGCGTGGGCGACATGGCGCACGCCGTCGTCGAGCGTGCGCGCGGCGATCACGAGATGGTCGAGGGTCAGGGAGCGGGCTGGCATGAACGTCGGTCGGGAAACGAAAGTGTCATGGTGGGCGGGCGATGTGCCGGGCGGTTGCGCGGCCGGCCGGTGCCCGGCTGCGATGCGCGCCGGGCGGTGCTGCCCCGCGTGCGGCAGGGCCGGAACGGCGGCCGCACGATCGCCATTGCGGTCAACTGTAATCGTCGCCACCGGCACAGTAACGGTACAATCGGCGCGATACCCTTCGGTACAGTTGGAGCTGCAGCCCATGTCCACCGTCCCTCTCGCCCAGATTCCCGTCCCGCACGATACGGCCACGCTCACGCTTGTCGACCAGCTCGTCCAGTGGGCGCGGCGCCGTATCGACGAACGCGTGTTCCGGCCCGGCATGCGGATGCCGTCGATCCGCAAGCTCGCGCTCGACAAGAGCGTGTCGCGCTTCACCGTGGTCGAGGCGTACGAACGGCTCGTCGCGCAGGGCTACCTCGACTCGCGGCGCGGCTCGGGCTTCTACGTGCGCGAGCGCACGGCCGCGGGGCCGCAGCTGGCCGACAACGTCGTGCGCGTGGCCGAGGCCGCGCCGGTGCACAACACGATCGACGTCGTCTGGCTGCTGCGCAACATGCTGCATACCGTCAGTCCGGAAAAGGGGCCGGGTCTCGGTTACCTGCCGGGCCGCTGGCTCGACGGCGAGCTGATTACCGGCGCGCTGCGCGCGCTCGGGCGCCAGTCCGGCGCGCAGATGCTCGGCTTCGGCACCGCGCAGGGCTTCCTGCCGCTGCGCCAGCAATTGCAGACGCGGCTCGCGGAAGTCGAGATCGGCGCGAAGCCCGAGCAGCTCGTGCTGGTGTCGGGCATCACGCAGGCGATCGACCTGATCTCGCGGATCTACGTGCGCCCCGGCGATGCGGTGATCGTCGGCGACCCCGCGTGGTTTCAGATGTTCGGTCGCTTCGCGTCGCAGGGCGCGCAACTGGTTGGCATGCCGTACACGCCCGACGGCCCCGATCTCGACGCGCTGGAAACGCTCGTGCAGATGTGGCGGCCGAAGATGCTCGTGATCAATTCGGTGCTGCAGAATCCGACCGGCACGTCGCTGTCGGCCGCGCAGGCGTTCCGGATCCTGAAGCTCGCGGAGGCATACGACTTCCTCGTCGTCGAGGATGACGTGTACGGCGACCTGTGCCCGCCGAGCTATCCGGCCACGCGACTCGCGAGCCTCGACCAGTTGAAGCGCGTGATCTACCTCGGCAGCTATTCGAAGACGCTCGCGGCGAATTTGCGGGTCGGTTATGTCGCGTGCGCGCCCGAGATCGCGAAGGCGATCACCGACCAGAAGATGCTGGTCGGGATGACGACGCCGGAGCTCAACGAGCGCGTGCTTTACAAGATCCTGACCGAAGGGCATTACCGGCGCCACGTCGAGCGGCTGCGCGCACGGCTCGACGGCGTGCGCGACAAGACCGCGCGGATGCTCGAGCGCACCGGGCTGCGGCTCTTCACGATGCCGGCGGCGGGGATGTTCCTGTGGGCCGATACCGGTGTCGACTCGGACGCGCTCGCGGCTGCCGCGCATGAGGAAGGGTTCCTGCTGACACCGGGGAGCCTGTTCTCGCCGCAGCAGTCGTCGTCGACGTGGACGCGCTTCAACGTCGCGAACTGCGGCGATCCGGCGCTGCCGGGGTTTCTCGCGCGTTATATCGAGTCGGCTGCGCGGCGCGCGTCGTGATGGCGGGCGGCTCGCCGCCCCTTGAAATCCGGCCGCCCGGCCCCAGATACCCGCGCAAACCGCTTGCGCCGGGCGGTCGTCCTTGACGGGCTCGCCGGCATCGCGCGCCGGGCACCCGCGCCACACCATTCAAGTTCAAGTAAGAGGAAACAGCATCCATGGCACACGAAACGATGAGCTTTCAGGCAGAGGTCAAGCAACTCCTCCACCTGATGATCCATTCGCTCTACAGCAACAAGGAAATCTTCCTGCGCGAACTGGTGTCGAACGCGTCCGACGCGTCCGACAAGCTGCGTTTCGAAGCGCTCGCGGACAACGCGCTGTACGAGAACGATCCGAACCTGCGCATCCGCATCGGCTACGACAAGGCCGCGCGCACGATCACGATCGATGACAACGGCATCGGCATGAGCCGCGACGAGGCGATCGCGAACCTCGGCACGATCGCGCGCTCGGGCACCAAGGAATTCTTCACGAAGCTATCGGGCGACCAGCAGAAGGATGCGGCGCTGATCGGCCAGTTCGGCGTCGGCTTCTACTCGGGCTTCATCGTCGCCGACAAGATCACCGTCGAGACGCGCCGCGCCGGCCTGCCGGCGAACGAAGCCGTGCGTTGGGAAAGCGCGGGCGAGGGCGATTTCACGATCGACGCGATCGAGCGCGCACAGCGCGGCACGACGATCACGCTGCACCTGCGCGAAGGCGAGGACGAGCTGCTGTCGTCGCATCGCCTGAAGTCGATCATCCAGAAGTACTCCGATCACATCGCGCTGCCGATCCTGATGCACAAGGAAGAGTGGGATCAGGAAAAGGGCGAGATGGTCCTGAAGGACGAGGACGAAACCGTCAACCAGGCGAGCGCGCTGTGGACGCGTTCGAAGAGCGAGGTCACCGACGAGCAGTACACGCAGTTCTACCAGCACATCGCGCACGACCACCAGGATCCGCTCACGTGGACGCATAACCGCGTCGAGGGCCGCAGCGAATACACGCAACTGCTGTTCGTGCCGGCGCACGCGCCGTTCGACCTGTGGAACCGCGACTACCGCGGCGGCCTGAAGCTGTACGTGAAGCGCGTGTTCATCATGGACGACGCCGAGCAGCTGCTGCCGCAATACCTGCGCTTCGTGAAAGGTGTCGTCGACTCGGCCGACCTGCCGCTGAACGTGTCGCGTGAAATCCTGCAGGAAAGCCGCGACGTAAAGGCGATCCGCGAAGGCGTGACCAAGCGCGCGCTGTCGATGCTCGAGGAGCTCGCGAACGCGGAAGAGGATGCCGGCAAGGAGAAGTACAAGACGTTCTGGAGCGCGTTCGGCCAGGTGCTGAAGGAAGGTCTCGGCGAGGATCACGCGAACCGCGAGCGCATCGCGAAGCTGCTGCGCTTCGCATCGACACACGGCGACACCGATGCGCAGGACGTGTCGCTCGCCGACTACGTGTCGCGCATGAAGCCCGAGCAGAGCAAGATCTACTACGTGACCGCCGATACGTGGCAGGCCGCGAAGAACAGCCCGCATCTGGAAGTGTTCCGCAAGAAGGGCGTCGAGGTGCTGCTGCTGACCGACCGCGTCGACGAATGGATGCTGTCGTTCCTGCATGAATTCGACGGCAAGCCGCTCGCGAGCGTCGCCCGCGGCGATCTCGACCTCGGCGAGCTGAACGACGAGGAAAAGAAGGCGCAGGAGCAGGCGGGCGAGGCGGTCAAGCCGGTCGTCGAGAAGATGAAGGAAGCGCTCGGCGACAAGGTGAAGGAAGTGCGCGTCACGTTCCGCCTGACCGATTCGCCGTCGTGCCTCGTCGCGGACGACAACGACATGAGCGGCTACCTGCAGCGGATGCTGAAGGCGGCCGGCCAGAACGCGCCGGCGATGCAGCCGATCCTCGAGATCAACCCGGACCATGCGCTCGTGAAGCAGCTGAACGCCGACAGCGCCGATTTCGGCGACTGGTGCCATCTGCTGTTCGACCAGGCGTTGCTGGCCGAAGGCGGGATGCTCGACGATCCGGCGAGCTTCGTGAAGCGGACCAACGCGCTGCTGCTGTCGCGCACCGCGTGAACATGCGGATGCGATTCGACGGCGCACAGGCGGGCTGGCGCGAAACGCCCCGGCCCGGCTGCACGCTCGACCAGCGCGACTGGTTGACGCGCGGCGGTTCGCTGACCGCGCATCTCGCGCGGCTCGGCAGCGTGAACGTGCGTGTGACGCGCGAGGCCGTCGACTGCCCGTGGTTCGACGAGCCGGACGCGCTCGACAGTGCACCGCGCGCGCCGATGTGGGTGCGCGAGGTGATCCTGTCGGTCGACGGCACGCCGTACGTCGCCGCGCACAGCCTCGCGCCGCTCGCGGCCAGCAAGGGCGTGTGGCAGGCCATGCGGCGGCTGCGCACGCGGCCGCTGGCGGAGCTGCTGTACAGCGATCCGCAGGTCGAGCGCTCGGCGCTCGTCAGCCGGCGCGTGATCGCCGGCCATCCGCTGTATGCGCTGGCGAGCCATGCGCTTGGCGGTGCGCGAGCACCGCACGCGTTCGCCGCGCGGCGCTCGGTGTTCCAGCGTCACGGCAAGCCGTTGATGGTGACCGAGTGCATGCTGCCCGCGCTGTGGCGGCATCTCGACGCGCACGGCGATGGGCCCGGATCCGTCGGGTCGCGCGGAGCTGTGTGATGCTGCAAGGCTTTCCGCCGGTCGTCGCGCCGAATACGCACACGATGATCCTCGGCAGCTTTCCGGGCGAGGCGTCGCTCGATGCCGCGCAGTACTACGCGCATCCGCGCAATCAGTTCTGGCGACTGTTGGGCGCGGTGCTCGGCGAGCCCGCGCTGCACAAGCTCGCGTATGACGCGCGGCTCGAGCGCGTGCTGTCGCACGGCATCGGCATCTGGGACGTCCTCGATGCATGCCATCGCCAAGGCAGTCTCGACTCCGCGATCCGCCATGCGAAGCCGAACGACTTCGCGTCGTTGCGTGAACATGCGCCGTTGCTGGAGAAAGTGTGCTTCAACGGCAAGACGGCGGGGCGGTTTGCCGACGTAATCGGTGAGGCCGGTTACGAGACGCTCGTGCTGCCGTCGTCGAGCCCGGCGAATGCGATGCTGTCGTTCGAGCAGAAATTGCATCTCTGGCGCGCGATCGCGATTAACCTGTAGCGTGTCAGGCAGCGGGCTTCCTCGCTCGCTGCTTGCCGTGGGACCGGATCACTCCCCATGCACCGCGCGCAGAGTGGGATCAGCCTACAACGTAACCCCGTCCAGCTCCGTATATGTGCGATGCAGCCATACCTTGACGCGCTGCCGCTCCAGCAAGCCGAGCCCGGTGGCGGCACGGTCCGGATGATTGACCGCCGCCCAGAAGCTGGCGCTCTGTCGATCGATCTTCTGCATGGTCGTATCGGGCAGGCGGCGCAGCGTTATTACGCTGGCGCCAAGCCCTTCGGCCCGTTCGCGCTCGCCGGATGCCTCCAGGATCTCGAAACGATCGCCGCGCACTTCGTTTAGCACGAGTATCAGCTTGATTCGTCCGCCGAACTCGTCGAGCCACCGCCGTAACAGGTCGACCGAATCGCGTCCGGTGTCCATGACGTGCCACCACGTGAGCGTGAGGTTGTGTTCTTCGGCAAAACCGAACACGTCCGAATCGTCGAGCCATTCGGCGAGCGACTGCTGCGTCTGGGCGGCGAGATCGACCAGAATGCGTCGCTGCGGATCTTCGACGGCCGATTCCAGGACGGGATCGAGGCTGTCATGCTGGTCGAGAACGGCAGGCGCGGCGAAGTCCGAATAGAACCGCAGCAGCGCGCCATGCGATCGGTCGGTATCGAAGCCCAGGAAGGGCACGCTCCGATCGATGAAATACTGGGCTAGCACGCGAGCGGCGAGCGATTTGCCCACGCCGCCTTTTTCCCCGCCAATGAAGTGGATGTGACTCATGCTTACGGATCCCGTGTGGTGGAGCAGGTATGGCTGAAACCGACGTTAGCAGGTTTCGGTGACGTAACGACGAAACAGCTCACGTCGAAACGAAATGCGTGCGTGGCAGCAGCATGCTGTGTGATCGACAGCGGTGTCAAACCGGACAAAATATCAATCAGTTCTGGCGACTGTTGGGCGTGGCGCTCGGCGAGCCCGCGCTGCGCGAGCTCGCGTATGACGCGGGGCTCGAACGCGTGCTTTCGCACGACATCGGCATCTGGGATGTCCTCGACGCTTGCCATCGTCAAGGCAGTCTCGATTCCGCGATCCGCCATGCGAAGCCGAACGACTTCGCGTCGTTGCGCGAGCATGCGCCGTTGCTGGAGAACGTGTGTTTCAACGGGAAGACGGCGGGGCGCTTCGCCGACGTGATCGGCGAGGCCGGCTACACGACGCTCGTATTGCCTTCGTCGAGCCCCGCGAACGCGATGCTGTCGTTCGAACGGAAACTCTCGCATTGGCGCGGGATTCTTTCCTGAGGTTGTCCGCCCGGATGGCGGCGCAACGTATCGCGATGTGCCGAACGAAATGAACGACCCACCATCGCCGAGGAAACGGCACCGCCGCGCGCGGGCGCGGCGGCAAGCGCGCGGCGGCGATTCCGGCGCCGCGATCCGTGACGAAAACCGTTGGAGATGCGCGAGGCGAGCCTAGTTCGGCAGCAGCGAACCGCTTCGAATCGGCGTGGCGCCCGCGACGCACGCGACTTCCAGCCCCGCGGTGGCGAAGCGCGTGCGTTGCCGCGCATACAGCACGCCAGCGACGGCGTTCGCGACCGTGACGACGCGGCCGGTCAGCGGGTCGACGATATCGGCGATCGGCTCACCGGGTTCGACCCAGACACCGAGCGGCGCACGGAACACGAGCACGCCGGAGATCGGCGCGACGAGCGGTTCGCTGCCGGAGAATGGCGTGGCCGCGAATGCGAGTTCCGGCAGCGGCGCGGGCGTGCCGTCGATGACGCCGCGCAGCGTCAGGTATTCGACGATCGCGTTCGCGTCGCGCTCGGCAAATGCGTAGCTCACGTCCGCCTGGCCGCGCAGCTCGATCGTCACCGAGATCGAACCATGGGGAATCGGATAGCGTTCGCCGTAACGGGCACGCAGCTCGGACCAACTGAAGCTGTGAATCTCGTCGAACGGATTGCCGATCGAATTGAGCGCGAGCAGCGACGTCTTCGCATCGAGATAGCGCGCGAGCGGCTCGACGTCGGGCCACGTGTCGGGATTCGTGAACAGATGCATCGCCGCTTCGAAGTCGCAGTGCAGGTCGAGCACGACGTCGGCGTCATATGACAGGCGCTGCAGCGCGAGGCGCTGCGATTCGAGCTCGGTGGCCGGCGTTTGCTCGTCGAGCGCTTCGCGCATCGCGGCGCGCACGGCGAGCAGGTTCTGTTGCGCGTCATCGGTCAGGCGAGACTCGATGCGCGGCATCACGAGTTCGGCCAGGTGATGGAAGTTGCGGTTGAAGTTCGCCGCGGTGCCGCTTTCGAAGCGGCCGACCATGTGGCCGAGCAGCCGCTGGTTGAGGCCGATCGGATTGGGTACCGGCACGATGACGATTTCGCCGCGCAGCCTGCCCGCCGTCTCGAGGGCGTCAAGGCGTTTGCGCAGTTCCCATGCGACCAGCATGCCCGGCAGTTCGTCGGCATGCAGCGACGACTGGATGTAGATCTTCTGTCCGCCCGTCGGACCGTAGTGGAAGCTCGTCAGTTGCCGCTCGGTGCCGAGCGACGGGGAAATCAGCGGATGGGTTCGTGTTTGCATGATGGTGTGAATGTGCAGGACGCCATACGGGCGCGGGGCGCGCCCGCGCCATTGCCTGTCAGCTGCCGTACACGTCGAAGCTGAAGTATTTGGCTTCGATCTTCTTGTATGTGCCGTCCTGGATCATGTCGGCCATCGCCTTGTCGATCTTCGCCTTCAGGTCGGTGTCTTCCTTGCGCAGGCCGATGGCGGCGCCGTGCCCGAGCGCGCCCTTCGGATCGCTCAGGTCGCCGCCCGTGAACGCGAAGCCCGTTCCGCGCGCGGTCTTCAGGAAGCCCATGTCGGCCTGTACCGCGTCCTGCAATGCTGCGTCGAGACGGCCCGAGACCAGATCCGCATACACCTGGTCCTGATCCTGGTACGGCACGATCTGCACGCCCAGCGGCGCCCAGTTCGCCTTCGCGTACGCTTCCTGGATCGTTCCCTGCTCGACGCCGATCGTCTTGCCCTTCAGCGATTCCGGCGTGGGTTTCAGATTCGCGCCCTTCTTCGCGACGAGCCGCGTCGGCGTGTGGAACAGCTTCGTCGAAAATGCGATCTGCGCTTCGCGCTGCGGCGTCATCGACATCGACGACAGCACGCCGTCGAACTTCCGTGCCTTCAGCGCCGGGATCATGCCGTCGAACGCGCTCTCGACCCACACGCACTTCGCGTTCAGGCGCTTGCAGATCTCGTTGCCCAGATCGATGTCGAAGCCGACCAGCTTGCCGTCCGTGCTCTTCGATTCGAACGGTGCATAACTCGCATCGACGCCGAACCGGACGGTGGACCACTCCTTGGCGGAGGCGGAGGTTGCGATCGCCAGGATCGCGATGCACAGGGCAAGCTTCTTCATCGACTTGGAATTTCAAATAGGATCGTCAGCGCGCCCTGGCAGGGCGCAGCACATTCAACCGGGCTGTTTCATCAGCCTAGTTGTATAGACAAGATAACGAATTGGAGAGAGTGACAGAAGTGGGGTTTTCGCTGACAGCACGCAGCACACCTTCCTATTCGACGGGCCTTGCGCGTGAAATGACATTCGGCGCAGGAATCGGAACGGTCGGTTGAAATTATTAATGTATATACAACTTGAGTGCTGTGGCGGGAGTTTGACGATCCGCGGCGTTACGGCGGCTTGCGCCGTTTGCGTCATGCGGGGCTGTCATCCGACTTGGCGACGCAGCCGGGTCGCGCAGCGGGATCCACTTCGGCTGCCGTGGCCGTGTCACGGCTGCGCATCACTTCGGGATCGGCCGCTCCACGGAATCATGAGCGTGCCGCTCGCCGTGCCTCGTCAGGCGGCGAACACGACTTCGATGTGCCCTTCGACGTCCGACTGACGGTCCGGCCCGACGACAATCTGCACGTCGCGCCCGAGCTTCGCCAGACATTCGAGCATCTTCGTTTCGCTCACACCGCGAAACCGCCCGCGCAGCATGTTCGACAGCTTCGGCTGCGTCATGCCAAGCAACCGGGCCGCGTGTTGCTGCGTCCATTTGCGGGCCTTGATGATCTCCGCGATCTTGGCGGCGAGCTGGGCCTTCACACGCATTTCGTCGGCATCGCGCATACCCAGATCAGCGTAGACGTTTCCGCTGCCCTGTTCGATTTCGATCATCGCTTTTCTCCCTTTGCGTGAGCTTCGGCCGCTTTCGGACGTTCGCGGATCAGGTCGCCGGCCGGCTTCGGTGTCGCGATGCCGCTCGATGATTTTTTCTGGAAGCAGTGCAGCACGTACACGCTGTTCCCGAGCTTCACCGTATATACGGCACGGTACGTGCCGTTGTCTTCCGATTCCACGATCTCGAGCACACCGGCCGATCCGAATCCTCTCAATGGCTTGGCCTGATCGTGCTTGCGTCCCGTCTGTGCCAGGTACAGCGCATAGCCGAACGTGTCCTGCACGGTTTCGGGCATCGCCTTCAGGTCCTTGCGCGCGGAGCCGAGCCAGTAGAGCGGTCTGGTGTATGGATCCATCGACGAATTTATCCCTATTTGGGTATATTTCAAGGCGCGCGCGGCAGCACGGTGCAGCCGTTCGTACGCGGCGTCAGGAGCGGGGCAGGCAGGCGGCGAACGCCGACAGCGGATGTCGGTTCGGCATTTGAGTGCGTGGTGTGGAACGCGAGCGCGCATGCGATATTCCGGCCCGCGGCCGTTCCTTCACATTCTTGCGTCGCGTGGAGACTTGGGACAATTCGGCCGTTCCGCGTGCGTCGCGTACGTATCGCGCCAGACGATCAATCGTCCTTGCCCCATCTCCACCGAGGCTTCTCGCCCTTGAGCCAGCAAACGGCGGTCAGCAGCGCGACCAGCACCACGATGCAGGCGCCGTATGCAAGCGGCGATCGTTGCGGCGGCAGAATCCATGCGGCGACGACGATCCCGATCGCGAACAGGAGCAACACGATCCACCCCTGCCATGCGACCGGCAAACCCCATCCCCATCCGTAGCGCTTTGCCGGAAACCAGATCTTCCTGTCGTTCGCGGTCATGTGCCCTCCATCGATTGCTGGATGTAGCGTAGTGCCAACGGGATGGGGCGTCATGCATGAGCGCGAGTGGGCCCGTCATGGCCGGCCCTCCACCAATGCTATCCTCTCGTCCGCTCATCCAGCATTACCCAGCGAGATTCAATCATGACCCGACTCATCAAGCGCGCATCCGCCGAGGCGCGCGCGTTCAAGCAACGCAAGGCGTCCGCCTACAACGGTTCCGACAAGCTCCAGCCGCCGCGCGTGAAGCGCCGCCCGGAGATCGACGAACACGACGACGTGCCCGTCCTCGACGCGCCGCGCAAGCCGCGCTTCGCGCCCGTCACGTTCTCGGAAGAGCGCGGCGTGCGTTTCCTGCACTTCGGTACCGAATGGGTGCAGGGCGCAATGCGGATCTCGAAGCCGCTCGCCATCGAACTCGAATACGCGCAGCAGATGATGGCGTGGCTGCTGTTCCTCGAAACGCCGAAGCGGATCGTCCAGCTCGGCCTCGGCACCGGCGCGCTGACCAAGTTCTCGCACCGCTTCCTGCCGCACGCGAAGGTCGAGGCCGTCGAACTGAATCCGGCCGTGATCGTCGCGGCGCGCACGATGTTCGCGCTGCCGCCCGATGACGACCGCCTCGTCGTGCACGAAGCCGACGCATGGGATTTCGTCAACGATCCGGCCAATCGCGGCACCACGGGCGCGCTGCAGATCGA
Source organism: Burkholderia ambifaria (assembly GCF_001443045.1). GTDB lineage: Bacteria > Pseudomonadota > Gammaproteobacteria > Burkholderiales > Burkholderiaceae > Burkholderia > Burkholderia ambifaria_A. Next base: position 45,768 of record NZ_LKPJ01000029.1, on the reverse strand, counting down.
CCTGTACGACGCGACCGCGCGCGGCCCGGTGCTCGACAGCGTCGCGTTCTACCGCGCGGTGCGCGGCTGCCTCGCCGACGCGGGCATCGCGACGATCAACCTGTTCGGCGACCATCCGAGCTTCGTGCGCAACATGAAGCACCTGAACGCGGCATTCGATCATCGCGTGATCGCGCTGCCGGAAGTGCACGACGGCAACCGGATCGCGATCGCGTTCTCGGGCCCCGCGCTCGACGTGTCGTTCGCGCAGCTGGAAGCACGCGCGAAGCTGATCGAGGACACGCTGAAGCTGCCCGCGCGCAAGTGGGTGAAAGCTTTGAAAGAAACGACGGGCGCACGCGAATCCGCGTTCGCGATCTGACGCTCATGCGCCGGCCGCATGCCGGTGCAACCGCGCGACTGGGGGCGGATCACCTCGGGTTCGCCCCCGCTTGACCGCGCGCTCGCGGCTCCTATACTGGCGCGAAGCCAGGGGAGCCGCAGCCTACCCGTTTTGCGCTCCTCTCGGTGCCGTACCCGCTCAACAAGATCGATAACCGGGAAACAAGAGGAGACGTCATGGCTCACGATGCCGACGCCAACCGAGCCGCCAAGCGCTGGCTCTGGCTACTGGTACTGCCGCTGATCGCGATGGTCTGGGTACCGTCGTACAGCAAGATCGAACCGCAGTTGTTCGGTTTTCCGTTTTTCTACTGGTACCAGCTGCTGTGGGTCTTCATCAGCGCGGTGATTACCGCGTTCGTGTACTTCAAGACCAGGAACGCGTGGAAGGCGAGCGGCCCGCAAGGAGGTGCGCGATGAATCTCGGCGCAACCTTCGTCTTCGTCCTGCTGTTCATCGGCGTCACGATCATCGGTTTTCTGGCCGCGAACTGGCGGCGCGGCGATCTCGCCCATCTCGACGAATGGGGCCTCGGCGGACGCCGCTTCGGCACGATCGTCACGTGGTTCCTGCTCGGCGGCGATCTCTATACGGCCTATACGTTCGTCGCGGTGCCCGCGCTCGTGTTCGGCGCCGGCGCGATGGGCTTCTTCGCGCTGCCTTACACGATCCTGATCTATCCGTTCGCGTTCGTCGTGTTCCCGAAACTGTGGAGCATCGCGAAGCGGCACGGCTACGTGACGGCCGCCGACTTCGTGAACGCGCGCTACGGCAGCCGGATGCTCGCGCTCGCGATCGCGGTGACGGGCATCCTCGCGACGATGCCGTACATCGCGCTGCAGCTCGTCGGTATCGAAGTCGTGATCGGCGCGCTCGGCTTCGACACGACCGGCTTCGTCGGCGACCTGCCGCTCATCATCGCGTTCGCGATCCTCGCCGCGTACACGTACACGTCGGGCCTGCGCGCGCCCGCGATGATCGCGATCGTCAAGGACATCCTGATCTACATCACGATTGCCGCGGCGGTCATCGTGATCCCGGCGAAGCTCGGCGGCTTCGGGCACATCTTCGCGAGCGTGCCGCCCGCGAAGCTGCTGCTGAAGGCGCCCGACGCGATGAGCCTGAACGGCTACAGCGCGTATGCGACGCTCGCGATCGGCTCGGCGCTCGCGCTGTTCCTGTATCCGCACTCGGTGACGGCGATCCTGTCGTCGTCGTCCGGCAACTCGATCCGCCGCAACATGGCGATGCTGCCCGCGTACTCGTTCGTGCTCGGCCTGCTTGCGCTGCTCGGCTACATGGCGCTCGCCTCGGGCGTGAAGGACATGCCGCAGTACGCGCCGTACTTCAAGGCGTTCGGCCCGAACTTCGCGGTGCCCGCGCTGTTCCTCGAGTACTTCCCGTCGTGGTTCGTCGGCGTCGCGTTCGCGGCGATCGGCATCGGCGCGCTGGTGCCGGCGGCGATCATGTCGATCGCGGCCGCGAACCTGTACACGCGCAACATCCACCGCGAGTTCGTGAACCGCAACATGTCGCACGACCAGGAGACGCACGTCGCGAAGCTCGTGTCGCTGATCGTGAAGGTCGGCGCGGTCGCGTTCATCCTCGGGCTGCCGCTGACCTACGCGATCCAGCTGCAGCTGCTGGGCGGGATCTGGATCATCCAGACGCTGCCCGCGATCGTGCTCGGCCTGTACACGCGCGTGCTCGACCATCGCGGCCTGCTGGCGGGCTGGGCGGCCGGCATCGTGTGCGGTACGTGGATGGCGATCTCGCTGAAGCTGGCCAGCTCGATCTTCACGATCCACCTGTTCGGTGTCGCGATTCCCGGCTACGCGGCCGTGTGGTCGCTGGTCGTGAACCTGGTGGTGGCGGTGGTGGTGAGCGTGCTGGTGCGCGCGATGGGCATGGCGCATGCGGAGGACCGCACGCGGCCGGAAGACTATCTCGACGTCGTTGAGGGCTGATACGGGCGGCGCGGCCGCGGGCCGCGCATCGCGCCACAACAACAACACCCGCCGCTGCGAAGCGGCGGGCGTTTTCGCTGGCGTCAGCCCTGTGCGCGTTTGGCGAGATCCTCGCGCTGCGACAGATCCTCGACGTTGACCATCCAGTGCACGCCGAAGCGATCCTTCGCCATCCCGAAGCCGAGCGCCCAGAACGTCTTGCCGAACGGCATCGTCACTTCGCCGCCGTCGGCGAGCGCATCGAACAGCTTCCGGCCTTCCTCGACCGTCGCCGGGTTCAGCGACAGCGAATAGCCGGCGTGCGTGCCGCCGCCTGGCTGGCTGCAGTCGCCGTCCGAGCACATGATCATCGAGTCGCCGATCGTGAAGCTCGCATGCATCACCTTGTCGGCCATCTCCGGCGTCATCGGGTAATCGGGATTCGGCGGCGCATCCTTGAAATGCATCTTGAACATCGTCTTCGCGCCGAGCGCCTTTTCGTAGAACTGAAGGGCTTCTTCCGCGCGGCCGTAGAACGTCAGATACGGTTGGACTTGCATCGTTGTCTCCTGTTGACCGGGCCGGCGTGTCGGTGCCGGCGCGGGTACTTCCAAGATTGACCGGGAAGAGCGCACCAGGATGCGGCCGGCGCACTCGTGACGTGGATTGTAGTGTGCGCGCCTGACGATGGAATGAAAAATAAAACGGCCGCGAACACGTTGTTCGCGGCCGTTCGCAGCGCTTGCTGACGGCTGTTGTCAGGCTTGCTGACAGTTCAACTGACAGCGCCGACGTGCAGTGCGGCTCAGCGCAGCGCGTCGATCAGCTTCTCGAGCTTTACCGCATCGGCGGCGAACACGCGGATGCCTTCGGACAGTTTTTCCGTCGCCATCGCCTCGTCGTTCAGCTGGAAGCGGAACGACGCCTCGTCGATCGCGACGCGCTCGGCCGGCTTGTCGTGCAGCGCGTCCGGCGACAGCTTGCGCTCGACCGTGTCGTTGCTGTTGTGCAGCTTCTGCAGCAGGTCGGGGCTGATCGTCAGCAGGTCGCAGCCCGCGAGCTCGGTGATCTGGCTCGTCGTGCGGAAGCTCGCGCCCATCACTTCGGTCTTGTAGCCGAACGTCTTGTAGTACGTGTAGATGCGGCGCACCGACTCCACGCCCGGGTCGTTCGCGCCGCCGTTCTTCGCTTCATCCCAATCGGCGCCGGCCTGCTTCTTGTACCAGTCGTAGATGCGGCCGACGAACGGCGAGATCAGCTGCGCGCCGGCTTCCGCGCACGCGGCGGCCTGCACGAGCGAGAAAAGCAGGGTCATGTTGCACTTGATCCCTTCCTTCTGCAGCACTTCGGCCGCGCGAATGCCTTCCCACGTCGACGCGAGCTTGATCAGGATGCGCTCGCGGCCGATGCCGGCGGCTTCGTACAGCTTGATGAGTTCGCGACCCTTGTCGATCGAGCGCTGCGTGTCGAACGACAGGCGCGCGTCGACCTCGGTCGACACGCGGCCCGGGATCAGCTTCAGGATCTCGGTGCCGAATGCGATCAGCAGGCGGTCGATGATGAAATCGGTGCTTTCGTTGCGGTGATCGCGGACGGTTTTCTCGAGGATCGGCTTGTACGCGTCCTTCTGGACGGCCTTCAGGATCAGCGACGGGTTCGTGGTCGCGTCCTGCGGCTTGTATTGCGCAAGCTGCTGGAAATCGCCCGTGTCGGCGACGACGGTCGTGTACTGCTTCAGCTGGTCGAGTGCGGTAGTCATGGCGATTCGGAAGAAGGGCGCGGGGCGCCGGGTTCTCACGGGCCGCGCGAGCGCGGCGGCGAAGCGAGGCGGCACCGGGTGCCGCCTCCGATCCATCATTTTAGGCCCGATTCGTGTCGCGCACGTTTTGGCATGCCCGACGTGCGTCGCGGTGGTCGGCGCGCCGCGTCACGCGGGCCGCCGTGCATTCAGGATCACCTGCGTGACGATCCCCGCGACGAGCCCCCAGAACGCCGAGCCGATCGACAGCAGCGTGAGTCCCGATGCGGTGACCATGAACGTGACGAGCGCGGCTTCGCGCTGCTTCACGTCCTGCATCGCGTTCGCAAGCCCGCTCATGATCGAGCCGAACAGCGCGAGCGCGGCGACCGACACGACGAGCGCCTTCGGCAGCGCCGCGAACAGCGCGGCGATCGTCGCGCCGAAGATTCCGGCGATCAAATAGAACGTGCCGCACCACACGGCGGCCGTGTAGCGCTTCGCGTGATCCTCGTGCGCTTCGGGGCCCGTGCAGATCGCGGCGGTGATCGCCGCGAGGTTCACGCCGTGCGAACCGAACGGTGCGAGCAGCAGCGATGCGAGGCCGGTGGTCGCGATCAGCGGCGACGACGGCGTCGAATAGCCGTCCGCGCGCAGCACCGCGATGCCCGGCACGTTCTGCGACGCCATCGCGACGACGAACAGCGGGATGCCGATGCTGACGATCGATGCGATCGAGAACGCGGGCATCGTGAACACCGGTTGCGCGAGCGCGATGTGGAAGCGGCTGAAGTCGAGCAGGCCGAGGCCGCCGGCCACCGCGGTGCCGACGATCAGCGTCGTGACGATCGCATAGCGCGGTGCGAGCCGCTTGACGATCAGATACGTGAAGAACATCGCGAGCACGAGCGCGGTCTGGAACTGCGCGGCGCGGAAGATCTCGATGCCGATCTCGAACAGGATGCCCGCGAGCAACGCGGCCGCGATGCCGGCCGGAATGCGCCGCATCAGCGTGTCGAACAGCCCGCTCACGCCGACGGCCGTCAGCAGCAGCGCGCACACGACGAACGCGCCGATCGCCTCGGCATACGGCACGCCGGGCAGCGACGCGATCAGCAGCGCGGCGCCGGGCGTCGACCAGGCGACCACGACCGGTGCGCGAAAGCGCAGCGACAGGCCGATCGTCGTCAATGCCATGCCGATCGACAGCGCCCAGATCCACGACGAGATCTGCGCATCGGTCAGGTGCGCGGCGCGGCCGGCCTGAAACATCAGCACGAGCGAGCTCGTGTAGCCCGTCATCATCGCGACGAAGCCGGCGACGAGCGCGGAGACGGAGGTATCGGTGAAAAAGCGGCGGCCGCCGGCGCGGCCAGCGCTCGCGGTGGGCGAAGGGTTCATGCTATCTCCGGGGAAGGCCGCTCGGACGCGGCCTTCGTGTCTGCAGGGTGGGTTCGTTACTTGCTGAGTGCGCGCATCGCGGTTTCGAGGCCCGCGAGCGTCAGCGGATACATGCGCTGGCCGAGCAGGTCGCGGATCACCGCGACCGATTGCCGGTATTCCCATAGCCGCTCGGGCTCGGGGTTCAGCCAGGCATGGTGGGGGAACTGGTCGGCGAGGCGGCGCAGCCATACGGCGCCGGCTTCCGGGTTGTTGTATTCGACCGAGCCGCCAGGCTGCAGCACCTCGTACGGGCTCATCGTCGCGTCGCCGACGAAGATCAGCTTGTAGTCGGGCGTGAACTTGTGCAGCACGTCCCACGTCGCGGTGCGCTCCGCGTGACGGCGGCGGTTGTTCTTCCACAGGTGGTCGTACACACAGTTGTGGAAGTAGTAGAACTCGAGGTGCTTGAACTCGGCCTTCGCGGCCGAGAACAGTTCCTCGGTGCGCTTGATATGGTCGTCCATCGAGCCGCCGACGTCGAGCAGCATCAGCACCTTCACGTTGTTGTGGCGCTCGGGCACCATCCGCAGGTCGAGCCAGCCGGCGTTCGCGGCCGTGCTGCGGATCGTGCCGGGCAGGTCGAGCTCCTCGGCCGCGCCTTCGCGCGCGAAGCGGCGCAGGCGCCGCAAGGCGACCTTGATGTTGCGCGTGCCGATCTCGACCGAATCGTCGTAGTCGCGGTACGCGCGCGCTTCCCACACCTTGACCGCGGTGCGGTTGCCGTTCGACGGGCCGCCGATGCGCATGCCCTCGGGGTTGTAGCCGCCGTGCCCGAACGGCGACGTGCCGCCGGTGCCGATCCACTTGTTGCCGCCTTCGTGGCGTTCCTTCTGCTCGTCGAGCAGTTCCTTCAGGCGCTCCATCAGCTTGTCGAGCCCGCCCATCGCTTCGATCTGCGCCTTTTCTTCCGGCGACAGCTCGCGCTCGAGGCGCTTCTCGAGCCAGTCGAGCGGAAGGTCGAACGCATCGGACGGCAGCGCGGACACGCCGTGGAAATACGCGCCGAACGCCTGGTCGAACTTGTCGAAGTACTGCTCGTCCTTGACGAGCGTCATTCGCGCGAGGAAGTAGAACGCGTCGATCGACGGCGAGATCAGCCCGGCTTTCAGCGATTCGAGCAGCGTCAGGTATTCCTTCACCGAGACGGGCAGCTTGGCTGCGCGCAGCGCGTAGAAGAAATTGAGCAGCATGGCCGGGCCTTCGCGGGTGGATTACCGGTTGTGCCGGTTCATGTAGACGAGCCGCTCGAGCAGGCTCAGGTCCTGCTCGTTCTTCAGCAGCGCGCCCGCGAGCGGCGGCACGATCTGCTTCGCGTCGGCGCCGCGCAGCGCGTCGGCCGGGATGTTTTCGGCGAGCAGCAGCTTCAGCCAGTCGAGCAGCTCGGACGTCGACGGCTTCTTCTTCAGCCCCGACACGCCGCGCAACTCGAAGAAACTCTGGAGCGCCGCGTGCAGCAGTTCCTCGCGGATGTTCGGGAAGTGGACATCGACGATCTTCTGCATCGTCGACGCATCGGGGAACTGGATGTAGTGGAAGAAGCAGCGGCGCAGGAACGCGTCGGGCAGTTCCTTCTCGTTGTTCGACGTGATGATCACGAGCGGGCGGTGCTTCGCGCGCACGGTCTCGCGCGTCTCGTACACGTGGAATTCCATCCGGTCGAGCTCGCGCAGCAGGTCGTTCGGGAATTCGATGTCGGCCTTGTCGATCTCGTCGATCAGCAGCACGCTCGGGCGCTCGGCGTCGAACGCCTGCCACAGCACGCCTTTCACGATGTAGTTCGAGATGTCCTTCACGCGCTCGTCGCCGAGCTGCGAGTCGCGCAGCCGCGATACCGCGTCGTATTCGTACAGGCCCTGCTGCGCCTTCGTCGTCGACTTGATGTGCCACTGCAACAGCGGCATGTCGAGCGCGGCGGCCACTTCCTCGGCGAGCATGGTCTTGCCGGTGCCGGGCTCGCCCTTGATCAGCAGCGGGCGTTGCAGCGTCAGCGCGGCGTTGACCGCGAGCTTCAGGTCGTCGGTGGCGACGTAGTGCGAGGATCCTTCGAAACGCATGGCGGCGCTCTTCTTAATCGCAAAAAAACCCAGTATAAGTCAGAAGGGCTGTCCGGTTGGACCGGGGCCACGTATCGTTGCGGGGCTGCGGCGGGGCGGACCGGGGCGCCATATGGACGCATTCCCCGCCGACGCGGTACAATCTGGCCGTTTTTTTTGGCCTGCGTGGCGATCCGATAAGCAAAACGGCGCGGGCCGTTGCCGCTTCGGCGCCAGTTTCCCCTCAAGCTAGGTTACAAGAGCTATGAACAAATTCGTCGGCAAACACGTCGTTGTCGCAGCGCTCGTGGCGCTCGCGGGCAGCGCGCAGGCGGCCGGTGTGGTCGGCAACCCGAAGGACGGGGCAAGCAAGGCCGCCATGTGCATCGGTTGCCACGGCATCCAGGATTACCGCGCGGCGTACCCGGAGGTCTACCGGGTGCCCGTCCTCGGCGGCCAGAACCAGCAATACCTCGAGAACGCGCTGAAGGCCTACCGCAAGAAGGATCGTCACTTCCCGTCGATGAATGCGATCGCCGGTTCGCTGACGGACCAGGACATCGCGGATCTGGCGGCCTACTATGCCGCCCAGAAGGCCGACACGAAGGACAATCCCTACAAGTAAAGCGCGCGCCGCCGATCTGACCGGCGGGACAGGAGCATTCATGAACAACGCATTCAAGACGGCGGCGGTTGCACTGGCGGCCGGCCTCGCGATCGGTACCGCGCATGCGGCGGACACCACGAAGGGCAAGGAGCTGGTCGAATCGCATAACTGCGCGGCCTGCCACGGCGCGCAGCTGAACAAGCCGATCAACGCCGAGTATCCGCGCCTCGCGGGCCAGCACGCCGACTACCTCGTGTGGGCGATGCGCCAGTACCAGATGGGGCTGACGAACCCGCTGCTCGGTCGCAACAACGCGATCATGCAGGCGCAGGTCCAGAACCTGTCGGTCAGCGACATGAAGGACATCGCGGCCTACATCGAGTCGCTCAAAGAGACCGATCTCGTCTTCAAGAAGTAAGCGCGCCCGGCCTGCCCGGTTCGTGCAGCAAGAATACCCCGCCACGGCGGGGTATTTTTTTGTGTGCGGCGCTCAGTCGCGCGACGCGCGGCGCAGGATGCGCTGCAGGTACGCGTCCGTATCGGGTGGCGTGCCGGTGCGCTGTGCTTCCCAGATCGTCTCGCCGAGGCATTCCATGATCACGTGCTGCGCGTCGTGGGTCGAGTCGAGCTTCGCGGCCAGCTTGTCGTGCGCGGCGCGGATGCCGGGCGGCTGGTCGATCGACAGCTGCTCGCTGATCGCGAGGTGCATCGACAGGTGCAGGAACGGGTTCGTGCGGCCTTCCTCGGGCGTGTAGTTGCGCGCGGCGGCGCCGTCGGCGTCTGCGAGGTCGTCGTGGTATTCGGGGTGCTCGACGATCCAGTCGGCGGCCATCGCTTCCAGCGGCGTCAGGATCTCGCCGGCGCGCTGCTTGCGCCAGGTCTCGGTGAAAAAGCGACGGACTTCGTCGCGACTCGGATTGAACATGGTGGGGGAAACGTCGTGATTCGGGCGGCCTCATGCCGCGTCGGGCATTGTACGCCGGGTCGGCGCACGGTGCTGGCGGCGGGTGGCGCGCGAGCGGGGCGCGCCCCGTCGCGCAAGGCGGGCCGCGTCGGTCGCAGCCAGGGCGCAACGGGTAAGCGGGGGCTAGGCTGCCGGCCGCCGCGCCGCTACACTCCGACGATTCCCGTCGTCGCGCTTGCGCCGCTCATCATGTCCGCCACCCCCCGTTCATCGTCCGTCGCGCTTCGGGGCGCGCTCTATGTCGCGCTGTCCGCCACCGCATTCGGCGCGATGGCGATCTTCGGCCGCTATGCATATGCGGCCGGCGTCGACGTGCTCGGGCTGCTGATCGTGCGATTCGCGATCGGCGGCGCGATCCTCGCCGCGATCGCCCGGCACCGCGATGTCGCATGGCCGCGCGGCCGCAGGCTCGCGCCGCTCGTGGCGATGGGCGCGCTCGGCTACGTCGGACAGTCGTTCTGCTATTTCAGCGCGCTCCAGCATGCGCAGGCGAGCCTCGTCGCATTGCTGCTGTACCTGTATCCGGCCTTCGTCACGCTGCTTGCCGCCTGGTGGCTCGGCGAGCGCCTCACGCGCGCGAAGGCGGTCGCGCTCGTGCTCTGTGTCGCGGGCTCCGCGCTGATGGTCGGCGGCGGGCATGGCGAGCCGCTCGGCATCGCGCTTGCGCTCGCCGCCGCGGTGATCTATTCGCTGTACATCGTCGGCGGCACGAAGGCGACACGCGGTGTCGATCCGCTCGCGACCACCGCGATCATCTGCCTGTCGGCGACCGCGACGCTCGTCGCGATCGCGGTCGTGCGGACCGCGGCATTCGGCGCGCCGCCGCGCTGGCCGGCGACGGCCGCCGGCTGGGCGTCGATGCTCGCGATCGCGCTGGTGTCGACGGTCGCCGCGATGCTCGCGTTCTTCGCCGGGCTCGAGCGGCTGGGCGCCGCGCGCACGTCGATGCTGTCGACGCTCGAACCGGTCGTGACCGTCGCGCTCGCGGCGCTGCTGTTCGGCGAGGCGCTGTCGCCGCTGCAGTGGGCCGGCGGCGTCGCGATCCTCGCGGCCGTGCTGGCGCTCGTGCGCGCGGGCGGCGCAGCGGCCGACGACGCGACGGCGACGTCCAACGCATAGCAGGAAAAGGGGGAAGCCGCCGGCGTCGCAATGGAGCCGGCCGGTTGCAATGCGCGCGACCCGTCGGCCGCGGCTGACGCTCACTCGTTCGGCGGCGGTGTCTTCGGCCGGAATTCGCACAGCGGCTCGATCGCGCAGTGCCAGCATTCGGGCTTGCGCGCCTTGCACACATAGCGCCCGTGCAGGATCAGCCAGTGATGCGCGTCCTGCAGGAATTCCTTCGGCGTGAACTTCTCGAGCGCGGCCTCGACAGCCCGCACGTCCTTGCCCGGTGCGAGCCCCGTGCGATTCGCGACGCGAAAGATGTGCGTGTCCACAGCGATCGTCGGCTGGCCGAACGCGGTGTTCAGCACGACGTTCGCGGTCTTGCGGCCGACACCCGGCAGGCTCTCGAGCGCTTCGCGATCGGCCGGCACTTCTCCGTCGTAGCGCTCGAGCAGGATGTTGCACGTCGCGACCACGTTCTTTGCCTTGGTACGGTACAAGCCGATCGTCTTGATGTAGTCGGAGACGCCTTCTTCACCGAGCGCGACGATTTGTCGCGGGGTATTCGCGACCGGAAACATCTTCCGCATCGCCTTGTTGACCGACACGTCGGTCGCCTGTGCGGACAGCATCACCGCGATCAGCAACTCGAACGGCGTCGTGTATTCGAGCTCGGTGGTCGGATGCGGATTGAGGCTTTGCAGCGTTTCGTAGATCGCGCGTCGTTTGGTGGCGTTCATGGACGGTTCTTGTCAGGCGGCGCGGACGGGCCGTTCCGGTCGTCGTCGTGGTCCGGATCGTCGTGATCGTCACCGGCTGCCGCGGCCTCGGCGTCGCGCTGCGCCTGCTGTTCGGCGAGCCGCTGGCGGCGCGCTTCGGCCGCATCGATCTGCGCCTGCACGGCCGCGCTCACGCCTTCGGTGTTCTTCGGCCCGGCGCCTTGCTCGGACAGTTCTTCCTTCTTCTTGCGTGCGCGTTCGAGCGCGGCGGCGATGATCGCGCGTTTCTTCGCGTCGGCGTCATCGGCCGGCGCGGCGCCCGGTGTGCGCGGTTGCGTGCCGGGTTCTTCCGCGGCCGGCGCCGCCTTGGCCGCACCGGCGCTGGCCGCGCGGCGCGCGGCAGCGCGCGCTTCGGCGGCCTCGCGCTCGCGACGCTGGCGCGCGAGCCGGCGGTCGTGGCGCTCGCGCGCGGCGTCCGCCTGTTCCTGCGACCACGCGTCCCAGCCGGTGCGCTCGCCGGTCACGGGGACCATGGCGATGCAGTCGACCGGGCAGGGCGGCACGCACAGGTCGCAGCCCGTGCACAGCGATTCGATGATCGTGTGCATCTGTTTCGGCGCGCCGACGATCGCGTCGACCGGGCAAGCCTGCATGCACAGCGTGCAGCCGATGCACAGGCTTTCGTCGATGAATGCGACGGCGCGTGGATGCTCGGTGCCGTTGACGGGGTTCAGCGGGATCACGGGCTTGCCGAGCAGGTTCGCGAGGCGTGCGATGCCTTCGGCGCCGCCGGGCGGGCACTGGTTGTAGTTCGCGTTGCCGGCGGCGATCGCGTCGGCGTACGGACGGCAGCCGTCATAGCCGCACTTCGTGCATTGCGTTTGGGGAAGCAGATCTTCGATGCGATCCGCGAGGGTCTTGGAATCGGTCACGGTGACAACGGGCGCAGCAACGCCGAACGGCTCTCGGCCGTGTGTGGTGCGGCCGGAAAGGTTTGCCAAACCTCAATTATCGCCGATTTCCCGCATTGCGCTGGAGGCCGTCTGTGCGCATAATCGAACCGCTTTTTTGCAGGGGCTCAGCAGGAGGGCGGCCGCACGCGGCGCGCCCGTTCCAGGGCGATCGGCGCCGAGGCGGTGGGGGTGCCGGTCCGGATCACGCGGCTCACATAGCAAAACGCCACCATGAATCAGCCAAAAATCAAAAGAGATCCTGAAGGTACGCGCCGCCGCATCCTGATGGCGGCAGCCGAAGAGTTCGCGAGTGGAGGGCTGTTCGGCGCACGCGTCGACCAGATCGCGCGCCGGGCCGAAACCAACGAGCGCATGCTCTATTACTACTTCGGCAGCAAGGAGCAGTTGTTTACGGCCGTGCTCGAACACGCGTTCTCCGCGCTGACCGAGGCCGAGCGCGTGCTCGATCTCGATGGCGTCGCGCCCGTCGAAGCCGTCACGCGGCTCGCGCATTTCGTGTGGGATTACTACCGCGATCATCCGGAGCTGCTGCGGCTCATCAACAACGAGAATCTGCACGAAGCGCGCTACCTGCACAAGTCGACGCGGATCCGCGAGATGATGTCGCCGATCGTCGCGAAGCTCGGCAACGTGCTGATGCGCGGCCAGAAGGCCGGGCTGTTCCGCGGCGACGTCGATCCGCTGCACTTCTACGTGACGCTGTCGGGGCTCGGCTACTACATCGTGTCGAACCGCTTCACGCTCGCTGCGACGCTCGGCCGCGACTTCAGCGAAGCCGACGAGCGCGCGGAGATGGTCAGGATGAATACCGAGGTGCTGCTCGCGTATCTGCTGCGACGCTAAGCCGACACGCCGACACGCGGCCCAGCGGCCGCCGGATAGGAAAACGCCGCCGTGCGCAAAGCAACGGCGGCGTTTTTGCGTCGGAACGCGGAACGTCAGGCGGCCTTGCGCGTGCGAACGGGCTTGGTGCGCGTGCTGCCCGCGCGCTTCGCGGCCGGCGCGGCCTTCGTGGCTGCCGTCCTGGCGGGCGCTACCGTCGCGGCCGGTACCTTCGCGCGCGTGCGCTTCGCGGCGGTGGCGCGTGTCGTTTCGGGCTGCGGCTTGCTGGTCGGCACAGCGGCGAGCGACGTCACGATCGGTGCATCGGCGGGTGTCTTCGTCGCGCCGTTCTTCGGCTCCGGCGCATGCTCGCGGATGAAGTCGCGCAGTTGCGGGTAGATGATCGTGCGCCAGCGGCGACCCGAGAAGATCCCGTAGTGACCGCACTTCTCGGCGGTCAGGCTGCGGCGGTCGTCTTGCGGGATGCCCGTGCACAGCTCGTGCGCGACGTGCGTCTGGCCGCTGCCCGAGATGTCGTCCAGCTCACCCTCGATCGTCATCAGCGCGGTGTGCTTGATGTCCTGCGGACGCACGCGCTCGCCTGCGACATCCCACGTGCCTTCCGCGAGCCGGAATTCCTGGAACACGACGCGGATCGTTTCCAGGTAATACTCGGCGGCCATGTCGAGCACCGCGTTGTACTCATCGTAGAACTGGCGGTGCGCCTCGGCGTCTTCCTCGTCGCCGCGCAGCAGGCTCTGGTAGAAGTCCCAGTGCGATTGCGCGTGACGTTCCGGGTTCATCGCGACGAAGCCCGTGTGCTGCAGGAAGCCCGGATACACGTGGCGGCCTTCGCCCGGATAGTTCGCCGGCACCGTGTGGATCACGTTGTTCTCGAACCACGCGGTCGAGTGCTGCGTCGCGAGCGAGTTCACCGACGTCGGGCTGCGGCGCGCGTCGATCGGGCCGCCCATCATCGTCATCGTGAGCGGCGTGTCCTCGCCGCGGCTCGCCAGCAGCGAGATCGCCGCGAGCACCGGCACCGTCGGCTGGCACACGGAGATCACGTGCAGGTTGCGCGCGCCGATGTGGCGGATGAATTCCTGGATGTACGCGATGTAGTCGTGCAGGTGGAACGGGCCGACCTCGACCGGCACCATCCGCGCGTCGATCCAGTCGGTGATGTACACCTTGTGATCCTGCAGCAGCGTGCGCACGGTGTCGCGCAGCAGTGTCGAGTGGTGGCCCGACAGTGGCGCGCAGACCAGCACGACCGGCTCGTCCTTCAGCTGCGTGACGGCATCGGCGTCGTCCGAATAGCGCTTGAAGCGCAGCAGCCGGCAGAACGGCTTCTCGACGATCGTCTGCTCGACGATCGGGATGTTGTGGCCGTCCTTGACGATCTGATGAATGTTGAATTCGGGCTTCTCGTAATCCTTGCCGAGCCGGTACATCAGCTCGTACGCGGCGGCCATCCGCGTCGCGCCGGGCATCAGCGAGAACGGGCTGGACGGATTGGCGAACGACTTGGAGGCGGCCTGGGCCCAGGCCGTGAGCGGGCTCAGCATGGCCCGCTGGAATTCGTGCAGTTGGTAAAGCATGCAGACTACTCCCGCGTGGGGACGGTGCTGGGCGGCGTGGGGCGTCGCGGCGTGCCGTGTGGGTCAGCGACCGGCCATGTTGCAGTGCGGCCGGACAATCGAGTCGATCATATCGGACAACGATGAATGTTGCAACGCAACATTTCCCCGATTTTTCATCAAACTTTTGTGAATTGACGATCTCTGAAGGAGCCGCCCCGGCCCCGGTCAGCGCCCCGTCGCCACGGCCGGCGCGGGCTGGCCGGCCGCGCGCGCCATTGCCTCTTCGTGGTGCATCAGGTTCATCGCGGTATGCACCAGCGCCACGTGCGAGAACGCCTGCGGGAAATTGCCGACGAGCCGGCCTTCGACCGGGTCGTATTCCTCGGCGAGCAGCCCGAGGTCGTTGGACAGCGCGAGCAGCCGGCTGAACAGCCGGTGCGCGTCGTCGATCCGGCCGAGCAGCGCGTAGTTGTCGACCAGCCAGAAGCTGCACGCGAGAAACGTGCCTTCGCCGGGCGGCAGACCGTCGTCGTACTCGGTCGTGCGGTAGCGCATCACGAGCCCGTCGTGCAGCAATTCCCGCTCGACCGCGTCGACCGTGCCGACGACACGCGGGTCTTCCGGCGGCAGGAAGCCGAGCAGCGGCATCAGCAGCACGCTCGCGTCGAGCTCGTCGCTGCCGTAGCTCTGTGCAAACGCCTGTTTGCCTTCATGCCACGCGTTGTCGCACACGTCGGCGTGGATTTGGTCGCGCAACGCACGCCAGCGGTCGAGCGACGCGGGCAGCCGGAACATCTCGGCCGACTTGATCGCGCGGTCGAACGCGACCCATGCCATCACCTTCGAGAACGTGAAATGGCGGCGGCCGCCGCGCGTTTCCCAGATGCCCTCGTCGGGTTCCTGCCAGATCTTCTCGAGATGGTCGAGCAGCGAACACTGCACGGACCATACCGTGTCGTCGGCCTGCAGGCCGCCCACGCGCGCGAGGTGCAACGCGGCCATCACTTCGCCGAACACGTCGAGCTGGAGCTGGTTCGCGGCGCCGTTGCCCACGCGCACCGGCTTCGAATCCTGGTAGCCCGGCAGCCAGTCGAGCTCCATTTCCGGCAGCCGGCGCTCGCCCGCGATCCCGTACATGATCTGGATCTGCTCGGGCGAGCCGGCCATCACGCGGCCGAGCCACGTGCGCCACGCGCGTGCCTCGTCGTAGTAGCCGCCGCGCATCAGTGCGAGCAGCGTGATCGTCGCGTCGCGCAGCCAGCAGTAGCGGTAGTCCCAGTTGCGGTTGCCGCCGATCTTCTCGGGCAGCGACGTGGTGGGTGCCGCGACGATGCCGCCGGTCGGCTCGTACGCGAGCGCCTTCAGCGTGATCAGCGAGCGGCGCACGGCCGCCGCGTAGCGGCCCTGCACCTGGCAGCGCCCCGACCATTCGAGCCAGTAGTTCTCGGCGCGCGCGAGCATCGACAGCGAATCGCGCGCGGGCGGCAGCCGCAGGTGGGACGCCGCGTAGCTGAGCGAGAACGGGATGCGCTCGTCGGCGCTCACCGTGAATTCGGCGAGCGTATGCAGGTTCTTGCCGGTGAGCGGTACGGGCGTGCGCAGCACGACCGTATCGGGACCGGCGATTGCCTTCACGCCGTTCTCGCGCGACAGCTGCGTGACCCACGGAATCGAGAAACCGTAGTCGAAGCGCAACACCAGTTCCATGCGCATCTTCATCGTGCCGTGCCGCCCGACGACGATCCGCACGAGCTCCGACCAGCCGTTGCCGGGCGGCATGAAGTCGATCACGGTGACGGCACCGTCGGCGCTTTCGTAGTCGGTTTCAAGGATCAGCGTGTCGCCGCGGTAGCGGCGTGTCGTGTGCGTGATCGCGGCGTCGGCGGCCGGCGCGAGCAGCCAGCGGCCGTGCTCGGGGGTGCCGACCAGCGCCGCGAAACAGGCGCCCGAATCGAAGCGGGGCCAGCACAGCCAGTCGACGGAGCCGTCTTTCGAAATCAGCGCGGCGGTGTGGCCGTCGCCGACGAGGGCGTAGTCTTCTATCAGGGCAGGCATGGGCAAGCGGTCCTTCGGTTATTCGAGTTCACAATGCAGGCTGCGGCGCCCGGGCTTCACGTGCCGGCGTCGCGCCCCGTATACTCGGCCGGGCGGCGGAGCGCATGAACGGCCGGCGTTTCGCCCTATCTCAACACTTGAAGCGACTCGATGCAAGGAGGATTCAATGCCCAACCGTTTACGCGAGCATGACGCACGCGCTTCGACACGAGGGTTCCCGCTTAGGCTCGCTCACTGGATGAAAGGTTTCGCGGTCGTGCTTTCCCTGTCCGCGACCCACGCTTTCGCACAGCAATCGCCGGCACCGGCCGACGGCGTCTACAACCTGCTCGTCGGCACCTATACGGGGCACGGCAGCGACGGAATCTACGTGTACCACTTCGATACGAAAACGGGCAGCGTCGCGCCCGTGTCGTCGGCGAAGACCGTGAATCCGTCCTATCTGTTGCCGAGCCGCGACGGTCGCACCGTCTACGCGGTCAACGAACTGCCCGGCGACAACGGGCCGGCCGCGCAGCGCGGCGGCGTCAGCGCGTTCAGCTTCGATCCGAAGACGGGGGCGCTCACGTTCATCGACCGCGTGTCGTCGGAAGGGAACGACCCTTGCTATCTCGCGCTGTCGCCGGACGGCAAGTATCTCGTCACGGCCAACTACTCGGTCGCGGCCGATCCGGGCGGCAGCTTCGCGGTGTTCCCGATCCGCGACGGCGGCGCGGTCGGCGCGGCCGTGCTGACGGTGCATCATGAAGGCACGGGGCCCGTGAAGGGGCGCCAGGACGGCGCACACGTGCACTCGACGGTGTTCTCGCCGGATGGGCGCTACCTGTTCGTGCAGGACCTCGGTGCGGACAAGATCTACGGCTACCGCTACACGGTGGACGGCAGCCGCGGGCTGATCAGCCCGACCGATACGCGCTACACGCCCGTGAAGGCCGGCTCTGGCCCGCGTCACATGGTGTTCAGCGCCGATGGCCGGTTCGCGTACGTGACGAGCGAACTCAACGCATCGGTCGAGGTGTTCGGCTACCACGCCGGCAAGCTGACGCCGGTCGAGACGCTGCCGATGACGGTGCCGGGCTTCAAGGGCAAGGTCGGCGGCGGCGCGATCCACCTGTCGCCGGACGGCCGCTTCCTGTACGTCAGCAACCGCGGCGACGTGAACGACATCGTGATCTACGCGGTGAACCAGGCCGACGGCCGGCTGAAGACCGTCGGCCGCCAGTCGAGCCTCGGCAAGACGCCGCGCGAATTCCTGATCGATCCGACCGGCAAGTGGCTGATCGTCGGCAACCAGGACAGCGACACGTTCTACGTGTTCAGCCGCGACGTCGAAACGGGGCAGCTCCGCCCGAATCCGCAGAAGGTGGCGGTGGGCAGCCCGGTCGACTTCAAGCTGGTGCCGGTCGCGCAATAAATCGCGGTCAATGTAAAAAGGGCGCTGCCTCGGCAGCGCCCTTTGCGTTCGGGCGGCCGCTTGTGCGGCGCGCCCATGTCGATCGGCGGCGGCCGTGCGGCCGCCATGCTCAGTCGGCTGCGGCCGGCACGAGCACCTCGCGGCTGCCGTTGATGCCCATCGGCGACACGAGCCCGGCCGCTTCCATCTGTTCGACGAGGCGCGCGGCGCGGTTGTAGCCGATGCGCAGCTGGCGCTGCACCGACGAGATCGACGCGCGCCGCGTGCGCACGACGAACGCGACCGCTTCGTCATACAGCGGATCGGCTTCCGCGTCCGGCGCTTCGCCGAACAGGTCCTGCGTCGCACCGTCGGCGGCCGGGCCGTCGAGAATCCCTTCCTCGTACTGCGGCTCGCCGAACTGCTTCAGGTATTCGACGATCCGGTGCACTTCCTCGTCGGCGACGAACGCGCCATGCACGCGCTGCGGGTAGCCCGTGCCCGGCGGCAGGAACAGCATGTCGCCCTGGCCGAGCAGCGATTCGGCGCCCATCTGATCGAGGATCGTGCGCGAGTCGATCTTCGACGACACCTGGAACGCGACGCGCGTCGGGATGTTCGCCTTGATGAGGCCGGTGATCACGTCGACGGACGGCCGCTGCGTCGCGAGGATCAGGTGGATGCCGGCCGCGCGCGCCTTCTGCGCGAGGCGGGCGATCAGTTCCTCGATCTTCTTGCCGGCGACCATCATCAGGTCGGCCAGCTCGTCGATCACGACGACGATCAGCGGCAGCTTCGACAGCGGCTCGGGATCGTCGGGCGTCAGCGAGAACGGGTTGCCGATCTTCTTTTCCTTCGCCTCCGCGTCGCGGATCTTCTGGTTGAAGCCCGCGAGGTTGCGCACGCCGACGGCCGACATCAGCCGGTAGCGCTTCTCCATTTCGCCGACGCACCAGTTCAGTGCGTTCGCCGCGAGCTTCATGTCGGTGACGACCGGCGCGAGCAGGTGCGGGATGCCTTCGTAGACCGACAGCTCGAGCATCTTCGGATCGATCATGATCAGCCGCACGTCTTCGGGCGTCGCCTTGTACAGCAGCGACAGGATCATCGCGTTGATCGCGACCGACTTGCCCGAGCCCGTCGTGCCGGCGACCAGCATGTGCGGCGCCTTCGCGAGATCGGTGACGACCGGGTGGCCGGTGATGTCCTTGCCCATCGCGATCGTCAGCTGCGACGTCGAATGCTGGTACTGGCGCGATTCTAGGATCTCCGACAGCCGTATCATCTGGCGTTTCGCGTTCGGCAGCTCGAGGCCCATGCAGGTCTTGCCGGGAATCGTCTCGACGACGCGGATCGACGTGAGGCCGAGGCCGCGCGACAGGTCCTTCATCAGGCCGACGATCTGGCTGCCGCGCACGCCGAGCGCAGGTTCGATCTCGAAGCGCGTGATCACCGGGCCCGCCGATGCGCCGACCACCGTCACCGGCACCTTGAACTCCTGCAGGCGCTGTTCGATCACCTGGGCCGTCTGCGCGAGGTGTTCTTCGGTGATCGTTTCGACGTCGTCGGAGGCGGGCTCGAGTAGGTCGAGCGTCGGCAGTTCGACGTTGAACGACGCCGGTGCGTGGAATTCGAACGCATTCGGGCGCGGCTGGCGCGCGGGTGCGGCCGATGCGTCGGGGGCCGGGGCGCTCGATTCCGCGGGGGGGGTGGTATCGACTGCGGTCGGCACTGTGGGTGCGGGAAGCGTTGCGGTCGTCGCGGTCGGGATGGCCGTGCCGGTGGTCGCGGATGTTGCACCGGCGCCGGGCATGGACCAGCTCACAGGCGAAGCAGCGGGGGCCGGCGGGGTGGCGAACGACTGGGCCTGCGGCGCCAGGGCGGACCCGATGGGTTGCGTCGGTATCGCTGCGTCGATGGATGCGCCCGGAGCGGAGGAGGCCGGCAATGCCGACGCCGAAGGGAGCGCGGCCGAAGCCGTCGCGGCGGTGGTTGCGGCGATGGAGGCAAGCGCGCCACCTGTCGCGGCGGGCGCGGTGCCGAATGCAGCGGGTGAAGCGGCCGCGACCGTGCTCGTCGGGGCGAGTGCGCCGGAAGACGATGCCGGGACGGTGGCGGCGGGCGCGGCGCCGGTTGCCATCTGTGTTGCGCCAGTCGACATGGACGGTCGACCGATCGCCGAGGCGTCGGGCATGCGGTTCGACGGCGTTGCCGACGGTGCGGCCGATGCGGTCGACGTTGCGGTAAATGCGCTACCCGACGGGGCCGAAGACACGGTGGCAAGCGACACCGGCGCGCTCGGTGCCGGTTGCGATGCGATTGCGCCGAAGGACGGGCCGGTCGATGCAGGTGCCGAGGAGGCTGCCACGGTCGGAGCCGGCGCGAGAGGCTGCGCGGCGGTCATACCCGAGGCGCCCGTCGCGGATACCGCGGCGGCTGCGAACGGTGCGGGTGCCGGCGTGACGGTACCGGATGCCGGACCCGCGGCGCCGATCGCCGACGATGCAGCAGCCGGCACGCGATCGCTGGAACCGTACGCAGTGCCCGTGGCACGCGCCGGCTCGCACGGCGCAACCGAGGCAACGGGCGTGGCCGATGCAGCCGATGCAGCCGATGCAGCCGGTTGCGACAGCGAACCGGAGGCCGTGTTCGTCACGCCGGCGAACGAAGGCGTTGCGGCGGCAGGTATGCCGTTCGGTGTGTTCGTCAGTGCCGTTGCAGCAGAGCCGGACGCGGCGCCGACGTGTGACGACGCACCGGCTGCCGGCGCTGCCTGCGCGGCAGCGAAGGGTTCAGAGGACAACGGTTTCGTCCACGACGCAGGCGCAGTGGCATTGACGGAAGCAGGTTCAGCATTCGCGGAGGTCGACGTAGCAGGTGTCGGCGGCGCCGCGCGTTGCGTGTCTGAAGGCAGCGGCGCGGTTTCGCCGATGTGCTGTTCCGCTGCCTTCCAGACCGTTCCCGTCACGGCGTCGGCCCGTGCCGCCGCCGTCGCTGCTGCGACAGGCGTCGTGTCGGCAAGCGGACGCGTTGGCGTTGCCGCGATCGACGAAGCGGGGAGGGGAGTGGTCGGCGCGACGTGCTGGACGGCCTTCACACCGTCGTGGGCTGCGTGCGCGTCTTGTTTCGCATCGACCGATATGGCGGCCTCGGCAGGAGGTGCGGATTGCGATCGGAACTGCCCGACGATTTCCGCGGCCGTTGCTGCATGCTGCGCATCGACGATGCGCCCCGTATTGCTCGCCGTGGGTGTGACGGTGGCCACGGGCGCTTCGACAGCCGCGGGTGCCGCAGCCGGCTCACCCGTGCCCGACAGCGGTGCGGCAACGCGGCTTGGATGCGACAGGCCGAATCCGGAAACCGGCTGGCTGACGATGTCTTCCCACGGTGCAAAGTCAATTGGCGCATCGAATGCCGGCACGGCCAGGACATCGGCGTCATGCCGATGCTCGCCGTCCGCATCATGCATCGGCGCATCGGCCTCGACGCCGAGATCCGACACGGCATGCCGCGCAGCGTCACCGAACGCCGAGATGCCGGTGCGTGTATCGACAGCAGGCGCGCGCACGCTTGGCTCGGCCGGCACGAACGCATCCAGCACGATCGGTGCGTTGTCGTCGTACGCAACGGGCGCGGCTTCATGCGCATCCGGACGGCCTGCGCCGCGAGGCGCGACCTGATGCGCACCCGTCACGACGTCCGCCGGTACGGCAGTCGATGCCGATGCGGCCATGCTGCCGGCCGTGGCCGGCGACGCATCGGTCGACCGCACACCATCCAGCGCCGCCCACTGCGCGGTGCTGGCCTCGATGGAGCGCAGCGTGTCGTGAACGCTCGGCGCCGGCGTGATCGGCTCCGAGGGCTGCTGCACCCACGCGTAGAGCGGCGCGCGTACCGGTGTCGGCGGCGCCGGGCGGCGTCGCGCGGCATCCTGCGACTGGCCGGCAGCGCTGGCTCCCGTGATCGGGCGCGCGGGCGTGCGCTGCGGCGTTGCGCCGGCCGGGCGCGGCGTGACCGCGGTGCGCGGCGCGGCCTGCTGCTTCAGCGCGGCCGCGGCCGGCCGCGCGGTGGTCGGTTGCGGCCGAACGGGCTCGAACCCGGCCGGAAGCGGGGCCGGACTCGGGCGCGGGACTTGTGCGTTCGCGGCGGCGCGCGCGAGGCTGGCGGTGCTGCCCGTGGTCGGGGGGGGCATTGCGCTCGCCGTGCCCGGTGCGGGTGGCGCGGGCATGCGATTGGCCGGCGTCGGCTTCAGCCAGCCCGATGGCGCGACCGGCTCCGCGAGCGGACGCGGCGCTGCGTTGCTGCGCGGCTTCGGCCGGGCCTGCGGATCGGGTTTCCACAGCGTCGGGCGCGAATACCGGCCGTTCTGCCGCGGCGCCATCGAGTTGACGGTATGGGCGGTGGTCGGTTGCACGATGTCGTCGTCGCGGTGCAGCGCGCTGCGCGGCAGGTCGGCGACGCCGCGCACATCGTCGTCGTCGACGTCGCGCGCGAGCTTGACGCCGAACGACGTGTCGACCCACGCGGCGAACTGCCGCCAGCCGATGCCGGTCAGCCACGGCAGGCCCGCGAACAACAGCACGACCATCGCGACCGGCGTGCCGATCGGGCCGAGCACGTGTGCGAAGCCGCCCGAGAACGCATGGCCGAGCGCATTCGTGTCGGGGCCCGACAGCGGGCTCGTCAGCGTGCAGCTTGCAATGAATACGGCCGCGAAGCCGAGCCACAGTCGAATCGAGCCGCGGCCGGCGAGTCCGCCGCCGCCGGGCAGCATCGCCTGGACGAGACGCCAGAAGAGAAGGAGGAACCAGACGGCGGAGACGCCGAACCAGCCGAAGACAACCGTGTGCATGCTTTGATGAAACAGGAAGAGGGTGGAGAGCGCTGTGCGCGACCCGCCGAGTTTAACCGGCCGACGAACAGGACTCTAAGGCGGCATGAAGGCGTCGATGCGCTTCCAGGCCGCGGGACGCATGCGTCCAGGATCCGCGCGTGGCGAGGGCGGCCGGTCGGCCTTCGCCACGCGCGCTGCATCAGGGGCTCCGGCGCGTGAAGGTCAGCGTCGCGCCGGCTTCGGTCACGATCTGCAATTGCTGTGGCTCGCGCATCTGCACGCCGGTCTTCTCGATGTGCGCGAGCGCATCGAGATACGCGTGCTCGAGCTGGCCGCCGAGCGCGTTCGGGCATGCCATGCGCGTGCCGGCGAGCGGCCCGAAGCTCAGCAGGCCGTTCTTGAGCGCGTAGGTGCCCATGTAGCGGTTGCAGCCCGAAAAGCCGCTCGCGCGCCGGACACCCGATTCGGTGGACAGCGCGAGCTTGATCGGCTCGCCGTTGTCGCCGTGCGGAATCGTGCGCGACGTGCCGTCGGCGTTCAGCCAGCTCGTGAGCTCCCAGCTCGTGTCGTCGAGCAGCTGGACGGCGGCGGGGTTGTACGGGTCGGGTGCGGGGGCGGCGGAATCGGGGTGGGTCGGCATCGCGCAGGCGGCGAGAAGCGTGGCAAGCGTCAACGCGCAGAGCGGCGCGCGCAACGGGCGAAGCAGGCCGGTGCGTGCGCGTGCGGCTGCGGACAGGTGGGACATGAGCCTCGTTCCTCATCGGATTCTGATCAAGGCGTAAGAGTAACGCACCCGCCCCGCGCGAGGCGAGCCGACACTTCGCGCGTGAAAACGTTCGCAGCCCGACCGCGAGCCGCGCGCGGCGGGGGCAGCGGCGCGACGAAACCGGCTGAACCGGCGCGGGTGCGCGTGGGGTGAGCGTGGGGTGAGCGTGTTAACATCGAAGCCGTTTTCGTCCTCCAACAGAACCAGCGGGAAATCACATGCAGATCGGTCAGCGGCTCGGTACGCCGCTTTCTCCGTCGGCCACGCGCGTCATGCTGCTCGGCGCCGGCGAACTCGGCAAGGAAGTCATCATCGCGTTGCAGCGGCTCGGCGTCGAAGTCGTCGCGGTCGACCGCTATCCGGATGCGCCGGGCCATCAGGTCGCGCATCGCGCGCACGTGATCGACATGACCGACGCCGCCGCGCTGCGCGCGGTCGTCGAGGCCGAGCGTCCGCACCTGATCGTGCCGGAGATCGAGGCGATCGCGACCGACGCGCTCGCGGCGATCGAGGCGGCCGGCCTGGCCGAGGTGATCCCGACCGCACGCGCGACGCAGCTCACGATGAACCGCGAAGGCATCCGCCGGCTCGCGGCCGAGGAGCTCGGGCTCGCGACGTCGCCGTACGCGTTCGCGGAATCGTTCGACGCGTTCAGCGCGGCCGTCGCGAAGATCGGCATGCCGTGCGTCGTGAAGCCGGTGATGTCGTCGTCGGGCAAGGGGCAGTCGGTCGTGCGGACCGAAGCCGACGTGAAGCCCGCGTGGGACTACGCGATGGCGGGCGGCCGCGTGAACCACGGCCGCGTGATCGTCGAGGGCTTCATCGATTTCGAATACGAGATCACGCAGCTGACCGTGCGTGCAATCGATCCGGCGACGCTCGAGACGCGTACCTACTTCTGCGAGCCGGTCGGTCACGTGCAGGTGGCGGGCGACTACGTCGAATCGTGGCAGCCGCAGCCGATGAGTGCTGTCGCGCTGGAAAAGTCGCGCGAGATCGCGCACAAGGTGACCGAGGCGCTCGGCGGGCGCGGGATGTTCGGCGTCGAGCTGTTCGTGCGCGGCGACGACGTCTGGTTCTCCGAGGTGAGTCCGCGGCCGCACGACACCGGCCTCGTCACGCTCGCGTCGCAGCGCCAGTCGGAGTTCGAACTGCATGCGCGCGCGATTCTCGGGCTGCCGGTCGATCCAACGCTCGGTTCGCCGGCCGCGTCGGCGGTGATCTACGGCGGGCTCGACGAGCGCGGCATCGCGTTCGAGGGTGTGCGCGACGCGCTGGCCGTGCCGGGCGCCGACCTGCGCCTGTTCGGCAAACCGGAAAGCTTTGCGAAGCGGCGCATGGGCGTCGCACTCGCGACCGGCGCGACCGTCGACGAAGCCCGCGAACGCGCGAAGCGCGCCGCGGCGGCTGTGCGGCCGGTGTCGGCGCGCTGACGAGACCAGGAGGGCGCGATGGCATCGACGTGGAAGCGGATCGGCCGTATCGGCAGGCTGGGCGCCGCGCTGGCGCTCGTCGCGAGTCTCGCGGGATGCGGCCTTGCGGCCGCGCCGTGCCGGATCGCATCGGCCGGGCTGAAGATCGTGCCGGTCGTCGGCCATGTCGCGGCGGCGCCCACCGATGCGTGCGCCGACGTCATCGATCCCTGACCGACGAACTCTCGATCCATACCCCCCCGCGATAACCACCGCGCGCCCCGCGCGGGTGCGCTTCCACCCGTCTCGTGAGAGGACCTGCATGATTCGCCAAACCTTCGCCGCGCTCGCGCTGGCCGGCACCGCCGTTTCCGTCGCGCATGCCGCGCAACTGACCGTCGAGGAGATCGACGCCGATTCGCGCCAGCAGACCGCCTATCAGTGCGCGAACCAGAAGCAGCCGATCCGCGTGTCGTACTGGCGCGCGGGCAACGGCCAGAGCTTCGCGCTGGTGCCGGTCAACGGGCAGCAGTTGCTGTTCGTCGACACCGTATCGGCGTCGGGCGTGCGTTATCAGGCCGGACGCTATACGTGGTGGACGAAGGGCAAGGAAGGGACGCTGCGTGACGAGATTGCCGACCAGAATGCGGCACCGCTGCTTGGCGACTGCGTTCAGGTCGAGAAGAAGAAAAAGAAGAAGGGCTGAGCGCCGCGCGCGACCGGGTATGCCATGCGAGCGTGCCGGTCGCCGCGACCGCGCGGCCAGCCGGGGCGGGCTCGAACCGGGCGGCGAACCGGGCGACGCTCGGGCTCGCCGGCCGCGCCCGGCGTTTTTCCGGTCGACATGGCGGGGATTTGACCCCTAATGCAGACCATCGGCCGATCGCGATAGTCCGATCGCTCGATGCATCGTCCGCGCCCCGCCTGCCGGCACCCGCCGCGAACCGCCACCGGGGCAGTTCGCGGCGTTGTCACGGACAGATTGCTGCGCAGTGCTACAATACGGCCCTTTCCGCCGGCATTCGCGCCGAACGGAGTCCGCACGGCCTGTGGCGCCCGCTGTTCGAATCGAACCGGTCCCAAGCGCCAGAGCGGCGCCGCGCGGCGCGCCGCGGCTCCGTCTACTTCCGAATTGTGATGAGCGCAGGCCCGGCCGGCCTGACGCACGATGTCCCCGCCGCGCCTTTTGAGCGAAACGCCACCATGTCCGATTCTGTCGCCAAGCCAGTCGACGCAACCTTCGATCAATTCGGCCTTGCCGCCGATATCCTGAAAGCCATTGCGGAGCAGGGCTATACGACGCCGACGCCGATCCAGGCGCAGGCCATTCCGGTCGTGCTCGCCGGCCGCGACGTCATGGGCGCCGCGCAAACGGGCACCGGCAAGACCGCGAGCTTCTCGCTGCCGATCATCCAGCGCCTGCTGCCGCAGGCCAACACGAGCGCGTCCCCGGCGCGCCACCCGGTGCGCGCGCTGATCCTCACGCCGACCCGCGAACTCGCCGACCAGGTCGCCGCGAACGTGCACGCGTATGCGAAGCACACGCCGCTGCGTAGCGCGGTCGTGTTCGGCGGCGTCGACATGAATCCGCAGATGGCCGAGCTGCGCCGCGGCGTCGAGATCCTGATCGCGACGCCGGGCCGCCTGCTCGACCACGTGCAGCAGAAGACGGCCAATCTCGGCCAGGTCCAGATCCTCGTGCTCGACGAAGCAGACCGGATGCTCGACATGGGCTTCCTGCCCGATCTGCAGCGCATCCTGAACCTGCTGCCGAAGGAGCGCCAGACGCTGCTGTTCTCGGCCACGTTCTCGGGCGAAATCAAGAAGCTCGCATCGACCTACCTGCGCAGCCCGCAGACGATCGA
Source organism: Burkholderia ambifaria (assembly GCF_001443045.1). Lineage (GTDB taxonomy): Bacteria > Pseudomonadota > Gammaproteobacteria > Burkholderiales > Burkholderiaceae > Burkholderia > Burkholderia ambifaria_A. The sequence continues at coordinate 19,129 of NZ_LKPJ01000029.1, read as the reverse complement.
AGTCGCGCGCAGCAACTCGACCAACGCGAACGTCACGCAGATCGTCTACGACGTCGCCGAAGGCGACAAGCAGGCGGCCGTCGTGCAGTTGCTGCGCGATCGTGGCCTCAAGCAGGTGATCGTGTTCTGCAACAGCAAGATCGGCGCGAGCCGGCTCGCGCGCAACCTCGAGCGCGACGGCGTGGTCGCGTCGGCGATCCACGGCGACAAGACGCAGATCGAGCGGATGCAGGCGCTCGACGCGTTCAAGCGCGGCGAGATCGAGGCGCTGGTCGCGACCGACGTGGCCGCGCGCGGTCTCGACATCGCCGAACTGCCGGCCGTGATCAACTTCGACCTGCCGTTCAACGCGGAAGACTACGTGCACCGGATCGGCCGCACGGGCCGCGCGGGCGCGACGGGCGATGCGCTGTCGCTGTGCAGCCCGAACGAGCGCAAGCAGCTCGCCGATATCGAAAAACTGATCAAGCGTCCGCTCGACGTGCAGACGCTCGCGCTCGACAAGCCGGCGCGTCATCATCACGACGAGCGGGGCAGCAATCGCGGTGGCGAGCGCAGCAGCGAACGCGGCGGCCGGCGTGATCGCGAAGAGCATCGCGGTGCGTCGGGGCGTCGTTCGGGCAGTTCCGAGCGCGGCCATCACCGTCGCCACGAGGCGCCGGTCGACGATTTCTTCCTGAAGCCGTACGAACCGTCGGTGCCGGCGAAGCAGCCGGAAGAGACGAAGTCCGCGCAGCAGCCCGAGAAGAAGGGGCCGAAGCGTCAGGTCGCCGCGCTGCTCGGCGGGTTCGGGATGCCGCGCAAGCCGTCGGCGTAAGCGGGCGGTTCAGGCGGTTGGTGCGGCGCGCGAGCGCTGCCGCAGAAGCGGGTGCATGCGATGAGCATGCGCCCGTTTTTCATTGGGCGAGACGATTGCGAAGAGGTGCGTGATTTCATGCCGAGCGGGGGCGGGGCAGTCGACGGAGTGCCCTCGGTGCCGGGTAGTCAGCGGGCGTGCGGTTCCGGCTTTCGCCACGCCTTCATGCGATCGGATGCGGCGCTGACGGATGCAGGAACGCGGTTGGCACCGACCGGTGTCCCGCGGGCGATTCAGCCGGCGCGCGGCCCGAAGCGACGCGCCCACGCATCGGTCGCGGCCGCGTAGAAGGCATCCATTGTGGCGCCCGACAGATCGCCATCGGTCGCAAGACCGAGATGCGCGGCGGCGGCCTGCAGCGCCGGCAGCGGATCGTCGCGTTCGAGCGCGATCGCGCCCGTCTGCTTGCTGAGCTTTTCGCCGTTCGCATCGACGACGACGGGCACGTGCAGGTAGGCGGGTGTCGGCACGCCGAGACAGCGCTGCAGATAGATCTGGCGCGCGGTCGAATCGAGCAGGTCGGCGCCGCGCACGACGTGGGTGATGCCCGCGTCGGCATCGTCGACCACGACCGCGAGCTGATACGCCCATTGGCCGTCCGCGCGCTTCAGCACGAAATCGCCGACTTCGGTCGCGAGGTTCTGCGCTTGCGTGTGCTGCCAGCGGTCGTCGAATGTGACGATCGCATCGTCGCCGTCCGGCACGCGCAGCCGCCATGCGCGCGCGGGCTTGCCATGCAGGCCGGTGCGGCAGGTGCCTGGATACGCGAGAGTCGTGTGGCGCTCGTGCACGGCACGCAGCGAATCGGCGATTTCCTTGCGCGTGCAGCCGCACGGATAGACGAGCCCCGCGGCGACGAGCCGGTCGAGCGCGGCCGCGTAATCGGCATCGCGCGTGCTTTGCCATACGGGCGGTTCGTCTGGCGTCATGCCGAAATGCGCGAGCGTCGCGAGGATGTCGTCCGCGGCGCCGGGCACCGTGCGCGGGCCGTCGATGTCCTCGATGCGCACGAGCCACGTGCCACCGTGCGCGCGTGCGTCGAGCCAGCTCGCGAGCGCACCGACCAGCGAGCCGAAATGCAGCGGACCGGTGGGCGACGGCGCAAAGCGGCCGCGGTAGCCGTTCATCGGGGCGCGGCGCAACGCGCGCTTACGCGGCGCTGGCTGCCTGCGCGCAGGCCGGGCACGACGTGCCGGGCACGTAGCTCGGCGATTGCTGGGCTTCCGGCGTGACGACCGCGCGGCATGCGAAGCACGTGACGTTCTCGGTCGGCTGCAACTGCGGGTTCAGCGCGGTGCGGTAGTCGAACACGAAGCAGTCGCCGTGATAGTGCGCGCCGCCGACTTCCTCGAAATACTTCAGGATCCCGCCCTCGAGCTGGTACACGTTATCGATGCCGATTTCCTTCATGTGGATCGCCGCCTTCTCGCAGCGGATCCCGCCGGTGCAGAACGACACGACCGTCTTGCCCTCGAGATCGGCACGGTTCGCGTCGATGACTTCCGGGAACTCGCTGAACTTGTCGATCCGGTAGTCGAGCGCGTCGTCGAACGTGCCGACGTCCACTTCGAATGCATTGCGCGTGTCGAGCATCACGACCGGGCGGCCGGCGTCGTCGTGGCCGCGGTCGAGCCACGCCTTCAGCGTGCGTGCGTCGACCGACGGCGCGCGGCCGAGCTCGGGCTTGATCGCCGGCTTCTTCATCGTGATGATCTCGCGCTTCAGGCGCACGAGCATCCGGCGGAACGGCTGCGAGTCGGACAGGCTCTCCTTGAACTGCAGCGTCGCGAACTTGCCTTCGAACAGCGGATCGTGGCGGAGGTAGTCGATGAACGCGTCGGCCGCTTCGCGCGGGCCGGCGATGAACAGGTTGATGCCTTCCGGCGCGAGCAGGATCGTGCCGCGCAGGCCGAGTTCGTTGCAGCGGGCGGTGACGAGCGGGCGCCATTGCTCGGTCGCGTCGAGCGATACGAAGTGGTAGGCGGCGAGGTTGACGATGGTCATGATGGTCCGACGGGAAACGGCCGCGGCCGTGCGGCGGGGCGCACGGCGGCCCCGCAAAAAAGGGTGCGAAGCCGGGGCGATGATTCGAAAACCCGTATTATCCCGCAAACTGCGCGTGCGCCGGCACCTGACCGTTCGGCCGGCATCGCGCGCATCGGCCGAACGGCCGGGCACGGGGATTTTTTGGGCAGCCTGCGCGACGACGCGGCTACAATAACGCCCATGTCAGATCCCCGCTTCGTCCATCTTCGCGTCCACTCCGAATTCTCGATTGCCGACGGCATCGTGCGTCTCGACGACATCGTCAAGGCGGCGGCCGCAGACGGCCAGGGCGCGCTCGCCCTCACCGATCTCGGCAACGCATTCGGCCTCGTCCGTTTCTACCAGGAAGCCCGCGGCAAGGGCATCAAGCCGATCGCCGGCTGCGACGTCTGGATCACCAATCCGGACGATCGCGACAAACCGTCGCGCCTGCTGCTGCTGGTGAAGGACAAGGTCGGCTACCTGAACCTGTGCGAGCTGCTGTCGAAGGCGTGGCTCACGAACCAGTACCGCGGCCGCGCGGAGCTCGATGCGAGCTGGCTCGACGGCGAACTGTCGCAAGGGCTGCTCGCGCTGTCGGGCGCGCAGCAGGGCGATATCGGGCTCGCGTTCGCTGCCGGTAACGAGGAAGCCGCGCGCCGCCATGCCGAGCGCTGGGCGAAGGTGTTCCCGGGCGGTTTCTACATCGAACTTCAGCGTTACGGCCAGCCGGGCGCCGAGGCGTACATCCAGCAGGCCGCGTCGCTCGCCGCGTCGTTGAAGCTGCCGGTCGTCGCGACGCATCCGACGCAGTTCATGACCGACGACGATTTCACCGCGCACGAAGCGCGCGTGTGCATCTCGGAAGGCGACATGCTCGCGAATCCGCGGCGCCAGAAGCGTTTCACGACCGATCAGTACTTCCGCACGCAGGACGACATGGCTGCGCTGTTCGCCGACCTGCCGTCGGCGATCGCGAACACGGTCGAGATCGCGAAGCGCTGCAACCTGAAGCTCGAGCTCGGCAAGCCGAAGCTGCCGCTGTTCCCGACGCCGGACGGCATGTCGCTCGACGACTACCTGGTCCAGTTGTCGAAGGAGGGGCTCGAGAAGCGCCTTGAACAACTGTATCCGGATACCGGAGAGCGCGATGCACAGCGCGACACGTACTACAAGCGGCTCGAATTCGAGTGCGGGACCATCACGAAGATGGGCTTCCCCGGCTACTTCCTGATCGTTGCCGACTTCATCAACTGGGCGAAGAACAACGGCGTGCCGGTCGGTCCAGGCCGCGGCTCGGGTGCGGGTTCGCTGGTCGCGTACGCGCTCGGCATTACCGATCTGGATCCGCTGCGCTACAACCTGCTGTTCGAGCGATTCCTGAATCCGGAACGCGTGTCGATGCCCGACTTCGACATCGACTTCTGCCAGCACGGCCGCGATCGCGTGATCCAGTACGTGAAGGAAAAATACGGCGCGGACGCCGTGTCGCAGATCGCCACCTTCGGCACGATGGCCGCGAAGGCGGCCGTGCGCGACATCGGCCGCGTGCTCGACCTCGGCTACATGTTCACCGACGGCGTCGCGAAGCTGATCCCGTTCAAGCCGGGCAAGCACGTGACGATCGCCGACGCGATGAAGGAAGAGCCGCAACTGCAGGAGCGCTACGACCACGAGGACGAAGTGCACCAGCTGCTCGACCTCGCGCAGCGCGTCGAGGGCCTCACGCGTAACGTCGGGATGCACGCGGGCGGCGTGCTGATCGCGCCCGGCAAGCTGACCGATTTCTGCCCGCTGTACACGCAGGGCGACGACGGCGGTGTCGTCAGCCAGTACGACAAGGACGACGTCGAAGCCGTCGGCCTCGTGAAGTTCGACTTTCTGGGCCTCACGACGCTGACGATCCTCGACTGGGCCGAGCGCTACATTCGCCGGCTGGACGCGTCGAAGGCCGACTGGTCGCTCGCGCAGGTGCCGCTCGACGATCCGGCGTCGTTCCAGATCCTGAAGAAGGCCAACACGGTCGCCGTGTTCCAGCTGGAAAGCCGCGGGATGCAGGGCATGCTGAAGGACGCGCAGCCCGACCGTTTCGAGGACATCATCGCGCTCGTGTCGTTGTACCGTCCGGGCCCGATGGATCTGATCCCGAGCTTCTGCGCACGAAAGCATGGCCGCGAGAAGGTCGACTATCCGGATCCGCGCGTCGAACCCGTCCTGAAAGAGACCTACGGCATCATGGTCTATCAGGAGCAGGTGATGCAGATGGCGCAGATCATCGGCGGCTACTCGCTCGGCGGCGCCGACTTGCTGCGTCGCGCGATGGGCAAGAAGAAGCCCGAGGAGATGGCCAAGCACCGCGAGATCTTCGCCGAGGGCGCGGCGACGAACGGCCTCACGCGCGAGAAGTCCGACGAGATCTTCGACTTGATGGAGAAGTTCGCGGGCTACGGCTTCAACAAGTCGCACGCGGCGGCTTACGCATTGCTCGCTTATTACACCGCGTGGCTGAAGGCGCATCATCCGGCCGAATTCATGGCGGCCAACATGACGCTCGCGATGGACGACACCGACAAGGTGAAGATCCTGTTCGACGACTGCGTCGTGAACAACCTCGCTGTGCTGCCGCCGGACATCAACCAGTCGCATTACCGGTTCGAGCCGGTCGCCGAAGCCGACGGCAAGCGCTCGCGCACGATCCGCTATGGCCTCGGCGCGGTGAAGGGCAGCGGCCAGAACGCGATCGAGGAAATCCTGCGTGCGCGCGAGGAAAAGCCGTTCACCGACCTGTTCGACTTCTGCGAGCGGATCGACCGGCGCGTGGTCAACCGCCGCACGGTCGAGGCGCTGATCCGCGCCGGCGCATTCGATTCGCTGAACGCGAACCGCGCGCAGATGCTCGCGTCGGTGCCGCTCGCGATGGAAGCGGCCGAGCAGGCCGCGGCGAACGCGATGCAGGCCGGCCTGTTCGACATGGGGGCCGAGTCGCCGCATGCGCATGCGCTCGTCGACGAACCCGCGTGGGACGACAAGCGCCGCCTGCAGGAAGAGAAGGGCGCGCTCGGCTTCTACCTGTCCGGTCACCTGTTCGACGCGTATCGCGACGAAGTGCGCCGGTTCGTGCGGCAGAAGGTCGGCGACCTGAAGGAAGGTCGCGACAAGCTCGTCGCGGGCATCATCGCGTCGTTGCGCACGCAGATGACCCAGCGCGGCAAGATGCTGATCGCGTTGCTCGACGACGGTTCGGGCCAGTGCGAGATCACGATCTTCAACGAGCAGTTCGAGGCGAACAAGGCCCTGTTCAAGGAAGACGAACTGCTGATCGTGCAGGGGCAGGCGCGCAACGACGCGTTCACCGGCGGCATCCGCTTCACGGCCGACACCGTGATGGATCTCGAGCGCGCGCGCAGCCGCTACGCGCAGGCGGTGCGGCTCACGATGAACGGCAATGCCGATGCGGGGGCGCTGCGCCGTGTGCTCGAACCGCACGTATCGAAGGACGATCAGGCGGCCGCGCCAGCGGTCGACGTGCCCGCGCCGCGCGGCGGCGGTCGCGACGGCGGCCGTCGCCCGCAGGCACCGCTGCCGAACGGGCTCGCGGTGCAGGTTCACTACAGCAACGCGCGCGCGCAAGGCGAAATGCGTCTCGGCGATGCGTGGCGCGTGAAGCCGAGCGACACGCTGCTCGCGGAGCTGCGCGCGACATTCGACGGCAGCGTCGTCGAAATCACGTACTGACCGCGCCCCGCCGGACGGTCGTCGCCTGTGCGGCCCGTCGCATCGCCATCGTGCGGTGCGGCGGGCCGTTTTCGTTCTGGCAGGTGCTCGGGGCTGTCATCCGGACGCTATACAATCCGTCGCGCGACGCAGATGCGGCGCCGGCCGCGGTCCGTCCGCCGGCCGGCGGCGACATCGCGAGCGTGAAACGGGGACGGTTCCGCGCGGCACGCGATGCAGCGCGATGCGGCTTCCGGCCGCCATGTTCGCGGCACCCGGGGGCGGCGCAATCGTTTCGTAGCGTCCCTGAAGTCCGGCAGCGCCGGCATTGCCCGCGCTGCCACCGGACGGGCAAGCGAAAGCAAGCGTGCGCAACGAGAAGCGGTGGCCGCAGGCCCGCCGCGCGTGTCGCGTCGTTGCCGTCGCGTTGCCGGAATGGGTGGCACCGGCTACCGGCCGCCGCCGAGACGTGCCACCGACACCCGCAGCACGCTCCCCGGCGTCACGCCACGCCACCGGCCGCAAAATCCTGTACATTGCGAGCCTTGTCCAGCCAGCTAGACGGAACGATTGCCGTGGCCCTGTTTTCTTCCGCCCGCCCGCCCAGAACCATTCTCGTCGCAGCACCGCGCCGCATCGGCGACGTGCTGCTGACGACGCCGCTCGTGCGTTCGCTGAAGGCGCGCTGGCCCGACGCACAGATCGACATGCTGGTGTTTCGCGGCACCGAGGGCGTGCTGGAGCACAACCCCGACGTACGGCGCGTGATCGTCGTCGCGCAGCGCGCCGGCTTCCGGGAGCGGCTGCGCGACGCGCTGTCGATGTGGCGCCGCTACGATCTCGCGTGCGCGGCACTGAGCTCCGACCGGCCGCGCTTCTATAGCTGGTTCGCCGGCCGCAAGCGCGTCGGCCTCGTCGATCCGAACCGTGTCACGTGGCTCACGCGGATGATGCTGAACGGCATCGCGATCAATCATCACGAGTCCGCGCATACGGTCGTCAGCACGCTTGCGCTCGCGCCGGTGATCGGCATCGAGCCGGTATCCGAGGTCGTCGCGCCGGGCATCGGCGACGATCCCGCGCGGCGCGCGCGTTTCGACGCCTGGCTCGCGGAGTCGCCGGCCATCCGCGACGGCAAGCCGCTCGTCGTGCTGCATCCGTATCCGATGTTCCGCTACAAGCAATGGCGGCTCGAAGGCTGGGTCGAGATGATCGAATGGCTGCGCGCGCAGGGGTTCGCGATCGCGCTGTCGGGCGGCCCGGCCGATCGCGAGCGCGAGTATGCGGAGCAGGTCGCGGCCGAGGCGGGCGGCGACGTGCTGAACCTGGTCGGCCGCCTCACGTTCGGCGAAAGCGCCGAGCTGGTGCGGCGCGCGCGACTGTTCATCGGGCCCGATACGGGGGCGACGCACGTCGCGGCCGCGACGGGCACCGCCACGATCGCGCTGTTCGGTCCGTCCGACCCGGTGCGCTGGGGGCCGTGGCCGCAGCACTGGCCGCCGACCGAAAACCCGTGGGCACTGCGCGGCTCCGCGCGGCACGGCAACGTGTGGCTGCTGCAGGGTGAGGGCGATTGCGTGCCGTGCCGGCAGGAGGGCTGCGAGCGCCATGTCGACAGCCATAGCGACTGCCTCGTCAATCTCGGCGCGCAGCGCGTCAAGGCGGCGGCGGCCGAGATGCTCGGGTTGAAGCCGCCGGGCGCCGCCGACGCGGTCGTCGACACGTCGCGGCTGCATCGCGCGCGTTCAAACTGACGCGCGAAAGCCGGGCGTTTCCTGATCTGGACAGTTGAGAGCGGCGACACGACGCGTCGAAGGCGCGTGGTCGCGTATCCGGCAGCGACGCGGGTGCGACGCCATTGAGCCGATCCGGCGGCAGGCGGCCGCGCCGTTCCGCCGGTCGGGTGCGTGACGGGTTACGCGCTGCGCCGGATCGCCGACGTCTCGCGCGGCAGCGCTTCGCCGCGCTCGGCGCAGCCGAGCAGGATGCCGGCGAGCAGCACCAGCAGGTGACCTTCGGCGAAATCGAGCAGCAGCGAATTCGCAAGGCTGCCGATCGCGAAGATCGCGAGCCACGCGAGCAGCAGGTGCCGTGAACGCGGATCGAGCGTGCGGCTGCCGCGCGCGATCTGCACGATCAGGTTCAGGAACAGCAGTACGCCGAGCGTGCCGAGCTGTACGGCCATCAGCAGATATTCGTTATGCGGATTCGACGTGAGCTGGCCTTCGGCAGCCGTCTTGCCGGCCGTGAGCTTCTCGAACTCGGACTCGAGACCGCCCGCCCCATAGCCGATTACCGGGCGCTGGCGATACAGCTCGAGCCCCTTCTTGTACCACTCGAGCCGCAGCCCGGTCGACGTGGCCGCATCGGTCTGCCGGTACTGCTGCACTTCCGTCACGACCTTCACGAGGCGGCCGTTGTGCACCGTGCATGCGGCGACGACGAGCGCAACGCCGGCCAGGACCAGCGTCCCGGCGGCGAGACCCGCGCGCAGTGCCGACTGGCGGCGCAGCAGCAGTATGAAACGCACCGCGACGACGAGGAGCAGCAGCAGCGCGATGACCTGCCCGGTGCGCCCCTGCAGCATCACGAACACGTTGATCAGCGACCATGCGGCGACGGCCGCATACGCGGCGCGCGACAGCGCGGTGCGGGCCGCCAGCGCGAGGTCGGCGGCCTGGTAGAACAGCAGCGCGCCGAACATGCCGGCCGCGATGTGGTTTTTGAACACCCATGCGCGCGACAGCGGCAGATCGGACGCATGCGCGGGCCCGATCGCGGTCAGCCCGAGATAGTTGGTGGTCGACAGCAGCAGGATCACGCACAGCGTGCCGAACCACGCGCGCCGCACGATCGGCGCCCAGTTCGAATGGCGGAACGCGAGTACGGCAAACGGCAGCAGCAGCAGCTTGTCGTACTTGGCGACCCAGTTCCACGCCTTCGGGTGCGGCGCGACCGTATAGGCGACGCTCGCGGCCAGCGACGCGAGGATCAGCAGCGCGGCCAGCGACGCCGGTTCGGTGACGAACGAGCGCAGGTCGCGCCAGAATTCGGGGGAGATGATGAGAGCGGCCGCGAACAGCCCGCAGAACACGTTGGTCAGCGCGGTCGAGACGGGCACCATGCAGAGCGCGACGACGGCGAAGGCGCGAGCGGCGGTCAGGCGCCGCGTGGCGGGAGCGGAAAACGAAAGCATCGGAACCTGTCGAATGGACGAATGCGGCATGCGGGCACCGTGCTGCGCGCCGCGCGTCCCGCGGCGGCAGTGCCCGGGACGAAGCGCGCAGTATACGCGAAGCGGCGTGTGTTTCCGTGTCGTTTCCGGGGTCTGATCAGCCGAATGCGCGCTTGATCCGCGAGCGCAATAGCGCGCGCTTGAGGCGTCCTTCGACGGCCGGCGTGTCGAGCGCGATGCGCGAGCCGGCCGGCTCGCCGCGATGCAGGTAATAGCGGTCGAACGTGGCCTGCGTCATGCCCCATTTGTTGAGGAACTGGCGGCGGCCGTCGTTCTTGACGATCTTGCCGGTGCTCTTCTGCTGGAAGTGATAGACGAGGCTGTCGCCGACGCCGAGGAAGATCCGGCAGCCGGCGTCCCAGAATTTCATCGAGAAGTCGTTGTCGCTGCTCATCCCCGGCGACAGTTCGCTGCTGTAGCCGCCGATGCGGCTCCACCAGTCGCGGTGCACGAGCGTCGGCGGCCAGGTCGAGCCGAGCCAGTCCGCGCGCGCGAGCCGCGGCGTGGCCGCGACGAGGCCGGCCGCATCGAACTGTTCGGCGTCGCGCCCGAAATTGCTGACGACGACGCACGGGTTGCGCGTGTCGACCGGCTCGACCATCGTGCCGGACAGCATGAACAGGTCGGTCGGCATCTGCTCGATGCGCCGCACGAGCGCCGCGTCCCAGCCGGGGCAGCAGTACATGTCGTCGTTCATGTAGACGACGTAGTCGCGCGTCGCGCGCGCGGCGGCCAGGTTCACCGCGTGGCAGATGCCGATGTTGGCCGGCGACGCGGTGTGCTCGATGCCTTCGCTGCGCACCCAGTCGAGCGTGCCGTCCGAGCCGTCGTTCACGTGCACGATGATCTGGTGGTCGTACGCCGAATGACGGCGCAGGCTGTCGACGACGAGCTTGAGGTACGGCAGGTTGTTCCAGGTCGGGATGATGATGGAGAACATGGCGGTCGGATTCGGTGGTCGTCGTGTCGGCGGCGCGGGGCGCGGCGCCGCGCTCGGGCGCGCATGCCACGCGGGCAGCCCGGCATTGTAACGCCGGGCCGGCCGCATGCCGGCGGCGTCAGGGCGAGGGCTGCGCGGGGGGCGCTCAGCGGGCCGCTTCGTGGCCGAGCTTCAGGAACCGGTAGTACACCGTTTCCGCGTTGAACACGGCGATCATGAAGCCCGCCCGGCCGTCGAGAAACCCGCGTCGCAGCACGTAGGTCCGCACGAACGCCCACGCGCCGCGCGCGAGCGCCTTGCCGAAGCCGCCGCGCTGGCCGGCCGCGCGGCGCTGGCGCGCGCCGGCCGTCGAATACGCATCGAGCTTGCGCACGACGGTCTCGAAATCCTCGTACGAATAGTGCATCAGCTTGCCCGGCAGCCGCTGCGCGGGCGTGTCGAACACGAGCCGTTCGTGCACCAGATCGTCGGAGAAGCGGGCGGTGCCTCGCCGGAACAGGCGCGGCACCCAGTCCGGATACCAGCCGCTGTGGCGGATCCACTGGCCGCAGAAGCTCGACAGCCGGTCGAGCGCGTAGACCTGTGCGCCCGGCGCGCGGATGGCTGCGCGGATCGATTGCGCGAGCTCCGGGCTGACCACCTCGTCGGTGTCGAGCGACAGGATCCAGTCGGTGTCGAGCGCGTCGAGCGCGCGGTTCTTCTGCGGACCGAAGCCAGGCCAGTCGCGCTCGACGATCACGCGGGCGCCGTGCGCGCGGGCAATCGCGACGGTATCGTCGGTGCTGCCGCCGTCGATCACGACGACGTCGTCGGCGAAGGTCAGCGCGTCGAGGCACTGCGCGAGCCGCGCGGCCGCGTTGAGGGCGATGAGGGCGACGCCGAGGGTGGGTTCTGCCATGAAATCGTCGAAAAGGCGGAGAAAACGGTGAGCGGCAGTATACCCGCGCGCCGGCCAGCGGCCGCTTCGGCAGCGGCCGTGCCGGCGGGGGCGGTGCAGCTATAATGTTGGGCCTTTTTCGGCACCCGCCGGACGGGGTGAATCCCGGGCAGCCATGCCCCGGGCGCCGCGTCGCGGCTCAAGAAGGATTGCCTTGGAAACCCAGAACACTCTTCGCAAACCGATGGACGGCACCGGTACGTCGCCGGTCACGGTCCTCAAGCGCCTGTGGCCGTACATCCGGCCGCTGATCGGCATCGTGCTGCTCGCCGTGATGACGATGGGCGTCGTCGCGGCCACGGAAGCCGGGATTCCGGCGCTGCTCAAGCCGCTGCTCGACCACGGCTTCGGCTCGCACGGCAGCGACCGCGCGAAATGGTACGTGCCGATGGCCGTGATCGGCCTTGCACTCGTGCGCGGCGTGTCGCAGTACGCGTCGAATTACCTGCTCAACTACGTGTCGAACCGCATCCTGCTGCAATTGCGGCTCGAGATGTTCCAGCGGATGCTGCACACGGGTGCGTCGTTCTTCCAGCGCGAGACCGCGAGCACCGTGATCAACGCGATCGTGTTCGAGGTCAACCAGATCCTGTCGGTGCTGACCGGCGTGATGGTCACGCTCGTGCGCGACTCGCTGACCGTGATGTTCCTGCTCGGCTACCTGTTCTACCTGAACTGGCGGCTCACGCTGATCGTCGCGGTGATCCTGCCGGGCATCGGCTGGCTCGTCAGCAAGATCAACCGCCGCCTGCGCCGCCTGAACCGCGAGCACCAGACGCTGACCAACGAGCTGTCGTACATCGTCGAGGAGACGGTCGGCGGCTACAAGGTCGTCAAGGTGCACAACGGCGAGACGTACGAGATGGACCGCTTCACGACGATGAGCAAGCGCCTGCGCGGCTACGCGATGCGCATGACGATCTCGGGCGGGCTCGCGCAGCCGCTGACGCAGTTCCTCGCGTCGATCGCGCTCGCAGTCGTGATCACGATCGCGGTCGTGCAGTCGACCAACGACCAGACGACGGTCGGCGGCTTCGTCGCGTTCGTCACGTCGATGCTGCTGGTGATTTCGCCGCTCAAGCACCTGATCGACGTCAACCAGCCGCTGCAGCGCGGGATGACGGCCGCCGAGCTTATCTTCGGGCTGATCGACGAGCCGGCCGAGCCGCAAGGCGGCGGCCGCGCGCTGCCGCACGCGCGCGGCGAGATCGAATTCCGCAACGTGTCGTTCGATTACGGCGCATCCGAGCGGCCGACGCTCGACCGCATTTCGTTCAAGGTCGCGCCGGGCGAGATGATCGCGCTCGCGGGGCCGTCGGGCAGCGGCAAGACGACCCTCGTGAACCTGCTGCCGCGCTTCTTCGACCCGACGGACGGCGCGATCCTGGTCGACGGCGTGCCGGTGGCCGACTACGACATCCACGCGCTGCGCGGCCAGATGGCGATGGTCAGCCAGGACGTCGTGCTGTTCAACGACACGATCGCCGCGAACGTCGCGTACGGCCAGACGCCCGACCGCGCACGCGTGCAGGCGGCACTCGAGGCCGCGAACCTCGCCGACGCGGTCGCCGCGATGCCCGACGGGCTCGATACGCTGGTCGGCGGCAACGGGATGCGCCTGTCGGGCGGCCAGCGGCAGCGGCTCGCGATCGCGCGCGCGATCTACAAGGACGCGCCGATCCTGATCCTCGACGAGGCGACCTCGGCGCTCGATTCGGAATCCGAGCGCCACGTGCAGGCCGCGCTCGAGCGGCTGATGGAAGGGCGCACGACGCTCGTGATCGCGCACCGGCTGTCGACGATCGAGCGTGCGGATCGGATCCTCGTGCTCGAAGCCGGCAAGATCGTCGAAGAGGGCAGCCACGACGAACTGCTGCGCCACGGCGGGCTGTACGCGCACCTCCACCGGATCCAGTACCAGCAGCAGGCGGCGTGACGGCGGCTCACGCCGGTGTGCTAGTCTTGACCGTGCAGGTCCGATTGTTTCCGGTTCGACGTGACAACACGGAGGGAAGGACAATGAAGAGGATGCACGGGATGATGCTGGCCGCGCTGGTCGCGGCGGGTTTCGCCGCGCCGGCCGCGATGGCGCAGGATCACGGTAACTACGACAACCACGGGAACCACGGCATGCAGCGCGGCCACGGCCCGAAGCACATGCCACCGGGCCAGATGCGCCACGAAGACGACGTGCCGCCGCGCTGGGCCGACCAGCCGCGCCGCGACTGGCACAAGGGCGACCGGATTCCGAACGAATTCCGCGATCGCCAGTACGTCGTCGACGACTGGCGCGGCTACCACCTGAGCCCGCCGCCGCGCGGCTATCACTGGGTCGGCGTCGGCGGCGACTATCTGCTCGTGCAGATCGGTTCGGGCATCGTGCTGCGGGTCGGCCCGTAACGTTTCCCACCGATCATCGATTCATCCGGCTGCCGGGGCGTGCGTCCCGGCAGCCGCGTCAGTTGCCCTTGTCCGCCGCCCGGCGGAACCAGCGCCGCTCGATTCGCGACATCGCCCAGCACACGGCCAGCGCACAGACGGTGCCGAGCGCGACTTCCCCGAGCCGCATCAGCGGAATGTCCCATAGCGGGCCGTTGCCGGGGAACAGCAGCACGATCGTCGCGGTCACGCCGCCGAGCCGTGCCGCGCTGCCGACGTTCAGGCACCAGCAACTGACGACCGTGATCGCGACCGCAAGCGCATAGGCGACGAGGCGGTCGCCGCCGAGTGCCGCGCCCGCGAAGCCGACCAGGCCGCCGATCATCGCGCCGATGAACTGGTCGCGCGACAGCGACATCGTGTCCGAGTAATTGTGCTGCGTGACGGCGATCGCGGTGATCGCCGCCCACACGGCCTGCTCGGTGTGGAGCGCGCGGCCGATCGCGTATGCGAGGCACGCGCCGCAGACGGCCTGCAGCGCCATCAGCGCGCCTTGCGTGAGCCGTTCGCCGAAGGTCAGCCCCTTGAACAGGTCGAAAATCGACTGCTGGATCTGCTGGCGGGCTTCGTTGAGTGTCCTGATCGTATCCATCGTGTCGTGCCAGGAAGCGGGGGCGACGCGTCAGTGCGCCTGTTCGGACGATGCGGCGGCCGGCTCGCCGGCGGTCGCGTCGCCGTTCTCGACGCGCGTCTCGGGCATCGCGAGCCAGACCAGCAGCACCGCGAGCGTGCCGGCCGCGGCGAGCCCGAAGAAGCTGATCGCGTTGCCGAAATGATCGGCGACATACCCGGCCACGGCCGTGCTGAGCGTCGCGCCGATCCCGGCCGCGAGACCGAACAGCCCGATGCACAGGTTGTAGCGGCCCTTGCCGCCCGCGACGTCGGCCGCGATCAGCGGCAGCATCACGCCGAACACGGCCGCGCTGATGCCGTCGAGCATCTGCACCGGCACGAGCAGGTACGGGCTGCTCACGCCGGCGAACAGCAACGCGCGCACCGGCAGCGCCGAGAAGCCGAGCAGCAGGATCGGCCGGCGTCCCCAGCGTTGCGCGGAGCGGCCGACCCACGGCGACAGCATCGCGACGATCGCCTGCGGCACGATGATGCACGCGGCGATCACGAGCTGCACGTTCTCGCCCATCCCGGCCGTCACTTCGCCGGCCGCGAGGTTGAGCATCGCCGCGTTCGACAGGTGGAACAGCACGACGCATGCCGCGAAGATCAGCATCCGGCGATCGCGCAGCAACTCGAGCAGCGTCTCGCGTTCCTCGCCTTCGTCGTGGTCGTCGGGCTTCGACGAATGCGGGATCACCTCGTGCGTCGGCTGGATCATCGCGAGCGCGAACAGCGCGGGCAACGCCAGCACCGCGGTCAGCCAGAACACCGCCCGCGCGGAGAAATACTCGCCGGTGAGCCCCATCAGGCCCGCCGCAACTGCGCTGCCGATCGAGGCCCAGCGCGCGTTGCGGCCGAGCCGGTCGCCGAGATCCGCGCGGCCGACCAGCGAGAACGAGATCGCGGCCATCGCCGGCACGAGCATGCAGCTCGCGAAGCCGTGGAACACTTCGGCCGCGATCACCGGCACGATCGTCGGGCTCGACGCGAGCAGCACCGCGGACAGGATGATGGCCGCGATCGCCCATGCGGCCGCGCCTTTCTTGTTCTTCAGCGCGTCGACGGCGGCGCCGCCCGGCACCTGGCTGACCATCGCGCTGATCGTGCCGATCGACAGCACCATGCCGATCTCGCCCTGCGTCCACTTGTGCGACGCGAGGTAGGACGCGATGAACGGACCGAACCCGGTTTGAACGTTTGCAACGAAGAAGTTGAGCCAGTCGAGAGCCCGGAGACTGCGAACGCTGACGGAATGCTTGATCGTCATCGGGCGGCACTCGCAGACGAAGCCGGCGCGGCGGCGGTGGCAGGCGGTGAGACCGCGACGATCGGCTTGTCGGCCGCGTAGGGCGGCGACGCCTTGATCTGCGCATCGTTCAGGTCGAGCTGCGGATGCAGCGCCTTGTCGCGCGTGACGAAGCGCAGCGCGCCCCAGCTCGCGGCGATCGAGCGGCGGTCGGTATTGACGAGCCCGCCGAGGTCGAGCACGACGGCCTGCGGTTGCGCGGCGCGGTCGATCAGCACGTCGACGACGCGGCCGATCTTCGCGCCGTTCGGGCGCTCGACGTCGCTGTCGAGCATCGGCAGTCGCGTTGCGGGTGACGCCGCGGCCGAACCGGACAGCGGCACGGCCTTGGGCCTTGCGGCAGGCGGCAGTTCGCCCGACGGCACGTCGAGCACGATGGGCTCCTGCTTGCCGCCCGGCGTGAAGCGGAATACGTTCCACGGGAAGATGACCTTGCGGTCGCCGACACCCATGAAGCCCTGAAGGTTGACGATCATTTCGCGCGGCTTGCCGTTCGCGTCGGCCACCATGTCGACCGCGCGGCCGATGACCTTGCCGTTGCGGCGCGCGACTTCGCTGTCGAGCAGTGCATGGATCTGCGTACGGTCGAGCGTGCGGGTCGCGACGAGCGGGGCCGGCGGCGGAGGCGTCGGCGTCGGCGATTCGGTGCGCTGCACCGGCTTCGGCCGCGTCACTTCGCGGTGCGGTTTTTTCGGTGCTTCCGGTTCTTCCGGCTGCACGGGCGGCGGCACGGGCGGCATCGTCAGCGGTTCGCCGGCGGCTTCCTCGATCGGCTCGACGAGCGCCTCGCTGATCGGCGCGGGCGGATTCTGGGTCGGCAGCAGCCCGCAGCCGGACAGCAGCGCGGCGGCTGCGAGCACCAGAAAGACCGTCGAAGACGGGAACGACATGCGGGATGCGGGAAACGGAAGTCCGCCGCTCATTGACACTCACTCCATGGGTCGGGGGCGGGCCCGGAGGCTCGCGGCTGGCGATGGATGGCGGGTGCGGGCGGCGCACCACGCGAGGTGAGAGTTTAACGTGTCTTCCTTTCAGGACCGATTTCTGCGCAGGATCGAGAGCGGGATGGCGGGGAAAGCGCGGCGATCGGTCGCGGGGCGGGCGCCATCGCGTGCCGCAACGAACGCGGCGCCCGACCGTCGACGACGGTACGGGCCGCCGCATGGGCGGCCGACGTGACGTTACCTGGCCAGCGCGCCGAGCGTCGTCGTCACCGGGGCGAGCAGGCCGCCGCCGGTCTTCGACAGCACGCCGGTGCCGGTGCCGCCCGTCCCGCCCGTCAGGCCGCCGACCGGCGAGGTGCCGGCCGCCGCCGTCATGGCACCGACCGCCGACTTGAGTGCGCCTGCCGGGTTGCTGCCGCCCGCAGTGCCGCCGAGCGCGCCGGTCGACAGGAGCCCCGTCACCGGAGCGAGCGGATTCGTCGCGGCGGCGCCGCCGCCGAGCAGTGCGGTGCCCGCGGTCGCGACCGTGTTGCCGGTCGCGGTCACGACGTTGCCGACGCCGGTCGTGACCGGATTGTTGCCGGTATTCGCGAGTGTCGTGCCGGCGTTCGCGACGCCGTTACCGACGGTCGTCACGAGATTCGTCAACGGTGCGCCGAGCGGCGTGCTCGCCGCGACCGTCTGCGTGACCGACCCGACCGTCGTCGTGATCGGCGTGATCGCGGAACTGGCCGTGCCCGTCACCTGGGCGACCGGGCCGCTCGACAGTTGTGTGCCGAGCGTCGCGCCACCGCCCGCGATCGTGTTGCCGAGCGTCGTCACGGCACCGCCGACGGGCGACGTGGCGGGCGCGAGCGGCGCCAGTGCCGAACCGCTGGCGCCGAGGCTCGACACGACACCGCCCGTCGCGGCGACGGCCTGCCCGAGATTCGTGACCACGCCCCCCGTGCTCGCGACCGTCGTGCCGACCGGGTTCGACGACGCGCCGAGCTGGCCGAGACCCGAGCCGAGGCCGGTGCCGAGCGTCGTGACGGCCGCGCCGACGTCCTGCACGACCGTGCCGAGCCCTTGCGTCGTCGCGGGGTTCGTGCCGGGCAGCGACTGCGCCGCGATCGTTGTACCGACACCCGATATGGCGCCGCCGCCGGCCGTCACGATGTTGCTCGATGCCGCGGTCGTCTGGCCGACGCCGTTGGCCGACGTGCCGCTCGCGCCGTTGCCCGAGCCGCCGGTCGACGCAGTCGTGTCGCCGGACCCCGATCCGGAGCCGCCGGTGCCCTGGCTCAGCGTGCCGGAGCCGCCGCACGCGGACAGCGACATCAGCGCCGCGACGCCTGCCGCGATCATGATCATTCGGAGTCCTGCTTGATGGGTGGTGGGCGTGTTCATGTCGTCCTCGTCTCGATTATGGAAATGGATCAGGCGGCTTTCGTGTGCGCCGACGTGTCGTCGCTGCGGAAGTGGCGCGGCGGGCGCATCGTTGTTGTCTCCCTGATTGACCTGTCGCCGTGTCGCGTATTCGCCTGAGGCGGAACCCGGAGCGCTTGCAGGACGAATCGTTTGCATTCTTTCGTCTTGCTTGCCGATCGTGCCCGATATCACCGGATTCGTGCGATCAGAGTAGGTCCGTCGGCGTGAGACGTCTTTTAATGATCGTTAAATTGAAGTAAGCGTCCGATTCATTGCCGGAGTCGGGGTAATCACGATCGACGCGATGTGCGTCGTGTGATTACCCCGACTCCGGCAATGAATCGGACGCTTACTTCAATTTAACGATCATTAAAAGACGTCTCACGCCGACGGACCTACTCTGATCGCACGAATCCGGTGATATCGGGCACGATCGGCAAGCAAGACGAAAGAATGCAAACGATTCGTCCTGCAAGCGCTCCGGGTTCCGCCTCAGGCGAATACGCGACACGGCGACAGGTCAATCAGGGAGACAACAACGATGCGCCCGCCGCACGCGGACAGCGACATCAGCGCCGCGACGCCTGCCGCGATCATGATCATTCGGAGTCCTGCTTGATGGGTGGTGGGCGTGTTCATGTCGTCCTCGTCTCGATTATGGAAATGGATCAGGCGGCTTTCGTGTGCGCCGACGTGTCGTCGCTGCGG
>NZ_LKPJ01000028.1 GCF_001443045.1 Burkholderia ambifaria | reverse complement strand
CTGCCTATGGGTTTCTTGTTGCTCAACGCCTCATTCAAGGCGACAGTAAAAAAAACTCCGCGATCCGCGACCCATTTGCCTTACCCTCGGATTACGTGCCACGCGGGTCCCCAGCGCATGCAGCGCCACGTGGCTGATTCCATCACCACGCTGCGCTGGCGTATCGCTGCATACATCACGCGCCGGCTCGAGCGATGTCCGTTTTGTTCAGCATCCAATGCTGATTTATTGACACAGTAAGACTAGGCCGGCGCGACGCGCCGCGCAAGCTGCGGCACGAAACCCGCCGCCAGCGCGAACAGCACCACACACAGGCCAGCCATTGCGACCCACGCGGGCGACAGATCGGCGAGATGCTGGCGCACGACGCCCGCCGCGAACGGAAACAGCCCCGCGATCAGATAGCCGATGCCCTGCACGAACCCCATCAGCGACGCCGCATCGGCCGGCGTCGCCGCATGATCGACCGTGACGATCAACGACAGCGGAAACAGCGCACCGATGCCCGCACCCAGCAGCAGCGCGGCCGGCAACGCGAGCGTCTGCGGCGCGGCCAGCATCACCAGCAGCCCCGCGAGCAGCGACGCGATCGCCGCGTGCAGCATGGGCCGGCGATCGGGCAGGCGGTCGATGGTCGCCGAGATCGCGAGCCCCGCGACGACTTCCGCGAGCGTCACTCCGCCGAGCAGGCTGCCGGCAGCCGTTGGCGACCAGCCGAGCCGCATGTAGTACGG
The DNA here is from genome assembly GCF_001443045.1 of Burkholderia ambifaria. GTDB lineage: Bacteria > Pseudomonadota > Gammaproteobacteria > Burkholderiales > Burkholderiaceae > Burkholderia > Burkholderia ambifaria_A. The sequence goes on along the minus strand of NZ_LKPJ01000028.1, from coordinate 98,843 downwards.
CGGCAGCCAGGCCAGCACGAGCGTGTACGCGCCCGTCGCGATCCCGAAGAACACCGCGAGCCGCCACGCACGCGGCGAGCGCGACGGCCGCGCCTGCGTCACCGACGTCGAAGCTGACGCCGGCCGCGCCCCGGACGCCGGCGCATCGCCGCCACGGCTGGCAAGCGGCCACGCGAGCGCTGCGATTGCGGCCGGCAGCGCCCAGCCCGCGAGCGCGACGAGCCAGCCCCAGCGGGCCGCGGCAAACGGTGCGACGACGCTCGCAAGCACCGCGCCGCCCATGATCGACGTCGAATAGACGCCCATTGCGCCGCCGATCCGCGTCGCGAAATGCGCCTTCACGAACCCCGGCAGCAACGCCTGCACCATCGCGATCCCGATGCCCGCGCAGCATGCGCTCGCCAGCAGCAGCCCCGCATGCCGCGCGCCGATGCGCGACGCGCAGGCGAGCCCGATCAGCGCGACGCCGAGCCACACGCCGCCCGCGATTCCCGTCGCGCGCTGCAGCCGCCGCGCGCTCAGCGCGCCGAAGCCCATCAGCAGGATCGGGATCGTGGTCAGCAGGCTCGCCGCGCTGTCGCCGATGCCGGTCGCACGCTGGATCATGTCGAGCAGCGGACCGATTGCGGCCAGCGCCGGCCGCAGGTTCAGTCCGACCAGCACGACGGCGGCGAGCCGCCATCCTGGGGACGCGAAACGATTCATGGAACGGCCCTCGATATCGGTGCATGCCCCCTGCGTCGAGGCGCATGCGTTTTCAGGTAAAGTATCTCGACATCAAGATAAATGCCGATTTATCTCGACGTCAAGATAACTGGTGAGCCGAGGAGGGTTAATGGATCGAGCCGCGCATGCGCTCGCGCAATGGCGCATCGAGCGCCCGGATCTGGATGCGTCGTCGATGCTCGTGATGGGGCGGCTGCAGGAAGCCGCGCTCGTGATCGCACGCGACGGTCTCAATCCGCTGTTCGCGCGCTACGGGATGCAGCCGGGCGAATTCGACGTGCTGGCGACGCTGCGCCGCAGCGGCGCGCCGTTCGCGCTGACGCCGACGGCGCTGTACGACGCGCTGATGATGTCGTCGGGCGGAATGACCGCACGGATCGACCGGCTGCAGAAGGCCGGCTGGGTCGAGCGGCGGCCGAACCCGGCCGACGGCCGCGGCACGCTCGTCGCGCTGACGGACGCCGGACGCGTGCTGATCGACGATGCGGTGGTCGCGCACGTCGACAATCAGCGCGCGATGCTGGCTGCGCTGTCGCAGGCGGAGCAGGCGCAACTCTCGGCGTTGCTGGAAAAGCTGCTGGCGGGATGGGGGGAAGGAGCGTCGGCGCCGGCCGAAAAATAACGCGGCCGAATCGTCCTGCTGCCCGCAACGAGGGACATGCGGACACACCGAAGGAAAGCGGGAAAGCCGCCCGCCGCGCGATGCGGCGGGCCACGCAGACAGCGGGCAGCGCCCGCTGCACGGATCAGTCGCGTGCCGGGATGTTGAGCCCGCGCACGACGGCCGGACGCGCGACGAAGGCTTCGAGCGCCCGCGCGACGTTCCGGAATTCGCTGAAGCCGACGAGGTCGCCCGCCTCGTAGAACCCGACCAGGTTGCGCACCCACGGGAAGATCGCGATATCGGCGATCGTGTACGTATCGCCCATCACCCACTTGCGGTTCGCAAGATGCGCGTCGAGCACGGCGAGCAGGCGCTTCGACTCGTCGACGTAGCGATCGCGCGGACGCTTGTCTTCATAGTCGCGGCCGGCGAACTTGTGGAAGAAGCCAACCTGACCGAACATCGGGCCGATGCCGCCCATCTGGAACATCACCCACTGGATCGTCTCGTAACGGCCGGCGAGATCCTTCGGGATCAGCTGGCCCGTCTTGTCGGCGAGATAGATCAGGATCGCGCCCGATTCGAACAGCGGCAGCGGCCGGCCGTCGGGGCCGTTCGGATCGATGATCGCCGGGATCTTGTTGTTCGGGTTCAGCGACAGGAATTCGGGCGACAGCTGGTCGTTGGTGTCGAAGCGCACGAGGTGTGGCTCGTACGGCAGGCCGGTTTCCTCGAGCATGATCGACACCTTGACGCCGTTCGGCGTCGGCAGCGAGTACAGCTGGAGACGGTCGGGATGCTGGGCAGGCCACTTTTTCGTGATCGGGAAGGCAGACAGATCGGGCATGGAGGTTCGCTCGTCAACGTGGAGGATCCGCGGTCCGCCGGCCTGCCGGGCGTCGCCGGCAGCCCCTGACACGGCGGCAGGGGCGGGACGAGCGCATCGACGGGCGGGCGGGGCGCGCCGAAAGCGCCCACTGTAGCCGATCCCCGCGATCGCTGCAGGCGGCGGCCGCGAGTCGCGCCCGAGCGCCGCCGCGCGCATCGCGCCGTGCTTCGCCTGGCTGCGTCGTCAGAAGTTGTGCCGCAGCCCGACCATCGCGGCCGTCGTGCCGACCCCGGGCGCGACCGGCTGCCCGTACGCGAGCATCTGATCCATCGTGCCGCAGTTGTTCACGTGACCGACCTGTGCATAGACCATCGTCCGCTTCGACAGGCTGTAGTCCGCCGTGAGCACGATGGCCGTCGACCGGTTCTCCGAGCGGTTTCGGTCCTTCAGGTAGTACACGGCGGAGGCGACCTGCAGCGCCGGCGTGAAGCGATAGCCGACACCCGCCGACAGCATGTCGAGGTTTACCTTGTCCGCATGCGACGGATTCCGGCCGTTGCCGTACGACGCCGACACCGAGAAATCGCGGATCGTGTATTTCGCGCCGAAATAGACGAAGCGGTTATTGTCGACGCCGGTCGGCGCGGTGCCCGGCGCCGGATTCGTGTCGTGGCCGTTGTAGTAGACGGCCGATGCGTTCAGCCCGTAGTTCGCATACCTGAGCACGACCGATTCGCGCGTGCCGCCCTGGAACTGCCCGGCGACACCGCCCGGCGCGTATTCGAGCGCGATCGATGCGCCCGCGAACGTCGGCGACTGATAGACGAGCGCATTGCTGTCGTACAGCGCGCCGATCGCGCCGTTGGTGCTCGTCCCCGGCCAGCCGGCCGCCGTGTTCAGGCCGAGCCACGCGGTCAGCACGCTGCCGAAGAACTGCGCGTTGCGCACGTCGGTGTCGGCCATCGCGTAGATCATCGGCACGATCTGGCGGCCGGCCGTGAACGTGCCGAACGGGCCCGACACGCCGAGCGACGCAACCTGGTTGAAGATCGCGACGGCGCCGGGCGTGTCGCTCAGCTGCATCTTGCCGGTGCCGCTGTCGAACGAGCCCTGCAGCTTGAAGTTGACCTTGTAGCCGCCGCCGAGGTCCTCGCTTCCCTTGATGCCCCAGAAACTCGAATAGATGCCGCCGTCCTTCATCCGGAACACCTTGCCGGTGTTCGGCGCGGTCGGGCTGAACGACGCGGCCGACGTGCTCTGGTACAGCATGCCGGTGTCGACCACGCCGTACAGCGTGACGGAGGATTGCGCGTGTGCGAGCACCGAACAGCCGGCGAGCGCCGCGAGCGCGGCCAGTTTCGTCTTCATCGAAGTCTCCAGGATCGTAATGGACCGCACGGGATCGAGCCCGTGCGAGTGAAGCGGGGAAGCATCGAGGCAGGCGGGAAGGCGTCGGATGCGACGCCGGTGCGAGCCGTGCGGAAAGACTACGCAACGGCGCGCGGCCGCTCCCCCCCATGCGCGGGGGGCAGGGTTGCGGAGAATCGAAGGAGGGCGGCAATGATGCCGCCGTCGACGGCCGGTAAGGACAACGCCGGTACGGACGTGTAGAGGGGGGCGGTCAGGGCGCGCTTTCGAGCAGCCCGAGCACCAGCGCGCGGCGCACCGCGTGCTTGCGCGAGCTGGCGTCGAGCTTGCCGAACAGGTTCTTCAGGTGCCACTTCACGGTTTCCTCGCCGACGGCAAGCGCGACCGCGATCTCCTTGTTCGACAGGTTGCGCGCGAGCAGCTCGAGAATCGCGCGCTCCTTGGGCGTCAGCACGACGCTCGGCACCGCGCGCGGGCTGGCGGTGCTGCGCGGTGCGGGCGGCACGATGCGCGGCTGCGGCTGCGCGGCCCGCGGGGGACCGTCGCCCGCGGCCGCCTCGTCGCCGGCGCGGCGCGCCCAGTCGGCGACGGCCGGATGCGCGTCGGCGAGCGTGCGCGTGAGGCCGAACATGTCCGCGAGGTTCATCGCCTCGTCGAGCCGCGCGCGACCGCCGTGCCCCGACTGCTCGAGCGCGAACGCACTCAGCGCCATGATCTCGATGCGCGCGCGCCCCATGCTCATCTCGCGGGCCAGTACGGCCGCTTCGTCGAGCGCCGCGCTCGCGTCATCCCAGCGGCGCGCGGCAAGCGCAGCGCCCGCGTGCGCCATCGCCTGCAGCAACACGACGGGGCGCCGCCACAACGGCCCGTGCGACGGAAATTCGGCCGCGGCGATCGCGTCGATCCGCTCGACCAGCGCATGGCAGGTTGCCTCGCGATAGCGTGCCGCATGAATGCGCACCTGCTCGGCGAGGCTCGCGACCGACAGCCGCGGCAGCCGCCGCGCGACACCCATTGCGTCGAGCGCCTCGAGCAGGTCGATCGCGCGATGCTCGACGCCGCGCAGCAGCGCGATGCGCGCGGCCGTCAGATAGCCGAGCAGCACGGTGTCGGGCGTGCCCGCGTGCTCGAGCACGTCGAGCCGGTTCGCGAGCAGCGCGGCAGCCTGGTCGACGCGATCGGACTCGTATGCGATCGCCGCGCACATCGCCGCGAGCATGCAGGTCAGCGGATGGCGGCGCCCGAGGTCGGCTTCCGCGCGCGCGAGTGCCGGCGACAACGCGTCGTCCGCGAGCCGGATCTGGCCTTCGCCCAGGTAGCTCAGGCCGGTGATCAGCTCGCCCCAGCGCGCGACGTACCCGAACCCGGCCGCCGTCTCGCCGCGCGGCGCGGCCTGCTGGAAGCGGCGCGCCTGCGCCGGTTCGCCGACGATGATCGCGCGCGCCGACAGGCGGTTCGCATGCATCTGGGCCAGCCATGTCGCCGCGGGCGGCGTGAACTCGGCCCACGGCTCGAACAGCTCGACGAAACGGTCGATTTCGTCGGCGTAATAGGCCGCCGCGCTGAGGATCAGCGCGCATTCGTAGCGCATCGCGGCCGGCGTGCCGGCATCGGCCAGGATGCCGGCGATCTGACGCTGCGCCTCGACATGGCGCTCGCCGAGCGCCAGCGCCCAGGCGACCGCGATCCGCAGCGTCGGGCGCTTGTCGAGTTCCGCGTCGGGCAACAGCGCGAGCCAGTCGAGCACGTCGTTGATGCGGCCCTGCTTGATCGCGTCCTCGAGGCAGCGCTGCGCGAGCGCGTACGCGGTCTCGACCTGGCCGGCCGCATACGCATGGCGCGCGGCTTCCTCCGTCATCCCGTGCGCATCGAGCCACGCAGCCGCGCGTGCATGCAGCTCGCTGCGGTCTGCGTCCGGGCCCGCCGCCAGGCGGTCGCGCAGCGTATCGCGCACGAGCGGATGCAGCCGGCACCAGTCGGAATCGTCGGATGCGATGAACAGCGGCGTGTCGCGCGCGAGCCGCACGAGCCGGTCGGCGGCATCCGCGTCGTCGAGCAGCGCGGCGCACAGCGACGGATGCAGGCGGTCGGCCACGCTCGTGCGCGTCAGGAACGCGGTGTCGTCGGCAGACAAGTTCGCGAGCAGCAGCTCGACGAGCCGGTCGCGGGTGCCGTCCATGCGCGCGGCGAGCGCGTCGACGGCCTGGCGCGGATCGGCCGAGCGCGCCATCGCGGCCATCGCGAGCTGCAGCCCGAGCGGCCAGCCGTCGACGCGTTCGAACAGCCGCGCGCACGCATCGGCGTCGACCCGCTGCGCAAAGCGTGCGCCGACCAACGCGATCGTCTCGTCGAGCGTGAAGCGCAGCCAGTCGGGGCCCACGAGCGTGCATTGCCCGCCGGCGAGCAGGTCGCCGGCCGCGTGATCGAGCCCGCGCCGGGCGGCGACGACGACCCGCAGGTTCTGCGGCGCGTTGTGCAGCACGTAGGTCAGCGCGTCCAGGCCCGCGTCCGGCAGCCGCTCCGCATCGTCGACGATCAGCAGCGCGTCGATCGACAGTTGCGCGACTTCGGCCAGCCACGCGGTCAGCCCCTCCAGCGCGCGCGCCGCACCGCCCGGAACCAGGCGCCCGAAACCGGGCCGCGCGCAACCGGTGCGCACCGCCTGCACGAGCCCCAGCAGCAGGCGCGGCGCGTCGTCGCGCTCGTCGGCGGACAGCCATACGACCGCGCGGCCGAGCGCGAGCGATTCGCGGCGCCATTGCGCGAGCAGCGAGGTCTTGCCGTAGCCGGCCGGCGCCTGTACGAGCGTGACCGGCCGGGCGTCGAACGTCGGCGCGGCGAGGCTCAGCCGCGCACGCGCGAGCAGTTGCGCCGGCACGCGCGGCGCGGTCGTCTTCAGCACGAGTTCGGTGGGGGGCGCGTCGGCGCGATCGGGTGGGTGGGCCATCGGGGCAGCAGTCGGATTCCGGCGATGCCGTGCGGGCCAGCGTCCGGAGTGGTTGTGGGGGGAAGGATCGGCCGAACCGTGTTCGCGCGTCAATCCCCCCCGCGACGAGTGGGGCCGCACCGTCGCCCGGTCGATAGCATGGGTTCCGATGCGTGACGAACGCAATTGACGAACGCAATTGACGAACGCGACGAGGAGGGACCATGAACATCGTATCGACCGGCACGCAACGCAGCGCGTCGAGCGCCGGATAAGCGGAGCGGCACGATGTATCGCCATCTGCTCGTGACGGTCGACGGCGTGCCCGGCGGCATCGACGCGATCGGCCATGCGCTCGAACTGGCGCGGGCGGTCGGCGCGCGGGTCACGTTCGTGCTGCCGGGCGCCGCGCCGGGCTCGCGTTTTTCCGGAGCGCGGATGCCCGAACAGGGTGCGAAAGTGGAAGCCGCTGCGCGGGCGCAGGGGCTGTCGCATGCGATCGCGGGGGCCGGCCATCCGGGGGCCGGCCATCCGGGGGCCGGCGACACGTCGCCTGGCGCGCTCGCCGCCGATCTCGGCTGCGACCTGATCGGCGTCGCGGCGCTGCCGCACGACGCCGATGCAGCCGCAGCCGTGCAACGGCAGTTGCTGCTCGCGACGAGCGGCGTGCCCGTGCTCGTGTGCCCGGCGCGGCATGCGCCGGCCGAGGTGCGCGTGATGGCACGCTGTCTCGCCGCGCATCGTGCGCTCGGCGAGCAGCTGCAGGCCCTGATGATGGCGAGCGAGGATGCGGACGTGACAAGGCGGCCGACGGCCGACGCGAGCGGCATGCCGACGGCGCTGGCATCGCTTGCGGCGCTGCAGGACGCACGCTTCGGCACGTCCGCGGAAGCCCGTCTCTTTGCGGCATTGCGCAGGCGGGCGGAGAGCACCGCGGCCGAGCTCGACGAGCTCGATCGCCAGCGGCGCCGCGATGCGCACGCCCTTGATGCGCTGGCGCGGCTCGCCGCCGCCGGTCTGCCGTCGGCCGCATTCGATGCCGCGCTCGCCGTCTATGCGCGCGGCGCATTCGAGCAGATGGGACGCATGGAAGGCGTGATATTCCCGGCCGCGCGCCGCTACCTGGGCGACGCCGACTGGAACGAACTGGACCAGCCCCCGGCGGGCGGCGCAGCCACGACGCCGCCGGGCGCCAACGAACCCGACGATGCGTGACGCGCATCCGACCGAATACCTACGGAGAACAAGATGGCACATGCAGTGCGATTCCACGAAACCGGCGGCCCTGACGTGCTGCGCTGGGAAGAAGTCGACGTCGGCGATCCGGGCCCCGGCCAGGTGCGCCTGCGGCACGAGGCGGTCGGCCTGAACTTCGCCGACACGTATTTCCGCAGCGGCCTGTATCCGGTTCCGCTGCCGGCCGGCATCGGCGTCGAGGCAGCCGGCGTGGTCGAGGCAGTCGGCCCCGGCGTGACGAACGTCGCCGCCGGCGACCGCGTGACTTACACCGGCTTTCTCAACACGCTCGGCGCGTACAGCACCGAACGGCTGATCGCGGCCGCGCCGCTCGTCAGGCTGCCGGCCGGCATTTCGTGCGAAACGGCCGCGGCGATGACGATGCGCGGGCTCACGTCGGCGTATCTGTTGCGCCGCATCCACGCGTTCGCGCCGGGCGACGCGATCCTGCTGCATGCGGCTGCGGGCGGCGTCGGGCTGATCGTGTCGCAATGGGCGAAGCTGCTCGGGCTCACGGTGATCGGCACCGTGTCGAGCGAACACAAGGCAGCGATCGCCCGCGCGCACGGCTGCGACCATACGATCGACTACAGCCGCGAGGACGTCGCGAAACGCGTGCGTGAACTGACGGGCGGCGCCGGCGTCGACGTCGTGTTCGACAGCGTCGGCAAGGACACCTTCGAAGGCTCGCTCGATTCGCTGAGGCGGCGCGGGCTGATGGTCTGCGTCGGCACCGCGTCGGGCCCGATCCCGCCGTTCGATCCGCAGCGCCTCGCGATGAAAGGCTCGCTGTACCTGACGCGCCCGGCGCTGGCCGACTACATTGTCGATCCGGCCGAGAAGAACGATCTGGCCGGCGAACTGTTCGCGCACGTCGCAGCCGGCCGCATCCGGATCGAAGTCAACCAGCGTTATGCGCTGCAGGACGCGGCGCAGGCGCACCGCGACCTCGAGTCGCGCAAGACGACCGGCTCGTCGGTATTCATCGTCTGAGGAGACGCGCATGCGAGTCGAACCCCTGACCTGTGCGATCGGCGCGGAGCTGCTGGACGTGAGCCTCGCCGACGCCGTGCACGACGACGGCCTGTTCGCCGAGATCCGCACGCAGTTGCTGCGCCATCGCGTGCTGTTCCTGCGCGACCAGGACATCACGCGCGCCGAGCACGTCGCGTTCGCGCGCCGCTTCGGCGAGCTCGAGGATCATCCGGTCGCCGGCAGCGATCCGGAGCACCCGGGGCTCGTGCGGATCTACAAGTCGCCCGACCAGCCGAACGACCGCTACGAGAATGCGTGGCACAGCGATGCGAGCTGGCGCGTGGCGCCGCCGTTCGGCTGCGTGCTGCGCTGTGTCGAAGGGCCGGACGTCGGCGGCGACACGATGTGGGCGAACATGGTGCTCGCGTACGAGTACCTGCCGGAGCACGTGAAGCAGCAGATCGCCGACTTGCGCGCGCGTCACAGCATCGAGGCGAGCTTCGGCGCGGCGATGCCGATCGACAAGCGCCTCGCGCTGAAGGCGCAGTACCCGGATGCCGAGCATCCGGTCGTGCGCACGCATCCCGAGACGGGCGAGAAGGTGCTGTACGTGAATGCGTTCACGACGCATTTCACGAACTTCCACACGCCCGGGCGCGTGCGCTTCGGGCAGGACGCGAACCCGGGCGCCGGCCAGTTGCTGCAGTACCTGGTCAGCCAGGCCACTATCCCCGAATACCAGGTGCGCTGGCGCTGGAAGAAGAACAGCGTCGCGATCTGGGACAACCGCAGCACCCAGCATTACGCGGTGATGGACTACCCGCCGTGCGTGCGCAGGATGGAGCGCGCGGGCATCGTCGGCGACGTGCCGTTCTGATCTGAGCCCACCCGCGCCGTAACCGGTTCTCAACCCCATGCAACGCGCCGGGCCTGCCGCCCGGCGCGACGGGATGCGCACGCCCGTACATCCCGAACACAACGATTCCATCTGGAGGACGACATGCAATTTCTCGACGATTCGCTGCACCCGGAAAACCAGGACAAGGTAGTCATCACGGTCGCGCCGTACGGCCCCGAATGGATGCCCGCCGATTTTCCGGAAGACATTCCGGTGACGATGGACGAACACGTGCAGAAGGCCGTCGACTGCTACAACGCGGGTGCGACGGTGCTGCACCTGCACGTGCGCGAGCTCGACGGCAAGGGCAGCAAGCGGCTGTCGAAATTCAACGAGCTGCTCGGCCGGCTGCGCGACGCCGTGCCCGACATGATCCTGCAGGTCGGCGGCTCGATCTCGTTCGCGCCGGAAGGCGACGGTGCCGAAGCGAAATGGCTGTCCGACGACACGCGCCACATGCTCGCCGAGCTCACGCCGAAGCCCGACCAGGTGACGGTCGCGATCAACACGGTGCAGATGAACATCACCGAGCTGATGAACCGCAAGGACATCGCCGGCACGTCGCTGAACGAAGCCGCGCTGTGGGACGCGTACCGCGAGATGACCGTGCCGGCCGGCCCCGGCTGGGTCGACGAACACCTGCGCCGGCTGCAGGCGGCCGGCATCCAGCCGCATTTCCAGCTCACCGGCATGCATGCGCTCGAGACGCTCGAACGAATCATCCGCCGCGGCGTCTATCGCGGCCCGCTGAACGTGACGTGGGTCGGCATCGGCGGCGGCTTCGACGGCCCGAATCCGTACAACTTCATGGAATTCGTGCGGCGCTGCCCGGACGGCGCGTGCATCACGCTCGAATCGCTGATGAAGAACGTGCTGCCGATCAACACGGTCGCGATGGCACTCGGGCTGCATCCGCGCTGCGGGATCGAGGACACGATCATCGACCAGAAAGGCAACCGGATGACGTCGGTGCAGCAAATCGAGCAGTGCGTGCGGATCGCGCGCGAACTCGGCCGCGAGATCGCGACCGGCAAGGAAGCGAAGGCGATCTACCGGATCGGCGTGCAGTACGACGGCATCGACGAGACGCTCGCGCAGCTCGGGATGGCGCCGAACCGTCGGCCGGGCCAGGTGAGCGTGCCGCTGCGCGCAGCCTGACGCGCCGCGCATCCGGGCGGCGGCCCTCGCGGCTGCCGCCCGCCGATCGTTGTGGCGTGGCACCCGTCCCCGCGCGTCGCGCGGGGGCCGACTCCGGTCAACGGAGCGGGGCCGCGCAAGCCGCGCCGGCGCGTTGCCGCACCGGTGCCGGAGGAGACACGCATGCTGATTCATCACGTCGAGCCGTCGCTGCAGGAGACGGCCGCCACCGGCCGGCGCGCGCCGGCCTATGCCTGGCTCGTGTTCGGGCTGACCGTCGGCCTGCTGCTGTCGGACTACATGTCGCGGCAGGTGCTCAACGCCGTGTTTCCGCTGCTCAAGCACGCGTGGGGGCTGTCGGACACGCAGCTCGGTTCGCTGTCCGGCGTCGTCGCGCTGCTGGTCGGGCTGCTGACGTTTCCGCTGTCGGTGCTCGCCGACCGTTTCGGGCGCGTGCGCAGCATCGTGCTGATGGCCGCGCTGTGGAGCATCGCGACGCTCGGCTGCGCGCTGTCGACCCACTACACCGAAATGCTCGTGGCGCGCGGCCTCGTCGGGCTCGGCGAAGCCGCGTACGGCAGCGTCGGCGTCGCCCTGATCCTCAGCATCTTTCCGGCGCGCTTGCGCGCGACGCTGACCGGCGCGTTCATGGCCGGCGGCGCGTTCGGCTCCGTGTTCGGGATGGCGCTCGGCGGGCTGGTCGGCGCGCATCTCGGCTGGCGCTGGTCGTTCGGCGTGATGGCCGCACTCGGGATCGTGCTGCTCGTCGCGTACCGCGGTGTCGTCACCGAGCGGCGGCTTGCGGCATGCCGCGTCGAACCGTGCCGGCCCCTTGCCGATGCGCCGCGCGATTTGCGCGGCAGCGTGCGCGTGCTGATGGCGGGGCTGTTCGCGTCGCGCTCGGTGATCTGCGCGTATGTCGGCAGCGGGCTGCACCTGTTCGTGCCCGGCGCGCTGTTCGCATGGCTGCCGAGCTACCTGAACCGCTATTACGCGATGGCGCCCGACCGCGCCGCCGTGCTCGCGGCCGGCTTCGTGCTGCTGTCGGGCATCGGGATGGTCGGTTGCGGAATCGTCACCGATCGCGTCGGACGCACCGACGGCGCGCGCAAATGGCTGACTGCGATCGTGTACTGCGTGCTGACCGGCGTGTGCCTCGCGCTCGCGTTCCGGCTGCCGCCCGGGCCACTGCAGCTCGCGCTGATCTGCGCGGGGATGCTGGTCGGCGCCGGTGCGTCCGGCGCCTCGGGTGCGATGGTCGCGAACCTGACGCCGGCCGCGATCCACGCGTCGGCCTTCGCGACGCTCACGCTCGCCAACAACCTGCTCGGCATGGCGCCGGGCCCGCTGCTGACGGGATGGGTTGCCGATCGGGCGGGCCTCGTCGGCGCACTGCAATGGATTCCCGCCGTGCCGCTCGCGGCCGCCGTGCTGTTCGCGATCGGACGCGCAAGCTACGCGGCCGATCTCGCGCGCGTCGAACGCGAACGGCGCGCATCCCGTCTTTCCTGAACTTTCCCGAACCGAACCCACCCGGAGGCTGCATGACCCTGGCGACCGCGCCCACGCCCACCATCCTGATCGTGCCCGGCTTGCGCGATCACGTCGAAGATCACTGGCAGACGCATCTGCAACGACGCCTGCCGAACGCGCGCGCCGTCGCGCCGCTCGAAGCCGACAAGCTGAGCCGCGCCGCACGGGTCGCGGCGCTCGACGCGGCGCTGGCCGAGATCGGCGGCCCCGTGATTCTCGTCGCGCACAGCGCGGGCGTGATGATCGTCGTCCATTGGGCGCAGCAGGCCACGCGTGCGATCGACGGCGCACTGCTTGCCGCGCCGGCCGATCTCGATACGCCGATGCCCGCAGGCTATCCGCCCCTCGATGCGCTCGACGCGCACGGCTGGACGCCGGTGCCGACCCGGCCGCTGCCGTTTCCGAGCATCGTGGCCGCGAGCCGCAACGACCCGCTTGCGCGCTTCGAACGCGCCGAAACGCTCGCGGCAGGGTGGGGCAGCCAGCTTGTCGATCTCGGCGAGGTCGGCCACCTGAACCCGGCGTCCGGGTATGGCGAGTGGCGTGACGCGGAGCGGCTAATCGGGGAGGTGATCGCGCTGCGTGCGGACTGAGCGCCGTCTGCAGCGCGCCGCGCAGGATTTCATGCCGGCGCGGCTGTGCAAACCAGTTCCATTTCAGCGCCTGCCGATATACGACGTCCTAACACACCATGCCGCCGTTGCCCCAGCGCGCCATGAAATCGGTCAATCGGTAAATCACCAATAAAAGGAAGGTTTTTGTTAGGGAAATTCCCGCCCCGCGCCGCTCGGTTTTTTGTTGACCGACATCGTATAACACCGTCATGATTTCCTGAAAGAAAGGTCCCATCCACCGACCGAAGCGAGGAGACATGAACACAACCACGATCGCGCGCCGTGTTCGCCGGATCGCCCTGGCGCTAAGCCTGACGTTGCCGGCCGCGGCCGCCGTCGCGGCCCCGGTGTCGCTGAATGTCGTCGACGTCGCGGGCAACCTGCAACTCACGCAGAAGGCCATCGAAGCGTTCAAGGAAAAGAACCCGAACCTCGTCGCGAACGTCACGTTCACGAACGCGCCCGCGCCGCAGCTGCCGGGCAAGATCAAGGCGATGCAGGCGGCGGGGCGCGCCGACATCGACCTCGTGCTGACGGGCACCGACGCGCTGGCCGCCGGCATCGAGCAGAACCTGTGGCTGAAGCTGCTGCCCGACAACGCGGGCGCGTTCCCCGGCGTGCTCGACAAGTACGCGCCCGGCCCCCGCAAGATGCAGGATGTCGCGCAGGGCTTCGGCCTCGAAGTCACCTACATGCCGGCCGGCCCGCTGCTCGAATACAACCCGGCGAAGGTCAGCGACCCGCCGAAGACGCCTGCCCAGCTGCTCGCATGGTGCAAGGCGCACCCGAACAAGCTGATCTACGCGCGCCCCGCGAACTCGGGCCCCGGCCGCACGTTCCTGATGGGGCTGCCCTACGTGCTCGGCGACAAGAACCCGCAGGACCCGATCAACGGCTGGGACAAGACCTGGGCGTTCCTGAAGCAGCTCAACGACTGCGTCCCGTATTACCCGGGCGGCACGTCGGCCGTGATGAAGGAACTCGGCGAGGGCACGCGCGACATGACCGTGACCGTCACCGGCTGGGACCTGAACCCGCGCGCGCTCGGCATCGTGCCGGCCGAATTCCGGATCCAGGCGTTCGACAACATGACGTGGGTCAACGATGCGCACTACATGGTGATCCCCAAGGGCGTGCCGAAGGACAAGCTCGACGTGCTGTTCAAGCTGATGAACTTCCTGCTCGAACCGGCGCAGCAGGCGATGACCTACGACGACGGCTACTTCTATCCGGGCCCGGCGGTGAAGGGCGTGACGCTCGAGATGGCGCCCGCGCACAGCCAGGACGTGATCAGGAAGTTCGGCCGCCCCGAGTACGCGAAGCTGCTCGCGGATCGTCCGCACGTGCAGCCGCTCAACGCGCAGGCGATGGTCGCCGCGTTCCAGAAGTGGGACCGCGAGATCGGTTCGCAGAAATCGAAATGACGCATGAACCCGCGGGCGCCGCGGCGCCCGCGCCGACGGAGTTCGCGTAATGAAGCACAGTTTCGAACGGTTGCGGCTCGACGGCGTGTGCCGCAGCTTCACCAATGCGGAGGGCGCACAGGTCGCCGCGCTGAACGGGCTCGATCTCGACATCAGGCGCGGCGAGTTCATCGCGCTGCTCGGCCCGTCGGGTTGCGGCAAGTCGACCGCGCTGAACTGCATCGCTGGGCTGCAGCCGCTCACGAGCGGCGGCATCTGGCTCGACGACACGCGCATCGACGTGCTGCCGCCCGAGCGCCGCGGCTTCGGGATGGTGTTCCAGAACTACGCGCTGTTCCCGCACATGTCGGTGCTCGACAACGTCGGCTTCGGGCTGAAGATGCGCGGCGTGCCGAAGCAGGACACGCGGCGGCGCGCGCAGCAGGCGCTCGAACTCGTGCAGCTCGTCGGCCACGAGGGCAAGCTGCCCGGGCAGCTGTCGGGCGGGCAGCAGCAGCGCGTCGCGATCGCGCGCGCGATCGTCATCGAGCCGCCGCTGGTGCTGATGGACGAGCCGCTGTCGAACCTCGACACGAAGCTGCGCGTCGAGATGCGCGCCGAGATCCGCCGCATCCACACGCAGCTCGAACGCGCGACGATCTACGTGACGCACGACCAGGACGAGGCGCTGTCGATGGCCGACCGGATCGTCGTGATGAAGGAGGGCGTCGTGCAGCAAGTCGCGTCGCCGAAGGACGTGTACACGCGCCCGCACAACCTGCACGTCGCGCGCTTCATGGGTTATCGCAACGTGCTGCCGTTCACGCTCGAAGGGATGGCCGGCGACTACGTGAACGTCACCGCCGCCGGCGTGCGCGTCACCGGCGTGCCGATGGCCGGCTTCGATGGCAAGGACGTCGTGGTCGCGCTGCGCCCCGACGACATCGAGCGCGCGGAAGACGGCGCCGACAATGCATTCGACGCGACCGTCGAAACGGTCGAGTACGGCGGCCGCGATTCGCTGATCCGCGCGATCACGCCGTTCGGGCCGATCTGGGCGCGGGTCGCCGGCGAATTCGCGGAAGGCGAGCGGCTGCGGCTGCGCGTGGCGCCGGCACGCACGCTCGTCTATGCGGGAGACGCGCAATGAACGGCCACCGCGCCGCGCGCGCGGCCGCACGCCCCCGGGAGGCCGCATGAGCACGCTCGCGACCGGCGGCACGCCGCGCGACGCGAAGGCATGGCTCGTCACGCCCGCGCTCGCGTTCATCGTCGCGCTGTTCATCTATCCGTTCGCCTACGGCCTCGTGCTGTCGTTCCAGCCGATGAACGGCGGCGGCGCGCTCGCGAACTACGTGCAGTTCTTCACCGACACCGCGATGTGGCCGACCGTGCTCGTCACGCTGAAGCTCGCGGTGCCGGCGACGCTGCTCAACGTCGGCATCTCGGTGCCCGTCGCGTTCGCGTTGCGCCGCAACTCGCCGTACCAGAAGTTCGTCACGACGCTGCTCGTGATTCCGGTCACGCTCGGCACGGTGCTCGTCGCCGACGGGATGCTCACGTATTTCGGCCCGAACGGCTGGTTCCCGCAGGCGCTGCAGGGGCTGCACCTGTACACCGACGAAGTGCGCCTCACGCACAACTACTGGGGCGTGCTGCTGTCGCTGATCGTGTCGGGCTTTCCGTTCGCGTTCCTGCTGATGCTGTCGTACATCAGCGGCATCGACCCGACGCTCGCGCGCGCCGCGGCCACGCTCGGCGCGAACCCGTGGCAGCAGTTCCGGCAGATCTACCTGCCGCTGCTCGTGCCGGGGCTCACGATGGCCGCGTGCCTGTCGTTCGTGCAGGCGTTCTCGGTGTTCCCGTCGGCCGTGCTGCTCGGCGCGCCGGCCGGGCCGACGCGCGTGATCTCGATCGCGGCGGCCGAAGCCGCGTTCGAGAGCTACGACTATTCGCTCGCATCGGCGATCGCGATCGTGATGGGTTTCGTGCAGTTGCTGGTGGTCGCGTCGATGCTCGGTGCGCGCCGCTTCTTCTATACGGGGCCGGTGACAGGGGGCAAGGGCTGATGGCGACCGACAATCATGCCGCGCCGGCCTGGCCGCCGAAGCAGGACGCGCCCGATGCACGCCCCGTCAACGCGAGGACACCGCGGAAGATGAGAAGCAACCTCGCCGGCCGGGCCTGGAAGGCACTCGTCTGGGGGCTGATGGCGTTCTTCCTGCTGAACGTGATGCTGCTGATCGCGACCGTCGCGGTGAACTCGGTCGCGACGCGCTGGTTCGGCACGCCGCTGCCGCAGGGCTTCACGCTGCACTGGTACGCGAAAGCGTGGGAAGACTTCCAGCTCGCGAGCGTGCTGTGGGTGACGCTCGAAGTGGTCGGCGCGGTCGTGCTGCTGTCGGTCGCGCTCGGCGTGCCGGCCGCCTATGCGCTCGCGCGCGTGCGGTTCCGCGGCAAGCGCTTCGCGCTGCTGGTATTCCTGCTGCCGCTGATGGTGCCGCCCGTCACGTACGGGATTCCGATGGCGACCGTGATGTACAAGGTCGGGCTCGCCGGCACGCTGCCGGGCGTGATCCTCGCGAATCTCGTACCGGCGCTGCCGTTCGTGATCCTCGTGATGACGCCGTTCATCGAGCAGATCGACCCGAATCTCGAGGCCGCCGCGCGCATCTTCGGCGCGAACACGTGGCGCTATTTCCGCTACGTGCTGCTGCCGCTGCTGGTGCCCGGCATGCTCGCGGCCGGGCTGCTCGTGCTGGTGCGCACGATCGGGATGTTCGAGCTGACCTTCTTCACCGCGGGCCCGAGCACGCAGACGCTCGTCGTCGCGCTGTATTACGCGGTGTTCTCGACCGGCGTGCGCGCGCCGCAGTCGATCGACGCGATGGCGATGATCTACATGGCCATCACGCTCGTGTGGGTCGTGATCGCGCTGCAGTTCGTGAGCCCGACGCAATTGGTCAGCCGCGTGAAGCAGGAGCGGCAGTAAGCGCGGACACCAGCGGCGGGGCGCGGCGCACGGGCCGTCGTTCGGCCGCCCGCATCCGTGCAATTGGTTACAAATGGATACCGCGAACGACGCGCGGACGTTGCAGACTACGCGGCGTACCGGCTCGGTGATGCGTTCACTCGCATCGCAGCATGCCGCCCGACGTTCACCGGATTCACGGAGTGCCATGAAGTTTCCCACGCTGCTGACGCTCGGCTGTGCCGCCACGCTGCTCACCGCCTGCAACCTGCTCCACGACGGCCCCGGATCGAGCGACGTCGACGCCGCGGTGCGCCGCGCGCTCGAAGCGGAAAACCACGGCGGCCTGAACGCGCTGTTCGGCCAGCCGCTGCCCGTGTCGGCCGACGTGATCTCGGCGAAGCCCGACGGCGACTGCAAGAAGGTCGGCGAACGCACCTATACGTGCAACGTCGTGGTCACGTGGCGCAACAGCGATTACGCGCCGTCGCGCGCGAACCTCACCTTCGTCAAGGCCGCCGACGGTTCGTGGCAGACCTCGGGCGTCGACGCCGCGATCGCGACGGGCGCCGCCAAGTCGCTGATCGACAGGATCGGCAAGGCGTGGCCGGGCAATGCGGCCAGCGGCGCGTCGGCGCCGCAGTAACGCGTGCGCGACGGGCTTCGTCGCGCTTTCTTCCTTCCGAGTACGGTCCCGGCGAGCGGGGGCCGCACCGTCCTTATTCCGACACCGGCGACCGGCGAACCGCTGACCATGGCGGCAACGGCCCGCGTGCCGCCGTGCGGGTCACGCTGCGGTCGGCGGCCGCCACCGACCGCACCGTCATCGGTGCGGTCTGCGCCGGGCGACCTGACGCGGTCGAGCCGTCGGCATCCGCCAATCCCGCACGATTGCTCGACATGCGCGTCGGCGGCACGGATGGCGTGAGCAGAGAAAAAGGGGGCAAACGCGGCCGGATATCGATCGACCCCATCCTCGGTATGCGGACCGACATATAGGGAAAACCCTTAATTCGCGCTATAATCACGGCCTAGAAGAAAGGTCGAACCATGCCCGAACGTTTCCAATCCCTTGAAAAGTTTGTATTTTCCCTCGTCGTGATGTCCGCGGTCGTCTGCTCCGCATTCCTCGCGTACGAGCGTCATCCCGAGATCAAGATCGCGCTGCACGAAGGCGAAGCGCTGATGCGCGAAAGCGCCAAGTATTCGGTCATCTGCTCGCCGTCCAAGGTCGATCCTTGCGTCGAGATGTCCGCTTACTGAGCCTCGCCTCCCGCTGACGCATTCCCGCTGATTCCCGCCGACGCGCGGCCGATGGCCGACACGCGCCGGCGGCGCGCATCGCGCACCCGCGCGCACCGGTTCCGGTCGCGCGTCGCCTGACCACCGCTTCTCCGATTCTCCGATTCTCCGATTCCGCTGCGGCGTCCTGCCCGCAACGCGTCTTCCTGTCTTCACATCCTCACGTCCCGCGCATCGCTGCCGATGGCCGGCGCAGCATACTGCCGCCTGCCGCGCTCAACCGGCCGTCACGACATGCCGCGGTTCGCCGCTCGCAAACGCCGCGACGTTGTCGACGAGCTGGTCGGCCAGCGCCTGCATCGCCTCGTCGCTCGCCCACGCGACATGCGGCGTCAGGATGAATGCCGGATGCGACAGGATCGCGTGAAACGGATGTGCGGCCGGCAGCGGCTCCTGCGTGACCACGTCGAAGCCCGCGCCCGCGATCTGCCCCGACTGCAGTGCATCGACGAGCGCGCTTTCGTCTACCAGCCCGCCGCGCGCCGTGTTGATCAGCAACGGCCGGCGTGCCATCCGCGTGAAGGCGGCCGCGTCGATCAGGTTCCGGGTCGCCGGCGTGAGCGGGCAATGCAGCGTGATCACGTCGCTGTCGCGCAGCAGCGTGTCGAGCGGCACATGGTCGCCGCCCCGCGCATCGCCGTGCGCGGCGAACAGCACGCGCATGTCGAGCGCACGCGCGATGGCGGCCACGGCCCGACCGAGCACGCCGTCGCCGACGATCCCGAGGGTCGAGCCGGCCAGATCGCGGATCGGATGATCGAAGAAGCAGAACTGTCCGCTGTCGAGCCAGCGTCCTGCGCGCACCGCATCGCGATACGCGACGAGGCTGCGCCGCAAGGCAAAGATCAGCGCGAACGTGTGCTCGGGCACCGTGCGCGCCGCATACCCGCGAATGTTGCTGACGACGATGCCGCGCGCCGCGCACGCGTCGAGATCGACGATGTCGGTGCCCGTCGCGGCGATCGCGACCATCCGCATATGCGGCGCGGCGTCGAGCATCGCCGCGTCGAGCCGGACCTTGTTGGTCACGACGATGTCCGCGTGGCCGATGCGCGCGGCCACTTCGCGCGGGGCCGTCCGTTCGAAGGTCTGGAGCGTGTGCGGAAACGGGAACGGCTTCAGCACGGTCTGCGGCGACAGCGTCGCGCGGTCAAGAAACACGATCTTCGCGGGTGAACAGCTGGAAAACATGGCGGGCCTCGCTGACGGGCGCCCGGCGGGCGCGCAACGGCAATGATTCTGCCGACGGCGCGCGGGATCGGGCTTGATCGTTGCGCGAGTGCGCTTTCCCGCATGGAAAGGCCGGCGCTCCATCGCATGTGGAGCGGCGCGGCGTCTCCTGATTCACCGCCTTGCATGCCTTTCCGTTCGGGAAAGGCTGGTTGAGCATCGATCGATTTTCGCCGGGCGCGAACGCCGTCATGATCGCCGTCATCGACAACACGATTTCATCGGAGACAGACATGACGCGACCCCTGGACGGAATCCGCGTGCTGGAACTCGGCCAACTGATCGCCGGGCCGTTCGCGGGCCGGATGCTCGCCGAATTCGGCGCGGACGTGATCAAGGTCGAGCCGCCCGGCGTCGGCGACCCGCTGCGCAAATGGCGGCTGCTGCACGACGGCACGTCGGTCTGGTGGGCCGCCCAGTCGCGCAACAAGACCTCGCTCGCGCTCGACCTGCGCACCCCCGAAGGGCAGGACGTCGTGCGCCGCCTCGTCGCCGAGACCGACGTGCTGATCGAAAACTTCCGGCCCGGCACGCTCGAAGGCTGGGGGCTCGGCTGGGAGACGCTGTCCGCGATCAACCCCGGGCTCGTGATGCTGCGCGTGTCGGGCTTCGGCCAGACCGGCCCGTATCGGGACCGGCCGGGCTTCGGCGTGATCGCCGAGGCGATGGGCGGCCTGCGGCACCTGACGGGCGAACCGGGCCGCACGCCGGTGCGCGTCGGCGTGTCGCTCGGCGATTCGCTGTCGGCGCTGCACGGCGTGATCGGCATCCTGCTCGCGCTGCGCCATCGCGAGCAGCAGGGCGGCAAGGGGCAGGTCGTCGACGTCGCGCTGTACGAATCGGTGTTCAACATGATGGAAAGCCTGCTGCCCGAGTACTCGGCGTTCGGCGCGGTGCGCGAGGCGGCCGGCAGCAGCCTGCCCGGCATCGCGCCGACCAACGCGTACCGCTGCCGCGACGGCAAGTACGCGCTGATCGCCGGCAACGGCGACAGCATTTTCCGGCGCCTGATGGAACTGATCGGGCGGCCCGATCTCGGCAATGATCCGGCGCTCGCGCACAACGACGGGCGCGTCGCGCAGGTCGCGCGCATCGATGCGGCGATCGGCGAATGGAGCGCGCGGCACGACCTCGACGGCGTGCTGGCTGCACTGAACGACGCGCGCATCCCGTCCGGGCGCATCTACGACGTCGCGGACATCGCGGCCGATCCGCATTACCGCGCGCGCGACATGATCGTCGACGCGGCGCTGCCCGACGGCACGCCTGTGCTCGTGCCGGGCATCGTGCCGAAACTCGGCGCGACGCCGGGACGCATCGAGCGTCCCGCACCCGCGCTCGGCGCCGATACCGACGCGGTACTCGAATCCATCGGCATCGATGCCGCGACGCGCGACGACTGGCGCACGCGCGGCGTGATCTGAACCGACCACCGGGACGACGACATGAGCAAGCATCTCCAACGACTCTACATCCACGAAGTCGCCACACGCGACGGTTTCCAGAATGAAGCGGCGTTCGTCGACACCGACGACAAGATCGCGCTCGTCGACGCATTGAGTGCATGCGGCTACGCGAAGATCGAGGTCACGTCGTTCACGTCGCCGAAGGCGATCCCCGCGCTGCGCGACGCGGAGGCCGTGATGCACGGCATCGTCCGCGCGCCGGGCGTCGTCTATACGGTGCTCGTGCCGAACGTGCGCGGCGCGGAACGCGCGCTGTCGTGCGGCGTCGACGAGGTGAACCTCGTGATGTCGATGAGCGAAAGTCACAACCGCGCGAACCTGCGGATGACCCGCGAGCAGTCGTTCGCGCAGCTGCGCGACGTGATCGATGCGGTGCGCGGCTCGGGCGTCGCGCTCAACGTGTCGCTGTCGACCACGATGGGTTGCCCGATGGAGGGCGACGTGCGCGACGAAACCGTGCTGGCGTGGATGCAGCGCTTCGCGGATCTCGGCGTGCACGGCTTCACGCTATGCGACACGACCGGCATGGCATATCCGTCGCAGGTGCGCGCGCTGGCCGAGCGCGCACGCGAGCGCTTCGGCGCGCTGCAGCTCACGCTGCACTTTCACAACACGCGCGGGATGGCGCTCGCGAACACGCTCGCCGCGCTCGACGCCGGCATCGACCGCTTCGACGCGTCGCTCGGCGGGCTCGGTGGCTGTCCGTACGCGCCGGGCGCGACCGGCAACGCGTGTACCGAGGAGCTCGTGCACATGCTCGAACTCGACGGCTACGATACGGGCGTCGACCTCGCGGCCGTGCTCGCCGCGGCCGCACGGCTGCCCGCACTGATCGGACACGACGTGCCGAGCCAGATCCTGAAGGCCGGGCGCCGCTCGGACCTTCATCCGCCGCCGCGCGCCGAAGCCGGCAGCATGCCGGCGCAGCGGGCTTTCTCGTGAACAGCCGTGAACAGGAGCGAATCACATGGCGCTGATTGACCACCTCGACCACCTCGTGCTGACCTGCGTCGATCCGCAGCGGACGAAGCATTTCTATACGGAAGTGCTGCAGATGCAGCTCGAGACCTTCGGTGCGGGCCGGCTCGCGTTCCGCTTCGGCAACCAGAAGATCAACCTGCACGTGCGCGGCGCGGAGTTCGAGCCGAAGGCGCACGTGCCGGTGCCCGGCGCGCTCGACCTGTGCTTCATCGCGTCGGTGCCGCTCGACGACGTGATCGCGCATCTGCAACACGTCGAATGGCCGATCGTCGAAGGGCCCGTCGAGCGCACCGGCGCGACGCAGAAGATCCGGTCGGTGTACGTGCGCGACCCGGACCTGAATCTCATCGAGATCTCCGAGTTGATCTGAGTGGCTTCGCGTGGTGGTCGTCGTGCCGTCTCATCGCGCCGGTCCGTCCGTTCGCGCATGCGCCGGCACGAGGCGCCCGCCGCGCGACAGTCCGCCGCCGAAAGCGGACAGATGCGCGCCGCACCCGCCGATTCCGGATAGCCGGCCCCGGTCACGCTGCGGATAATGGTGCGACGGCGTCGGCCCGTCCGTCGCCATCGCAGCGGGCACCGCGAACGTCCCGCGTATCCGCAATCCGATCCAGGCGCTTCCCGAATGACGATCCTTTATCGCGGCATGGACCGCGCGGCGCTCGACGCCGCCTACCTGAACACGAAGGCCATTCCCGATTTCCCGGCCGTGCTCGCATCCTGCCAGGCACGCAGCAGGGCGCTCTACGATGCGACGTCCGGGCAACGCGACCTGCGTTACGGCGCGGGCCCCGCGCAGCGTTTCGACTGGCTGCGCTGCGGGCGGCCCGACGCGCCGCTGTTCGTGTTCATTCACGGCGGCTACTGGCAGCACTGCGCGAAGGAGGATTTCGCGTATGCGGCCGCCGGGCCGCTCGCGTGCGGCTTCGACGTCGTGCTCGCCGAATACACGCTCGCGCCGGCCGCGTCGATGACCGACATCGTCGGCGAGATCGGCGCGCTGCTCGACCGTCTCGCGGCCGATCCCGACCGCATCGGCACCGCTGGCCGGCCGATCCACCTGAGCGGCCACTCGGCCGGCGGCCACCTGACGGCCGTGCATCGCGCGCATCCGGGCGTCGTATCGGCGCTTGCGATCAGCCCGCTCGTCGATCTCGAACCGATCTCGCTCTGCGTGCTCGACGACAAACTGAATCTGACCCAGCAGGAAATCGCCGCGTACAGCCCGCTGCGTCATGTCGGGCCCGGCGCGCCGACCGTCGTCGCGGTCGGCGCGGCCGAGCTGCCCGAGCTCGTGCGCCAGGCGCACGAATACGCGGACGCATGCGAGGCGGCCGGCGAACGGATCGCGCGCGCATGGCTGCCCGGCATGCGGCACTTCACGGTGCTCGACGATCTCGCGAAACCCGATAGCGCGATGCTCGCCGCGTTGCAGGCGATCGCGCCACGCTGACCGCGTCGTATTGCACGCATTCGGCACCCGTTCACACCCGTTCGCGCCGCGCGCGGCCGGGCGTATGATCGGCATCAGGCCGATCCGGCGCCGTTCGCCCGCGCCGCACGGCTTTCCCCAGGACCCTCATCATGGTGAACCCGCTTCATTTCGATCTGCAGTCGCTGCGCGTGTTCACACTCGTCGCCGAGCACGGCAGCCTGACCAAGGCGGCCGAACACGGCCAGCTCACGCTGTCCGCGGTCAGCAAGCGGATCGCCGAGCTCGAAGGCGTGACCGGCAGCGCGCTGTTCGTGCGGCATGCGCGCGGCGTCGAGCTGACGCCCGCGGGCCGCGCGCTGCTCGACCATGCGGCGAAGGTGATCGAGCAGGTCAACCGGATGGCGCACGAGATGAGCGACTACGTCGCTGGCGTGCGCGGCCACATTCACGTGTGGACCAATACATCGGCCATCGTTCAGTTCCTGCCGGCCGATCTCGCCGCGTTTCTCACCGACAATCCGGGCATCAAGGTCAGTCTGGAGGAGCGGCTGAGCCACGAGATCGTCGACGCGCTCGCGTCCGGCAAGGCCGATCTCGGCGTGTTCGCGGACAACGTGCCGGCGCCCGGCATCGACCGCCGGCTGTACCGGCGCGACGAGCTCGTGCTGCTCGTGCCGCGCGGGCATCGCTTCGCCGCGCTCGACAGCATCCGCTTCGCGGATACGCTCGATGAAGACTACGTCGGCCTGAGCGATGGCAGTTCGCTGCTCGCGCGGATGACCGACGCCGCGTTCGCGGCCGAGCGCTCGCTGAAGCTGCGCATCCAGGTATCGAATTTCGATGGCGTGAGCCGCATGATCGAGGCCGGGCTCGGGATCGGCGTGCTGCCGCGCGATGCGGTGACCGGCGAGCGCGCGGCGCGGCTCGGCGTCGTGAAGCTCGACGATGCGTGGGCGACGCGCACGCTGTGGGTCGGCGTGAAGGCCGGCAGCGTGCTGACCACCGACATCGCGAAGCTGTTCGATTTCATGTCGGCGCGCTGAACAAGCGGAACGCGCCGCACGCGCGATGCACGGGGCACGCATTCGCACGCCCCGTGCCGGTCGCCGCGTCAGACCGGATTGATGTCGTCCTGGCTGCGCCGCGTGGTCAGCGGCCCGAGCACGCGCAACGTGATCGCGACGATACCAAGCGCAACCGAGATCAGGCCGAACATCGCCCCCGCGCCGTGTTCGGCCAGCACCGGCAGCAGCACGAACGGCAGCACGCCGCTCACGATGCGCGACAGTGCGTACGTGCTGCCGATCGCGGTCGAGCGTACGCGCGCCGGGAAGATCTCCGCCTGGTACACGTGATACGCGTTGCTGAACACGTTCGACGCGCAGGTCGTCAGGAAACCGAAGCAGACGATCAGCACCGTATTGCCCGAGTACGCGAAGCACAGCCCGAACGCGGCGATCGACAGGATCGACACGATCACGAGCGTGCGGCGCTCGATCCAGTTCAACAGCGGAATCGACAGCAGCGAGCCGATCGGATAGCCGATGAACGACAGTGCAATGAACAGCGTGCTGTCCGTCACGTCGAAACCGCGGCTCTTGACGACCGTGCCCGCGAGCGTGCCGAAGCCGTAATAACCGAAGCCCTGGAACAGGTGGAACACGGCGAGCATCAGGTAGCGCGTGCCATAAGGCCGGCGGCGCAGCAGCGCGATGCGCTCGCCGAGGCTCAGCGGGCGCTGCGGTTCGGCCGACGCCGCGAACTGCTCGGGCACGCGCACGCCGGCGCTGTCCGCGAAGCGCCGCGCGGCGGCATGCGCGTCCGCCGTGCGGCCCTGCGCGAGCAGCCAGCGCGGGCTTTCGGGCAGCCGCTGCTGGACCACCAGCACGTACACGGCACCAAGGCTGCCGATCGCGAGGATGATGCGCCAGCCGGCCACGCCCGCGATGTGCAGCGGGTTCAGCCATAGCGCCAGAAAGCCGACCAGCGGCACCGCGACATACGAAGTCGTATAGGCCCACGCGGCGAGCCGCCCGCGCTTGTCCTTCGGCAGGATTTCCGACAGGAAGCTGTCGGCGACCGGGTAAATCGCACCGACGCCGATGCCCGTCAGGAACCGGCATGCGACCAGCATGTCGGCATTCACCGAGAACGCGCCGATCAGCGAGAACGCGCTGTACCAGACGAGCGTCAGCAGGAACGCCTTGCGCCGGCCGATGCGGTCCGCGAGGCTGCCGAGACACATCGCGCCGACGAACATCCCGATGAATGCCGATGCCAGCAGCAGCTTGAAATCGGCGCTTTGCCGGCTCAGCCCGTATTCGTTCTGCAGCGCGGAACCGATCGTGCTGACGAGGAAGATCTCGTACATGTCGAAGAACAGCCCGATGCCGATCACCCAGACGACGAACCGGTGCAGCGCACCGACCGGCAGGTCGTCCATGAATTCGCCGAGCGTGATGCCGCGGGCGGGAAGGGCGGTCGCATCGGCGCCGGCCCGGGCCGCGGGCGGTACGGCGGATGCGGGCGCGCCCGCGGTACCGCCAAGGTTGAGGGATTGGCTGTTCATCGTGTCTCCTGATTATCGATTTGCCGTGGCGCGACGCCCGGCCGTTCGCGGCCGGCCTTGCGGCTCCGGCCGCGCGACGCGACGCACACGTGCCCGCCACGCCCGCGAAAGGCCGGATGCACGGGTGGCGCCGATCGTCCGAAACATGGTGGGCGAATTTGCGCGGCGCGATAATTGCGGATGCTTCAAGCATCCTTTCCTGCGCAGAAAGGCTGCGCAACGCCCGCGGGACGGGCGTCGGGCGGGGCGATGGCGGCTGCGGGAACGCAGTGGCAGGGAAAACCATGAGCGGTGTGGCGCCCATTCGGCGATCGGGGGAAGCCATACCGCGCGGCTCGGTATCGACAGCGTCGCCCGGCGCCGCTCAACGGATCGGCGGGCTTCGGTTCCCGCACTCGTCAGCGTCTAGCGATCGATGTGACTCACAAGGCGCGATCGTAGCCATTCACGGCGACGCGCACGGATCGGAACGTCCGGCCGTCGTGGTCGCGCCGGCACCGGCACCGGCACCAGCACCGGCATCGGCGTCGGCCCGTTCACCCCGGACCGTATCGGACGCAACGGCCTGCAACCTTGCCGCCAGATCGGGCGCGATGCCGAGTTGCGCGGCCGCGTGCTCCCGTGGGCCGAATGTGCGGACGTCGACACCGGCGATCTGCTGGAACAGCACGAGCGCGCTCAGGTAAGCGCCCGGCACGCCCGGATGCAGATAGTCGGGCCGCGAGATCGGCGGGTCGTTCTGCGCGCGCATGCCGTACCACAGCAGCGGCGCGCCGGACGGCGCATACGGGTCGGGATCGGCGACACCGGTCGACCATGCGCGCTGCCACGCGCGTCCGACCGGTGCGACTGCCACGATCGACGGATCGGCGCGGCGCGCGCCTTCGTATGCATCGCGATACGCGGCGACCAGATCGGCGAGACGATCGGCGTAACGTGCGCGAAAACCGTCGCTGCCCGGCTCGCCGGCGAGCGCTTTCGCGAGATCGGCGCGCGGCCAGGTTTCATACAGATAGACCCGCGCTCGCGGCGCCGCCGCACGAATGCCGCGCGCCAGCTTCGCGACGCTCGCGCAGAAACCGGCCGGATCGCTTGCGCGGCTGTGCGTGAGCGCGAACGGCAGCGGCTTCGCGCTCAGTTCCTGCAGGACGACCACATCCCAGGTGGGCCGGTCGATCACGTCCGATGCAACACGGTCATGCTTCGCGAGACTCGTCGCCGACATCGCCTCGAGGTGAACCTCATAGTCGAGCCCGGCTTCGACGGCAAGGCGCGCGAAGATGCCCGGAATTCCGCCCCACGGACCCGGCTCGCGTTCCGCGCGCGCACCGGTCTGCCCGACGTTTTCGTCGACCACCTCAGCGGTGCCGTCGGCCGCCTGGCTGCCGGTGCGCATCGCGCCGTACGAACGCACGGGCGTGTAACGGCCGTGCGTGAGGCTGTCGCCGACGAACAGGATGCGTAGCGGGGCGTGGGCGGCCGTTGCAGGCGACCCGCCCGGCGAATCCGCGGCAGAGGCGGCCGTCGCCGGCCCGGCGGCCAGCAACGCGGCGATGCACGTCAGTGCGCAACGCGTGATCGGGCAACGGAACGAGGGCACGGCAGGCATTTCGGTCATCGCGGGGTTCCGGAAGGACGCGTGGCCGAAGTATTTCACGAAGCGGCTCGGCGGGGCCGACGAACCGCCGCCGAGCGCGTACGGTAGACTGCTCGCTGCTTTTCCCCGTCAATGACACGACCACTCGCGCACACCTGCACGCCATGGACCGAATCGATGCGATGAAGGTGTTCGTCGCCACGCTGGACGAGGGCAGTCTCGCGGGCGCGAGCCGCCGTCTCGGCCGTTCGCCGGCGGCGGTCAGCCGCGCGATCGCGTTTCTCGAGGCGCACACGGGCACCGCGCTGCTGTACCGGACCACCCGGACGATTCGCCTGAGCGAAGCCGGCGAACGCTACGCGGCAGCGTGCCGCCGCATCCTCGCGGATCTCGAGGAAGCCGACATGCTGATCGCCGACGAACGCTCGGCGCCGCGCGGCCTGCTGACGGTCACCGCACCGGTCGCCGCGGGAGAGGACGTGCTGCGCGCGCTGCTCGACGAATTCATCGACCGCCATCCGGCCGTGTCGATTCGCCTGCAGCTGCTCGACCGTCCCGTGAGCCTGATCGACGAGGGGATCGACGTCGCGCTGCGCATCGCGCACCTGACGGATTCGACGCTCGTCGCGATTCCGGTCGGCACGGTGCGCCGCGTCGTCGTCGCGTCGCCCGATTATCTGGCGAACCATCCGCCGATCACCACGCCGGCCGATCTCACCCGGCACCGGATCATCTCGATGACGCACTTCGGGCTCGATTCATGGAGCTTCCCGCCGTCCGGCCAGTCGGCGCTGCCGCAGGTTGTCCCATTCGCGCCGCGCTTCATCGTCAACACGATCCGCGGTGCAGTCGCGTCGGCGCTCGCCGGCCACGGCGTCACGCGGCTTTTCTCGTATCACGTCGCCGAGCACGTCCGGGACGGCGCGCTGCGCATCGTGCTGCGCGACAGCGAGCACGCGCCGCTGCCGATTCATCTCGTCACACCTTACGGACGACTGTCGGTGCCGAAGGTGCGGACATTCGTCGATTTCGCCGCACCGCGATTGCGCGAGCACTTCGCCCGGCTGGCCACCATCACCGACGGAGATTGAACCGCATTGCGGAAGAATGGCTTCCGCATCGCGTGGATTCTCCCGATATCCGGTTCAATTTAGACTTCCTTCAACCGACGGACGCACGTGCGGCCGTCCAGCGAATGGAGGTCCTCATGCAACAAGCGCTTCTCGACCGGCCGCATGCCCCCGCGTTCAACGTGTGGCGCGGCACGGTGTCCGGCGCCAGCGCGAGCCTGATCGGCATCGGCCTGGCGCGATTTGCGTACACGCCGTTGCTGCCCGCGATCATCGGCGCGCACTGGTTTCCCGCCGCGACGGCAGCCTATCTCGGCGCGGCCAACCTCGGCGGTTACCTGGCCGGCGCGCTGATCGCCGGTGCACTCGCGCGTCGCGCCGGCTCGACCGCCGTGCTGCGCGCGATGATGCTGCTCGCGACGCTTGCGTTCGTCGCCTGCGCGGTGCCCGTATCGTTCCTGTGGTTCTTCGTCTGGCGCTTCGCATCCGGCCTGTCGGGCGGTGCCCTGATGGTGCTCGCCGCGCCCGTGATCCTGGCGCACGTGCCGCCGGCGCGCCGCGGTTTTGCGAGCGGCGGCATCTTCACCGGGATCGGTCTCGGCATCGCGGCGTCGGGCACGATCGTGCCGATCCTGCTGCGGCAGGGGCTCGCCGCGACATGGCTCGGGCTCGCGGTCGTGTCGCTGCTGCTGACCGCCGTCGCGTGGCACGGCTGGCCGGCGGACGATGCGCAGCCCGCCGCGGCCGTCGCGCCGTCTGCCGCACACGCGCGCAACCTGCCGACCGGCAGCCTGCGCGCGCTGTACGTCGAGTACGGTCTCAATGCGGTCGGGCTCGTCCCGCACATGATCTTCCTCGTCGACTACGTGGCCCGCGGACTCGGCAAGGGCGTCGACGCGGGCGCGCAGTACTGGGTGCTGTACGGCCTCGGCGCGATCGTCGGGCCGCTCGCGTGTGGGCATCTGGCCGATCGCGCCGGCTTCGGCCGTGCGCTGCGCATCGCATTCGCGATCGAGGCCGTCGCCGTGGTGCTGCCGCTGCTCGGGATGGGATCGGCCGCGCTGATCGTATCGAGCATGCTGGTCGGCGCGTTCACACCCGGCATCGTGCCGCTCGCACTCGGACGCGTGAATGAACTGCTCGCCCATCATCCGTCGGTCGCGAAACGCGCATGGCGCAGCGCGACGACCAGCTTCGCGATCATGCAGGCGGTGGCCGCCTACGGTCTGTCGTACCTGTTCGCATCGAGCGGCGGCCGTTACGAAACCCTGTTCGCCGTCGGCGGCGCCGCGCTGCTGCTCGCGCTCGTGGTCGATGTGGCCTGCACGGCGAGGGCGCGATGAGCACGACCGTCCAGGCACCAGCCGCGGCGCTCTCCGGCCGGTCCGCCGCAAGCTACGCCGAACGCAATGCGCGCTACTGGCGGCGCAATCTCGCCGTGTGCGTATTCGGTTCGTTCACGACGCTCGTCAGCCTGAGCATGCTGCTGCCGTTCCTGCCGCTGTATGTGCGGCAGCTCGGCGTCGACGCGCAGTCGGCCGTGATCGAATGGTCGGGCGTCGCGTTCGGCGCGACGTTTCTCGGCACGGCCGTGACCGCGCCGCTGTGGGGCCGTCTCGCGGATCGCTTCGGCCGCAAGCCGATGCTCGTGCGCGCGGCGCTCGGGATGGCCGTCGTGATGTCGCTGATCGGCGTCGCGCATAACGTCCAGGAACTCGTTGCGCTGCGGCTCGTCGCCGGGCTCGTCGGCGGCTATGCGTCGGCGTCGACCGTGATGGTCGGCACCCAGGCGCCGCGCGAACGCGCGGGCTGGGCGCTCGGCATCCTGTCGACCGGTGCGCTCGCCGGCAACCTGGTCGGGCCGCTCGTCGGCGGGCTGCTGCCGGGCTGGCTCGGCATTCGCGGGACGTTTTTCGCGGGGGGCGCGATGATCGCCGTCGCCGCGCTGCTGACGATCTTCATCGTAAAGGAAGACTTTCGCGCGGACACCGACGCGCAGGCGCGACAAGCCCGCGCAACGACGGCGGACACGGCACGGCGCACCGATCGTGCGGCGGTCGCCGCGCTCCTTGTGACGGCGATGATGGTGCTGCTCGCGAACATGTCGATCGAGCCGATCATCACGGTCTACATCGGCGGGCTCGGCGTGGACGGCAGTCACCTGGCGCGCGTCGCCGGCGTCGTGATGGCCTGTTCGGCACTCGGCAGCGTGCTCACCGCCGCGCGGCTCGGCGCGCTCGCCGACCGGATCGGCAGCTGGAACGTGATCGTCGGCTGCCTGCTTTTGACCGCGCTCGCCATGCTGCCGCAGGCGTTCGTCACGCACTGGTGGCAGCTCGCGGCACTGCGGGTGCTGATGGGGATGACGCTCGCCGGGCTGCTGCCGGCGATCGGCAAGCTGGTCCGCCAGTCGGTCGACGAGCGCGCGACGGGCCAGATGCTCGGCTACCTGCAATCCGCGCAGTTCTGCGGGCAGGTGATCGGCCCCGTGATCGGCGGACAAATCGGCGTCGCGCTCGGTCTGCATTCGGTATTCTTCGTGACGGCCGCGCTGCTGACCGCCTGCGCGGGGCTCGCCTGTCGCGTACGCAGTCGATAAAGCCGGCGCGGGCCGAACCGGGGGGTGGCGGACTGGCGTAGCATGGGCGCAGTTGCGGGGAAGCCGCTGCGCGCACCGTTCGAACATGACGATCCGCGAACGTATCGCGCCTCGCGCGAGCCGGCGTCAACGCCCGATCGGCCGCCGCATTCGCCATCGCTTTCGCATGACCGGCCCGGCTGCACGCGACGTGCCGTGAACGCGCCGCGTGCCGAACCTGACCCAGCCGCTTCGGCTCTGGCCGCAGCATTCCGATCCCGGACGTTGCAGGAGACAACGACATGAATCAACCGACCGACAACCGGACGCTGTTGCGCACGCTCGGCATCCGCACCCCGATCATCCAGGCGCCGATGGCCGGTGTCAGCACACCTGCGCTGGCGGCTGCCGTATCGAACGCGGGCGGGCTGGGCTCGCTCGGCGTCGGCGCGACGAACGCCGACGGTGCGCGCAAGATGATCCGCGACACGCGCGCACTTACTGACCAGCCGTTCAACATCAACCTGTTCTGCCACCAGCCGGCCCGTGCCGACGCAGCGGTCGAACGCGCGTGGCTCGACTGGCTCGCGCCGGCGTTCCGCGAACAGGGCGCGACGCCACCGGTGTCGCTGTCGGAGATCTACACGAGCTTCGTCGCGGACGATGCGATGCTCGCGATGCTGGTTGAAGAAAAGCCGGCGGTCGTGAGCTTTCATTTCGGGTTGCCGTCCGATGAGGCCATTGCCGTGTTGAAGCGTGCGGGCATCACGCTGTTCGCGGCCGCGACGAATCCCGACGAAGCCCGGCAGATCGCCGCGGCCGGCATCGATGCGATCGTCGCGCAGGGCATCGAGGCCGGCGGGCACCGTGGCGTATTCGACTCGACGGTGCACGACGACCGGCTTGGCACATTCGCGCTGACGCGCCTGCTCGTGCGCGAATGCGCGCTGCCGGTGATCGCCGCCGGCGGCATCATGGACGGCAACGGCATCGCCGCGGCGCTCGCGCTCGGCGCGCAGGCCGCGCAGCTCGGCACCGCGTTCGTCGCGTGCCCGGAGACCTCGATCGACGACGGCTATCGCCGCGCGATCCTCGGCAACGCGGCGCACCGCACGACGTTCACGACCGCGATTTCCGGCCGGATCGCGCGCGGCATCGCGAATCGGCTGACCGCGCTCGGCGACGATCCGCACGCACCGGCCACACCGGCCTATCCGATCGCGTATGACGCCGGCAAGGCACTGCATGCGGCCGCCAAGGCGAAAGGCGAGTTCGGCTACGGCGCGCAGTGGGCGGGGCAGGCGGCACCGCTCGTCCGGTCGCTGCCGGCTGCCGAACTGTTCGCGACGCTCGAGCGCGAGACGCGAGCGGCCATCGCGCGGTTGCAGCACGTGCTGGACTGATTCCCGGGCCGCGTGCCACACATGCCGGCGCTTGGCAAATGCGCTGCAACGCCACCGCAACGCACATCGCCGGCAACAAAATTGCAATGTTCTGTATCTGCGCGCCGCATGGATACAGCGCGATACAACGCATGGGCCCGGGCCCGCTATAAAGCAGACATGACCACTTGAGGAGCACGACATGTCTGCGACATGGTTCAACGGATCCTGCCACTGCGGCGCCGTGAAATTCGAAGTCCGGACCGCGCTTGCGCCGGCGGTTCGCTGCAACTGCAGCCTCTGCCGCCGCCGCGGCGCGCTGATGAGCCCGATGTTCGATGCGGCCGACCTCAAGATCGTCGCGGGCGAGGGCGCACTGACGCGCTACCGCTTCAACACGCACACGGCCCGCCACTATTTCTGCAGCCGGTGCGGCATCTATCCGTTTCACCAGACGCGCAAGGATCCCGCGTGCTGGCGCGTCAATCTCGGCTGCCTCGAAGGCGTCGATCCGTACGCGCTCGACGCGGCAGTCGCCGACGGCGCGAGCCTTTCCGTCGTGGAGGACGCATGAAACGCTGGCTGATGATCCTGCTGTTCGCCGCGGGCGGCCTTGCCACCGAAATCGCGCATCCGGTGCAGTGCTCGCTGCTGTCGGTCAGCCGGCAGCGGACCGGCAACCGCCGTGGTCGAAACGACGTCGGCGGGGGCTGAGCGCGAGCAGACACCGTACATATCGCATCCTGTTGATCGGAAGCGATAGTCATGCTTCCGATAAGATCGCACGCGATATATAATGCGCTCATCTGCGACCGATCCCGTGTCGATGGAGGACGCTCATGAAACCAACCGAAGCACAATCGCCCGCCACGCCGAAACTGTCCGAGTTCCTGTGTTTTGCGATCTACTCGACGAACCTCGCATTCGGCAAGGCATACAAGCCGATCCTCGAGGAGCTCGGTCTCACGTACACGCAATACATCACGATCATCGCGCTGTGGGAGGAGGGCAACCAGACGGTCGGGCAGCTCGGCGAGAAGCTGTTCCTCGAATCGAACACGCTGACGCCGATCCTGAAAAAGCTCGAGGCGATGGGTTATCTGGAGCGACACCGCGATCCGTCGGACGAGCGCCAGGTGCTCGTGAGCCTGACGAAAAGCGGCCGCCGCGTGCGCGAGAAGGGGCTCGACATGAACCTGGTCGAAGCCACCGGGTTGAAACCCGACGAATTCGCGAAGATGCAGAAGGCGATCGTCACGCTGCGCGGCAACCTGATCGATTCGATCGACGAGTAGACGAACCGATTCAGCATCGATGTCGAGCCAGCGGGGTGTTTTCGCCGGCTCCTTCGCCATTTCCGCAAGTCGCCCGCGATCAGGTCCGGCACACCGGCTCTTTACGGCTTGCTCCCGGGTTGCTCCGTCCGGCCGTCTTCGCGCCCCAACACCAGCAGATGCATGTCGCGACGCATCGCGAAGCCAAGGGCCCGATAGCGCTCGATCGCGACGTGATTCGACGTGAGCACGTGCAGGAACGGCGTTTCCGCCCGCGCGAGGATGGTCGCGATCAACGAGCGGATCAGCCCGGCCGCGAGGCCCTGGCCCCGAAACGCGGCATCCACGCACACCGCGCTGATCTCCGCATGCTCGCCTGCCTTCAGCCGCTGACCCACCATCGCCACGAGCCGGCCCTGTCTGCGTACACCGATATAACCGCCGAATTCGATCGTGCGCGTGCCGAAGGGCCCCGGTTCCGTCGCCGCGATCAGCTCGAGCATCTCCGGCACGTCAGCGTCCGTCAACCGGACATGCTCCAGAGGATGCGCGTCGTCGAGCGTTCCCTGCCAGATCATCTGATGCAGCACCGCACGCCGGACCACGGAACAGCCGGCCGGCGTCGGGATCTCGTCCGGCGTGACCAGTGCCGCCGGACCGTGCGCGTCGATCAGTGCGCGCAGCGCATCGAACGCACCCGCGCTGCGCTCGGCCATGCCGGCAAACGGCGCAAGCGCCGGAGGGAATCGCCGCGCAAGCGCATCGCCGAGTGCAAAACAATGCTGCTCGCCGGTGAGCGCATTCCAAACGACGTTGTCGAGCGGATGCGATCCGCCTTCTTCATGCCCCGTCGTCGCTTCCCGCATTGCCCGCTCCTTGATTGAAGGCCGTCCGCCGCACAGCATAAACGCGATCGCCGACGCAGGTTGGCAGGCAAAATAAAAAAAAGCGCACACGATTACATCGCATGCGCCATATTTGACGGACGATATCGCCGATTTCGTCGCGACGTTCAATGTCCGGAATAGATCGAGCGCTCCGCCGTGCGAATCGTGCTGCGACTGCCGGACTGCGTCGCGCCGTCGGCGTTGCCGCCATAACCGGCTGCCTGCGTGTCGGCCACCGTCGCACCGTTGTCGCGAACCCGCTTCAGCGCTGCCTGCAGGTTGTCCGGATAGTTCGGATCGTTCGCGCGATTCGGCAGATAGCCAGCCTGCTGGAGCGCGGCCAGCTCCGCCCGCACTTGCGCACGCGTCACGGTGCTTTCGGCCGCAAAGGCCGAGGAGGTCACGGAAGCCGATACGGCGACGAGCAGGGCTGCAATCAGTTGGGTCTTCATCATTCACCTCGATAGAAAAGCGGGTATTCAGGTTGCGCGCGGCACGCCGGCAATCGGCGCCGATCGCGGTTTCGTTCAATGGCCGAAGTAGATCGAGCGCTCGGCGACATGCGTGACCGAACGGCTGCCCGACTGCGTGACGGCGGCGGCGGCGCTGCCATAACCGGACGTCGCCGTGTCGGCCGCGACGGTGCCGTTCGCGTCGATACGCGTCAGCGCGGCTTGCAGGTCGTCCGGATAGTGCGGATCGTTCGCACGGCCCGGCTCATAGCCGGCTTGCTGCAGTTGCACGAACTCGGCGCGCACTTGAGCACGCGTCACGACGACGTCATTGGCAAAGGCCGGCGCGGCAACGGCAGCGGACACGGCAACGAGAACGGCAGCGATCAGTTGGGTTTTCATCATTCACCTCGACAAGAAAATGGCAGGACATTCGTGAAGGCGGCGCCTGGCCGCCCGATGCAACACATCAGACGATGCGAATCTCGACGTCGATGTTGCCGCGCGTCGCCTTCGAATACGGGCAGGTCTGATGTGCGGTATCGACGATGTGCTGCACGACGTCGCGATCGAGCCCCGGCACGCTCACGTTCAGGCGGGCCTGCAGGAAGTACGCGTTGCCGCCCATGCCCAGGTCCACTTCGGCGTCGACCGCGAGGTCGACCGGCAGCGTCACCTTCGCCGCACGCGCTGCAAGCTGCATTGCGCCGATGAAGCAGGCCGACCAGCCGGCCGCGAACAGTTGTTCCGGGTTGGTGCCCGTGCCGGCGCTGCCCGGCGACGACAGCTGGATGTCGAGACGGCCGTCGGAACTGCGCGCCGAGCCGTCGCGGCCGCCGGAAGTCGTGTGCGTCTTGCCCGTGTACAGCACTTTTTCGATCTTGCTCATCTTTCACTCCGTCAGGTTGGAAGGTCTTTCTCAGATGCGATTCGATCGCATGCGATGCAGTTTCGTCGAAGCACCTCTCGCCGTCAAGCGGATTCGATTAAATCGCATGCGATATTTTGTATTGCAATGTATCTGGATTACGTCGTGCCTTATGGGGCAAGGCCTTTCGGTGATCCAACCCTTATGTTGAGAAGGCGACGCGCAGGGGGAAATTTCACGGCGGGCAGGGCAGACGCCCGCCGGAATGGCCGTTGCCTCGGTGGCGGCAACCTGATTAAACCGGACGAATTTCGGCGATCACGACCAGGATCACGGCCGCGTCGGCCGGCAACTGCCGCTGGGAGAAGGCCGAGCGCGCGTGTCCCGCCTTGTCGCCCAGCACTGCGGCGAACAGGTCGGAAGCGCCGTCGATCACGGTCGGCTGGCCGTGGAAGCCGTCGGCCGACGCGACGTGGCCCTCGACCCGTACGATGTGATGCAGGCGGTCGAACCCGCCCAGGTGCCGGTGGATCTGCGCGAGCACGTTCAGCGCCGCGAGCTGCGCCGCGTGCCGGCCGTCATCGACGCTCAATTGTTCGCCGACGCGGCCCGTATAGGCAACCTTGCCGTCGACGAGCGGCAGTTGCCCGGACACGAACAACAGGTTGCCGGCTTCGCTGACGGCCGTATAGCTGCCGAGCGGTTGCGGCGGTTCGGGTAGCGTAAAGCCGAGTTCGGCCAGCTTTTGTTCGATCGTCATCGCGTTCTCCTTCGGGAATGGTTGATAGGTCGGCCGCAGCGGAAGCATCGCGCGCCAGGACCTCTGTTGATCACTCTAGTGAGGCGGCCGGGGCCGGTAAATATCGTTTGCGCAATTGATTCGACACACGATGTAACGAATCGCACGCGGCACGAAACGATGCGAACGCACGCCGGCGAAGCCGCCCGGTGCCGCCTGCCGCGCTCGCGGTTCGCTGGTTTCCCGCCCGGGATTCATGCACACTCGTTGCCTCGACGCCCCGCGATGGAAGTACCGGATACGGCAGGAGCCCCCCCTCATGCAACGAAAATTCGACGACCTCCTGCTCGGCAGCATCGAGCTGTTCTGCATGGCAGCCGAACTCGGCAGCTTCACGCTCGCCGCGACTGCTGCGAGCGTCACGCCGGCCGCTGTCAGCCGCTCGGTCGCGCGGCTCGAGGAGCGTCTCGGCGTACGGCTGTTCGTACGGACGACGCGGCAGATCCGCCTGACCGATTCCGGGCGGCGCTACTTCGAACAATGCCGTGCAGCGCTGTCGCAACTCGTCGACGCGGAGCGCGAAGCCACGGGCCAGCAGGCGACGCCAGCGGGCGTGCTGCGCATCAGCATGCCGACGCCGTACGGACACTATCGCGTGCTGCCGCTGCTGCCCGCGTTTCGCGAGCGTTACCCGGACGTGCAGGTCGAAACGCACCTGAGCAACCGCAACATCGACTTCGCCGAGGAGGGCTTCGACCTTGCGATCCGCGGCCGCGCACCGGCGGATTCGAGCCTCGTCGCGCGCAAGCTGGAGGATGCCGAACTCGTCGTCGTCGCGACGCCCGGCTACCTGAAGCGCGCCGGCATGCCACGCGCCGTCGACGATCTGCACATGCACGAATGCATCCAGTTCGAACTCCCGAGCAGCGGCCGGCCGATTCCGTGGTTGTTCAGCGACGGCTCGGCGGAAATCGAAATCGCGACCACCGGCGGCTACGGCGCGTCGGGCGACGTCCTCGCCGGCGTCACGCTCGCACGCAGCGGCGCGGGCCTGTTCCAGACCTATCGCTTCATCGTCGAACGGGATCTGCGGGAGGGCACGCTCAAGGAGGTGCTGTCCGGCCAGGGCGGGCGATCGCGGCCGTTCATGCTGCTGTATCCGCATGCACGCTATCTGTCGTCGCGCGTGCGCGTCTTCGTCGACTTTCTCATCGAACATCTGGCGCAGGCGCCCGGCAAGCGGGCGCGCTAGCCGCGTCCAGCCACGCCGGCAGCGGCGCGGCTGCGCCGGTAGCGGACCGCGTCGCGCCGTCCGCGCCAGCGCGTTCTTGCTGCCTTGCCGCTCAGTGTCCGGCGCTCTGGCCGCCGTCCACATGCAGGATCTCGCCGGTGACGAACGGCGCCGAATCGAGATACAGGATCGCGCCGACGATGTCGCTCATCTCGCCCATCCGGCCGACCGGATGCAGCGATGCGAGCGTCGCATGCGTGTCGGGTGCATGCATCGGCGACTTGATGATGCCGGGCGACACGGCGTTCACGCGGATGCCGGCCTTCGCATACTCGATTGCGAGCGACTTCGTCGCCGCATTGAGCCCGCCTTTCGTCAGCGATGCGAGCACCGACGGTACGTTGCTGTTCGCGTGGTCGACGAGGCTCGTCGTGATACTGACCACGTGTCCGCCGCCGTGCTGCTGCATCGCCGCGATTGCGCGCTGCGTGACGTGGAAGAAGCCGTCCAGGTTCACACGGGTGACGGCAGCATAGTCGTCCGCCGAGTATTGCGTGAACGGCTTCGCGATGAAGACGCCGGCGTTGTTGACGAGCGTGTCGACCCGGCCAAAGCGCTCGATGGCGGTGTCGACCACGCGCCGCGCGAGCGCCGGGTCGCCGATGTCGCCCGCGACGGTGACGAGATCGGGATCGTCCGACGGCCCGATCGAACGGGACGTCGCGACCACCCGATGGCCCTGTGCGCGGAATGCGCTGACCGTTTCAGCGCCGATGCCTTGCGATGCGCCGGTGACGATAATGACTTTGGAAGTGCTCATGATATGCCTCGACAGGTGACTGGTTTTCGGCTTCAGTGCCGCCCGGATCGATGAATCCGATGGACCAGACTCTAGGCGCGTCGGGCCGGAGTTCGAACACCCACCATGGACCAATAGTCTTGCGTCGCGGGAACAAATGGAGGAAGTGCGGGGACGGCCGCGGCGATGCTCGGTGCGACGGCGTGTTGGCGGGAAGATCGGCGTGATCGCCTACGAGCCGGCAATCGTGCGACGTCGCGCGTCCAAGCGTCGTGAATTCGGAGGTTTTCGCAGTCAAATACCGCGAACGCGGCACGCTGGATGTTCGTAACACGCCGGGCATTTCGGCTCTTTATCGATACTATCGAGATAACTTTTCTTATCACAATAGATTCATTATTTTCACAAACTGTCGAATCTGAAAACGCGCCTGACCGCACCTTCACACGCATCGTCGGACGGCTCCCAAAAGCGGATCAGGGCAGGGCTGTCGCGCGCATGCACATGCTCGGCACGCTATCCAGCACTCCGGACGCGGCTAAAACTAAAACTGGCACAATCCCGCCGACATCCGCAGATGCGACCCAATATCGCCCGCGCCGGACGATGCCGATCCGTTCATGCCGGACGCTTGCTTCGACCGGCACAGCACATGCACACACGCAGGACGCGCGGGCACCGGCGCCAACTGAATGCAAGCGCCGTCAAATGGCCGGCGCGCGACATGCCTGGCACTACGGCGAGACGAACTAGAGAACGGGGCGGATCGATGCCTCCGGTTTCGGGCTGCCAGGGCGGCGCTCGACGCGTGGGACGCGCGGCGCTTGCCGTCGATCTGGATCAGTTCACCGAGGCACGCGCGACGCGCTCGTGGCTGATAAACCTTCGGCGGACGCTGCCGGCGTGGCGCCCACAAACCAGCTTCCGTCATCAGCCGCCGTACCGTTTCCTTGGCGAGCTGGATGCCGTGGCATTCCCGAAGCTTCTCGCACGCTAGTGTCGGCCCGAAATCGGCGTAGCGATCCCGGATGATCGTCAGGGCCCGCTGGGCCAACTCCGCATCCAGCCGCCGGTTGCCAGGACCGCCACGCTTGCGCGAGGTCAGGCCCACCGCGCCAGACTCCCGGTATCGAATCACCAGCCGCTCGATCTGCCGGACCGTCAGGCCCAAGCGTTCGGCCGCGCGGCCAGGCTTCACGCCCAAATCCACTACGGCCTGGATTACCTTCAGACGGTCGAGTTCTCTCATGTTCAATGTCACCAGTGCTGTTCGGTGCATCGCCGGCTCCATGATCTGACGGGGAGCCGGCAAGCTTACCGAGGTCCAAACGCGACATTTCTAAATGGCTAGAACACGACATTTCTAAAAAGCTACTACACGATTTAACGTTGATAACTATGATTATGTAAAATCTAGAATTTCCTCAAAATCACCGCTGAAAATCCCGACCGGACGCCGCCGGAATCCCGTCTCACCGGTCGCCAAAGCCGCTGTTTTCCATCCAGCAAGAACCCGTCCCGGGCCAAACCGACGACACGCGACATCCCCGACGGACGCCTGCCAGACGCCGTCTCCATCCACCGCAAACCGTCCGCAACACGGCGATCAGGACAACCACATCCCTTGCATCTTGTGCGAGAAATGCGCACGCTCGGCCGTCTCCATCAGCGACAGGAATTCGTCCTGCATCATGTGGATCAGTGCTTCGTGGTCGCCGGCCTCGAAATACACTTCCGACTGCTGCGCGAGATGTTCCTCGAGGAACGTCTTCATCCCGTACGCCATGCACACCGGCGGCAACGCGCCCAGGTCGCAATCCTTGAACAGTTCGCGCAGTTCGATTTCCCGGGCGAGCACGAGATGGCGGCCGGTCTTGACCCAGAGATCCGACAGCCGCACCGCGTGCGACGTCGGCAGCACGGCGGCGACGTAGCCTTCGTCGTCCTCGAGCAGCACGGTTTTCGCGAGGCGATCGCCGGGGATATGCGCGGCGGCGGCCGTCTCCATGCTGGTATGGCTATACGGGTGGTACACGACTTCGTACCGCGATGACTTCTGGCGCAGGCAATCCTGCAGGGTGGCTGATACAGGCATGGCACACCTCGTCTGGATGAATCGGGCGAACGAAGTTCGCTCCGGATTCGTTCAGCATAGGTCGCATTGCGGCCAATGGAAACGCCCTTGCAGCGGCTCTCGCACGGACGGCTCGACACTCGGCTTCGGCCCCTTTTTCGATAACGCGACCGCCCTCGCCGGCATGTGAAATCCCGGCCCGGGATACGCGTCCCCATTCACTTGCCGGCCCCGCCTTTCCTGCAGACAAGACCGGCGATGCGCCATCCGGCGCGATAACGCAAACCCATGCGACGGCGGAGCCGCAATAGACCGTTAGTTGCATTTATGAAAAGAGTGTCGAGATGCCGAAATCATCCCGACAAGCCATGAGGAATCGGCCGGTCACGCACCGGCAAGCTGCCACGAACCGCGCCGACAAAGACCGGCCCGCGCCCTATACTGAGCCAGGCGCCCGCCATCCCGCGGCGGTCGATTCCGGGAGCGACCATGCATTACCAGTTGATCTACGAACTCGTCGACGATTACCTGTCCCGGCGCGAACAGTACCGCGCCGAGCACCTTGCCCTCGCGCGGGCGGCAACCGAACGCGGCGAGCTCGTGCTCGCCGGCGCATTGCAGGATCCGGCCGACCAGGCCGTGCTCGTGTTCGAGGGCGATTCGCCGGAAGCCGCCGAATCGTTCGCGCGCGCCGATCCGTACGTGCAGAACGGCCTCGTCAAGTCGTGGCGCGTGCGGCCGTGGCGTGTCGTGGTCGGCAAGCACGCACCGCACTAGGGCGTCGCGGCTACAACCACCCCGCCCGCTTGAAGCGCCACCACAACGCGAGATCGGCCGCAACCATCACCGCGATGCAGCCGTAGAAACCGTACTTGAGGTGCAGTTCGGGCATGTTCGCGAAGTTCATCCCGTAGATACCGGCGACCATCGTCGGTATCGCGAACAGCGCGGCAAACGAGCCGAGCCGCTTGGTCACCTCGTTCTCCGCGAGCGAGATCATCCCGAGGTTGACCTGGATCGCGGTCACGACCATTTCGCGCCGCCCTTCGATCGTCTTCACGATCCGCTGCAGGTGGTCGTACACGTCGCGGAAGTAATGTTCCATGCCGCTGCAGACCTGCGGAATGCGACCGCCGGTGAGCTTCGCGAGCGGCTCGATCAGCGGCGCCGTGTGCTGGTACAGCATCACGAGCCGGCGTTTCAGCGAATAGAGATCCTCGATGATCGCGCGCGACGACGCGGGCGTGGCCTTCGTGAAGATGCGGTCCTCGAGTTCCTCGAGTTCGATGCCAAGCGTCTCGAGAATCGGGAAATAGCGGTCGACGACCTGGTCCATCAACGCATAGAACACGAACGCCGAGCCTTCCTGCAGCAGATGCGGTTCGCGCTCGCAGCGCTTGCGCACCGCGCGGAAATCCTGCTCGGTATGGTTGCGGATCGACAGCACGTAGTTCGGGCCGACGAACACGTTCAGTTCGCCGACCTTGAATTCGCCGTCATCGTCGAGCTCGACCGTATGCAGCACCGCGAACAGCGAATCGCCGTACTCCTCGATCTTCGGGCGCT
The DNA here is from genome assembly GCF_001443045.1 of Burkholderia ambifaria. Classification (GTDB taxonomy): domain Bacteria; phylum Pseudomonadota; class Gammaproteobacteria; order Burkholderiales; family Burkholderiaceae; genus Burkholderia; species Burkholderia ambifaria_A. The sequence continues at coordinate 56,123 of NZ_LKPJ01000028.1, read as the reverse complement.
GATGCCCCTTGCGGGCATCCTCGAGCGCGAGTTCGTGCAGCCCGAACTCCTCGCCCATCAGGTCGATCTCGTCCGGTGTCGGATCCTTCAGCGCGAACCACACGAAACACTCGGGCTTCGACACGTAGTCGCTGATGGCGTCGATATCGATGTCGGCCAGCTTGCGGCCGTCCTGGTATGCAGCACAATTGATCAGCATATTGTCCGTGATGTTGCCGTTTCCGCATCAGTTTACCGGTTTGCCGCGTGGACGGCCCGGCTTGCGCGGCGCGCCGATATTGGTCATGATCGAACTGCATGCGCCGCAGCTCGCGCACGGCAACGCTTCGGCATTCCGCATTCGCACGGCATGGCCGTGCTGCCCAACCGTCAAGGAGGCAGGCCCATGTGGTATTTCTCGTGGATACTCGGCATCGGCGTGGCGCTCGGCTTCGGCATCGTCAACGCGATGTGGCTGGAGGCGGAAGTGTTCTCGCGCGACGACAAGCGCACCGACGCATCGCGCGCGGGCTCGGGGAGCCGGTATTCGTGACGCATCTGGTGTTCTTCTGCGGTCATGCCGGAACCGGCAAGACCACGCTCGCGAAGCGGCTGATCGGGCCGCTGATGCGCGCGACCGGCGAGGCCTTCTGCCTGCTCGACAAGGACACGCTCTACGGCCGCTACAGCTCGGCCGCGATGGGCGCCCTCACCTCCGATCCGAACGACCGCGACAGCCCGCTCTACCTGAAGCATCTGCGCGATCCCGAATACCAGGGCCTGCTCGACACGGCCCGCGAGAATCTCGCGCTCGGCATCGGCGCGCTCGTGGTCGGCCCGCTGTCGCGCGAAGTGCGTGACCGGCGCATCCTCGACCGCGCATGGCTCGGCATCGGGCCGGACGTCAAGCTGACGGTCGTGTGGGTCCATACGGCGGAAGACGTCGCGCACCAGCGAATCGTCGCGCGCGGCAATCCGAACGACGCGTACAAGCTCGCGCACTGGGACGAATACCGGCAACGCCGCTTCGTGCCGACCGGCCACGAATGCGACGGCATCGTGATGTTCGACAACACCGCGCCGTCCGACGCTGAGATCGATGCACTGCTGTACCGCATCGCGCCGCCAGCGCCGCAGACCACGATGGTTCCGCCGCTGCCCGCCTGAGCGGCACGCACCGCTCTGCTCCCCCCTGCTTCGGCAAGCCCCCCAAAAAACAACGCCGGAAGCGCTGTTGCGCTCCCGGCGTTGCACGGCCCTCGTGCCGGAGTCCCGTCGTCAGGCGACTTCGTGCACGCGCTCCATCGTGCCGCCTTCGTACAGCTTGCCGAAGCGGTTCGCGAGGAACGCCTTCAGCGACACCTTTTCCTGCGGGATGAAGCCGCTTTGCGGCAGCTTCTTTTCGCGGAACAGATCCAGCACCGCGCACATCGCGCCGGCCGTCGTGATCTGGATTGCGCTCATGTGCATCCCGCACACGTCCTTCGCGAAGATCTTGCGCGTGAACACGTCCTGCACGAGTTGGCCGTCCTTCACGCCCGTCACCGTGACGAACACGAGCACGACGTCCTGCTTGGTCGACGGCACTGCGCGGCGCATGATCGACTTCAGCGTGTCGCGATCGCTCGACAGGCGCAGGTCCTCGAGCAGGAACTGCACGAGCTCGCGGTGGCCCGGATAGCGCACCGACTTGTAGTCGAGCGTCTCGACCTTGCCCGACAGCGTCTCGCACAGCGTGCCCAGGCCACCCGACGTATTGAACGCTTCGTATTCGGTGCCGTCCAGCGAGAAGTGCTCGAGGCCTTCGAGCGGCTGCACCCACTGCTTGCGGCCGTCGCGGATCGCTTCGCACGGCTGGCAGTATTCGTTGATCAGGCCGTCGACGCTCCACGTCAGGTTGTACTTCAGCGCGTTGGTCGGATACTCGGGCAGCGCACCGACGCGCATCTTCACGTCGCGCACTTCGCTGAAGCCGTTCACGAGCTCGTGTGCGGCGATGCCGATGAAGCCCGGTGCGAGGCCGCACTGCGGCATGAACGCGCGGTCCGAACCGTCGGCCAGTTCGCGGATCGCGTGGGTGGCGCGCACGTCTTCGGTCAGGTCGAAGTAGTGAACGCCGGCCGCCTTGGCCGCCGCGGCGACGTTGACCGCGAGATAGTACGGCAGCGCGTTGACGAGCGCATCGAAGCCCTTCACCGCTTCACGGATCGCATTAGCGTCGGCCGAATCGACACGTTGCGTCGCGATGCCTTCACGCGACAGCTTGGCGAGCGCATCCGCATCGCGGTCGAACGCGACGACTTCGTAGTCGCCCGTTTCACGCAGCATGTGAGCAATGGTGTGGCCGATCAGACCTGCGCCGACGATGGCGATTTTCATGCGCTTATCTCCTGATGATGGGTTTGGTGTTGGTGTACGGCGTCGAGCCATGAACACAGTTTAGGGACGCGCAAAATCAGTTCCAAGACGAAGAATGATGCGAAACGACCGATAAATTCGACGGAATGACGATGCATTTCGTCACAACGACCAAATCGTCTGAAAATCGCGTATATGACGCACCGCAAACGGGCCGCTGCGGACGCGTGTGGACAAGCAGGAATGAACGAGCAAAGCGGAATCGTGGCGCGCGCGGGCCGGCATTCGACGCAACGGTGATCGCGTGAAGATGCGCGAAGGTCATGCCCCGCCGTGCGGGCGAACGCAAACGGCGGGCATCAACGGAAGGAAAAAAGGAGGAACAACCTGCGCGACGAATCGCGTCACGGCGTCACTCGGGACGCCGCATGCGGCGCGTCATCCGCCAATCGTGCCGCGATCGATCTTGCGCGACAGGATGATCGACGTCGTCGTGCGCTCGACGCCTTCGAGCGTGCCGATCTGGTCGAGCAGGTCGTTCAGGCGCTCCGGCGAATCGGCACGCAGCCACGCGACATAGTCGTATTCGCCGCTCACCGCGCACAGCAGCTGCACTTCGGGCATCCGGTCGAGCTTGCGCAGCACGTCCTTGCCGAACTTCGGCGTGAGGATGATGCCGACGTACGCATAAATGCTCGCGTCGAGCACGTCCTGGCCGAGCCGCACGCTGTACCCGGCAATCACGTTCGTGCGCTCGAGCCGCGCGATGCGCGCGACGACCGTCGTGCGCGCGACGTCGAGCTGTCGCGCGAGATCGGCGACGCTTGCGCGCGCATCCGCTTGCAGCAGCGCGACGAGTTGCCGGTCGAGGTCGTCGAGTTGGTCGAGGCGAGGTGGACGCATGAGACTGGGCCGGCGTGCAGCGCGCCGGCGAAATGGAACGTGACGCGATGATAGCGCCGAACGCCGGTGCGCCCAAACGGCATCGCACGCCGTCATGGGCTCGCGCATGTGCACCACCCTCCTCGCTCGCAGTCGCCGTCCGGCGTGCCGACCGGACGCCGTCGACCGTCGCCCGCCCGCTATGTCCCTTTCAATTTCGATTCGTATCGGATGTAAGCAAGTGTCGCTTTCGCTGCTGCGCGACACGCAACGTGCTACTAATAACAGGCGACGCGAGATGCGCGCTCGCGGCACTGGCCGCCGCGCCCGCTCGCACGACACCACCCCGGAGAGCCAACCATGAAGAAAATCTCGCTCACCCTCGCCATGCTCGCCATTGCAGCCAGCGCATTCGCGCAAACGCCGCCGCAACCGCAGACACCTGCTCCGGCGACGGCAACGGCCGCGTCGGCGCCGAGCGCCGAACAACGCGCGGCACGCCATGAGGCGCGCATCGAGCAGCGCATCAAGTACCTGCACGATCAGTTGAAGATCACGTCGGCGCAGGAGCCGCAATGGAAGACGTTCGCCGACACGATGCGCGAGAACGGCGAAACGATGGGCCACCTCTATCGCGCACGGATGGAAAGCCACAACGTGTCCGCGGTCGACGACATGAAGCAGTACGCGGAACTCGCCCAGGCGAACGCGGACGGCGCGAAGAAGCTCGCCGACGCATTCGCGCCGCTCTACGAACGCTTCCCGGCCGACCAGAAGGCGCTCGCCGACACGACGTTCCGCAGCTGGCTGCACCACGGCGGCGAACACCGCGGCAAGGGCAAGAAGAGCAAGGACGGCAAGGCAGCAGCCGCGCCGGCCGCAAGCGCGCCCGCCCAACCCTGACCTCCGCCTCGCCGGCGCCGCGCTGCCCGCGAGGGCCGAACGGCGTCGCGCATCCCGCGGGAATTCGGCGCGTCACACGGCGCGCCGAATTCGGGATAAGCTCCCGGCTTTTCCCGCACTTCCCCGCCATGCTCGAACTCAAGCACATCGATCTGCGTACCGACCCGCAGGCCCGTCGCGTCGTCAAGGACGAAACCGTCACGGTCGCATTCGCCGATGCCGACGGCGAACTGATGAGCCTCGAAGGCCCGAACCGCTATGTCGCGGGCGACGCGCTGATCACCGGCTCGACCGGCGACCGCTGGGTCGTGTCGCGCGCACGTTTCGACGCGAAGTACCTGCCCGCCGATCCGACGCTCGCGCACGGCACGCCGGGCGCGTACCGGAACCGGCCGGCCGTCGTGCTCGCCCGCCGCATGGACGAGCCGTTCACGATCACCCGCTCGGAAAACGGCGACACGCTGCGCGGCGTCGCCGGCGACTGGGTGATGCAGTATGCGCCCGGCGACTACGGCGTCGTGCAGGCGCAGCGTTTCGCGCAGGTCTACCGCGACGCGTAACGCACCCGCAGCGACACTACACCGGCACCGCGCCGACGTGCTCGCTCGCGTTCACGCGAAGTCTTCGTCGAGTTCGAGTTCCGCGTCACGCTCGACGGCCTCGCCGGCCGCGTGCCGCTCCTCGAGCGAGCCCAGCATCGCTTCCGTGTACGCATGCAGCACCGCGTGGCTGCGCGCGCGCTGCATCGGCCTGAGCGCCAGATAGCGCGCCAGCGCGGCCGGCACGATGCGGATGTCGAGCGTCATCCGCTTCGGCGTCGAGCCGAAACGCATCGCGAGCCACTGCACCGACAGGAACCGCCCGCGCTCGTCGCTGCTTTCGGCAAAGCGCGTCTGCTCCGGAAAGAGATCGCAGATCACGCGCGCGAGCGCGTCGAATTCGGCGCTCCGGCATTCGATCAGATAGTCGTCCATTCCGTCCTCCCGTCAGGCCGCCGCACGCGGCGACCGGCACGTCTTCGCCAGCACGGCGACCAGAACCGCGGCCAGCACGAAATACACGGCCTCGAGCGATCCGGCCGGCAGCACGCGCACCTGGTACAGCAGTGCCGGCGCGACAGCCAGCGCATGCAGCGCGATCGCAAGCGGCAGCACACCCGCGCGGCCGGCACGCACGCCGCGCCAGACCAGCACCGACAGCGCGAGCTGCACCACGAACGCCGAGCAGCGCTCGAGCAGCAACAGCAGGATCGACTGTGCCGACAGCGTCGCCAGCATCACGTGCAGCCGCACGACGGTATCGCCCGGCAGGTCCGCGAGCTGCGTCTCGAGCTGTCCGCGGCTCGCGAGCCACGCGAGATACGACCACTGGCCCCACACGAGCACGCCGACGAACCACGCTTCGGCGCCGGCATGGCCGATCCCGTAGCCGATGCCGCGCCCGTCGCCGGTCGATGCGCCGTAGCGGCGATTCAGGAACCGCATCCCGAGATAGCGGCCGACTTCCTCGAACACGGCAGTCGCGAGCGCGCTGTACGCGACGAATGCGAGCGGCTGCGTGAGCCAGCCGCCGGCAGGCGTCTGGCTCAGCACGAGGCCATGGAACGCGCGTTCGACGATCATCGCGAACAGCGTGAAGACGGCGACGCCGACGATCGTGTCGCGGCGGTCGAGCGCAAGCGGCTTGCGCAGGGTGCGGAAGAGAACGAACGGCAGTAGCGCGATGATCAGCGTGGCGGCAATCAACACCGCCAGCGTGACGGGGGCGACAGTCATGTATTTCCTTGTTCGGGGCAGCGCACCTGACGCGCTGCGTGCCCCGAATGATACTCAGCTTGCGGTCGACGCGCGCGCAATCAGCTCGCCCGGCAGCATCGCGACGCGCACGTCGCCGGCCGCGCCGTCGATCCGCTCGTGCACGAATTCGACGGCCTTGTAGCCGATCTCGTAGGTCGGCTGGCGGATCGCCGTGATGCCGATCAGCTCGGCCCACTCCGGATCGTCGATGGACAGCAGCGCGGCCTTTTCCTGCCACGCGGCGCCGAAACGCGCACGCAGGTGGCGCGCGATCGCGAGCGCGACCGGCGCGTTCGCGGCGAACAGCGCCGCACGTACGCCGCGCCGCGTCGCATCGTCGATGCGTGCGTCGAGATCCGCGAGCGCCGCGGCGGCCACGGCCGGCTCGTTCAGGTCGAGCACGACCGTCGACGGCACCGGCAGCCCGCGCGCGCCGAGCGCGGCGCGGAACGCAGCCTCGCGCAGGCGCCGCGAGCTGACGTGCTCGAACGGCTGCACGACGAAATGAATCGCGTCGAAGCCGCGCGCGATCAGGTGCGCAAGCGCCGTCTCGATCGCATCGGTGTTGTCGAGCCCGATCAGGTCGGCCTCGAAGCCCTCGACCGTCCGGTCGACGAGCACGGCCGGGATGCCGCCGCCACGCAGGGGGCGCAGCACGTCCTCCTCGGCACCGAGCGCATTGACGATCAGCCCTTCGACCCGGTAGGTCGTGAGCAACTGCAGGAAACGCCGCTCCATCTCGACTTCATTCGCCGCGTGACAGATGAGCGGCATGTAGCCGAGCGCGTGGCACGCGGCCTCGACGCCCTGCAGCACTTCGACGGTATACGGATTGGTCAGATCGGCCGCGAGCATGCCGAGCAGCCGGTTGCGGCCGCGCTTCAGCCCGCGCGCCATCTGGTTCGGCCGGTAATTGAGGCGCGCGATCGCCGCCTCGATCCGCTGGCGCAGATCGGCGGACAGCACGTGCGTCTCGCCGTTCAGATAGCGCGAAACGCTGGTCTTGCCCGTGCCGGCTTCGCGCGCGACGTCGCTGATCGTCGCCGGACGCTGCGTGGAAGGTTGCGAATCGCTCAAGTCGTGCCTCGCGACGTACGATCCGCGCCGCTTCGTATGCGGACGGACCATTGTTGTTGGATACCAAAGCCACCGGGCGGACGCCGCCGATCCGATGCTTCGCGGTCGACCGAAGCCGGCGCGTTCGCGCCCGCCCCGGTCACCGGCAACGAACGGCGATCGGCCGCACCGGACCTGGCACGGATTGCCCGTCGCCGGACGCCGCCGGCCGCGTGGCCGGGTCGTCGATGCGACGAGCCGGCGATCATAACGCAGCCTGCCCTCCCGCACCAAGACCATCGTCTCTAACGGTGCCGGCGGCCCCGTCGGCCGGCCGCCACTGCCGCTCAGGCGCGCGCGAGTGCGTCGGGATTGACGAGGTTCGTGCGCAGCGTGCCGGCCAGCGCGCCGACCAGGTTTTCCGCGGCGCAGCGCGCCATCGCATGGCGCGTCTCGTGCGTCGCCGAGCCGATATGCGGCAGCGCGACGACATTGTTCATCCGCAGCAGCGGCGAATCCGCCGGCAACGGCTCCTTCTCGAACACGTCGAGCCCCGCACCGCGGATCGTGCCCGCACGCAGCGCGTCGATCAGCGCGGCCTCGTCGACCACCGGCCCGCGCGATGCGTTGATCAGGATCGCGCCGCGCTTCATCTTCGCGAATTCGGCCGCGCCGATCAGGTGATGCGTTTCCGGCGACAACGGCACCTGCAGGCACACGAAATCCGACTGCGCGAGCAGCTCGTCGAGCGTCACGCGGCGCGCGCCGTATTGCGTCTCGGCTTCGGCATGCGCGGAACGGTTCGTGTACAGCACCTGCATCCGGAAACCGAGCGCCGCGCGGCGCGCGACCGCGCCGCCGATCCGTCCGAGCCCGACGATGCCGAGCGTCTTGCCCTGCACGTCGGTGCCGTACAGATCGGGGCCGATACTGCGATGCCAATGCCCGGCCTTCACCCACTCCGCCAGTTCGACCACGCGCCGCGCGGACGCGAGGATCAGCGAGAACACGGTGTCGGCGGTCGATTCGGTCAGCACGTCGGGCGTATGCGCGAGCACGATGCCGCGCCGCGTGAGATCCGGGACGTCGAAGTTGTCGTAGCCGACCGAGATCGTCGACCAGGCCTTCAGCCGCGGCGCACGATCAAGCATCTGCGGCGTGATCTTCAGGCTCGCGCCGATCGCGCCCTCCGCGTCGCCGAGGGCATCGGCGAGCGCGTCGGCGCCATCGGCCTGCACGACGTCCGCATGCTCGCGCAGGTACGCGAGAACGTCATCGGGCAGCGGCTTGTACGCGACGATACGAGGCTTCATCGTTTTCATTTTCCTTGCAGCGGCGTCGCGAGCGAGTGCGCATCGCGCGCCTGGGGTTTGACGGACAGCGTGAGGATCACCGCGGCGACGAGCGCGACGCTCATGAACGCATACGACGCGACGGGCGACCCGGTCGCCCCGTTCAGGTAGCCGACGAAATACGAGCCAACGAACGAGCCGAGCGCGCCCATGCTGTTGATCAGCGCCATCGCGCCACCGGCGACGTTTCTCGGCAGCAGTTCCGGGACGATCGCGAAGAACGGGCCGTACGGCGCGTACATCGCGGCGCCCGCGATCACCAGCAGCGCATAGGAGATCCAGAAATGCGACGAGCCGAGCGCATAGGATGCGGCGAACGCGGCCGCGCCGACCAGCAGGAACGGCCACACGAAGCCGCGGCGCGAGCCGACCTTGTCGGACGCCCACGATGCGACCAGCATCGCGATCGTCGCCGCGAGGTACGGCAGCGCCGACAGCCAGCCGGTCGCGACCATCCCGAGCTCGGAGCCGTTCTTGACGATGGACGGCAGCCACAGCACGAAGCCGTACACGCCGATGCTCCAGCAGAAATACTGTGCGCACAGCTTGATCACGGCCGGCGAACGAAATGCTTCGCCGTAGTTGCGCACGGGTTTGATCGCCGCCTGCTCGGCCGCGAGCGCGGCGTCGAGATCGCGCTTTTCCTGTGCGGTGAGCCACGGCGAATCGGCCGGCTTGTCCTGCACGAGGAACCACCAGCACACGGCCCAGATCACGGCCGGCACGCCTTCGGCGACGAACATGTGGCGCCAGCCGAATTCGTGGACCAGGTAGCCCGACACGATCGACATCCACAGCACGGTGACCGGGTTGCCGAGGATCAGGAACGTGTTCGCACGCGAGCGTTCGCTCTTCGTGAACCAGTTGCTGATGTAGATCAGCATCGCCGGCATCACGGCTGCCTCGACCACACCGAGCACGAAGCGGATCGCCATTAGCGACGGGATGTTCGTGACCACGCCCGTGAGCGCCGCGCAGGCGCCCCACAGCACGAGGCTGGCGAACACCAGCTTCTTCACGCTGCGGCGCTCCGCATAGATCGCGCCCGGAATCTGGAAGAAGAAATAGCCGAGGAAGAACAGCGCACCGATCAGCGACGACAGGCCCTTGCTGATCCCGAGGTCCTGGTTGATGCCGGCCGCTGCCGCGAACCCGTAATTTGCGCGGTCGAGGTAGGCGAGGCTGTAGGTGATGAAGACGATCGGCATGATCGTCCACCAGCGTCGTGCTGCAAGATTGGCTGCCATCTGTGTGTCTCCTAGATAGATCGGAGTGGCGGGTCGTCGCCTGACTCCGCTCCCGTCCTGTCGGGAATCGACCGGCCTCGGCATATCGCCGCCTCGTCCGGCCTCATGCAAAACCGTGCGTGAAGCACGAAATGGGTCCGCGGATTGTGCCGTGGTCGGCCTCTCATTGCGCGGTGACGGTTTCCTCCAAGCGATCGGTGCGATTGCTGACATTTTCGAGCCGATCGAGTGCGACACGGGTCGGCAGGCCTTCCGAATCGCCGATCACCTGGATCGCGAGCGCTCCGATGCGGTTGCCGCGCACGACCGCCTGCTCGACGGACCGGCCTTCGAGCAGCGCGCTGACCACGCCGACCGCGAAGCCGTCGCCGGCCCCGACCGTGTCGACCACGTTCGCGACGTGCTCGCCCGCGACCGTGCCCTCGCGGCCGTCGGCCGTGCGGAAATACGCGCCTTCGGCACCCAGCTTGATCACCACGCCGCGCGCGCCTTGTGCCAGATAGAAGCCCGCGATGTCGGCCGGCGTGTCATGCCCGGTGAGCTGCTGCCCTTCGGCAAGCCCCGGCAGCACCCAGTCGGCGAGCGCCGCGAGCGCGTTCAGCGTCTTCGCCATCACGTCGGCGGACGGCCACAGCGTCGGGCGCAGGTTCGGATCGAACGAGATCGACTTGCCCGCCGCGCGCATCTCGCGCGCCAGCTGGAACGCGAGCTCGCACGACGTCGCGGAGATCGCAGGCGCGACGCCCGTCAGGTGCAGGTGCCGCGCGCCGAGCACGTAGTCGGCCACGTAGTCGTCGCACGACAGGTGGCTCGCGGCCGAGCCCTTGCGGAAATATTCGACGGTCGGGTCGCTGCCGTCAGCGTTGCGCGACTTCAGCTGGAAGCCGGTCGGATAACGCGGATCGACCGTCACGCACGACGCGTCGATGCCTTCGCGTGCGAGCGTGTCGAGCACGTAGCCGCCGAACGAGTCGCGGCCGACCCGGCTCATCCAGCCGACCTTGAAGCCGAGCCGCGACAGGCCGATCGCGACGTTCAGGTCCGCGCCCGCGATCCGCTTCGTGAATTGCGCGGCGTGCGCGAGATGGCCGGGCTCGGCGGCGACGAACATCGCCATCGCTTCGCCGTAGGTCACGACATCGAGTGCTGCTTTCATGAATGAACTCCTCCGTATCCTTCCGGCGTCACGCGGCGGCGAGCCACGCGACGCGCCGGCCGGCATCGCCCGCCAGGTCCGCCGCATCGAACGGGAACTCGATCCCGCGCGGCGCCGCTTGCGGCAGGGCCGCGAGCACGTCCGTGACGAGCGAATCGCCCGGCGCCGGCGCCACCGCGAAACGGCGCGCGCCCTCGCCCTCGACGGCCTTGCAATGAATGTATTCCACGTGCGGCGCGAGCGAGCGCGCACACGCGAGCGGCGCTTCGCCCGGCCACTGCCAGTTGCCGATGTCGAACGTCATGCCGAGCGCATCCGGCATGCCCGCCTCGCTCAGCGCATCGAACAACCCGCGGAACTGCGCGAGCGCGCCGCCCACCGGCAGTTGGCCGTTCTCGACCACCACGCGGGCACGCGCGCCGCGCGACAGCGCGACGATCTCGGCCGCATGCGCATCGCCTGCGAAGCCGCCGAGCTGGAACTTGACGAAGCGCGCGCCGAGCGCATCGGCTTGCGCGAGCGTGTCGCGCAGCGCGTCGGCGTCGAGCGCGCCGGTTTCCGTGTACAACGTGGCCGGCGTCGAATAGACCGACCACAGCCCGTGCGCGGCCAGTGCCGTGCCGAGCTCGGCCAGCGCGCCGGGCGCCGCTTCGTCGTCCGATGCGAACAGCTCGCGCCGCACCTCGAAACCGGTCGCGCCGGATGCCGCAGCGGTCGCGACGAATGCACGGTGGCCCTCCTGGCGCACGCGGTCCATCCCGAATGCGCTCGCCACGATCACGATGTCTGCCATGTCTGCCCTTTTTACCGGAATGGAACCGGTTCCATTTGCTTGAGACGGATGGTGCGCTTCGCCTCAGGTGCGCGCCATAGAGGAAATCCCTAAGACCGGCCGGCACACGAAGAATGCGTGCCAGCGCACCTGCATTCGGCGTTCCCGGAGCAGCTTCGGCGGCCTATGCGGCGTCGTGCGAGAGGCTCATGTCGAGGAACTGGGCGGCCACGCGCGACGGCGCGGCGCCATGCGGCACCAGAATCGAGAAATGGCGCGTGAGCGGCGCGGGGGCCAGCGAACGCGGCACGAGCGCCGCATCCTCGTGACGCAGCGACATCGCGGACACGAACCCGACGCCCATCCCCGCACGCACGGCTTCCTTCACGGCCTCGACGCCCGCGATCTCGAACGCGACGCGCGTCGGCGCACCGCCGTGCGCGAACGCGCGTTCGACGAGCTGCCGCACGGCAGAGCCCTCCTCGCGCAGCACGAGCGGATGCGCGGCGAGTGCGTCGAGCGTGACGCCGGCTTCGTACTCGGGTGCGGCGAGCGGATGCCCGGCCGGCACGACCGCGACGATCTCGTCCTCGCGCCACGCATGCACGGCGGTGCCGGGCGGCAGCGACTCGCCGGGCGGCCCTTCGATCATCGCGATGTCGAGCGACGCCAGTGCGGCAACCACGTCGGCCGTATTGCCGCTCATCGTCTGGATCGCGACCCGCGGCGCGCGCGGCTGGAACGCCGCGATCAGGTACGGCAGCAGGTAGCTGGCCGGCGTCGTGCTCGCGCCGATTCGCAGCGTGCCGGCATCGAGCCCGCGCACCGCGTCGCGAAACGCGCGCGCCTGCGCGAACGTGTCGCGCTGCGCCTTCGCGTACTGCGCGAGCTGCTCGCCGACCGGCGTGAGGCGGATGCCGCGGCCGTCGCGCTGGTATAGCGGCTCGCCGAACTCGTCCTGCAGCAGGCGCAGCTGGCCGGACACGGCAGGCTGCGAGAGATGCAGCGCCACGGCAGCGTGGCTGATGTTCAGGTGCTCGGCGACGGCCGCGAACGTTATCAGTTGATCCGGGGTCATGGGGATGAATTATCGGCTTTCCGGATAGTTTACGTCACAAATCACAATTTTTCATATCGATATATCCAAATTAGGATTAGGCCATCGCAACCTGCTTCATCACGGTGCCCCATGTCCACTGCTCCGACTCCCCATCTCAGCCACGCCGCGCCATCGATGCGCGGTCAGTTGAACGGCGTGCTGTTCGTCGCGCTGTTCGCCGCCGCCGTCACGAGCCTGTCGCAACTTCCGGCGATCGCCGGGCTCGGCCTGTCACCGCTGATCGTCGGCATCGTCGCGGGCGCGCTGTACGGCAACGCGCTGCGTGACGGCATGCCGGCGAGCTGGGCGGCCGGCGTCAACTTTTCCGCGCGCAAGCTGCTGCGTATCGCGGTCGCGTTCTTCGGCCTGCGCGTGAGCCTGCAGGAAATCGCGCAGGTGGGCCTGCCGGGCCTGACGGTGTCGGTGCTGGTCGTCGTCAGCACACTCGTGATCGGCACCTGGGTCGGCATGAAGGTGATGAAGCTCGATCGCGACGCGGCGCTGCTGACCGCTGCCGGCAGCGCGATCTGCGGCGCGGCCGCCGTGCTCGCGTTCGAGTCGACGCTGCAGTCGAAGCCGCACCAGAGCGCGATGGCCGTGGGCAGCGTGGTGCTGTTCGGCACGCTGTCGATGTTCCTGTATCCCCTCGCGTATCACGCCGGCCTGCTCCAGCTCGACCCGGCCGGCCTCGGCCTGTTCTTCGGCGGCACGATCCACGAAGTCGCGCAGGTGGTCGGCGCGGCGAGCGACATCAGCCCGCAGGTCACGCACGTCGCGACCATCGTGAAGATGACCCGCGTGATGCTGCTGGTGCCGGTGCTGCTCACGCTCGGCTGGTGGCTCGCCCGCTCGGCACGCTCGGCCAATGCGGCCGCCGACGGCGCGCAAGGCAAGCGCAAGATGGCCGTGCCGTGGTTCGCGCTCGGTTTCCTCGGCTTCGTGATCGTCAATTCGCTGAACGTGCTGCCCGCCGACGTCACACATACGCTGAACGTGCTCGACACCTTCGCGCTGACGATGGCGATGACCGCGCTCGGCATCGAGACCCGCGTGTCGCAGATCCGCGAGGCCGGCCCGCGCGCGCTGACCACCGGCCTGATCCTGTACGTCTGGCTGATCGCCGGCGGCTACGGGATCACCTGGGCGGTGCAACACTGGCTTGGCTAAGCCGCACATCCACGCCGCGACACGCGCCGCGCCCGACGGGAAGATCCCGCGGGCGCGGCGCAGTGCTATGCTTCGCGTCGTTTTCCTTCGTTCTCTTCATCACCCTCTTTCAGCCGTGCTCTCGTTCCTGCTGAAGCTGCGCACTCGCGCCCAGACACTGTTCCGCCTGTCGGACGCCCATACGATGCTGATCTGGTCGGCCATCGTCGGCGTCGGCGGCGCCTTCGCCACCATGACGTTTCGCGAAGGCATCGACCTGATGCAGCACCTGATCTCCGGACACGGCGGCAGCTTCGTGCAGATGGCGAGAAGCCTGCCGTGGTACGTGCGCTTCTGGATGCCGGCCGCGGGCGGCTTCCTGGCCGGCTGCGTGCTGCTGCTCGCGACGCGCGGCGACAGGAAATCCGGCAAGACCGACTACATGGAGGCCGTCGCGCTCGGCGACGGCGTCGTGCCGGTACGCCAGAGCCTGTGGCGCAGCGTGTCGTCGCTGCTGACGATCGGCAGCGGCGGTTCGATCGGCCGCGAAGGCCCGATGGTGCAGCTCGCGGCGCTCGCCGCGTCGCTGGTCGGCCGCTTCGTGCACTTCGACCCGCCGCGCCTGCGCCTGCTCGTCGCGTGCGGCGCGGCGGCCGGTATCACGTCCGCGTACAACGCGCCGATCGCCGGCGCGTTCTTCGTATCCGAAATCGTGCTCGGCACGATCGCGATGGAGAGCTTCGGGCCGATGGTCGTCGCCTCCGTCGTCGCGAACATCGTGATGCGGGAATTCGCCGGCTACCGGCCGCCGTACGAGATGCCGGTGTTCCCGGCCGTCACGGGCCCCGAGGTGCTGCTGTTCGTCGTGCTCGGCGCGCTGTGCGGCGTGCTCGCGCCGCAGTTCCTGCATCTGCTCGATGCGTCGAAGAACCAGTTCAAGCGGCTGCCCGTGCCGCTGCCGGTGCGGCTCGCGCTCGGCGGCCTCGTGGTCGGCGTGATCTCGGTGTGGATTCCGGACGTATGGGGCAACGGCTACAGCGTCGTGAACCACATCCTGCATTCGCCGTGGACCTGGCAGGCGCTCGTCGCGGTGCTGGCGTTCAAGGTGATCGCGACCGCCGCGACGGCAGGTTCCGGCGCGGTCGGCGGCGTCTTCACGCCGACGCTGTTCGTCGGCGCCGTGTTCGGCTCGCTGTTCGGGCTCGCGATGAACGCGCTGTGGCCCGGCCACACGTCCGCGTACTTCGCGTATGCGATGGTCGGGATGGGCGCGTTCATGGCCGGCGCCACGCAGGCGCCGCTGATGGCGATCCTGATGATCTTCGAGATGACGCTCAGCTACCAGGTCGTGCTGCCGCTCATGGTGTCGTGCGTGTTCGCGTATTTCGTCGCGCGCGCGACCGGCACGACGTCGATGTACGAGATCACGCTGCACCATCACCAGGACGCGCAGGAACGGCTGCGGCTGCGCACCACCCAGATGCGCGAGCTGATCCAGCCCGCGCAGACGGTCGTGCCGCTCACCGCGACGGTCGCCGACATGACGCGCGTGTTTCTCGAATATCCGGTGAAGTATCTGTACGTGACCGACGAGGCCGGGCGCTTCCGCGGCGCGGTCGCATTGAAGGACATCACGTCCGACCTGCTCGACAAGCGCGACACGACCGACAAGACGGCCGCGCACTACACGCATACGCCGTTTCCGCTGCTCACGCCCGACATGCCGCTCGCGACCGCGCTCGAACGCTTCATGGCGTTCCAGGGCGAACGGTTGCCGGTGATCGAAAGCGAAGCCGAGCCGACGCTCGCCGGCGTCGTCTACAAGACGTCGCTGCTCGACGCTTACCGGCGGATGACCGGCGAGCGCTGACGGACACGGTGCACGGAACCCGGTGGGGCATGCACGGCCGCACCGCATTCGCGGCCGCCCGATCGTTCAGTCCGGCGCGCGCCCCAGCACGACCCGTGCGAAGAACCCCGCAAGCACCGATTCGGCCACGTCGGCCGACACGTGCTGCGGATCGGCCGTGTAGTACGACTGCACGCCGTCGCACAGGCACATCAGCCCGAACGCGAGCGTCTCGGCCGGCAGCAGCAGCGGCGTGCCGGCGCGCTCGGCGAAGCGCTGGATGAACTCGGCCATCTGCAGCCGCTTGCCGTGCAGGAACTGGTTGAAGCGCACGCGAAACTTCGCGTCGCGCGCCGCCTGCAGTTTCGCCTCGCCCCACAGCAGCGAATACTCATCGTCGCGAAAGAGCGTCCGGTAGTACGCGAGCGCCATCGACTCCATCTGCTCGCGCGGCCCGCCCTCCTCGAAGATCGCCTCGAAATCGGCCTGCACCGAATCGTGGTCGCGCTCGAGCAGTTCGAGCAGCAGCTCCGACTTGCTGTGGAAGTTCGAGTAGAACGCGCCGCGCGTGTACCCCGCCGCCGCCGCGATGTCCTCGACGCTCGCGGCGACATAACCTTTCTTCAGAAAAATCCGGTGCGCGGCATTCAGCAGACGTTCGCGCGTCTGGTCCCTGCTCTGCTCGCGAGTTAAGCGCTGTGGTTTCATGGCGCGCAGTCTAGCATCAACTCCCTTTCGGATTCATCTTTGCATTCAGATACAGGTGTGTATTAGAATTCGCCACAGTTTCCGAACGACCTCGTTCGTCTCTGTCGGCGCGCGCCACGCCTGCGCCACTCGGGGCAAGCGCCCGCCGCGCTTGCCGGCTTCGTCCCGCTTTCACCTGCTCTGGGGGTTTCGTGAATCGCTCCGGTTCCCGCGCCGTGCTGCTGATCGGCACCGCGCTCGTTCTCGCCGCCTGTCATCCGAAGGAAGCCGCGCCGCCCGCGCCGCGCCCGGTCGTCGCGCTGCCCGCGCAGGCCGACGGCGTTGCGACCGCGGCCACGCTGCCCGGCGAGATCCAGCCGCGTTATGCGACGCCGCTGTCGTTCCGCATCGCGGGCAAGATCGTCGAGCGCAAGGTGCGGCTCGGCGATACGGTCAAGGCCGGTCAGGTCGTCGCGCTGCTCGATCCGTCCGACGTCGAGAAGAACGCCGCGAGCGCGCAGGCGCAGCTTGATGCCGCATCGCACAGCCTCGCGTTCGCGAAACAGCAGCTCGACCGCGATCGCGCGCAGGCGCGCGAGAACCTGATCGCGACCGCGCAGCTCGAGCAGACCGAGAACAGCTACACGTCGGCGCTCGCGCAGCGCGACCAGGCGCAGCAGCAGCTCGCGCTCGCGAAGAACCAGCTCCGCTATGCGACCCTCGTCGCCGATCACGCGGGCACCATCACCGCCGAACCGGCCGACACGGGCCAGAACGTATCGGCCGGCCAGGCCGTCTACCAGCTCGCGTGGTCCGGCGACGTCGACGTCGTGAGCGACGTGCCCGAAGCCGCGCTCGCGTCGCTCACGCCCGGGCACGCGGCGAGCGTCACGCTGCCATCGCTGCCGGGCCGCCAGTTCGCCGCGAAAGTCCGCGAAATCGCACCGGCCGCCGATCCGCAAAGCCGCACCTATCGCGTGAAGCTCACGCTCGCCGCGCCCGATCCGGCCGTGCGCCTCGGGATGACCGCGAACGTCGCATTCGACGGCGCGCCGGTTGCCGGCAACGCGCCGAGCATCACGCTGCCCGCGACCGCGCTGTTCCACGACGGCCCGCATCCGGCCGTGTGGGTCGTGCGCGCGAAGGACGACTCGCTCGAACTGCGCCGCGTCGACGTCGCGCGCTTCAACGAACGCACCGTCACCGTGTCGCACGGGCTGCAGCCGGGCGAGCACGTCGTGCTGCAAGGCGTGCATACGGTCAGCGCGGGCGAGAAGGTGCGGCCGATCGCACCGCTGCACCCGGAGGACTTCGCGTCATGAGCGGCCCCCGCGAAGAAGGCCGGTTCAACCTGTCGGCATGGGCGCTGCGCCACCAGGCGCTGGTCGTCTACCTGATCGCGCTCGCGACGCTCGCGGGCATCCTCGCGTACACGCGGCTCGCACAATCCGAAGACCCGCCGTTCACGTTCCGCGTGATGGTGATCCGCACGTTCTGGCCCGGCGCGAGCGCGCGGCAGGTGCAGGAACAGGTAACCGATCGGATCGGCCGCAAGCTGCAGGAAACGCCGGCCATCGACTTCCTGCGCAGCTATTCGCGCCCCGGCGAATCGTTGATCTTCTTCACGATGAAGGATTCGGCGCCCGTGAAGGACGTGCCCGAGACCTGGTACCAGATCCGCAAGAAGGTCGGCGATATCGGCTATACGCTGCCGCCCGGCGTGCAGGGCCCGTTCTTCAACGACGAATTCGGCGACGTCTATACGAACATCTGGACGCTCGAAGACGACGGCTTCACGCCCGCGCAGCTCCACGACTATGCGGACCAGCTGCGCACCGTGCTGCTGCGGGTGCCCGGCGTCGGCAAGGTCGACTACTTCGGCGACCCCGACCAGCGGATCTTCATCGAGGTGAACAACGCGCAGCTCACGCGCCTCGGCATCTCGCCGCAACAGCTCGGACAGGCGATCAACGCACAGAACGACATCTCGTCGACCGGCGTGCTGACCACCGCCGACGATCGCGTGTTCGTGCGGCCGAGCGGCCAGTTCGACAACGTCGCGGCAATCGCCGACACGCTGATCCGCATCAACGGCCGCACGTTCCGGCTCGGCGATCTGGCCACCGTGAAGCGCGGCTACGACGATCCGCCCGTCACGCAGATGCGTGCCAACGGTCATGCGGTGCTCGGCATCGGCGTGACGATGAAGCCCGGCGGCGACGTGATCCGGCTCGGCAAGGCGCTCGATGCCGAATCGAAGGACCTGCAGGCGCAATTGCCGGCCGGCCTGAAGCTGACGCTGGTGTCGAGCATGCCGCATGCGGTCGCGCATTCGGTCGACGATTTCCTCGAAGCGGTCGCAGAAGCCGTCGCGATCGTGCTCGTCGTGAGCCTCGTGTCGCTCGGGCTGCGCACCGGGATGGTCGTCGTGATCTCGATTCCGGTCGTGCTCGCCGTGACCGCCCTCTTCATGTACCTGTTCGACATCGGGCTGCACAAGGTGTCGCTCGGCACGCTCGTGCTCGCGCTCGGGCTGCTCGTCGACGACGCGATCATCGCGGTCGAGATGATGGCCGTGAAGCTCGAACAGGGTTACACCCGCGCACGCGCCGCCGCGTTCGCCTATACGAGCACCGCGTTCCCGATGCTGACCGGCACGCTCGTCACCGTGTCGGGCTTCCTGCCGATCGCGCTCGCGAAATCGAGCACCGGCGAGTACACGCGCTCGATCTTCGAGGTGTCGGCGATCGCGCTGATCGCGTCGTGGTTCGCGGCCGTCGTGCTGATTCCGCTGCTCGGCTATCACCTGCTGCCCGAGCGCAAGAAGCACGCGCACGAAGCCCACCTGCCGGACGATCACGAGCACGACATCTACGACACGCGCTTCTACACGCGGCTGCGCGGCTGGATCGACTGGTGCATCGAGCGGCGCTTCGTCGTGCTGCTGATCACCGGTGCCCTCTTCGTCGTCGCGCTGATGGGCTTCTCGCTCGTGCCGCAGCAGTTCTTCCCGAGCTCCGATCGCCCCGAGCTGCTCGTCGATCTGCGGCTGCCCGAAGGCGCATCGTTCGCGGCGACGCTACGCGAGACCGAACGCCTCGAGAAAGTGATCGACAAGCGCCCCGAGATCGATCATTCGGTGAATTTCGTCGGCAGCGGCGCGCCGCGCTTCTACCTGCCGCTCGACCAGCAGCTTCAACTGCCGAACTTCGCGCAGTTCGTGATCACCGCGAAATCGGTGAAGGACCGCGAGAAGCTCGCGACCTGGCTCGAAACCACGTTGCGCGAGCAGTTTCCGGCCGTGCGCTGGCGGCTGTCGCGGCTCGAGAACGGCCCGCCGGTCGGCTACCCGGTGCAGTTCCGCGTGAGCGGCGACAGCATCGCGACGGTCCGCTCGATCGCCGAGAAAGTCGCGGCGACGATGCGCGGCGATGCACGCACGGTCAACGTGCAGTTCGACTGGGACGAGCCGGCCGAGCGCTCGGTGCGCTTCGAGCTCGACCAGAAGAAGGCGCGCGAGCTGAACGTCACGTCGCAGGACGTATCGAGCTTCCTCGCGATGACGCTGTCCGGCACGACCGTCACGCAGTATCGCGAACGCGACAAGCTGATCGCGGTCGACCTGCGTGCGCCGCGCTCCGAGCGCGTCGATCCCGCGAAGCTCGCGGGCCTCGCGATGCCGACCCCGAACGGCCCCGTGCCGCTCGGCTCGCTCGGCCGCTTCACGCCGACGCTCGAATACGGCGTCGTGTGGGAGCGCGACCGCCAGCCGACCATCACCGTGCAGTCGGACGTGCGCGCCGGCGCGCAGGGCATCGACGTCACGCATGCGGTCGACGCGAAGCTGAACGCATTGCGCGCGCAACTGCCGGTCGGCTATCAGATCAACATCGGTGGCTCGGTCGAGGAAAGCGCGAAGGCGCAGAAGTCGATCAATGCGCAGATGCCGCTGATGGCGATCGCCGTGTTCACGCTGCTGATGATCCAGCTGCAGAGCTTCTCGCGCGTGCTGATGGTCGTGCTGACCGCGCCGCTCGGGCTGATCGGCGTGGTCGGCACGCTGCTGCTGTTCGGCCAGCCGTTCGGCTTCGTCGCGATGCTCGGCGTGATCGCGATGTTCGGGATCATCATGCGCAACTCGGTGATCCTCGTCGACCAGATCGAGCAGGACATTGCCGCCGGCCACGGACGCTTCGACGCGATCGTCGGCGCGACCGTGCGGCGCTTCCGTCCGATCACGCTGACGGCCGCGGCCGCCGTGCTCGCGCTGATCCCATTGTTGCGCTCGAACTTCTTCGGGCCGATGGCGACCGCGCTGATGGGCGGCATCACAAGCGCGACCGTGCTGACGCTGTTCTACCTGCCCGCGCTGTACGCCGCGTGGTTCCGCGTGAAGCGCGACGAACGCGACCCGCGCGAGCCACGCGATCGCCCGCCGCACGATGGCGGCACGCCTGCCGCGCCATCGGGAGCCTGACCATGGAACTGTCGTTGAACCTGAAAACGAAGGCCGCCCGGATGCTCGCGGCCGCGAGCCTTGCCGGCCCGCTCGCCGGCTGCGCGTGGTTCGCGCCGAACGGCGAGCCGCCCGCGATGCCGTCGCCCGCGCACTACGGCGCCGCGCCGCAAGTGCAGCAGACCGTCGCCGCGCAAGGCGTCGCGCAGCAGTTCGAGGTTGGTGCGCAACCCGTGCCCGACTGGTGGACGCAGTACCGCTCCGATACGCTGAACGCGCTCGTCGACGAAGGGCTGCGCAACAGCCCGACGCTCAGCGCGGCGTCGCATTCGCTCGATGCCGCGCGCGAGCAGCTGCACGGACAGATCGGCAGCTCGATGCTGCCGTCGATCGACGCGGGCGGCCAGGCCACGCGCCAGCGCGCGCTCGGCGTGCCGATCCCCGCGCTCGGTGCGCCGACACTGCTATACGACACGTTCGTCGGGCAACTGCAGGCGAGCTATACGATCGACCTGTTCGGCGTGTCGCGCTTCGCAAACCGCGCGCTCGCGAAACGCGTCGATGTCAGCGCATTCCAGCTCGAATCGGCGCGGCGCGCGCTCGCCGCGAACATCGTCACCGCGTCGATCACGGTGTCGGTGCTCAACGCGCAGATCGCGACGACCGAACGGCTCGTGGCGCTCGCGAACGACCAGGCGCACGACGCGCAACGCCGCTACGCGCTCGGCTCGGCGTCGCACAGCGACGCGCTGAACGCGCGGCAAAGCGCGGACACCTTCGCCGCGAGCCTGCCCGCGCTGCGCCAGCAGCGCGACTCGGCGCGCCACGCGCTCGCGGTGCTGGTCGGCCGCACGCCCGACCGGCCGCCCGCCGACCTCACGCTCGCCGATCTGCACCTGCCCGAGCAGGTGCCGGTAGTCGTGCCGTCGGACCTGCTGCAAAGTCGCCCCGACATCCAGGCGGCCGATGCGGGGTTGAAGGCGGCCGCCGCCGAAGTCGGCCTTGCGACCGCGCAGATGTTCCCGCAACTGTCGCTGTCGGCCGCCATGGGCAAAGGCGGCTTCAGCTGGCCGACGATGCTGTCCGGCGCCGGCACGATCTGGAACGTCGGTGCGTCGCTGAGCCAGCCGATTTTCCACGGCGGCGCGCTGCTCGCGCAGCGCCGTGCGGCGAAGTCGACCTACGAAGCTGCAGTCGACCAGTACAAGCAGACCGTGCTCGCCGCGTTCCAGAACGTCGCCGATTCGCTCGCGGCGCTCGAGCATGACGCAGAAGCGCTCGACGCGTCGTCCCGCGCCGCGCTGTCCGCGCGCGGCGCGTACGACGATGCAGCCGCACGCGTGCGGCTCGGCGCGCTGCCGCCGTCGGCCGCGCGCGCAAGCGAGCTGCAGTACCGCAACGCACGGCTCGACGAGATCCGCGCGACCGGCGCGCGGTTCGCGGATACCGCGCGGCTCTACCAGGCGATGGGCACGCCGCCGGTCGATTCGACCGGCAACGCCGCCAAGATCGGGAATGCCGGGAAAGCCAGGAAAGCCGACACGGCCGGCAGCGCTGAGCAAAACGCCCTCGGCGCCCAGGCGCGCATGGTCGCACCCGACGCGCCGCCGTCACCGCAGTAACGCGCGCCGTTCTTCATGCGCATGGCGCGCGGGCCCGCCCCGCGCGCCGGTCTGCAATCTTCCGCTTGACCCTCACGTAGCGTAACGTTCGAGACTCCAGTGTGCGCACCGAACGGAGGACACCATGCGGCTGAAAGTGGGAGAGCTGGCGAAACGTAGCGGACTGACCGTTCGCACGCTTCATCAGGCAGCGGCCGCCGGATCGCCACGTTGGCCCATACAGCGGGGACTTCCCAAGATTGTTGTCGCGGACGTTCATCGTACCGCGCATGATCGGCGGCTTACGCCATTGCTCCTTCGCCTTCTCCACGTTGGCCTTCTGGAGCGAGCGCGGCCAGAATCCGAACCCGGCAATCAGCGGCGTGAATCGCCGCTCAATGTTGGCGACTATTGGCGCGTCATAGCCTTGATAAATCTCGGGCTGCCACGGCGTCCAACGGTACAGGTCGCGGAAGTTGTCGATCCGAAGTTCGCTCAGGCCGGGGGCATCACCGGGCGCTACGTAATTCGTACCACGATCCGCTCCTTTCACGTTGTCCCGTCAATCAATCCGGGGGCACTGTCCGGGGAGGATGTAGGCTACGTGCGCACCTCGGTAGTTCTTCAGAGATCCGTCGCCAACGACCTTTTGGTCCTGTCAGAGCACAAAGGTCTTTAAATTCAGGTGCTTCCAATCGCAAAGATTACCTATCCATAAGGGTTCGAAGCCGATAAACATGCCGATGTACCGCAAGAGCCAGAAAACGGCGACGCGGAATGGATCGCGCTGATCGGCGACGTGCAGGCGCTGCATGACGCGGGCGTGCCGGCCGAAGACGCGCACGTGCGGGCACTGGCCGACCGCTGGATGACGCTGCTCGTGCGCGACACGAACAACGATCCGCGGATGCTGGCGAAGCTGACCCTGATGCACGAACGCGAGCCGGCGATGCAGTCGCAGATCGGCATCTCGACTGCGTTGCGCGACTACGTGCTCAAAGCGGTGGCCGAAACCAAGATGCGGATCTTCGAGCAGTATCTCGCGCCGGACGAGATCCGCTTCATGCGCGCGCACTACGGCGAGCGCGCGATGGAATGGCCGCAGTTGATGGCGGACGTGCGCGATGCGATCGACGCCGGCGCGCAGCCCGATTCGCAGGAAGCCCGCGCACTCGCGCAACGCTGGCTCGAGCTGTTCTGCAGCTATGCAGGCCGCGATCCGGCCACGCACGCGAAATTCCGTCAGGCGATGATGACCGAGCAGGCGCTGACGAAGGATTCGTGGGTCGACGACACGCTGATCGGCTTCGTGCCGGAGGCGATGGCACAGCTTGCGCCGGCGCGTTGAGCGCATAACACCGAGGCGGTGCGTGACAGTGGCGCGCGACGCCCGAACGTGCCTTTCGTTCGGCGATCCCGATGGCCATCACATCGACCGGACCAAGCCCGCCGGCCCCTGCGCTCACCGCCCGCGCATCCCGAGCCCGAGCGCCTTCATCCGCCGGTACAGCGTGCGCTCGCTCATCCCGACCTGCTCGGCGAGCGCCTTGCGCGTACCCTCGAACGTGCTCGCGATCCGCACGAGCTCCGCGTCCGACACGCCGCGCGCATCGGCCACCCGGGTTTGTGGCGCCGCCGCTGCCGCGACCAGCTCGGCCGGCAGATGCTCGACACGAATCGTCCCGTCGTCCGCGAACAGGCACGCGCGTTCGAGCACGTTGCGCAGCTCGCGGATGTTGCCCGGCCATGCATACGCATCGAGGCACGCACGCGCACGCTCGGTCAGCACGAACGGCCGCGCGCTCGCGTCGCCCGCGCCGGCACGCGCATTCACGATCCGCCGCAGGATCGATTCGGCCAGCAGCGCGACGTCGCCGCGCCGCTCGCGCAGCGCGGGCAGCGGAATCGGAAACGCGTTGATCCGGTAATAGAGGTCCTGACGGAACCGGCCGTCATCGATCATCTCGCGCAACGGCTTGTGCGTCGCCGCGACGAGCCGGAAATCCGCGCGCAGCGCCTCGACGCCGCCGACGCGCCGGAACGTTCCCGATTCGATCAGCCGCAGCAGCTTCACCTGCATCGGCAGCGGCACGTCGCCGATCTCGTCGAGAAACAGCGTGCCGCCCTGCGCAGTCTCGACGAGGCCCGGCTTGCGCTGGTTCGCACCGGTAAACGCGCCCTTCTCGTAGCCGAACAGTTCGCTCTCGAACAGCGTCTCGGCGATGCCCGAACAGTCGACGACCACGAACGGCCCCATGGCACGCTCGCTCGCCTCGTGCAGCGCCCGCGCGAACAGTTCCTTGCCGGTGCCCGATTCGCCGAGCAGCAGCACCGGCAGCATCGACGGCGCGACCCGCTGCAGCGCGCCAAGCGCCGCGTTGAACGCGTCGGCACCGCCGACGAGCCCCTCCGCGCTCGGCTGCGCGGACGCGCTGCGCACCGTCGTCAGCCGCTCGACGTACGCCATCACGTCGCCGCGCGCATCGAAGATCGGCCGCAACTCCACGTCGACGTGCTCGGGGCCGCGCGGCGTATGGTGAATGTGCAGCACGCGGTTCAGGCTGCGCGACTCGAGCGCCTGCTTCATCGGGCAATGCTCGCCGGCCTGGTCGCACGGCACGTCGTAGTGATGCGAGACCTGGAAGCAGCGCCGGCCCACGTGCTCGACGCCCGCCACGCCGAACTGGCGCCGGTACGCATCGTTCGCCGCGAGGATGCGGTAGTCGGGATCGAGGACGATCATCGGCTGCGGATCCTGTTCCAGATACGCGACAAGCGCGCGCACGTCGGGCATCGGGTCGGGAAAACGTGCGGGAACGATCGGAATGGTGTCGTGCGGATTCATGGGTCGGGCTCGAGAACGGATGGCCGGACGAACTGCCAGGCCGACTGCCAATTCTGCCACGACACTGCCAGACATGGCAGTCCGCACTGGCAGCACGCCGCCGGCCGTGCCCGCCGCGTACCGCGAGCGCGCCGAAAATCCGAACCGAATCAAGCATTTGCCCGATCGTCCGGCGTCGCGGCACCGACTGGCACGCTTCTTGAGCATGGGATCCCCGATTGCAGATGCAGAACCCCATCGAGGACATCCCGTGAGCCATGCCCCCATGCTGTCGGTCGAAGGCTTTTTCGACCCGGCGACCCACACCGTCAGCTATCTGCTGCTCGAAACCGAGAGCCGCGCATGCGCGCTGATCGATAGTGTGCTCGACTACGACCCGAAATCCGGCCGCACGCGCACCGCCAGCGCCGACCGGCTGATCGCGCGCGTCGCCGAACTCGGCGCGACCGTCCACTGGCTGCTGGAAACGCACGTGCACGCCGACCATCTGTCGGCCGCGCCGTACCTGAAGGCGCACGTCGGCGGACAGATCGCGATCGGCTCGCACGTGCGCCGCGTGCAGCACGTGTTCGGCGCGCTGTTCAACGCCGGCCCCGGCTTCGCGCAGGACGGCAGCCAGTTCGACCGCCTGCTCGACGACGGCGACACGCTCGCGCTCGGCGCGCTGACGATCCGCGCGCTGCACACGCCGGGCCATACGCCCGCGTGCCTGACCTACTGCGTCGACGATGGCGCGCAGCGCGCGGCGTTCGTCGGCGACACGCTGTTCATGCCCGACTACGGCACAGCCCGCTGCGACTTCCCGGGCGGCGACGCACGCACGCTGTACCGCTCGATCGCGCGCGTGCTGGGCCTGCCGCCCGACACGCGCCTGTACCTGTGCCACGACTACCAGCCGGGTGGCCGCGACGTGCAATTCGTGACGACCGTCGCCGAGCAGCGCCGCACGAATGTGCACGTGAAGGACGGCGTGACCGAGGACGATTTCGTCGCGATGCGCACCGCACGCGACGCGACACTCGACATGCCGGTGCTGATACTGCCGTCCGTGCAGGTGAACATGCGCGCCGGCCGCCTGCCCGAGCCCGAAAACAATGGCGTGCGCTACCTGAAGATCCCGCTCGACGCGATCTGAGCCGCCGCCCCGACCGGAGAAACCCCGACATGACCATCCGCACGCTGACCGACCTGCTGTCGGTCTCGCCCCAGATCACCGCGACCGACCTGCCCGCGCTGCACGCGGCGGGCATCCGCGCGATCATCTGCAACCGCCCGGACGGCGAAGGCGCCGACCAGCCGACCGTCGCCGAGATCCGCGCGGCCGCGGCCCCGCTCGGCATCGCCGTGCATTACCTGCCCGTCGACACCGGCAAGGTCACCGACGACCAGGCTGCGCAGTTCGGCGCGCTCGTCACGACGCTCGCCGGCCCGGTCCTCGCGTACTGCCGCAGCGGCACGCGCTCGGCGACGCTGTGGGCGCTGTCGCATGCCGGCCTGCGTCCGCTGAACGACATCGTCGCGACGGCCGCCGCCGCCGGCTACGACCTCAGCGCACTCGCGGCGCGCCTCGCGCAAGGCGGCCGGTACGCCGCGCCGGCCGTCGACGCGCGGCACGACATCGTGATCGTCGGCGCGGGCGCGGCCGGCGTCGCGGTCGCATCGAGCCTGCTTGCGCGCGACGCATCGCTCGATATCGCGGTGATCGACCCGGCCGATACCCACTACTACCAGCCGGGCTGGACGATGGTCGGCGCGGGCGTGTTCCGGCCCGCGACAACCGCGCGCCGGATCGCCGACCTGCTGCCGCGTGGCGTGAAATGGATCCAGGCGGCCGTCGCCGGCTTCGAACCCGACGCGCATACGGTCGTGCTCGATGGCTGCCGGCGCATCGGCTACCGCAAGCTGGTCGTGTGTCCGGGGCTCAAGCTCGACTGGCACGCGATCGACGGCCTCGCGGAAACGCTCGGCCGCAACGGCGTCACGTCGAACTATCGCTACGATCTCGCGCCGTACACGTGGGAACTGGTGCAGGCGTTCCGCGGCGGCGATGCGCTGTTCACGCAGCCGCCGATGCCGATCAAGTGCGCGGGCGCGCCGCAAAAGGCGATGTACCTGTCGTGCGATCACTGGCGGCGCACGGGGCGCCTCGGCGCGGCGAACGTCGAGTTCCTGAATGCGGGCGGTGCGCTGTTCGGTGTCGCCGACTACGTGCCTGCGCTGATGGAGTACGTGAAAAGCTACGACATCGCGCTGTCGTTCGGCCACAACCTCGTCGCGATCGACGGACCGGCGCGACGCGCGACGTTCAGGCGCACGCTGCCCGACGGCGGAATCGAAACCGTCGAGCGTTCGTTCGACATGATCCACGTCGTGCCGCCGCAGAAGGCGCCCGATTTCGTGCGCGCGAGCCCGCTCGTCGACGCGGCCGGCTGGATCGACGTCGATCCGGCAACGCTGCGGCACAAGCAGTTCGCGGACATCTTCGCGCTCGGCGACGTCACCAACACCACCAACGCGAAAACCGCCGCGGCGGCCCGCAAGCAGGCGCCCGTCGTCGCGCACAACCTGCTCGCGTCGCTGGGCCGCGCGCATGGCGATGCCGCGTACGACGGCTACGGATCGTGCCCGCTCACCGTCGAGCGCGGCAAGATCGTGCTCGCCGAATTCCTGTACGGCGGCAAGGTCGCGCCCACCTTCCCCGCGTGGCTGATCGACGGCAGGCGTCCGTCGCGGCTCGCGTGGCTGCTCAAGGAGCGCGTGCTGCCGCCGCTCTACTGGAAGGCGATGCTCAAGGGCCGCGAATGGCTCGCGAAACCCGCGATCGATCGCACGTTGACCGGAACCCGATGACACCATGCTGATTTCCCTCGTACTCGGCGGCTTCGTCGGTGCCGTGCTCGGCCTCACCGGCGCGGGCGGCGGCATTCTCGCGGTGCCCGCGCTCGTCGTCGGGATGGGCTGGCCGATGCAGCAGGCCACGCCCGTCGCCCTCGTCGCGGTCGCGGGCAGCGCCGCGCTCGGCGCGCTCGAAGGGTTTCGCCACGGGCTCGTGCGCTATCGCGCGGCGCTGCTGATGGCCGTGGCCGGCGTGCCGCTCACGACGCTCGGCGTGCGGCTCGCGCACGTGCTGCCGCAACGCGTGCTGCTGGCGCTGTTCGCGCTGACGATGCTGGTCGTCGCGGGCCGCCTGCTGCGGCAGGCGCTGCGCCACGCGCCCGGCGACACGGCCGAATCGCCGCTGTGCGTCGGCCGCGTGAACCCCGATACGGGCCGCCTCGTGTGGTCCTGGCCGGTCGGGCTCGCGCTCGCGTCGACCGGTGCGGTGACGGGGCTGATGACCGGGCTGCTCGGGGTCGGCGGCGGCTTCGTGATCGTGCCGATGCTGCGCAAGTTCACGAACGTGTCGATGCACGGCGTGGTCGCGACGTCGCTGATGGTAATCGCGCTGGTCGGCACCGGCGGCGTGTTCGCGACGCTCGTGTCGGGCACGCGCGCGCCGCTCGACATGATGCTGTGGTTCACGGTCGCGACCGCGATCGGGATGGCCGCCGGCCGCCACGCATCCCGGCGCCTGTCCGCGCGGCACGTGCAGGCCGGCTTCGCGGCCGTGCTCGTCTGCGTGGCGCTCGGGCTGCTGGCCAAAGCGGTGTTCGCCGCATAAGCCATCCAAGCCGCGTCAGCCACGCGCAGCGCGACCCGCCAAACGAAACGCCCGGCCCGACTCGTCGTCGGCACCGGGCGTTTTTCGTTGCGTCGATAACCTGTGCGTGTGCGTCAGGTGGCGAACGCGGCCATCCGCTTGCGTTCCTGACGCAGCATCACGAAGTTCGCGATCACGACGCCGGCCGTCACCGCGACGATGAACAGCGTCGCGAGCGCGTTCATTTCCGGGTTCAGGCCGAGACGCACGCGCGAGAACACGACGAGCGGCAGCGTCGTCGAGCCGGGGCCCGACAGGAACGCCGACAGCACGAGGTCGTCGATCGACAGCGTGAACGACAGCAGCCAGCCCGCGATCAGCGCCTGCGAGATCAGCGGCAGCGTGATCGTGAAGAACACCTTCAGCGGCGTCGCACCCAGGTCGAGCGCGGCTTCCTCGAGCGACGGGTTCAGCTCGCGCACGCGCGACTGCACGATGATCGCGACGTACGAGATGCACAGCATCACGTGGCCGAGCCAGATCGTGAACACGCCACGCTCGGCCGGCCAGCCGATCCACTTCGCGAGCTCGATGAACAGCAGCAGCAGCGAGATCCCCTGGATCACCTCGGGGATCACGAGCGGCGCGTTGATCATCCCGCTGAACAGCGCAAAGCCGCGAAAGCGCCCCATCCGCGCGAGCACGAAGCCGGCCCACGTGCCGATGAACACCGACGCGAACGCGGTCAGCACGCCGATCTTCAGCGACAGCCATGCGGCCGTCAGCAGCTCGTCGTCCTCGACGAGCGCCGAGTACCAGCGGAACGAGAAACCCGACCACACGGTGACGAGCTTCGACTCGTTGAACGAATAGACGATCAGGCTGACGATCGGGATGTACAGGAACGCGAAGCCGGCAAACAGCGCCGCAAACTGCAGGTAACGATTCGGCTTCATCGACGGCGGCCCTCCTGCTCCTTCGCCTGGAAGTGCTGGAACATCGCCATCGGCACGAGCAGCAGCAGCACCATCGCGCAGGTCACGGCCGATGCCATCGGCCAGTCTGCGTTGTTGAAGAACTCGTTCCACATCACGCGACCGATCATCAGCGTGTTCGCGCCGCCGAGCAGCTCGGGAATCACGTACTCGCCGACCGCCGGAATGAACACCAGCAGGCAGCCCGCGATGATCCCGTTCTTCGACAGCGGCAGCGTGATCTGCACGAACGCCCGCCACGGCTTCGCGCCGAGGTCGTACGCGGCTTCGAGCAGGCGCAGGTCCATCTTCACGAGGTGCGCATACAGCGGCATCACGAGGAACGGCAGGTACGAATACACCATCCCGATGTACACCGCGTAGTTCGTGCGGTACAGCTCGATCGGCGTATGCGTCAGGCCGATCCACATCAGGAAGTTGTTCAGGAGCCCGTTGTTCTTCAGGATCCCGATCCATGCGTACACGCGGATCAGGAACGACGTCCAGAACGGCAGCATCACGCCCATCATCAGCAGGTTGCGGGTCGCCGGGTTCGAACGCGCGATGTAGTACGCCATCGGATAGCCGATCAGCAGGCACAGCAGCGTCGTGATCGCCGCGACCACCACCGAATTCACGTAGGTCGCGAAATACAGGCTGTCGGTGAGCAGGAACGCGTAGTGCGACAGGTTCAGCGCGATGTGCACCACGCCGTCCGTGTACGACGCAAGCTCCGTGTACGGCGGGATGCCCAGCTGCAGCTCGGCGAAGCTGATCTTCACGACCAGCACGAACGGCACGAGGAAGAACAGCACGAGCCACGTGTACGGCCCCGCGACGACCGCCGAGCCGCCGGTCAGGTTGAAGCGCCGCACGGGCCAGGCGAGCAGGGACTTGAGCGCGTTCATGACGTCAGCACCACGCCTGCGGTCGCGCTCCAGCGCACATAGATCTCGTCGCCGAGCACCGGCGTGTCGAGCTCGGAAATCGCGAGGCTCGACACGTTCGCGATCACCGTCTTGCCCGCGTCGAGCTTCACGTGATACAGCGAATAGCCGCCCATGTACGCGACGTTGCTGATCCTGCCGCGCGCCCAGTTGAACGCGCCTTCGGGCGGCTTGCGCGTGAGCGCGATCCGCTCGGGGCGCACCGACACCGTGACCGGCATCCCGAGCGGGCCCGAGATCCCGTGGCTCACGTACAGCCGGCTCGGCAACTCCGGCGATTCGATGGTCACGTGATCGGGTTCGTCCTCGACGGTCACGCCGTCGAACAGGTTCGTCGAGCCGATGAACTCGGCCGAGAAACGGCTGTTCGGATATTCGTAGACTTCGTTCGGCGAGCCGATCTGCACGATCTGGCCTTCGCTCATCACGGCGAGCCGGTTCGCCATCGTCATCGCCTCTTCCTGGTCGTGCGTGACCATGATGCAGGTGACGCCGACCTTCTTCAGGATGTTGACGAGCTCGATCTGCGTGCGCTGGCGGATCTGCTTGTCGAGCGCCGACATCGGCTCGTCGAGCAGCAGCACCTTCGGACGCTTCACGAGCGAACGCGCGAGCGCGACGCGCTGCTGCTGGCCGCCCGACAACTGATGCGGCTTGCGCTTCGCGTACTTGCTCATCTGCACGAGCTCGAGTGCCGCGGCGACGCGCTCCTTCAGCTCGGCCTTCGGCGTGCCTTCCTGCTTCAGGCCGTATGCGACGTTCGATTCGACCGACATGTGCGGGAACAACGCATACGACTGGAACATCATGTTCACCGGCCGCTTGTACGGCGGCATCTGCGCGAGGTCCTCTCCGTCGATCAGGATCTTGCCCGACGTGATCGTCTCGAGGCCCGCGAGCATCCGCAAGAGCGTCGACTTGCCGGAGCCCGAGCTGCCGAGCAGCGCGAACAGTTCGCCCTGGCGCACCGTCAGGTTCACGTTGCGCACCACTTCGGTCTCGCCGAATTTCTTGACGACGTCGACGATCTGGACAAAGTTCTCGGCGCGCGTATCGGCGCCGGACGAAGGAACGAAAGACGGCGCGCCCGCGACCGGCGCGCCCGACTGGCTATTCATGATGTGCTGCTTCTCTCCTGCGTTTGACGAACAAAGCCCCCGGGGACACCAGGGGCTTCATGACTGCTGGGGAACACCGGCTCGCGTCAGCGGCCCGATTTCAGCTCGGTCCACAGACGCGTCTGCAGACGCTGGATTTCAGGTGGCAGCGGCTTGAGCAGGAACAGCGTCTTCACGACGTCGGCCGGCGGATAGACGGCCGGATCGTTCGCCACGTCCGGCCGCACGTACTTGCGGGCCTCGGCGTTCGCGCTCGGGTAGTACACGGCATTCGTGATCGCCGCGTGCACCTTCGGATCCTCGATGTAGTTGATCCATTGCAGCGCGGCTTCCTTGTTCTTCGCGTCCTTCGGGATCGTCATCACGTCGAACCAGACCGGCGCGCCGCCCTTCGGAATGTAGTACTCGACCTTGTACGGCTTCTTCGCTTCGATCGCGCGATGCTTCGCGATCACGACGTCACCCGACCAGCCGAACGCGAAGCAGATGTCGCCGCCGACCAGGTCGTTGATGTAGCCCGACGAGTTGAACTGCGTGATGTACGGGCGGATCTTCTTCAGCACTTCCATCGCGGCCTTGTAGTCGGCCGGGTTCGTGCTCATCGGATCCTTGCCGATGTAGTGCAGCGCCGCCGCGAACATCTGGTCCGGCGCGTCGAGCACCGACACGCCGCAGGTCTTCAGCTTCGAGAGGTTTTCCGGCTTGAACAGGATGTCCCAGTTGTCGAGCGGAACCTTGCCGAGCGCCTGCTGCGCCTTCGTCAGGTTGTATGCGAGACCGGTCGTGCCGTATGCCCAGGGCACCGCGTACTTGTTGCCCGGGTCGGCGCCTGCGACGAGCGCCATCAGTTGCGGATCGAGGTACTTGAGGTTCGGCAGCTTCGACTTGTCGAGCGGCGTGAAGATGCCGGCCGCGATCTGCTTGCCCGCGTAGTTGCTGGTCGGCACGACGATGTCGTAGCCCGAGCTGCCCGTCAGCAGCTTCGCCTGCAGCGTGTCGTCGCTGTCGTAGTTGTCGTAGCGAACCTTGACGCCCGTCTGCTTCTCGAAGTTCGGGATCGTGTCCTTCGCAATGTAGTCCGACCAGTTATAGACATTGAGCTGCGTATCCTTCGCCGCTGCCGCCGATGCACCCACGCACAGCGCGAGCGCTGCGAACCGGCCCACTACCTTTGCTTTCATCCCGTTCTCCCTCCGGCCGGACCTTGTGTCCGGCTGCCGTCTGCCTCGTCATGGCGGCGCATTCTGGCGCGCCGCCCCTCGAAAACCCCGAAAACTACCATCATTCGCGCGCCGTCACAAAAAAATCATGCCGGTGTCGCGCAAACGGAACAGATTCCCGCCGCGAGCCGCTCTGGCGGCCCGCACGACGGGGCGTTCCGGGGGAATTCTATCGGGTAATCCGCGGCTGTCCATCAGGAAAAGAAAGCGATGGCGAAACCGACCGGACGAGCGGCCATCATGCCACCGGCATCGCGGCCGGGCCGCGTCACGCCGATGCATTAAAATGGCGCCCTGACGATTTCACTGCGCGAACCCTTCCGATGGCCTCCAATCTCCACGACCTGCCCGACAGCCCCTGCATCGGCGTGTGCTCGACGCTCTTCGACGAAGTCTGCAAGGGCTGCGGCCGCACGGCCGCCGAAGTGTCGAACTGGGTGTTCCTGAGCGACGACGAAAAACGCGCGGTGTGGGCGCGCATCACGCGGGAGGGCACCGCGATGCGTTTTCAGTACGACAAGCTGTAAATCCGCCGCACAAAAAAAGAGCGGCATGCCGACTGCCATGCCGCCAACCCCAACTCTGTTCTTTGCCGCGCGCGCCTAGAACTTCATCCCGACGCCCACGCCGACGATCAGCGGATCGATGTGCAGCGTGCCGATGCCCTTGTCGCCGAGCGTCGCATCGGTGCTCATCCAGATCTTCTTCACGTCGACGTTCATGAACACCTTCTTCGTCAACTGCACGTCGACGCCGAACTGCAGCGCCGGACCGAAGCTGCTCTTGTTGATCGACACGCCCTCGCCGCCGACGTTGAGCCCGTTGTTGTAGAAGTACGTGTAGTTCAGGCCCGCGCCGACGTACGGACGCACCTTGCCGGCATGATTGAAGTGGTACTGCAGCAGCAGCGTCGGCGGCAGCACGCCCACGCCGCCGAGATTGCCGAGGCTCGACGTCATCTGGTGCCGCGACGTGGCGAGAATCAGTTCCACGCCCAGGTAGTCGCGGATCATGTAGGTGAAGTCGAGCTCCGGCACGATCGCGTTGTTCACGCCGGTGTTGATCGCACCGAGCGTGTCGCTCGCGCGCTCGTTCGGCTGGATGCTGATCGCGCGCAGCCGGACCAGCACGTCACCCTGGTTGATGCCGTCGCCCGGCGACGCCGCGTGCGACAGCGAAGGCATCGCGGCGAGGCTCGACGCGATGGCGGCAGCGGTGACACATGTTCGAATCGTTTTGTGCATGGTACGGACCCTTGAAGAAGGTATTCCATTCTCCCTGTAGGGTCTTTTTGACATCTTGATATCCGTCAAGCCAGCGTAAACATCGGGCGGTTTGTCGCAGGCTCCGCCGCGCGGCCCGTCAGCAGCAGATCGAGCAGATCGTGCACGCTGCGGATCGCGTTGCCGAACGGCAGCGCTTCACGGCCGCGGAAGAACAGGCCGTTCGCGACGTCGCCGCGCAGTGCGGCCGCGAGCCGCGTGTCGATGCAGAAATGGCCGAACTTCTCGATGCCGTCGCGCAGCCCACACACGCTCAGGCATTCGAGCGCGGTCGGGCAGCGCTGCTTGAACGCGCCGAGCTTGTTGCGAATGCGCGTTTCGTTGCGCAGGTAGCGATCGAGCCACGGGGTCTTCACCGCGCGCGCCGGCAGCCCCGTCACGCTGACGAATTCGACGATGTCGTCGGGCAGCGCATCGGCCAGCACGCGCTTGAAGTTCGGATGCGCGTCGCCCTCTTCCGTCACCGCGAACGGCGTGCCCACCTGCACGCCGTTCGCGCCGGCCGCGAGCGCCGCGCGCACCGTGTCGTGGCTGTTGATCCCGCCCGCGACGATCAACGGGATCGCGTCGCGCGCAAGGCCGAGCGACGCCATCACCTGCGCGGTCTCGTCGAGCACGCGTGCGAAATCGAAGCGCGCATCGTGCATGTCGTCGATCTGCGTGACGCCGAGGTGGCCGCCCGCATGCGCGGGATGCTCGATCACGATTGCATCGGGCAGCCGCCCCTTCTTCATCCACTTCTTCAGCACCAGCGCGATGCCGCGGCTGTCCGACAGGATCGGGATCAGCGCAATGTCATGGCCTTGCGTGAGGTCGGGCAGATCGAGCGGCAAGCCCGCGCCCATCACGATCGCATCGGCGCCTTCGTCGCACGCGACGCGCACGTAGTCCGCATGCGCGCTCACCGCCTTCATCACGTTGACCGCGATCATCCCGCGCCCTTCGCTGTAGGTCTTCGCGAGACGAATCTCGCGCGCGAGCGCTTCGAGGTTCGCGTCCTCGAGCGTCGCACGATCGGGATTCGCGCGACAGCGCGCGAGCAGGTCCGCATGATGGTGGCGCAGGTCGATACTGGCGATCGTGCCGAGCGCACCTTCGCGCGCGACGCTGCCGGCGAGGCGGTGCGCGGAGATGCCGACGCCCATGCCGCCCTGAACCACGGGCAGCAACGTGCGGCCGCGAATCGTGAGCGGCGGGAAGGAAGTGCGTGCGGTCATCTGAACCTCGTCGAAACATCGGAAATCGGAAACGCGATGATCGACGATCCACCGGCGCACACCTTGACGGCCGTCAATAAAAAAACGGCACGCGAGCGTGCCGTTGCGGGTCGTGCGGCGTGAAACGCTCAGCCCTGGCTCGCCGGCTTGAGCTGCATCGACTTGTACTCGAGATACTCTTCGAGCCCGTACACGCCGTTCTCGCGGCCGTGTCCCGACTGCTTGTAGCCGCCGAACGGCGCGGCACCGTTCCACGTGCCACCGTTGATGTCGACCTGCCCCGTGCGGATGCGCCGCGCGACGCGCATCGCGCGTTCGTCGCTGCCCGCCCACACCGCGCCGCCGAGCCCGTACGGCGAATCGTTCGCGATCCGCACCGCTTCGTCTTCGTCGCGATACGTGATGATCGACAGCACCGGCCCGAAGATCTCTTCCTGCGCGATCGTCGATTTCGGATCGACGCGGCCGAACACCGTCGGCTTCACGAAGAAGCCCTTCGCGAGCCCTTCCGGCAGGCCCGTGCCGCCCGTCACGAGCTCCGCGCCGTCGTCGATGCCGCGCTGGATGTACGCCTGCACGCGCTGCTGCTGCACGGCCGAGGCGAGCGCGCCGAGGCGTGTCGTTTCCTGACGCGGATCGCCCGCGACATACGCTTCGGCCGCGGCCTTCGCAATCTCGCGCGCCTCGTCGTAGCGTGCCTCCGGCACCAGCATTCGCGTGTGCGCCGAACAGGTCTGGCCCGCGTTCAGGTAGCACGCGTTGACCGTACCCTTCACCGCCGTCGCGAAATCGGCATCGTCGAGGATCACCGACGCCGACTTGCCGCCCAGTTCGAGCGCGACGCGCTTCACGCCCGCTGCCGCGAGTTCGGCCACGCGCTTGCCGGCACGCGTCGAACCCGTGAACGACACCATGTCGACGTCCGGGTCGGTTGCCAGGACCTCGCCGACGACCGGGCCATAGCCGCACACGAGGTTGAACACGCCCGGCGGCAGGCCCGCCTCATGAATCGCTTCGGCGAGCATGAACGCGTTGAGCGGCGCGACCTCGGACGGCTTCAGGACGACCGTGCAGCCGGCCGCGAGTGCCGGTGCGACTTTCAGCGTGACCTGGTTGAGCGGATAGTTCCACGGCGTGATCGCCGCGACGACGCCGACCGGTTCGCGCACGACCAGCGAGTTGCCGACCGTCGCCTCGAATTCGAACGATTCGGCGAGCTTCGCGTACGCCTTCCAGTTGTAGATCGGGCCGCCGACCTGGATCGCGCGCGACAGCTTGATCGGCATCCCGACTTCGCCGGTGATCGACTGCGCGAGTTCCTCGCTGCGCGCCTGCAGGCGCTCGACGATCTTGCGCAGGTAGCCTGCGCGCGTCGCGGCCGGCGTCGCGGCCCACGCATCGAATGCCGCGCGCGCCGCACGGATCGCGTCCTGCGCGTCCGACGCGACGCCTTCGGGAATCCGGCCGATCACGGCCTCGGTACCCGAGTCGATCACGTCGATCGTGCCCGTTCCGGCCGGTTTGCGCCACGCGCCGCCGATGTAGAACTGATCGTAGATTTTCATCGCTTCCTGTCTCCCGGAAAAACGGCCATTCTAGCGAGTGTGACGCGGCACGGCGATCACTCGGAACGAGACCACCGGCGCCGCCGAACGGTCCACCGGCACACCGGCGGCACGCGCGCCGGACGCACGCTTCGCGCGGCTGCGTCATCCGCGCCACGCCGTCGCACCA
The DNA here is from genome assembly GCF_001443045.1 of Burkholderia ambifaria. Lineage (GTDB taxonomy): Bacteria > Pseudomonadota > Gammaproteobacteria > Burkholderiales > Burkholderiaceae > Burkholderia > Burkholderia ambifaria_A. Next base: position 18,806 of record NZ_LKPJ01000028.1, on the reverse strand, counting down.
GGTGGCCCGCATCGTGCTATGTTTTTAGTATCGGCGCCGGCCGCTGCACGCCGCGCCACCTGGAATCGATGCCTTCGTGAGCGCTGCCATGACCGACGCATCCCGTACCCTCGGCTCGCAAGATCGCCTGGAGCTGCTGTGCTGGCTCACCTGCGGCAATCTCGGCGCGTTTTACCTGAATGAATCCTGGCCGGACGCGTCGTTCCAGGTGCAGGCCGCGCACCGCTGGCTAGACCGCCATCACCGGCAGTCCGACTGGCTCGCGATCGCGAAGCTGGCCGCGCTGGCGCAGGACATCGCCAAGCGGCACGCCGGCTTCGTCGACGCATCATGGGCACGCGACGCGGTCGAGGAAATCGTCGATACCGACGATCTCGACTACCGGGCGAAACTCGTGCAATGGGTGTACGAAGACTGCTGCAAGGCGCTCGCCGACAAGCGGCTGGCCGACTGACCGCTCCCGCATGCGCGCGCGCCGGTACGCGCCGTCACGCTATCGGCAACCGCTGCGTCGACTTCAACTGCCGCAACGACAGGTTCGAGCGGATGCTCAGCACGCCCGGCAATTTGCGCAGCACCCTTTCGACGAAGTGACTGTAGTCGTCCAGATCGGCGGCCACCACCTGCAGCAGGAAATCCGCTTCGCCGGTCGTGTTGTCGCACGCAAGCACGTTGGGGCTCGCCTGGATCAGGCGCTCGAACTCGGCCGTCACCTCCTCGCTGTGCTGCGTGCAGACGATCTGCACGAACGCCATCACGCCGAACCCGAGCTTTCTGCGATCGAGCCGCGCGTGATAGCCCGCGATCAGCCCCGCTTCCTCCAGCCGCCTGAGCCGGCGCCAGCAGGACGTCTCGCTCAGCGAGAACGCTTCGGCGAGTCGCGCATTCGACACGCGCCCGTCCTGCTGGAGCATGTCGAGCATGCCGCGATCGATCCTGTCCAGTTGTTCCATGAAAGCTCCTTGCGGCAATCGCGCGATGGTCGCAAGGCTATCCCGAAAATATCCGTTTCTCAATCGCAAAACGAAAGATAAATCCACTTCTGCGCGGCTATAGTGAAAGAGTCATTCGATCCAGGAGGAGATAGTGAAAGCAGTCGTTTATGAAGCATTTGGCGCGGCGCCGCGGTTGATGAACGTCGACGATCCGACGCCGGCACCCGACGGCGTCGTGATCGAAGTGAAGGCGACCGGCGTGTGCCGCAGCGACTGGCACGGCTGGATGGGGCACGATCCGGACATCGTGCTGCCGCACGTGCCGGGCCACGAACTCGCAGGCGTCGTGGTCGCGACGGGTGCGGCGGTCACGCGCTGGAAGGCCGGCGATCGTGTCACGGTGCCGTTCGTCGGCGGCTGCGGCCACTGCCCGGAATGCCACTCGGGCAACCAGCAGGTATGCGAGCAACAGTTTCAGCCCGGCTTCACGCACTGGGGCTCGTTCGCCCAATACGTCGGCATCCATCACGCGGACCTGAATCTCGTGCGACTGCCCGATGCGCTCGATTTCCCGACCGCGGCGAGCCTCGGATGCCGCTTCGTGACGTCATTTCGCGCGGTGGTCGACCAGGGTCGCACGTCGGCCGGCCAGTGGGTCGCCGTGCACGGCTGCGGAGGCGTCGGTTTGTCGGCGATCATGATCGCGAACGCGATCGGTGCGAACGTCGTCGCGATCGACATTTCGGACCAGGCGCTCGCACTCGCGCGATCGGTCGGCGCAGCGGCGACCGTCAATGCGTCGCAAGTCGCCGACGTTGTCGATGCGGTGAAGGAGATCACGCGCGGCGGCGCANACGTCATTTCGCGCGGTGGTCGACCAGGGTCGCACGTCGGCCGGCCAGTGGGTCGCCGTGCACGGCTGCGGAGGCGTCGGTTTGTCGGCGATCATGATCGCGAACGCGATCGGTGCGAACGTCGTCGCGATCGACATTTCGGACCAGGCGCTCGCACTCGCGCGATCGGTCGGCGCAGCGGCGACCGTCAATGCGTCGCAAGTCGCCGACGTTGTCGATGCGGTGAAGGAGATCACGCGCGGCGGCGCACACGTGTCGCTCGATGCGCTCGGGCATCCGACCACCTGCTTCAATTCGATCAGCAATCTGCGCCGCCGCGGCAAGCATGTGCAGGTCGGGCTGATGCTCGGCGAGCATGCGACGCCGGCCGTGCCGATGAGCAAGGTCATCGCGCACGAGCTGGAGATTCTCGGCAGCCACGGGATGCAGGCGCATCGTTACGACGCGATGCTCGACATGGTGCATGCCGGCACGCTCGCGCCGAACCGGTTGATCGGCAAGGAAATCAGTCTCGGCCAGTCGATCGATGCGCTGATGAACATGAACCGGTTCGAAGNTGCGCCGCCGCGGCAAGCATGTGCAGGTCGGGCTGATGCTCGGCGAGCATGCGACGCCGGCCGTGCCGATGAGCAAGGTCATCGCGCACGAGCTGGAGATTCTCGGCAGCCACGGGATGCAGGCGCATCGTTACGACGCGATGCTCGACATGGTGCATGCCGGCACGCTCGCGCCGAACCGGTTGATCGGCAAGGAAATCAGTCTCGGCCAGTCGATCGATGCGCTGATGAACATGAACCGGTTCGAAGGCGCCGGCGTGACGGTCGTGACGGATTTTTCGGGCTGACGGCGGCTGGACGTTACCGCCGGCGATGGTGGCAATCTGCTTCCGCCGCCATCGCACGTTTCTCTTCCGCAGTTTGCGCACGCATCGACTCGACGTGCGCGAACGATACGCGACGCCGGCTTACAACAGCGACTTTCCTTGCGCCAGCACCTTGTCGCAGATCTGCCTGGTGACCTGCTGCTTCAGCCCGCCGCCGCTCAGGTCGAGCTTGCTGCCGTTGCCGGCGTCGAGGATCCCGCTTGCTCCGCTCGTATAGCCGCTGTCGGACGATGCGTTGCCGCCGAGCTTGCCCATCAGCGCATCCTTCACCGACGATGCGCTGCCGGACGCGCCGCCGAGATAGTTGTTCTGGATGCAGAACTGCAGCAGCCCCGCGACGTTGCCCGTGCTGCCCGACATCAGCGACGACGCACCGCCGCCGCCCGTCAGCGCGCCACCGAGGCCGCCGAGACTGCCCAGCGCGCCGCCCGCGCTGCTGCCCGAGTCGCCGCCGCCGACCTGCTTCAGCACATCGCCAAGCTGCGCATGCGCGACCGAAAACGGCGCGAGCAATCCGATCAGCGCGCCGGCAACGGTCGCGCGGTATAGACGTGCGTTCATGTGAAGCCTCCTTGTAGTGACTTGGTGACTGTGTGAGTACCGCGATTCGAATCAAAGCATACTCAATCGACCGCCCCACGACAGCCTCGACACGGACGCGAAACGTCAGGCATGGTGATATCGGCGGCGATTTGACAATGCTTGACGGGGAATGCGACGCGTACTCACGATCCATCCGAGCCGTCTTGCCATCATTTCCGGCGGGGTCGTGCCGATCCAGTAACGGCGAGCGCCCCGATACGAAAAAGCCCGCCAGGCTTCCACCTGGCGGGCTTCCGGTACATCAGGTCGGGCATGACCGCCCGGGCACTTACTCCTGCCCCTGGCTCGTCAGGAAATCCTCGTAGTTCCCGCCGAAGTCGAACAGCGTGCCGTCCGTCTTCACTTCGATGATCCGGTTCGCCAGCCCGCTCACGAACTCGCGGTCGTGGGACACGAAGATCAGCGTGCCTTCGAACTGCTCGAGCGCGATCTGCAGCGACTCGATCGATTCCATGTCCATGTGGTTGGTCGGCTCGTCCATCAGCAGCACGTTGTGGCGGCCGAGCATCAGCTTGCCCCAGATCATGCGGCCCTTCTCGCCGCCCGACAGCACCTTCACCGACTTCTTGATGTCGTCCGACGAGAACAGCAGGCGACCCAGCGTGCCGCGCACCATCGTCTCGTCATCGCCGTCCTTGCGGTACTGGTCGATCCAGTCCATCAGCGTGATGTCGTTCGGGAACTCCTCGTACGTGTCCTGCGGCATGTAGCCGACATTCGCGTTCTCGGACCATTTCACCGTGCCGTGGTCGAGTGCCAGCGCGCCGAGCAGCGAGCGCAGCAGCGTCGTCTTGCCCGCACCGTTCTCGCCGATGATCGCGATGCGCTCGCCCGGCTGAACCGACAGGTTGAAGTTCTGGAAGATCGTGCGCTCGTACTTCTTCGTGATGTCTTCGGCGACCACTGCGACGTTGTGCAGCTTCTTCTCGAACTCGAAGCGGATGAACGGGTTCTGGCGCGACGACGGCTTGAATTCCTCGATCTTGATCTTGTCGATCTGCTTCGCGCGGCTCGTTGCCTGGCGGGCCTTCGACTTGTTCGCCGAGAAGCGGCGCACGAAGTCCTGCAGCTCGGCCACGCGCTCCTTCGCGCGCGCGTTCGCCGCGGCCTGGCGCTCGCGCGCCTGTGCCGATGCGAGCATGTAGTCGTCGTAGTTGCCCGGCCAGACCTTCAGCGTACCGAAGTCCATGTCGGCCATGTGCGTGCACACCGAGTTCAGGAAGTGACGATCGTGCGAAATGATGATCATCGTCGAGTTGTACTCGTTGAGCGTGTGCTCGAGCCAACGGATCGAGTTGATGTCGAGGTTGTTGGTCGGTTCGTCGAGCAGCAGCACGTCCGGCTTCGAGAACAACGCCTGCGCGAGCAGCACGCGCAGCTTCCAGCCCGGCGCGACGTCGGCCATCGTGCCGTTGTGGAACTTCTCCTCGATGCCGATGCCGAGCAGCAGCGCGCCCGCACGCGCCTCGGCGTCGTAGCCGCCGTATTCGGCGAACTTGCCTTCGAGCTCGGCCGCGTGCATGTAGTCGTCGTCCGTGGCTTCCGGGTTCGCGTAGATCGCGTCGCGCTCGGTCATTGCGGCCCACATCTCGGTGTGGCCCATCATCACGACGTCGAGCACGCGCACGTCTTCATACGCGAACTGGTCCTGGCGCAGCTTGCCGAGACGCACGTTCGGCTCCAGCGCGACGTTCCCGGCGCTCGACTCGAGGTCGCCGCCGAGGATCTTCATGAAGGTCGACTTGCCACAGCCGTTCGCGCCGATCAGACCATAGCGGTTGCCCTCGCCGAATTTGACCGAGATATTCTCGAACAAGGGCTTCGGCCCGAATTGCATCGTGATGTTGGCAGTAGAAAGCACGGCAGGTCCCGTAAGAGAGAAATCGACGGAAAACCGTGTATTTTAGCAGGTGTCGGAGAAACTGCCGACCGCGCTGTTCCGGCCCCGCCAGCCGGCCCGCTGCACGCGGCACCGGCACCTCTGCGGCGGGCGCCGTCACTTGCCGGACTTCGCCGCCGCCTTCTGTGCCGCCTTGGCCTTCATCTGCCCGAACAGCTCCGAGCACGGCACGTCGCGGTTGTTGCTCGGTGCGATCAGCGGGATCAGCGCCGCGAACGGGTTGATCAGCCCGAGTCCGACCATCGCGCCTGCGCGCAGCGCGAGCGCACCCGCGTCGACGCCAACTTTCGGGTTCTTGAACGTGCCCTTCGCGTACAGCGGCGAGCGCAGCGAGAAGATCCGGAATCCCTTCGTGTGCGGATGGATCTTCAGGTCGAGCGATTCGTCGCGCAGGTTGATCGGGCCATCGACGTTGATCAGCGCGTCGTCGGTATCGAGCGCGAACACCTTCGGGTCGAGGATGCCGTTGGTCGCGGTGAAGTCGATCGCCGCGCAATTGATGTTCACGTCGCGGTTGCCGAACAGCTTCTCGTAGACGACGTTCGCGACGTTCAGCCCCGCCGCCTCCATCAGCAGGCGGCTGATGCGGCCGTCCGTGATGAGCGCCTTCACCTCGCCGTTCGACGTCGCCGCGAGCGCGGCCGGCGAATTGCCCGTCGCAGAGAGCGACGCGTCGCCGTTGATCTCGCCGAGCGCGGTCTGCATCACCTTCTGCGTCGGGAACAGCTGCTTGAGCTTCAGGTGCCGCGCGGCCACCGTGAAGCGGCCCTTGAGCGGCGCGCCGCTGCCGTCCAGATGCGCGGTCGTCGCGAGCGTGCCGCCCGCGACGCCAAACTGCAGCGGTTCGAGCGTCAGTACGCCGTCCTGCATCACGATGTGCGTGTACAGGTTGGTGATCGGCAGGTTCGCGCTCTTGATCAGCTTGCGGCCCGTGAACTTCACGTCCGCGTCGATCGCGCGCCAGCGGTCGGTACGGAACGTCTCCACCGGCAGCACGCGGTCCGTCGGCTGGCGCGTCGTGTCGCCGCGCTTGGCCTTGCTCGCGGCCGTGTCGGCCCCGATCACCGGTGCGAGATCGGAGAACTGCAGCAGGTTCGACACGAGTTCGCCCGACAGCTTCGGCCGTGGCTCGCGCTGCGCCCAGGTAAGCGTGCCGCCGAGATCGCTGCCGCCGACGCGGCCGTTGAAGTTCTCGTAGCGGAACGTGCTCGCGTGCGGCTTGAAGTTGCCGATCAGGCGCCCTTCGGTCGCATACGGCGGCGTGTCGGGCAGCGTGATGCCGGTAATCTGGTAGAGGTGCGACATCGACGTGCCCTGCAGCCACAGCCGCAGGTCGATCGCCGCGAGATGCATCGGATCGGTCAGCGTGCCGACGATCGCGAGCCGCGTGTCGCCAGCCTTCACGTCGGCCTGCAGCGGGAACGGCTGCGTCGCTTTCTCGATCGCCAGCACGCCGCCCACCTTGCCGGTGCCGCTGATCGGTACGTTCTTGTAGCGGCCATCGACCTTGAGGCCGAACGCATACGTCGGGCCCGACGGCTTCGCGGGCACCGCGGCACCGGATGCACCGCTCGCACCGGATGCCGGCACGGCCATCGATGCGGAGGAAGCCTGCGTAGCCGCGGAAACGGCTGCCGCCCCCGATGCGGCCACGGATGTCGACGCCGCGCTCGCGGCCTGCGCCGCCGACGCGCCCGATGCAGCCTCGGCACTTGCCTTCGCGCTCAGTTGCGCGGCGCCGCGCTTGCCGACGCGCTGCGCAGACGCCGCGCGCGACGTTTGTTCCTGCTCCTTCAGCACGTCGCCGAGCGGGATCGGCTGGCCGAGCGTGTCGATCGCGATCGTGAGATCGGCCTTGGTGATCGCATCGCGATAGACGACGGTGCCCTTCGCGAACCCGAAGCTGTCGAGCCTAACCTTCCATGTCGACGGCTGTCCCGATTGCTTGAACTGGAAGGTCCACGTATTGCGGCCGTCGGCGAGTCGCTCGAGGTCGACCGCTGGGTTGACGACGTCGATCGACGGAATGACGATCTCGTGCGCGAGGAGCGGCAGGACGGCGAGATCGAAATGCGCGGCATCGAGCGTGACGAACTTGGGGCCTTTCGCCCAGTCGGGATTGCCGATCTCGAGTTGCGTTGCGGAGAGGCTCGGCCAGGGCACCCATGCGCGCCAGCCGGTTTCGCCGTCGGGGCGGCGCCAGTCGACCTTGAGATCGCCGTTGATCGCGAACGGGCGGCCGAGTGCACCACTCACCTGCTCATTGACCCACGGCTTCGCGCGGTTCCAGTCGAACGTGAAGATAAAGATGCCGGCTGCCGCGATGATCAGTGCGACGATACCGACGATCCATGCAGCCGATTTGCCGATGGCTCGGGCTAGCGTCATGGCGGTTCCGTTGTTGTTCTGCAGAGTTTGCGCGCCATGTCGGGCCACTTGCGTGAGTGAATGAAGCACGACACCGGCGGCTTTTCAATCGGTATTATGACGCACGCTGCAGCAACGCCTCGGCGCCATTAACGCTTTTTTTCATTTGTGACATGACAGTCCCCACCGGTCTCATCGATGCGCAGCACATCACGCGCCGCGACGCCAGCAGCGGCAAGACACTGCTCGCGCCGACCGACTTCAGCCTCGCCGCGGGATCGCGAATTGCTATCACGGGACCGTCGGGTTCCGGCAAGAGCGTGCTGCTGCGCGCGCTCGCGTTGCTCGATCCGCTCGACGGCGGCCACATCATGTGGCGCGGCAAGCGGGTGAGGCGCGGCGCGATTCCGCGCTACCGGCGCAGCATCGCGTACGTGCGCCAGCGGCCCGCGCAGATGGACGGTACCGTCGAAGCGCAATTGCGCTACCCGTACTCGCTCGCGATCTATCGCGACGTGACCTTCGACCGCACGCGTGCGGAAGCGCTCGCGGCGCGCGCCGGTCGCGGCGCCGACTTTCTCGACAAGCGTGCGAGCGAACTGTCGGGCGGCGAGGCACAGATCGCCGCGCTTTTGCGCGTGCTGCAGCTCGATCCCGACGTGCTGCTGCTCGACGAGCCGACGTCCGCGCTCGATCCCGATTCGACGCGCGCGATCGAAGCGCTCGTCGGCGCCTGGTTCGACGCGGCGTCCGACGCGCGCGCGTACATGTGGATCTCGCACGATCCGGCGCAGGCCGCACGGATCGGCACGATGCGGCTCGTGATGCAGGCCGGCGTGCTGCACACGGCGAGCGCGACGGAGGCTGCGCAATGAGCCCGGCACTGCAGGACCTGAGTCTCGTCGACGTCGGCATCGCCGCCGCGCTGGTCGCGGTCAACGGCGCGATCTCGGCTGCGCTGTCGCTCGGCCTCGGACGCAAGCTCGCGCTTGCCGCCGTGCGCACCGTCGTGCAGCTGCTCGCGATCGGCTACGTGCTCGGCTGGGTGTTCGGCCATCCACACTGGACCGTCGTGCTGCCGCTCACCGCGTTGATGACGCTGATCGCGGGCTTCGCGGGCGCCGGTCGCGGCAGGCACGCCTATCGCGGACAACGCATCGACAGCATCGCGTCGATCTGGTTCAGCAGCTGGTTCGTCGCGGCCATCGGCCTGTTCGTCGTGATCCGCATTCATCCGTGGTACGCGCCGCAGTATGCGATCCCGATCCTCGGGATGATCCTCGGCAATACGCTCACCGGCGTGTCGCTGGGCGTCGAACGGATGATGGAGGAACTGACCGCGCGGCGCGACCGCGTCGAGACCGCGCTCGCACTCGGCGCAACGCGCTGGGAAGCCGCGCAGGACGCCGCGCGCCAGGCCGTGCGCGCGGGCATGCTGCCGACGCTCAACCAGATGGCCGTCGTCGGCGTCGTGAGCCTGCCGGGGATGATGACCGGTCAGGTGCTGGCCGGCCAGTCGCCGCTGCAGGCCGTGCGCTACCAGATCGTGATCATGTTCCTGATCGCCGCGGCGTCCGCACTCGGCACCGTCGGCGCGGTGCTGATGACGTATCGCCGGCTGTTCTCGGCCGATCACCGCTTTCTCGCATCGCGGCTCGAGGAACGCGCGCATTGACACGCATTGACGCCCGGTGCGGCAACACGCACGCGGCATCCGTGCGACCCGCCGTCAGCGGGCGGGACGACGCTTGTCGAGCGCATGCGATGTTTCATCGTCATGTCGTTCGGAAATGTTCGGAAAAGAGAAGGAGGATGCCGCGAAGATAGCGTGACACCCGCATGAGGTCACGCAAGCCACCGGGAAAATGGTCGCGCTGGCAGCGCACGCCCGGCTTGGCGAAGTCGAGCACCAAACGATGGAAGCCCGACGCCGCGCGCCACGAAACCGTCACGCGCGGCCCTGCACGGATCGACCGGATAGGCCCCGGCGTTGGTTGCGCGCGCACCGGAGGCGGCCGGCCCGCGCGCACCGCTCAGTGCTTGATCGACACCGTCACCTTGGTGCCGTCGCTCATCGTAACGGACTTCGAACCGCCATTGGTCGAGATCGACACCCACTTGACCTGGCTCACCGATACGACGTCCGGGCATTGCAACGACTTGCCGCCCGCGCTTACGGTGCGCGTGCCTTTCGGCGCGGCCGCCTGGAGGCTCATCTGCACGTTCGCGGTCCCCTTCGCGTCGACCGATGGCGCGAGCCGCACCTGGGTCTGGCGCACCATCGCGCCGTTCGCGTCGCGCGGCAGGTTGTCGGCGTTCGGGCAACCGTCCGGCATCGCGACCGCGCCGCCCGGCGGCACCGACTTCCAGTTGAAGTCGTCCGTTTCACCCGAGCGGATCTTGCGGGTCTCCTGCGTATTGCCGAAGGTCTTCGAGTCGACCTTGACGGTGTATTCGAGCTGCCCTGTCCCGCCGCCCTTCAGGCTGCCCTTGACCGGCGGCGCCGCGAATACGCTCGCGCTGACGCACGCCGCCGCGAACACGGCCGACCACGATACGGCGACTGACAAGCTGCGTTGGCTCATGCTGACCTCCTTGTAATGCGGCGGCACGCGCGTGCCGCGCGGTTTTCGATGCATGATGCGTTGCCAGTCTACCGCCAAGCGGCATGCAGTGCGCCGCAAACGCATCGGGTGTTACCCCGCTTGCGTTCGCGGCGCGGCATCCCGTAGGCGCGACGCCGGCTCAGAAGCCGCTCAGCACCAGCTTGCCGATCGCGCGCCCGGCCTCGAGCAGCTGGTGCGCGCGCCGCACGTTCGCCGCGTTGATCGTGCCGAGCTGTTCGCCGAGCGTCGTGCGCAGCGTGCCGCCGTCGACGAGCCGGGCCACCTCGCTCAGGATCTTGTGCTGCTCGATCATGTCCGGCGTCTCGAACATCGCGCGCGTGAACATGAATTCCCAGTGAAACGCAGCGCTCTTCGCCTTCAGCAGCTCGACCGGAACCGGCTTCCCGTTCTCGACAATCGTGCAGATGCCGCCCTGCGGCCGGATGACTTCCGCTGCGGCGGGGAAATGACGGTCCGTGTCGTTGAAGATCAGCACGTAATCGACGCTCGGATGGCCCATGTCACGCAACTGCGCGGGCAGGTCGCCGAAATGGTCGACCACGTCGTCCGCGCCGAGCGAGCGCACCCATTCGGCCGACGCCGGGCGCGACGCGGTCGCGATCACGCGCAGCCTGGCGAGCGTCTTCGCGAGTTGGATCGCGATCGAACCCACCCCGCCCGCGCCGCCGATGATCAGCACCGACTTGCCCGCGTCCGCGCCCTGCGGCGACACGCGCAGCCGGTCGAACAGCGCCTCCCACGCGGTCAGCGCGGTGAGCGGCAATGCGGCCGACGCCGCGAAATCGAGCGTACGCGGCTTGCGCGCGGCGATCCGCTCGTCGACTGCGTGGAATTCGCTGTTCGCGCCGGGGCGCGTGATGCTGCCCGCGTAGAACACCTCGTCGCCGGGCCGGAACAGCGTGACCTCGGCACCGACCGCGACGACCGTACCGGCCGCATCCCAGCCGAGCACGCGCGGCGTCTCCTCGACCTGCGGCTTCGGCGCGCGCACCTTGGTGTCGACCGGGTTCACGGAAATCGCCTCGACCTTCACGAGCAGGTCGCGCGGGCCCGGCACCGGTTGTGGCAGTTCCACGTCGACAAGCGCCTGCGGGTCGTCGATCGGCAGGTAACGAGTCAGTCCAACGGCTTTCATCACGAAACTCCTTCAGGGAAATCGGGCGGGCCGCGGCGCAGCCCCATGAGTGCCATCGTAGGCCTCCCGATCCTTCGAGAAAACCGCTATATTTCCTGAAACATTTTCATGAATTTCAGAATAATGGCGTCCGATCCGATCCCGGCTCCCGACAAGCCGCTCGACCTGCTCGACGTCGGCCTGTTCGTGCGCGCCGCGCTGCTCGCGAACGTGAGCGCGGCCGGACGCGAGTTCGGCGTGTCGGCCGCGGTCGCCAGCGCGCGCATCGCGCAGCTCGAGCGCCAGCTCGGCGCGCGGTTGCTGCATCGCACCACACGCCGCATCAGCCTCACGCAGGACGGCGAAGTCTTCATGGCCCGCGCCGAGGCGCTGCTGTCGGCCGCCGACGCCGCGCGCGCGTCGGTCGGCCACGGCCGAAGCGAGCCTTATGGACGGCTCAAGGTGTCGATGTCGTCGTCGTTCGGCCGCCAGCACGTCGCGCCCGTGATTCCCGCGTTCCTGCGCCGCTATCCGTCCGTGTCGCTCGACCTGCGGCTGTCCGACGAGATCGTCGATCTCGTCGACGACGGCTACGACGTCGCGATCCGCCTCGGCGCGCTGAAGGATTCGACGCTCGTCGCGCGCAAGCTCGCCGCGAACCGGCGCGTGCTGTGCTGCTCGCCCGCGTATCTCGCCGAACACGGCACGCCGCGCCATCCGGCCGATCTCGCGCAGCACGAATGCGTGATCCTCGGCGACCAGCGCGACTGGTCGTTCGTCACGCCGCAGGGTCCGCTCACCGTGCGGGTCGGCGGCCGGCTCGTCGCGAGCAACGGCGAGGCGATCCGCGAAGCGCTCGTCGACGGCTTCGGCATCGCGATCAAGTCGACCTGGGATGTCGGCCCACTGCTTGCGAGCGGCGCGCTCGTCACCGTGCTCGACGACTACCCGTTCGCGAACGACGTCGCGATCTGGGCCGTCTATCCGAGCCGCGCGCACGTGCCGCTGAAGACGCTCGCGTTCATCGCGTTCCTGGCCGAACACTTCGGCGATCCGCCTTACTGGGATCGCGCGGACGGACCATCGCCCCAGCCCGCAGGGCCCGGCGAAGCGCCGCGTACGGCTCGCGGCACGGCGACCGCGCGGCGCCCCGGCAGGTATCCGATAGCTATCGGGTAGCTATCGGATACCAACCGGCTACAATGGCGCGTTCGCAACGCAGCGGCCCGACGCCGGACGGGGCCCGCGTTCGCAGGCGGCCGCACGCCGGCCGGCCGCGCACGCGTTTCATTCGCTTCCAATCATTCCGCCATGACCCACAACCTCGTCATCCAGAGTCTCGCGCCGCTGTCGGACGCGCATCACAAACCGCTGCTCGCGCTGTCGCGCGGCACCCGCATCGTGCAGACCGACGATCACGCGCTGCGCATCGAAAACGCGAACCCCACGCAGCGTCTCGACATCGACGCGTACTGCGGCACGCATGCGCTCGACTTCGGCTTCGTCGAAGCCGGCCGCACGCTCGGCGATTTCGGGCTCGTCGTGATGGATATGGATTCGACGCTGATCACGATCGAATGCATCGACGAGATCGCCGATTTCTGCGGGCTCAAGACGCAGGTCGCGGAGATCACCGAAGCGTCGATGCGCGGCGAGATCCGCGACTTCAACGAGAGCCTCACGCGCCGCGTCGCGCTGCTCGCGGGGCTTGACGCGCAGGCGCTCGAGCGCGTGTACGAGGAGCGGCTGCAGTTGTCGCCGGGCGCGGAAACGATGCTCGCCGGCGTGAAGGCCGCGGGCATGAAGACGCTGCTCGTGTCGGGCGGCTTCACGTTCTTCACCGAGCGGCTCAAGGCGCGCCTCGGCCTCGACTACACGCATGCGAACACACTCGAGATCGTCGACGGCAAGCTGACCGGCAAGGTGCTCGGCGAGATCGTCAACGCGGACGTGAAGGCGCGCATGCTGCGCGATACCTGCGCATCGCTCGGCCTTGAGCCGAGCCGCGCGATCGCGATGGGCGACGGGTCGAACGACCTGAAGATGATGGCCGAGGCCGGGCTGTCGGTCGCGTTCCATGCAAAGCCCGTCGTGCGCGATGCGGCGACCGTCGCATTCGACCATGTCGGCCTCGACGGGCTGCTGCGGCTGTTCTGATCCGCACGAGCCGCCCATGAAAAACGCCGGCGCGATGTTGCATCGCGCCGGCGTTTTGTCGTTCCGATTCGGTTTCGTTATCGGCCGAGCGTCGCCTGCAGCGCGCGCTCGATGTCCGCGCGCAGGTCGGCTTCGGCTTCGAGACCGATGTAGAAGCGCACCAGCGTGCCGCGATGCGGCCAGTCCGCACGCATCGACGCCACGTCGTAGGGCATCGCGAGGCTGCACGCGCCGCCCCAGCTCCAGCCGATCGCGAACAGCTCGAGCGCTTCGACGAAACGATCGATCTGCTCGCTGCCGTAGCGTTCGTCGAACACCACCGAGAACAGCCCGCCCGCGCCGGTGAAGTCGCGCACGAACGACGCGTGTCCCGGGCAGTCGGGCAGTTGCGGATGCAGCACCGCCGCGATCTCCGGCCGCGCCTTCAGCCATTGCGCGAGCGCAAGCGCGCTCTTGCTGTGCGCATCGAAGCGCACCTGCATGCTCGGCAGGCTGCGCAGCACGAGCGAGCAATCGTCGACCGACACACCGATCCCGCAGCGCATCCGCGCGAGCTTCAGTTGTGCGTGCAGTTCCGCGTTCGCGGTGATCGTCGCCCCCATCAGCACGTCGCTGCCGCCCGACTGATACTTCGTCAGTGCCTGCACCGAGATGTCGACGCCATGCTCGAACGGCTTGAACGCGAGCCCGGCCGAATACGTGTTGTCGATCGCGGTGACGATGCCGCGCGCCTGCGCGACCGTCGTGATCGCGCGCACGTCGGGCACTTCCATCGTCACCGAGCCCGGCGCCTCGATCCAGATCAGCCGCGTGCTCGGCTGGATCAGGTCGGCAATCCCCGCGCCGACGAGCGGATCGTAGAAGCGCGCGGTGATGCCGAAATCCTTCGCGAGCCAGTTGCCGAAATCGGCGTTCGGCCCGTAGATGTTGTGCGGGATCAGCACGTCGTCACCCGCCTTCACGATCCCGAAATAGACGTTCATGATCGCCGCGAGGCCCGACGGCTGCAGCAGCGCGTGCGTGCCGCCCTCGATCTCGGCGAGCCGCTGCGCGAGCGCGAGCGACGTCGGGGTCGCATGCAGCCCGTAGCGCCACTGGTTGTCGTTGTGCCAGACCAGCGCGCGCATCGTCGCGAGATCGGGGAACACGACCGTCGATGCACGCGCGACCGGCGGCACGAACGAACGGAAGCCTTCCGGAATGACGTCGTCGGGTTGAACGATGCGGGTCTGGAGTGCGCGCTTCGGAGTGGATGCAGTCATAGGGCAGGAGGCCGGTAAAAAGGCCGTTCGGTTGCGGAAGATGGGGCTAGATTAGCCAAAATCGGCGCGGTTGGCCCGGTACAATGCGCGCCGCACGCACCGAGCCAGCGCGTACTCAGTCGTCGGTGCGCAGGTTGACGACGCCGCCGACCGTCTCGATTTTCTGTACGCGGCCGTCGCGTACCTGCAGCGCCGCGCGCTTGCCCGGCGCCGGGCGCAGCACGACGGGCTGCGGATCCGATTCATCCGAGTTCATCCGGTCGGCCTTCAGGTCGCCCGTCGAGTCGAAGCGACCGATCCACACGCCCGTGATGTTCGTGCCGTCGTTCGATTCCTCGATTTCGAGCGTGTCGCCGTCACGATCGCCGGCGAGCAGGATCACCTCGCCCGTGTCCGCGAACTGGTATTCGCCGTGCACGCCCTCCTCGTCCGTCTTCGGGCCGAGATGCACGACGATCGGCCGGTCGCCGAGCGTGCCCTCGTAGCGCGGCAGGCGGGCGAATTCCGGGTTCGGCCGCAGCGGCCGTGCGGGCGCCGCTTCATCCTGCTGCGCGCCCGGCGCGACAGCCTGCGCCGCGACCGCACCCGGCATCGCAAGGCCCGCCGTCAGCGCGCCGGCAATCACCAGCGCCCGTTGCCATTCCGAATATCGACCCACCTTGTATTGCTCCTTGCTTCAGATTCGCTCGACAATCGCGACGATACGCCGCTCGTCGCCAATGCACATCGTCACGAGCGTATAGCGACCACCATGCGAAAGCACTGATGCGGCACGCACACCCGCCCGCGCCCGTTCACGTCGCCCGTCATTCGGGTATGCGAATGAGTGCGTCGCGCGGCCGGCGTGCGTGATCCGCGTCAGCCCTGCATCAGGCGTTCCACCGCATCGCGGTGCGGAATCGGCGCGACCGCGCCGTAGCCCGTGGTCGACAGCGCCGCCGCCGCGTTCGCATAACGCGCGGCCGCGAACGGATCGTCGCCCGCGACGATCCGTGCCACGAACGCGCCGCCGAAGCAGTCGCCCGCGCCCGTGGCGTCGACGGCCGCAACCGCGAAGCCCGGCACCACACGCCGTTCGTTCGGGGTCGCAACGTACGCACCTTCCTTGCCGAGCTTCAGCGCGACGATCTGCGGCCCGTGCTCGAGCATCGCATCGACGATCGCGTCGCGGTCGTTCGCGCCCGTGAGCGCCGTGACGTCGTCCCAGCTGGGCAGGCAGATGTCCGTCAGGCGCAGCGCCTCGCGCATCACCGCACGGGCGCGCGGCAGCGGCCACAGCTTCAGGCGCAGGTTCGTGTCGAAACTGACCTGCGCGCCGTTGCTGCGTGCATGGTCGATCGCCGCGAACGCGGCGTCGCACGCGGCCGTGCTGATCGCGAGACTGATGCCCGACAGGTGCACGGCCTTCGCCGCGGCCAGCGCCTCGAGCGGCAGGTCGGTCACCGCGTAGCGGCTCGCCGCGGAGCCCGCGCGCAGATAGTCGAACTGGTGGCCGTCGGCGCCGTGCGTGACGAAATACACGCCGGTCGGCGCCGTACGGTCGATCCGCACGTACGTCGTGTCGACGTGCTCCGCCGCCCACATGTCGGTCAGCAAGCGGCCGAACGGATCGTCGCCGATCGCCGACACGAAGCCGGTCGACGCACCCTGGCGCGCCGCGGCGATGCAGAAGTTCGACGTGTCGCCGCCGAAGCCCTGCAGGAACTCCGGACGGCCCGGCTGCGACTGGTTGAATTCGATCATCGCCTCGCCGAGCGCGAGGATCTGCGGAAATGCGGCGGTCATCGCTTAAACCTCGCCCCACAGGTCGTGGCCGTCCGCGCCCGTGATCTTCACCGACACGAAGTCGCCAACCTTGTAGCGCTTCGACGCCTTCGTCGCCGGCTCGACATAGACGACGCCGTCGATCTCCGGCGCATCCGCCGCCGTGCGGCCGATGCCGCCTTCTTCGCTGACTTCGTCGATCAGCACCTTGAGGGTCTTGCCGACCTTGCGCTGGATGCGCTGCGCCGATACCTCCTCGGCGACTTCCATGAAGCGCGCGCGGCGTTCCTCGCGAACGTCGTCCGGCAGCGCGCCGTCCAGTTCGTTCGCGGTCGCGCCTTCGACCGGCGAATACGCAAAGCAGCCGACGCGATCGAGTTCCGCCTCGCGGATGAAGTCGAGCAGCGTTTCGAACTGCTCTTCCGTCTCACCGGGGAAGCCGGCGATGAACGTGCTGCGGATCGTCAGGTCCGGGCAGATCTCGCGCCACTTCTGCACGCGCTCGAGCACCTTCTCCGCGTTCGCCGGCCGCTTCATGCGCTTCAGCACTTCCGGATGCGCGTGCTGGAACGGCACGTCGAGATACGGCAGCACATGGCCCTTGAACGGGCCTTCGGCCATCAGCGGAATGACTTCGTCGACGCTCGGATACGGATACACGTAGTGCAGGCGCACCCATGCGCCGTACTGCGCGGCGAGTTCGCCGAGCGCGGCGACCAGGTCGGTCATGCGCGTCTTGATCGGCTTGCCGTTCCAGAAGCCCGTGCGGTACTTCACGTCGACGCCGTACGCGCTCGTGTCCTGCGAGATCACGAGCAGTTCCTTCACGCCCGACTTGAACAGGTTTTCCGCCTCGAGCATCACTTCGGCGACCGGACGCGACACGAGATCGCCGCGCATCGACGGGATGATGCAGAACGTGCAGCGGTGATTGCAGCCTTCGGAAATCTTCAGGTATGCGTAGTGACGCGGCGTGAGCTTGATGCCGGCGGCCGGCACGAGGTCGGTGAACGGGTCGTGCGGCTTCGGCAGGTGCGAATGCACGGCCTGCATCACTTCGCCCACCGCGTGCGGGCCGGTGACGGCGAGCACCTTCGGATGGACTTCCTCGATGAGGTTCGAGCCGCTGGCGCTCGACTTCGCGCCGAGGCAGCCGGTGACGATCACCTTGCCGTTCTCGGTCAGCGCTTCGCCGATCGCGTCGAGGCTTTCCTGCACGGCTTCGTCGATGAAACCGCAGGTGTTGACGACGACGAGGTCGGCGCCGTCGTAGGTGCCGGAGATTTCATAACCTTCGGCACGCAGCTGCGTGATGATTTGTTCGGAGTCGACGAGGGCCTTCGGGCACCCGAGGCTGACAAAGCCTACTTTGGGGGACTGGGACATCTGGAATGTGGGGGCGTGGCGGCAAAAGCGTGAGTTTACAGCTATTTATGGGTCAGCGAGGCAAAACCAGCGGTCGAGAGCTCGCCGATGGCGCCCTCAATATGCAGCGCATGCGATCGCATCGGGCCGCCACGAACTGCGGATCGGACCCTTTCCGGCCGACGGCGATGAAACGACCGATACGATCGCCACGCATCACTGCACGACGATTGCCCCGGCTCCGCCCCGCCGCTATGCGAAAATCCCGACATCCGCTCTCATCAATTACCCAACGGGATTCGCATGACCACCCACATCACGATCGAATTCACCGAGCACGCCGCCGAAACCATCGGCGAGCAGACCAGCACCAGCTTTTCCTATGACCAGGGCGCCCATGTGCCGCAACCCGGTGACTTCGTCGAACTCGAGAATTCGCGGCAGACGTTTCTCGTGATCGGCCGCGTGTTTTCGCTCAAGGCCAACTACAGTGCCGTCAAGCTCGTGCTCGATCTGCCGCCGCACGACGACGAGCAGGGATTCCCGGCACTGTGAACCATCGGGTCCGGCAACGCCGGCGTCGCCGCGGGCGTTCGCAAACGTCCGGACCGCCTTGTGCGAAAACGCTCCCGTAACGGGAATCGGGATAGGGGCGGTCAGAGAGGCTGACCGATCCCCTCCCACACCACCCGGCATGCGGGTCCGCACCGGGCGGTTCGAGCAGTCGAGGTCATGAGAGCCGGGGTACACCAAGACGGTCGAAGTAGGCGATCGGCATGGCACGGTTCAGCAGCCAGCGGCTGTTTCTCCACCATCGCCGACTGTTCGCGGCCACCCGATAGGCATCCTCCTTCGAAGCGCCCAACGCCAACAACTCCCGGTACATCGTCGGACCCCGACGCCAGTGCTTAAGCTGCACTGCACGCAACCGGTGCCTGATCCACTCGTCGAGTTCACGAAACACCCGCGGCGTCT
>NZ_LKPJ01000027.1 GCF_001443045.1 Burkholderia ambifaria | reverse complement strand
GGCGCCGGTGGGGCGGGAGGCGCGGGCGGCAAGCTGCCGGCGGACGCGTCGGGCTCGGCGCCCGGCGCGTCGTTCGTGCCCGATGCGGCGCCGGCCGGCCCGCCAGCGCCATCCGGCGACACGCGGCGCGCCGGATCCGCGGCTATCGCCGCCGGTGCGGCGGCATCCGCGCTCGCGCCGGCGTTGCCCGCTGCCGGCGCGGCCGTCGGCGGGACCGGCCCGTCCGGTTCCTGCCGGGGGTTGCCGCCGCCCGGACGCGCGTCCCCGTCGTCGTGCCCGCCGCCGCCCGCGCGGCGTGACCGCCTGAAGAGCCTGAACATGGCCGGCCCGCGCGCTTACGCGTGCGCCGGCTGCTGGGCATCCGCACCGGCACCGGCGGCAGACGCGGCGGCCTTGGCGTCCGACCCGGACGCATCGCCGACCAGCTTGCCGTCGGTCGGCGTCGCCGGCAGCGGCTTCACGTCCTTCGCGTTGCCTTCGGTGACGACCGGCTTGGTCGCGGCTTCGGTCAGGAAGTCGATCACGCGCATCAGCGCTTCGGGCGGCGACTGGCGCTTCACCTGCGTATGGATCGAGTATTTCGCGCGCGTATCGGTGCTGCGCGTTTGCTCCGCCTTGTGCGACACGCGCCCCGACACACTCACGCTGATCGGCCCCCAGCCGAGCTTCGCCTGGAATTCGCCGCCGGCCTCGGTCGACGACGACGACTTCTCCGACTGCGTGATCTCCATCTCGAAGTCGATCGTGCCTTCCTCGATCGCGATGATCGGGTGGACGATCGCCGCGAGCAGCGGAATGCGCATGGTCTTCTGCACGACACCCTTCGATACGCCGCTTTCGTCGACCAGCGTCTCGTCGTAGTCGAACTGGACGGCCACCGCCTTGCCGCCCTGGATGCAGACCTGCATCAGGAAATCCGCGTAGCTCTTCGCAGCCTGCGTCTGCGCGCTGATCATCGCTTTTAACGGGCCGGCGATCATTTGGTCCATGGGTAAAGCGTTAATCACTGAACCGATGAAATTCGCGTCCATGAATAAACTCCTCTTCGTGTCGAAGACAACGGAAATTCGCTGTCGTTATTCACGTTAGGAAATTGAAGACGTTTACCAAATATGACGTCCGTCACGACCGGCGGCCCGGGCCGGCCCGCGACGGGCATCGGCATGCGTGGCGGGGTCCGGCGTGGACGAATTAGGCCATTCGTCACGGAGCGACGGGCCTAGTGCGCGGTGCGGAAAACAGCGGTAAAAAAAACGCCGGGTAGGGAAGCAAAAAAACCTAAACCGAGCATCCCGATTTCGAGGAAACCGCGCAATGAACGTTCTGATGATCGATAGCCCGCCGTTGTTCGTCGCGGGCGTGGCGGACGTACTGTGTAAACGCGATGTCAACTGGCATGTGTGGTCGGCCCGCTGTCCCGAGGACGTTTTGCGCTTGCGCGACGCGTTGCTGCCCGAGACGGTCGAGGCGATCACGATCGAATGCGACGAGCACGCCGCGCGGCCGAGCTGGCCGCACCTGCTGCACGAGACGTTTGCCGGCGCGCCGTGGCTGTGCGTGGTGGCCGCCGTGTGCCGCCGCACGATCGCCGATGCGCTGCTGGCAGGGGCGGCCGGCATCATCGACCGGCATGCGAGCGCCGACGAGTTCGCGGACGCGCTCGGCCGGGTCGCGGCCGGCGCGATCTATGTGCCGCCGAACGACGGCGGCGCGACGCAGGCGCGCCCGGGCGGTGTGCCCGCCGGCGACGATCGCGCGTTCGAACGCCTCACGCCGCGCCAGCGCGACGTGCTGCGGCTGCTGGCCGAAGGCAAGTCGAACAAGCAGATCTGCCGCGTGCTGAACGTCGCGGAAGGCACGATCAAGAACCATCTGTACGCGCTGTTTCGCCAGATCGGCGTGAGCAACCGGACCGAGGCCGCATTGTGGCTCGCGCGCCACGTGCCGTCCGAACCGGCTGCATTCGCGTTCGCGCCTGCCGGCAGTTCGCCCGGCTGACGCGGGCCGCGGCGGGCTCCGGTGCGTGCCGGCATCCGGTGTCGTGTTGCGTTGAAGGTCGTCCGGCCGGGGGCGGGGTGCCCGGGCCGATCATCGGTAGCGGTGAGTCCGCGTGGCCGAGTACATGGCGCGCGTGGCGACGTGCGGACCGGAAGCGGCGAACGGGCCGCGCCGGCCGCGCGTCCCGTTCGGCGGCGCCCGTCGACAGCGGGCGCCGGCATGCTTACGCGACGTGCGCGACGCCGTATTGCGAGGACAGATAGCGCCGGATATCGGCCGGCGAATCGATGAAGCGACGGCCGTTGTGTTCGCGAATCGCGACCGCGTCGTCCTTCGGCGTCTGCGCATCACCGAGCACGAGCACCGGCGCGGACTGGTTGTCCTCGCCGATCAGCGCGACGATCGGCTGGCGCGGCCGCGGTGCGTCGATATACTCGACCGCGACGGCGTCGCGCAGTTGCGGATAGAAACTCAGCAGCCCTTCGACGGCAACCGAGTCGCCGCAGTAGAACGGACCTTCGGAGTCCTTGAAAAAACCCGGACGGAGAATGAACAGCGTGTCTTTCATGATGGCCTCGCTATCAGTGGTGGTCGAACGTTGAAAAAAAGGGGAGTGCGGGATGACGCGGCTGGCGTCGACCGATTTCAGGCTTCCGCGAGTGCGGCCACGGCGGCGCGCATCCTGGCGAAACCGGCGTCGAGGTCGGCAATCATGTCGTCCGGATGCTCGAGCCCCGCGTGAATGCGCAGCAGCGGGCCGGCCGCCTGCCATTGCGTCGCGGTACGGTGGCGCGACGGATTCGACGGGATGATCAGGCTTTCGAAGCCGCCCCAGCTGTAGCCCATCCCGAAGCACGTCATGCCGTCGAGCAGCGCGCGTACCGCTTCGTCGGGCTGCGGCTGCAGCACCAGGCCGAACAATCCGCATGCACCCGTGAAATCGCGCTGCCACAGTGCGTGGCCGGCATCGCCTGGCCGCGCCGGATACAGGATCTGCGCGACTTCGGGCTGTCGCGCGAGCCATTCGGTCAGCACGTGCGCGTTGCGCTGGTGGCGCTCGAGGCGCACCGACAGCGTGCGCAGGCCACGCAGCGCGAGATACGCATCGTCGCCGCTGACGGTCATGCCGAGCTGCCGGTAGCAACGCGTGACTTTCTGCGCGAGCGCTTCGGTCGTCAGGATTACGCCCATCAGCACGTCGGAGTGTCCGGCGATGTATTTGGTCGCCGCGTGAATCGACACGTCGACGCCGTGCGAGAACGAGCGGAAGTTCAGCGGCGTGCCCCACGTGTTGTCGAGCAGCACGACCGCGCCGTGCTGGTGCGCGACGCGACAGATCGCGGGGATGTCCTGCACCTCGAAGGTCAGCGAGCCCGGCGATTCGGTAAAGACCGCGCGCGTGTTCGGCCGCATTAGCGCCGCGATGCCGGCGCCGATCGACGGATCGTAGTACGTCGTCTCGATGCCGAGGCGCGCGAGCGTCTCGTCGCAGAACGAGCGGGTCGGGTCGTACACTGAGTCGGCCATCAGCAAGTGGTCGCCGGGATTCAGCACCGCGAGCAGCGCGGTCGTGATCGCGCTGAGCCCGCTCGGCGTGAGCAGCGCAGTGTGCGCGCCTTCGAGGCGCGCGAGCGCCTTCTCGAGCGCCCGCGTGGTCGGGCTGCCGTGACGTCCGTATGCGAGCGGCGTGCCGCGCACCGCGTCGAGCGCGTCGGTGCCGTGAAAGAGCAGCGTCGACTGGCGATACACGGGCGGGTTCACCGGCGAGCCGGGCTGGCCGTGCGAGCGGCCTTCGTGAGCGAGCAGGGTGTCGGTCGAATGCAGATGGTTCAAGATGTCGTCCTTTGAAAGTCAGTCAAATCGGAGCGAGACCGCCGCACGGTCAGTGCAGGATCTTGTCGAGGAAGTCGCGTGCGCGTTCGGAGCGCGGCGCGGCGAAGAACGCGTCGCTCGCCGCATCCTCGACCACCGCGCCCTGGTCCATGAAGATCACGCGATGCGCGACCTTCCTCGCGAAACCCATCTCGTGCGTGACGCACACCATCGTCATGCCGTCGCGCGCGAGCTCAACCATCACGTCGAGCACTTCGTTGATCATCTCGGGGTCGAGCGCGGACGTCGGCTCGTCGAACAGCATCGCGACCGGGTTCATCGACAGTGCGCGCGCAATCGCGACGCGTTGCTGCTGCCCGCCGGACAACTGCCCCGGATACTTGTTCGCATGGGCCTTCAGGCCGACGCGATCGAGCAGCTTCATCGCGTTCTCGATTGCCTCGTCCTTGCGGCGGCCGAGCACCTTGACCTGCGCGAGCGTCAGGTTGTCGGTGATCGACAGATGCGGGAACAGCTCGAAATGCTGGAACACCATGCCGACGCGCGCACGCAGTTGCGCGAGTTTCGCGGCGGGATCGCCGAGCCGCGTGCCGTCGACGACGATGCTGCCTTTCTGGAACGGCTCGAGACCGTTGATCGTCTTGATCAGCGTCGACTTGCCGGAGCCTGACGGCCCGCAGACGACGACCACTTCGCCTTTCGACACCGCCGCGCTGCATGCCGAAAGGACCTGATGCTTGCCATACCACTTCGATACGTTGTCGAGCGTAATCATGGATTCTCCGTGGTTGAGGTTCGGGTTGGATGACGTACGCATGCTCAATGCGTGGACGGCAGCGAGAGGCGCGTCTCGACGCGGCCCTGCAGCCGTGTGAGCAGCGTGCTCAGCACCCAGTAGATCGCGGCGGCCGCGAGGTACAGCGGCAGCGGCTGGAACGTCGCGGCGATCACTTCCTGCGTCGAGCGCAGCAGCTCGGTGACGGTGATCACGGATACGAGCGACGTATCCTTGATCAGGCTGATCAGCGTGTTGCCGAGGCTCGGCACCGCGAGGCGCAGCGCCTGCGGGCAGACGATGTAGCGCAGCGTCTGCACGTGCGTGAGGCCGAGGCTGTGCGCGGCCGCCCATTGCCCGCGGCCGATGCCGAGGATCGCGCCGCGCATGCTTTCCGACAGGTACGCGCCGGCGTTGAGCGTCAGCGTGAAGATGCCGGCCGTCGTCGGGTCGAGCGTGATGCCGAGATCGGGCAGCCCGTAGTAGACGACGAACATCTGCACGAGCAGCGGCGTGCCGCGCATCAGGCTGACGTAGCCCTGCGCGAGACCGGACGCGAGCCGGTTGCTGCCGATCCGCATGATCGCGACCACGAGCCCGACGACGAGGCCGAGCGCCATCGACGCCACCGCGAACTTCAGCGTGAGCAGCGCGCCCTTCACCATCACGGGCAGGGTATGAATGACCAGATCGAGTGCTTCCATCGCGTGTCTCCTGATTGTGTGTCGTGTGCCGCCGAGGTGTCGGCGGGCCGCCCGCGCGTTCGTGCGCGCGGGCGCGTGATGGTTGCGTTATTGCGCGATCGGCTTCGTCGTGTCGGCACCGAACCACTGCATCGAGATCTTCTTCAACGTGCCGTCCTGCCGCAGCGACGCGACCGCGTCATCGATCGCCTTCGCGAACTTCGGATTGCCCTTGCGGAACGGGATGCCCATCCGGTCCTCGCCGCCGGCGAGCACGGAGCCGGGACGCAACGGCAGGTGCGAGTTCTTGATCAGGTAGCTCAGCATCAGGCGGTCGTTCACTGCCGCGTCGATGCGGCCCGCCGCGAGGTCGCGCAGGTTCTCCGGCGTGCCCGGATAGACCTGCAGATCGACCGCTGGCACCGTCTTCACGAGATCGACGTAGTTGCTGCCCATCGTCACGCCGACCTTCTTGCCCTTGAGCTCGTCGAGCGACTTGAACGCACGCGTGTCGTTCTGGCGTTGCAGCAGTTGCGCGGACGAATACACGTACGGCGTGCTGAAGTCGAGCGCCTGCTGGCGCGACGGCGTGATCGCGACCTGGTTGACGATCACGTCGAACTTGCCGGCCTGCAGCCCCGCGAGAATCCCGCTCCATTCGGTCGTGACGAATTGCGGCTTCACGCCGAGCCGCGCGGCGACCGCCTTCGCGACGTCGACGTCGAACCCTTCGAGCTGCCCGTCGGCGTTGCGGTAGTCGAACGGCGGGTACGTGCCTTCGAGCGCGATCTTCAGCACGCCGGCCTGCTTGACGGTGTCGAGCAGGTCCGCCGCATGCGATGCCGTGGCGGCCACGCAGAGGAGGGCGGCGGCGAGGGTTTGCTTGAGCGTCGGGGTGAAGGGCTTCATGGTTGTCTCCGGGTTGTTGTCGAAACGTCGTTGTCGAAATTTTTGGGCGTACGTATCCGCGGCGACGGGCGGCGTCGCCGTGGGCGGGAAGCGGGCCGCAGTGGAATGCGGCGCGGGAAAGGGAGCGGCGAGAGACGGCGCGAGCCGTTTGCCGCGATGCGTTACGGCAGGCGTTCGCGCGCGGTGGCGTAACGGTGCGCGGCGAAGAGTTCAAGCATCGTGTTCATGAGTGCCCGTGCGGCTTGCGAGTGGGGTAGGCCGGCTGCATCGTCGATGCGTATCCGGCGACGCAAATGCTGAACGACTGAGGGCAATCTTAGTTTTGTCAAAAAGGAAAGTGCTTCCAAAAATGCACGGACTTTCCGCGTGGCGTGGAATGTTTTTCTCCCTGCTTGGAGTGCGATGCATGCGATCTGCTGCGGTTGCACGAGGTGCGCAGCATCCGGTGCTACGCCATGCGCGTGCGGTTGCCCTGAGGGCAACCGCCGAAAAGCAAAACGGCCAGGCATGCCGGTAGCGGCAAGCCTGGCCGTTGGCGTCCGGTGCGTCGGACGCGGCGCGTAGGCGCGTGTTACTCGAACGTTTCGAGCGCGAGCAGTTCGTCGATCGTCTGCCGGCGGCGGATCAGCCGCGGCATGCCGCGATCGACGAGCACTTCCGGCGCGAGCGGCCGGCTGTTGTAGTTCGAGGACATCGATGCGCCGTACGCGCCTGCATCGTGCAGGAACAGCAGGTCGCCGATCTGCGGTTGCGCGAGCTTGCGGTGCGTGACCACGCCGCCTGCGTCCTGCGTGAAGACGTCGCCGGACTCGCACAGCGGCCCCGCGATCGCGATGTCGACGAGCGGCCGGCCCGCGGGCAGCGCGCCGTCGTGCGTGTGCACGGACACCGCGTGGTAGCTGCCGTACATCGACGGACGCATCAGGTCGTTGAAGCCCGCATCGATCAGCACGAAGTCGTGCTTCGGCCGGTGGTTCACGGCCTGCACTTCGGTGACGAGCGTGCCGGCCTCGGCGACGAGGAAGCGGCCCGGCTCGATCTCGATGCGCACCGCGTGGCCGAGATGCCGTTCGATCCGCTTGCGCGCGGCGTCCCACTGGCTGAAGTAGTGACCGACGTCGACGCGCGGTTCGCCGTCGCGATACGGGATCGACAGCCCGCCGCCGGCGGAGATGGCTTCGATGTCGTGGCCGAGCGACGTGACGAGGTCGACCATCGCATCGCACACCTGCGACAGGTGGCCGTAGTCGACGCCCGAGCCGATATGCATGTGGATGCCGACCAGCTTCAGGCCATACTGGCGCACGATCTCGATCGCGCGCGGCACGTCGTCGATCCAGATCCCGTGCTTGCTCTGCGGGCCGCCGGTGTTGGTCTTGTTGCTATGGCCGTGGCCGAAGCCCGGGTTCACGCGCAGCCACACGCGATGGCCGGGCGCATGCTCGCCGACGCGCGCGAGCATGTCGAGCGAGCCGGCGTTCACGGTCACGCCGTGCTTCAGCACGGCCGCGAGCGTCGGCCGGTCGATCAGGTCGGCCGTGAACACGACGCCTTCCGGCTCGCCTGTCGGACTGAACCCGGCCGCAAGGCTGCGCTCGATCTCGCCGAGCGACACGGCGTCGACGCACGCGCCTTCGTCGCGCATCAGCTTCAGGATATGCAGGTTCGAGTTTGCCTTCTGCGCGTAGCGGATCACGTCGAACTGACGCAGTTGGGCGATGCGGTCGCGGATGACGTCGGCGTCGTACACCCACAGCGGGGTGCCGTATTGCTGCGCGAGCGCGGCGAGCTGGCGGGAATCGAGGGACATGGCGGATGAGTCTGATCGAATGAACGGATAGCGTGATGATGCGCCTGAACGCCTATACAGTAAAATGCCTGTTTATCGACATTCGATTCATTTCTGATATAGAAGATCATGCTCACACATCGGCACATCGAGGTCTTCCGCGCGCTGATGGTCACCGGCAGCACGACGCGAGCGGCCGAAATGCTCTACACGTCGCAGCCCACGATCAGCCGCGAGCTCGCGCGAATGGAGCAGGTGGTCGGCTTCGCGCTGTTCGAGCGCTCGCACGGCCGGCTGCGGCCGACGATGGCCGCGCTCACGCTGTTCGACGACGTGCGGCTCGCGTATGTGGGGCTCGAGCGCGTCGCGGCGACGGCCGCGCGGCTGCGCGAGTTTCGCGACGGGCAGCTGTCGGTGATCGCGCTGCCGGCGTTTTCGCACGCGATCCTGCCCGGCGCCTGCCGGCGCTTTCACGGCGCGCATGCGAGTGTCAGCGTGTCGGTCGCGACGCAGGAGTCGCCCGTGCTCGAAGAGTGGCTGACCGCGCAGCGTTACGATCTCGGGCTGACCGAGCACGACGTCGCGCCGGCCGGCACCGTGCTCACGCCGCTGCTCGAAGTCGACGAGGTGTGCGTGCTGCCCGACGGCCATCCGCTGCTCGCGCAGCGCGCGATCGATCTCGCGGATCTCGCCGATCGTCCGTTCGTGAGCCTGTCGCTGAACGACCCGTACCGGATCCTGATCGACGAGGCGTTCGCGCAGCTCGGCGTCGCGCCGCGTTCGGTGGTCGAGACGCCGTCGGCCGTGTCGGTGTGCGCGTTCGTGCGGCAGGGGCTCGGCGCCGCGATTGTCAATCCGCTGACCGCGCTCGATTTCGTCGGGCGCGACCTGCACGTGCGGCCGCTCACGCGCTCGTTTCCATACCGCGTCAGCGTGATCGTGCCCGAGCACCGGCCGAAGAGCCTGCTCGTCGACGCATTCGCCGATGCGCTGCGCGACGAAGCGAAGGCGATTCGCGAGCGGCTCGCTGCGCTGCCGCGCTGACGCTCGCCGTATGATGGCGTGTCGCTGCGCGCAGCGTCATCCTCCTCTTCACGGAAACGGAACCCGTCATGACCGACGCTTCATCTTCTGTCGAACAACCGACACTCACGGGCGAGCGCATCGTACTGCGGCCGCTCGAGGCATCCGACCGGCAGGCGCTGCTCGATGCCGCCGCGGACGGGCAATTGTGGAACCTGAAGGTCACGGTCGTGCCGGGAGAAGACACGGTCGACGCGTATCTCGACAGCGCACTGCAAGGCCGCGCGGCCGGCACCGTGATGCCGTTCGTGATCGTCGAGCGTGCGTCGGGCCGCGCGATCGGCAGCACGCGCTTCTGGAAGATCGACCGCAAGAACCGCAAGCTCGAGATCGGTCACACGTGGCTGAGCGAATCGGCGCAGCGCACGCACGCGAATACCGAAGCGAAATGGCTGCTGCTGGCATACGCGTTCGACACGCTGCACTGCGTGCGCGTGCAGTTCACGACCGACGAGCTGAACGAGACATCACGCGCGGCGATTCTGCGGCTCGGCGCGAAGCAGGAAGGGATCGTGCGCCACGAACGGATCATGCCCGACGGCCGCAAGCGCAATTCGGTGCGCTTCAGCATCATCGACGACGAATGGCCGGAAGTCAGCGAACGATTGAAAGCGAAGCTCGCGACGTAACGTCGGTCGCGTATCGCGTGCGGGATGTGCGTCGCGCCGCCGGAGAGGGGGACGGCGACGCGACGGGGGGAAGCGGGGTGCCGCGCACGATGCGCGGCGGTGCATCGCGTTACTGCGCCGATGCGAGGTGATGACGCTGCGCGAGCTTCTGCGCGTCCGCGTAGTGCGCCTGCAGGATCGGCAGCGCCTGGCGTGCGACTTCCTTCAGCTTCGTGTCGCGGCCCGACGCGATTTCGGCCTGGAATGCCGAGATCGTCTTCTGCTGGCCGGCGAGCGCGACCTGCTCGATGTACGCCTTGTCGAATTCCGCGCCGCGCAGGTTCTTGATGCTGTCCAGCACGGTCGTGTCGGGATTGTTGGCCGGCACGTCGATGCCGCGCGGGCTGGCCGCGCGCATCGCCTGGATGATCTTCTCATCGTCGGTCGACACGCGTTGCGCGAATGCCTTCACCTGGCTGTCCGACGTGCGCGAATCGGCGATGCGCGCGGCGTCGTGCTGCGTCGACACGGTTTTCGTGCCGTCCGTGATGAACGTCTGGTCGGCTTCGTGGATGCGTGTTTGCGTGGTGGTGGCCGGTGCGGAAGGCGCCGGTTGCGCGGTTTGCGCGGTCGCCGTCACGGCGACGAGAAGCAGGCCAGCGGCAGACAGTGCAAGGCGCGAGATTTGGGGAAAGCGGTTCATGGGACCTCCTTTCGATCGGGGCTCTGATTAACGGGCGGATCGCGTGATCCGCAGCTGTGCGAGAGACCGGGCGCGCCCGGGCCGGACTCGATTGCCGCTCTGCCGCGGCGGCGTTCGAAGTGTTTCCCGGCCCGACTGATTCTAGGAGAGCGATCCGGTAGCAGGTGCAACCGCGCTGTGGTTTGTGTAACGGTTGGTAAGACGAATCGATGCGTGCGCGTGCGGACAGGTAGTGCGTACTTGTCGCGTGCATCGCGGCGGCAATTCTTGCGTGCGCGACGCGTATTTAACCGATGCGATGTGCCCGCATGTCATCGGCGTTTCATCGTCGTGCGTGCAGGGCATCCGTGGTTACTTCACGACGCGTCGAGTCGAACGAGCGATTCGCGCGGCACCGTCACACGCGATCGAGCAATGCGTCGAGGCTCGGCAGCAATGGCGTCGCGCAATGCGCCTGCAACGCGTCGGGGGCCGTGTAACCCCAGGCGACGCCCTGGAACGCGACGCGCGCGCGGCGTGCCGCTTCGGCATCGCGGATTTCATCGCCGACGTACAGCACGTCGGCGGGCTGCACGCCCGCTTCGCGCACGAGCGCGCGCAGCCGGCGCGCCTTGCCGAACAGTGGAATGCCGCACGCGAACGTATCGACGCAGCGGCTCGCGTGCGGGCCGAGCCGGTCGCGCACGATGTCCTCGGTGTTCGACGTGGCGATCGCGATGCGGATGCCGCGCGCGGCGAGCGCGTCGAAGGTTGCGTCGACGCCGGGGAACAGCGTCACGTGTGCGATGCGCGGCCGCATCAGCCGCCGCATGTCGATCGTCACGCGCGGCACTTTCCACATCGGCACCTCGAGCGCGCGGATGATCTCGCGTGCAGACATGCCGCGCAGCGCAGGGCGCAGCTCGGGCGTCGCATCGCGAAAGCCGTGCATGCGCGATGCCTCCGTCAACGCCGCGAGAAAGCAGTCGAGCGAATCGGCGAGCGTGCCGTCGAAGTCGAACGCGATGAGTCGATAGGGCATGAAGCGATGCGGGAGGTTGATCGAGCAGGCGACGATATCACCGAATCGGCCCCCCGTTGCTGCAAGATCAGTTGTGCCTGCGGCGAAGCGAGATAGTTGAGTCGCCGCCGAAGATCATCGCGCGGGGTTCAGTTGCCTGACTGGTAGCGACGAGCAAGCGAGCGTGGCGTCCCGGCCGCTGCCGGCGCCGTAAGCGGGTAAGGAGAGGGCGGGAGGATTGACGCTACTCGTAATGATAGCGGCAGGACACGATGCTGATCTGAAGTTCGTCCGCTTCGTAAACCAAACGGTTCGTATCGTCGATGCGGCGCGACCAGAACCCGGACAGATTGGCCTTCAGTGGTTCGGGTTTGCCGATGCCTTCGAACGGTGCACGTTGGGCTTCGCGAATGAGCTGGTTGATGCGCTTGAGCGTCTTGCGGTCTTGCCAATAAACGTAGTCGTCCCACGCGTCGGAAGTAAAGAGCACGCGGCGTACGCTCATTCATCGTCCCCCGTCAGCTTGTGCTCTTTCGTCTTGCCCTTGCGCAATTGCGCAATCGAGCGTTCGAGGTGGGCGACGTTGGCCGGCGAGCGGAGCAGGTGAACCGTCTCCATCAGGCTGTCATAGTATTCCTGCGACATGATGACCGCGTTCGGCGCGTCGCGACGCGTAATGAGCGTCACGTCGGCGTCGTCGACGACCTGGTCGATGACCGTCTTCAGATTGCCGCGGGCATCCGAAAAGTGAATCGTGCGCATGATTTTCCTCACTTGTACTATAAGCCGTACAAGTTTAGCGCAGGTGGATGTGTTGTACGGGATATTGTACGTGTCGGGCTGGGCGTCGCTTGTGGCCCACCCCACGCCGCGCTATCGTTGCTGCTCCGCCCCGATCCTCCCGGAGAGCCGACGTGCCCGACGCCCCGCCCGCCACGCTGAGATTTTCCACCGACAAGCGCGAACTCGACATCGACGCGATCTTCGATTTCCTGCATCGCGACGCGTACTGGTCGCAGGGCATTCCGCGCGATGTCGTCGAGCGTGCGATCGACGGCTCGCTGTGCTTCGGCGCGTATGTCGAGGACCGCCTCGTCGGGTTCGCGCGGCTCGTGACCGATCACGCGACGTTCGCGTACCTGTGCGACGTGTTCGTATTGCCGTCCGAACGCGGCAACGGCTACGGCCGCGCGCTGATCGACCATGTGTTCGCGCAGCCGATGGTGCAAAGCCTGCGCCGCATCATGCTCGTGACGACCGACGCGCATGAGCTGTACCGGCCGGTCGGTTTCGGGCCGTTAGCGGACCCCGAGCGGCTGATGGAGATCCGGCGCCCCGATATCTACGCGAAACGCTGACGCGCGGCGAGTGCAGGCGAGCGCATACAATACGCGCTTTCGTTTTTGCCGAAGGGAAGCAGATCATGACCGAACAGGAAGCCGAACAACTCGCCACGCATCGTCACTACAAGGGCGGGCTGTATCGCTATATCGGCGTCGCCCGTCATTCCGAAACCGAGGAATCGGTGGTCGTGTACGAGCATCTGTGGCCGCATGCGCGTGGCCTGTGGGTGCGGCCGGAAGCGATGTTCAACGAGAACCTGCCGGACGGCACCCCGCGGTTTCGCAAGCTGAGCGACTGAGCGGCAGAGCGATAGAGCGATAGAGCGGCAGAGCGTGGCTGGCAACGCGCGCGCTGTCGGATATGCGCAAGCGGCCCGCGCATCGCCGCCGCTCGGCGCGATTCCACCGGCTTACGCGCCGGCCAGCGCCTTCGTCAATTCGGGCGGCGCGTGCGCGACCGTCACCTCCGGCGTGCCATGCCACGCCGCGAGCTTCTTCACGGCCTTCGCGACGTCGGCCGCGAGCCCGGTGCCGAATCGCACGCCCGGCTCGACATGCACCGCCTTCAACTCGAACGTGCCGAGCGCGCGATGCGCTTTCGCGTCGACGCGCCCGATCAGTCGGCCGCGATGCAGCACCGGCAGGCAGAAATAGCCGAAGCGCCGCTTGTGCGCGGGGGTATAGCACTCGATCGTGTAGTCGAAGCCGAACAGCGTCGACGCACGCCGGCGGTCCCACACCACCGGATCGAACGGCGACAGCAGCGTCGTGACCGTCGAGCGCAGCGTGTCGGCCGCAGCGGCCGGCAGCAGCGCTTCGAACGAGCGATGCACGTAGGCCGGCTCCTTCCAGTCGGCGATTTCCACGGGAATCAGTTCGCCCGCGTCCGCGAGCCGGTCGAGCTCCGCGTGGTACGAACGACGCGGCAGGCGGTAGTAATCGGCCACCCAGTCCGCACGCACGACGCCGAGCGCGCGGCATGTGTAGTCGAGCAGCGCGGGCAGCACCGTATCGCGCGGCGGCAGGTCGCGCGCATCGTCCCAGCCGGGCAGCACGCGTTCGCGCACGTCGTAGATGCGCTGGAAATTGCGGCGCTCGGACACCATCAGCTCGCCGGTCGTGAACAGCACTTCCAGGTGCTTTTTCTCGGGCTTGCGGTCCCACCATCCGTTGCCTTTCACACCGTCCTCGCGAGCGAAATCCGCCGACCGCACGGGGCCTTCGTCGCGAATCCGCGCGAGCATCTGCTCGATGTCCGCGCGGTTCTGCGCGTGCCATTCGGCCGCGTATTTCCAGCCCATCCCCGACGGATCGAGCATCTTGTAGCGCATCAGCCCGAATTGCTCGACCGGCAGGAAGCACGCTTCGTGCGACCAGTATTCGAACAGGCGTGCCTCGGCGAGATGTTCGTCGAGCCACTGCGGGGCAAAGTCGCCGAGACGGCTGAACAGCACAAGATACGGGCTGCGCGCGACGACGTGAATGGTATCGATCTGCAACTGCGCCATACGGCGGATCGTGTCGAGCACGTCGGCCTTGGTGGCCTTGCGGCGGGGCGGGGTCAGCAGGCCCTGCGCGGCGAGATGCAGCGCGCGGGCGGCGGCGGGCGAGAGCGTAAGCATCGGAGCGGCGGCTGAGGGTGGCGGTCGGGCACCACTTTAGCGCGAAAGCGGCGCACGTGTGCGACCTGCGCACGCACCGCGTCTGACAATGCTTGACAGATGCGCGGCGCGACCTTCCCTATAGTGCAGACATGGCGCGACGAAATGTGCGCGCAACGATTCCGCTTCCGACGCACATATGTCCATGGCACGCAGGAAGCAGATCCGGGATTCTCAACCCCCAACGAGAGACCCGGAGCCCTGAGCGGACATCCATGCGGCTGTGCACCGGCCCCGTGTGGATGTCCGCTGATTTTTTTGTTTTCCGGTTTTTCAGCCGCCTGTTTTTTCCCGCCCGCCTTGCTCGTTCATTGCCGCTTGCCGCGCGCGACTTCGTCGCCGGCGCCGAGCGGCAGCCGCCGCGTGATCGGAATCGACGCGAACGAACACAGCCCGACCACGACGAACGCGGGCCAGAAATCCGACCACACCATCGTCTGATGACCCTGCAGCCAGTGCGACACGTGCAGCACGAGGCCGGCGACCGTCACGCCGAGCCCGAGCGACATCTGCTGCACGACGCTGCCGAGGCTCGTCGCGCGGCCCGCGTCGGCCTGCGAGATATCCGCGTAGATCATCGAATTCAGGCTCGTGAACTGCAGCGCGGGGAAGATGCCGCCGACCAGCACGATCGTCCAGATCGCCCAGGTCGGCATGCCCGGATGGAACAGGCCGTAAGCGGCGATCGCGAGCCCCGCGAACGCGGCGTTGTAGATCAGCACCGTGCGAAAGCCGAAGCGGCGCAGCGTATGGGTGGCCGTCGAGCGGCTCATCGCGCCGCCGAGCGCGGACGCGCAGGTGATCAGCCCGGAGTGGAACGCGCTCATCCCGAGGCCTTCCTGCAGTGCCAGCGGCAACAGGAACGGCACCGCGCCGAGGCCAATGCGGAACAGCGAGCCGCCGACCACGCTCGCGTGGTAGGTCGGGATCTTCAGGAAACTGAGGTCGAGCACCGGCCGCTCCTTGCGGCGCGCGTACGGCACGTAGAGTGCGAGCATCACCGCGCCGGCCGCACACATCGCGAGCGCATTCGTGCGCGACGTGAGCGAGCCGTCGATCAGCGTGAGGCCCATCAGCAGCAGCGCGGCGCCGCTCGCCGACAGCAGGAAGCCGAACCAGTCGAGCGGGCCGGGATCGGGCTCGTGCGTGTTCGCGATGTGCTTGCTCGCGAGGTAGATCCCGTAGATGCCGATCGGCACGTTGATGAAGAAGATCATCCGCCAGTGCAGGTAGGTCGTGATGAAGCCGCCGACGAGCGGCCCGACCGTGGGCCCGAACAGCGCGGGAATCGCGAGGTAGTTCATCGCGCGCACGAGATCGGAGCGTGGCACCGCGCGGAAGATGATGATCCGGCCGACCGGCACCATCATCGCGCCGCCGACGCCCTGCACGAAGCGCGCGAACGTGAGCACGCCGAGGGAATTCGAGGCCGCGCACATCAGCGAGCCGGCGACGAAGATGCCGATCGCGGTGCGGAATACGGAGCGTGCGCTGAAGCGGTCGGCGAGCCATCCGCAGATCGGGATGAATACGCCGAGGCCGACCACGTAGGCCGTGATCGCAATGTTCAGTGTGACGGGATTGTGCCCGAAGTCCCTCGCCATCGCGGGCAGTGCGGTGACGATGATGTTGGCGTCGACGCTTTCCATGAACAACGCACAGGCAACGATGAGCGGTGCTAGAAAGACGGGCGACATGGGCAGGGCGCGCGGTAAAGGCGCCATTATGCCCACAATGTGGTCGTCGCGTCACGTGAGACAACGCTTGTTCCGCATGTTGCAACAGTCGTTCCTGTTGCCGCGCCGGCAAAAAGAGACGACTGCCATGCCGTCGCAATGCATGACGTCACATATGACGCAGCCGGGCAGGCACGGAACCGAAACTTGCGTGCGATGCGCGTTTCATGCGACAGTCGGAACTCATCTGCGGAATACAACGACGCGCATCGATCGACGGCCATCGAGACGAGCGCACGCGCGAACGAGACCCCTGCCGATCCACTTACCATCGAAAGGAGGGGACACGTCATGACGTCACGTCGTGCCGCATCGACCGCATCGCATCCTGCCTCGCATCCGTCCGTGTCCGTAGTCGCACCGCGCCTGCGCTGGGCCGCCGTCATGGCCATCGCATACCTGGCCGTCGCCGGCTGCGCCGCGCAAGCCGACAGCGCGAATCATGCGGCCGCGCAGGCGGCCGTGCCGGCGTCGGCGGCGCTCGCGAACCCGGCCTCCGGCAGCACGCTGCTGCCGCCGCCGAGCCAGCTCTACGGCGACCTGTTCGTCGCGGTGCAAACGGCGCAGCTCTATCCCGACCAGAAGACCTTCGTCGATGCGACGCCCGATACCGATCCGGCGACGATCGTGCAGTTGTATCAGCAACAGAAGTCGCAGCCGGGCTTCTCGCTGAAGACGTTCGTCGACCAGCACTTCACGCCGCCGCCGCAAGGCGGGGTCACGCCGCCCGCGAACCAGACGCTGCGCGAGCACATCGACTGGCTGTGGCCGCAGCTCACGCGTACCAGCACGACGGTGCCGCCATACAGCTCGCTGATCCCGATGCCGAAGCCGTACGTGGTGCCGGGCGGCCGGTTCCGCGAAGGCTACTACTGGGATACCTATTTCACGATGCTCGGGCTGCAGGTGTCGGGGCGCGAGGATCTCGTCGACGACATGCTCGACAACTTCGCCTATCTGATCGACACGATCGGCCACATCCCGAACGGCAACCGCACGTACTACGCGAGCCGCTCGCAGCCGCCGTTCTTCGCATACATGGTTACGCTCGCCGCGCAGGCCGAAGGCGACAAGGTCTACCAGAAATACCTGCCGGCGCTGCGCAAGGAGCATGCGTACTGGATGCAGGGCGAAACCACGACGCCGCGCGGGCAAGCCGCGCGCCACGTGGTCGCGATGCCGGACGGCGCGGTGCTGAACCGTTACTGGGATGCGAGCGATACGCCGCGCGACGAGTCGTACCTCGAGGACGTGACGACCGCGAAGGCCGTGCCGAATCGCCCCGCGAACGATGTGTACCGCGACCTGCGCGCCGGCGCCGAAAGCGGCTGGGACTACAGCTCGCGCTGGTTCGGCGACGGCAAGACGCTCGCGACGATCCGCACGACGTCGATCGTGCCGGTCGACCTGAACAGCCTGATGTTCCATCTCGAGAGGACGATCGTGAAGGGCTGCACGGTCACGCACGACATTGCATGCGTCGCGGACTTTTCCGGACGGGCGGCACGCCGCGCGGCCGCGATCAACCACTATCTGTGGAACCGTCGCGGCTATTACGGCGACTACGACTGGCAGTTGCGCAAGCCGCGCGACAGCGTGACGGCCGCGGCGCTGTATCCGCTGTTCACCGGTGTCGCATGGCCCGAGCGCGCGAAGGCGACCGCGCGCGAGGTGCGCAAGACGCTGCTGCAGCCGGGCGGCCTCGCGACGACGACCGAGAACACGGGCCAGCAGTGGGACGCGCCGAACGGCTGGGCGCCGCTGCAGTGGATCGCGCTCGACGGGCTGCGCCGTTACGGCGAACCGGCGCTCGCGAAGGACATCGGCACGCGCTTCCTGACCGACGTGAAGCATGTGTATGCGACCGAAGGCAAGCTCGTCGAGAAGTACGTGGTCGAGGGGGCCGGCGAGGGCGGCGGC
Organism: Burkholderia ambifaria; assembly: GCF_001443045.1. GTDB lineage: Bacteria > Pseudomonadota > Gammaproteobacteria > Burkholderiales > Burkholderiaceae > Burkholderia > Burkholderia ambifaria_A. The sequence goes on along the minus strand of NZ_LKPJ01000027.1, from coordinate 84,358 downwards.
GGTGGCGGCGAATATCCGCTGCAGGACGGCTTCGGCTGGACCAACGGCGTCACGCTGAAACTGCTCGGGCTGTACGGCGAGTGACGGGCCGCGTGCGCCGCACGCGGGCACGTGAATGCGCAACGGGCCGGATCGCCGCGCAAGCGGGAGTCCGGCCCGCGTCGCATGCGCGGTGCGTCAGAACGTGATCGTCGTGCGCACGCCGACCACCGTTTCGTCGCCGATGCGCGCGCCGGCCGCATTCGGGTTCGGGATGCCGCCGCCCGGCCGGAAGAAGTGCTGCAGGTCGGCCTGCAACTGCCACCACGGCGTGACCTGGTACTGGTAGGTCGCCTCGATCACCGTTTCCGCGCGGCGCACCGGATAGCCGGGTGTCGTGTATGCGCCGGTGTCGCCGTCGAGCGCACGCGCATGCGAGCCGATCTTCGCGTAGCCGACCGCGAGGCCGGCCGTATCGTCGTCGCGTCCGACGAACGGCGCCTTCAGCGTGACACCGGCATTCGCCGCGAAATCGACGACGTTGCGATCGCCCGGCGCGCCCATCACGCGTGCGAACACGCCGACCGAGCGCGGGCTGTCGGCCGACGGCCGCCATACCATCTGATCCGCGACCGCATAGAAACCGTAGTTGCCGCGATGCGTGGCGGGCATCCCGTTGCTCGCAGGATTCGCGAGCGACAACCCGTCGGTGCCGACGCGCGGATCGCTCGCATGCTGCGACTGATACCAGAAGCCGATCCTGTACGTGCCCGGCAGGCCGGCCGGTTGCGGCGCCTTCGGATCGGCGGGCGGCGCGTTCAGCGCGTACTGGAGTTCGCCGATCACGAACGCGCCGCTGCGCAGGTTGAGGTTGGTGCCGTGCGCGTTCAGCGCCTGCGCGTCGCCGTCGCTGCGGCCGGCCGGGTTGCCGTCGAACACGCCGACCAGCGCGGTCCACGCATCGGCCGGCTTCACGCGCAGCCGCACGCCGAGCGACGACAGCGGATACGCAGGGCCGCCGGCCGGCAGATCGGTCGCCGGCAGCACGGGCCAGCCGAACGTCGCGTTCATGAACGTCGTCGCGTACTGGCTCACCATGAATTCCTGGTCGACGCTCTGCTGGCCGACCTTCACGTCGGCCTTGCCGTCGAGAAAGGCCTGCTGGTACCAGAGCTCCCACAGCCGCGTGGTCGAATTCGCCTCGATGCCGGTCGCGGTCTGCAGCGTCTGCAGATAGCGCTGCGTGAGGTTGGTGCCGTGGATCTGCAGCCCCGACACGTTGAACGTGCCGCCCGGCAGCCCGATCGCCTTCTCCGTATCGACGTTGAAGCCGAATTGCGTGAGGCCCTGGTACGCGCCACCGCGCTTCGTGCCGCCCGCCGCGTTGTACAGGTATTCGCCGGTTTCCTGCAGGCTCAGCGTGACGCCGTGGTCGCCGAGCACGTCGCGCAGGCCGCCCATGTTGCCGAGCAGGTTCGAGCGCTCCCAAAAGCCGGTGGGGGCGGGCGCGGCAGCATCGGCGGCCGGTGCGGGGGCGGCGGCGGTGTCGCCGGCACCGGCCGTCGGTTCGGCGGCAGTGGCCGGCGACGACGATTGCGCGAATGCGGGTGCGGCGGCGAGCGACAGCAGAAGCGTCGCGAGCGCATCGAGACGTGGTTTGCGCGGCGTGGGTTCGAAGCGATGTTTCATGCGGGCTCCGTTGTTTGATTGTGTGGTTGTCTGGCTGGCGAAATAAGGGACGGCGTGAGGCGGTGGCATAGGCACGGGCGGTGCGGAGGATACCCGGCCGCTTGGCGCCGACGTTTACGGCAACCAGCCGCCGATACGCCATACCTGCGTGAAGCCGAGGCGCGACGCGGCCGTGCAGAGCAGCGCGACGAGCGCGACGGCGGCCGCCATCGCCCCGACCAGCGCGCAGTCGAGCGGGCGCGGTGCCGCCGGCGTGTGCGCGAGCGCGCTGCCGCGCCAGTTGCTGAAGGTTCGGGCGAGCGGCGACAGGGCCGAAACGACCGAGCGGTCGCATGCGACGTGTACGAGTTGCTTGAGTCTGACCGCGAACGATTGAAAGAACATGACGTACCTCCGTCCGGTCCCGCGAATGCGGGACGACGTGATCGAGCGCGGGCGCATGGCGCGGCCTGCGATCGGCGGTTGGAACGTAACGGAGCGTGCGACGGACGAACCGGCGATGCCGGCCCGGGAGGAAGCGCGCTAACCCGACGAATGCGAGCTAGCGGCAATGACATGCTGGCTGCTATCTCGCGATGGCTTGGCCGGCCTGGACCGGCATCGAACTGCAACTGGAGCATGTGTCCACGGAGGGACTCCCTTGATGAATCGGGGCGGATTGTAGTCGCGAGTTTTGCTGCGGTGCAAGCAAAAAACGTCGTTCTTGCGCATATCGCGACGGCGTTGCAGCGGCAGCGGGGGGCGGCCGACGCGCAATACAGCCTTCCGGCGCCGGCTCGCGGCGACTGTTGCTCACACGCATCGGTGCTCCCCATCCGCTCGCGCGTTGAAAGGTTGCGGCGCGTCATTCCGGGCGCAAATCTTTCAGCGCGCGCGTGCCCGAAAAAATATTCCCCGGAAGGCGTTCCAAAGGGTTGACTTCCGTTTCGGCCGGTCCATAGAATCCGCCATCTTCACTCTTGGGGCCGCCGCCTTGGACGCCTGCAGTAGTCGATCTTCGAACGAAGTTTCCGCCTGAGCGACCGACGTCCGCGCCTCATCGAAGCCGCCGTTTGTCCCCCCAGGCAAACGGTGCGCGCAGCAGCAATTTCGCAGCAACTCCCTACGTGCACCCTGATTCGCGCCGGTTAGCGTGATGCGTTTGCGCATGCGCCGTCCGGTTTCGCCGCCGCCCGGTGCGCGGCCGCGTTCGCGCATGCGTGTCGCATGCACCCGAACAGCGGTCCGTGCGCCGGACGGCGGCCAATCGTGTTCTCCGGAACACCGCACAGGAGCCGCCATGAACGACAGTGACAGTTGTCCCTTATGCCCGTTGCACCAACAGACCCTTTTGAACCCGGGTCGCAGGGACACGCCGGCCGACTAGCCTGACACGCCGTTCAGGCCCCGGACTGGCCCCGCGCCCACCACGCGGCCGGCACGCATGCCGTCGCCGCCAGGAGCCAGACCATGAACTTCGGCCTTCTGCTGTCGAATCTCCCGCAGGTCGCGCACTCGCGTCCGCACTACGACGCGATGCTGATGCTCGACGCGCGTCCGCGCGTGTTCTCCCGTTGGTTCGCCCGGTTGAAATCGCTGCTCGACTGAACCGACACGCCGAGCGCGTCTCGGCATGCGCATGCGGGCCCGTTCCGCGCGCGTATGCCAAGGCCACACGCTTGGCCGGATAAAAAAACCAGCCGTACGGAATTCATCATGTCCACGCCATCCAACGTCTCTCCACCGATCGCCGTCGAACGCAGCGCCGTGCTCGACGAAGCCCACCTGGGCGACATCCGCGGTGCCCTCGGCACGATCTCGCATCACGACACCGCCGCACGCGGCACATGGTGGGCACGCCTGCGCACGCTGCTCGCGATCGTCGGCCCCGGCCTGATCGTGATGGTCGGCGACAACGATGCCGGCGCATTCGGCACCTACACGCAGGCCGGCCAGAACTACGGCACGACGCTGCTGTGGACGCTGCTGCTGCTCGTGCCGGTGCTGTACGTGAACCAGGAAATGGTGCTGCGCCTCGGCGCGGTCACCGGCGTCGGCCATGCGCGCCTGATCTTCGAGCGCTTCGGCAAGTTCTGGGGTGCGTTCAGCGTGATCGACCTGTTCCTGCTCAATGCGCTGACGATCGTCACCGAGTTCATCGGCATCACGTTCGTGCTGGCTTTCTTCGGGCTCCCGAAGGTTGCCGGCGTGTGCGTGGCCGCCGCGCTGACGATGGCCGCGGTGAGTACCGGCGACTTCAGGCGCTTCGAGCGGTTCGCGATCGGGCTGTGTGTGCTGAGCCTGCTGCTGGTGCCGGTGCTCGTGTCGATCCACCCGCCGGTGTCGCAGATGTCGCGCGACTTCTTCGTGCCGAACTGGCCCGCGCATGCGAAGCTGTCCGACGTGATGCTGCTCGTGATCGGCATCGTCGGCACGACGGTCGCGCCGTGGCAGCTGTTCTTCCAGCAGAGCTACGTGATCGACAAGCGCATCACGCCGCGCTTCATGAAGTACGAGAAGGTCGATCTGTGGATCGGCATCGCGTTCGTGCTGATCGGCGCGGTCGCGATGATCGGCTTCAGCGCCGCGCTGTTCGGCGGCCATTCGGAAGCAGGCAACTTCACCGACGCGGGCGGCGTGATCGCGGGCCTCGAGAAGTATGCGGGCCGCACGAGCGCGACGTTGTTCGCGGTCGCGCTGCTCGATGCGTGCATCATCGGCGCGGCGGCGGTGTCGCTGTCGACCGCGTACGCGATCGGCGATGTGTTCAAGATCCGCCATTCGCTGCATCGCGGCGTGTCGGATGCGAAGGGTTTCTATCTCGTCTACTTCGGGATCGTCGCGGCCGCTGCCGCGCTCGTGCTGATTCCGGGCAGCCCGCTCGGCCTGCTGACCGAAGCCGTGCAGACGCTCGCGGGCGTGCTGCTGCCGAGCGCGACGGTGTTCCTGCTCGTGCTCTGCAACGATCGCCAGGTGCTCGGCCCGTGGGTCAATTCGACGAAGCTCAACGTGTTCACGGGCGCGGTGGTCTGGGTGCTCGTGCTGCTGTCGATCATCCTGACCGCATCGGTGATGTATCCGGACATCAGCGGCGAAGCGATCGTCGACGTGCTGGTCGGCGGCACGGTGCTCGCGATCGTGGGCTATCTCGCGACGGTGCTGATCCGTCGCAACAAGCGTGTCGTCGAGCCGGGCATCGACCGCACGCTGCGCGACACGTGGCGCATGCCGCCGCTCGACACGCTCGAGCCGCAGAACATGACGGTGGCCATGCGCGTCTGGATGGCCGTGCTGCGCGGCTATCTGGTGGTCGCGGTCGGTCTCGTGATCGTCAAGGTCGTGCAGATGACGCTGCTGAAGTAACGGCGTACGGCGTCATCCGTCGAAGTGCGCACATGCCGGCCCGCGAGGCCGGCATGTGCGTTTACGCGGGCAAATGGCATGCGTCAGATCAGCTCTAGCTTCGACGTCAGGTACGTGAGCTGGATCCGGTTCGCGACGCCGAAGCGCTTGCGCAGCTTGCGCAGGTGATAGTCGACGTTGTGCGCGCTGGTGTCGAGGCGCCGGCCGATCTCCTTGTCGGATGCGCCTTCCGCGATGCCGAGCAGCAGTTCCTGCTCGAACGGCGTGAGCCCGTTGACCGCGCGTTCGCGCGATGTCGCGATCAGTTGCGGCGACGCGAACTTGTGTACCGACAGCCCGATCGACAGCGCCTGCTCGATCGTCGCCGGCGTGATCCACTCGCGCGTGCGGCGCGGTGCGGTGAAGCTCATGAACGCATGCAGCCGCGTGCCGGGCACGGCCATCGAATACATGATGCCGCTGCACATCCCGTCGTCCTGCATCGTCTGCAGGAAACCGTCGAGCGCGGCCGGCGTCACGCACGGGCCGTCGTCGCGCTCGCGATGTTCGCGGCGCAGCTGCTGCAGGTCCCACACGATCGGCATGTTGCACACGCGCGCGTCGAGCGTGCGCGGATCGATGTCGTGATGGTTGTGCCGCACGTAGTCGCCGCGATAGGTGGTCGGCGTGAACGCCTCGTGCAGGTAGAGACTCTCGACGCGCTCCCGCGAGAATTCGAGCGCGAAGTACGCGAACGTCGAGAAGCCCGTCAGGTGCAGCAGGCTTGCGACGATCCGGTTGCGCTCCGCGGTGCTCTGCGCGTGCGCGAGCGTATCGGCGACGCCGAGCTTCGGCGCATTCGGTTGCGCGATGTCGCCGCGCTTGACGTCGTCGCACCAGACGACCTGCACCGGGCGCTCTCTCGACGCGTCGGTGCAGGCGACCGTCCGCCGGGGCGGGCGGGACATGGTTGGGGCGACCGCTTCTTCATGCAATGCAATATCGGACATGAGCCATCCCTCGGAATCGACGCGCATCGCGTGGCGGCAGCCGTGTCGTGCACGGCACCGCGACGATGCGATCGAGCATCTTTATGATATGCGCCGATCGTCATCCAGACGAAACGCGGGGGCATTGTACAAAAATGCCTGTGTGCGCGTAATATGCCGTAATACTAATGCGGGCGAAAGGTTCATATTCGCCACGCTATAGAGACGACCAGAAAATCATAAAGAAAAGACCAAAGCGTGACGGGGCAAGTTCACATATTGGGAAGGGTGGGCTCCTCATGACCTATGCTGACGACGCGCCACGCGTCGAGTGGTTCTCGCAAGCGGATATTGCGGCGGCTGCCGCTTATTCGAAAGAAATTCATGCATTCGATCGCGACGTTTTTACCGGCATTCAAGTTGTGCCAGGTAAATCCGACCCGAATCCCGTCGATTTTGCGCAATGCCATGCGCGACTGCGGCAAATCGGTTTCAGCACGCTCGGTTACGGCGCGTACGAGATGATCGGACGGCGCATCCTGTGTGCGCATTTGCTGCGCGATCTCGCGCCCGCGACGTTCATGCAGCCATATATCGAGGGCATGCTCTACGAGAGCGACCCGCGTTTCGCGCAGGTGCGGCAGAGCGGCTTTCCGGTCGCGTGGCGGCTCGACGAGATCGAGTCGGCCGCGCAGGGCAACGGCGATCGCAAGGTGCTCGCGCTGGCCGGCCATTTGCGTGCGCATGCAATGAACAGCGGCGTGATCTTCAGCCTGTCGGCGCCGCGGCTCGACCTGCGCGTCGCGGTGAACGTCACGTCGGAGGCACACGGCACCGAGTGGATCGACGATCGCGTGATCGGCGGCGCGCTGTCGGTGAGTCTCGCCGTGCATCGCGTCGCGCTGCCGTTTCTCGAGGCACGCATCGCGCGCATGCGCGGCTTCGCGCTCGGCGACGAGCAGCAGCAGGTGCTCGAGCGCCTCGTGCACGGACTGTCCGACCAGGAGATCGCGAGCGCGCTGCGCACGTCGCTGCACAAGGTCGGGCACCATATCCGTTCGCTCGAAAAACTCTTCAACGTCCAGAACCGCGCGCAGCTCGCGTATCTCGCCGCACGCCGTCTGGAGTCCTGACCCGTTGCGCCCGCGCGGCGCCCGCCGCGCGATGGAAGCGGTTCCGGCGATGCGCGCGCGCAGGCGCCGCCGGGTTTCGTAGTCCGATCCGATCGTCGCGGGAAAACCGCCGCGCCGCTACGAGGCGCGTCCCTTTTTACGCGGTTTCGCATCGCTACACTCGTCCCATTCAACGGTCCGCGCGACACGGGGCATGACGGCCCGCGCCCGCCGGCGACAACGACAGGACGACGGCACGATGGCAGAACCGAAGGCGCTCCCTCGCGACTGGCAGCGGATCTTTTCCGCCGGCCGCAGCGTGTCCGGGCGGCGTCTCGGGGCATCGCCGCGCGCCGATCTGTTTCTCGCCGCGTTCATCGTGTCGGTGGTCGCGCTGTTCATCCTGCCGCTGCCGCAGGTCGCGCTCGACGGGATGATCTCGCTGAACCTCGCGGCGAGCGTCGTGCTGCTGACGGTGTCCACCTACGTGCCGTCGGCGGTCAGCTTCTCGTCGTTTCCCGCGTTGCTGCTGTTCACCACGCTGTTCCGGCTCGCGCTGAACATCGCGTCGTGCAAGCTGATCCTGCTGCACGCGAACGCGGGTCACGTGATCGATGCGTTCGGGCGGCTCGTGGTCGGCAATAACGTCGTGGTGGGCGGCGTGGTGTTCCTCGTGATCGCCGTCGTGCAGTTCATCGTGATCGCGAAAGGCTCGGAGCGGGTCGCGGAAGTCGGCGCGCGCTTCTCGCTCGACGCGATGCCGGGCAAGCAGATGAGCATCGACGCGGACCTGCGCGCGGGCATCATCAGCGCCGACGAGGCGCGCGAGCGCCGCGAGAAGCTGGAGCAGGAATCGCAGATGCACGGCGCGATGGACGGCGCGATGAAGTTCGTGAAGGGCGACGCGATCGCGGGCCTCGTGATCGCGTTCATCAACATCGTCGCGGGGATCGCGGTCGGCACGCTGATGCACGGGATGGATATCGGCCAGGCGCTGCAGCGCTACGCGATCCTGACGGTCGGCGACGGGATGGCATCGCAGATTCCGTCGCTGCTGGTATCGATCGCGGCCGGCATCGTGACGACGCGCGTCGCGACGCGCGACGCGCGGCAGCGCCAGCTCGGCGAACAGCTGGGCGAGCAGCTCGGCGCGCATCCGCGTGCGCTGTTGATCGCGGCGCTGGTGCTGGCCGGCTTCCTCGTCGTGCCGGGCTTCCCGAAGTGGTCGTTCGCGCTGATCGCCGTCGGCCTCGGCGTGTTCGCGTTCACGCAGCTCAAGCGCAAGACGACCGCGCCGAGCTTCAACCTGATTCATATCGCCGGACGCGTCGGCGCGGCCGACGACGGCCAGCCCGCGAAGGTGTCGCATGCGGCGGGCGTCACGTCGCTGATCGCGGTGTCGCTGTCGGACGACCTGCGCACGACGCTGAACCTCGCGCAGCTGCAAGCCGCGCTGTCGAGCGCGAAGGCGCGCGTCGACGCGGATATCGGCACGGTGTTTCCGCGCATCACGCTGAACGACGACGAGGGCGCGCCGGCCGGCACGTACCGCATCTATCTGCAGGACGTGCTCGCCGCGCATGGCGCGTTGAAGCCGGGCTGGCTGCTGTGGGATGGCGTCGCGCCGCTGCCGGAGCGCGCGGAACGCCAGCCGGCCGAGGCGTTCGGCCCGTTCGCGACCGCGCTGTGGATCAAGCCCGACGGCGCGGCGCCGGACGGCAAGTGGCTGACGAGCGAAGGCGCGCTCGCCGCGCATGTCGAGCAGATCGTGCGCCAGCACGCGGACGAATTGCTCGGCATCCAGGAGACGCAGGCGCTCGTGCATCTGGTGCGCCGCGAGCACCCCGAACTCGTCGGCGAACTGACGCGGCTCGTGCCGCTGCAGCGCGTGACCGAGGTGCTGCGCCGGCTGCTCGCCGAGCAGGTGCCGATCCGCAACCTGCGCGTGATCTTCGAAAGCCTGATCACGTGGGCGCCGAACGAGCCGGACGACGTGATCGCACTGGTCGAGCTGGTGCGCGTCGACCTGCGCCGGATGATCACCGATCGGCATGCGGGCGCGGCGCGCCAGCTGCGCGTCGTGCTGTTCGAGCAGAACCTGCAGGAGCGGATCGAGAACGCGGTGATGCGCACCAAGCAGGGCAATTTCCTCGCGCTGTCGAGCGCGATCAAGCAGGATATCGGCGAGCAGGTGCGCGCGATTGTGCAGGCCGCAACGGCAACACAGACGGCCGGCCCGGGCGGCCACGGCAACCCGCAAGGCACCGCGCGCCTCGCGGTGATGGTCGCGCTCGGCGCGCGCCGCTACGTGAAGACGATCCTGCAGCCGGTGCTGCCCGAACTCGCGGTGCTGTCGTATCAGGAGGTCGAGGAGGACGTGCAGCTTCATACGGTCGGGTGGGTGAAGAACCCGCCGGACGACGGCACGCTCGGTGCGGGCGCCGGCGTGCGCACGCCGGGAGTCGTGCAATGACGAGCTCGACGATCCTCGACCTGACCCGGCAGGCGCTGATGCTGGTGCTGCTGCTGTCGCTGCCGATCGTGCTGATCGCCACCGTCACCGGCCTGGTCGTCGCGATCCTGCAGGCGGTGACGCAGGTGCAGGACGCCAACATCGGCATCGCGGTGCGGCTGATCGCCGTGATGGTCGCGCTCGTGCTGCTGTCCGGCTGGCTCGGCAGCGAGGTGCTGCGCTTCGCGCAGCAGGCGCTGGAACGCATGTTCGTTTCTTCCACAGGAGTGCTTTGATGCGTCGACGCGTCGCCCCGATCCGGTTTCAACCGCGCCGTCTGCAACGGGCCGCGCTCGCCATGTGCGCGACCGCGCTGCTCACGGCATCGCTGTGCATGACGGTCGCGCAGCCGGCGCGTGCGGCCGACCTGCGCTGGCGCAACAAGCCGTTCACGATCGTCGCGAACGGCAAGAAGATCGGCGACTTCATTCGCGAGCTCGCGTCGTCGCAGGGCGTGACGGCCGTGGTCGACCCGAAGGTGGACGGCGTGATCAGCGGCCGCTTCTCGGGCACGCCGCAGCAGACGCTCGATACGATCTGCTCGACCTACGGGCTCACGTGGTACTACGACGGTTCGTTCCTGTACGTCGATCCGGCCGATCAGTCGCAAACGCAGATGATCCCGATCCCGCCGAACGCGGCCGGCGAGATCGGCCGCGCGCTGCAGGCGATGCAGATTCCCGACAAGCGCTACACGCTCGTGATCAACGACCGCGCGAACAGCGTGTACGTGGCCGGCCCGCGCCGCTACGTGGAGCTCGTGCGGCAGGCGGTCGGCTCGGTCGGCGATCCGTCGGCGAACGGCGCGCATGCGGACATCCGCGCGTTCCGGCTCAAGTACGGCTGGGCGTCCGACTTCACGATCAATCGCTCGGGCAAAGAGGTGACGGTGCCGGGCGTCGCGACGATCCTGCGCCGGCTGTTCGGCAAGGGCGGCGGCACGAATGCGCCGCCGTCGAGCACGCCGCTCGGGCAGGCCGCGCGCCAGGTCAAGCTCGGCTCGGGGCTGACGATCGCGGTGCCGCGGCTCGACTTCCCCGATATGTCCGGCGGCCCGCGGCAGGGCGGCTATGGCGGCACGGACAGCGCTGCCGGCGGCTTCTCGCCGTTCTCGGCCGGAGGTGGTGGCGACACGCTGCCGCAGATCGTCGCCGATCCGGCGATCAACGCGGTGATCGTGCGCGACTTGCCGGAGAACATGTACCGCTACCAGTCGCTGATCGACCAGCTCGACGAGCGCCCGCGCATCGTCGAGATCAACGTGACGATCATCGACATCAACGAGGATTCGCTCGACAGCCTCGGGATCGACTGGCGCCTGCACACGACGCACGGCGACGTGCAGATCGGCAACGGCCAGAACCCGCTGAACGGCAACACGCAGTACAACGGCGCCGGCAATCCGCCGCTCACGTTCGGCATCGGCGCGTCGGAGACCGGGCAGACCGGTACCTTCATGCCGACCGGCATCGCGCTGACCGCGTCGATCGGCGGCTCGCTGCGCAACTACCTGCTCACGCGCGTGAATGCGCTCGCGCAGAAGGGGCAGGCGCAGCTGCGCTCGAAGCCGAAGGTGCTCGCGCTCGACAATACCGAGGCCATTCTCGAGAACCTCACGCAGTTCTACGTGCAGGTGCAGGGCTACCAGGATTCGTCGCTGTACAGCGTGACAACCGGCACCAGCATCAAGGTGACGCCGATGATCGTCGACGAGGCGATCCGCAACGCGGCCGCCGTCTCAGGCAATCCGCAGAGCGTGATGATGTCGATCGATATCCAGGACGGCAACATCGTGCCGGGGCAGGCGGTGTCGAACGTGCCGGTGATCCAGCAGCGCAACATCGTCACCAAGACGATGATCGACGAAGGCAAGAGCCTGCTGATCGCGGGCTTCAACGACGACGAGGTGCGGCTGAACAAGAGCGGCGTGCCGTGGCTGTCGGACATTCCGCTGATCGGCAACCTGTTCAAGTACACCGACAAGTCGGGCAACCACATGGAGCGGTTCTACCTGCTGACGCCGCGCGTGGTGACGACCGCGTCGATGTATGCGCCGGACGGCTCGCCCGTGAACCCGGGCGCGGACGGGCCGGCCGATCCGAACGGCACGTCGATGTATCGTCCGCCGGACAACGACATCGCGGTACCGCTGACGCCGACGCCGCTGCCCGGCACGAAGTTCGGTCCGCCCGCGCTGCCGCAGCCGTTGGATTCGGCGTCGCAGCCCGCGGCGACGACCGCAGGAGCGTCCACCCATGTCGACGACCATCATTGACCCGCACGGCGACGGCACATTGTCTGGCGGCGCGGCGGCCGGGTCGGCCGCGCTCGCGTCGCCGTGGAACCTGTGCTTTCTCAGCGGGCCGATGTACGGCCGCACGATGTCGCTCGCGCGCGGCGCGAACTGGGTCGGCACCGCGGCCGATTGCGAAGTGATCCTGCCCGATCGCGAGATCGGCGCGAAACAGGTGTGCCTGCAGGTTGGCGCGCTCGCGGTGACGGTGCAGAACCACGGCGGCGACGGCGGCGCGCCGGTGCTGTTCAACGACGAGCCGCTCGGCGCGGGCCGCCGCTCGATGACGCCGCAGGATGTCGTGACGGTCGGCTCGATCAAGCTCGGCATCGCGCGTCACGCGCAGGCGAGCGTCGCGGTGCCCGACGAGGCCGATGCGCCGGACGCCGCGCGCGAGGCCGCGTGGCTCGGCTGGCTCACGGGCGGGCTGCGCCGTCTCGGCAGCCGGCGGCTCGTGATCGCGGTCGTCGCGCTGTGGGTCGGCGTGCTGCTCGGCGCGCTCGGCTACGGTTTCGTCGCATGGTCGGGGCGCCTGCCGTGGCAGCACGAATCGGTGCTCGCGCGCACGCACCGGTTGCAGCAGCTGCTGCATGCGTATCCGGAACTTGCCGTCGCACCGCACGACGACGGCGTGATCGTGTCGGGCTATGTGAGCGACCCGGCCGCGCGCGAGCGCGTCGTGCAGATCGTCGCGGGCGTCGACAACGCGGCGCTCGGCAACCTCTACGTGGTCAGCGATCTCGTCGCGACCGCGCAGACGTATTTCAGCGACACGGCGCTGACGGTCACCTATCTCGGCCGCGGCCGGATCGAGCTGACGGGCGCGGCCGAGCGCGCGCAGATCGAGCCGCGCATCCGCAACTACATGAAGGATGCGCGCCCGGCGCTCGAGGTGGTCGACCACGTGCGCGATGCCGATGCCGCCGCGCCGCGCACGGCGACGACGCTTGGCGGTGTCGCGGGCATTCCGGAGATCACGACGGTGTTCGCGGGCGACGGCGACCAGCGCTACATCGAGACGGCCGACGGCAGCCGCTATTTCGAAGGTGCGCGGCTGAAGGAAGGGCCGACCGTCGTGTCGATCGGCCCGGACGAAGTCGTGTTCGAGCGCAACGGGCAGCGCATCACGATGCCGCTCGGCGGCCCGTCCGCGAGCGCGCCCGAGCAGGCGCCGGCGTCGCCCGTGCCGCCGCTCGCGAGCGGCGCGGCGGCCGGCGTCGCGCAGCCGGTGCCGGGGCCGACGCTGTTGCCGGATGCGCCGGCGACGCCGGCTGTTGCGGCCGCCGGCGTATCGAAGCCAGCGGCGCGTTAGCGCCGCGACAGGACTTGCGCATCGCGTGTCGCGCGGTGCGCGCATTACGCGACACGCCGCGAGCATGCGGCGCGTCACGTCGCCGGCGGGGCATGGGGCCGCCGCCGGAAGTGGGACGCAGTTCACGTAAAGGAGCGAAACATGAGTACCCCCCCGACCGGTGCCACCAACACGAACCAGGTCCAGCAGCAGGCCGACGACCTGACCAAGACGCAGCTCGAACTGACGAAGATCAACTTCCAGGTCCAGCAGTCGACCGCGACGTTCGAAACCAGCAACGCAGTGACCGCGCAGGAAGGGACGGCGAACGCCCAGGTTGCGCAACACCTGAGTTCCGCCGGCCGCGCATGACGCCGGTCGCCGGCCGTGCCGCGCGACGCCGGATGCCGGGGCCGCCCGTATCGGGCACCCGGCGGGGCGTGTGCGCGTGCCGGCCGGCTCGTTCCCGGCTCTGCCGGTCAAGGAGGACATGATCATGTCGGTAACAGGCGTAGGCGCGGCACCGCCGGGCGCGGCCGCGCTCGCGGGTGCCGCGCAGCAGGCGGGCACGGCGTCCGATCCGGCGCAGGTGCGCCAGTTCGATGCGTTGATGCAGCCGGGCGCGACGCCGGCCGCGCCGTCGGCGTCGGGCGTCGCGATGTCGCGTGCGCCGGCCGATGCGGCGCCGGCGGTGCAGATGACGCCCGCGACACCCGCACAGGCGAACCATTCGTCGCTCGTCGAGCGGTTGCGCACGTACGGCAACGATCTCGATACGCGGTACGCGAACATCGACAGGCATCGCACCGAGATGCTGACGTCGATGGCGGACAACCGCAGCGATCCGTTGATGACGATGGTGCAGGCGATGGATTTCCAGTGGACGGCGACCACCACGATTTCCGAATACCAGTTGAGCCTGTCGGTCGCGCAGGCGGCGAACGGCTTCACGCATACGGTGCTGAAGACGCAGGAGTGACGAGCGCGCAGGCCGGCAACGGCCGCGCGCGATGAAGCGGACAAACGATGACGACGATCGATTCGACGCCGCGCATGCATGCGTGGCGCAGCCGGGCGGCACGTGTGCTGCTCGCGGGACTGCTTGCGCTGCTGGCCGGCTGCCAGAAGGAGCTTTACTCCGGCCTGTCGGAGCGCGACGCGAACCAGATGGTCGCCGTGCTCGGCGACGCGGGCATCAGCGCGTCGAAAGACAACGACGCACGCGACACGTCGGATCGCAACGCGTGGCTCGTGAGCGTCGCCGACGGCGACATGCAGCCGGCGCTGACCGTGCTGCAGGCGAACGGGCTGCCGAAGCCGAGCTATGCGAGCCTCGGCGAGCTGTTCCAGAAGCAGGGGCTCGTGTCGACGCCGGCCGAAGAGCGCGTGCGCTACCTGTATGGCGTGTCGCAGGACCTGTCGCGCACGCTGCAGGACATCGAGGGCGTGGTGGTCGCGCGCGTGCAGGTCGTGATTCCTGAGAACGATCCGCTCGCGGACAAGATCAAGCCGTCGTCGGCGGCGGTGTACATTCGCTACCGGCCCGGCGTGGACCTGCGCGCGATGGCGCCGATGGTCAAGGATCTCGTCGCGCACAGCATCGAGGGGCTGCAGTACGACAACGTATCGCTGTTCCTGCAACCGGCCGCCGCACGCACGACGCGCGTGGACGGCATCGGCAGCGCGGTGTCGGACATCCTGCGGCTGCGCTCGCCGCTCGGCTGGCTGGTGTTCGCGCTGATCCTGCTGACCTGCGCGGTGATCGCACTGTCGGCCGCGCGGCGCGGGATGTTCGGCGCGCGGCTGGCCGGGCTGCTCGGCTCGGCGCGCGGCGCAAGCGGTTCAGGCGGCGGCGGGCTGCGCACGCCGGACGGCGCGCGCGACGGTGCATGAACGATCCACACGCGCTGCCGCCGGGCGCTGCAGCCGACACCACGCCGCTGCCGTGGCTGCAGCCGCTTGCACCGCCGCCCGACGGGCGGCGGGCGGCGTTTCACGCGCTCGTCTGCGAGTTCAACCTGCGGCCGGACCGCTATCTGCACGTGACCCGCGTGCCGGCCGAGTGGCCTGCGCGCTATCGCTCGCCCGATGCGTTCGGCCCGGCAGGCCGCAAGCTGCTCGCGCGTCACCTGCTCGACGCGAACGGCGTGGCCGGCCATCACGACTTCGACGTCGCGAATCCGTGCGCGCGGCTCGCGCTGCTGCCCGGTGCGGCGCTCGAGCAGCTCGCGTCGTATGCGGGGCTGCTGCTGCATCGCGGCTGGCTGCGCGAGGCGCTCACCGTGCGGCGCATTCGCGCGGAAGTCGCGGCGAAGCTCGGCGGCGATGCGCTGGAGCTCGCGCTCGAGCGCGCGCCGGAATTCGGCGCGCTCGCGGAAACGCTCGAACCGTGGCGTGCCGATCCGGCCGCGCTGCCGGTCGTGATCCGGGCGCGCGGCGGCCGGCTGCTCGCGGATTTCATCGGCGTGGCGGGCGACGCGGTCGCGCGGCGCGCGCGTCTGAAGTTCAATCGCGCGATCGACGACGAAGCGCCGTACTGGCTGAACCGCGCGCAGCGCGACCAGTTCGGCGAGTTGCTGTTCCTGTTTCTGATTCCCGAGAGGCTTGCGTCATGGGACTGGCTTTTCTGATCACGAGCGACAACCTGCAGCTGCTGTCCGAGCGCAAGGTGCTCAAGGAGCGCGAATACGCGGCGCTGCTCGATGCATCGGCGGTGATCGCGACCGCACGCGACGAGGCCGCGCGCATCGTCGCCGACGCGCAGCGCGAATTCGACAAGCGCCAGGCGGCCGGCTACGACGAAGGGATGCGCCGCGCGCAGCGCGAGCATGCGGCGCAGACCTACACGCAGGCGCTGGCCGCCGCGCGCACGATGGAGTCGATGAAGGACTCGATGGCCGACATCGTCGTGAAGGCCGTGCGCGCGATCGTCGGCGAGATGGGCACGCAGAAGCTGTACGAGGCCGCGCTCGCACGGATCGCGCCGCTCGTGCGCGACGAAGCGTTCCTGATCGTGCGGGTCGCGCCCGGCCGGCAGGACGAGATGCGCGACGCGCTCGACCGCGCGTTCGCCGGCCAGTCGAACCGGCAACGGATTCGCATCGTCGAGGACGCGCAGCTCGAACGTCACGCGTGCACGGTCGAGACGCCGTCCGGGCGCATCGACGCGAGCCTCGATCTGCAGATCGACGCGCTGCGCCAGGCGATCCGTCGCGACGCGCCGCGATGAACGCGCCGCTCGACGATCCGCTGCCGTTCGGCCGCGAAAGCGACGACGATGCCGCGCCGCTCGATCGCGGCCGCCTCGTCGGCGACCTCGATGCGGGGCTCGCGTTCTTCTCGCCGGTGTCGGTGCAGGGCCGCGTCAATCACGCGGTCGGGCAGATCCTCAACGCGACCGGCATCCGCGCGCGGCTCGGCGAAATCTGCGAGCTGCGCACGCCGAACCAGCCGACGCTGCTCGCCGAAGTGGTCGGCTTCTCGCGGCAGACCACGTTGCTCACGCCGCTCGGCGACGTGGCCGGCCTGTCGCCGGAGACGACCGTCGTGCCGTCCGGGCGCGAGCATGTGTTCCCGGTCGGCGACGCGCTGTTCGGCCGCGTGCTCGACGGGCTCGGCCGGCCGCTCGACGATCGCGGGCCGGTGACGGGCGCCGCGTGGGTATCGACGCAGCAGGATCCGCCGAATCCGCTCGCACGCAAGATGATCGACACGCCGTTTCCGACCGGCGTACGCGTGATCGACGGCCTGATGACGCTCGGCGTCGGCCAGCGTGTCGGCATCTTCGCGCCGTCGGGCGTCGGCAAGAGCACGCTGCTCGGGATGATCGCGCGCGGCGCACAGGCCGACGTGAACGTGATCGCGCTGGTCGGCGAACGCGGCCGCGAAGTGCGCGAGTTCATCGAGCACAGCTTGTCGCCCGAGGTGCGCGCGCGCTCGATCGTCGTCGTGTCGACGTCCGATCGTCCGGCGATGGAGCGCGTGAAATCCGCGCTCGTCGCCACCGCGATCGCCGAGCATTTCCGCGATGCGGGCAAGCGCGTGCTGCTGCTGGTCGACTCGCTGACGCGCTTCGCGCGCGCGCAGCGCGAGGTGGGCCTAGCGAGCGGCGAGCCGCCGACGCGGCGCAGTTTCCCGCCGTCGACGTTCGCCGTGCTGCCGCGCCTGCTCGAACGCGCGGGGCAGGGTGCGACGGGCTCGATCACCGCGCTGTACACGGTGCTGGTCGAAGGCGATGAGGAATCCGATCCGATCGCCGAGGAAGTGCGCTCGATCCTCGACGGGCACATCGTGCTGTCGCGCAAGATCGCGCTCGCGAACCGCTATCCGGCGATCGACGTACTCGCGAGCCTGTCGCGCGTGATGCCGCTGGTCGCGAGCCGCGCGCATCAGCAATCGGCCGCGCGCGTGCGCGAGCTGATCGCGAAGTACCAGGAAATCGAGCTGCTCGTGCAGATCGGCGAGTATCGCGAAGGCAGCGACCGGCTCGGCGATCTCGCGCTGCGTGCGCGCGATGCCATCGGCGCATTTTGCGCGCAGGCGTCGCACGACGACGTGCGCTTCGACGCGCTGCTCGCGAAGCTGACGAAACTCGCGAACGACCATGTCTGAAGCAGACGATCGTCTCGTGCTCGCGACGCTCGCCCGCCTGAAGCGCGTGCGCGAGATGCGCAGCCAGATCGCGCGGGTCGCGGCCGCGCGCCAGCAGGGCATCGCCGCGCGGAGCCGTCGCGCGCTCGACGCCGCGCACGCAGAGCTCGCGCAGCAGGTCGCCGCGAAGGCCGCGATCCAGACGCGGCTCGCCGACGACGTGCGCGAGGCGCGCGCGCTGCAGAACGCGGCGGCCGACACGCGCACGTTCGACCGGCATATCGGCGTCGCGAACGCGTCGGTCAGCGAGGCCACGCACGTGCATCGCGATCACGAGGCGACACTCGCCGACCTGCAGCGCGCCGCGCGCAAGGCGAAGGCCGCGGAGGACAAGCTCGACAAGGCCGGCGAGAAGGCGCTGCAGGCGCGCGCCGCGCGGGTCGAACGCGACGCCGACGAAGTCGCGGACGCGCACGCGGTGCGGCGCTTCGCGACGGCCGGCGTGTGGGCAGGCGACGTGGAGGGCCATGCGCCGGGGCAGCCGGACATGGCCGCGGCGTTCGACGCGGAGATGGCGTCGCGACCGGCCGATGCGGACACCGCGGGCGCTACAGGCACCACAGGCACGACTGACGCCGCCGACACGATAGACTCGGCCGCTGCATCCGCTGCATCCGCTGCATCCGCTGCATCCGCCCCCGCCGACGACACGGCACGCGCCGCCGCGGAGCGCCGATGCTAGACCACGCGGCGAACTTCAACGACATCGCCGGCACGCTGCGCCCGCTGCTTTACGTGATGCCGCGCCTGCTGCCGATCATGTTCGTCGTGCCGGTGTTCAACGAGCAGATCATCACGGGCCTCGTGCGCAACGGGATCGCGGTCGTGATCGCCGCGTTCGTCGCGCCGGTGATCGACCCGGCCCAGGTCGCCGCGCTGCCGTTCCTGATGTGGTGCCTGCTCGTCGCGAAGGAGGCGGTGGTCGGCATGCTGCTCGCGGGCGCGTTCAGCGCGGTGCTGTTCGCGATCCAGGGCGTCGGCTACCTGATCGATTTCCAGACCGGCAGCGGCAGCGCCGCGTTCTTCGATCCGATGGGCGGGCACGAGGGCGGCCCGACATCGGGCTTCCTCAATTTCGTCGCGATCGCGCTGTTCGTCACCGCGGGCGGCCTGCAGGTGCTCGTGCAGCTGTTCGCGCAGTCGTATGCGTGGTGGCCGATCGGCTCGCTCGGCCCGGATTTCTCGTCGATGCTGCAAACCTTCGTCGTGCGGCAGACCGACACGATCTTCGAATGGATGGTGAAGCTCGCCGCGCCGGTGATCATCGTGCTGGTGCTCGTCGAGCTCGGCATCGGCCTCGTCGGGCGCGCGGTGCCGCAGCTGAACATCTTCGTATTTTCGCAGCCGTTGAAGAGCGCGCTCGCGGTGCTGATGATGGTGCTGTTCCTGCCGGTGGTGTACGCGGCGCTGCATGCGTTGCTGAGCCCCGACAGCGGATTGATGGCGCTGCTGCGCGCGCTGTTCGCCGCGCACGGCGGCGCGTGAGCATCCGCCGGAATCGGAGCGACCATGGCCGAAAAGAACCAGCAGCCGACCGCGAAGCGCCTGCGCGAGGCGCGCGAGAAAGGTGACGTACCGAAGAGCGCGGAGACGATCTCGTCGGCGTTCTTCGTGGGCGTGTGCGTCGCGCTCGCGGTGGGGCTCGGCACGCTGTTCGCGCGGCTGCAGGCGCTGTTCCGGCTCGTG
Source organism: Burkholderia ambifaria (assembly GCF_001443045.1). GTDB lineage: Bacteria > Pseudomonadota > Gammaproteobacteria > Burkholderiales > Burkholderiaceae > Burkholderia > Burkholderia ambifaria_A. The sequence goes on along the minus strand of NZ_LKPJ01000027.1, from coordinate 64,836 downwards.
TTCGACGCGGCCGGCGCGGCCGATCCGTCCGCGCGGCTCGCGGTGCTGATCGACGGCGCCGCGCGCGATTGGGCCATGCTGTCCGCGCAGATCGTCGCGGCCGGGCTGCTGGCCGGCCTGCTCGCGGGCTTCGTGCAGGTGGGCGGCGTGATGGCGTGGAGCAGGCTCGTGCCGCAGCTGTCGCGGCTCAACCCGGCCGAGGGGCTGAAGAACATGGGGTCGATGCGCAACCTCGTGAACCTCGCGAAGATGCTGCTGAAGACCGTGCTGCTGGTCGCGACGCTCGGCTGGCTGATCGTCGAGTCGCTCGACCCGTCGGTGCAGTCCGGCTTCACGCGGCCGATGTCGATTCTCGCGCTGATCGTGAAGCTGCTGATGCTGCTGTTCGGCTGGGCCGCGCTGATCTATGTCGTGATGGCGCTGATCGACATCGTGCACCAGCGACACGAGTTCAACCAGAAGATGAAGATGTCGATCGATGAAGTGCGGCGCGAGCACAAGGAGGACGAGGGCGATCCGCATATCGAGGCGAAGCGCCGGCAGCTCGCGCGCGAAGCGCAGTTCGCGTCGCTGCCCGACCGGATCGGCTTCGCGTCGGTGGTCGTCTATTCGCCGCGCGTGGCGGTCGCGCTCTATTACGGCGGGATCGGCACGCTGCCGTGGGTGCTCGCGCGCGGCGAAGGCGAGGCGGCCGAGCGGATCGTGCGGCACGCGCGCGACGCGCTGCGCCCGACGCTCGCGAACGTCGGGCTCGCGCAGGCGCTGTACGAGACGACGCCCGAGAACGGCACGATCCAGCAGCAGCACTTCCGCGAGGTCGCGCAGTTGCTCAAGTGGGCGACCGGCGCGAGTTGAAATCGCCGCATGATGGGGTCCGATCCCTTCCCGGTTCGGACGACGCGGCGTCGCGCGTCGGTCGTGCGTTTTTTCCTGGATGCCGTGCCGGTGCTTGACGCCGCTTTATTTTTCGATTTCGGCTGGCGTTCACCCACGAATTATTGCTGATTTATTTCTTCGTAATATGGCTCGACCGTCAGCAGGACGGCGGGCTACGAAGTTGCGCCGCCGCTGACGGAACAGGTTAACAGGGGCAGGCAAATCAAATGTGCGGAATCGACGGCTTTCTGAATAGCGTCGCCTTCGATGAGGAGACAGCGCGCGGCACGCTCGCGCGAATGACGGCGAGCCTCGCGCATCGCGGGCCGGACGCGCAGGGCCTCTGGGTCGACCCGGAAGCGGGTATCGCGCTCGGCCACCGGCGGCTTGCGATCGTCGATCTGTCGGTCCACGGCCGGCAGCCGATGGCATCCGCGTGCGGCCGCTACGTCATGGTCTTCAACGGCGAAATCTACAACCATCGCGAATTGCGCGCGGAGCTCGAGCGCGCGGGCCGCGCACCGGCGTGGCGCGGCCACTCCGACAGCGAGGTGCTGATCGCGGCGATCGCCGCGTGGGGCGTCGACGCGGCGCTGCGGCGCGCGACCGGCATGTTTGCGTTCGCGCTGTGGAATCGCGCGTCGCGGGTGCTGACGCTCGCGCGCGACCGGATCGGCGAAAAGCCGCTCTACTACGGCCGGATCGGCGACGCACTGGTGTTCGCGTCGGAGCTGAAGGCGCTGCGCGTCTATCCGGGCTTCGACGGCACGATCGATCGCGATGCGCTGTGCCTGTACCTGCGCCAGTCGAGCGTGCCCGCGCCGCATACGATCTATCGCGGCATCAGCAAGCTGCCGCCGGGCACCTTCATCCAGTTCGAGCATGCGCGCGACACGCCGCGCTTGCGCGCGTACTGGACGCTCGAGCAGGCGATCGAGGCGGGCCGCGAGCAGCCGTTCGAGGGTAGCGCCGACGAAGCCGTCGGGCAGCTCGACACGATCCTGCGCCAGGCCGTCGCGCGGCAGATGGAAGCCGACGTGCCGCTCGGCGCGTTCCTGTCGGGCGGCGTCGATTCGTCGGCGATCGTCGCGCTGATGCAGGCGCAGTCGGCGAACCCGGTCGACACGTTCACGATCGGCTTTCACGAGGCCGGCTACGACGAGGCCGGCTACGCGAAGGCGGTCGCGCGCCATCTCGGCACGCGGCATACCGAGCTCTACGTAACGGCCGATCATGCGCTCGGCATCGTGCCGAAGCTGCCGTCGATCTACGACGAACCGTTCGCCGACGCGTCGCAGATTCCGACTTTCCTGGTGTCGGAGCTGACGCGCCGGCACGTGAAGGTGAGCCTGTCCGGCGACGGCGGCGACGAACTGTTCGGCGGCTATACGCGCTACTTCCTGACGCCGCGCCTGTGGCGCAAGCTGCATCGCGTGCCGGCGGCGGTGCGCGCGCGGATCGCCGCCGCGTTGCACGCGCTGCGCCCCGATCACGCGGACCAGCTCGCGGCGGTCGCGCAGGGTGCATGGGGCGGCGTGGAAGCGCGCGATTCGGCGAGCCGCATCGGCGACCGGCTGCACAAGCTCGGGCACGTGATGACGGCCGAGAGCCGCATCGGGCTGTACCGGCTGCTGATGTCGTCGGTGCATCATCCGGAGCGCATCGCGCTCGCCGGGCAGGAGCCGCCGACGCCGCTCGATACGGTGTCCGCGTGGCCCGCGAACCTGAGCTTCGCCGAGCAGGCGATGGCGATCGACACGCTTACGTACCTGCCGACCGACATCCTCGCGAAGGTCGACCGCGCGGCGATGGCGGTGAGCCTCGAGACGCGCATGCCGTTCCTCGATCATCACGTCGTCGAATTCGCGTGGCGGCTGCCCGCGTCGGTGCGTTTGCCGGAAGGACAGTCGAAGGCGCTGCTGCGCCGGCTGCTCGACCAGTACGTGCCGTCGGCGCTGATCGACCGGCCGAAGCAAGGCTTCTGCGCGCCCGTCGATCACTGGCTGCGCGGCGCGTTGCGCGACTGGGCCGACGCGCTGCTGCAGCCGTCGCGGTTGCGCGACGAGGGGTTCTTCGATGCGGCGGCGGTCGAGCGGCTGTGGCGGCAGCACCAGACGGGCCGGATGAACTGGCAGCACCAGCTGTGGACGGTGCTGATGTTCCAGGCATGGCTGGAGGGGCAGCGCGCGGGATGAGGCGGCGCGCTGCCGTCGGCCGGATCGGCCGGGATCGCCGGCCTGCCGGTTGACGCTCAGCCGACGTTCAGCGGCAACCCGATCTGCAGGTGTGCGGAATCCGCCGCGGCCGCCGGATTGAGCTGCACGATCTCACGGAACGCGGCCACGTCCTGCTGGCCGACCGACATCTTCTGCTGGTCGGCGCGCGACACGTGAGCGGCATCGAGCAGCGATTGACGGTGGCGATCCGCGATCACCCACAGCGAGTCGCCGTCGACGACGATATAGGGCTGCGGTGACGGCGACGGTTGCGTGCTCGACGGCGACGGCGTGGCGCTGGCCGGCGGCGACGCCGGGGTGGTCGGCGAGGCGCTCGGCGATGCCGTTGGCGACGCACTCGGCGATGCGCCGGGCGCGAGATTCGACTGCGACGACTTCGGCTGATTCGACGATCCTGACCCCGACCCGAAGAACGTCGTCCACAAGCTCTCGATCAGCTTGTACGCGAACGCACCGACCGGGATCAGCACGACGGCCGTCGGGATTTTCTTGATCAATGGCGTCGCGTTCGGGAAATGCGTGTTCAGGCGCCCGCCGAGCAGCAGGGCGGTCGATACGCCGGTCGCGATCGCGAGATCGTAATGGCCGCCGCTCCACTGCACGCCGGTGCCGAGGCCGCCGTACGCGACAGCCATGAAGTCGCTCGCCGAATCGGTGAAGCGTACGATGCGGCTGCGCTTGTCGGCATTCACGCGGTGCGCGCCGATCGTGTAGACGAGCCCCGCATAGGTGGCGCCGAACGCGCCGCTCGCGATGGCGGCCGAGCCGTACGCGAGATCGAACGCGCCGTGCGCGTGCACGACGCCGCTGATGCCGACCGCGAGCGTGGCGGTCGACGTGATCGCGGCGCCGGCGCGGCCCGCGATCCCGAACAGGTGACGCGGGTTGCCGGTATGGAGCTGCTGCAGCGACGTGCCGCCGACGGTGCCCTGCATCTGCGCGAGCACGTCCGCGGCGAGCGCCTTGATGTGCGTGGTCGCATCGTCGAAGCTCATCAGCCCGACCCGATTCAGCTCGACATACTGCGCGGCCAGCGTGCGCGCTTCGTTCGATACCTGCTCGAGCTGGGCGCGCCGGTTCTGGCCATAGTCGTGCGCGCCCGACCGCAGTTGCCGCGACAGCGTCACTTCGAGCCGCGTGAGCACCGCCTGCGCGGCCTTCGGGTCGCCGGCCTGCAGGCTGCGCACAGCACCCTGGTGCATCACCTGGAACACGCGGCCCAGACGCGAGCCGAGCAGGAACGACGACGTCGCGCTGCTCAGCATGTCCTGCCGAAGCAGATGCGTCGCGCCGAGCGTATCGGCGATCACGAGCGCACCCGCACCGGTGACGAGCGAGCTGAAGCCGATCGACTTCCACAGCTCCGCCTTGCGGAACGACGGTCGGTGCACGCGCAGTGCGTTGATCTGCGCGAGCGCCTGCATTTCCTCGATCACCTTCGCCTGTTTCGGGTTCGCCGCGATCTGCCGGCCGACGCTGATCGGCTTCGACGGGTCGTTCTTCAGCGCTTCGCGCTCGACCACCGATTGCCAGTACGCGCGGCTGCCGGCAAGCGGACCCGCGGGATCGGCGGTCGACACGACGGTGCCGCGCGCGGGAGCACGAGTGCCGGCGTCGGCGAGCCAGCGTTCGCCGAAGCGGCGGGCGAGCTTTTCGGTGCGCGTGGCGGGCGGGTGATTCGCCGCTGTCCACTGCGTCATCGCGTGGTCGATGGTTGCCTTGCGCGCCTGGTTGACGAGCGCGGTCGTGTTGCGTTCGTACAGTTCGCCGCGCAGCGTCGCGAGCGTATCGTCCGACAGGCCTTTCGACTTGCCGATACGCGAGATCTCCGCGAACAGCACCTGCTGCTGGTTCGCGAATGCCTCGGGGCTCACCGGTTCGAACACGCGCGTGAGCGCGTCGGCGCCGTGCAGCCGTGCGAATTTGCCGTCATGGTCGGTCTGGTAATAGTCGACGATCCGTTCCGCCAGCGCGCGCGTCAGATCCTGGTTCGCGATGAAGTCGGCGCCGTGCGTGCCGTACGACAGCCCGACATGCAGCCAGTCGATCGCCTTGCGGTCGAGCAGCGCATCGAGCAGCTCGACGTGGCCCGCGCCCGGAACCGGTTCGAGCACGGCGTCCCAACCGTGGAAGCTCAGCATCACGTTCGGCGCGGGCTCGCCGGCGTGATCGTGCGACCACGTCTCGAACGACGTCATGAGCCGCGCGTACTCGGCGTAGCTGTCGTTCGTGCCGGCGATCGTGCGGCGGTCCTCCGCGGACACGAGCGGGCGGCCCGACGCCGCTTCGAGACGAAGCTGGAAGCCGTAGCGCGATGACGCGGTGAGCCATTGGTGCAGATGCGCGACGTCGTCGAGTTCGAGCGTGCGCGTGGTGCCGTCCGGCGCCTCGCGCGTGATCGTGGCGTCGGCCTCGTTGTAGCGCGCGCCGATCGGGGAGCCGAACTGGCGCGCGCGCCGGATGAACGCCGGATCGTGCTTGCCGCCGCGCGCGGCGGCGAGCGTGTGCGGATCGACCGGAATCGACACGACGGGCATCGCGCCGCCGTATTGCTCGATCTGGCGCACCGCGAGCGCGGGATCGTCGCGCAGGTTGAACGCGCGCGCCATCGGCGCGACGCGGTCCTGGATCTCGGCCGGTGCGCGCACGAACGCCTGGATCACGCGCTTGTCGATCATGCGCGCAGCACTGTGGCGCGTGGCGTACGCCTGCATCCACTTCACGAACCGGTTGTGATCGCCGGCGGGATCGGCGACCGGCCCGCGCGACGGCATGCTCGACACCTCGCGCGCGAGACCGATGCGGTTGCCGAGCGCCTTCCACATCGGCGCGTCGGCCAGGATCGTCTGCGGCTCGTCATTCAGCGCGAGGCCGCCGGCATCGGGCTGGCGCTTGCGCGCGGCGACCGCCTTCACGCGCTCGACCGTCGGGAACCATTCGGACACCTTCGCGGCGCCGTAGCGCATCACCCATTCCGCAACCGTGCTCGAACCCAGGCTCGGCTGGTACGGACGCAGCGTCAGCGGCTTGGCTGCGGGCGTCTTCGGTGCCTTCGGCGTGGCCGGCGTGTTGGCGGCGCGGTTCGCCGCACGGCGGCCACGCAGCCTGCCGCCCTTGCCGCGTATCGCATTGCGCATCCGGCCGGCGGGGCCGGTGGCCGCGCCGCCGGCAGCGGGCTGCGCGGCCTGCCGCGCGGCTTGCTGGGCGGCGGCGAGGTCGGCCTGCGCCGCTTTCACGCGATCGATCTGGCCGGCGATCTGCGTGCGGATCCAGCGCGTCGCGAGGTCGAACTTCTGCGGCAGCGCGTCGAAATACGACTTTTCGTCGAGCAGCTGCGCGAGGCGTTGCGCGAGCGCGGCCTTCTGCGTGGCGATCGCGCGCGGGTCGAACGCTTCGGGCTTGAGCGTCGACAGCAGGAAGTGCTGGTTCGCGCCGAACGGGCCACGGCCGAGCGGCATCTCGTCGAGCGGGCGGCCCGCATCCGGTTGGTCGCGAAGCTGCTCGGCGTCGTCGTACCAGCGTGCATTGCCGTCGTGGATCGCGATGATGCCGCGACGCGTGTGCAGCGATTCGGCGACCGGATGGTCGGTCTCGTACACGTACACGTAGTGATCGCCGGGGATTGCCTTCAGCTCCAGCGCGCGCATCAGGTGCAGCGTGTTCGCGCCGCTGAAGTCGACCGCGAGCTGCTCGCTGTCGGGGACGAGCTTCGGCGGCAGGAACGGGCTGTCGGCGCCCTCGATCTCGGCGATCTTGCGGCGCACGCCGGGATCGGCTTTCGCGAGGCCGCGCTGCACGCGCGTGCCGAGTTTCTGCACGGGCGCCTTTTCGTCGCCGAGCGCCTTGCGCATTTCCGCCGGCGCGAAGCCGCCGTAGCGCTCGACCGTGTCGTGCGCGACGTCCGTCACGACGAACCGCACGCCGCGCCGGCCGCCGGACAGGTCGCGCGCACGCCTGCGGAACGCGGCGCCCAGTTCGCGCGGCGCGATCGTCGCGTCGCCGAGCGACGTCGACTCGTGATAGGTCCAGTCGTGCGCGGCGTCGCGCGTCGCGTAGCCGAGCACCTTGCCGGTCTTCTTGTCGATCGCGTAAAGCGTCGCGCCGTCGCCGGCTGCCTTCGCGGCCTGCTTCGGCCGGCGAAAGCGCGGTGCATCGACGAGCGACTTCAACGTCGTGACGACGTTCGCGTCGGGCGCGGCCGCCGCCCGCTCGGCTTCCCATGCGCGGCCGTCGCTGCGCGCCGTGATGCGAGCGGCGCCGCCATACTCGCGCAGTTCCGCGAGCGGAACGGGCGACACGTAGAAATCGACGTCCGCGCGCTCCGCGGTGCCGTTGTCCTTCAGCGCACGATAGACCTCGTCCCGAATCGGCACGGCCGGATCGGCGGAGGCCTTGTCGACGAACGTGCCGTTCTCGTCGGTGCGCAGGCTCGCGACGAACTTCGGCTGCGGATGGCTTGCATCGACCGCATCGGCCGGCCGTTGTTCATGCTCGGCGATCAGCACGTACGCGTTCGTGCCGAACGCGTCCTTCATCTGCGCGAGCGACGCGAGCTGCGAGCCGTCGATACGGATCAGGTCGCGCTTGCCGTGCGACGCGAGATGATCGAGCGCATGCTGCCGGCTCGCGGCGTCCGGCGTCGCGGCAGGGACCGGCGCGTTCGACGCCGGCTGCGGCGCGGGCGCCGGCATCTCGCGCGGCATGCCGCTTGCATGCATCGTGTCGGCCTGGCTCGCGTAGTAGGTGCGATAAGTCGCGTGGCCCGGCACGGATGGTGCGACGTCGCCGAATGCGGCCGCGAGACGGCGCAGCCCGGCTTCGTCGCCAGGCGTCACGCGGTCGGCCTCGCGCGCGATCGCGTCGGGCAGGCGTGCGTCCTTCGCGATGTCGATACCGGCGTCGTCGAGGATCTCGCGGCGCACCGCGAATGCGTTCGCCTGCGCGCGCGCTTCGGCCATCAGCGCACTGTCGGTCAGCGCTTCGGGAGACGAGCGATCGAGCCCGAGCCGGTGCGTGATCGTCTCGACCGCGTGCTGTGCTTCGTGCGCGAGCGTGTAGACGAGCGTGCCGGTGCCGTGGAACTGCCCGTCGAGCACGATCCGCTGCTTCGCGGTATCGATCCGGCTGCCGCGTCCGGCGCGGCCAACCACGACTTTCCAGCCGGCTTCGTCCGCAAGCGCGAGCTGCTGGCGCAACAGGTTCGAGCGGTCGACCAGCGCATGCGCCGCCTTCGGCAGCGGCGCGCCGCCGAAGCGCATCCGGATCCGCGTGATGACGGACGGCTTCTGCACGAACGCGTCGGGCGGCAGGTGTTCGGTGATGCCCGGATGCGCGAGCTCGATCGCGCCGCGCGCGATGCCGTCCTCGAGCATCACGCGCAGCGTGCCGATCTCGCGGACGATCCCTTCGACGTTCAGCTTCGGCGCATCGGCCATGACCGTCGACGGGTCGCTCAGATAGAAGTCGCCGCGTGCGTCGAACACGCCTTCGAAGTCGTAGTAGAGGCGGTGCTGCGCGGTGATGTCGCGTGCGCGGTCGAGCTGCGCGAATGCGTCGCGCGTGACCCGCGACGGCAGCACGCCGGCCATCACGTCGTGGCTGCTGAGCGACGCGAACGGCGCGTACATCACGGCCACGCGATCGAACGCCGCGAACGGGCCGCCGACCGTGAGCGTGCGCAGCCCGTGCGCGCGCAGCGCCGCGAGTCCTTCCTGTTCGAGCCGGATCGATTCGATGTGGCCGAGGATCGCGCGATTGTCCGTGCCCTGGTAGAGGCCGATCGCGTTGTGCCGGCCCAGTTCGAACACGGTCTTCTCGATGCCCGCGCCGGTTGCCGCGCCGGTGAAGCGCTCGACCGGCAGGCGCGCGCCCGGATCGCCGCTCGCGTGGACGCCGTTGCCGTCGACGTCGAGCGGGCCCAGGTCCGGACGCTGGTGCGGCGCCGGATCGTAGCGCAGCCACGCGTTCGTGTGGCCGAGCCGCGCTTCGGCGCCGAAGCCGACCGCGATCGTCGGCGGTGCGTAGACGGGGCGCTGCCAGATGTTCGCGAGCCATGCCGCGGCGTCGCGACCGTTGCGCGCCGACAGGATGACGGACGAGCCGGGCAGGCCGAGCACCGAGCGGTGCGCGAGCGTGACCTCGACCGGCGTGTACGGCTTGCCGTCCGGATCGACGAGGCGGCCTTGCGCGTCGGTGACGCCATGCACGATCACGATGCCGCCGTCGCGATCGTAGGACAGCGGGCCCGAGCGGTCGAGCGTCAGCGCGTCGACGCCGGCCGCCGCCTTGCCGTCGAACGGCGATGCCTTCACGGGCCGTGCGCGCGACCATGCCGTTTCGTCGGCAAGCGTGGCGGCCGTGTCGCGCGCGGGGGCCGGCATCGTGACGCCGGCGCGCTGCGCGGCCTGCGCCTGGCGTCGATACAGTTCGCCGTAGGTCACGCCGCCGTCGAGCGACGTGGGTGCGTGCTCGAACGCGTCGGCGAGGCGCGCGATCGACGCGGCGTCGCCGGCCCGCGCGCGGCCGTATTCGTTCGCGATCGCGTCGGGCAGCGCGACGTGGCTGCCGATATCGATGCCGAGGTTCGCGCGGATCTCGTCACGGACCGCAAAGGCATTGACTTGCGCGCGCGCTTCCGCGAGCAGCGCGGAGCGCACGTAGCGCTGCGTCGATCCGTAGTCGAGCCCCAGCGTGCCGGTCGCGGCCTCGACCGCGTGGCGTGCTTCGTGCGCGAGGACGTAGACCATCGAGCCCGCCGACTGCAGGCCGCCGTCGATCGTGACGCGCCGCCGCCGCGTATCGATCTTGCTGCCGCCGCCCGGCTTGCCGCGCACGACCTTCCAGCCGGCCTCGCCGCCGAGCCGGAGTTGTTGCGACAGCAGGCTCGATGCGTCGATCAGCCGGTACGCTTCCTTCGGCAGCGGCGCGCCGCCGAAGCGCATCCGCACGCGCGTGATGACCGACGGCTTCTGCACGAACGCATCGGGCGCCGGCGTTTCGGCGAGCCGCGGATGCGCGAGTTCGATGTTGCCGCGCTCGATGCCCTGCGTCAGCGCGCGCTCGATCACCGCGAGCCGCTGCAGCGCGGTGAAGTGCTCGCCCGCGCCCATGCCGATCGGGCCCGGGTCGCTCAGCAGGAAATCGCCGTCGCGCGTGAACATGCCTTGCAGGTCGAAGCCGATGCCCGTGCTTTCGACGACGTCGCGAATCTGCCGGATGTGCTCGAGCGCCGCGCGCGACACCACGCGCGGCAGCGCGCCCGTCTCGAAGCCGAAGCTGTGGAACACGCCGAGCGGCCGGTACAGCACCGCGACGCGGTTCAGCGCGGAGAACGGGCCGTTCATCGTCACGGTCTTCAGCCCGTAGGAAGCGAGGTCGTCGAGCGCGATGCTTTCGTCGATTGCCGCTTCGATCTGGCGGCCTTCCGACGTATGCGGGCCGGTGTCGTAGACCGCGAGCGCGGCATCGTGGCCGAGCGCGAACACGGTTTTCTCGCCGCCCGAGCCGAGCAGTTCGCCGACGTGGCGCTCGACGTCGATCCGCGCGGCCGGGCTGCCTTCGACGTGCACGCCTTCGGCATCGGCCGCGAGCGGGCCGAGGTCGTGCGGTGCCGCGGGCGCCGGGTCGTAGCGGCGGAACACGCCGGTGTCGAGCAGCGCCGCGCGCTCGCCCACCGCGTGCGCGGGCGGCGCATACACCGGGCGCTGCCACAGGTTCGCGAGTTGTGCGGCGGCGGCATCGCCGCCGTGCTTCGCGGACAGCACGATCGAATAGCCGTCCTGCACGAGGAACGCCGGCGCCTGGTCGAGCGCGTATTCGTGTACGCCGGCCGGCCGCCCGCCGGCGAGCAGCGTGCCGTCCGGCAGCGTGTCGGCGTGCAGCATCAGCACGCCTTCGTCCTGCAGCATCGTGAAGTGGCGGCTGCGGGCCGCCTGCAGGTCGGCCACGGCAGGCACCGGCCCGTCGCCGAACGGCGACGCGTATTCGGCATGCGCGCGGCTCCATGCGACCCGGTCGTCGAAGCTGCGCACGCCACGCGGCGCGTCGCCGGTCTCGCGCGTCTGCGGCGCCGGCATCCGGCGCGGGATACCGCCGCGGCGCTTCTGGCGCGACCACACGTCGTCGTAGAAGTCGCGGTAGGTCTCGCCGTCGCGACCCGACACCGGCGAATCGGCGAAGGCGTCGACGAGGCGTCCGACCGTGCCCGCGTAGTCGTGTGACGGCGCGCGCCATGCGGCGCCTTCGCGCTCGATCGCATCGGGCAGGCGCACGTGCGCGGCGATGTCGCCGCCGCCCGCGAGCTGGATCTCGTAGCGCGCCTCGAACGCGTTGATCTGCGCGCGCGCCTCGGCTTCGAGCGCCTTGCGCGTGAAGCGGCTGCGGTTGCCGTAGTCGAGGTTCAGCACGCCGGCCATCGCCTCGACGGCATGCCGTGCCTCGTGCGCGAGCGTGTACGTGATGCTGCCAGGATGCTGGAGGGCGCCGTCGATCGTCACGCGGCGCTTGCGCGGATCGATGCGGCTGCCGCCGCCGCGCTTGCCGAGCGTCACGCGCCAGCCGGCGTCCTGCAGCATGCGCAACTGCGTCGCGAGCGTGCCGGACTGCATCGCGAGCGCCTGCGCGGCCTCGGGCAGCGCCGCGCCGCCGAAGCGCATCTGCATCCGCGTGATCCAGCCGGGATTCGATGCCCCGTGGTCGGGCGGTGCGGTTTCCGTCGTTTCGGGGTGCGCGGCGGCGAGGCCGATGTCGTCGTTCGCCGCAGTGCGACGCTCGCCGCCCGCCGGCGCGCGCGGGCCGCGATCGGCGGCGGTCGTGTCGCGCTCCGCCGCGCGCTCGGGCGCGCCCGGGCGATCCGGCTTGACGAGCACGAGCACGCGGTTCGGCGCGCTGAACACGCCGTCGAGTGCATTGACCGGCTCGGCAGGCGCGGCCGTACGCGGCATCGCCGGTTCGTTCGGGCCGCGCTTGCCGGCCAGTACGATCACCGTGTCGTCGGCGGCGGCGCGCGGCGCCGACGGCGACGCTTCGTCGGGCGCGACGCCGGCCGGCAGGCCGGTTTCGTTCGCCGCGGCCGTTTCCGGTGCGGGATCGAAGCGCAGCACGCGCGCCTGCGCGTGCAACTGGCCGTCCGCGTTGAACGCGTCGGGCGCGGCCGCATAGACGGGCTTTTGCCAGCGGTTCGCGAGTTCGGCCGCGAGCGCCGCGTCGTGCTCGCCGGCAACGACGATCACCGGTTCCTCGAGATCCTGCGGGCGCGGCGCGGACGGCCGCGCACCGGGCGCGTCAGGCGTCGCGCCGCTGCGCACGACGTAGACCGTGCGATCGCCGACTTCCATCGGCTCGGCGCTCGGCCCGCGCGGCACCGCGATGCCGGCCGGGTCGGACGTCGCCGTTCGCATGGCGCTCGCATCGTCCGCCAGGTCGATGACCTTCGCGTTGACGCGCGGCGGCGCGCCGTCCGGCTCCGCGCGCGTGCCGGGGCCGGTCGCGTCGTCGGTCTCGACAGGGCGCCAGCGCATCGATTGCGTGTCGGCGCTGCGCCGGTTCGTGCTCGCGGTGGTGCTGCGTTCGGCATCGGTTTCGTCGCGCTGCTGCTGGACGCGCGCGCGCGCCTCGCTGGTGCGTCGCGTGCTGCGTGCGTCGGCGGACACGCTCGCGGTCTCGCCTTCGGCCGCCGTTTGCGCGAGGCGGCGCGGCGCCTGCGTGCTGGCGGCCGTCTGCCGGTACGCGTCGCTCGCCTGGTCGAGCACATGCTGCAGGATGTCGAGCGGGGCTTTCGCGACGATCTTCGGCGTCACGCTCATCTCGCCTTCGGGGCCGAACGACATGCGCTCGCCGGTGCCGGTCACGTCGTCGACGCGCGTGCCGTTGGTCCAGTTCTTCGGCGACGCCGACACGACGGACAGCGTGCCGTCCTCGCCGAGCACCACCGATTCGCCGGGCGGCAAGCGCCTGGCCGATGCGCGGTCGAGCACGCGAATCGGCTTGTTGTCGTAGGTCAGCACCTTGTCGCCCACGCGCAGCGTGCCGTCCGGCGACACCTTGACGGCTTCGCCGTCGAGCGTCACGCGGGTGCGGCCGGCCGCGAGCGACGACGCGTCGCCGCCGTTGAGAATCCGGCCGATCGTCTGGCTGTCGACGGTGACGGTCTTGCCGTCGGTCCCGCGGATCGGCACCGGCCGGCCGGTGCGCGTGCGCACCGACGTCACCGCGCGCTCCTTGAGGCCGCCCGCGGCCATCAGCGCGACGTTGGTGAGCCCGGACTTGAGTTCCTCGCCGGCCGCCTTCTTGTCGCCGGTGACGAAATAGTCGTAGCCGGCTTCGCCGAACGCCTCGACCGCGCCGCCCACGCCCGTCACGACGGCGGTGGTTCGCGCGCCCGTGGCCAGCACCGACGCGACTTTCGGCGTGCGCGTAAGCGCGGTCACCGCGCGTGTGAACAGCTTGCTACCGGCGAGCTTCGCGGCGCCTGCCGCGCCCATCGGCACGAGATTGATGAAGTCCGCCCGCGCGCCCGCGTCGGTAAACGGGTTGAGGCTGCGCCCGTGCTCCGCGCGGTTTGCCAGGTCGAGCCCGGCGCTCGTCATCGTCGCGCCGATCGCCGTGTACATCATCCCCGCGCCGAGGATGTTCAGCGGCACGCCGACGATCGCGCCGATGCCGGTGCCGTCGAGCAGCGTGCCGAGACCTTCGAGTGCCATCCCGCCGACCATCATGCCGATGTTCAGGCCGGTGCTGGTCAGCGTATTGAGGAAACTGTCGAAGCCGCTTTCATGATGCGCGGCCCTCGACACGAGTTGCAGCGTGCCGTCCGCGTTGTGGCCGGTCGCGATATCGACGGTCCCGTCCTTCGACAGCTCGTTGTTGTCGATGTAGTCGTTGATGTCGTCGTAGGTGCTCGCCGTCTCGTCGACGTATTGCGTGCCGTCCTTGCCGCTGACCTTGAAGAGCGCGCTCGTGGTCATGCCGGCATCTTTCGCCGCATACACCATCGGCAGCACGCTGACCTGCGTCGTCGCGCCGCCGCCGATCGACAGCAGCTTGTCGCGCACGCCGTTGATCGTCGACAGCTTGTCCTTGTCGGTGAAACGCGCGACGTCGTCCTTCAGTGGCGATACGGCATCAGAACCGTCGCCGGACGATGCGTCGTTCTGGACGTCGGGCTGCATCCCGAGCGCGACGCCGATCAGGTTGCGCTGCTCGTTGTCGGTCAGCTTGCCGAACGCGATCGTGCCGCCGTTGTTCGTGCTCGCGCTCGCCGCGTCGAGCAGCGAGTTCGACAACTCGCCGCGATGCGCTTCGTAGAAATCGTGCAGCGCCTTCGTGTAGTCCTTCTCGGCGTCCGAGCCGGACGCCGCGTAGCGCAGCCGTTCGTCGAGCCCCGCGTCGAACTGGTCCATCAGCACCTGCTGGTGCGACGTCTCGCTCAGCAACTGCAGGCGCTGCACCGCGTTGTCCGTCTGCGTGACGGCCGCCTTCGCCTTGTCCAGCTGGTCCTGGTACAGGTTCGGGCGCGGCATCGACGGCGCCGGAATCATGTCGTCGCCCGCGACATAGCGGAAGCGCACGGGCGGCGGATTCGCAGCCGCCCAGTCGTCGTACTGCTGCTGCACCGACGCGAGCGTGCTCTTCGCCTGCGTCTGCTGGATACGCGCCTGCGACAGCGCGGCCTGGGTCGCGCGCTCGTTGACCGAATCCGACAACCGGCTGTCGGCCGCGCGGATCGCGCCCGCGGCCACCTGCATGCGCTTCACGTCGAGCATCGTCGGGCCGGTCGGCGCGGCCGACGGGTGCGCGGACTGCGGCAGCAGGAACGGGCTGTCGAGCAGCGGCGATGCAGGCAGCGACGACGTGCCGTTCGCGCTCGACAACGTCAGCGCTTGCAGCGGCGACGCACTCGGCAGCGCCGGCGTGCCGGTGGGGGCGGCGGACGCTGCCGTCGACGGCGACGACGGGGGCAGGGGCGGCAGGCCGCTCGCGGTCGACAGCGACGGCGTCAGCAGCAGCGACGGGAGCGTGGGCTTCGTCAACGGCGATTGCGCGTCGACCCGCGCCTTGATCTGCGATGCCTGATCGTCGTACTGCTGCGCGAGCGTCGCGCCGTACGCGGCGACGAAGCCATCGTGCGCGATGCTTGCCTGCTGCTTTGCCTGGTCGAGCTTCGCATACGCGTCGCCGAGGTCGAGATCGACCTGCGGATCCTTGATCATCGCGTGCGGATTGTCCTTGTGCCACGCGGTGGATGCGTCCTGCTTGTTCGTATAGTCGGCCTGCAGCGTGTCGACCTGACGCTGCGCGGACAGCATCTGCAGATAGCCGCCGCTCGTGTTCGCGGCCGTCTGCGCGCGGGCGAGCGCGGTCTTCGCGTTCGACACCGCATTCGGGACGATCACCGTCGGCCCTTCCTTGCCGCGGGCCGAATCGTATTGCTGCTGGGCGTTCGTGAGCGTCAGGCTGTCGTTGGCCGCGCCGTACGCGGCATTCGCATAGTTCGCATCCTTCGCGGCCGACGTGACGGCCTGCTGTGCGTCGTCCCGCGAAGCGGGCGCATCGGGCATCGTGACCTGCAGCTCCAGCGGCTGCAGCGCGTCGTTCAGGCGGCCGACGCCCGCATCGAGCGCGGCCTGGTAGTCCGGATCGGCGAGATAGGACTGGAACTGCGTATACGCGAGGTTCGAATTCGCGACGTCCGCGTAGTACTTCGACGCGCCGACGGCCGCCTTCGCGCTCGCGGTCTGCCAATCGTCGTAGAGCCGGATCTGCAGCGGGTTCTTGCAGTCGCTTGCCTGCGGCACCCAGTTCGGATCGTTCGCGTGATCGGGGAATGCCGCCAGCAGCGTCTTGAATTGCTGGTCGGCAGCGTGTTGCGCGTCGCCCGGGTCCGTCACCTTGCCGGAATCGTCGATCTTCATCCCGGCCGGCATGTCGGCGTTCGCCTGTTCGCCGTACAGGATCATATAGCCGGCGTCGGTCGTCACGTTCAGCTCGCGCTGCGCGGTGTCGGCCGACGTGCGCGCCTTCGCGTAGTCGGCTTGCGCGGTCTTGCGGTCGTCGGCCGTCGACTCGGGGTCGCGATTGACCAGGTGCAGGACGTTCTGGGCGCCCTGCAGCGTCTGCGACGCGTTGTCGTACTTCGTCTGCGCGTCCTGGATCGCCTTCTGCACCGCGCGCGTCTTGTCGTTCTCGACGGTGATGTCGGGCGGCGGCGCGACGACCGGATTCAGCGTTTCCGACAGGAAGCGCTGCCAGTTGACACCCAGTCCCAATCCGTCGATCAACAGCATGCTCGTCTCCGTTGAACCGCGCGATGCGCGGCACGCACGACGCCCTGCACGTCGCGACGCGATCGTTCGAGTGTACGGACGCGCATTGCGGCGCAGATACCGCTGTTTCGTAGCGGGGCGAGGCGGCCGGCGTACAGGCGCGGCGCGGGCTACGAGACGGGCGCGGGGTGCGGCGGTGCCGCCGCGCCGCGTCGTTCGGACCCCTGAAAACGGCACGAACGCGGGCCTGCGGTGCCGCGCGCGATCATTCGGTCACTGATCGAGACACCGTACGCATAGCCGCTTCGCCTGGCTCGCCGGCAACCCGCGGCACATCATCACGACGGGGCGCGCATGGCACGACGGCGCGTCGGCCGATGCCGCCGGCGACGCGAGCCGTCGCGCGCGCTCGGGCGGCGTGGTCGCGACGGCGTCCATGCGCCGTTGTCGCGCGGGCGGCGGCGTATCGCTGACCACCGGAATCGGCTCGACGCCGCCTTCGCGTGCGTTGCGCTGCGCGCTCGCGACGACGCGGCTCACATAACCGCTCGAGAAACCGGTCGTGAAGTTGCCGCTGTAGTAGCACGACAGCGCCGCGCGCAACGCGGCCTGCGCGGCGCGGCCGGTGTTCGACGAACGCGCGAAGCATTCGGTCAGGATCGCGCCGCCCGCCCGCAGGTTGCGGCACGGCTCGAACATCGTCGTGTCGTCGAGGCCGTATTTCGCGAAATTGCGCTCGTTCACCTGCGCGAGGCCGACGCTGTAGCTGAAGCCGCGCGCGGCCAGCTCGCTCGCCGTCGTGCGCGCTTCGTCGAGCGACGCGGGCTGGCGTGTCAGGTGGCCGCCGACCACGCCGATCGCATACGGATTGAAACCGGACTCGGTGCGTACCAGCGCGGCGAGCGTGTCGGGATCGACGTTCGGCGCGCAGGCGCGCGCGAGCTGCGCGAAGCCTGCGGCGCTGCCGGCCGCGTGCGCGCTGCGCGGCTGCATGCCCGCCCCGGCGAGCACCAGTGCGAGCGTCGCGATCAGCGCGCACAGGCTCGCAACGGCGGAGCGCCGGCCGCGCGCGTTCATCCCGCCCCCGCCACGCGATACGACAGCACGAGTCCGTGCACGAGCAGCGACCAGCCGTCGAGCGCGACGAACAGCAGCAGCTTGAACGGCACCGAGATCGTCGTCGGCGAGATCATCTGCATCCCGAGCGCGAGCAGGATGTTCGCGACCAGCAGGTCGACCACGATGAACACGATATAGATCACGAAACCGATCTGGAATGCCTTGGTCAGCTCGGCGAGCGTGAAGCTCGGCACCAGCACGAGCAGGTCGTCGTCCTTGATGCCGTCCGCGCGATTCTTCGGCCAGACCGACGTCGCGGTGCGCACGAAGAATTCGCGATCGCGCTGCCGCGTATGCGACACCAGGAAATCCTTGATCGGCGGCAGCGCGGCATCGGCGAGCACGCCGATATCGGCGGTCGACAGCTGCCCCGATGCGTCGAAGTGGCGGGACTGCAGCGCGTCGCGGATCGACATCCCGACCGGCGCCATGATGAACAGCGACAGGATCAGCGCGATGCCGTTCAGCACGAGGTTCGGCGGCACCTGCTGGATCCCGAGCGCGGAGCGCAGCAGGCCGAGCACGACCACGAGTTTCGTATAGCTCGTCACCATCAGCGCCGCGAACGGCGCGATGCCGAGCGCGGCGATCACCGCGATCAGCGCGACCGGATTCGGCAGGCTGCCCATCGTTCAGCGCTCGCGCGGCGCGGGCTGCGTCAGCGTGACGACGCGCACGCCGAGCTTCTGGCCGACCGCGATCAGGTGGCCGGTGCCGATCAGCATCCCGTTCGCGACCAGATGGATCACGCTCTGGTTGATGCCCTGCTGCAGCTCGATCACCGCGCCGGGTTGCAGCGCGCCGAGTTCGCCGAGCGGGATCGACGTGGGCGGCAATTCGAAACGCAGGTCGACCGCGAGGCCGTCGAGCGAGCGCGGCGCATCGTCCGGCGACGCTTCGTGCGCGGTCGCGGGCGGGGTGTCGGTGCGGGTCGGTTCCAAAGGCATCTCCCTGATTCGTTCGACGGTCAGCCGGTTGCCCGACGGCCGTCCGGTGATCTCCCATGCCGGCGCGGCCGGCACCCGCGCGACGCACAGCAGGTTCTGCTCGTGCGCGCGCCAGCGCTCGATCGCGATGATGTCGCCGCCGACGACGTCGGCCAGCTCGGCCGTCGTCAGCTCGGTCCGGCCGATCTCGAATACCAGCGGCACCGGCAGGCTCGCATAGGCGGCGCGCGTATCGGGCCGCGCGGCGGCCGGCGTCGCGAAGAACACCGCGAGCGCATCCGGCGCATCGAACAGCAGGGCGCCATGGCAGCGCCATGCGCCGTCGGCGCGACGCAGCTCGAAGCGCAGCGCGGCCGGCGCGGTGCGCCACGCGGGCACGCTCGCCGGCGGTGGCAGCAATTCCACGCGCTGCCGCGTCGCGGCCTGCAGCACGGTCGCGAGCGGCGCGGCGAGGTCGGCGAGCAGCGCCGCGCGGATCACGGCCGGCACGGCCGGGTCGGCCGCGTCGCCGAGCCACTCGCCTTCCGCGACCGGGTCGATCCACAGCGAGCCGGCGGCCGGGCCGACGACGAAGCGGTACGCATGCGCGTCGGCGGCCGGTTCGGCATCGACGCGCCAGCGCACCTCGTACGCGTGTTCGCCGAGCGTGACCGGCACCGCGGCCGTTGCGCCGTATGCATGCGACAGCCCGCGCGCGGCGGCGGCGGACAGGCGCGGCAGGTGGGGCGACGCGTCGAGCGCGACCGCGACCGGCGCGGGCGCGATGGCGGGCGCGGCGACGGCCGGGCTGGCAGCGGCGGGCGGCGCCCGGTTCGCGGCGTCGCCGGCGTCGGCATTCGTCAGGGACAGCGCAGGCACGGGCGGGATCAGGGCGGATTCGGCGTTGGTTCGACGGGTTGTTGTGGCCGGCGGCGCGGAAGGCGCGCGGCTGCTGCGTCGATTGTAGGGACGGCACCGGTCGCGCGCCGCGCCGGAATCCGTAGTCGCGCGCATCCGGCGGACGCGCCAGCGGCGGCGAGCTACGAAGGCAGTTGCGCGGCGGCGTGGCCGCGTGCGGCGTCGCCCGCCCAAATGCGACCGCCGCCCGGAGGCGGCGGTCGTGTCGCGGCCGGGCAGGCGTGCCGGGCCGCGAGGCGCCGCACGTCGAATGCGCGGCGCGGCGAGGGGAGGCTTGCCGGCGCGCCGCGCAGGGGCAGGCGGCGCGCGGGTGAGCGTCGCTACGCGTTACACGTAGTCGGCGGCTAGCGCCAGTTGCGGGGCGGCGCGCAGGATCGGCGCCACGTCGTGGCGCTCGACGTGCGTCATGGCCGCGCCGAACAGCACCAGGCGATAGCCGACTGCATAGATCGGGATGATCCGCAGGTTCTTGTCGTGATCGAGCTGCAGCTTCGAGCGGATGCGCGAGATGTGGGTGTCGAGCGTGCGCGACGACACGCCGAGCTCGCGGCCCCAGACCGCTTCCTGGATCGCTTGCCGCGGCACGATCTTGTTCATGTTGTCGAGCAGGAATTCGACGACATCGAATTCACGCGGCGTGACGTCGACGACTTTGTTGTCGATTTCGATCGTGCGGCGCACGAAGTTGATTTTTATGTTGTCGATGTACAGGTATTTGCAATCCATGTTGGCCCTCGCATGTCCGTAAAGGAGTGTTTGCAGGTCATGTACCGCAACTTCCGGGCCAGGGACGGACTGGGGGGAACGAAGGACGGGGGGGCGAGGCGTGCGGCGCGCCAGCCTTGAATCTAAAAGAATTTTTAACGCGAGGCGCGTGGCCGGCTTCGGAAGGGTCGGAGCAATATTGAAGGATTGTTACGTAGCATCGATGGGGAACGTTACGGGCGTTACGGGGGGCGTAACGTGGGGACGAGCCGATGACGAGTCGCCGGCCCGCCGCGCCGCGTGCTGCGCGTTCCAGCAAAAAACCCTACATGGAACCCTACATAAAACCCGACTCGGTATTGAGAAAATTTCATATAAATCATGGATATAAGTTGCTAAAATTGGCGACTTGAAACCCTACATCAAACCCTACATAGAACCCTACGGCGAAGCATGACGACAGTTGCTACCTTCGAACCGCTGTTTCCCGAGGACCGTGTCCTCGATCCGCTGCTTGACCAGGCCGGGCAACTCGTTGATGCGTCGCAGCGATTGCTCGCAGTGAGGGATACGCCATTGGCCCGCGCGCTCGTTCCCCAGTTACGCGCAATGAATTCGTACTACACGAACAAGATCGAAGGCCAGCATACGACCCCGGCCAGGATCGAGGCCGCGCTTCATCGCGATTACTCGTCCGATATCGTCGAGCGCAGGAAGCAACGCTTCGCGGTCGCGCATATCGCAACGGAAGCGGCGCTCGAGGAAGAATGGGCAGCCCTTTCGGTCGCCGCGCTGTTCGAGCCCGCGCGAATCTCGGCCATCCACGCGCGGTTCTTTTCCTGTTTGCCTGCGGATGAACGACTCGCCGAGGGTGGACAAATCATTGTTCCCGGCGAGCTTCGGCGGTCGCGTGTGACGGTCGGACGCCATCTGGCGCCGGAGCCGGAGATGATCGAGCCGTTGCTTCAGGCCTGGGCGGCACGTTACGCGCGTATCCGTCCGAAGGAATATCAAGTGATCGGGATCGCTTGCTCGCATCATCGCCTGGCATGGGTGCATCCGTTCATGGATGGTAACGGCCGGGTGGCGCGCCTGCATTCGCATCTTGGATTCCGTGCCGCCGATCTCACCCATGGGCTGTGGTCGCCGCTTCGCGGGTTGGCGCGCGAGCATGAGCAGTATTACGCGAGGCTGAGCGAAGCCGATCAGACTCGACGCAACGATCTGGACGGACGGGGCAACTTGTCGCAGGAAGGGCTCGTCAAGTTCGCCCGGTTCTTTCTGGACTGCTGTGCGGATCAGGTCGGATTCATGGTCCATATGACAGCGTTCGACGGCGTGACGGCGCGTATGCTGGACCTGTTACGTTACCTGGAATTCAATCCTTGGAGCATCCGCTCGGAAAAATCGGTCATCAAGGCGGAAACCGCAGCGTTGGCCATGGAATTCGTGGCGCTGCGTCGTGCCGTCACGCGCGCGGAATTCACGCAGATGCTTGGTGTAAGCGACGTGCTGGCGCGCCGCATCGTTCGATCGCTGCTCGATTTCGGGCTTCTGACTTCTCCTTCTCACCGCGGCGAGCTTTCCTTCGGGCTGCCGCTTGCGGCACTTCGATTTCTTTTCCCTAGGTTGTGGCCGGAAGTCGAACAGGAGTAAGCGATCCGGGCTGTCGCATCGCATTCCGGGCGGCGGATGGTCGCGCGATACAAAAAAACCGGCCGCGCAACGTTCCCGTTACGCGGCCGGCCCGGCGTTCCGCCTTTCCGCCCGTCAAGCCTTCGCGTGATCGCCCGAATCGAACGGCAGCACGTAATGCCGCTTGCCGGTCGCCGCGAAGATCGCGTTGGCGACCGCCGGCCCGATCGGCGCGACACCCGGCTCGCCGACGCCGGTCGGCGCCTCCGCCGACGGCACGATATGCACCTCGACCTTCGGCATCTCCGCCATCCGCAGCACGTGGTAGCCGTCGAAGTTGCGCTGCTCGACCTGGCCGTCCTTCAGCGTGATCGCGCTGTGCAGCACCGCGCCGAGCCCGAAGCCGATGCCGCCTTCCATCTGCGCGGCGACGATGTCGGGGTTGATCGCGATCCCGCAGTCGACCGCGCACACCACACGCTCGACCTTCACCTTGCCGTCCGCGTCGACCGACACCTCGGCCACCTGCGCGACATAGCTCTTGAACGCCTCGGCTACCGCGATCCCGCGCCCGCGGCCCTTCGGCAGCGGCTTTGCCGGATCCCAGCCGGCCTTCTGCGCGGCCAGCTCGAGCACCGCGCGCATCCGCGGCTCCTTCGCGAGCAGGTCGCGGCGGAACTGGTACGGATCCTTGCCGGCCGCATGCGCGGCTTCGTCGATGAATGCCTCGACCGCATACGCGGTGTGCGAGCTGCCGACCACGCGCCACCACAGCACGGGCAGGCCGACCTTGGTGGTCGTGAGTTCGACCGACACGTTCGGCACCGCGTACGGCAGGTTCGCCGCGCCCTCGACCGACGTCGCGTCGATCCCGTTCTTCACCATGAACGGCTCGAACGGCGTGCCGGCGAGGATCGACTGGCCGACGATCCGATGACGCCAGCCGACCAGCCGGCCGTCCGCGGTCAGCCCCGCGTCGAGCTTGTGGAAGTACATCGGGCGATAGAAGCCGCCCTGGATGTCGTCCTCGCGCGTCCACTGCAGCTTGACCGGCTTGCCGTCCGCGCCGAGCGCCTTCGCGATCGACACGGCCTCGACCACGTAGTCCGACCACGCGTTCGCGCGCCGGCCGAAGCTGCCGCCCGCGTACAGCGTGTGGATCTGCACCTGCTCGGGCTTCAGGCCCGCAACCTTGGCCGCGTTGCCCTGGTCGACCGTCTGGAACTGGTCGCCGGCCCAGATCTCGCAGCTGTTGCCCGTCAGCTTGACGACCGCGTCGAGCGGCTCCATCGGCGCATGTGCGAGATACGGGAATTCGTAGGTCGCGCTGACCTTGCGCGCGGCGCCCGCGATCGCCGCGTCGGCATCGCCGTCCTTGCGCGCCGACGCGCCGGGCTTGGCGGCGAGCTGCCGGTATTCGCGCATGATCTCGTCCGAGCCGCGCTTTTCGGCGTTCGCTTCGTCCCAGTCGATCTTCAGCGCGTCGCGGCCCTGTTTCGCGGCCCAGAAGCCGGTCGCGACGACCGCGACGCCGTGCGGCACCTGCACGACCGCCACGACGCCCGGCACGGCCTTCGCGGCCGTCGCGTCGAACGACTTGACCGTCGCGCCGAAGCGCGGCGGGCGCTGCAACAGCGCGACGCGCATGCCGGGGAACGTGGTGTCGAGCGTGAAATGCGCGGTGCCGTTCGACTTGGCCGACGCGTCGACGCGCGGAATGCGATGGCCGATCAGCTTGAAATCGGCCGGCTGCTTCAGCGTGACCTTGTCGGGCACCGGCAGTTTCGATGCGTCGGCAACCAGCGTGCCGTAGGCGGCCGTCTTGCCGCTCTTCGCATGCGTGACGACGCCGTTCGCGGTGGTCAGCTCGCCGGCCGGCACCTTCCAGCGGGCCGCCGCGGCCGACACGAGCATCGCGCGCGCCTTGCCGCCCGCTTCGCGCAGCTGCTGCCACGAGTTCGACATGGCCGAGCTGCCGCCCGTGCCCTGCATCGTGCCGAACGCGAGGTTCGCATAGCGCTTCGCATCGGCCGGCGCGCTTTCGACGCGCACGCTCGACCAGTCCGCGTCGAGCTCCTCGGCGACGATCGTCGCGATGCCCGTGTATGCGCCCTGGCCCATCTCGACGTGCTTCGCGATGACCGTGACCGCGCCGTCGGGCGTGATGCGCAGGAACGCGTTCGGCGCGAAATCGGCGGCAGGTGCCGTCGCGGCGAGCGCGCGGCGGCCGAGGCCGGCCCATTCGAAGCCGATCGTCAGGCTGACGGCGGCCGCGGCGCCCGCGGCCTTCAGGAACGTGCGGCGCGACGGTCGCACCGAACCGGGATTGTCGAGTTCGATCGTCATGGTCAGGCTCCCAGCGTCGTGGCCGCGTCGTGGATCGCGGCGCGGATGCGGGCGTAGGTCGCACAGCGGCAGATGTTGCCGTTCATCGCGGCATCGATGTCGGCGTCGGTCGGCTTCGGATTCTGTTCGAGCAGCGCGGTGGCCGACATGATCTGGCCGGACTGGCAATAGCCGCACTGCGGCACCTGCAGCTTCACCCAGGCGGCCTGCACGGCCTGCGCGGGCTTGCTCTGCAGCCCTTCGATCGTCGTGATGTGCTTGCCCGCGATGCCGGCGAGCGGCAGCACGCACGAGCGTACGGCCTGGCCTTCGAGATGGACCGTGCAGGCGCCGCACTGCGCCATGCCACAGCCGAACTTCGTGCCGGTCAACCCCGCGTGTTCGCGGATCGCCCAGAGGACGGGCATCGACGGATCGGCGTCGAGCGTGACGCTCTTGCCGTTCAGGACAAACGTGGTGGGCATTTTTTGTCTCCGTGGGGAAAACCCGGCATGCGCCGGATCAGGTGGCAGTGTGCGCGAACGGTCGGTCTTTACGGCTACCCAATCCTGCAAATTTATTGAACAATCCTGCAAATCCCCGGCGCGGCGGCGAGCGATTCGCTATGCTCCCGCGATTCAGGGAAATCAAGCGAGGAATCCGTCATGGACATGACCGATATCGCGGCGTCGCGCGAATCCGGGCGGCGCGAGCTGGCGTCGCTGATCGGCCGTTTCGCGCCCGCGGACGGTTCCCACTCGACGGCCGTGCCGGCACTGATGCTGCACCGGCATACGCATCCGGTCGATCTCGGTTGCGGCGTGTCGCGCGCCGCGCTCGTGATCGCCGCGCAGGGCGCGAAGCGCGTGATCGTGGCCGGCCAGGCTTACGAATACGACACGCGGAATTGCCTGATTGCGTCGATCGACTTGCCGATTCTCTCGCGCGTCACGCAGGCGTCGCCGGACGCGCCTTATCTGTGCCTGTCGCTCACGCTCGATCCGCAGCGCATCGTCGAACTCGCGGCCGAGATGCGGCTGCCGGAACCCGACGCGGGCCCCGAAGGCGAGGGCATCGCGCTTACCGAGCTGACGCCGCCGCTGCTCGATGCCGCGCTGCGGCTGTTGCGGCTGCTCGATACGCCAGCCGACATTCCGGTGGTCGCACCGCTGATCGAAAAGGAATTGCTGTATCGGCTGATGACGAGCGGGCAGGGCACGCGGCTGCGGCACATGGCCGTCGCGGGCAGCCAGACGCACCGGATCGCGCGCGCGATCGAGTGGATCCGCGATCACTACGCGGAGCCGATGCGCGTCGACACGCTCGCGCAGGCGGTCAACATGAGCGTGTCGTCGCTACACCATCACTTCAAGCACGTGACCACGCTGAGCCCGCTGCAGTACCAGAAGCAGTTGCGGCTGCACGAGGCGCGGCGGTTGCTGCTGCGGCAGGGCGGCGACGTCGGTTCGGTGGCCGCGACCGTTGGCTACGAAAGCGCGTCGCAGTTCAGCCGCGAATACAGCCGGCTGTTCGGTGCGCCGCCGATGCGCGACGTCGTGCACCTGCGCAAGAAGGAACTGCTCGGCACGTAACTGCGGTGTCGGCCATGTTGCGATGGCGATCTTTTTCCGGAACGACGCGGCGATTCGTGGTCCCGCACGCGGGTCGCACTGGCGCACATCGAAATCGAATCTCGAGCAATCGGCATGCCAGGGACGCCAATTGCATGCTGCATCCGGGCCGCATACCGCGCAGCCGCGCTGCACATGCGCTTCGGTTTCACGCATGAATCCTGCGATCTGGCGCACGGATGCGGCATTTTCCGGCCCGGTACGAAGCGGCCTGTCGAAATGCGCAAAAAAATCGTATTACGGCGGATTTCCAGTGGTAAATCCAGCGTTGCACGAGCATGTTTCAGCGATGAGAATTGCGGTCGATGTCCCCATTCGGAAATGTTTCCTCCGCGTATCGCGCGTCGTCCGATCCGGCGTGAAGCCAGCGGGATTTGCGCATTGAAACGCGACGGTCGCCGGCATCGGCTGTCGGCGAGTCGAATGAGAAAAGTAAAGATGGACCAGGCGTATTGAAGGGCGGTGCGCAAGCGTCACAGGCTTTTCACAAATGTGCGGGCGGATGAAAGTCGTGCTGACCCGAACTGAATTTGCTTTTTTGTCGCTCGCTTGCGTTGTCGCTCGACGCTTGATCCCGTCGGTATTTTCACGGATGAATCAAACGGGTGGCGGGCTCCGCCGATACGCACATCCGGCAGCGCCTCGATGCCCGTCGCGTCGGCGTGCGAAAACGAATGTCGCGCGATTCGATGCGTGCTCGGCGCGGCACCGAAACGCCGTCGAATCGGGCACAGCAGGCACTTCGCGGGCGGAAAAACGCGCATCGACCGGAATATGCGACGTGCATTCTCAAGTTTGAAACACCCGTTCAACTGTGCCTTTCACGAGGCCCGATGCACCGTATTCGACGGCCTTTCCGGCATTGCTTCGTGGCATTCAAGGATCGATGCATGTCGCCGGCCGTTGTTGCGATACATTCCTGAAACAAAAAGCGCGGGTTTCGGCGAGATGACGGGGCGACGCAGGCGGGTCGCGACGCGCAAAGGTCGGTGGATTCATGCGTGGCATGCCGCTTGCGGTATTGGACGTACCGGCGAGCGGTCGACCTGAAGCAACAAAGATGGGGGGCGGCCAACTCGTCAATAAGCAGTCGGGGAAACGGCAATGAAGACCAGAAGCGGTATCTTGATCCGCGCATTCCTTGCGCACTCATGGGGTAGTCAGACAGCTTGGGGTACGACTTGCGATGCAGTGCCAGCGTCGCGGGTTCGTCGCTGCCGGTTTCCCCACATCCGCGCGCTCCGCACGGCAACCGGCCGACAGCGGTGCTTCCTTTCATTCGGTTCGTCCGGAAGGACCGGGCTGTTCGTGCCGGACAGCTTGACGCCGAATCGTCTTCGACCGTGCAGGGCCGTATCGATTGCGCCGGGCGCATGCCGGCGCTGTCCAGATTAGCTCGAACGCTCGTCGGCCGGATTGCCCGGCAGATCGTTGGTCGGTAGTTCAGGGAGAAGCGATGCCGCCTGACTGTAATGCAGGCCTGTTATAGCCACGATAACTCGCATGTTTTCGATGGCGCTGCATTTGCGGTGCAAAACCATATTCACGTATTTTCGATCGCTGAATCGGATGCCATGTGCCGGCATGCCGTGTGAGCAAAATATCGAAAAAATTAATCCCGAACGGCGAATGCACGTTTGCGGGTGTGAGAGGCAATTTGTTTTCCGATAATCTAAAAATCGATAGTAATTATCGAAAATACCTATAAAAAAGTTCGGAAAACTAAAAAATACGAACCTAAAATTCGACTGGCCGAAATTGCGGTATATCGAATTATCGGTGAATCTATTTTTTGTAATTTGATAGTGATCCTTATTTTGTGAGGATTGCTCAAGGCAGGGAAGTTGAAGGCGTGCAGCTTTCCTTGCTTGTTCCGTCCACGCCGTTATGGAGTCGACCATGAAGAAGCTTCTGATTGCAGCAGCAGTGCTGGCAGTTTCGGGTGCAGCATTCGCCGGCAGCGGCACGGTGTCGAGCACCAGCTCGTCGAGCGGCGGTTCGACGATGGCCGGGGTCGCCGGGTTCGGCCACTTCACTGCGACCGATTCGGGTGCCGCACTCGGCGCAGCCGGCGCGATTGCCGGAGGCCCGGGCAGCGGTTCGATCTCGTACACGAACCACACCCAAACGTCGACGGTGGGCGGCTTCGGCTTTGGCGGCGCACAAGCGGGCGGCAATAGCGGTGCGAATGCCAGCTCGATCGGCTGGACGTATCACCACTAAGCCGCGGCGCGTAGCGTTCGTCATTGGCTGGCGGCGCGGATGCCGGGTTCCGCTCGATCGGGGCAGACCCGGCTCCGCCACCGCCGAACCTTCTCAGAGCAAGGGATTGCTATGAAAGCCAAAGTCATTTTAGCGACAGCGCTTACCGTCCTATCGTCGGCCGTACTGGCCGCCGGATCGACCACGACCAACCAGACGCAATCCGTTGCAGCGGGTGTCTCCGGTTCGGTACTGATCGGCTCCGGCAGCTATACGAGCAATTCGAATTCGGTCGCTGGCGCGAATGCAGGAAGTACCGTGACACCCGCTGGTTCCACCGGCACGGCAACCGCCTTTCACAACTCGACTTCGACGGCCAGCGGCTGGGGCTCGAACGGGGGCGCGTTCGCGGCAGGCGGCGGTATCGGTGCCGCAGGCTCGTACGGTGGAAACAGCAGCACGAACGAGAACGCGAATGCGCTGTCGGGAGGGGTGACCGCCACGATCGTACTCGGCGCGAACCACTACACGGCCTCGGGTGGGAACGACCAGGGTATTGCCAACGCTGGGGCCACCGGGTTGACGGGCATGGGCGGGTCCGGCGCGATCGCGGGTTCGAATCACATCAACTCGTCGACCGTGTGGAGTACCGGTCCGGCCGGCTCGCCGTCCGCATCGGGCGGAAGCCAGGGCAGTTCGAGCGCGACCGGAAGCAGTCAATAGACAGGTGCGGGGGGACCAGTTTCCCAGCGACTCTGGTCTCTTTTCTCGCGCTTTTGTTCAAGTAAGGAGTTGGCATGAAGCAGAAACTGATTGCCGCCGCTCTGATGCTCGCGTCTCTGACGGCATATGGCGCTGACCGTGCTGCCGAGGACGTGCAATCAAATTTGCAGACGTCAAACCCTACAACCAACCCGTCACAACAACAAACGCTTTCGTCGGGCAGTGCCATCGGCACACCGGACTCCCAGGCATGGCCGGGAATGTCGGGCGGCTCATGGTCCCAGCTGGGTAGCGGCTGGAAGCAGTTCGGGGAAGCGGGCAAAGCTGAAGGAATTCAGGGGAATTAGTACGGTTGCCTGGGTGGGAGGTCAAACCTCGTCCGGAGAGTGAAATGAACAGCAACAAGATCAGGGTGGCATGTGCGGCAATGTTCGCGATGGCCACGATCGGTGCCCAAGCGCAAACAG
The DNA here is from genome assembly GCF_001443045.1 of Burkholderia ambifaria. Taxonomy (GTDB): domain Bacteria; phylum Pseudomonadota; class Gammaproteobacteria; order Burkholderiales; family Burkholderiaceae; genus Burkholderia; species Burkholderia ambifaria_A. The sequence goes on along the minus strand of NZ_LKPJ01000027.1, from coordinate 35,810 downwards.
CGGATTCGACCTCGAGTTCGCAATCGTCAAGCGGTTCGACTGCGATCAGCCAGGGCGGCGGCTCGAGCATGAACACTAACACGACGAGCTCGCGCGGCGGCAATGCCACCAGCAGCAGCGGGGTTCGCAGCAGCGGTAATTCGAGCGTGCAGGTCAACTTGACGATGCCGTCCTCCACGAGCGGCGGCTCGAACGTGACGCCGCAGGGCGTGAGCGCGCTTCAGTCGGCCGGTTCGCCCGGCACCAACCCGTACAACACCCAGGCATCGGAAAACGTCAACTACTCGGGTACCCAGACGATCAAGACGAACCCGGCGATCCAGGCGCCCGGCCTCACGACCACGCTGTCCGATACCTGCATGGGTTCGGTGAGCGTCGGCGTGTCGTTCCCGGGGTTCGGCGCGACCGGCGGCACGACCCTGGTCGACCAGGCATGCGTGCGTCGTCTCGATGCGCGTGAATTCCGCGCGATGGGGCTGACCGACGTCGCGCTCGCGCTGCTCTGCCAGAGCGATGCGAACCGGCGCGCGGTGGAGGCAACCGGACACCTGTGCCCGGGCACGACCGCGCCGCTCGCACGTTCGAACGTGGCACCTTCCGCCGAAGCGACCGTGGCCGACGACGTGAAGTATCGCGATCCGATCGTGCGCAACCGCATGGGCCTGCCGCCGCTCGACGCGGCCGCGCCGGTGCAGACGCGCCCGGTGGCGACGACCGCGGTCCAGACGGCGCCGATCCCGGTGCCGGTGCCCGCGCCGTCGATCGCCATGCCGGCCGTCAGCGCGGTGCCTGCCGCGACGCAGGCAGCCGCCGTGAAGGCGTCGCAAGCCGCTGCCGTCGTGCCTGCCGCCGCACCGGCTGTCGCAGCCGCACCGGTTACCGCAGCCGCACCGGCGGTGAGCGCCGTGCCCGCCGCCGCACCGGCCGCGATGAGCGCGGTGCCTGCTGCCGCGATCGTGGCAGCGCCGGCCGTCGCCGACAAGGCGCCGGAACAGCCCGCACCGGCGGTTGCCGACAAGGCACCGGAACCCGCACCGGCCGCAACCGACGCCGCCGCGCAAGCGGCAGCGGCGCCGGCGGTCGACACGAAGGCGCCGGAACCCGTGCCGGCAGTTGCCGACAAGGCGCCTGAACCGGCACCGGCTGCAGCCGACACCGCAGCGCAAGCCGCGGCAACGCCGGATGCCGACGCGAAGGCGCCGGACACCGCGCAAGCCGCACCGGCCGCGACCGACGCCGCGCCGCAGACCGCCGACGCAGCAGCGCCCGCGATCGATGCGAAGGCTGCCGAACCGGCTCCGCAGGCAGCAGCCGAAGCGCCCGCGCCGGAAGCCGCGCAGCCTGCCGCAGCGGCTGCTGCGGCCGACACGCCGGCCGCCGACGCGAAGGCGACGGACGCGGTCGAATCCGCTGCCGCGCCCGCACCGTCGGCCGAGATGCCGGCCGCGTCCGATCCGGCGGCGGCTACGGTCGACCAGCAGGCTACCCCGGCCGTACCGGCGATGCCGGCCCCGACCGTCATCTCGACGAGCACGTCGTCGTGAGCCTGCGGGCCCGGCTCTCGTGCGATCGGCATGCCGGTCGCACGGGAGCAGCCGGATCCGCTGCGCGACGCACGTTGCAAGTTTGACGGGTGTTGGTCCCATCCCCGAGGTCAACACCTCTTTTTGCCTGACGAGGGTACAAGGAGGCCTCAATCATGAGGATCTTTTTGGTCGCTCTGCTGTTGTGCGGCACACAAGCCGCCGCGCAGTCGGTTTTCCAGAACCCTGCGGTCTTTGTCATCCTGAGCGAGCAGACCCTCGCGAACGCCGCGAGCGTCCAGCAGGCGCTGACGACGCTCGGCCGCCCGGACAACACGGCATGCGTGCCGATGATGATGGTCGGCGATCCGCAGATGATTTACATGATGCCGGAGGAAGGACACGCGCCATCGTGGCGATCGCCGGTGTACGGCCGCGGCGCGCCGTTCGAAGCGCAGCGCGGGCCGACCCCGACCGGCAAGACGGTCGGCGCGATGCAGCACGCGGAGGACATGCAGACCCAGCCGTGGAGCGATAGCAGCGCGATCACGCAGAAGATCGCCGGCGAGTCGAGCCTGTCCGCGTCGGCGCGGGTCGACGACTGGCAACGCAAGGGGCTGAACACGATCGAGACGGCGCCCGCGACGGAAGTGACGGTGAACGGCAAGACCTACCGTGCCTACCGCGAAGAGCTCAACCAGGCCGCGCGGCCCGTCGTCGAACCGCAGATCTATACGCAGCGTGTCGTGTTCTGCCGATAACGAAACGTTCCCGAGCGGACACGCAGGCAGCGCAGCGCAGCGCAGCGCGGACAGGGAGGCCCGCCGCGCAGCGCGCCGCCCACTCCGCCGGACAACCCTATGCAATGAGGTCATCGTGAACCATTGCTGTCCGATCAGACTGTCAGGCCCGCAGGAGCGGGAACGGGCCGCATGCGCGCCGCCGTTCGTCGCGGTCCGGGCTCACCACACCGCGCCGTCGCGCCCGCTCGTCTATCTGTCGCAGCATCCCGACGCGGAGCTCGTCGACTGTCTCGCATCGCGCGGCTGGGACGTATGGCGCGCGAAGTCCGTTGCGGACGCACTCAATCTCGTCAAGACGAACCGGCTGCATGCGGGCGTCGTCGATTTTGGCGATTTCGCGTCACCCGACGTCGCATCGTTCGAGGCGCTGCTGCGCGATCCGCGTATCGGCTGGGTCGCGCTCGCCGATGACGAGCGGCTGCGCGACGCCACCATCGCGCGCCTGATCCGCCAGTGCTGCTTCGACTACGTGCGCAACGCGACGGCCTACACGACGATCGGCTATCTCGTCGGCCATGCGTACGGGATGCTGAAACTGGCGGAAAGCGAACCGGATGCCGATGCCGCGCCGCCCGGCGGTGCGATGATCGGCGCATGCGACGCGATGCGCCGCCTGTTCGCGACGATCCGCAAGGTCGCGAGCACCGAGGCCACGGTGTTCATCGCCGGCGAATCCGGCACCGGCAAGGAGTTGACCGCGGCGGCGATCCACCAGCATTCGTCGCGCGCCGACGCGCCGTTCGTCGCCGTGAATTGCGCGGCCATCCCGTCGACGCTGCTGCAGGCCGAGCTGTTCGGTCATGAACGCGGCGCGTTCACCGGCGCGCACCAGCGCAAGATCGGCCGCATCGAGTCCGCGCACGGCGGCACGCTGTTTCTCGACGAAATCGGCGACATGCCGTTCGAGAGCCAGGCGAGCCTGCTGCGGTTCCTGCAGGAGGGCAAGATCGAGCGACTCGGCGGGCACGCGTCGATTCCGGTGGACGTGCGGATCGTGTCCGCGACCCACGTCGATCTCGAGGCCGCGATGCAGGCGGGGCGATTCCGTGCGGACCTGTATTACCGCCTGTGCGTGCTGCGCATCGACGAGCCGCCGCTGCGCGCGCGCGGCCGCGACATCATGCTGCTCGCCGACCACGTGCTGCGGCGCTATCGCGACGACGCCTCGCACCGGATTCGCGGCTTCATGCCGTGCGCGATCGAGGCGATCCACAGTTATGCGTGGCCAGGCAATGTGCGCGAGCTGATCAACCGGATCCGCTTCGCGGTCGTGATGACGAACGGCCCGCTGATCTCGGCCGTCGATCTCGAACTGAACCAGTACACGTCGCACCGGCCGCCGACGCTCGTCGACGCGCGCCGGCAGGCAGAGCGGCGCACGATCGAGGAAACGCTGTTGCGGCATCGGCGCCAGTATGCCGACGCCGCGACGGAACTCGGGGTTTCGCGCGCGACGCTGTACCGCCTGATGATCGCGCACGGCCTGCACGACTGACGCCGGTTGCGCCCGCGCGGCACGCGGCCTCGCATCGCGCGGCCGCCGGCCCGTGGCGTCAGGCCGGCCGTTCGAAGCCCGATTCGACCCAGCGTGCGGCGCTGGCCTTGTTGAGCTTGAACCCGGCGGACACCTTCGCGTCGGCCAGCAGCTCGCCGTATGGGTCGAACGCCTTCAGTTGCGCATACGGCTCGAACTCGTCCGGCACGATGTCGAGCGTCACCGACACATCCTGCCCGTCGTCGTCCTGGACCGTCACTTCCTTGTGCAGCATCGCGCGGCGCTGCTGCTCGTGACGCATCAGCACCTCGGTCGCGGTCTTTACCAGCGTGCGGAACGCGTTCGCGTCCATCGGCTTCGGGTTCTTCTTGTCGCGACCCATCGTCCACGGGCCGACGAGCGCGGGCTCGGCTTCGCCGTCCTTGATCATCTCGACGGCCCAGCCGTCGTCGTCTTCGTTCTTGATGATGCGGGCCATCCAGCCGTTGTCGCGCCAGAGGCCGTCTTCGTGGATGGTGGTGTCGTCGGATTGCAGATCGGATTCGGTCATGGAGGAAGCGTGGCGAACGGGCGGGGCGCGCGGCCGGTCGCCCGGAGTGGCATGCAAAGGCCGCAATTTTACCCCGTGGGCCGTCCGTGCGGCCCGTGCCGCGTGCGATGTCGGCCGTCCGGCCGACTCAGGCTGCCGCCGATCGGTCGGACCGGTGCAAATATCAAACTCGTATTACGTTCCTGCGGGCCAATCTATACGTCGTCCGATATCCCGGCCGCGCGCCGCTTCCTAGAATAACGGTCGGGATAAAAATATCCCGACCGTCGATTCAACGCCGATCCGGCCGCGCACGCATTTCGCGTCACGCGGCCCGGCGAACCTTCTGGAATTGCGCATGGGGAAATTCAGTATTCGCACAGTTTTCGCATACGACTGGCCGCTGACGCTGGCCGGCGTGGAGCACATTGCCGGCGGCATGTGCGCGATCGATCTCGTTGGCGTCTCCCGGACGCCGGGCGAACTGGTCGAGGCGCTGGGCAGCATCGACTGCGATATCGCGCTGGTCGACTATGCGATCGGCCGCGACACGCAGATGGACGGCCTCGCGCTGTTCGACTGGTTGCGCCGCTCGCGTCCGAACATCGGGATCGTCGCGCTGGTCGGGAACGAGAATCCGTTGATCTTCCGCTCGATCCTCGCGCAAGGCCGCGCGAGCCTTGTCAGCAAGTTCGACGAAGTCGGCCACATCGTCACCGCGATCCATTCGAGCTACAGCGGCGGGCGCTACCTGTCGCCGCTCGTCCGGCGCGCGCTCGATGCGCTCGCCGAACACGATCAGCCGCCGGTGAAACTGTCGACGCGCGAAATCGAGGTGATTCGCCTTTATCTGGCCGGCGTGCCGATCAAGACGATCGCGCAGCGGCTGAACAAGGGGAAACAGACGGTCAGTGCGCAGAAGGTCAGCGCGATGAAGAAACTCGGCGTGACCAACGATATCGAGCTGGTCCAGCGGGCGGCGGGGCTGGGGTTCGGTGGCGCCAAGCCGTGAGCCGGCCAACCGGCGCGGGGTAGGTGCGAAAGAGGCGCAGGAGAGGCGCGGGCCGGGGCCGGCACCGCGCGGTGTCGGCCCGCTAGGCGAACTCCGCCGGGTTAGGCGGGGAGTTCGCTCGGCTCGGCTGATGTCAGGCCGGCAATGCGAACCGCGTGACCGCGTCGCGCAGCGCTTCGGCCTGGTCGCGCAGCGAATGCGCGGCGGCAGCGGCTTCCTCGACGAGCGCCGCGTTCTGCTGCGTGACCTGGTCCATCTCGCCCACCGCGCGGTTGACCTGCTCGATCCCCGCGCTCTGCTCGCGCGACGCATGGCTGATCTCGTCGAGGATCTCGTTGACGCGCCGTACCGACTGCACGATTTCGGCCATCGTCTCGCCCGCGTGCGTGACGAGCGTCGCGCCGTGCTCGACGGTCTCGTTCGACGACACGATCAGCGACTTGATTTCTTTCGCGGCCGTCGCCGAGCGTTGCGCGAGCGAGCGCACCTCGGCCGCGACCACCGCGAAGCCGCGGCCCTGTTCGCCCGCGCGCGCCGCTTCGACGGCCGCGTTCAGCGCGAGGATGTTGGTCTGGAACGCGATCCCGTCGATCACGCCGATGATGTCGCCGATCTTGTGCGAGCGGTCGGTGATTTCGTTCATCGTGCGCACGACATCGTCGACCACTTCGCTGCCGCGCGTCGCGACCTGCGCGGCCTGGCTGGCAAGCGTCGCGGCCTGGGCGGCGCTGTCCGCGTTCTGCTTCACGTTCGCGGTCATCTGGTCCATGCTCGATGCGGTCTGCACGAGCGCGGCCGCCTGTTCCTCGGTGCGCTGCGACAGGTCGGTGTTGCCCGACGCGATCTCGCTTGCGCCGACGTTGATGTTCTCCGTGCCCAGCCGCACGCGCGACACCATGTCGATCAGCCCGCTCTGCATCGTCTGCAGTGCATGCAGCAGGCTGCCGCGATCGTCGTGCTTCACGTCCACGCGCGCGGTCAGGTCGCCCTGCGCGATCCGCTGTGCGGCGTCGAGCGCGACTTCGAGCTCGCCGCCGAGGTTCGCGCGCACGCTTTTCAGTACGAGCACCATCACGGCCGTCGCGATCGCGCCGAGCACGGCCGTCATCGCGAACCAGCGGCCGATGCTCGCGAGCACGGCCGAACGTACGTCGTCCATGTACATGCCCGTCACGAGATACCAGTCCCACGGCGCGAAGCGCTGCACCGCGCTGGTCTTGTCCTGCGGCTTGTCGGCACCCGGCTTCGGCCACAGATACTGGACGAAGCCCTTGCCGCCTTCCTCGTTGCCGGCCTTCACGATCTCGACGAACAGGTGCTTGCCGTTCGGATCCGCGAAATTCGACACGTCCTTGCCGTTGAGTTCGGTCTTGATCGGATGCATCACGATCACCGGCTTCGAGTCGTTGATCGAGATGTAGCCGTCGGTGCCGTAGCGCATCGCGGCGATGGCTTCGAGCGCCTTCTGCTTTGCGTCGGCTTCCGGCAACGCATTCTGCTGCGACAGCTTGTAGTAATGATCGGCGACGTTCGTCGCCTGCGCGACCAGCGACGCAAGCTGGTCGCGGCGATCCGTGATCATCGACGCGCGCGTCTGCCACGCGCCGATGCCGGCGATCACGAGCAGGCCGAGCCACAGAATGACGATCATCGAGGCGAGTTTCTGGTTCAGGGAAAGGGTGCGCATGGGTAGTGAGGTTGGTCGGTCGAACAAGCGCGCCGGGACGGCGTGACGGGATAACTCTTTGACGGCGCGCAACGCACGTTGCCGTAGGCGGGAAATCCCTGAGAAACGTCAACCGGGGGCAACCGGGCGATACCGTCGAGCCCGCCATGGGTATCTATGCATATACATATGCAGCATCGCTATACTGTCGGGCGATGACGGCTGCGCATCGTGCCCGGACGGCCGGGCGCGGGCCGGCGACGTCGAACGAACCCGAAAGCCGAAAGGAGGCATCGATGAGAATTCTGGTGGTGGGGGCCGGCGCGGTCGGCGGATACTTCGGCGGCCGGCTCGCGGCGGCGGGGCGCGACGTGACGTTCCTGGTGCGCGACGGCCGCGCGGCCGCGCTCGCGCGCGACGGGCTCCTGATCCGCAGCCCGCGCGGCGACCTGACGCTCGCGAACGTGCAGACGGTGCGCGCGAGCGATGCGGCCGCGCCGTTCGACCTGGTGCTGCTGAGCTGCAAGGCCTACAGCCTCGACGATGCGATTGCGTCGTTCGCGCCGTTCGTCGGGCCGTCGACGCTGATCCTGCCGATGCTCAACGGGATGCGCCATCTCGACGTGCTGCGCGATCGGTTCGGTGCCGCGCAGGTGCTGGGCGGCCTGTGCGTGATCGCGGCGACGCTCGATCGCGAGCAGCGGATCGTGCACCTGAACGACACGCACGGGCTGTCGTTCGGCGAACTCGCCGGCGGCGCATCGGCGCGCGTGCGCGCGGTGGCCGACGTGCTCGGCGGCGCGGGCTTCGATGCGACGCTCAGCGACGACATTGCCGCGCGGATGTGGGACAAGTGGGTGTTTCTCGCGACGCTCGCGGCGAGCACGTCGCTGTTTCGCGGTTCGATCGGCGACATTCTCGCCGCGCCGGACGGTCGACGCCTGCTCGAGACGATGCTCGACGAATGCAATGCGATCGCCGCGCACAACGGTTATCGGCCCGATCCGGCGGCGGTCGAGCGGATGCAGCGGATGGTGCTGACGCCATCGCCGCTGACCGCGTCAATGCTGCGCGACGTCGAGAACCGCGCGCGGGTCGAGGCTGATCACGTGATCGGCGACCTGCTCGCGCGCCGCGACCCGCAGGCGGCGGATGCGCTGTCGCTGCTGCGAATCGCGTACAACCATCTGAAGACGTACGAGGTACGCGCCGCGCGGGAAAGCGCGGTGGTGTAGCGGCAGGCGCGTCCGGCGCGTGGTTCCGCGTCCGTTTGGGGAACGCGCCGACCAATGCGACGGCTGCCGATGCGCGGCTAAATGGGGTCCTTGCTCGGCGGTCCGTCCGGTTGCTGCGGGTTGTCGTGAGGATGCCCCGGCGGCGGTGGCGACAGCGGATCGTCTTCCGGATCGCGGTTCGGGTCGGCCGGGGGCTCGGGCATCGGGGTCGTGTGGTCCATGGGGAACTCGCGCAATGCGTGACGGCGGTGGCGCGGCGGATGCGCCTCGTCTCCGTTATAGGCAATCGGGCGGGTCTTTGCAGCGCGATTCTCATGGCGGCATGCGGATTGGCGGCGACATGCGAGCTTCTGCAGGTGTCGCGCCGGCTCGCGCGACGACAGGCATCCGCGATGCACGATGCGGCTGGCGGGCGCCGATGTCAGCGCAGATCCGCGGGCGTATCGACGTCGCGCAGGATGCCGGGATCGTCGACGTCGAGCAGGTTCACCGGCGCGCTGGCGAACAGCGCACGGGCGCCGGCATCGCCGTCGAGCGCGGCGAGTGCATCGTAGTGGTGCGCGGCGAAACCGACCGGATGGCCGCGCATGCCGCGGTGGATGGGGGCGACGATCGATGCGTCGTCGGCGTCGAGGGCGCGCGTGACCGCTTCGTAGGTGGGCGCGGCGATCCACGGCATGTCGCCGAGCGCGACCAGCCAGCCGGTTGCTTCCGGCGTGGCGCGCACGCCGGCTGCAAGGCTTGCACCCATGCCGCGCGTCGCGTCGAGCGCATAGACGACCTGGCAGCCGGCTTCGTTCAACAGGATCGCGAGCTTTTCGGCGCCGGGACGCACGACGGCGATCACGTCGGCCGTGGCCGCCGCGAGATGGCGCGCGGCCGCGACCGCAACGGGCGTGCCGTCGGGAAGCAGCGCGAGCAGCTTGCTGTGCAGACCGCTTGGGTCGAAGCGTTGACCGAGACCGCCGGCGAGCAGGACGCCGGTGGCGAGTGACGCATAGGACATCGGCGCGGGGGGAGGAAGGCGGGTGGCCCGATTGTGCGGGAGCGGGCGGGGATCGGCAAGTGCGGATGTTACCGATGCGCGGGCATGGCAGCCGGAAAGAATGTCGGTGGGGGCTTCGGTGCGCGTGCTTTCGTCGGTTGGGCCGTAAACGGCGTGCGATTCGCGTTGTATTGCGGCCCAATAGCGGTTGCCGAACGACCAATGCCGCCGTTCGGACGCGTAATTCGTGAAACAGGTGCGTGGTAGAGCGCCGAGCGGTAGTTGACGGTTTCGTGCGACCATCGCATTCGGTTCGATCAGACGAATCGCCTGTCGAATTGCGGCCGTGGGTGCCCGTGTTGCGATTCGGCCGACGCGTATATGACCGTCACCAAAGTGTCTTGACGTGTGCGTAAGCGCGGATCTTTTCGTCACGCGTGACCAGCGGCGCGCCGAGCCGCCGTGCGGTCGCAACGATCATGCGATCGGCCGGATCCTTGTGGAACGTGCCGGGCAGGGCGGTGGACTTCGCGGCGATGTCGGCGTCGATCGGCACGAAGCGCATGCCATCGATCTGAGCGACCGTCGCGAGCCACGCATCGACGTCCATCGTCAGCGCGAGGCGCTCGTTGCGCACCAGCATCGCGATTTCCCATGCGGAGATCGCGGACGCGGCGAGCGTGCCCTCATTGCGCGCGCGATCGATCGCGCTTCTGGCCTTCTTGCTGAGCGACGGATCGCCCGCCACCCACCACACCAATGCATGCGTATCCAGCACGATCACCGCGACGCCTCCCAATCATCATCCGCAATCGGATCGAGAGGATTGTCGTAGCGCATGACCGAGCCGCGCAATATGTCCAACGGCTGAGCTTCGCGGGCGTGGTACGGCCGGATCTCGAGCGTCGGCTTGCCGTGATCGGTGACGATGAGGCTTTCGCCTGACGCCTCGACGAGCCGGAAGTACTCGAGTGCGCGAGCCTTGAATTCGGATTTGGAGACGGGAGCGTGTGGCATCATGATATGAGCATGGTCATTTGACGATGGTCATTTTAGGCCGGCGTGGCGACCTGATGCAAGCGACGAGCGGGACGGTCTCGGCCGGCGTTTTCCGTGACGGCAACGGCTTTACCGGTTCACCCTACGCATCCGCCCACTTCCTCAACAGGTTGTGATAAATCCCCGTCAATGAAATGACCGTCGGATCCGTCGCGCCTTTTTCCGCAGACAACCCCTGAATCTGCGTATCGAGTTGAAACAGCAGCGTGCGGTCGCCATCGTCGCGCACCATGCTCTGGATCCAGAAGAACGATGCGACGCGCTCGCCGCGCGTGACCGGCGTCACCCGATGCAGGCTCGATGCCGGATACAGCACGAGATCGCCTGCCGGCAGTTTCGCGCGATGCACGCCATACGTATCTTCCACGCACAGCTCGCCGCCGTCGTACGCATCGGGCTCCTCGAGAAACAGCGTTGCCGACAGATCGCTGCGTACGCGAAAATCCGTGCCGCGCAGCAGCCGGATCGCGTTGTCGACATGCGTGCCGAACGTCTCGCCGCCTTCGTAGCGATTGAACAGCGGCGGAAACACCTTAAGCGGCAGCGCTGCCGAAAAGAACAGCGCATGTCGCGCCAGCGCATCCTCGATCGCATCGCCTACCGCACGCGCGACGGGCGAGCTTTCCGGCAATTGCCGGTTGCGTTTCGCGAGCGCCGATTGCGCACCCGACGTTGCGTTGCCGTCGATCCATTCGGCGGCATCGAGCAGGTCGCGGCATTGCGCGACCTGTGCCTTGGTCAAGACCTCGGGGATGTGAAGCATCATGTTGCGGATTCCATGGTCGTGGCGTGCGGCTGCAGTTGCATTGCCGCCGTCCGAAAAGCGTCGACCGGCGATGACGCGAGATACGCGACCATCTTCGCGACGAACGCTGGTGTCGCGGTGGCCGGCACGCGCGCGAGCCACATGAGTGCATCGTCGATGCGCCCGCGCTCGCCCAGCAGCCGGGCGTAGTTGAACTGGCCGCGGAAGTCGCCGGCCTCGGCCGCGCGGCGATAGTGGTCGAACGCGATGTCGGTATCGACAGCCACGATCCAGCCATCCTCGTAGAAGCCGCCGATCAGGTTGATCGATTTCGCATGGCCGAGCGCGGCCGCACGCTGGAACCAGTCGAGCGCGGCGGCGCGATCCTCGTCGACGCCGTTGCCGAGCGCGAGCGCCGTCGCGTAGTTGTACATGCCCCAGTCGAGCCCTGCCTGCGCGGCGAGCCGGTACCAGTACACGGCCACCGGCGCGCACGCGGCCGTACCCCAGCCGAACTCGTAGCAGCGGCCGAGCATGTTCATCGCCATCGGGTGGCCGGCTTGCGCCGCATGCCGGAACCAGCCGAATGCGGCAGCCGGATCGCGCGCGACGCCGCGCCCGTCGAGCAGGTACTGTCCGTAGACGGCCTGCGCGTCGACGATGCCGTGGTCGGCCGCCGCCGCGACCCACGCGACGGCACGCTCGGGCGGCCCGGCCAGGATGGCGGCGAACTCGCGCGGCGATACCGACGCCAGCGCCTTCAGCGATACGGCTTCCATCGATCAGTAGCGCGCGTTCAGCGTGACGAACGCCGAGCGGCCCGGTGCGATCGACGCGTAGTGCGCCGGATACGCCTGATCGAAGTACGTGCGGTTGAACAGATTGTTCACGTTCAGCTGCAGGTCGAGCTTCTTGTTGATCCGGTATTGCGCCATCGCATCGAAACGCCAGTACGACGGCACGGCGCGCAGGTTCGCGGGATCGCCGAACACTTCCGACATGTAGAACGCACCGCCGCCGACGGTGAACTTCGGCGTCACGTCGTAGTTCGACCACATCGTCAGGCTGTGCTTCGGCGTGTTCGGGAAGCGGTGGCCGTTGTTGGCGGCGTCCTTGCCGTTGTCGCGCAGCTCGCTCTTCATGTACGTGTAGCCGCCGAACACCTGCCACTGCTTCGTGATCTGGCCCGCGACGCCGAGTTCGAGACCTTGCACGCGCTTGTTGCCGACCATCGCGTACTGGTTGTTCGGCAGCGTCACGCGCGCATTCGTCGTGTCGATCTGGAACAGCGCGGCGGTCAGCGACAGCTTGTCGTTGAGCACATTCCACTTCGTGCCGAGCTCGATGCTGCGGTTTTTCTCCGGCGCCATCTGATCGGCGTTCGGGCCGACGCCGCCGCGGCCCGGCGTGAGCGACTGCGTTTCGCTGCCTTCGCCGAGCAGCATGCCGGCCGGCGTCGACGAGGTCGCATACGACGCGTAGAGGCTGCCGTTGCGCGCGGGCTTGAACACGAGGCCGGCCTGCCAGTTCACGAGCGTGTCGTCGCGCGTGGTGGTCTTCCCGCCGTTCGCCCGGGTGTCGGTGAAGCGGGTCGAGTAGTCGTCGACGCGCACGCCGGCGTTCACCTGCCAGCGCGGCGTGAGCTCGATCGTGTCGAAGCCGTAGATCGACTTGGTCGTGGTGCGTGCATGCGCATAGTCGTTGTTGCGTGTGACGGACCCGGCCCACGGGTCGTTCGGGTTCGGCGACCACAGGCTCGTGCAGTTGTAGCCCGACGGCGCGCCGATGCCTTTCTGGCAGATCGTGCCCTTGTCGGTCGCGACCGTGTACGAATCGCGCTTGCCCCATTCGCGCGACAGCTCGATGCCGGTGGTGAAGCCGTGCTTGAACGGGCCGGTGCGGAATTCGCCGAACAGTTCGGTCAGGTTCGCGAGACTGTTGATCGAGCTGTTGCGATTGTTGTTGCGGCGCCAGACCTTGCCGTTCACCACGTTGCCCTGGCTGTCGTCCGGCTGCGTCCAGATGTAGTCCTGCGTCGATTCCGTGTAGCGCGTGGTGTTGCGCACCGTCAGCCCGGGCGTGATGTCGTGCTCGATCTTGATCGTGCTGATGTCGGACGTGGTCTTGCGGAAGTCGCGGTCGATCAGGCCGTAGAAGTTGTGGCGGTCGACGGGCGCCGGATAGATCGTGTCGACGTTCGCGGGCTTGTTCGACGTTGTGTAGAAGTACGGAATGCCGCCGTCGGGCATGTCGTCCGTCTGCAGGTGGTAGTAGCTCGCGGTCACGCGCGTCGGCGTGCCGAGGCCGAACGCGATCGACGGCGCGACGCCCCAGCGCGCGTTGTTGACGGCGTCGCGGCCGGCGACGTCGTTGTTGTGGCTCATCAGGTTCAGGCGGAACGCGGCATGATCGGCGAACTGCCAGTTGCCGTCGGCGGTGAAGCGGCGGTAGCGGTCGGTGCCGAGGCCCGCGCTCGCGGCGGCGGTCGTGCCGAGGTGCGGTGCTTTCGTGATCAGGTTGATGCTGCCGCCCGCGCCGCCGCGGCCGCCGTACGCGCCGTCGGAGCCCTTGGTGATCTCGACGCGCTCGGTGTTGAAGATCTCGCGCGTGGTCGCGCCCGTGTCGCGCATCCCGTCGACGAACATGCTGCCCTGCGTGTCGTAGCCGCGGATGAACGGACGATCGCCGAGCGGGTTGCCGCCCTCGCCGGCACCGAACGTGATGCCGGGCACGGTGCGCAGCGCTTCGGTCAGCGTTGCCGCGCCGCTGCTCTGGATCAGTTCCTGCGGTATCACGGTGACGGATTTCGGCGTGTCGACGAGCGGGGCGGTGAATTTCGCGGATGCGGAAAAGTCGGCCTTGTAGCTGTGCTCTGTCCTGCCCTGGATCTCGATCGGCGCGAGATGGCCCTCGGTGCCGACCGGGGCGGGCGGCGGCGTGCCGTCGGCGAACGCCGGGCTCGCGGCGAGCACGCTGCACAAGGTGGTGAATTTGCCGAGCTTCGGCTCTTCGGTACGGGACTTCATGGTGCGCTTCGACCTCGCAGTGTGGCCCCGGTGACGGTGTGCTACGGAACTGTGCATGCCGCCGGGAATTATTACGATTTGTTTTCAGGTGGCATTCTAAGTAATTTAATTGCAAATGAGAAGCATTCTTGTTTTTGTTGGTGGGAAGAATGTTGACGAATGTTGCGGAGGCCTCCGGGGCTTGCGGGGCGGGCGAGGATGGCCGAATGGCCGAGTATGAAGACCTGATCGAGCGAGCTACAGTGGCTGCATCTTCATTCGTCCATGGTGACAGCAAGGCGATAAAATGCATGCATTGAAAGCAACTGTGGCGGGGTGCATCATGCCTGTGATTACCGTTCGAAATTTGCCCGACGAGGTACATCGCGCGCTTCGAATCCGCGCGGCGCAACATGGTCGCAGCACCGAAGCGGAGGTGCGCGACATCCTCGAGCAGGCCGTTCGGCCCGGCGGGCGGCCCCGGCTGGGAACGTTGCTGGCTGAAATCGGGCGAGAGGCGGGTGGTTTCGATTTCGAGGATCCGCGCGACAGGTCGCAAACCGATCCGATGAGCTTCGAATGATCCTGGTCGATACCAACGTCATTTCCGAGCCGCTGCGGCGCGAGCCGAGCCCGGCCGTGATCGAATGGCTCGATGCGCAGAACGTCGAGACGCTGTTTCTTGCAGCGATCAGTCTCGCTGAAATGCGATTCGGCGTGGCCGCTCTGTCGGAAGGGCGACGACGTGACTGGCTCGAGCAAAGCATCGAGCAGCGCGTCGTGCCGCTGTTTCGCGGCCGCATCCTGCCGTTCGACGATGCGGCCAGCAACGCGTATGCGAGCCTTCGTGCGAAGGCTCGCGCAGCGGGCAATGCGATGGCGTCTGCCGAGGGCTTCATCGCTGCAACCGCCGCAGCAAATGGCTTGATCGTGGCCACACGCGACGTCGCGCCGTTCGAAGCAGCTGGCCTGCGCGTCATCGATCCGTGGGCCCGGTAATACCTGTCGGATTGCCCAGCATCATCCGCGCCGAAAATGCAAACGCGCCGTGCGAGGCGGCGCGTTGTGCGTGACGTCAGCGTGCGCGGCCCCTGAACTGAATCATTCAAGGGTAGCCGCGCGACGCGGGAGGCGGGTCAATCGATTCCGTGAAACACCGCATCCTCCGGCCCGAGGTATGCCGGCGGGCGCCACGTCGCGTCGCGCATCGAATGCTGGACGAGATTCTCGACCCCGAGCAGCACCGCGAAGATCGCCATTCGCACCGGAATGCCGTTGTCGGTCTGCCGGAAGATCGCGAGACGCGGGTCGCGGTTCAGGTCGACCGACAGGTCGTTCGCGCCGGGCCGGCTGTCGCGCGGCAGCGGGTGCATGATCAGCGTGTCGGGCTTGCAGGCGGAATCGACGAGCGCCTGGTTGATCTGGAAATCCGGCGTGTAGCCTTCGAACGACTCGTCGGTGAAGCGTTCCTTCTGGATCCGCGTCGCATAGACGACGTCCGCGCCGCGCAGCCCGGCCGCGAGGTCGTTCGTCTGCTCGATCACGTGGCCGTTCGTCGCGATCTGGTCGATGATGTACGCCGGCATTTCGAGCGTCGGCGGCGACACGAGCGTGAACTTCAATCCGCGGTACAGCGCGAGCAGCTTGACGAGCGAGTGCACGGTGCGGCCGTATTTCAGGTCGCCGACGAGCGCGATATGCGCGCCGTCGACGATCTTGCCGAGCCGCGAGAATTCGCGCTGGATCGTATAGAGATCGAGCAGGGCCTGGCTCGGGTGTTCGCCGGGGCCGTCGCCGCCGTTGATCACCGGCAGGTTGGTCGCGCGCGCGAATTCGGCAACCGAGCCTTTCTCCGGGTGGCGGATCACGAGCGCGTCGACATAGCCGGCCATCACGCGGCTCGTGTCGTAAATCGATTCGCCCTTGGCCATCGACGAGAACGTGAAGCCGGTTGTGTCGCACACCGAGCCGCCGAGCCGGCAGAAGGCCGCGCCGAACGACACGCGGGTACGCGTGCTGGCCTCGAAGAACAGGTTGCCGAGCACGGCGCCTTCGAGCACGCGCGAGATCTTGTGGCGGCGCGCGATCGGCTGCATCACGTCGGCGACGCGGAACAGCGCCTCAACCGAGTCGCGCGAGAACTGATCCACCGAGATCAATTGCGGCTTGCCTTCGAACAGGAACTGCTTCGCGAGCCCTTGTTTGTCTACGCTTTGCGTATAGTCCCCGCCATCCGGTGCCGAGCGGTCGACGATTTCCGACACGAAGCGCTCGACAATCTCGGGCATGCCGCGCGATTCCTGCGAGTCGTCGGGCAACAACCATGTATCCAGCGCGCGGCGGCTCACGCCGATGCGACTCGCGAACACTTCGCGGGTCATGTTGAGGCGGCGCATCGCGTCGCGCAGGAAGGCTTGCTGGGGAACGGTCATCGGCGGCACCTGATGAAAAAATATACGCGGTGCGTATATTAGTTCGCGGTGCGCCGAAGTCAAGAAAAATCTCGCGCGGCCGGCTGCATGGTTCGCGTGACACCGGTTCGGCCGGCACTGGCGTGCGGCGGCCGTCTCCGTATAATCAGGTCAGGCCCCGTGCCCTGCGAATTGCAGGGCACCCCGCCGCATCCGATTCGCCCGGTCGGGCTTGTTGACTCGAAGGAGAGTGAGAATGACGCGTACGATTGCTGCAGTGCTGCTGGTGGTGACCGCCGCGCTCGCCGGTTGCAATACCGTTGCAGGCATGGGGCAGGACATTTCGAAGGGGGGCCAGGCGATCAGCGACTCGGCTGAAAAGGCCAAGTAAGCCGCCGGGTTCCGGAACGCAGAAGGCGCCGGGCCAGTTCGCGAGTGCGGGCTGGCCCGGCGCCTTTTTTGTGGTTCGCGGTGAAGGCGGCGGTGTCAGGCGCTTTCCACGAATGCGTAACGCCCGTCGACCTTGCGCGGCGTGAACCAGCCGAAGTCGGGGAACAGCCGGTTGCGGACGAACCAGACGTAGCCCACCAGGATGACCGTCACCCCGAGGCTCGGCAGCGCCGACGACGGATCGTGCCCGAGATCGGCGAGGATCTTCGGCAGTTGCAGCAGCGACAGGATGATGAACGCGTGATACGCGCCGACGCGATGGGTCGCGAAGCCCCAGATGAACAGCAGCGACAGCGGCACGGTCAGCACGAGGAACAGCACCGCAAGTCCTTTGCCGAGCGTACCTGCGCCACCGAGTTCGTTGGCGGCGGCCGAGAAGAGATAGGCGAGCACGAGGCTGATCAGCAGTTGCGCGATGCCGAGCCCGATGAGGATCCAGGTATGCACCTTGTTCTTTCTGCACAGCGCGGGGTCGGGGCGCGACGCGATCAGGCGTGCGAGCACGCGATCCTTGAGGCCCTGTCCGGCCAGCTCGGCCAGCACGTCGGCCTTCCTCGCGCCCGCGGACAGCAGCGCCGCGATTCTTGTTCTGGCTTCCTTCTTGTTCATGGCGATGCGAATGATTGTTCGATGGTTGTCGAATGGCCCGGCCACGCGAATATTGCATCTTGCGCGACGGTACGCAACGGCTTTGCCGTGCGCGGACACATTCCTACAGTCATCGCTCGCACGAATCAATCGGTAGCGCTCGACGTGGAGGCTGCCGGCCCCGTCGGCAACCTCGGCGGAGCGGCCGTTTCGCGTGTGGGTGGTTCACGTCGCCGCGTCGCGCCCACCAGCATTCCCGCGACGACGAACGCGATGCCGAGCAGCCGCGTGCCGCCCAGCGGCTCGCCGAACAGCGCGACAGCGAACAGCACGGCCGAGACCGGCGCGACGGCCGTGAACAGCGCGGCCTCGGTGCCGCTCGTGCGTGCCGAACCCGCATACCAGCACAGGTAGCCGAGCACGGTCGGCACCAGTGCGTAGTACGCGATCGCCGACACCGCGCCGACGGTCCATCCGGTCGCCAGCGCGTGCCATTCGAATGCGGCCGGCACCAGCGCGAGCATGAAGCCGAGGCCCGACATCGCCGTCGATAGCGCGAGCGGCGGCAATGGCGCCGACAGCCGCCGGTTGAGCAGGATGAACACGGCTTCGCAGGCGACGGCGGCCAGCACCAGCGCGTCGCCGGCGAGTGTCCGGAGCGACGGCATGGCCTGGCCGGGCGCGAACGTGACGAACAGCACGCCGGCGGTGGCAAGCGCGGCCGCGCCCCAGTCGCGCGGCGTCTGCCGCTCACGCAGCACGACCGCCGCGATCAGCGTCGACATCGCCGGCAGCGTGCCGAGCATCACGCCGGCATCGAGCGGCGACGACAGCCCCGTGCCGCTGATCAGCAGCACCGTATAGCCGACCCCACCCGCCGCGGCCTGGACGACCAGCAGCACGGCATCGCGTACGGAGATGCGCGGCCATCGCATTCGTTGTGCACGCATCAGTGCGTACAGCAACGGGGTTGCGATCAGGAAGCGCAGCGCGGTGGCCGCGAACGGCGGCAGGCCGTCGGCCGCGAGGCGGCTCGCGATGACGGTGCTGCCGACACCCGCCATCGCGGCGGCGAGATAGAGATAGCCAATCAGTCGTGTCTTCATGCGCCGCATCATCGCGTGGGGCGGTGTATGCGTCTTGAACGAAATTGCAGCGGTGATGGCGAGCGGAGCGAGGGGGCCGGGCGCGGCGGCCGCTGTTTCCGGATGGCGGGGAGCATCGCCAGCAAGAGCGGCTGATACCGAGCGGCAGCGATCGACGTCGTTGCGCCCGTGGTAACCGTGCCGGGGCAGGGAAACCTGTCAGCCGGCCTGCGTGAATTGCCCCGGCGTGATTCCGAACTGGCGTGCGAACGCACGCGTCAGGTGGCTCTGATCGGCAAATCCGGCTTCGGTCGCGGCATCCACGATTGGTCGGCCGCTCGCGAGCAGTGCACGCGCCAGGCGAGTACGTGACTGCAAAAGATACGCGTGCGGCGTGATGCCGAGTTCGCGAGCGAACCCGCGCAGCAGCTGGAAGCGGCTCACGCCGCTCAGGCCGGCGAGTTCGGCCAGCGAAACGGGTGCGGCGGGTGCTGCATCGAGCCGCTCGCGTGCCACGCGGATCGCCGGCGCGATACCGGCGGCCGGCAGCGTGCGGTTCGAGTGCCGCGCAAGCAGCGCCGCGACCAGCGTGACGAGCGCCTCGTCGCGGGCGAGCGGCAGCGTGTCTGCCGCGACGATTCGTGCATGCAAGCGGCCGAAGGCGGCGGCGAGTTGCGTATCGCGCACGGCCGGATGCGCGAGCTCGACGCCGCCGAGACCTTCTTCCGCCGCGACGCCCGCGACCAGCGCGGGCGCGAGGTACAGCATCCGCCAGCGCCGGCCCGTGCCCGCATCGAGCGGCATGCCGTCGTGCATTTCGCCGGGATTGACCATGATCGCGTCGCCGGCCAGCGCATCGACCTGCCCGCGGCCGCTCCAGGACCGATGCGCGCCGCTGACGATCACGCCGATTCCGAATTCGTCGTGCGCATGCCGCGGAAACGTGCGATCGGACTCGAGGCTGATCGCCTCGATCCCTTCATCGTTCCGTCGGTAATGGGTGACACGGTGCATGGGTGCTCCTCGCGCCGGCAGCGGCGCGGATCACGTGCACTTTAGCGCGTTCCGGCGCCGCGCGCCCTTCATCCTTTTGGCCGATACCGCGCGGCGCGCGCAGCCCGCACCATGTGCACATGAGCAGCGTACACGGCCCGCCGGGCCTGAAGCTGCGCGGGAGACGGCAGGTGGAACGACAGGATCCGGTATTCATCCAGGTAGGCGCGCTTGCGGACGGCTTCGCGCCGGACGCGAACATCCTCGCGCCCGTGAACGCGCTCGTCGGGCGCTCGCTGGCCCTCGGCGACGCATCGGGCGCATGGCGCGTCTACACGTTCGACGCGGGCGCGCTGCAATGGCGCGACGCGGCGACCGACGCAAGCGGCCGTGCGCCGTGCCGCGTCACGCGGCTTCGCGACGACCTGTACTTCGTCGACTATATCGACCCGGCAGCACGCGCGACGTCCGTCAGCCTCGTGATCGATGTCGGCAGCGGCGTGTGGACGTCGGTGGCCGGCACGCTGCCGACCGAGGCCGACACGCGTGTCGACGCGTTCACGCGCGTCGCGCGCGGGCTGCCGCTCACGGGCGTCGATGCGGTGTTCCGGCACGGCACGCTCGGCGGCCACACGCAGCCGGGCCCGCTGCATGGGCCCACGCGCGAACTGATCGGCAAGCGGACGATGTACCGCTACAGCCCCACCGAATGCTACGAGCACATCTACCTGAACGAAAACTTCTACGCATGGCAGTGTCTGCAGGGCGTCGAAGGCGGGCTGGCCGACGTCGACCGCTGCCATTACTTCAGGATCGCCGAGCAACTGTATCTGTTCGTGTGGCGCGAGAAGGTGGTGCCGACGCTCGGCGTCGTGCTGATCGACCTCGCGCAACGCAAGACCGACGGCAAGATCTTCGGTTATCAGGGCGGCGATTTCGGCACGCTGTCGAATTTCCCGATCGGCGCGCATGCGCAGGTGCTGAACGAGACCGTGCATCCGCTCGGCGGCGAGGCGCAGCGATGAACGCCGTGCTCGGCAGCGGCCGCCTGCGTGCGGATTTCGGCGGACGCGTCGTGCTGGTCACGGGCGCCGCGCAGGGAATCGGCGCGGCGATCGCACGCCGTTTCGCGGAATCCGATGCATTCGTCGCGCTCGCCGATCTCAACGGCGACGCGGCTGCCGCGCAGGCCGACGCACTCGCCAGCGCGGGCGGCGATGCGCGCGCATATCGCGTCGACGCCGCGAGCCGCGACGAACTCGGCGCGCTCGTCGCGGCGGTCGAGCGCGACGGCGGCCGGCTCGACGTGGTCGTTCACAACGCCGCGTATTTTCCGCTGACCCCGTTTGCGCAGATCGACGAGCCGACGCTCGAGCGCACGCTGTCGGTCAACCTGTCGGCGCTGTTCTGGCTTGCCCAGGCTGCGCTGCCGGCATTCGAGCGCGCGGGGGCCGGGCGGCTGCTCGTCACGTCGTCGGTCACCGGGCCGCGCGTCGCCTATCCGGGGCTCGCGCACTACGCGGCGTCGAAGGCGGGCGTGAACGGCTTCATCCGCGCGGCGGCGCTCGAACTCGCGCGCCGCAACGTGACGGTCAACGGCGTCGAGCCGGGGATGATCCGCACGCCGGCGGCCGGCAATCTCGGCGACGCGTCGGTTGCAGCGCAGATCGCGCGCGACATTCCGCTCGCACGGATGGGTGAGCCGGACGACATCGCGAACGCGATGCTGTTTCTCGCGTCGGCCGATGCGGCGTATATCACCGGGCAGACGATCGTCGTCGACGGCGGCGCGACGTTGCCGGAGAGCGGGGCCGTGCTGGATGGCGGGTGACGCGAGCGTCGCCGATGGCGCGACCGCGGCTGTCGGGTGTGCCGGCAGGCGCGTCGCGGTGGCCGGCCCGCGCACCGTCGCACCTACGGCCTGCAGCGTTTACAGCGTCTACAGCCAGCCGTTGTGGATGAACTCGACGATCGAGTACCGGCGAGGTTCGAGCTCGTGCTGCCGGACGGCCTCGACGATTCGCGATACGCCGTCCGCGTAGGGCGACCCGCCGTACACGCGGGACTCGAACTGCAGGCTGCAGGCGCCATCCTCGATGCGGATCCGGTGGAACGCATGGCGGCCGAGCTGGTCGTCGGGAATCTGCAGTGCGTCGCGCTGCTCGTCGGGGTCGCGCACGGAGCGGATGTCCTGCGCTGGCACGCCGAGCGACTGGCCGATGCCGACCGCGGTGCCGGGCACGGAAGTTTTGCTGGCCTGGTGCGACTCCGTCACGCTGATCTGGCAGTCGCGAAACAGATGGCCGCTGGTTTCCAGCATGCTCATGAACTTGAGCATCAGGATATTCGTATTCGGACAGAGCACGACGGGGAAGTCGTGCGATCCGGTCTCGACGTCGGAGCCGGTGGACAGCTCGACGAGCGGCGAACCCGTTGCGCGGCAGAATGCGATCGCGGCGGGCAGCTCGCGGCCGGATCCGGCGTGCACGACGATCGAACGGGCGTCGATGCGTGCAGGGTCCGACCAGGCCATCACGCGACAGGTTGCCGGGTCGAGCCGGTGCGAGCCGAGCAGTTCGGTTGCCAGCTTGCCGGTGCCAACGACGAGTACTTGCATGGGATAGACGGGTTGAGATTCGGGTTTCGATACGGAAGCGGCACAGGCCGTTCAAGGGCCCGGCGCGATCACGGCGCACCGCGCGGCGCAACGTGATCGCGCATTATGCCCGTCCGCCCGCGAGTGCGCGCAATCGTGCCGCGCAGGCGGATCAGCTCGCCGCCGAGGTCGCAACCCACGCGTTCGTCGTGTTCCTTGCCGCGAACTGTTTCGCGATCGAGCGTGCGAGACGGTCCGTATCCGATGCCACCGTGTCGTGCTTCGCTTCCGATGCGCCGTGCAGGCCGGCACCGACCGCCGCCGACGTCGCGACGTGTCCGGCCACCGCGCCGACACCCGCGGTTTCCACCATGCCGGGCATGTGGCCGCTGTTCGCGCTGGCGGAGAACGTGGCGAGCGGCTGCGGTGCGCCGTAGGCGGGCTGGAACAGCACGGCGACCGATGCGCCCACTTCGCTCTTGCCCGCGCCGAGCCCGATCAGGATGCGGCGGCGGCGATTGCCGGCGTCGATCGTGTCGAAGCGGCCCCGGACGACCAGCGCGTCGCGTTCGTTCGGCACCGGGCCGTCCGCGCGCAGCGCCGGAATGCCCTGCGAGCGGAGTTCGCGCACGAGCGCGTCGGCGAGTTGCTGGCGCGCCTTCAGCGCGGTCTGCTGCCGCTGCACGTCGGCGGACGAGCCGCTCGCGAGCGTCGCGAGCTTGCCGATCATCCCGCCGTCGATCTTCACGTCGGTCGCGTCCACGTCGAACGTCGATACGTAGACGACGCCCGCATGAACCTGCGGCAGCGTGCGCGCGGCGGGTGCCGCGGCAGCGCTCGTCGTCGCGGCGGTCGATGCGCAACCGGTCATGGCGAGGGTGCCGGCGATCAGCGCGGCGCTGGTCAGACGTTTGGCGTGGGCGGCGAGTGCGTGAAGGGAAAGGGACATGTCGATCTCCGTGGCCTGGGTGAGGGTGCCGATACTGTCGCGGCATTCAGGAACGCGAACGATCGGAAGCGGGGCGTGGACGCGGGCGGAGCGGGAGGTCGATGCCGTTGCGCAACACGCAGGCGAAGTATGCGGAGATCGGGTGCAACACGCCACGCAGGAATTATGTCGGCGTATGTCATGTGCCGACGCGCGCGGCGGTCAGGACGAAAGCGGCGCGGCGGCCGGGTGGGGCGCGTCGAGCGGCAGCGCGACGACGGCCTCGAGGCCGCCGCCGTCGCGGTCACGGAACGTCAGCGATCCGCCGTGCAGCCGCGCGATCCGGTCGACGATCGCGAGGCCGAGCCCGGTGCCGCCCGAGTGGCCGCGCGCGTTCGCGCCCCGACTGAACGGCGCCTTGAGCCGTTCGAGTTCGGCCGCGCCGATGCCGTTGCCACGATCGCTGACCACCGCATACGCGATGCCGCGTTCGGTCCACGTGCGCACGCTGAGCCCTGTCCGGCCGTAGACGACCGCGTTCTGCATCAGGTTCATCAGCAGCCGCATCAGGCTGATCGGACGGAACGCGAACGCGGGCACGTCGCCTTCGTCGAAGTCGAATTCATGGCCGAGCCCCGCGAAATCCGCGACGAGCTGGCCGATCAGCGCATTCAGGTCGCCGGTTTGCGGCGTTTCGCGCTCGCCGCTGCCCGCATAGTCCATGAACTGCTGCAGGATCGTGTCGATCTGGTCCAGGTAGTGCTCGGCCGATTCGGTGAGCGCATCGTGCGTGCCGCGCGGCAAGGCCATCGCGATCGCAAGCCGGAGCTTGGTGAGCGGCGTGCGAATGTCGTGCGACACACCGGCGAGCATCAGCGAACGGGTCGTCTCCGCCTGTTGCAGCGCATCGGCCATCCGGTTGAACGCGCGGCTCACGTCGGCGATTTCGGTCGGCCCGTCGGTGGGCAGCGGCGGCGGCCGCTCGCCCGCGCTGACGCGTTGCGCGGCGCGCGCCAGCGCATCGAGCGGCCGGTTCAGGTGCAGCTGGATCAGGTAGCCGGTCAGCGCGGCGAGCAGTGCGAGCCCGACCGACAGCACGAGGGCGGTCGTGATCCCGCTCGCCTGCGCGTCGGCGGCCATCGGCAGCGGAACCCAGACCGGCGAGCCGGCCGCGTGCAGGCGGATCCACAGCCGTTCGTCGTCGCTCGACTGCCAGCGCGCCGGCAGCTCGGCCGGCAGATGACGCCCGAGCGCCTGCACGAACACGTCGCGCTGCCAGGTTCGGAAGAACGCCGACAGGCTCGGTGCCTGCGGCGGCTCGGCGGGCGGCGGCAGCGCCTGGCCGCCGAGCTGTGCGACCACCGTGCGGCCCTTGTCGGGCGGCAGGCTTGCGAGCGTGCGGTCGAGCAACTGCACGTAGTCGGAGAAAATGATCGACGCGCGCTCGATGCGCGGCCGCTGCACGTAGTGCAGCAGCACGACGAGCGAGCAGGCGAGCGACAGCGCGACGAGCGCGACCAGCAGCGCGATGTTGCGCGCGAGCAGCGAGCGCGGCAGCGGAAGGCGCTTCACGATTCGATGCCGGCCACCAGCATGTAGCCGATGCCCCAGACGGTCTTGATGAAGCGCGGCTTCGCGGGATCGTCCTCGACGATCTGGCGCAGCCGCAGGATCTGCACGTCGACGCTGCGATCGAGCGCGGCGTGATCGCGCCCGCGGGCGCGGGCGAGCAGGTTTTCGCGGCTCACCGCGCGGTTCGGCGACGAACCCAGCGCGTGCAACAGCAGCATCTGCGCGGAATGCATCTCGACCGGCACGCCGTCGCGCAGCAGCGTCTGCTGGCCGACGTCGAACGTGAACGCGCCGAAGCGCAGCCGCTGCGACGTCACCGTCGGCTCGCCGGCCGCCATCTTCTGGCGTCGCAGCAGCGCACGCACGCGGGCGACGAGTTCGTCGGGGAGAAACGGCTTCGCGAGGTAATCGTCGGCGCCCGTCTCGAGGCCGACGACCTTGTCCGCTGCGTCGCCCTTGGCGGTGAGCATCAGGATCGGCAGCGTCTGGCCTTCCGCGCGCAGGCGCCGGCAGATGCTCAGGCCGTCCTCCGGCTCCATCATCAGGTCGAGCACCAGCAGGTCGTGCGGTTCGCGCTGCAGCAGGCGGTCGAGCCGCTTGCCGTCGGCGACCGCGCGGACCTGGAAGCCGTGGCCGGTGAGGAAGCGTTGCAGCATGTTGCGCAACTCCGCTTCGTCGTCGAGCACGATGATCCTGCAGGACTGTTCCATCGGCTGCCTCCATGCGTGGCGTGCGACCGGGTTGCCGTCCGCGGTCAGCGGGCCGCCATGCGCTGACGCATGAAGCCGGCGAGCTGTTCGAGCGTGACGTAGCCGTTGCGCTGCGTGTCGATCTCGTCGAAATGCTGCGCAACCATCGGCATGCCGGCGGCGGCCTGCTCGCGGGTGAGCTTGCCGTCGTGCGTCGTGTTCGCGTTCGCGAAGCGGGTCTGCAACTGCATGAGCGCACGTTCGACGCGAGCGCCGCCGTTCGCGGCGCCAGGCGGCATCTGCTGCGCCGATGCTGCTGCTGAGACGATACACAAAACGACGACGGCAATCATCTTCTTGATGGACTTCATGGGGGTTTCTCCTTGCGTGGCCGGCGGTCTGCGCCGGCCGGATGGTTGATGAAACGGATGGAAAACGAAACGAAACGGCTCGGTCGAGCGGCGGTGCCGGCGCCGCGTCACGCCCAGTGCGCGGGCACCCACACGCGGCCGGCCCAGTGGGCGGGTACCCAGACGACCGCCCGCGGCGGGTGGGCGACATACACGGCGCGCGGTGCGACGTACACGGAACGCGGCAGCGGCGGCGCGAGGTACAGGACCTTCGGCGGCGGCGGTGCGACATAGACGACGCGCGGTGCGGGAGCGACCACGACGGCCTTCGGCGCGGCGACGCGCACGACCTTCGGCGGCGTGACGACGATGGTTCTGGGCGGCACCGGTGCAATGACGACGGGGGCGGGCGGCGGCGTGGTGACGACGGCTGCAGGCGCCGGCGACGCGACAGCGACCGCCGTGGTTGCCGGCGGCGGTGCAGTCACGACCACGGCCGCCGGCGGGGGCGGTGCGACCGGAACGACGACCGGGGCCGGCACCGGGACAGGCACAGGGACAGGCACCGGCACCGCACCGGCGGCGACGACAACCGTGCCGCCTGCCGTCGTGTTGCCGTGGATCACGGCCGTGCCGCCGGTCGACACCGTGCCGCCATGCACGACGGTCGAGCCGCCCGACGTCGTCACGACGCCCGGCGCCACGCGCGTCGCGCTGCCGGAATGCGTGACGCTCTGGCCGTCCGCACCGGTCACGGTGCCCGAGCGCGAGCAGGTCGAGCCCGCGCAATTCGTCGCTGCGCTGTGGCTGGCCGTGTTGCCGTTCGCCCCGGTGATCGTGCCGCTCGACGAATACTGGCCGGGGCCGTTGCGCGTCACGCTGCCCGACGTCGACGCACTGCGGCCGTCCGAGCCCGTCAGCGAACCGGTATGCGAGCAGGTGCCGTCCGCGCAGCTCGTGTCGCCGCTGTGCTGGACCGAGCGGCCGTTGGGGCCGACCGCCGTGCCGCTGTTGGAGAACTGGCCGGGCGCAGTGCGCGTGACGGTGCCCGTGTTGGTCGCGATGCCGCCGCCGGGGCCGATCACGCCGCCCGCATGCGAGCAGCTGCCGCCGCCGCAGAAGCCGGCGTGCGCGCCGCTGTAGGTGCCGTGCGGCGTGTAGGCGGTGCCGTGGCCGGACCAGCCGGCGAAGGCCGGTGCGCTGGCGAGCGTGACGAGGGTGGCGGT
This sequence comes from Burkholderia ambifaria, assembly GCF_001443045.1. Taxonomy (GTDB): domain Bacteria; phylum Pseudomonadota; class Gammaproteobacteria; order Burkholderiales; family Burkholderiaceae; genus Burkholderia; species Burkholderia ambifaria_A. The sequence continues at coordinate 8,865 of NZ_LKPJ01000027.1, read as the reverse complement.
GACGAGGAGGCGGGTTTTCATCGGGTGTCCTTGCGGTTCGTTTCGATGCACGCGGTGGCGTGGCGACGGGACGAACTTTAGGACGGCGACGCGCGCCCGTCGCGTCATAAAAGATGTCGCGGTGTTACACGTGGCGCGGTTTTTTCGGTACGACGAATCGGATGCCGGGCGCGGTGGGGAGCCGGCGCTCCAGGCCTGGCGCGGTTCAGACGGCGACGGTCGTGAGCATTCGAACCGCGGCGCGATTCGGGAAGGTGTATCACGCGCGGTCCGCATTCATGTCACGGCGACATACGGCGACATATTTGCCGACCGATTCGTGGATGGATGCTGCGGCGCCGGATTGTGCGATCGACGTAACAAGGTGATACACGGGCGCTTCGGATACCGAACGTCAACCGCCGAAGCGCAGCCGGATCGCCATTCACCGTGCCGTGTCCCGGCCTACCGTCGGATGAATGCCGCAGATATCCGCGACCCGTAACAAGCCACGCCATTCGATCGTCGTGCGCATCGCGAAGCCGCGACACCCGAAATCATGTCGTGCTCCATCTTCGGCCACCGCCGCGTCATGACATACGCCGACATATTTCCCGCTGGCCGAACGCGACACGAGCCCGCAACCCCTTCCCGGCCCCGCTCACGCAGGCCCACGGCCGCAATCCTGCCCGGCCCGCTGCTGCGGCGACGTACGGCGACGTATGGCGACATACGGCGACACATTTCCTCCGTGGCTTTACCGCGCCCCGCCCACTACAGTGCGTTCCATTCGACGCGACTGCGGCACGTGCCGCACATGACGCGTCCGACTCAACCGAAGGAACGACCCATCATGCTCACCTCCACCGGCAAGCTCGCGTACTACGTCACCCTGTTCATCATCGCCGTTTCGCTCGTCGAGGCGGCCGTACTCACCTGGCGCCGCAGCCGCCAGTCCGAGCCGTTCGACTGGAACGAGGTCTGGCTGTCGCTTGCCGATCTCGCGGGCCGCAAGCTGCTTGCACTGGTGCCGCTGTCGCTCGCGACACCGATCTTCGATTTCGCATGGACGCACCGGCTGTTCACGATCCCGTTGCACAGCGTCGCGCTCGCGCTGCTCGTGTTCGTCGGCCAGGAGTTCTGCTACTACTGGTATCACCGCGCGTCGCACCGGGTTCGCTTCTTCTGGTCGACCCATGCGGTGCATCATTCGCCGAACCAGCTCACCTTGTCGTCCGCGTTCCGTCTCGGCTGGACCGGCAAGATCGCTGGCGCGGCAATGTTCTTCACGCCGCTCGTCTGGCTCGGCGTGCGTCCGGAAGCCGTGCTCGCGATCCTGTCGTTCAACCTGATGTACCAGTTCTGGCTGCACAACACGTGGCTACCGAAGCTCGGCTGGCTCGAATACGTGTTCAACACGCCGTCCGCGCATCGCGTCCACCATGCGTCGAACCTCGACTACCTCGACGCGAACTACGGCGGCGTGCTGATCGTGTTCGACCGGCTGTTCGGCACCTATGTCGCCGAACGTGCCGACGAACCGTGCCGTTACGGCCTCGTCACGCCGACCCGTTCGCGCAATCCGCTCGTCGTCGAGCTCGAGCACTGGGCGAGTCTGGCCCGCGACGTCGCGACGGCCCGCGACGTGTGGACCGCGCTGCGTTTCGTGATGCTGCCGCCGGGCTGGCGTCCGGACAACCAGGGCGAAACGACGGAGGAACTGCGCCGCCGCAAACTCGTCGCCGTGCGCACGGAAGCGTGAACGGCGCTACGCTGTCGAAACGCCGGCCGGACCCACCCGCGTCGCGGCCGGCATTTACCCTGAAACACGCATCAACCCATCCTCGACCCAGGAGAGCTCATCGATGGAACACGACCTGAAAGGCAAGGCAGTCGCGATCACCGGCGGATTCGGCCATCTCGGCGCCGCCACGGCTGCCTGGCTCGGCCAGCGCGGTGCCCGCGTCGCGCTGATCGGCCGCGGCGCGGCGCCGGACGCGCAGGCGTTGCCCGGCGTGCCGGCCGATGCGCTGCGCATCGGCGGCATCGACCTCGTCGATCCGCAGGCGGCCGTGCGCGCGCTCGACACCGTGAATCGCGAATTCGGCCGCGTCGACGCGCTGCTGAACATCGCGGGCGCGTTCGTGTGGCAGACGATCGCCGACGGCGATGCAGCCACGTGGGACCGCATGTACGAACTGAACGTGAAGACGGCGCTGAACGCGTCGAAGGCCGCGCTGCCGTATCTGGTGGCAAGCCCGGCCGGCCGCATCGTCAACATCGGCGCGGGCGCGGCGTTCAAGGCCGGCGCGGGGATGGGCGCGTACGCGGCCGCGAAGGCGGGCGTCGCGCGGCTCACCGAGGCGCTGGCGGCGGAGCTGCTCGATCGCGGCGTGACAGTGAACGCGCTGTTGCCGAGCATCATCGACACGCCGCCGAACCGCAAGGACATGCCCGACGCGGACTTCTCGCGCTGGGTCCGGCCCGACCAGCTCGCGGCGACGATCGGGTTCCTGCTGTCGGCCGACGCGCAGGCGATCACCGGCGCATCGATTCCGGTGAGCGGGCGCGTGGCGTAACGGGGCGGGCCGCACGCGGCACGGCATCGTCAAGGCATGCGAAATCTCGCACGCGGAATTTCCGCGACCGCAGTGATCTCGATCAGCAGATCGGGATGGTAGAGACGCTGGACCTGGACGGTCGTCGTCACCGGATAGGGCTCGGCGAAGTACGTCTTGCGGATGTCGCCGGCCTGCATGAACGCGTCGATGTCGGTCGCGTAATGCACGAGCGAGATCACGTCCTGCATCTGCCCGCTCATCGAGGCGAGCATGTCGCGGATGTTGTCGAGCGTCTGCCGCACCTGCGTGCGCATGTCGCCGTGGCCGACCACCTGGCCGTCTCGGTCGAGCGCCACTTGCCCCTTCAGGTGAACGATCCGGCCGTCGCCCTGGATCACGGCCGTCGAGAACGCGCCGAACGGCGCCCAGACTTCCGTCGGATTCACTGCTTCAGCCATGACGCGGCTCCTTACCGTAGGGTCGGCGGCAGATGCGCATGCATGGCCCGGCGGGCGCGCGTACCCGCATGGTGCTGACCATCACCGTATACTGTTCGTCCGACATCGTGTGACTGAAGCCGTGACCAAGCCTGCCTCCCCTGCGGATACACCTGACGACGATCCACGTCCGATCCCGCCCGAACAACCCGAACTGGAAGACTGCTGCAACAGCGGTTGCTCGCCGTGCGTTTTCGACCTGTACGACGACGCGCTGGCGCGTTATCGCGTCGAACTGGCCGAATGGGAAGCGCGGCATCCGCAACAGAAGCCGCAGTGAAATGATGCCGATGCCGGCGAGCGGCCGTGCCGGCATCGTTCCCGTTTCGCTGTAGCCGGGGTGCGTTCCCGGCCGCGCAGCGTCACGCGGCGGCACGCGCCCGCCGATGCATCGGCCCCAACGCGGCCGACAGCGCGATGCACGCGAGCAGCAGGGCCGTCAGCGCCCACATCGCCGTCCGGAAGCCCGCGACGTAGTCGGCTGCGGCCGGATGTGCGCCGAGCCGCGCGAAGAACAGCCCGCCGAGCGTCGCCGCACCAACCGCCGCGCCGATCTGCAACATCGCGGTGACCATGCCCGACGCGACCCCAGCACGGGCCGCGTCGACTTCCGCGAGCACGATCCGCACGACCGACGGCAGCACGAGGCCTTGCCCGATCCCGATTGCCGCGATGCCCGCATAGAAGCCCGGGCCCGGCGCGTGTTCGCCGGCCAGCGCGGCCGCGGTCGCGACGCCGGCTGTCAGCATCGCGAAGCCGAGCGTGAGCACGCGATAGCCGCCGAACCGGCCGACGAGCCGCGGCATCAGCAGCGGGCTCGCGAGGAAGCCGATGCCGAGCGGCAGGATCGCGAGCCCCGACGCGAGCGGCGACCAGTTCAGGCAGCCCTGCAGATAGATCCCGTAGCTCAGGAAAAACACGCTCAGCATGTAGAACAGGAAGGCGAGCGTGAGCCCGAGCGCGACGACCGGGTTGCGCAGCAGCCGCACGTCGAGCAGCGGATCGCGGCCGCCGGCGAGGCGGCGCGCTTCGACCGCCAGCAACGCGCCAAGCACCGGCAGCGCACCGGCGACGCACGCGACCATCCACAGCGGCCAGCCGGCCTCGCGTCCGTGCGTGAGCGGATAGACGAGCATCAGCAGGAACAGCGACAGCAGCACCGTGCCGGGCAGGTCGATGCGCTGGCCGCGCGGCGGCCGGCTTTCCGGGATGAAGCGCCAGCTGCCGAGCAGCGCGAGGATGCCGATCGGCACATTGACCAGGAAGATCGCGCGCCAGCCGAGCCCGAACGGATGCAGGCTGATCAGCGCGCCGCCACCGAGCTGGCCGATCACGGCCGCGAGGCCGAACACGAAACCGTAGAAGCCCATCACGCGCACCTGCTCCTGCGGGCTGAACACGCTGCGGATCGTCGCGAGCACCTGCGGCGCGAGGATCGCAGCGAACAGGCCCTGCAGCACGCGGCCGCCGACCAGCACCGCGCCGCTGCCGGCGAGCCCGCACAGCGCCGACGCGACGACGAAGCCGGCCATTCCGACCATGAACATCCACTTGCGGCCGTACAGGTCGCCCAGACGGCCGCCGGTGATCTGCACGACCGCGTTCGCGCACGCGTAGGCCGACACGACGAGCTGCAACTCGGCCGGCCGCGCGCCGATGCCGTCGCGGATGGCCGGCAGCGCGAGATTCACGATGAAGTAGTCGAGCGGCGGCAGAATGGCGCCGACCAGCAGGACCACGAGCGCCCAGCCGTGATGGCTGCGCGGCGGTGCCGCGACGGCCGCGCCGGCCGGCGCGCAAGGGACGAGGGTGTTGTCGGTCATGAACGAAGGTCCGGAAGAATGAGGGCCGTATGCTGAATCCGGTCGAAACGGGTTCAGGCGGGCCGTTGAACCGATATTCTGGGGACCGTCGATGATTCGGAAAAGCGGGAATTGGTGGTAGCATCCATCGGGTTATTCGATGGATGGAGAGGGCAATGCGCGGTTTCGACCTGGATCAGTTACGCACGTTCGCGGCGGTGGCTGATGCCGGCAGCCTGACGGCCGCGGCGCCGCAGCTGCACCTGTCGCAGTCGACGGTCAGCGATCAGGTGCGCAAGCTCGAATCACGCGCCGGCGTGCCGCTGTTCGTGCGCAGCAAGCGCGGCGTCGAGCCGACACCCGCCGGCGCGCGCCTGCTGCAGCATGCGCGGCGCATCGTCGCGCTGAACGAGGCCGCGTTCGACGACCTGCGCGGACAGGCGATCAAGGGCGAATTGCGCGTCGCGATCACCGACTACTACCGGACGCATGAAGTCGCGGGCCTGCTCGCGCGGCTGCGGGAGTGCTACCCGCAACTGAGTCTGCATGTGAGCGCGATGAAGAGCACGGAGATCGAAGCCGCCCATGCGCGCGGTCAGATCGACCTCGGTGTCGTGATGAACCTGTCGAGCGGCCCGTTCCGGCCCGCGTCGGCCGATACGCGCTGGGTGCTGCGGCGCGAGCCGCTGTCGTGGGTCACGTCGCCCGCGCTCGCCGAGCAGTTGCCCGAGCCGCTGCCGCTCGTGCTGCTGCCGGACGACTGCATGATGCATCAGATCGCGGTGCGCTCGCTCGACGAGCAGCACGCGCCGTACGTACTGGTGCACAGCGCGTCGGGCGTCGCGGGGCTGCAATCGATGCTCGCGGCGGGGCTCGGCGTCGGCTGCCTGTGCGCGTCGGCGATCGGCGATGGCCTCGTGCGGCTCGGCGCGAAATACCGGCTGCCGGCGCTGCCCGACGCGGTGTTCTCGCTGACGCCGCCGATGCCGGGCGAACGCGAGACGGTCACGCAGGCGCGCGAGGTGCTGTCGCGGCAGTTGCTGATGTGAAGTCGAGCCGTCGGCACGTATCCGGCGAACCGGCAGGGGACGATACGCATGAACGACGAACTGAGAAGCCAGATGGCCGCGCGGTTGCAGCATGCGCTGGAGCGGGTGGTCGACGAGCGCTCGCTGATCCATTTCCTGCGCGTGCTCGGCCATGACTGGCACACGGAGCGCCAGCTCGAGGCCGACGTGCCGCCGGCGCCATACGCGGCCGCCGCGCTCGGCTGGGAAAACCGCTCGATCGGCGAGTACCTGGAGGCGATGGTCGACTGGGCCGAAGCGTCCGAGGAAGGGCTGCGCTGCTACGACCTGCCCGACAACCCGTGGCGGCGCATCGCGGACATCCTGTTCGCCGGCAAGATCTACGAGTAGCGCGCGCCGCGGCGATCCGCCTGCGCGGCGGGTTCGAGCGGAAAGGCACGTTCCCCTGTTAGTAAAAAATCATTCGTGGGGCTGGCCCCCGGAAGGGCCGATCGCCGCGTCATGCGCGTCGCGAATACGTCGAGTATTCGCTTCGTCGCATTCCTTGCGCTTGGCCCTTCCGGGGGCCAGCGCAAGCCCGTTATTAGCGTGAACAGGCCCTTCTATGTGGAATCAGAAGTCAAGCCCCGCTCGAGATGATAATTTCGTTATGCGAAGTAACTCTCTTTACCTGTTATCTACAGTCAGTTTGTGTGGGTCGCCTGCTACGAACAGACGCACGCTGCCCGTAGACAACCTGTGAATCGCAGGCTGTGACGCTGATGACCTACACTTTTTGCAGCCTGGCAAGTCAATGTCACTCAGGTCAGGGTGTCTGTTGACCGGTCAGTGCCGGGTCGACCTTCTATCCGTGCCGGCCTGGCAGGCCGGTCACCTCATGCCGCATGCGCGTAGCGCTGGCGCCACCCTGTTACCGACGCGCCCCATCTAGGTAAACGGTCACCCGCAATGGGTAACCCATTGCGGGTGACCGTTTACCTAGATGGGGCGCGTCGGTAACAGGGTGGCGCCNGCCCTTCTATGTGGAATCAGAAGTCAAGCCCCGCTCGAGATGATAATTTCGTTATGCGAAGTAACTCTCTTTACCTGTTATCTACAGTCAGTTTGTGTGGGTCGCCTGCTACGAACAGACGCACGCTGCCCGTAGACAACCTGTGAATCGCAGGCTGTGACGCTGATGACCTACACTTTTTGCAGCCTGGCAAGTCAATGTCACTCAGGTCAGGGTGTCTGTTGACCGGTCAGTGCCGGGTCGACCTTCTATCCGTGCCGGCCTGGCAGGCCGGTCACCTCATGCCGCATGCGCGTAGCGCTGGCGCCACCCTGTTACCGACGCGCCCCATCTAGGTAAACGGTCACCCGCAATGGGTAACCCGAGCGTGTTCCGGGCGCGTTGACCTTTACATGCTGTCGCTGCATCTCATATGGTTCAGGCCCTCACGGTGTTAGGCCTCTCCCGACTTGAGTATGGCGCCCTCGGGGATCTCGCCGTGCTCGAGAAATCGCCACAGGGCGATCGCCAGACGCCGTGCGAGCGCCACGATACCGATGCGCCGCAGCCGCTTGCCGGTTCCGGCAAAGCGCTGGTTGAACCAGTGGCTGAGCTGGCTGCCGGGCTGCAGGCGCAGCCAGCTCCAGGCGAGCTCAACCATCAGCCACCGGCATCGTTTGTTGCCCGCCTTGCTGATGCCCTGTTCAACCTCGCTGGTGCCACTGGCGTACGGCGTGGGGGTGAGGCCGAGGCAGCCAGCCACTTCCCGGCGGTTGTGAAACTGCCGCCAGCCAAACAGTTCCCTGACCAGGGTCCACGCGCTGCCTGTACCAATGCCGACAAGCTGTGCCAGCAACGCCATGCCGGGATGTGCGCCGCTGCGTACCTGTCGGTCCTGCTGCATTTCGAGCGTTCGGATCTGTTGGCGCACCAGGGCGAGCCGCTCACATTCGCGCTCAATCTCGGCGCGCAGACCGGGCGCGAGCAGCTCACGCTGCCGGGCCCACCAGTGCATCCAGATCCGGCCGCCGACATACCTGATGCGCAGGTTGTGCAGCACTAGCAGGGAACGGATCCGGTTGGTATGCGCGGTGCGCTCATGCCGCAGGCGTTCGAGCTCCCGGTGCAGGCGCCGGTCATCTTCCTGCTCAGGCGTGGGGATGCGGGCCACCGCCCACACGCGCCGCTCGCCGGAGCGGTAGCGCATCAGCATGGAGAGCAACTTGTCGCTGTCAAGCCGGTCTGTCTTGGCCCGACGGGCACGGCGGTTCACCTCGATACTGGCCGAATCCACCACGAGATTGACGATGCCGTGTTCGGTCAGCCAGCGGTGCAGCCAGAAGCCGTCACGGCCAGCCTCATAACAGCTGTAGACCGGTGCATCGGCGCCGAGATGGCAGCGTGTCCGAGCGTTCGCGATGGCAGTGAGAACCGCCGTGGTATCACCCGCTGCGACTGTACAGCGGCTGGGCGCGCGCTGGCCATCACCCAGTGAGAGCTTCCAGTTCTTCTCGCTCAGTTCAAAAGCCATGTACAGGCGGCCACCTGCCGTCGTATTCTGCCCACGGAGGGCTGTGTCAGGCGTATCCATTTGCGTGCTCCTTCGGAGAAACGAGTGTGCAACTCCCGTTTTACTCCAGTCGGGCTTGCTGTCACTGCCCTCCCACATAGCATCTATTTCACTCCCAATTTCCCGGGCAACTCCGCCGATTGCGGCGCCCGAGACGCTCGGCCGCATTGGGGCACCGGCGCGCCTGTACAAGGCGCGCCGGCGCTCTCGGCAGAACGCTCTGCAGACGACTGTCTCGTCTACTGTTCGCTTCGCGACTGTTCCAACTTCGATTCGTTGAACTCGACATTGTGGACGCGACGCCGCTGGACGGTGTCACAGCGACGTGCACGCGATCCTTCCGAACGGTACCTCGTCGACGTTTACTTCCGTTCCTGAGTCGACGCGAGCAACCGATAGAGCGCTTGCCTCGAAATCCCGAGCGCTTCCGCTGCATG
>NZ_LKPJ01000026.1 GCF_001443045.1 Burkholderia ambifaria | reverse complement strand
CGAGAAACTTCGCCCGCTTGATCGGCTTGTTCACGATCTCTCCGGTTTCCCGGTCAACGTAATGAACCTGGAAAACCTGCTTGGCGATGTCGACGCCCACTGCGATACTGTTCATCGTGGATCCTCCGGTTGCCGGGAAATGCGTGCATTTTCCACCTGGGCACATCGATGCCGTTGGCCCGTGAGGATCCACCTCCTTCCTCTGCGCCTACGTTCTCGGGTGGGACGCGTTCATTTCAATTCTCCTTGCGAAGGGCCGACGTCGATTCCGTCTGGTCAGTCCAATTCAGAAGAAACCCATCGATTCACCCATCATTGGTCAAGCCAATTTATATATTCGCATCCGATCTTACCAATGGTGAAAACCCGGACATCTGCATGGACAGGCTGCCGTCCGAGGCGATACGGCGCCCGTGATAGACTCGACCACGCGCGCCTGCGCGGAAAGCGTATTGACAAAGATCCATCGAATGAAATCGACAGAACCAAAGCGGCTTTACCAATCAGTCGCGGCCCAGATCGTCGCGTTGATTCGTCAGGGTGAATTCATCGTGGGCGAGCGCCTGCCGCCCGAGCGCGAACTGGCGCTGACGCTCGGCGTCTCGCGCCCGTCGCTGCGCGAAGCGTTGATCGCGCTGGAAATCGGCGGCCAGATCGAGATCCGGATGGGCTCCGGCGTCTATGTCCGCGATACGGCGGCCGACGATGTCGGCCCGATGGCCACGCTGGGCGACAGTCCGTCGGAACTGATGCAGGCGCGCGCGGCCATCGAAGGCAGCGTCGCCGCGCTGGCCGCGGCGCGGATGACGGCCGCGATGCTCGACCGGCTGCGCCGCACGGTCCAGCGCATGAAGCGGCTCGCGGAGGCCGGCAAATCGCCCGTCGAGGCCGATCGGCAATTCCACATGCTGATTGCGGAAGCCGCCGGTAATTCGGTGCTGACCCGCTTCGTCGGCGAGCTGTTCGACAGCCGCCACGACCCGATCGCGGCGGCCATGCGCGGACATGCGGAGAATCCGCAGACCTGGACTGCCGCCGTGCAGGAGCACGAGGACGTGCTCCACGCGTTGCAGGCCGGCGACCCGATCGCGGCCCAGACGGCCATCCGCGCCCATCTGCGCGCGTCCGAAGCGCGATGGATCGACGGCGGCCTGAAATCCGACCCGGATTGACCCGCACACGGCTGCCTGCACGCGTTCGCGCCCTTTGCAGCGCGTCACACGGCACCGTGTGTAAACCCGATCTCAAAAATTAAATCAAATCCCCTATAATGGGATTCAGATAATTTATTTCGCGTTTCTAAGCGGACTACAATCTGAATTATCCCGCATTTCGGATTTTTATTTCATTCTCCTTGCAGCCGCCCGTCGCCATCCGCGACGCAACGCCTGCAGGTGACGCGGCCAGCGGCAGGCGCTGCCAACGCGTTCACCCGACGTTTTATTTCTGGATATGATCGTCGGCACCGATCGGGTTGCACGATCCCGGCCGGGAGACGACAGACGGACCGCGCGTTGCGCAACCGTGCTGCTCGCGCCCGGGCAGCATGAGCCGGCTTCGGCCGGCATCGAATTTGAGAAGAGACGCACTGGCCATACCATGAACCTGCACGCTGAAACACTGCGCTTCTCGGATGTGTTCCTCCATTCCCAGGCGATCGTGAACTGGTCGCAGCACTACGACCAGATCAGTCCCGGCACGGCCACGACCACGCTGCGCCAGGTCGCCGGCCAGCGCTTTCACGTCTTTCGCGAACGCATCAACCAGCGCGTGATGCAGCACGGCCTGGCGCCGCGCGACCGCCTCTGCTTCGCGTTGCCGATCGCCAGTACCGTCGCGCCGGTGGTGCAGGGGCGCACCGTCGAGCGTCCGAGCCTGCTGACCTTGCGCGGCGGCGAGGAGTTCGTCGCGCATCTTCCGTGCGACACCGAAGTGCTCGCCTTCACGATCGATCGCACGCTCACGGCCGATCGCGGGCTCGACGAACTCGCGAACCTGCCGGCGCGCATCCTGAAGCAGCCGGTGCTCCCGATCTCGCCGGCGCGCTACGGCAATGCGCTGGACGGGCTCGAGCGCGTGCTCTGCCAGGCGCTCGACAGCGGCTCGCTCACGACTCGCGATGCGTTCGACGAACGCGTGCTCGCGCATAGCGTCGTCGGCATCCTGCTCGACCTCGTGCAGTCCGACGACCCGGATGCCGGTGCGCTGCCGTCGGCATCGACGCAAAGCTACATCGTTCGCCGCAGCCAGGAAATCGCGCTGGAAAGCGACGACGTACCGACCGTCATCGATCTCTGCCATCACCTTCGCATCAGCCGCCGCACGCTGCAATACAGCTTCCAGAACGTCGTCGGCACCACGCCGACGGCCTATCTGCGCTCGATCCGGCTGAACGCCGTCCGACGCTTCCTGATGACGACACCCGAAACGATGCGGATCGGCGATGCGGCAGCGCAATTCGGCTTTTGCCACTTCGGACGCTTTTCCTCCTACTACCAGCAACATTTCCACGAGCTACCGTCGCACACGCCCCGCCTGAGCTGAGGCCGCGCCTATGCGGCGCCCCGCATCCGGGTAATCCCCTGCCGCCCGATGCATGCGGATTGCCGATAGCGGACAACGTCCGGTATTTCGGCACCGTAAATTTTGTCGTCGGCTCGCTCGCGCGCTGCGCGCGCCTCACCGGGCGGCCGTCGAAGCGCATACCTGTGTCGCCGGCAAACGGCAGCCATCGCTGCCGGATCGTCAGGATCGGCCCGCGACGCAGGGACTTTGATCAGGCATGCCGCGGTCGATTCCTGACGGACGATCCGGTCAGCGGGACTACTCATGAACGAACTGTCATCCCGGTCCGAAGCGGGGCTCAGCAAAAACGCCGTCGGACTTTCACACATCGTCTTCTTCGTCGTCGCCGCGGCCGCGCCGCTCACCGCGATGGTCGGCGCAACGCCCGCCGCGTTCTCGCTCGGCAACGGTCCCGGCGTGCCCGGCGTATTCGTGCTGGCGGGCATCATGTACCTGATCTTCAGCATCGGCTACGCGGCGATGAGCCGGCACATCTCCAATGCGGGCGCCTTCTACGCGTATATCGCGAACGGGCTCGGACGTCCCGCCGGCGTGGGCGGCGCGTTCGTCGCGATCGTCGCGTACAACGCGGTGCAGATCGCGATCTACTGCATGTTCGGCTTCTTCCTGAACGACAGCATCCAGCGGCACTACGGCGTCGACGTGCCGTGGTGGGCGTTCGCGCTCGCCTGCGTCGCCGCGGTCCACTTCTGCGGCGCGCGACGCATCGAGTTCAGCGGCCGGCTGCTCGGCATGCTGATGATCGGCGAGATCGCGATCGTGATGCTGCTCGATCTCGCGATCGTCGCGCACGGCGCGAGCGCCGGCGGCTTCAGCGCGAAGCCGTTCAGCCCCGCGATGGTGTTTGCCCCCGGGCTCGGCACCGCGCTCGTGTTCGTCCTCGGCTCGTACATGGGCTTCGAGGCAACGGCCATCTTCTCCGAGGAGGCCCGCGACCCGAAGCGCACGATCCCGCGCGCCACGTACCTGGCCGTGATCCTCATCATGGTGTTCTACGCGCTGTCGTCGTGGGCGATCGTCGAGGCGTGGGGCGAGGGCCAGATTGCCGCGCAGGCGGCCCGCGATCCGGCCAATCTGTGGTTTGCGGTGAGCGGCCGGCTGCTCGGCGGCATCGCGACGGACGCGATGAACGTGCTGCTCGTCACGAGCCTCTTCGCGGCCATCCTGTCGTTCCACAACACGATCACGCGCTATTTCTACGCGATGGGCCGTGAACGCGTGCTGTGGCGCAAGCTCGGCCATACGTGCCCCGTGCATCGCTGCCCCGACGTCGCCGGCAAAGTGCAGACGCTGATCGCACTCGCGGCCATCGTCGGCTCGGCCGCCTTCCGCCTCGATCCGTTCGCCGTCGTGTTCTCGTGGATGAGCGCGCTGGCCACGATCGGCATCATTGCGGTGCAGATCCTCGTGGCAGCCTCGGTCATCGCGTTCTTCGCGCGCGACCATCGGGATGCGAGCGTGGTGCACCGCCTGATCGCGCCGCTCGTCAGCGTGATCGCACTCGGCGCGTGCCTCGTGCTGGTCGTGCGCAACCTGTCCGTGCTGAGCGGATCGGATTCGACCTTCGTCGCGATGTTTCCGTATTTCCTGCTCGCGATCGGCGCGCTCGGTATCCGTGCCGCATTGCGATTGAAGCGCAGCGATCCCGACCTGTATCGCGAGCTCGGACGCGCCACGCCGTAACCTCCGCCTGGCCGGTGCCGCACACGGCACCGGCATCGCCTTGCCCCACCCCTGACACTGTCTCGCCGTCGGCGTGCGATCCATCGCGTCGGCACTGCCCCTGCGCGGGTATTCCCTATCCCGGTCGTGCGGCAACGATTGCCGATAGCGGACAAGGCCGGCCATTTCATCGACATACAGTGGATCCGACGTTGAAGCCGTGCCGTGGCAGCCCTCATCGCCTCGACCGGCACGGCCCGACGACTCGCCCCTGTGAAATACGGACACCATGATGAAAATTCAGAACCTGATCGGCGGCCGGCATTGCGACGCATCTGCCGGCCGCACCTTCGAAAAGCTGGCGCCGGCGACCGGCGACTACGTCGCCGCCGTGCCGGCGTCGAGCGCCGAAGACGTCGACCGTGCCGTGCGCGCCGCACACGATGCGCTGCACGACGACGCATGGGCACGCGCGGGCGGCTCGGCCCGGGCGCGCTGGCTGCTTCGGCTGGCCGACCTGATCGAGCGCGACCGTGACACGCTGGCGGAATGCCTGGCCGTCGAACAAGGACGTCCGCTTGCCGAAATGCGCATGATGGACATCCCGATGAGCATCGACACGCTGCGCTACTTCGCCGGCTGGGCCGACAAGCTCGAGGGCCGCACGATTCCGACCGACGGCTTCATGGGCCGCCCGACACTGAACTACACGCGGCGTGCGCCGGTCGGCGTCGCCGGGCAGATCATCCCGTGGAATGCGCCGCTCATGATCGCCGTGTGGAAACTCGCACCGGCGCTCGCGGCCGGCTGCCCGGTGGTCATCAAACCGTCGGAGGACACGCCGCTTGCCCTGTCCCGGCTCGGCGAACTCGTTTGCGAAGCCGGCCTTCCCGCCGAGGTCGTCAACATCGTCCACGGCGTCGGTTCGGAAGTCGGCGCCGCGCTGGTCGCGCACCCGCTCGTAAGCAAGATCAGTTTCACGGGCAGCACCGAAGTCGGCCGTGCGATCGCCGCCGAAGCGGCCAGGACCTTCAAGCGCGTCACGCTCGAGCTCGGCGGCAAGGCAGCGCAAATCGTCTTCGCGGATGCCGATCTCGACCGCGCCATTCCGTCGCTGATGGCCGGCATGTTCGCGAATCAGGGGCAGACGTGCGCGGCCGGCTCGCGCGTGCTCGCGCACCGCTCGATCGCGCACGCGCTCGAAGAACGCCTCGCAGACGCCGCCCGCGCGATCCGCGTCGGCCCGCCGTCGGAACCCGGCGTGCAGATGGGCGCGCTCATCAACCCGCGTCACCTCGCACGCGTGCGAGCGCACGTCGACAGCGCGCTCGCCGAAGGCGCGGTCATGCTCGCGGGCGACGAACAGGTGCCGCCGCGCGGCTGCTTCATGCGCCCGACGATTCTGGGCGGCGTGCATCCGGACATGCGGATCGCCCGCGACGAAGTGTTCGGCCCGGTCGGCATGGTCATGCCGTTCGACACCGAGGACGAAGCCGTTCGCATCGCCAACGACACGCCGTTCGGCCTGTCCGCGTCGGTCTGGACGCAGGACATCGGCACCGCGCACCGTGTCGCCGAGCGGCTCGACGTCGGCGCGGTCGCCATCAATGCATGGAGCCCGATCGACGCGCGCCTGCCGTGGGGCGGCACCAAGCAGAGCGGGATCGGACGCGACCTGTCGAAGGCCGCGCTCGACTCGTACCTCGAGGAAAAGATCATCAGCGCAGCCCTGTGATCCCGCGGCGCACGCTGCGCCGCACTGTGTTCAAGCACTTCGTGAGAGAAAGACCATGGACTATCAAAAGCGACAAAAGCGATTCTGGCATCCGATGAGCTCGGCAGCCGCCGGGCACACAACCCCCACCGTGATCATCGAGCGCGGCGACGGCAATTACGTATACGACGTCGAGGGTCACCGCATGCTCGACGGCGTCGGCGGACTCTGGAACGTCAACGTCGGCCACAACCGACCGGAAGTGAAGGCCGCGATCGCTCGCCAGATGGACGAGCTGTCCTACTACCAGACCTTCGACGGCGTCGCCCATCCGCGCGTGTACGACCTGGCCGACCGCCTGTGCGCGATGTTCGCGCAGGAGGACATGCAGCGGGTGATGTTCGGCAGCGGCGGTTCCGACGCGGTCGAGACCGCGCTCAAGATGGCGCGCCAGTACTGGGTCGCCGCAGGCGAGCCGTCGCGCACGAAGTTCCTGTCGCTGCGCAACGGCTATCACGGCGTGCACGTCGGCGGCACGTCGATCGGCGGCAACGGCGTCTACCATTACAATCACGGTCCGCTGCTGCCCGGCTGCGTGCTGCTCGACACGCCGTGGCTCTATCGCAACCCGTGGAACTGCGACGATCCGCAGCAACTCGTCGAGCATTGCATCCGGCAACTCGAGGAAACGATCGCGTTCCACGGCCCGCAGACCATCGCCGCGTTCGTCGCGGAGCCGGTGCAGGGCGCGGGCGGCCTGATCGTCCCGCCCGCCGACTACTGGGCGCGCGTGCGCGCCGTGTGCGACCGGAACGGCATCCTGCTGATCGCCGACGAGGTGGTTACCGGTTTCGGCCGCACCGGCAGCATGCTCGGCAGCCGTGGATGGGGTGTCGCAGCCGATATCCTGTGCGTCGCCAAGGGCATTTCCGCCGGCTACGTACCGCTCGGCGCGACGCTGTACAACGGGCGCATCGCGCAGGCGATCGAACATGGCGCGGGCTTCTCGCACGTGATCATGCACGGCTATACGTACAGCGGGCATCCGCTCGCGTGCGCCGCATCGCTCGCGGTGCTCGACATCGTCGAAGCCGAGGATCTGCCGGGCAATGCGGCACGGGTCGGCCAGCGCCTGCTCGAGCAACTGCTGCCGCTGAAAGCCGACTTCGAGACCGTCGGCGACGTCCGCGGCAAGGGGCTGATGCTGGCGCTCGATCTCGTGACCGACAAGGCCAGCCGCACGCCGCTCGATCCGGGCAAGGGGTTCGCGGCGCGCGTGGCCGATGCCGCGCGCAGGCGCGGGGTCCTGGTCCGGGCGATCGCCAACAAGGTCGTGATGTCGCCGCCGTTGACGCTGCAGCAGGACGAGGCCGACTTCATCGCGGTAACGCTGCGCGAGGCGCTGCAGGAGTGCTGCGCGGATTCGCGATCGATCGCCTGACCGCTGGGACAGCCGGGCGCACGGATCTTTCGTCGAAGGTTCGTGCGCATCGCGATCCGGCTCGGGTTCGACGAAGATCGCCGCGGGACGCCGAAATGACGATCGGCGTCCCGCCCGTAGCAATTTCGCTTTCAAGGAAGACAAGCCAAATGGAAAACCAGGCCATTGCATTCACGGTCGAGAAATATCCGCTCGCGCTTCGGCTGCTGCACTGGGCCAGGGCGATCCTGATCGGCGCGCAGCTCTGGACCGGATGGACGATGGTCCGGCTCGACGACAACCTGCCGGCCAAGTTCGACTGGTACTACCCGACCCACAAGGAGTTCGGCGTGCTCACGCTGCTGGTGGTCCTGACGCAACTGGCGATTCGCTCGATGAAGCCGTTGCCGCCGCTGCCGGCGAGCCTGCCGAAGCTCGACCGCAAGCTCGCCAAGATCGCGCACTACCTGCTGTATGCGCTCGCGATCATCGTGCCGCTGATGGGCTATTCGATGTCCAGCACGTATACGCAGAGCGACGGCGTGCCGTTCTTCTTCTTCCGCGTGCCCGAGCTGCTGCCGAAGAACGACCACTGGTTCGAGGCATTCCAGTGGCTGCACCGGACACTGGCCTACACGCTGCTCGTGCTCGTCGTGCTGCATATTCTCGCCGCGCTGAAACACCGGTTCTTCGACTCGAATCGCGAGAACGACGTACTGCGCCGCATGCTGTAACACCGCTCCACTGCGTTGCCGCGATCCCGGCAACGTTCGACGTTCGGGCCGCTCGACGACAGCGACCCGATCTCTTTGATTTCATACATTTCGTTTTACTAACTATAGCGGACCGTTTCGATCGTCCGGCGTGCCCGCACGTCATCGAAAACAGCACCGCACGGCCCTACCGGCCCTCAACTGGAGATCGACGATGAAGAAGATGATTGTGGTCGTTTCGACCGCCGGCGCCATGGGATTCAGCCTCACGGCATACGCGCAGAGCACCGTGACGCTCTATGGATTGATCGACGAAGGCATCAATTTCACGAGCAACGCGGGCGGCAGCAAGGCCTACCAGATGGTCAGCGGCGATACCGTCGGCAGCAACTGGGGGCTGAAAGGCACGGAAGACCTCGGCGGCGGACTGAGGGCGCTCTTCCAGCTCGAGAACGGCTTCAACGCGAGCACGGGGGCGCTCGGCGTCACGTCGCGGATGTTCGGCAGGCAGGCTTACGTCGGGCTCGATTCCGACCGGTTCGGCACGCTCACGCTCGGCCGCCAGTACGATCCCACGCTCGATATGTGGAGCTCCTTTACGTCCACCGGCAACTGGCTCGGCGACTTCGGCGCCCACCCGTACGACAACGACAATGCCGACTGGGACTACCGCATCCAGAACAGCGTCAAGTACGTGTCGCCCGCGTACGCCGGCTTCAAGGGCGAGGTGCTCTACGGCCTCTCGAACCAGGCGGGCGGCTTTGCCAGGAACCGTGTTTACAGCGCCGCGGTGCAGTACCAGATGGGCGCGTTCTCCGCAGCAGTCGCGTACCTGAAGGCCAACAACGGCGGCGCGAGCGCAGGCGGCGCGTTGTCGAGCGACGATACGGTCTTCAGCGGCCGCTCGCAGCAGAACATCGATGCCGGCGCGTCGTACAAGTTCAGCGACAAGCTGACGCTGTCCGCCGCGTATTCGCACGTCGACGTGTACAACCCCGAGTCGAATCTGTACTTCGCGAACCAGCCGGCGACGGGCTCGCAGAACGCGTGGAAATTCGACAACTTCGAGGTCAACGGCCAGTATTTCTTCCGGCCGGACTTCTGGTTCGGCGCGGCGTATACCTATACGCACGCACATGTGACGACGGCGGCGGGCGACGCATCGCCGAGCTGGCACCAGTTGTCGATGATGCTCGACTACGACCTCAGCAAGCGGACCTCGACGTACATTCAGGGCGCATACCAACACGCAACCGGCAACACCGGCACCGACTTCGACTACGCGCACGTGCTCGGCACCGCCGGGCAGTCGTCGGGCCGCAATCAGCTGGCCTTGCGCGTCGGGATGATGCATCGCTTCTGAACCCGTCAGGCAACGCACGGGCTCGCGCGCGGCGTGCGCGGCAGCCCGTGTTTTCCCGTGCCGTCAGAACTGATGCCGCACCCCGACACGCACCGCGGTCTGCGTCGAGCCGGCCGCCGCGCCGCCGAGCGCGGCCTCGACCTGGGCGCCATAGGCGCTGTCGTGCCCGCGTGCGAACACCGCGTACAGGCCGGTACGCTTCGACAGCGAATAATCGGCGCTCAACGTGACCTGATTGGCCGAGCCGACGTCGCCGCCGCGCTGCTGGAACTGGAAGCCGCCGCCCAGCTGCAACGACGGCGTGAGCGCATAGGTCAGCCCGGCGTCGTAGGTGGTTGCCCGCAGCGGCGCGGCGGCGCTGATCCGAACGTCGGACACCATGCCGAAGACGCGAAGCCGGTCGAAGTTGTAGCCGGCCCCGCCCGAGAAGTTGCGAAGATTGCCGCCGCCGGTGACGTCGTGCTGGTCGAAATAAGCGAGCGCGGCGCTGAATGCGCCCTGCGTGTAGGACAGCATCGCACTTTGCACGCTGCTGCGCGCGACCGAGCCGGGCACGTTGCCGAAGCCCCACATGCCGCCGAACGCGATACCGCCGAACGTCGGACTCACGTACTTCACGGCGTTGTTCACCTGAACGCCCCACACGCGGTTGTCGAGCGCACCGCCCGCCGACGCATTCGTCGGCAACCCCCACGCGAGTAGGCCAGCCGGCGTGTTCGCAGCGACCGCGAAGGCCGGCATGAAATCGCCGACGAAATCGAACTGGCGCCCGAGCGTCACGGTGCCCCAATCGCCGCCGAGCCCGACGTACGCCTGCGAGCTGAACGCGGAGCCCGGCACGGTCAGCGTGCCGTCCGACGTCTGGAACTGGCTTTCGAGCCGGAACACGGCGAAGTTGGCACTGCCGAGATCCTCCCTGCCCGTCAGGCCCCACACGTCGTTGCGCGACACGCCCGCCTGCAACGCGAGCTGACGCCCGCCGCGCGGGGCAGACGCCACGTCGCTCGTATAGGTCACGCCCGTGTCCAGCGAACCGTAGAGCGTCACGCTCGATTGGGCGAACGCCGGTGCAGCCGCACCGCAACCGCACAACGCCACCATCCGGAACCACGCTTTCATCTTCTTCTCCTCATCGAATTTTCCCGGTCGATGCGCCCGTGAACCGACCGGCACGGCAACGGCATTGATCCGGCATGCTTTTCACGATTAAAATAGGATTCCCTATCAATAGACGGCGAGTCGATCCAATTCACCGCATCCGGACCGCTTCCCGAACTTCGCCCATGCGGTTCAGGTTGCCGCCCGCGCGACATAAGTTAGACTACGGCCCTGTCGCCCCCGGTGCCGCACGCCGTGCCGCAGCCCGGCAGCCCGAACCGAATTCGTCCTTCCCGTTTCATTGCCGCAAGCCGTCTGAATCCCGGATCACGTCATGTCGAGCCTCACCAAAATGCTGTCCATCCTCGACGTCTTCTCTTCGTCCGCGACGTCGATGACGGCCGAGGAAATCGCCGAACACATGGGCTTTTCGCGAACCACGTGCTACCGCTACGTGAAGGAACTGGCCTCCGTCGGCCTGCTCGTCGGCAGCAACGGCCGCTATACGCTGGGCCCGCGCATCATCCATCTCGACTACAACATGCGGCAGTCGGACCCGACGCTCACCGCCGCGAAACCCGTCATCCAGAAGCTGGTTCAGGTCACCGGCGGCGACGCGCTCGTGTCGACGCTGTTCGACGAGCAGATCATCAACGTCATGCACGAAACCGGCGCGGAGAACCTGCAATTGGGCTTCGGCCGCGGCCGCATCATGCCGCTGTTCCAGGGCGCGTCGTCGAAGGTGATCGTGGCCGCGATGTCGCGCGCGCGCCTGAAGCGCCTGCACGAACGGCACAACGCCGAGCTCGGCGAGTTCGCGGCCGACTGGACGCAATTCTGGCGCGCCTGCCAGCAGATCGTCGACACGGGCTACTGGATCTCGCGCGGCGAGCTCGACGAAGGGTTCGTCGGCATCGCCGCGCCGATTCGCACCGCCAGCAGCGGCGAAATCAACAGCAGCCTGTCGCTGGTCTTTCGCGCCGAACACTTCGCGCTGTTCGACGAGCATGTGCTCGGCAAACTCCTGATCGACGCCACCGCACGGATCGGCGCGGCCACCTGAGCATTCGCGCGGCATCGCGCGCGACGCCACCCGTGATCGTCGGCGTGCGCGCCGTCAGTTCATCTGCGTGATGAATTTGGTGACCAGGTAGCCGTCGAACGTCTCCGTTCCTCCTTCGCTGCCGAAGCCGCTGTCCTTCACGCCGCCGAACGGGATCTCCGCCGGCCCCATCCCGAAGTGATTGATGTTGACCATGCCGGCCTCGAGCGAGCGGCTGATCCGGTGCGCGTTGCGCGCCGACGCCGTGAACGCATACGACGCGAGTCCGAACGGCAAGCGGTTGGCCTCGGCGAGCGCATCGTCGAGCGCGTCGAACGGCACGATCCCGACGATCGGGCCGAACGGCTCCTCGTTCATCAGGCGCGTGTCGCGCGCCGGACCCAGCACGACCGTCGGCGCGAAGTAGTGCCCCGGCCCCGGCAAGACCGTTCCGCCCGCGGCAATATCGGCCCCTTTCGCCCTTGCGTCGGCGACGAAGGCGTCGATCTCGGATACGCGTCGCGCATGCGCGAGCGGCCCCATCGTGGTCCCCTCTTCCAGCCCGTAGCCGACGCGAATCCGGCCGACCGCGTCGAGATACGTGGCGACGAACCGTTCGAACACCGGGCGTTGCACGAAAAACCGCGTCGGCGATACGCACACCTGCCCGGCGTTGCGAAACTTGTACGCGGCCAGCATCGTCGCGGCGCGCTCGATGTCCGCATCCGCGCAGACGAGCACCGGCGCATGCCCGCCCAGCTCCATGGTCATGCGCTTCATGTGCGACGCTGCAAGCGCGGCCAGCTGCTTGCCGACCGGCACCGAGCCGGTGAACGAAATCTTGCGCACCAGCGGCGACTCGATCAGCTGCTTCGACACGTCGCCCGGCACGCCCCAGACGATGTTCAGGCAACCCGCGGGCAATCCGGCATCGTGAAAGATGTGCGCGAGCGCGACGATCGCGCTCGGCGATTCCTCGGGCCCTTTCAGCACCAGCGTGCACCCTGACGCAAGCGCGGCCGCGATCTTGTGCATCGCCTGGCTGAACGGGAAATTCCACGGCGAGAACGCCGCGCACACACCGATCGGTTCCCGCAAAACCGTCTGCGCGACGTCGGGAGAACGCGACGGCACGACGCGGCCGTAGGTGCGGCGCCCCTCTTCCGCATGCCATTCGAGCTGTTCGGCGGACAACATGACCTCGGCGATCGCCTCGCGAAGCGGCTTGCCCTGGTCCATCGTGATATGACGGCCGATCGATTCGGCACGCTCGCGCACGAGCGCAGCGGCGCGGCGCAGGATGTCCGAGCGCGCAAGCGGCGATTCGCGCCGCCACGCCGCGAACGCGCGATGCGCGGCGCGCGCCGCGGCGTCGATATCGTCCGGCGTCGCATGCGGCAGTTCGCCGAGCACGCGGCCGGTTCCCGGATCGAGAACGGGCTGCGTGCGCCGGCCGTCGGCCTGCAGGAACCGGCCATCGACATACAGATGGAGCGAAGCGTAATCGCGTGGCGCGTCAGGCGTCATGCGCGACGTCAGCGGTGTAAATGGAATCAAGACGGATACCTCGGTAGAGACTGCACGATGGGCGCGGACGGTGCGGCGATCGCATCACGCGGCCGGGCTCGGCGCACGCAACAGGCCGCCGATTTCCTGCCGGAGAATCTGGTTTTCCTGCCTGACGAGCAGATGCCGGACCTTGCCGCGAAACGTCCTGAACTCGGGATCGGCCATCAGCGCGGCGCGACGCCGCGCACGATCGTCCAGCGAATCGAATGCCCACAGATAGACAAGCTGGTTCAGCGGCCCGACTTCGGTCGCAAAACAGCCGACCATCGTGCCGAGCGCCTGCTCCTGCGCCGTGCGCCCGCATTCCGCGTACACGCGCAGATATTCGGCGACGCCGCCCGGCACCAGCGTATAGGTGCGTTGCTCAACAAACATGTGCTTCCTCTCGTTGTCGCGGCGCGAACGCCTGAAAGGCTTCGGTCACGCGAGCCATCCCCACCGCATCCGTCTGCGCGGCCACATAGCGATCCGGGCGCACCACCACGAGCGGGCCCGCATGCCGGTCGAACCAGTCGGCCAGTGCGTTATCGACGTCTTCGACGCACGTGCTGCCGTGGCCGCTGGCCAGCCGCCCCGCGCGGCCGGTGCCGCTGCGCGAGCGGTTGACCTGGACGAAGGTCGCGCCCAGCGCCGCCCAGTACGCCCGATCGTCGTCGCTCAGGCAGGCCTGCGGATCGCATTGCCAGCCGACGATCGAGAACCACGGGCCCAGCACGTCGTCGAGCTTGCGGCGCACGCCGTCGGCCGTCTCGACGTCCGGCTGCGCGATCATCCTGCCGACTGCGGTGTCCGGCGCGCCCGGCAGCACGACGCCGCGCGTATAGCTCGGCATCGGCTTGAAACGCATCTGCAGGATGTAGTCCTTCAGGCCCGGTGCGTAACGCGTAAGCCCGAGGAAACGATCGCGCAGGAATGCGACGAGCCGGTTGGTCGGCATCAGCATCGCGCCGAACGTGTCCGCCAGGTCGATCATCGCCTTCGCGTGATCGCGCCGCTCCGATTCGTACGTGTGGATCACGCCGGGATGCAATGCGCCGTTGACCACGCCCGCCAGCTTCCACGCGAGATTGCCCACGTCGCGCAACCCCGCGTTCAGGCCCTGGCCGATCCACGGCGGCGTCAGGTGCGCCGCATCGCCGATGAGCGCCACGCGGCCGACGACGAACCTTTCGGCCACGCGCGAATGGTGCGTGTAAGTCCGGGCGCGCACGATCTCGAGGCGGTCGACATCGTCGACGTAAGGCGCGATCAGCGCGCGTATCGATTCCGGTTTCGCGATCGCCTCTTCGTCCTCGTGCGGGAACACGAGAAACTCCCAGCGCCGGAAATTGAACGGCAGATAGATGCAGACGTTCGGGCGGCGCGGGTCGCAGTTCAGCGCCGTGCACGGCTGGTCGAGCCCGGCATTCTTCACGTCGACCACGACCCATTTCATCGGATGGGTGGTGCCGGCCAGCTTGACGCCCAGCCATTCGCGCATCGGGCTGCGGCCGCCGTCGGCCGCCACCACGTAGTCGGCCTCGAGCGCGTAGTGCTGGCCGTCGGCGCGGCGCACCTGCAGCGTGACACCTTCGTCATCCTGATCGATGCCGACCACTTCTTCGCCGGTGCGCAGCGACACGTGCGGATAGCGCGCCAGCCCGTCGCGCAGCGTTCGCTCGGCCAGTTGCTGCATGAAGATGTTGCGCCGCCACCAGCCGAACTCGCGCATCGACGGACGGATGTCGGCAAAGCATTCGCCGTTCGCCTTGAACATGCGCAGCGGCACGTTCTGGATGATGTCACGGCTCAGTTCGTCGGCGAGGCCCGCGGTCTGGAACAGCCGCAGCGCCTCGTCGTCGATACCGACCGCACGCGGAAACTCGACGATCTGCGGCGCCTTCTCGATGATCACCGTCGCGATGCCATAGAGGCCGAGCAGGTTCGCCATCGCCGCACCGTTCGGCCCCGCGCCGACGATCGCGACCGACGTCCGGTTCGCATGGTTCATGTTCATTCGTCAGACTCCCGCCCGCCACGCCGGATCGTCCAGGCGATCGAGCCAGGTGCGCAATGCGTGATTGAACGCGGCCGGCTGATCGTCATGGACGTAATGCGTCGCACCGGGAATATCGATCCGCTCGATTCCCGTATTGGCGGCCGTCATTTCGGCCGCCACGTCCGCGGACAGGAAATCCGATTCGCCGCCGCGCAGCAACAGGGTCGGCACGTGCAGGTTGAGGATCAGCGGCCACAGATGGACGAGTTGCTCCGGCGTTGCGGTGAGCCGCGCCGCCGCAATCCCGTCGGCGTCGTGACGCCATACGATCCGCCCTTGCCCGGCCTCTTTCAGCGAGTGCGCGATGCGCGAATCGAGCGCGGATTCCGTGATGTTCGGCCGCTGGCGCCGCCAGAACGCACGCGCCTCGTCCCACGACGCGAACGCGTCCGGCGTTTCCTTCAGCTCGCGCTTGATGCGCTCCGAGCCCTGCGAACCGGCCGACGCGCCCGGGCCCATGTCCTCGATCGCGAGGCCGGCGAGCCGTTCCGGTTGCGCCGCGGCATAGACGAACGCATTGGCGCCACCCATCGAATGCCCGACCAGCACGAATCGTTTCAGGTTCAGCGCGCGCACCAACGCGTCGAGATCACGCACGTAGGCCGCTGCGTAATAGTCACGCTGCGGATCCCAGTCGCTCCGTCCGCGTCCGCGCTGATCGAGCGCGACGACCCGGTAGCGGTCGACCAGCGCGTCGGCGACGGGCGCCCACGTATGTGCGTAACTGCGCAAGCCGTGCAGCATCACCACGGCCGGCGCATCGTCGCGCCCCCAGCTCACGTAGTGCAGCCGCAGCCCGTCGCTGTCGACCCACCCATCCTTGACGGATGCCGTATTCATCATGTGCTCCCCGGCCTGCATCCGTGATCAGACCAGGCCGTCGCGGCCGACGATCTCGCTCGCCTTCAGCCCGCCGAGCCGTGCATGCAGGCGGCCGCGCGTCGCGAATGCGAAGATCACCAGCACTTCGTCGTCGTTGGGCGCATCGGGGAACAGGCACGTCACCGTGTCGTAGTGCGAGCGCACGTAGAGCGCATCCTTGTGCGCGAGCGGCACGTCGATCACCGTGTTGATCGGGCCGCGCTTGCCGCTCGACGGCACCCACGACTTCCCGCCGCCCAGCGCCGCGCGGATCGGCTCCGCGAAGATCGACGTCAGGAACGCGTTGCCGTGTTCGTACTCGCCGGCCGAGCCGACCAGGCAAGCCTTGCCGTAGCTCTCGATCGCACGGCCCGCCGCGAGCGACTCGATGCGCCGCGCGAACTCCTTGCCGAGCGCGGGCGACGGGCGCACGAGGTCGTCGAGGTTTTCGCTGAACCGCCCCGCATACGGGTTGTGAACGGCCGCGGCGATCACGATCTTGCGCAGCGGCTCGCCGTCCGCGAGCTGGCCGGTTTCGTTCGCGAGCGAATCCTCGATCTGCGTGTACCACTTGCGGATATGAAAGCCTTCGAAATTTGCGATCTTGCTCATCAGGAATCCTCTATTCAATGTCGGTTATGCGGAAATGAAAGGCCGGTGCATCAGTCGAACAGCGGCTCGAGTTGCACGGGGTCGCTCGGCGCGTTGTACCGGTGCAGCACGCGCTTGCCCTCTTCGTCGTCGGTGACGGTCTCGCAGAAAAATTCGAGGCGGTTGCCGTCCGGGTCCGCGAAATACACGCCGATCCCGACCTTGTGGTCGGTGATCTTGACGATCGGCACGTTGCGGCGGATCAGCATGCCGTACAGGCGACGCAGCTCGGTCAACCCGCCGGCGATCTCGAGCCCGTAGTGCTGCAGGCCGATCGTGCCGAGCTCCGCGTCGGACGCCGCGCGAATCAGCGCGATGTCATGGTGCTTCTGGCCGAAGGACATGAACACCCACTGCTCGCCGCGCGCGGTTTCCGTCATGCCGAGCACCTCGGCATACCAGGTGCTCGAGCGCACGGGGTCGCGCACGAACAGCGACAGGTGGGTGCGCTGCACGCGCGGCGTCGGCAGCGGCAGCCCGCTCGCGTTCGCGCGCTCGGCGTGTTGCTGGATGTCGGACGGTGTCATCGTTCGCTCCGCTCAATTCAATTGATCGACTGCGCGTGGGCAACGAGCGGCGCTTCGAACGGCGTCCACGCGACGGCCGTGATCTCGCTGAAGTCGCGCCATTCCTTGGTCCAGTTCCGGCCGCCGTCGCGCGAACAGAACAGGTGCCCGTACTTGGTGCCCGCATAGACGAGCGCCGGCCGGGCCGCATGGACGCCGAATGCCCAGAACGTGGAATTCGGCGGCGTTTGCAGATCCGCTTCGTGCCACGCGTAGCCGCGATCGGTCGAGCGGTAGATGCGGCTGCGGGTGCCCGGCGTGCCGTCGCCGATCGCCATCAGCAGGTCGCCTTCCGGCTCCGGCAGTTGCACGACCGTACGCGTGTAATAGAGCCCGTCGAAGCGGTCGCGCGACGCCTTGGCGTCCCAGGTCTGCCCGTCGTCCTCGCTCACGTACACCGCGTTGACCGTCAGCAGCACGGTGGTTTTGGGCCGGTCCGCCGTGGCGGACAGCACGGCGATCGCATGAATGTCGCTGTTGCGGATCGCCGTGCCGGGGCCGTCCACGCGCGTCCAGCTCGCACCGGCATCGCGGCTGCGCCACGCACCGCCCTCCTCCACGCCATACCAGACGTTGCGGCCGTCGTCCGGATCCACGCAAATCGTCAGCAGCCGCGGGCGATTGACGCCCGCGCAAAACTCGGGGAACTCGGGCGCCGTTCGCTCCCACGTCAGGCCCGCGTCGCTCGACTTGTACAGCGCGGCGCGTGACGGCGCGCCGGTGCCCGCATAGAGCACCGCGGGGTTCGCCGGATCGATCGCGATGGACCAGACCGTCTGTCCGTTCAGCACGTTCTCGGGCCGAAACCAGTGCGCGCCGCCATCCTCGCTGATGCACAGCCCCGCATCAGCGCCGGCATACACGCGCGACGGCGTCGCGGGATCCACCGCGAGCGCGCGCACGATGCCGTCGAACTCGATCGGCTCGGCGAGCCCGAGGCGATGCCAGGTCTTGCCGTCGTCGTTCGAGCGCAGGATGCCTTGCCCGGCCGTGGCGACCAGTACGGTTGCGGTCATGAAATGCTCCTTGTGTCAGAGAAAAATGCCGCGCGTGAGCCCGCCGTCGCAGCCGATCGACTCGCCGGTGATCGACCCGGATTTCGGCGATGCGAGAAACGCGACGATCCACCCCATTTCTTCCGGCTGCAGCACGCGCCGGATCGGCGTGACCTTCACGTAGTTCGCCTCGACCTCCGCGGCCGTGAGCCCCTGCTTCTGCGCCTCTTTCTCGTAGAGTTCGTGGATGTGCGGCGTCTCGACCACACCCGGGTGAATCGTGTTGACCGTGATGCCGAACGGGCCGAGCTGGTCGGACAGCGTCTTGGTGAGGTGCACGATCGCCACGTTGCGCATGCCGGACAGCTGCTTGCTGCCACGGCCCGTGAGGCCGCCGATGTTGACGATCCGGCCAAAGCCGTTGCGCCGCATGTAGGGCGCGGCCGCCTTCGCGCAACGCAGGTAGCCGACCACCTTGATGTCGATATCCTGGAGCAGCCCCTGCGGGTCGGCGTTTTCCAGCTCCGCCCGCACGAGGCCGCCCGGATGCGCGGCGCCGTTCAGCAGGATGTCGAGCCGGCCGAAGCGCTCGACGCTCGCGGCCATCGCCGCCTCGACGGACGCCATGTCGGTCGTGTCCACCGTGACGGGCAGGATCACCCCCGCCGTGTCGCCCAGCGGCGCGAGTTCCGCGCGAATGTCGGCGGCGGCCGCTTCGAGGTGTTCCATGCGCCGTGCGGCGATGGTGACGTTGACGCCTTCGCGGGCCAGCTCGAGCGCGACTGCCTTGCCGATGCCCATGCTGCCGCCGGTGATGAACGCGGCTTTTCCGTGGAGTTGCAGATCCATAGCAATGAAAGGTGAGAGTCGGGATTGAAGGGAAAAGCGGGTGGCGCGATCAGGACAGGCACATTTCGATGAGCCTCGGCCCGTCGGTATGGGCGAGTGCGTCGTCGAGCGCCTGCGCGAGCGCTTGCGTCGTGCTCGCGCGCTCGGCCGGCACGCCGTAGCCGCGCGACAGCGCGAGCCAGTCGATCGGCGGATCGTCCAGTAGCGTCAGGCGGCTGGCGTGCGGCGTGTCGGCCGGCAGGCCACTGCGCGCGAGTTCGGTCTGCAGGATGCCGTAGCGCCGGTTCGACGCGATCAGCATTACGATCGGCAAACGCTCGCGTGCCATCGTCCACAGCGCCTGGATCGTGTACTGCGCACTGCCGTCGGACTGCAGCGCGAACACACGGCGTTCCGGACACGCGACGGCGGCGCCGAGCGCGACCGGCAAACCCTGGCCGATCGCGCCGCCCGTGTTCGTGAGGATCGTGTGACGACGGGCGCGTGCCGATGCGGTCACGAACGGATAGCCGCACGTGCCGCCCTCGATCGACACGATCGCCTCGTCGGGCAATGCGTTCGCCAGCACGCGGCCGACGGCCTGCGGCGTCAGCGGCCCCTCTTCCACCTGCCAGCGCTCGACCGGCACGCCGTCGGCGTTCTCCGGTGCGCCAATGCGGTCCGCCAGCGCTTCGAGCGCGTCGTCGGCCGCGTCGCCCGCTGCGGCGAGCGTCACGATGTCCTCGGGCCGCGCGAGTTCACCCGGAATGCCTTCGTAGCCGAAGTAGGTGACGGGCGGAAGCGCGCCCGCCAGCACCACGCGCCGGCAAGCCAGCGCGGCCAGCGCCGGCTCGGGGAAATAAGGCAACCGGTCGATGTCCGGCAGGCCGCCGCCGCGCTCGGCGCGCGCCGGGAAGGTCTCGCTGAAGCAGGTCGTGCCGGTCGCCGCCGCGATGCGCGCCGCCGCGCGCTGCCCGCGAGCCGACAGTGCACGGCCGCCCATCAACAGCACGGCGCGATGGCCGCTGAGCAGCAGATCCGCGACCCGCTCGACCTGCGCAGGGTCGAACGACACCTCGGCCGGGCGAACGACGGCGGGTGACACCGCATCGCGCACCTTGGCCGACTGGAGATCGACCGGCAGCACGAGGGTCGCGACGCCGCGCTGCGCGCCCATCGCGGCCGAGATCGCATCGGCCGTATCCGTCGCGAGATCCGTGTCGCGCGCGACGCTGCGGTACCACACCGACACGGGGCGGGCGAGCGACTCGATGTCCGACGTGAGCGGTGCGTCGTACTTCAGATGGTCGCGCGTGTGATCGCCGACGATGTTCAGGATCGGCGTGCGGGCGCGGCGCGCGTTGTGCAGGTTGGCGATGCCGTTTGCGTGGCCCGGCCCGAGATGCAGCAGCGTCATCGCCGGCTTGCCGGCCATGCGGCCATAGCCGTCCGCCGCGCCCGTGCAGACGCCCTCGAACAGCCCGAGGATCGAGCGCACGCCCGCCACGGTGTCGAGCGCGCCGACGAATGGCATCTCGGTGGTGCCGGGATTGGCAAAACAGACGTCGACGCCGGCATCGCGCGCCGTCTCGAGCACGACGCTCGCTCCGCTTCGTGTTTCGGTATCGATGTCCAACTGTGGGATGTTCATGCGGCAACTCGACGGTTTGAATGGGATGGATTTGACTTTAATCCCGAAATACGGGATTTGTCAAACATCAAAAGCGTCGCCGCCGCGGCAACACGATTCACGTTAACCCGATATGCGTCGCGTATTTACGGGGAAATTCACCAGCCCCCGGCTCTCCACACATCGCTAAGGGTTAACAAAATTCCCGCCATTCGGAATTTAGCGACAAGAGCGATCGAGCAAACGCCCGCGACCGCCGTCCCGTTGCCGGTTGCTTCGCATTGCACGCCTGGATCCAAACTTACGATTGCAAATGCCTCTCATTTGCATTAAATTTCCGCGCGAATGTACTGTTTGGAACACGGACGTCGGCGCGAGGTCATCGGTCATGCCCGAACGCAGATCACATCAAAGGACGGGGTATGAGCAGGAAGAACTGGGCGGCCGCACCGATGGCCATCGCCGTCGGCACGGCCGGCCTGAGCGCAGCCGATGCGCAGGAGTTGTCGCTGCCCGCCATCGAGGTCTCGGGGCAACGCACGACCGCGCCGTTTCGCGCGCCCGAATCGACGAGCGCGACACGCACCGAGACGGACGTGATGGAGATCCCGTTCGCGGTCAGCAGCGTCGATACGAAACTGATCAAGACAGTGGCCGCGACGCGCGGCGAAGACCTGTACGACTGGGTCGCGGGCGTCGCGCGGCAAAACAACTTCGGCGGCCTGTGGGACAACTACGCGGTGCGCGGCTTCGCCGGCGACGGCAACACCTCGGGCACCGACTACCTCGTCAACGGCTTCTCATGGAATCGCGGGATCAGCGTCCCGCGCGACACCGCCACCCTCGAGCGCATGGAAGTGCTCAAGGGGCCTGCGTCCGCGCTGTACGGCCGCGGCGATCCGGGCGGGCTCATCAGCTACACGACGAAACAGCCGCAGTTCGCGCGCTCGAACACCATCGGCGTGTCGGCCGGCAGCTACGGCGCGCTGCGCCAGACGCTCGATTCGACCGGGCCCGTCACGAAATCGCTCGCGTACCGCTTCGTCGCGATGAACGAGAACAACGGCAGCTTCCGCGATACGGTGTCGAGCAAACGCTACCTGTTCGCCCCCTCGTTCACGTGGGACATCGGCACGGACACGACGCTCCACTACGAGTTCGAAAGCGTGCGCCAGCGCGCGCCGCTCGATCGCGGCGTGGTGGCGGTAAACGGCCAGCTCGGCGTGATCCCGGCGTCGCGCTTTCTCGGCGAGCCGCGCGACGGCGACTACGACGTGCGCAACACGGGCCACCAGTTCACGCTCGAGCATCGCATCGATGCCCGCTGGTCGATCAACGCCGGCTTCGCACAGCGCGACACCGACCTGTCCGGACGCTCGTCCGAGGCATTCTCGCTGCAGCCGGACGGCCGCACGCTATGGCGCCGCTATCGGCAGGTCGCGTTTCACTCGAACGACCTGCAAGGCCGGCTCGAAACGACCGGCAAGTTCCGCACCGGCGGCATCGGCCACACGCTCGTGATGGGTGTCGATGCGTATCGCTTCAACTACGACCAGTTCGTTGCGCGCTCGACGCCGACCGCCGCCGCGCCGTATGCGATCGACATCTTCGATCCGGTCTACGGCCAGCCGGCGCCCGCGCTGCGCACCGCGACCAACCTGCTCGAGCGCGACGACGGGCAAGGCGTCTACGCGCAGGACACGCTGGCGTTCGGGCCGCACTGGAAAATCCTCGCCGGGCTGCGCTGGGATCGCTTCCACCAGTCGGTCGAGAACCGCCTGAAAGGCGTGACGACCAGCCAGTTGCAGACCGCGCTGAGCCCGCGCATCGGCGTCGTGTACGAAATGAGCCCCGCGCTGTCGCTGTATGCGAACACGGCGTACTCGTTCCGGCCGAACAACGGCGCCGATGCCGACGGCCGCGCGTTCGATCCCGAGAAAGGGCATGGTTACGAAGCCGGCGCGAAATGGGCCGGCACGCGCTGGCTCGCAACCGTCGCGGCGTTCCATGTCAACAAGCGCAACGTGCTGACCGCCGATCCGGCGAATGCCGGCTTTTCGCGCGCGGCCGGCGAAGTGCGCAGCCGCGGCGTCGAATTCGAATGGAACGGCGACCTGGGCCACGGCCTGCGCGGCATCGTCAACCTCGCGTATGTCGATGCCGAAGTCACGCGCGATACGGTGCTGACGCCCGGCGCGCGGCTCGTCGACATACCGCGCCTGAGCGGCAGCGCGCTGCTCATGTACGAAACCGCGCTGCCGTTCGCGGAGAAGGCGGGGGTCGGCACGGGCGTGATCTATGTCGGGCGCCGCGCCGGCAACACCGCGAACACGCAGGACGGCTTCGCGCTGCCCGCCTACGCGACCGTGCAGCTCAACGGCTACGTGCAGCTCGACAAGCATCTGCGCGCGTCGGTCGTGCTGAACAACCTGTTCAATCGCACGACCTACGTCAGCTCGTACAACAGCTTGTGGGTCACGCCGGGCGCGCCGCGCAGCCTGTTCGCGTCGCTCGCTTACTCGTTCTAGGTCGAATCGGGCGCGTGGCGTGCGTGGCGTGCGTGATGCATCACGCGCCGAGCGCGAGCCGCGTCACCAGCGCGATCAGCAACGCCGGCAACATCACGCACGCGCCGACCGCGAGAAATTCTCCGAAGCCGACCCGCTGCCCTTCGCGGCGAATCGCCGCGAGCCACAGAATCGTCGCGAGCGATCCGGTGATGGACAGGTTCGGGCCCAGGTCGACGCCGATGAGAATCGCGTCGATCACCGATTGCGGACTGTGCGCGGCGCCGATCGTCGAACTCGCGATCAGTCCGGCGGGCAGGTTGTTGACCAGGTTCGACGCCAGCGCGATCGCGATGCCCGATGCGGCTGCGGCCACCTGCTCGCCGCTTGCCGTCCACTCGCGCAGCAGCCCGGCCAGCGCGCGCACCGCGCCGGTCCGGTCGAGCGCTTCGACGAGCACGAACAAACCCGCGACGAGCGGCAGCACGCTCCATGAAATTTCTCGAACGATCGGCACGCACGCCGCGCGATCGCGATACAGGACGCACGCGACGGTGACGATTCCCGCGATCGCGGTCGGCAGCCCGAGCGGGCGATCCTTCATCGACACCGCCATCAGCGCGACGGCCGTGACCGCGATGCCGGCCAGCGCAATGCGCCCGCCTGCGGTGAGCGGCCGCACCGGCAAACCCGACGCGCAATGGCCGCGAAGCGCATGTCGCTGAGTGATCCGAAGCATCAGGAACGTGCACGCGATCGATGCGACGGACGGCAGCGCGAAATGCGCCAGCCATACGCCGAGCGCGGGCATGCGCGAACCGTACAGCACGAGATTCGCCGGGTTCGAGATCGGCAGCACGAAGCTCGCCGCGTTGGCGACGAACGCACAGATGTACAGCAGCGGCATCGGGTCGGCCTTCGCTCGGCGCGCGGCCGCGAACACGGCCGGCGTCAGCACGACCGCGGTCGCATCGTTCGACAGAAAGATCGTCGTCACGGTGCCGACCAGGTAGACGAGTGCGAACAAGCGCCGGGGCGAACCCTGCGCGAGATTGACGACGTGCGTCGCGACCCAGTCGAACAATCCTTCACGACGCGCGACCTCGGACAGCAGCATCATGCCGGTCAGGAACAGATACACGTCGCCCCCCTTCGCCACGGCGTCGAGCGCCGGATGCACGGGCAACAGGCCGAACACGACCAGCAGCAGCGCGCCGCTCACGGCCCAGGTCGCTTCGGGCCAGCCGAAGGGTCGCGCGATGACGCCCGCGGTGGCGAGCGCGGAAATCAGCCATGCAAGCGAGGCAGGATTCATTGGCAGGTAAGGAACGGCAGAAGGTTCGAAATGATCTTCAGGACGAAGCGGCGGGCAGATCGGCCGGCTTGCCGCATACGCCGCTCAGCGATCGCGCATGGCCGAGCCAGAGCGCGAGCGAACCCGTCGACACGGCACCCAGCACCATGAACGCAGCCGGATAACCGAAGTGCTGCGCGAGGACACCGCCCAGCGCGGGGCTGAGCGCCGCGCCGACACCCTGCGCAGTCGCGACGGCGCCCTGCCCGACGTTCACACGGCCGGAGCCGTGCAGCAGGCGCACGACGAGCGCCGGTACGACGACGCTTTGCAGGCCGGCGCCGATGCCATCGAGAATCTGCACCGGCCACACGCCCGCTTCGCTCATCAACGCCGCAGCGAGCGCACCGCGCACCGGCCACACGCCCGCTTCGCTCATCAACGCCGCAGCGAGCGCACCGCGCACCGGCAACGACAGAAACGAAATCAGCAACACCCGCCAATAGCCGTACGCACGAATCAGGCGAGGCGCGAACCAGGCCGCCGCGACCATCACGAGCTGCGCGATGACGATGGTTTGCGCGGTGAACGCGCTCGCGTTGCTGCGGTGCGTGGCGACCACGCCCATCCCGTATAGCGGCAGCATCGCGGCGTTGCCCAGATGAAACAGCGCGAGCGACGCGCCGAGCAGCACCAGCGGCCGGTTCTCGAATAGCGTACGCAACCCGCCGACGCGAGGCGTCGGCGCGCCGTCGAATGCCTGGCCGTGTGGACCGGCGCTTTGCGCGTCGAGACCGCGCGCGCATGCGTGATCGATGGCACGCCCCGGAATCGCCAACGTACTCGCGATGGCGAACATCGTGAAGACGACGACGAGCGCGAACACGGCGTCGAATCCCGCATGCCAGCCGAGCCAGCCCGCGAGCGCCGCACCGACGACGTTGCCCGCGTGGTTCGCCATCTGGTTGCGGCCGAACTGCCGATCGAAGCCTGGCCGACGCGCGATGCCCAGCGTCACGCCCGCGACGGCCGGCGCAAGCGCCGCGCCGCTGACGGCAGCCAGGATCTGCGAAGCGGCCACCGCCGGATAGCTGTCGACGAACATCAGCGCCAGCGACGCCAGCGCGGTCGCCGCGGTCGCCGCGACGATCAGCGCCCGCTTCGCTCGCAACGCATCGACGAGCGCACCGGCCGGCGGCGTCGCGGCCATCGCGGCGAGCCCGGCCAGCGTCATGACCGAGCCGATCGCGTCGGCACTCCAGCCGCGCGACAGCAGGATGACGCCGACGAACGGGCCAATGCCGGCCTGCACGTCGGCCAGGAAGAAATTGAGCGCTTCGAGCGCGCGTGCCGGGCGCATGGTCACCGACGCACCGTCACTCATCAGGCGCATCGACGAGCTCGGCAATCTCGTGCACGTCGAGCGTCGTGCCGTGCGGCGTCGCGATGCCATGCCCCCACACCTGTACATGGGTGCCCGCGCGAAGATAATCGCGCAGCTCGGCCGCCGCATGCGGCGGCATCCGCAATGCGACACCGCTCGTCAGCAATGCGCCGTTCAGCTCGCCTTTCGGGCCGTGCAGCGCAAGCGCGACTTCGCCCCGGAGCTCCATCGGCTTGCGGGCGGGTCGCGATGGTTTCGGCGCGTCGTGCACGGGCCCGTCGTCGACGATGTCGACGCCGCCGCGCCCGGTCAGCTGTACGGCGGCGATCATCCCGGCGCCGCGCGCCTTGACGCCGCGCACGCGGATGCGATCGCCGACCGCGACATGCCGGGTCAGCTTGCGGCCAAGATGCGGCGGCACGTGAACCTGCAGGTCGCCGTTCAGGATCAGGCCGTCGATTTCTCCGTGCGGGTTGAGCAGGAATTGCGTGACGCGGCCGCGCGTTTCGGGCAGGCAGGCGGGATCGATCCAGTGCATGCAGGACTCCTTTTCAAGGGATATTGGAACGGCGTCGCGCCCTCAGCGCGCGACATCGTCATAGAGATTCACGACATGGCCCGGCGAGCCGAATGCCGTCGCCTGCAGCGCTTCGCCGTAGGCATTGCGCGTGCCGTAGCCGACCGCGGCAACGCGCGCACCGGGTACGAGCAGCCCGCCGAACTGCTGGGCGGCGGGCACGGTCAGCTTGACGATCGCGCCGTTGTCGAGCATCACGCCATCCGGTTCGCCGCGCGGCGCGCGCGTCACGCGACGCACGACGCCGGACACGCTGAGGCGGGCGAGATTGACGCCGCGCAACGCGGGAGGCATCGGTGCGGAAAGCGGTGGCGGCTGGTCGGAAAGCGACGCGCCGGTGCCGTCGTTGCGGACCACGCGCGCGTGGATGTCATCGCCGAAGCGGCGAATGCCTGCCACCGTCACGCGCTCGCCGGGCCGCGCGAATGCGATCAGCTGCGTGCCGAGATGCGGCGGAAGATGGACGAGCGTCCCGTCGGCCAGCACGAAGCCGTCGACCGCGCCCTCCGGGTTGATCGTCAGGCGCGACAGCGTGCCGGACACGAGCGCATCCGGTGCGACGTCACCCCCGGGCGCAACGGGCGAAAGCGCGGGAGGCGGAGGGGGAGGCGGCGCGACACCCGCCGGGTCCGCCGCCGCGCGCGGCGCCGGCGGCATCTGAGCCGCACTGGCCGTCGCCGCGGCAATCAGCACGACAGCGGAAAACGCTCGATAGGCCCGGCGCACGGCGGTGCCGCATGGCGACGGCAATCGAATGGCAAACGGATGCGACATCATGGCGGGCTTCGGCGAAGGATTGCGATGCCATCCCTTACGCAACCCCTGTGCCAGCCCTCGAACGCCCGCGTGGCGGTGCGTCGAACGGTGAAGCGCGCCGAAGGTGTCCGGTTTCCCGACACCTCTCCCCGCCGAGTGTCGAGAATCCGACCGTGGAGGCCGCGGGCTAGTCGCCGCGGTCGATACCCAGATTCGCCATGCGCGCGTAGAGCGACTGGCGGCCGATGCCGAGTTGCCGCGCCGCCTCCGCCCGATTGCCGTTCGAACGCTCGAGCGCGCGCAGGATCGCGGCACGCTCGAGCGCCGCGAGCGCATCGGGCAACGGCATGTCGAGCAGGTGCGCCGGAAGCCCGTCCGGCCCCGACGGCAACGCCGGCGCGGCGACGAGCCCGAGATCGGCCTCGGTGACGGCCGGCCCCGGCGCGAGCGCGGCCGCCCGCTCCATCACGTTACGCAATTCCCGAACGTTGCCCGGCCAGCGATGATCGAGCAATGCCCGCTGCGCGCCGTTGGTCAGGTGCAACGGGCGCGTGCCTGCCGCGCACGCGAGGAAATGAGCCGCGAGCGGCAGGATGTCAGCCACGCGATCCGCGAGCGGCGGCAAGTGCAACGGAACGACGTTCAGACGATAGAACAGGTCTTCGCGAAACGTCCCGTCCGCCACCGCCGCGGCGAGATCGCGGTGCGTCGCGGCCACCACGCGAATGTCGATCGCGGTGGGGCGATCCGCACCGAGCGGCGTCACCTGGCGCTCCTGCAGCGCGCGCAGCAGCTTGGCCTGCATGGCGGCGGGCATGTCGCCGATCTCGTCGAGGAACAGCGTCCCGCCGTCGGCCTCGACGAGCCGTCCCGCGCGATCGGCGTGCGCGCCCGTAAACGCCCCGCGGCGATGTCCGAACAATTCGCTTTCGAGCAGATCGGCGGGAATGGCCGCGCAGTTGACCGCGACGAACGGCTGCGCATGCCGCATCGACGCGGCGTGCAACGCGCGGGCCGCCACCTCCTTGCCGGTGCCCGTCTCGCCGGTGACGAGCACGGTCGCGTCGCTCGTCGCGGCGCGGCCGACCTGCTTCTGCACGTCACGCATCGCGGCACTCACGCCCAGCAGCCGCGGGCGGTCCGAGCCCGACTCGCGCGCAAACCCGCCGCCCTGCGGTTCTGCCGCCGCCGGCTGGTTCGCGGTCACGATGCGCTCGAGCAGCTGCGCGACGTCGCGACGCCCGATCGGTTTCGTCAGGTGATCGAACGCGCCGAGCCGCATCGCGTCGATCGTGTTGTCGCTGGTCGCGTGCGCGGTGAGCATCACGACCGGAATCGCGGCCAGTGCCGGATCCTCCCGCAACTGCGCGAGCACGGCGAGCCCGTCCAGATCCGGCAGGCGGAAATCCAGGAACATGCATTCGACGCGCTCGCCGTCGCGCAGCGCGCTCAGCGCCGCGCGTCCGGACGCGGCCTCGACGACCCGATGACCGAGATCGGCCAGCGTCTCGGCAAGGCCGTCGCGAAATGCCGCGTCGTCGTCGACTATGAGGATGGTTGCCATGGAATCTCGATCACGAATGAGGCACCCCGCGGGGTATCGTCGAGCCAGGCCTGCCCGCCATGCGCCGCCGCCACTTCGCGGACGACGGCCAGGCCGAGGCCCGTTCCGTCCGCGCGCCCCGTCACGAACGGTTCGAAAATTCGCTCGCGCTGCGCGGCGGGAACGCCCGGACCACTGTCCGACACGGTGATTCTGAGCCAGTGGCGATCGGCGGACGTGCGACGCGCGGCTGCGAGCGTCACCGCGCCGCCGTCGCCCGCATGGCGCAGCGCGTTGAGCAGCAGGTTATCGAGCGCACGCTGCATCTGGTCGGGATCGAATACCGGGAAATCGGACGGCAGCGCGAGTCGCTCGCCATGCGCGCCGCGTGACAGCGCGAGATCGATCGTTTGCCGCTGCGCCAGTTCGCGGTGCGATTCGACGACCTGCGCAAGCCACGCGTCGA
Organism: Burkholderia ambifaria; assembly: GCF_001443045.1. Classification (GTDB taxonomy): domain Bacteria; phylum Pseudomonadota; class Gammaproteobacteria; order Burkholderiales; family Burkholderiaceae; genus Burkholderia; species Burkholderia ambifaria_A. Next base: position 73,264 of record NZ_LKPJ01000026.1, on the reverse strand, counting down.
CATCGACGCGCGTCGCATGCGGGCTGACCGGCTGCGTCAGCGCAAGCAAGCCCGACAATTGCGCATCGATACGCTCGATCTGCGCCAGAATCACGCGCAGCGCATCCTGCTGCCGTCGGCCGTCACCGGCCAGCGCATTTTCGGCCTTCAGCCGCATCGCCCCCATCGGATTGCGAATCTCGTGCGCAACCTGCGCGGCCAGTTTGCCGAGCATGCCGAAACGCTCGGCCTCGGTCAGCCGCGTGCGGAGTTCGGCGGTCTGCTGTTGCAGTTGTTCGGCACGTCGTGCGCGCGCGTTGAACGCATCGATGATCCGATCGAGATCCGGCTCGCCGACGTACGGCAGGTGCCGTTCGCGGCCATCGGGCACCAACCCGGCTTCGATCCGCGCGAGATTGCGCCTCCAGCGACGCAGTGCAACGGCCAGCGCCGCCGCAAGCGCGAGAATCACCGCGAGCACGGCGGCGAGGCCCGTCACCAGCAGTTCCCCGTGCCGTCCGAGCGGCGGACGGGCACGCGTCATCGTCCAGACGAACAGGCCCGACCCGGTGCGCACCGGACATGCCGCCGCAACGACCGCGTCCTGCGCGCCCTCGACGACGTTCGACGTCGAGCCGTGCGTCGCGGCGGCGGCCCGCAGCGTCCGGAGGATCAGCGGTATTTCCGCCTCCGGGACGTCGCGCTTGATGCCGCTGCCCTGATAAGTGGGAAAGGAATACGCGAGAAAACCGTCCGCGGCAGGCGCGCCGGCGGGCATCCAGAACCCGCCTTCCAGGTCCGGCGTGCGGGCCAGAACGATATCGAGGACCGCATGCATCAGCGCCAGATCGGGCCCGGCGCCGGCCGATGCAGCGGAAGCGTCGTAGCGCGACGCGACCGCTTCGCAGGCCGCCCCGCCCGCTGCCCTGGCGCCGGCGATCTGCTGGCTCTCGGCGGAATTTGCCATGACCCAAACGACCGCGACGAGCGTCGCACAGAGCGCCGCGACGAGTGCCCAGAGCATGACGAGTTGAGTGGAAAACGGCGGACGCTTCATCGGATCGGCCAGGCGATTGGGGCGACAGGATAACGTAAAGCATACGACGGCGGGAAAATGCGCGTGTCGTCGCTGCGATCCTTTTCGTTTGACCTGCTCCCCCGTCGCTGCGTGGTCGATCCCTCGGATTGCGGTGTTGCCCGCAGCAGGCCCCATTCGATTCGGATAACGAATTCATTGAAGCGGCATCGGCACTGCGTTCTTCGGGACGCACACGACGCGCCCGCGCGGTGCCTGAACAGGCAGATCAGCTCGCTCGCGACGTGTGCGGCGGCGAGCGCGGTAATGTCCGCATGATCGTAGGCGGGCGCGACCTCGACCTCGACCTCGACCACGTCCGTGCCGACCATGTCGATCGACGTGAGCCCGCGGATGATCGACAGCGCCGGCGTCGTAGCGTCCGTGACAGCGGATACTGCGCAACGGCGCCGACAGCAGCGCGGACCGCATCGACACGACCAGCAGGCCGGTCGCGGTGCGCACGATCGAATCGTTTTCGCCCCACACGCGAATGATCAGCGGCACCGGCGAGCGGCCGGGCGATCCACGCGAGGCCGCTGTGGTTGATCACGCCCGCAAGCAATGTCGCGCCTCAACGCGGGCCGAGCCGATTCCATCAGGCATGCCCGCAATCAGGTCGATCGCCGGCACGGTGGTGCGCCTTGCAATTTCATTACGCAACAATTCCTCATTACGGAATTTATGAGACATTTCGTCTAAATATTCACCCAATAACATTGACGAAAATTCCAAATTACGGGATATAGTGGAAATCACCGAGAGCGTGATGCCGCATCGGCAACCTAGAATTCGCCGCAGGATCGAGCGTGATGACAGCAACCCGTACGGGCTTGCGTGCCTCGGTCCAAGCGACCATTTCTGTCGTGCCGGCGTCCGCCGCTGCGGTCGACGACATTGACGGACATGTGCCCCGAGATTCGCTCACCGTGCCAACCGGCGCGCACACGGCAAGGATCGAGTCGTTATCCAGCCCTGACGAAGAGGAGTGCCAATGTCCCTGTTTCGGTCCTCACGGCTCTACCAGAAGATCGCGCTGCGTATCTTGCCGTTCTTGTTTCTGTGTTACGTCCTGAACTTCGTCGACCGGGTGAACATCAGTTTCGCCAAGCTGCAGTTCCTGACGGATCTCGGTTTGAGCGAGACTGTCTTTGGTGTCGCGACAGGCGTGTTCTACGTGAGCTATGCCGCGTTCGAGTTGCCGAGCAACCTGTTGCTCGCACGCATTGGCGCGAAGCGGACGCTGCTGCGGATCATGGTGCTCTGGGGCCTGTGTACGGTTGCGCAGATGTTCGTGAGCGGTGCTGCGTCGCTTTACTTCGTGCGCTTCTTGCTGGGAGCGGCAGAGGCCGGATTTTTTCCGGGCCTGATGTTGTATCTCTCGTACTGGTTTCCCGATGCGGTGCGGGCGCGCGTCAACAGCATCCTTCTGCTCGCCGTGCCGATCGCCGGTATCACGGGCGGCCCGCTATCGGGCTGGATCATGAACCAGATGCAAGGCAGCTGGGGGCTGCGCGGATGGCAGTGGCTGTTCCTGCTCGAAGGCCTGCCGGCCATTGCACTCGGGATACTCGCGCCGTTCCTGTTGAGCGATCGTCCCGAAAGCGTGACCTGGCTTTCCAGTACGGAACGAGACATGCTCGCGCGCGATCTCCAGGCCGCGCAAGACAACGCGATGGTTTCAGCGGGCCGGGCAACGTTGCTTTCGATCCTGTTCGACCGGCGCGTGATCGGATTGACCGTCGTCTACTTCAGCGTTCATCTGGGCCTGAGCACCGTCACGTTCTGGACGCCCACGATCCTGAAGGCGGCGGGCGTCTCCAGTATTGCGACCATCGGCTCGCTGTCCGGCCTGATTTCCGTCTTCACCATGGTGGGCAACGTGGTGATTGCGTACAGCTCCGATCGCTACCTGGAGCGACGCTGGCATCTGGCCGGCTGCTTCCTTGCCACCGCGCTATGCCTGTTGCTGCTGCGGATCACGGTGGGTGATATCCGTGCCACGGTCGTGCTGGTCTGCATTGCACAGCTCGCCATGTTCACGGTGCCGATCCTGTTCTGGACGATTCCGACCGCGCAACTCGACAAGCGCAGTGCGCCAGCCGGCATCGCCATGATCAGCGCGTTGGGATCGCTCGGTGGCGCGTTCGGCTCGGGACTGATGGGCATGCTCACGAGCCGCTACGGCACGCCGTATGTCGCCCTCTCGGTGGTGGCGAGCCTGCTGCTGCTGGGGATGCTTCTCCTGATTCGCCTGGTCCCCGCGCGAGTCGCCACGGTATCGGCCAGTCATGCCATCTAGCTTTGCCCTCCCGATGTGATCGCGAGCGGCGGCTCAATGCCGCCGCATGCCGCCGAACCCGTGGCCACCGCCGACGAACGCCGGCTCACGGTGAAAGCCCCCGCCCATCGGAACGCCGACCCGGCCGCGCACGCCCCCGTCGAAGTGACCGACGCGACCGAAGTGGTCGAAGTGATGGCGATGATGGAAGCGGTCGATGAAGACGAAACTCACGCCCGTGCCGACGAACACCGCCGGCCCCCAGTACCACGGGTCGGTGTACGGATAGGCGGTGTCCGGATACCACACGATGCTGCCGTCCGGGCTTTGCTCCATCTGCCAGGTGCCGTCGCCTTGCCGGCACGCACGCCCGACGATCTGCTGCTCCGTGCCGTCGATTTCCGCTTGCGCGACGACCGCACGGCAACGGACGCCTTCGTCCTGCGAGTCGTCGTACGTTTGCGCAAGGACGCACACCGAACACCCGAGACAGACGATGCCCATCCCGAATCGAAACAAGTTGCACATGATCGGCTCCTGCATGGTTGCCCCCGACCACTCGACCCCTGGCGTCACGCACGGCGCCCGCCTTCGTATAGGGTCACCCGACCATTAAACGATAGGGCACGCCGGGTTATTCCAGGGGTCGTGATGCGAAAGTGCGACGCGGCGAGCGCCGACGATCATGCGCGCGGCGAACGCCGGACGATGCAGTAGACGCCCGCCGCGCTCACGCCGAAGACCAGATGAGCGACCAGCGTGATCGCGCCGCGCACCGGAACGAACCACGGAAAGATCGCGGTGAACGCGTACAGGTTGACGCCGTAGAGAACGAGTCCGAACGCGCCGCCCGCAAACAGCCCGGCGCCGGGCGACAGGTTGCGGACCAGCTTCGCCAGCACGGCCGCATAGGCAAGCGACAGCGCGGCATGCACCAGCGTCGCCACGCCCATGATCGCGGGATCGAACCCCGCGGACGCGCCGAGCACGGAGCGCCCCATCACAATGGCGGCCGTCAGGCGTGCGTCGCGCAGCAGGTTGTGAAGCGCGTCTTCGCCGGCGATCGGCCAGAGCATCAGCTCGATGACGGTCGAGCCCAGCGCCGCGCCGAACGCCGCGCAGAGAATCGGGACCGGACCGTTCCGTTTCATTTGCCCTCCGCGATCGCGGCGCGCCGTGCGGGCTTACAGAGGCCGTTCGCAGTCCGTCCAGTACGCGAACGGATCGCGATGCTTCGGATAGTGCTCGTCGAGCCATTTCAGCAACGTCGCACGCGCGTTGTCCAGATCGGCCTTCGACGACGACGTCGTCAACTCGTGCACTTCGACGGACTTTTCCCGATCCATCACGTAGCAGTTCCAGTCGGGACCGTCGAGATCCGGATCGTCGGACGCCTTCGACGACTTGCGCCAGCCGAAGCCCTTGCGCGCGTCGATGTAGTAGCGCGGATGCACTTTCAGGTACGACATCTCGCCGCCCTGCAGGCTGCTTTCCGCGCGCAATACGTCGCGTTCGTCGACGATCTGCGTGACTTCCGGAAGCCGGCGCGAACGCCAGCCGGCCGGCAGCGTGGCCGTTGCACGCACGGCGTCGTACGGGCCCCATGTGAGGCCCCAGGCTTCGGCCATGCGCTTCATGAACGCATCCGCGCCCGGATAGCCGCGCAGCTGGATTCGCGTCGACAACGTGACTTCGACCCGTCCGTCGGCGCCAGCGGGGTCGCCTGCCGCTTCGAACGGATTGCCCGGACGCGACGCGCGCTGCTGCGCGTCCGCGGGCGCCATGCCCGAAAACAGCTGGTCGAGCGCCTCACGCGCTTTCGACGACTTGTCTGGTCTATTCATTACTTACTCTCTCCCTCTGCATCCACATGTCTGCTGAAACTCTCGATTTTCGTTCATTTTCGGGATCTCGCGGATTTTCGCGGTCGCATTGTCGGCGATCCGGCATCCCGAGTCGAGCAGCAGCGACGTCGACACACGCTTCGTTGCGCACGCCGACACGCTGCCGCCCGCGCTAGCGCCGCCCGCATCCGCGCCATCCGCGCGGGCACCTCCTGGCGATTCTCGCCCTTCGCATGCACGAAGTGACGCCTGAACGGCGAATCGACCTCGTGCCGGCTCACGCGCACGAGCGCGCTGCGCTCGAGATAGGCATCCGCGAGCGGCGCTCGCGCCAGCGCCACACCGAGCCCCGCTTCGGCCGCCGCGAGCACCAGGTTGTAATCCTCGAAGCGGCGATCCTGCGCGCACGGCTTGAACGCAATGCCGAGCGCACCGAGCCAGGTACGCCAGTCGAGCAGTGCGGCGTCGCCGCTGGTGTGTCTCGCCGCGTCACCGGCCCGCGTCAGTCGGCGAACATGGCGATGGCGAGCGTGAAGAACGCCTGAATCACGGATCCGACGAAGCCGGATGAATCCAAGACCAAAGCCGTACTACTGGTCGCGAAAAAGACCGGAAAGGATCTGTATCGCCGGATCTACAACATCATACCGGTCAACGGTTCACGACATAGACCGGCTTCGCCGACATGATCAACCAGAACTGTCCGATGAGGACCAAGGCCATCAGCGGTAACGAGACCCAAGCCAGCGCCGAAAACAGGCCCAGCTGAACAATGGATCCACCGATCCCATAAATGACATCCGTGCGCCGAATGTTTATGTAGACGATCCAGCACGCAACGGCGATCCCGATGGCCATAACAGCAATCCCGTTCAGTGTGTCGCCGTGGCCGATCGCTGCTGAATGTCGCCAGTAGTTCCCGGCGATCAGCAGCACAAGCGCGACGGCGGTTGCATAAAACGCCGGCTTGGTAAAAAACGCGTTGTCAGCTGTCAAGAAAGTTCCGTATTATCCGCTGGAGTCCGGAATTCTCTATTCCGGAAAACGTTGGAAATGTTACTCGGGCGTGGTCGGCTGCGTTCCCATCGACACTCGGCAAAAAATCTCATTCGACAGGCTCGCGCCGAACGAACCGCCCCCGACCCCGCCTCCGCCCAAGCCACCGACGCCGGCCGCGCAGCAGAACTCGCCCGTCCCTGCCCCAGCATCCGCCAAGCCGCCCGTTAAGCCACAACCGAGCGAGAAGCGCCAAGACGCGGAGCAAGCCGATAAGCTGCCTCAGTTCGACCTTCAAGACATCCCCAAAGCGATGGGCAAGATGGGCTGGCCGATTGCGTCCAAGCTTGCGCGCGAATGGTTCGCGAGCCCAAGCCATGTCTATAACGACGACCTAAATTCTGTTCAGCCGCTTGACGACACGACGGTCACGCTGGAATGGGCATTGAAATTTCGCGGCGCATCCGCTCGATTCAATCAACTGATCCGGAAAGCGATTTACACGCCGAATGCCATGCGTGCAGTAGCGAAAGTCATGGTACCCGTGGTCAAGAAGAGCTTTTCGGCCGGGCAATTGAACGCGGCAGGCATCGCTATCGACACATCGCCGTTTCTGACGGATCCGCTGCAATTTCACATCGCATGGGGATTCCAGTACCAGCCCGTGTCATCCCTCGACACGCTCGACGGTACCACGATGACCGATCTGACCGGCGCGCTCGCGAACTTCAACTTCTACGCCGCCGTAGGGAAAGCGACCGTCACGGGCGAACGCTATTACAAATACGAAGGCAAGAACAAGATATTCTGTCTCGAGCCGGTCGCGCAGATTACCCACGTCTATGTCTACATCAAGGACAACTACTCGTTCAACGACGATTCGCCCTCCAAGAGCCAATACCTCGGCCACTGGAACAAGAAAGGGATGGTTCTGTCCTACGTCGCGGCCGTCAATGATTTTTTCAAAGGCAGCAACTTGAATGTTGGGAACTCGACTATCGAGGAGTGGCGTTACCTTCCGGAGGGGGAAGAGGTCAACAAGCCGATCGATAAACGCACCAGCCTCTTTCGGAAGCTCCTGGCGAAGGATATCTACTGGCCAGTTCATAACAAAACATACCGTGAATGGAGGTCGGCGCATAATCGCGGCGGCGACTTCATGGTCTACAGCACGCCCAAGCTCATCAAGCTGGACAAACCGATCATCCTGAAATTTGACACCGTATGCAGAACCATCCCGGCCGCGCAATGAAGGCGATTTCCATCATCCTCAAGGCGGCCCTGGCCGCTGTCGCCGTATTCCTGGTCGTCGCCATCACGTGGATGTTCCTGCCCAATGACGCCCGGAACGCGATCACGCTGTTCTCGCTCAAGAGCGCGAAGAGCGCGATCTTCGTCATCACGTCGATCATCTTCGCGCTCTACTTCTACCGGCTTGTCCGAAATATCGATCACTTCAGCCGAGCCAAGCGCGCAGGACTGGCGATCGTCACACTGGCTTTTTTGGCATTCTTCTATCTCGTCAACTTTCGCGGGATCACGACTGACGATACCGATTGTCAGCGCTTCAACTACAACACCAAGCTGAACGGCGGCATCAAGCAGGTCGACGGCACAACCTACATTGTCGACATCTGCGGAAGCGGCCACCGTGGCAATGGCTTTTTCGCGGATCAAAACGAGCTGGTCAAAATCATCGTGTCCGATTCTCACGGGGCCACGCTCGCGACTCGGTTATTTTTCGTCTTCCGGGGTGGCCGGCCGGGCAACGACCCTATCGAGATCCGCGACGGCAAACTGATCTACTTCGACGCGTCGGATCGGTACGACAGCACGAGGTCGATTTCGATGCCACCCACCGCGATCGACTGGATCACTGCGAGGTTACCAATCTGGCTTCGCTGAGGACGGCCGTTTTACGCGCCGGCCACCCATTGAATCGGAATTCATCACCGGCGGTTCGGACCGGTTTGATACTTCGCCGCCTCACGTCACATGCGCGCCTCTTCCGGCGACACATAGATCGAAGTCGTGCCGCGCGACGCGTGCCCGAGTGTGCGCTAGACGACCTCGAGCCCGACGCCGGCGGCGAGCATCTGCCAATTTCCTCTATCTGACGCCGGCAGTCACGACGGTGTTGTCGGCGACCCTGACCGGCGAGCGGCCCGGCGTCGACACGGTATGCGGCGGTCTGCCGGCAATTGCGGGCGTGATCTTCGTGACCTTGCGCGGACGGACGTAGGCACGTGGCTTCGTCGGACGGCAGGACCGGTTCGAACGAACCAGGAACCAGGAGCCGGCAGCAGTCCGTTCAACCCGGGCCCCGTCATCTGCGAAGCGAATGACATGCGCTGCTCGTATGAGCCGCCGCCAATTCGTCAACGCCGCCGGACTTGACCGTTAGTTGCATCAATCAAGTGACGGCCTCGGCGCTGCATTGCGCTGCGCGTGATTGCGCATTCCCGCGCAGCGCCAAAAAGTGTGCAGACAAATCGACCGAACAGTTCGCGATTGATTGCATCGCACTGTCCATGGCCATCGATATCGGCCAAGCCGAATAATCGGAACAATCGACGGCGCGAGACGGCGAGACGGCCACACCCTCGCACGACGGGCCGGCAGACAGCCGCGCGATCGCCTCACATTTGCGCAGGATTGCGCAATTCGCCGAAGCGAGCGCACATGCGTTCGGATATATTCAGCCCCATTGCATATCATCAGATGAATTCGCCCGCTCGCTCGGGCACTGCATGGCGCCAGCGTCGTTCGTCGACATCGACTGCCTGGCGGCATGCAAACCAAACCCGTCACGGGTCGTGAAGATTCGTCCGGCACGCCGATCGCCTCACAAGGGTGCGCGGACGGCCGGACGGCGATAGAACTAGCAATCAACGGAGATGGCAGATGGAACGAAGCACTGTCGGCATGCGCTGCAAACCCCTGATCACCGTCGCAATGGCAGCCGCCGCATTCGCGGCCGCGTCGAGCGCGATGGCCGACCAGGTCGTGAAGATCGGCAGCGTCGAACCGACGACGGGCGGCATTTCGCACCTGGGCAAGGACAACGAGAACGGTGCGCGCCTCGCGGTCGAGGAAATCAATGCGAAGGGCCTGACGATCGGCGGCAAGAAGATCACGCTGCAGCTCGACGCGCAGGATGACGCGGCCGACCCGCGACAGGCGACGCAAGTCGCGCAGAAGCTCGTCGACGACAAGGTCGTCGCCGTCATCGGCCACCTGAACTCGGGCACGTCGATCCCGGCGTCGAAAATCTACAGCGACGCGGGCATCGTGCAAATCTCGCCGTCGGCCACGAACCCAACCTATACGCAGCAGGGCTTCAAGACGACCTACCGCGTGGTCGCGACCGACGCGCAGCAGGGCCCGGCACTCGCGAGCTACGCGCAGTCGAAGGGCGTGAAGAGCGTCGCCGTGATCGACGATTCGACCGCGTATGGCCAGGGTCTCGCGAACGAATTCGAGAAGAAGGCGAAGGCGCTCGGCCTGAAGGTGCTGTCGCACGATGCGACCAACGACAAGGCCGTCGACTTCCGCGCGATTCTCACGAAGGTCAAGGGCGAGAACCCCGACGCGATCATGTACGGCGGCATGGACGCCACCGGCGGCCCGCTCGCGAAGCAGGCGAAACAGCTCGGCCTGCGCGCGAAGATCCTGTCCGGCGACGGCGTGTGCACCGACTCGCTGGCCGAGCTGGCCGGCCCGGCGGCCGACAACGTGCTGTGCTCGCAGGCGGGCGCGGCGCTCGAGAAGATGCCGGGCGGCGCGGCGTTCCTCGCGAAGTACCAGAAGCGCTTCAACCAGGGCATCAAGTTCGATGCGCCGTTCGCGTACGACGCGGTCTACATCGCCGTCGACGCGATGAAGCGCGCGAATTCGACGGACCCGGCGAAGATCCTCGCCGCGATGCCGTCGACGAAGTACGAAGGCGTGATCGGCACGACGACGTTCGACGCGAAGGGCGACCTGACGCACGGAATCATCTCGATCTACGGCTACAAGAGCGGCAAGAAGACCTTCCTCGACCAGGTGAAGATGTAACACCGCGCAACGCCGGCACGACGGGAACGCCACCCGTCGGCGCCGGCGCCGCGCGGAGCCGATTCAAGTCTCGCGGAGATGAAGCGACATGTGTGCAATGGCGTATGCGGAATTTCAACAGGAGTTGAAGAAAGCGCAGTTGACGGCGCGCGAATTCGCCCGTCTGATCCGGATGAACGAAAGTTCCATCACGAACTATTCGAGCAAGGGCACCGTCCCTTCCCACCTGGCGGTCATCGCGACCCTCATCGGCGCGCTCGCCGCGCACGAGATCGATTTCCGGCACGTGATCGGCAAGACGGCCATCGAACCGAAACGGCCGCGTGGCGTCGGCGCATTTCCGGCGGCGGCCAAGCCGCGTGCCGGAAAGCGCCGAAACGACGATTCATGAACTGCCGCGGCCGATCGGCCGCTGCTTCACGCCGAACTGCGCGCCCACCGCGCGCCGCGCGAATCTGCCCGCATGACGCACGATGGCGAGCCCGGTCGACAGTCGGCCGTGCGCGCCGCCGATGAACGTCAGGCGATCGCGGCCGATCGCATCGGCATCCGGTACGTCTGCAGCAACCGCTCCCGCTTGTGCTCCGCTGCCGCCATGTTGCGCGCCTTCACGTGGCCGAAGCCGCGAATGTCGTCGGGAAGGTTGGCGAGTTGCAGCGCGACCGGAAGGCGCTCGGCATCGAGCGTCGCGCAAAACTCGTCGACGAGCGCGATGTAGTCGGCAATCAGCCGGCGCTCGTCGCGCCGTTCGGCGGTGCGACCGAATATGTCGAACGGCGTGCCGCGCAGCCCCTTCAGGGTCGCCAGCATACGGAAGACCGGCAGGACCCACGGGCCGAAGCGCTTCTTCTGCAGGTGCCCGTGTTCATCGCGCTTCGCAAGTAGCGGCGGCGCAAGATAAAAGTTCAGCGTGTAGTCCCGCCCCGGGACACCGTCGAACTGCTGACGCAGTTTCTCCAGATAAGCCGGATCGGCATACAGACGCGCGACCTCGTATTCGTCCTTGTACGCCATGAGCTTCGCCAGGTTCGCCGCAACGGCGCGCGTAAGCGGCAGTGCCGAAGCGCCGGTGATCGCCGCCTCCTTGGCCCGGATGCGGTCGATCACGTCGCGATAGCGCCGCGCATACGCGTCGTTCTGGTACGCGCTCAGCAACGCCACGCGCGTGCCGATCAGCGTGTCGAGCGACTCGGGCATCCGCACCACGGTTTGCCGCGGCGCGGCCACGGGCTCGATGATCGGCTGCATCGCGGCAGCACCGTGATGCGCGATATAGCGTCCGAGTTTGAACGCGTGCTGGTTCTTCTCGACCGACACGCCATTGAGCTCGATCGCGCGCAGCAAGCTCGCCAGTTCCAGCGGCAGCCAGCCTTTCTGCCACGCGAAGCCGAGCAGCAGCGGATTGCTGTAGATCGAATCGCCGAGCAGCGCGAGGGCGAGCTTGTTCGCGTCGATGAACGCGCACCCGTCCCCGATGCTCTCGCGCAGTTCGGCCTCGGTCTGCGTACCCGGGAACACCCATTTCGGATTCTTGACGAATTCCGCGGTCGGGGTCGCGCCGCTGTTGATCGCGGCAACCGTCACCCCATGCCGCGTGCGCGACAGCACGTCGTTCGATGCCGACACGATCGCATCGCACCCGATGACGAGCCGTGCTTCGCCGGTCGCGATGCGCGTCGCGTGCAGCGCGTCGGGCGTCGCCGCGATCTGCACATGGCTGAGAACCGCGCCGCCCTTCTGCGCGAGACCGGCCATGTCGAGCACCGTCACACCCTTGCGTTCGATATGGGCGGCCATGCCGATCAGTCCGCCGATCGTCACGACGCCCGTGCCGCCGACGCCCGTCACGAGAATCCCGTATGCGCCCGCGAGGGTCGGCAACGACGGCATCGGCAACGCATCGAAGTCGAAAGCGTCCGCGCTGCCGCCGCTTGGCGCCGCAGGCTTTCGCAGCTGCGCGCCCTCGGCCATCACGAAGCTCGGGCAAAAGCCCTTCACGCAGGAGAAATCCTTGTTGCACGACGACTGGTTGATCTTGCGTTTCGTGCCGAGCGGCGTCTCGAGCGGCTCGACGGACAGGCAATTCGACTGCACCGAACAGTCGCCGCACCCTTCGCACACGGCATCGTTGATGAACGCGCGGCGCGCAGGATCGGGATAGGCGCCGCGCTTGCGGCGCCGCCGCTTCTCGGTCGCGCAGGTCTGGTCGTAGATCAGCACCGTCGTGCCCGCGATGTCGCGCAGCATGCGCTGAACCGAATCCAGCCGGTCGCGATGATGCACGTCGACGCCGGCGGGCAGCGCGACACCGGCGTCGTACTTCTCCGGCTCGTCCGTCACGATCACGATGCGCTTCGCGCCTTCCGCGCTCACCTGGTGCGCGATCTGCGGCACCGTCAGCACGCCGTCGACCGGCTGGCCGCCCGTCATCGCGACCGCGTCGTTGTAGAGAATCTTGTACGTGATGTTCGCGTTCGACGCGATGGCCGCGCGAATCGCGAGGAGGCCCGAATGGAAGTAGGTGCCGTCGCCGAGATTCACGAACACATGCTTGTCGCCGGAAAAGTGCATCTGGCCCAGCCACGCAACGCCCTCTCCGCCCATCTGGCTGAACGTTTCCGTCTTGCGGTCCATCCACATCGACATGTAGTGGCAACCGATCCCCGCCAGCGCGCGCGAGCCTTCCGGCACGTTCGTCGACGTATTGTGCGGACAGCCCGAGCAGAACCACGGCTTGCGCTCGACGGACACGCGCGGCTTCGCCGCGTCGCGCTCCTTCGCATCGATGATCGCGACGCGCGCGAGCATGCGTGCGCGCACCTCGTCGGGCAGCTCCGCACGCGACAGGCGCCGCGCAATCGCCTTCGCGATGAGTGCCGGCGACAGCTCGTAGTGCGCGGGCAGCAGCCAGTCGCCGCGCGGCACCGACCATTCGCCGCCTTCGTTGTCGCGTTCATCGAATTTTCCGTAGATCTTCGGACGCACGTCCTCGCGCCAGTTGTACAGCTCTTCCTTCAGCGCGTATTCGAGAATCTGGCGCTTCTCCTCGACGACGAGGATCTCCTCCAGGCCCGTGGCGAATGCACGCGCGTCCTGCGCATCGAGCGGCCACACGCAGCCGACCTTGAGCACGCGCAGGCCGATCTTCGCGCAGGTTTCGTCGTCGAGGCCGAGATCGCTCAGCGCCTGGCGCACGTCGAGATACGCCTTGCCCGCGGTGATGATGCCGATGCGCGGCGTCGGCGAATCGATCACGATGCGGTTCAGCCGGTTCGCGCGAACATAGGCGAGCGCCGCATACCACTTCTCGTCGAGCAGCCGCGCCTCCTGCGCGAGCGGCGCATCGGGCCAGCGGATATTGAGGCCGCCTTCCGGCACCGTGTAGTCGGTCGGCGTGACGATCTCGACGCGGTCCGGATCGAGGTCGATCGATGCGGTGGATTCGATCACGTCGGTCACGCACTTCATCGCCACCCACAGGCCGGAGTAGCGGCTCATCGCCCAGCCGTGCAGCCCGTAGTCCAGATATTCCTGCACGTTGGCCGGATAGAGCACCGGAATGCCCGCCGCGATGAACGCGTGCTCCGACTGGTGCGCGACCGACGACGACTTCGCCGCGTGGTCGTCGCCCGCGAGCACCAGCACGCCGCCGTGCGCATCGCTGCCGGCGGAGTTCGCGTGCTTGAACACGTCGCCGGTACGATCGACGCCGGGGCCCTTGCCGTACCACATGCCGAACACGCCGTCGCGCGTCGCGCCCGGCCACAGGTTGATCTGCTGCGTGCCCCAGACGGCGGTTGCCGCAAGGTCCTCGTTCACGCCGGGCTGGAACACGATGTCGTTCGCCTGCAGGTGACGTTTCGCCTTCCATAGCGATTGATCGAGCGCGCCCAGCGGTGAGCCGCGATAGCCGGACACGAAGCCGGCCGTGTTCAACCCGGCCTTCAGGTCGCGCGCCTTCTGGAGCATCGGCAGCCGCACCAGCGCCTGCGTGCCGCTGATATAGACGCGGCCCTTTTCGAGCGTGTACTTGTCGTCGAGCGAAACGGAAGGGTCGGGCGCGGCGGACGTGGCGGCCGTTTCGGCCGGCTGGAGCGACACAACGGCGGGATCTGGCGCGTTCATGGCAGGGCTGTCTCCGGGGGAACTGGTGATTTTTCAGCGCAGTATAGGAAGCCGAATTGGTATCGTAAAATCACAAATAGACAATCCTGGTATCCGAAAATCAGATGGCATTCGATCTCACGCTCCGGCAGTTGCGCTACTTCGCGGCGGCCGCCCAGACCGGCCAGTTTTCGATGGCGGCGGCGAATGAACATGTGTCGCAATCGGCGATCACCAATGCGGTGCTGGCGCTGGAACACGGTCTCGGCACACGGCTCTTCGAGCGGCTGCCGCAAGGCGTCGCGCTCACGCCCGACGGCCAGGATTTCTACAACCATGCGCGCCGCGTGCTCGACGCCGCGCGCGATGCGGTGCACAAGCCGCCGTTCCGCTCGCACGACATGCGCGGCACCGTGCGCATCGCCGCGTCCTACACGGTGCTCGGCTATTTCCTGCCGGAACTGCTCGCCCGCTTTCGCGCGACCTATCCGTTCATCGAATTCGACCTGCGCGACATGGAGCGGGCCGATAGCGAACGGGCCGTGCTCGACGGCGACGTCGACATCGGCGTGGTGCTGCTGTCGAACGTCGACAAGCTGAGCCGGTTCGGCAGCCAGGTTCTGATCCGCTCGCGGCGGCAGCTGTGGGTCGCGCCGACCCATCCGCTCGCGCAGCTCGACGCGCCGTCGCTGAAGGACATCGCCGCGCATCCATACATCCTGATCACGGTGGACGAGGGCGAGCAGTCGACGCTGCGCTACTGGAAAAAGAAAGGGATCGTGCCGAACATCGCGTTTCGCACCAGCTCGATGGAAGCGCTGCGCGGACTGGTCGCGCACGGCTTCGGCGTGACCGTGCTGTCCGACATGGTGTTCCGGCCGTGGTCGCTCGAAGGCAAGCGGATCGAAGCGCGGCCGATTCTGGACGCCGTGCCGCAAATGGACGCCGGCATGATCTGGGCGAAGGGCGCGCAGCTGAGCGCGCCGGCCGCCGCGCTGCAGCAGTTCCTGATTCATGCGTGCGGCACGTGAACCGCATCGCGCGCGGCGGCCCGCGACATCGGCCGCTGCGCGCGCGGTTTGCCGCTCAGTGCGAAATGCGTTCGAGCGACTGGCCGAGCGTTCTCGGGCCCATCAGTCCGATCGCGAGCATGACGAGCGCCATCGCGCCGGCAATGAATACGAATACCCCCGTGACGCCGAATTCCTTCAGCGTGAACGCGATGACGAACGAGCTGAACACCGCCGACAGGCGGCTCCACGAATAGACGAAGCCGACCGCACGCGCACGAATGGCCGTCGGATAAAGCTCCTGCTGGTACGCGTGATACGTAAACGAGATGATGTTGCCGGCCAGCGTCAGCAGCACGCCCAGCGTCACGATCGCCACCGCCGCTGACGCCTGGCTGAACAGCAACCCGCTCACGATGTTGAGCGCGGCCATGCACACGATCACGTGCTTGCGCTCGAAGCGGTCGGCGATCCAGTAGCCGAGCAACGGCCCGAGCGGCGCGGCAAGGCCGATGATCGTCGTGTACAGCAGGCTCGACGTCACGGTGATGCCCTGCTTGACGAGCAGCGTCGGCACCCAGTTCGCGAAACCGTAGAAACCGACGGTCTGGAAGATGTGGAAGATCACGAGCATCAGCGTGCGTTTCCGGTACGGCGGCCTCAGCATGTCGGCGAATCCCGCGTTGCGCGGGACGGGGTCGGCCGGGCCGGGCTCGGGCAGCGGCCGCCCGTACTGCCGCGCGACCTGTTCTTCCAGGCGCGAGAGCACTTCGTCGGCGTCCCGGATGCGGCCCTTGCCCGCGAGCCAGCGCGGGCTTTCCGGCAGATTGCGGCGGAAGTACCAGACGAACAATGCGCTGATCCCGCCGAGCAGCACGACCCATCTCCAGCCGTCGACGCCGAACGGTGCCGCGGGCACCAGCAGATAGGACAGGAACGCGACGACGGGCACGGCCGAGAAGCCGATCGTCTGGCAGATCGCGAACGCGCGACCGCGCAGATGCTTGGGCGCGAGTTCCGACATGTACGTGCCGATGGTGACCAGCTCGACGCCGATGCCCATCCCCGACACGAAGCGCCAGAAGTTCAGGCCGCTCGCGGTGTCCTGGAACGCCATCACCGTGTTGGCCGCGACGTACCACAGCAACGACCACGTGAAGATCGACCGCCGGCCGAAGCGGTCGGCGAGGAAGCCGCAGGCAGCCGTGCCGAGAAACAGCCCGCAGAACAGCGCGGCGATGAAACTCGCCACGCCCGACGTGCCGAACAGGCCGGCCGTCGTCGGCGTGAGAATGTGGCTCTTCACAAGACCGGGTGCGATGTAGCCGGTAAAGAGCAGATCGTAGAGCTCGAAAAAGAAGCCGAGGCTGAGCAGCAGAATCAGTTTCCAGACCGCACGCGTCGCGGGAAGCCTGTCGAGGCGTGCCGAAATCGCGCCCATGTCGGCCGCCGACGCGGCCGATGCGGCCGCCGCGGCTCCCGTGTGTTCGGCGACGCGCAGGTTCGATGCGCGCTCCAGAATGGCCATGTCTGTCTCCTTGTCTCTTGATTGGAATGTGCGACCGCGCGCGTGCGGCACCGCGCCGCCTACGGGTACTGCGCCTGCAATTCGGCAAAGGAAGCGATGCGGCCCGCCAGTGCGCTCGCGACGACGGTCGGCGGGCTCGCGAGCCACACCTGGCCCGGCCCGGAGCGGCCCGGAAAGTTCCGGTTGATCGCGCTGATCGTCACGTGCTCCGCAGCCGTCGACGCACCCGGCCCGCAGTTCGCGCACGCGCCGCACGACGGTTGCAGCAGGATCGCGCCGACCCGTTCGAAGGTGTCGAGGTAGCCGCGCCGCGCGCAGTAGTCGCGCACGTCCGACGTGCCGAACTGCAGATAGAGGCTGACGCCAGCCGGCACGCGCAGCCCGCGCGCCGCCGCCCACGCCAGCACTTCGTGATAGCGGTCGAAGTCATCGCGCTTGCCTGCCGTGCACGAGCCACCGTACGCAATGTCGATATGCGGACGCTCCGCGAGGTCGCGCAGCGCGATGCCGTTGCCCGGATCGCCGGGTGCCGCGAGCATCGGCGTGATATGCGCGCAGTCGATTTCGATCACGTCCGCGTAGGGTGCGCCGGCGTCGCTGCGCATCCAAGGCTCGATCACGAAGTCGATGCCGCGCCGCTCCTTGAGGAAGCGCACCGTTTCCGCATCGGGCGCGACGATGCCCGTGAAGCCGCCGAGTTCGGCCGTCATGTTCGTGAGTGTCGTGCGCTCGTCGGTCGTCAGTTGCGCGATGGCAGTGCCGGCGAACTCGAACACCTTGCCGACCCCTGCGCCGGCGCGGATCTTCGGATCGGCAAGCAGATGCAGCACGAGATCCTTCGCCGTCACGCCGCGCGAAAGCGCCCCGTTGTACTCGATCCGCAGCGATGGCGGCGCGGTCATGCGCACCGCACCCGTGACGAACGCGTTCGCCATGTCCGTGGTCCCGACGCCGAACGCGATGCAGCCGAGGGCCCCGCTGTGCGGCGTGTGCGAATCGGTGCCGACGACGACCTGGCCCGGCAACGCATAGCGCTCGGCCATCATCGCGTGCGAAATGCCTTCGGATCCCTCAATGATGCTGCTGCCGCCGGTGCCGGTGCCGGTGCCGGCGAGGTAGCCGTGATTCGTCAGCCCATAGTCCTCCGCGAATCGCCGGTGCGCGTCCGACAGTTCGCGCACATCGGGAAGCAGCCCGTTGCGCACGTGCAGCTCGCTGCGATGCGCATACGACAGGTGATCCTCGAACGCGAGAATGGTCCCGGGTTCATGCAGCGACAGCGGCTTGCCGAATGCGGCATGCAGCATGTGCGTGGCCATGCCCGTGTAGTACTCGTGGATGAAGCGCCAGTCGGCGCGAACGAACGCGCCCTCGCCGGGTGCGAGCGACGTTCCGGTTCCTCCGACGCGCAGCGCGTGGCGCGCGAGAATTTTCTGTGCGAGCGTGCGCGGCGCGGCATCCGCCGTATCCGCTGCGTCGGCCGTCTCGCCCGCGATCCCGATCTCGCGCATATGTTGCGCACCGTAGTGCAGCAGGCCGCCGCTGCGCAGGATCGACGCGGCCAGGCTGTCGCGCGATGCGACGAGTTCCTCGATGTCGATGGGTTCTCCGCGCCGGATGCGTTCGATCAATCCGAAATCCGTCGATGTGAACAGCCCGAGGTTGTCCGCGTTCTGCCGGTAGATCCGCTCGAAGCTCTTCGCGATCACGAGCCGGATGCCTGCGCGATATTCCGCGAGCGGACTGTGCTCGCGCGACGAACCCTTGCCGTAGCGATTCCCCGCGACCGTCACACAAAAGCCGCCGGCGAGCACGGCCCCGGGCCCGACCGGGTTGCGACCGCCGGCTCGAAAGCCGAGATACGGAAAGCGGCCAAGGCGCTCGTCGAAGCGCGTCAGCACGCTCATCGGCGTGATTTCATCGGTCGATACGTCGTCCCGCAGCGGCCCCGCCGCGGCCTCCGTCAGGTCGGTGCCGCCGAGTTGCCGTTCGACCCGCTCGGGATCGTCGCAAAGAAACAATATCCGGCCCGCCATATCCACTGTCGCCATCTGATTTCTCCTTGAACGGAAATCTAGACGGCTGCGCTGCCGGAAACGAAGTGCTCGATCGGCAAGCGGGGCATCGCAATTCGCGATGTCCGCGTAAACCCGCAGCGTCAGGCGCCCGCGAGCGCGTCGATCAACGCCTGGACGGCCTTCAGGCGCGACGATTTGCGGAGCGCGTGGACATGCAGCGCACGCTCGCGCGCCCACGGCTCGTCGAGCGGCCGGCGCACGAAACCCTTCGACCCGGCGAACGCCGACGCCGCGCTGGTCGGCACGATGCCGATGCCGAGCCCGGCTTCGACCATCCGGCATTGCGCGTCGAAACTGTTGACCGTCACCGACAGGTTCAGCGGCATGCGCATCGCATCGGCGCGTTCCTTCAGGGTCTGGTCGAGCGAGCCGCCGGCCTGCAACGCAACGAGCGGAAAGCGAAGCACGTCGCCGAACGTCGGCGCGGGGAATGCGGCGAGCTCATGATCGAGCGGCAGCACGACCATCAACGGATCGTCGGCGAAGTGCCACGACTCCAGCCCGCCCGGCATCTTGGCGCACGCCGAGATGCCGACGTCGGCACGATCGTCCACGCACGCGCGAACCACCTCATCGCTGATCTTTTCAGTCAACGCGATCTGCACGAGCGGGTAGCGCGCCTGAAACGCCTTCAGCCGCTCCGGCAGGAAGCCGACGATCGCCGACGCGTTCGCATGGAGCCGCACGACGCCGGCGACCTGACCGCTCAGCGACTGGACCTCGCGTGCGAGCGACTGCAACTGATCGTGAACCGACACGGCACGGGAAAACGCGTGACGACCGGCCTCGGTCAGCTCGACACCTGAGGGCGAGCGGATCAGCAGCGGCACGCCCATCGCCGCTTCGAGATCGGCGATACGCCGACTGAGCGCCGACGGCGCGATATGGTTGCGGCTGGCGGCCCGAGCGATGGAACCTTCCTGAACGACGGAAATGAACAGTTCCAGGCTGTACGGATCGATACGCATGCGGCGGGATCCTTGGGAGACTTGCGTGCTTGTCGTGTGGACACATGCGGACGAGCAAGGCCGTCCGTCTCCAGCCATATTAGCAGCGAGAATGCGTCACGCTGCCCGATGCGGCCCGCGCGGACATTGCGGTGCCGATGCGATCATCCGGCAGCGCCATCACAACAGGCCGGGCGCGACCTACCCATGCCACGCCGGGCCAATCGCGTCACCCCGCCGCACGCACATGCTCGAGCAGCGCCTGCAGCGGATGACGCACCTGCCGCGCGGACATGCGCTTCACCTGGCTGCGGCACGAATACCCGGTCGCGAGCGCTTCGCCCTGCTCTTGCGGCGCATCGACATGCGCGGCCCACGATTGCGCATAGATCGTCTTCGACATCCGCAGGTTGCGCGCCTCGTGCCCGTAGGTCCCCGACATCCCGCAGCAGCCGGCCGCCTGAACCGCCAGGCGCAGCCCGCGACGCGCGAACACCTGCGCCCACTGCTTGCCGCTGTCCGGCGCGTTGGTCTTCTCCGTGCAATGCGGCAGCAACCGGTACGCTGCCGACACATCACCCGCGCCCACGCCCGCCCCGGCCGCCGGCATCGCATCCAGCAGCCACTCCTGCGGCAGCGCGACCTTCGGCACGTCGGCCAGCCCCGTCACCTTCAGGTATTCCTGCCGATACGTGAGCGTCATGGCCGGATCGAGGCCGACGAGCGCGACACCCGAGCGCGCAAGTGCGGCCAGTTGCGTCGCGTTGCGAATCGCCGCCTTCTCGAACGCGCGCAGAAAACCCTGCACATGGAGTGCCTTGCCGTTCGGCGCGAGCGGCGCCAGCCACACCTGGAAGCCGATGCGCGCGGCCAGCTCGATCAGCGTCGCCAGCTGCTCGGTGTCGAAATAGCGCGTGAAGGTGTCCTGCACGATGACGACGCTGCGCGCGCGCTGCGCATCGCTCAGCGCGGCGAGCGCCTGCGGATCGGCCGGCCGCACGTTCCACTGCCGGATCACCGCTGCGAGGTCGAAGCGGCTCAAGAGCGGGCTATCGACCATCCCGACGTGCCGCTCGAGCAGCGTGCGCACCCAGCCGGCACGCATCAGCCCGTTGTACAGCGCCGGCACGCGCGCCATCCACGGCATCGTGAATTCGAGCGAGCCGATCAGGTAGTCGCGCACCGGCCGCAGATAGCGCTGGTGATACAGCTCGAGAAAGCGCGAGCGGAACTCGGGCACGTTGACCTTGACCGGGCACTGTCCCGCGCACGATTTGCACGCGAGGCAGCCGGCCATCGCGTCGTACACCTCGTGCGAGAAGTCGGCTTCACCGTTGCGCGCGGCGCGGCTGTTGCGCCAGCGCGCCACGAGACCGCGCAGGAACGGCTGCCGCGCGCGCGCCGCCGCGACGACGTCGACGCCGGCCTGTCCTTGCAGGCGCAACCATTCGCGCATCAGCGACGCGCGCCCCTTCGGCGACTGCACGCGTTCGCGCGTCGCCTTCCACGACGGGCACATCGCGTCGTCCGGATCGAAGTTGTAGCACGCACCGTTGCCGTTGCAGTGCATCGCCGTGCCGTAGCTCTGCCACACGCGCTCGTCGATCTGCCGGTCGTGGTCGCCGCGCGTGGGTACTTCGTCGATCTTCAGCAGCCGCAGCGTGTGGTCCGGCGGCGTCGCGATCTTGCCCGGGTTGAACTGGTTGTGCGGATCGAACGCGGCCTTCAACTGCTGCAACGACGCATACAGCTCGCCGAAAAACGCCGGCGCATATTCGGAGCGCACGCCCTTGCCGTGCTCTCCCCATAACAGGCCACCATGCCGCTGCGTGAGCTCGGCCACCGCGTCCGACACCGGCCGCACCAGCGCGGCCTGCTTCGGGTCCTTCATGTCGAGCGCCGGGCGCACGTGCAGCACGCCCGCGTCGACGTGGCCGAACATCCCGTACTGCAGCCCGTGGCCGTCCAGCAGCGCGCGGAATTCGGCGATGTACGCGGCCAGGTTCTCGGGCGGCACCGCGGTGTCCTCGACGAACGGCTGCGGGCGCGCCTCGCCCTGCACGTTGCCGAGCAGGCCGACCGCGCGCTTGCGCATCGCATACACGCGCTTCACCGCATCGTCGCCGGTCGCGAGCGTATGGCCCAGCCGCTCGACGCTCGTGTCGGTGCGCAGGTGGTCGACGAACGCGCGCACGCGCGCATCCACGTCCTGCGCATCGTCGCCGCTGAATTCGATCAGGTTGATGCCGAGCGTCGGACGCGCGTCGTCCTGCGGGAAATACTCGGCCACGCTGCTCCACACGAAATCCTTCATCGCGAGCATCAGCACCTTCGAGTCGACCGTCTCGATCGACAGCGGCTTGAGCGCGAGCAGCGCGCGCGCATCGCGCAGCGCGTCCATGAAGCCGGCGTAGCGCACGTTGACCAGCACCGAATACGTCGGGATCGCCAGCACGTTCAGCTTCGCTTCGACGACGAAGCCAAGCGAGCCTTCGGCGCCGCACAGCACGCTGTTCAGGTTGAAGCGGCCGTCCGGTTCGCGCAGGTGCGCGAGATCGTAGCCGGTCAGGCAGCGATTGAGCTTCGGAAACTTCGCGTCGATCAGCGCGGCCTTTTCGTCGCTGATGCGGCGCGCGGTGCGATAGGCCTTGCCGACCCGGTCCCGCCGCGCGCAGCGGCGTTCCAGTTCGTCGTCCGCGAGCGCGTCGCTGTGCAACGGCTCGCCGCCCATCAGCACGAAGTCGAGCGCGAGCACGTGGTCGCGCGTCTTGCCGTATGTGCAGCTGCCCTGCCCGCTCGCATCGGTGTTGATCATCCCGCCGACCGTCGCGCGGTTCGACGTCGACAGCTCCGGCGCGAAAAAGAGACCGTGCGGCTTGAGCGCGGCATTGAGCTGGTCCTTGACGACGCCCGCCTGCACGCGCACCCAGCGCTCGCCGGCGTTGATCTCCAGGATCCGGTTCATGTTGCGCGACAGGTCCACGACCACGCCGTCGGTCAGCGACTGCCCGTTGGTGCCGGTGCCGCCGCCGCGCGCCGCCACCGCGACGTCGCGGTGCGCGGGTTCGGCCAGCAGCCGCGCGACGAGCCGCACGTCGTCCGCATGCGCGGGACAGATCACCGCCTGCGGCAGACGCTGGTAGATCGAGTTGTCGGTCGCCTGCACGGTCCGGTTCGCATGGTCCGCGCGGATTTCGCCGGCGAATCCGGCGGCCTGGAGCGCGGCGAGAAAGTCGCGGTAACGGCCCTCGGGCGGGCTGACGGGACGGGGCAACGAAGCGATCGACATGGGATGAAAGCGCGAGGTGGGTGGGGCGGGTGCGCGGCCTCGGTCAGAAACATGAGTTTTGAGCAAGATTCCACGCAACCCGGAAATCCAGTATCTTGCGAATCAGCACCAGAAACAAACGAATTCTCCCCCGGCAAAACTTGCATAAAACTCATGAATTACCGCCGCCTGACCCCGTCCATGTCGCTGCTGCTGGTGTTCGAGGCCGCCGCGCGGCATGAAAGCTACACGCGCGCGGCCGACGAGCTGTCGCTGAGCCAGAGCGCGATCAGCCGGCAGGTCCAGACGCTGGAGGACCAGCTCGGCGTGCCGCTGTTCCGGCGCGAGGGCCGCTCCGTGAAGCTGACGGAAGTCGGGCGGCGCTACTTCGTCGAGCTGAGCGGCGCGCTCGGGCGCATCCGCGGCGCGACGCTGCAGGCGATGTCGCACCAGGCCGGCGCCGGCACGCTGCGGCTCGCGACCTTGCCGACTTTCGGCTCAAAATGGCTGCTGCCGCACCTGCACGACTTCTATGCCGCGCATCCGGGCGTGACCGTGCACCTGCATTCGCGAATCGGCGGCATCGACTTCCATACCGACGATCTCGACGCGGCCATTACCGTCGGCGCGGGCGACTGGCCTGGCCTGCACGCGCACCGGCTGTACAACGAGTTCCTGATCGCGATCGCGAGCCCCGACGCGGCCGGGCGCCGCAAGGCCGGGGTGCGCGCGCCGGCATGGGCGGCCGGCCAGACGCTGCTGGGCGTAACGAGCAATCAGCATGCGTGGGCGGAATGGTTCTCGCATTTCGGGCTCGATCATCGCGAGATGCGGATCGGCCCGAGCTTCGAGCTGACGTCGCACCTGATCCAGGCCGTGCGGGCCGGGATGGGGATCGGCCTCGTGCCGAAGGTGCTGGTGGAAGACGAGCTGAGCCGCAACGAGCTCGTATCGATCGGCGACGCGATCACCAGCCAGCGCAGCTACTACCTCGTGTACCCGCCGGAAAACGACACGCTGCCGTCGCTCGTGGCGTTTCGGGAATGGCTGCTGAAATCGTGCTGACGTTCGGGCGGACGGACAGCGCGATCACGCACGCCATTCATCGAGAATCTGTTCGGCAAGATAGTCGCATGGCGGGCGCGCCGACTGCGCGCTGCGCGCCAGCACGACCTCGATCTCGCCCAACGGCGGCAACCCTTCGTTCGGCGACAGCTGCACGAGGTGCGCGGGGATGCTGCAGCGCGCGAGCGGCGCCACCGCGAGGCCGGCCTCGACCACGCTGAGCAGCCCGAGGAAGCTCGGGCTTTCATACGACATCCGGAACGGAATCTTCTGCCGCTTCAGCGCCTTGATCGCGTGATCGCGCGCCATGCTGCCGTGCGCGAACAACGCGACCGGCAGCGGACGCTCTTCCCACACGTTGCGCTTCGCCGATCCCGTCCACACGATCGGCTCGCGCCGCACCAGCTCGCCGGTCACGCCCTTGACCCGGGTGAGGCAAGCGAGGTCGACGGCGTTGTCCTTCAACATCGGCACCAGCGCACTGCTCGGCTGGCCGATCACGCGCACTTCGACGCGCGGATGCATCGCGGCGAACTTGCCGAGCACCTGCGGCAGCAGCGACGAGATGTAGTCGTCGGGCACGCCGATCGTCACGCGGCCGCGAATCTCCGGCCGCACGACCGACGCCCACGCCTCGTCGCGCATCGCCAGCATCCGGCGGCCGTATTCGGCGAGCATGCGGCCGTCGTCGGTGGCCGTGACGTTGCGCGTGTCGCGGATGAACAGCGGCTTGCCGAGCGCATCCTCCAGCGCCTTGATCTGCATGCTCACCGCCGACGGCGAACGATGCACCGCCTGCGCGCCCTGCGCGAACGAGCCGGACTCCGTCACGGCCACCACCATCGCCAGCACGTCGAGATCGAGCTTTTTCATTTCATTCAGAAAATCTGATCAATCGATTCAGTTTATCCCGTTTTACTGTCTTTCTCCACGGCCGGACAATGGATGCCATCGACGTTCATTGCAGGAAGCAGCCATCATGCAAACCTCCAGCTCGCTCTATGGATTCCTGGTCATCGGCGGCATGCTCGCGGTCACGCCGGGGCCGAACATGGTCTACGTGATGTCGCGCTCGATCGCGCAAGGGCGCACCGCCGGGCTGATTTCGCTGGCAGGCGTGATGGTCGGTTATCTGTTCTACATGTTCGGCGCCGCGTTCGGGATCACGACGCTGTTCCTGAGCGTGCCGTACGCGGGCACCGTGCTCGGCGTCGTGGGCGCCGCGTATCTGCTCTACCTCGCGTGGCAAGCGGTGCGGCCCGGCGGCCGCTCGCCGTTCGAGGTGCAGGCGCTGCCGAACGAGCAGCCGCTGCGGCTGCTCGCGATGGGTGCGACGACCAGCGTGCTGAATCCGAAGCTCGCGATGCTGTTCGTGTCGCTGCTGCCACAGTTCATCGATTACCGGCAGGGCAGCGTATTCGGCCAGTCGCTGTTTCTCGGTTCATTGCTGATCGCCGCGTTCGCGTCGGCGAACGGGCTGGTCGCGATCTGCTCGAGCGGCATCGCGAAGTTCCTGCACGGGCGTCCGACGCTGCTGCTCGCGCAGCGCTGGGCGATGGGCGCGGTGCTCGGCAGCCTCGGCGTGCAGATGCTCGTCGAGGCGTCGAGAATGGCCGGTGCGGCGTGATGACGGCAGGTCGCGGATCGGTAAGGCACCGACCCGCCCGCGCCGCCCGTCGTGAAGCCGCGATCCTTGATACCCAGTGACACGCCTCGCCGGCCATCACATTCAGACGATCGCGCCGTCCCTGGCGATCGCGGCCGGCTGCCGCACACCCGCGCGCATCACGCGGCAATCGCCTGCCTCCACGCTTCGAACTCGCGCACGAGCGGCAGCACGCGTTGGCCGAAATACTCTACCTCCTCGATGAAACGCAGGAACCCGGCGAGCACGAGATCGACGCCGATCGCCTTCAACGCGGTGATCCGCTCGACGATCTGCTGTGGCGCGCCGATCGGGTTCGTGCGGAAGCCGTCGTTGGCAAGCCCGCTCACCGCACCATGCGCAACTACTTCCCGACGCCGCCGAGCACGCCACCAAGCAGCGACGTCACCGGCGCCAGCGGATTCGCCGCGGAACCCGCGCTCGATCCCGCGCCGCCCGCCACGCTCCCAAGTGTGCCGGTGACCGTCGAAACGAGACTCTTCACCGGTGCCAGCGGACTTGCCGCCCCGGCGCCGGGCCCGCCGTTCAGCGAATCGAGCGGTGTCGATCCGAGCCCCGACAGCAAGCCGCCGAGCGGCCCCGCTCCACCCGACCCGCTCGTCGGCCCGTTCTGCACGGTCGTGACCGAAGCACCGGCGAGGCTCACGATGAGGCCCGCAATCGGCGCGATGCCGTTCGGGCCATCGTCATTGACGAGCCCGCCTGCATTCGTCACGGTATTGCCGACTGCGCCGACGAGCCCGCCCGCGGCGCCGACGATCTGACTCGTCGGGCCGGCGGCCGGCTGCGTCGGGATCCCCAGCCGCCAGCCCACCGTCGACACCGCGCCGCCGGCCTGCCCGAGCACCCCGGCCACCGGTTGCCCGAGACCCGTCGTCGCGCCGATCTGCTGCGTGGCCTGGCCGGCCGTGATCACGAGCGGCGTGACGGCGGAGCTGAGCGGTTGCGTGACCTGTCGCACGGCGCCCGACGCGAGCGTCGCGCCGATCGTGCTGCCCGCCGCGCCGAAGCCGCCCGCCACGGTATCGAGCACCGCGCTGGCGGGCGTCGTCAACGGCGCGAGCGGTGCCAGCGGCCCCGAACCGAGCGCGCGGGCCGTCTGCGCGAGGCCCGCCACCGGATTGCCCGTCGTGGCGACGACTTCGCCCAGCCCGGCGATCGTCGTGCCGACCGGGTCGGCAGTCGAGCCGATCCGCCCGAGGCCGTCGCTCAACGCATTGCTCGCCGCGCGAGTGATCGTGCTGACGCTCGAAATCGTGTCGCCGGCGCTGCGCGTCGCGTTGTTGCCGAGTACCGGCAATGACGTGCCGGCGACAGTGTTGCCGACGGCGATGGCGAGCTGACCGGCCGTGCTGACGGCGCCGTTCGTGCCCGGCGCGCCGCTGGTTCCCCAGCCGCCATCGGTCACGTTACCGTGGTGGGTGTCGGTGACGGTCGTACCGCTGGTGCCGGCGGCTGCACTCGACGGCGCGGCAACGTCGTTGCCGCCACTGGCGGTCAATACGCCGGCGGCGGCCAGCACCGCAGCGGACGTGAACATGCGGGTTCGATACATGGTGGTCTCCTCGCGGTCCGGGCGATGGAATGTTCGAATAAGGACCGGGAAACACTCAGCATTTTCCATGCCATTGGCGCGGGCGAACGGGTGGCGCGGCGGCCAGGCCAGCATCCGCACGGCGTACGCGCCGAGCGCCCGCGATCGCGAACGACGCATTCCGGGCCCATGAGCGGCGCCGTTTTCGTTACATTCGTGCTACGAATGCTTCGATGTTACGTAACGCGGACCATCCGGCGCACCGTTTTCCGATCGCGCCGCCTACGATCACAGTACGTCGCCCGACCTGCGCCGCATGCGTGCCGCCGTCCCACCGTCAGGAAACCATCGCCATGAAAAAGCTCGTGAACCGCCCGTCCGATGTCGTGCGCGAAATGCTCGAAGGCATCGCGCGGCAGTCGCCGCATGTCGCGATCCTCGGCGACGAGCATGTCGTGAAGAACTACACCGGCGACCGACTCAACTTCGGGCTGGCCGCCGAACTCGCACGCGCCGAGGGCATTCCGGTCGAGACGGTGATCGTCGCCGACGACGTGTCGCTGCGCGGCCGCGTCGAGCGCGGGCAGCGGCGCGGGATCGCGGGCACCGTGCTGATCCACAAGCTGGCCGGCGCGGCCGCCGCGCGCGGGCTGCCGCTTGCCCGCGTCGCGAAAATCGCGCGCGATGCGGCGGCCGAGCTCGGCACGATGGGCGTCGCGCTCGACGGCTGCACGCTCCCCGGCGCCGACAAGTCCGGGTTCAGCCTCGCCGATCACGAGATCGAGCTCGGCCTCGGCATCCACGGCGAGAAAGGCGTCGAACGCACCGCACCGCTGCCGGCCGACGCGCTCGTCGAGACGCTGCTGTCGAGCATCGTCGCCGACCTCGTGCTCGATCGCGGCGAACGCGTCGCGCTGTTCGTCAACGGTCTCGGCGCGACGCCGGACATGGAGCTCGCGATCGTGCTGCGCGCCGCTTACGACAACCTGAGCCGGCGCGGCATCATGGTCGCGCGCGCATGGGCCGGCACGTTCCTGTCCGCGCTGAACATGCCAGGCTGCTCGATCTCGCTGCTGCGTCTGAACGACGAACGCGCCGCGCTGCTCGACGCGCCGACGCAGGCACGCGCATGGCCCGGCGGCGGCACCGTCAACGCGCAGATTCGCGTGGCCGCGGCGGCCGCGCACGATGAGCCGCTGCCGCCCCTCGATGCGGCCGGCCGCGCGTGGGCCGCGCGGCTGCAACCGGCGCTGCGTGCGGTCGCGCAAGCGTTGATCGACAACGAAGCGACACTGACCGAACTCGACACGGCCGCCGGCGACGGCGATCTCGGCGCGAGCATGTACCGCGCCGCGCAGGCGATCCTCGCGTTGCCGGAAACTGCCTACGGCACGCCGGCCGGTACGCTCGCGGCGCTGGGCGCCGCATTGCGCCGCGCGATCGCGGGCAGCTCGGGACCGTTTTATGCGACCGCGCTGCTGCGCGCGTCGCGGCGCCTCGGCGACGCTGCCGAACCGTCGGCGCGCGACTGGGCAGCGGCTTTCCACAGTGCGGTGGATGCGATCGGCGAACTGGGCGGCGCACGTGCCGGCGACCGGACGATGCTCGACGCGCTGATACCGGCCGCCGATGCGTTCGACCACGCGCTCGATCATGATCGCGACCCCGCGAGCGCATGGGCAGCCGCCGCGCAAGCCGCGGAACACGGTGCGCAGCAAACGGCAGGCATGACGCCGCGCGCGGGACGGGCGAGCTATCTCGGCGAGCGCGCGATCGGCACGCCGGATGGCGGCGCCGTGGCCGTTGCGTACTGGCTGCGCGCGTTGCTGCCGCACGTGCGCTAGCGGCGAGCCGGGCGATGCGCCGGCCTCGCGAGCCGGCGTTCGCAGTCACTCGCGCGAGAGATGCGACGCATTCCATTCGGAGACCTTATCGCGGCGTCGCACGATCGCGTAACCGAACGCTGGCGAATATCCCGAATCGATCGACGACGACGACGCAATACAGGACGATCACGCGCGTGGTGCATCGCGAACCGGTGCGCGAACACGCCCGCGCACCGGCCTGCCGAGCCGCCGCGCTGTTTCCCGGCAGCACCGCCAGCGCGACGCTGTTCGCGACCATTTCCGCGATGTTCCCGGCGATGTTCCCGACCCATGTGCGCTATGCGGGCATGGCGATCGCGTACAACGTGTCGACCTCGCTGTTCGGCGGCACCGCGCCGATCGTCAACGACTGGCTGATCGGCAAGACCGGCAATACGATGATTCCCGCGTACTACATGATGGCGGCCTGCGCGATCGGGCTCGTCGCGCTGGCGGGCGTGATCGAGACGCGCGGGTGCTCGCTGCGCGGGGAGACGGTGCCGGGACAACCGGGTTGATATTCGATCGATCGGTTACTGCCTCCCATAACCGGCAACCTTTGCATCGCTCGCCGTCCGGTAATGGACGGCGGGCGATGTGCGTTTCGGGGGCAGCGATGTCGGAACCGTGTGTGCGCGTTGCCGGATGGCATCTCTTTCGGCCGCTCGCCCAGGCTACGGCGTGATCACCGTCATCCTGAAATTAGGTGATTGAGTAAAGCTACTGCACCGTGGCTGGTGCATTGAAGGCGGCAGGGAATCACGGGCAGAGCAGATACCGAGTCAATCCACTTTCTGTTTCGGCGCGTCACTGCGGACGGCGGTTTCACCCGTCCGCCAGTTCAACTCTCGGACCGTTTCAGCCTCATGGAAACGGAAAATCGTTCGGCCGGGTGAATGCTGATCGAGATTTCGAACGCAACGCCTGTCGAATCGAGATAGCGCCGCACGATTTCGAGCGCGGCCGTTCCCGCCGGGATCTGCAGTCGCGCAGCCATTTCCGGCGAAACGTTTACCGCCTGCACGTTCTGCTGGATCTCCGCAACGCATCGCCCGTAACGCGTCTCGATCAATGAACTGATCAACGTATCCGGCTCGTGACGAGCCGTCTCCGCGATTTCCACATAGCCCGGATCGATATAGACGTCCGTCCAGCCGATTGGCGGACGCGTCGTGTCGCGTTCCACGCGCAGGCTCGAAATGCGCAGCCAGCGTGCGCCTTCTTCGCACTTCAGAACCTTCGCGAGCTTGCCCTGCACCGCAAGCGCCTCGATCGACTGCACCACGCGCAGGTTCTCCGAACCGAACTGGACGAGATCCTCGATCGAAGCGAGCGACGGCCGGAAGTCGTTTTTCGGTTGCGCCGATTCGACACGCGTTCCCGCGTTCTTGCGCCGAGACACGAAGCCAAGTTGCTGCAGCTCGTGCAGCGCCGCACGGATCGTGTGCCGGCTCGTCTTGTACAGATCGCGCAATTCAAGCTCGGTCGGCAAGTACGAGCCGACCGGAAAGCGGCCAGACGCGATGCCTTCGGTCAGGTCGCGCGCGATCTCGGCGAAATGGGGTCTGTTCATTTTCTCTGCGTATCGATCATCGCCGACAGTTTAAGGGTAAACATCGCTTGAGCGATATGTCCGGACATAATAGCCTTCTATATGTCCGGACATATCGACGCATTCGGTTTCAAGGTCCGATGCCTTTTCCCCGTTTTCCGTTTTCAGAGGTCGCCATGCCAAGCCGCACCATCCCTGTCTCCAGCACCGTCGTCGATTCGATTCTGTTTCGAGACGCCTTCGGCACCGCGAAGATGCGCGCGCTGTTCTCCGATTACGCGCTCGTGCAGCGCTATATCGACGTCGAAGTCGCGCTCGCGAAGGCCGAAGCACGCGCCGGTGTGATTCCAGCCGAAGCGGCCGACGTGATTGCACAGGAAGCGAGCATCGAGCGCATCGATTTCGATCACATGCGCGAGGAGACGGACATCGTCGGCTATCCGATCCTGCCGCTCGTGCACCAGCTCGTCGCAATGTGTGGCGACGCGGGCCGCTATGTGCATTGGGGTGCAACGACGCAGGACATCATGGACACCGCCGTGTCGCTGCAAGTGCGCGATGCGCTCGATTCGATCGACGGCGACATCCGCGAGCTGCGCGGCATCCTTGCCGATCTCGCGATCAAGCATCGCGATACCGCGATGGCGGGTCGCACGCATCTGCAGCAGGCGCTGCCGGTCACGTTCGGATACAAGGCCGCAATCTGGCTCGCGATGTTCGACCGGCATCAGCAGCGGCTCGCGGAACTGCGCTCGCGCGTCGCGGTCGTCGAGTTCGCGGGCGCGGCTGGCACGCTGGCGTCGCTCGGCGACAAGGGTTTCGAAGTCCAGAAGGCGCTTGCGGAAGAACTGAAGCTCGGTGTGCCCGCGACGACGTGGCACGTCGCGCGCGACGGCTTCGCCGAAGCGGTCAACCTGCTCGCGCTGATCACCGGCTCGCTCGGCAAGATCGCGATCGACATCATGATCATGGCGTCGACCGAGTTCGCGGAAGTGTACGAACCGTTCGTCAAGGGACGCGGCGCGAGTAGCACGATGCCGCAGAAGCGCAATCCGATTTCGAGCGAACTGATGCTCGCAGCCGCGAAGGCGGTGCGCCAGCACGCGGGCCTGATGGTCGACGCGATGATCCAGGATTTCGAGCGCGCGACAGGTCCGTGGCATGCGGAATGGATCGCGATTCCCGAGAGCTTCATCCTGACATCGGGGGCGCTGCATCAGGCCAAGTTCGCGCTCGGCGGGCTGATCGTCGATGCGCAACGGATGAAGCAGAACCTCGGCATCAGCAAGGGGCTGATCGTCGCCGAAGCCGCGATGATGCAGATGGCGCCGTTTACCGGGCGCCAGCAGGCGCACGACATCGTGTATGACGCGTGCCGCACGGTCAACGAGATGGGCGGCACGCTCGCCGAAGCGCTGACCGCACTGCCCGAGGTGACGCGGCACTTCGATCGCGACGCGATCGAACGCATGACGGATCCGGTCAACTACCTGGGCCTCGCGCCGCAGATGGTCGATCGGGCAATCGCACTGTCCCGCGAAATCTGAGCGGACGTCGTGGAGGAGACACCATCATGAATCACGCACAGACCTCGCGCGACGAACCGGTCGCCCCGGCGCCGAAGCGCCCGTGGTATCGCAAGCTCGGCATGCAGGTGCTCGCGTCGCTGGTGCTCGGCATCGTCGCCGGGCTGCTGTTTCCGAAATTCGGCACGCAGCTGAAGATCCTCGGCGACGTCTTTCTCGCGCTGATCAAGGCCGGCGTCGCGCCGCTCGTGTTCCTGACGATCGTGCATGGCATCGCTTCCGCCGGCGACGTGAAGAGCGCGGGGCGAGTCGGCTGGCGGGCGATCGTCTACTTTGAAGTCGTGTCGACGATCGCGCTGGCGTTCGGCCTGTTCGCCGGCAATCTGCTGCAGACCGGCCAGGGCATGACATCCGTGGCGGTCGGCAAGGTGCCGGTCGCCGCGGCAAAGGCGGCGCCACAAGGGTTCACCGAATTCGTGATGCATCTCGTGCCGGACAACTTCATCGGCGCGTTCGCGAAGGGCGAGCTGCTGCAGGTGGTCGTGCTCGCGGTGATGGTCGGCATCGGCATTCTTGCGATTCCCGAAGGGCGGCGCGCGCGAATCAACGACGGGCTCGACCAGATTTCGGAGGTCCTGTTCTCGTTCATCAATCTCGTGATGAAACTTGCCCCGCTCGGCACCTTCGGCGCGATCGCGTTCGCGGTTGGCAGCAACGGGACAGCCGTGCTGGTCGCGCTCGCGCAACTCGTACTCAGTTTCTACGCGGTCGTGGTGCTGTTCATCGTCGTCGTGATGGGCATCGTCGCGAAGCTGGCCGGCTTCAGCATGTGGCGCTTCATGCGCTACATCAAGGACGAGATCCTGATCGTGCTCGGCACCGCGTCATCGGAAAGCGCGTTGCCGCGCCTCCTGATCAAGCTCGAGCGACTCGGCTGCGCGAAGCAGACGGTCGGTCTCGTGCTGCCGACCGGCTATGCGTTCAATCTCGACGGGACGTCGATCTTCATGGCGATGGGCGTGATGTTCATCGCGCACGCGTACAACGTGCCGCTCACGTTCGAGCATCAGATGGGGATCCTGCTGCTGATGCTGTTGACGTCGAAAGGTGCCGCGACGGTATCGGGCGGATCGTTCGTCGTGTTCGCGGCAACGGTGACATCGACGGGGCTGCTGCCGGTAGAAGGACTCGCACTGATCTTCGGCGTCTACCGCTTCATGTCGATGGCGATCGCAACGTGCAATACGATCGGCAACAGCCTGGCCACGGTCGTCGTTGCGAAATGGTCTGGCACGTTCGACGAGACGGTCGCCCGACGCCACCTTTACCCCGAACGCTATCCCGCAACAGCGCGTGCCGATGCGAAGCTCGACGATGGCAACCTGCTTCCCGAAGATTCTGACGACGTGAATCCGCATCCGCAGGGAATCCCGCTCAAGCGCGGCGGTCTGTAGCATCGATTTTGGGCGGAAGAGCGCATCGGTTCTACACTTTTGTGATCAAGTCGATGTTCTCGCCGGATGCCGCGTTTGACATCACTATCCATATTGATTGGACGGTTCGCTTTTCCTCGCGATGACCGAATCCGGAACTGAAACGGTCGTTTGAGAATTATCGGCGGCTATCCGTCTTGGGTCGGCAAGCGACGCCCATCGAAATCTGCGAGACACCCCAAAATGACGCGCCGCAATACTCCCATGCGACGGCGTCACCTCGCGCGTCGCTCGCCAACAACTGGCCGATCGGCAAGACCGGCAAGACGATGGCTCCCACGTACGACATGATGGCCGCCTGCGAGATCGGGGGGCGTGGCGCCGTCCGGCGTGATCGCGACGCGCAGGTGCTCCCTGCAGCGAGGCACCGTCCTCGGCAAAGCCCTCCGACGCTTCGACAGCATCGACTGCTTCGATGACATCGACCGCATCGCCCGCCGCGCGGCAACGGACGGCAACGGACGGCAGGCGATATACGTTCCGGCGGTCGGCAACGCCGGTACCGGATTGTTGCCTCTCGAACAACATGGTGTGCGCACGCGCGGGGCTACTGGCATCCGCCGCCCTTTCCTACAATCGCTCACACGCTCGATCGCAATACGAGCGCAACGAAGTGCGCGACATTCACGGTCGTGCTCTCGAACCGCGCCGCGCAGTGCGGATTACCCCTCGATCAACAGGACAACTGACCATGAGCAAATTAATTCGCAACGTGCAACCGGTTACCGCCCATCTGGGCAACGAAGGTTCGGGTGAACTCGTTTCTTCCCGCTACGGCGCACGCATCGGCGACATCGATGTCGTGCTGATCAGCGACGGCATTCTGCCGCTGCCGACCTCCACGATGTCGACCAACGTGAGCGAAGCGGACCGCAACGAATGGTTCGACGGCCGCTTCCTGCAACGCGACATGTTCGACTGGGCGCTGAACATCGCGCTCGTGCGCAGCGGCGATCGACTGATCCTGATCGACTCCGGCGTGGGCGACGGTTTCGAATACTTCACGCGCGCCGGACGGTCGGTCATGCGCCTGGAATCGGCCGGCATCGACCTGGCTGCAATCACCGATATCGTGATCACGCACATGCACATGGACCACGTCGGCGGCCTGAACGTCGAAGGCGTCAAGGCCAAGCTGAACCCGGAGGTGCGCATTCACGTATCGGCCGCGGAAGTGGCGTTCTGGAAGAATCCGGACTTCAGCAAGACGGTGATGCCGGAAACCGTTCCGCCCGCGCTGCGCAAGGCGGCTGCCCGGTTCGTCGAACTCTACGGCGAAAACATCGTGCAGTTCGATCAGACCGTGCAGGTCGCGGCGGGCGTATCGGCGCGCGTGACGGGCGGGCACACGCCGGGACACTGCGTGGTGGACATCGCATCGAACGGCGAAAAGCTGACGTTCGTCGGCGACGCGGTCTTCGAAGTCAACTTCGACAATCCCGATTGGCAAAACGGCTTCGAACACGATCCCGAAGGGGCGGTCGACGTTCGTATCGCACTGTTCAACGAAGCCGCCGAAACCGGCGCGATGCTGGCCGCGGCGCACGTCGCATTCCCGTCCATCGGGCATATCGCAAAGAACGGCAACGGGTTCCGCTTCGTTCCCGTGACGTGGGATTACTAAGTTAGCCTGGACGGCGAACGCCGTTTTCTCTCACGGCACGCGTCATGAAAAAAGCCGTCGCACGGAAGTGCGACGGCGTCTCCGCGCGCACCGACGCGCGCGTCATTACTTCAAGAAGCTCATGCGATGGTCGACATGTTTCGCTCCGCGACCTCGTCCACCGTTTCCTTCACGATACCGACGATCTCGTCCGCTTCCGCACGCGTCATCACGAGCGGCGGCGCAAACCCGAGAATGTCCCCATGCGGCATCGCGCGCGCGATCACGCCGCGCTGCAGCGCCGCGGCCGACACCTGCGCGCCGATCTTCCGTGCGGGATCGAACGGCGTGCGCGCGTCCTTGTCGGCCATGAATGCGAGCGCAGCCAGCATCCCGACGCTGCGCACCTCACCGACGAGCGGATGCGCATCGAACGCGTCGCGCAGCTTCGCGCCGAAATACGCGCCCACTTCCGCGGCGTTGCCGACCAGGTTCTCGCGCTCGAGAATCGCGAGGTTCGCGAGTGCGGCGGCCGCGCGACGAAGACCCGGTTCGCCGCGCAACAGTCCTGCCCGGAGGTCTGGAACTTCGCACTGACGGCGATCCGCACCGCCTGGTCGAGATCCGCATCCCCGGTCACGATGAACGGCGCGTTGCCGCCCAGTTCGAGCGCGATCTTGCGAATGCTGGCCTTCGCCGCGGTTTCGGTCACGCGCCGCTCAACGCGCGTCGATCCGGTGAAGCTCATCGCACGCACGCGCGCATCGCCGACGAGCGTTTCCATCGTCATCTGCGGTTCGCCGATACGACGCTGAACACGCCGGCCGGGAACCCGGCCTCGTCGGCGAGCTGCGC
Organism: Burkholderia ambifaria; assembly: GCF_001443045.1. Taxonomy (GTDB): domain Bacteria; phylum Pseudomonadota; class Gammaproteobacteria; order Burkholderiales; family Burkholderiaceae; genus Burkholderia; species Burkholderia ambifaria_A. Next base: position 36,936 of record NZ_LKPJ01000026.1, on the reverse strand, counting down.
GAGCGCCGAGAACGGCGTCTCGTGCGCGGGCTTCACCACCACCGCGCAACCGGCCGCGATCGCGGCGGCGGCCTTGCGCGCGATCATCGCGACCGGGAAATTCCACGGCGTGATCAGCGCCGCGACACCGACCGGCTCCATCACCGTGCCGAGATGCGCGCCGTCGATATGCGTCGGGATCGTGCTCCGGCGAGTGCACGATGCACGATCGAGAAGTCGACCAGCTCGCGCTCGGCCGTATCGAGCATGTAGTTCGACATCGATTCGGTCACACGCGCGGTCACGAAGCTGCCGAGCCCGGCGTCGTAGCGGGCTTGCAACGCCCCGACACGCCGGGCACGGATCGGCCAATCGCCAAGGGGCATGTCGATCGCCCCGGTCCGACCGGTCTGGTCTGATCCGATCCACCGGATCGCACGCGCTGCCTCGCGATCCACCGCGCGCTCACAACCTTACAGCTTGACCGGCCCCTGCCCGCCGCCTAAATTGCTCGTTGCAGGTTGGCACCCCGGCGAGCGTCAATGACACCGGGTGACGAAAACGATAGTTTGCTATCGAATGTTTTTGCCCCTATCATCCCGCCCATGACCAATCTGCACGATCTTCGCCTCGCCGTCAGCAGCCTGCTGGTGCTCACCGCGCGCAAGTGGCGCCGCACGAGCGACGCCGTGCTGACCGCGTACAACGTGTCCGAAGCCTGCGCGACGCCGCTGCTGATCGCCGGCCGCCTCGGCGAAGGCGTGCGCCAGGGCACGCTCGCCGAATACGTCGGCATCGAGGGGCCGTCGCTCGTGCGCCTGCTCGACCAGCTGTGCGCGGCTGGCCTCGCACGCCGCGACGAGGATCCGCACGACCGCCGCGCGAAAACGATTTCGCTGACGGCCGCCGGCCGCGCGGTCACCGCGAAGATGGAAGAAGACCTGCGCGTGCTGCGCGCCCAGGTGCTCAAGGGCGTCACGCGCGCCGATCTCGAAGCGACGCTGCGCGTCCTGAACGCATTCAACGCGGCCGATGCGCCTCATCCGGCGTCGCGCCCGTCCCACCCCGCCGATTCCGCGTCATGACCTATCCGAGCCTTCGCGACTGGCTGTTCTCGGGCAAGACGTTCGCCGCGTCGATGCTGGCGCTGTACCTCGGCCTGTATTTCCAGCTGCCGCGTCCGTACTGGGCGATGGCGAGCGTGTACATCGTGTCGAACCCGTTCGTCGGCGCGACGCGCTCGAAGGCGCTGTATCGCGCGCTCGGCACCGCACTCGGCGCGGCCGCCGCGATCCTGTTCGTGCCGCCGTTCGTCGAGACGCCGATCCTCTTCAGCGTCATCGTCGCGACGTGGTGCGGCACGCTGCTCTACCTCGCGATCTCCGACCGCACCGCACGCAGCTACGTGTTCATGCTCGCCGGCTACACGATGCCATTGGTCGCGCTGCCGACCGTCGCCGATCCGTCGACGATCTTCGACGTCGCGATCGCGCGGACCGAGGAGATCGTGCTCGGCATCGTGTGCGCGAGCGTGGTCGGCAGCGCCGTGTTCCCGAACCGGCTCGCGCCGACACTGATCGAGCGCACCGACGCGTGGTTCAAGGACGCCGCGTTCTACGGCCGCGAGACCCTGTCCGGGCACCTTGCCGGCAAGGCACTGTCCGCGTGCCGGCAACGCCTCGCCGCGACCATCACCGGCCTCGAATTCCTGCTGAGCCAGCTGAGCTACGACCATGCGCACCCGCGCGTGCTTGCCCGCGCGCAGGCGCTCGCGGGCCGCATGCAGCTGTTCCTGCCGCTGATGTCGTCGCTCGCCGATCCGCTGATCGCGCTGATGCGCGACCTGCACGTGCGCCCGCCCGCGCTCGACGCGCTGCTCGCCGACGCCGCGAAGTGGTTCGACGCGCCGCTGCCGGCCGTGAAGGCCGGCACCGACGGCAAGATGGCCGACGATCCGGTCGCCGACAACCTGCGCGAGCGCATCGCGTCGCTGCAGCCGCCCGACAGCGCGCTGACGAGCTGGGACGGCGCGCTGCTGTCGAACGCGCTGTGGCGGCTGCACCAGGTCATCGACATCTGGCAGGACTGCCGCTCGCTGCGCGCGCTGATCGCGAACGAGTCGGGCGTCTGGCAGCCGCGTTACCGGCACTGGCGGCTCGGCGGCACCGAGCGCTTCTTCGATCGCGGGATGATGCTGTTCTCGACGCTGACCGTGGTCGGCGCGATCGTGTTCGCGTGCTGGCTGTGGATCCAGTCCGGCTGGCACGACGGCGCCGGCGCCGTCACGCTCGTCGCCGTCGCGTGCAGCTTCTTTGCCGCGCTCGACGAACCTGCGCCGCTGGTGTTCAAGTTCTTCCTGGCAACCACCGCGAGCGTCGTGTTCGCGGGCCTGTACCTGTTCGTCGTGCTGCCGCATGTGCACGACTTCGCGATGCTCGTGCTGATGTTCGCCGGCCCGTTCATCCTGATCGGCACGCTGCTGCCACGCCCGCAGTTCAACATGGTGACGATGCTCGTCGCGGTGAACACCGCGACCTTCGTCAGCATCCAGAGCGCGTACGAGGCCGACTTCTTCGTGTTCCTGAACAGCAACCTCGCGGGCGTCGCCGGGCTGCTGTTCGCCTACGTATGGACGCGGGCGACGCGGCCGTTCGGCGCGGAACTCGCGGTGCGGCGCCTGCTGCGCTCGGGCTGGGAGGACGTCGCCCGCTCCGCTTCGACGCAGCCGCTCGACGACCAGCGCAACCATGCATCGCGCATGCTCGATCGCGTCACGCAGCTGCTGCCGCGCCTCGGCGCGTCCGATGACCACCGCCATCCGTCGATCGAGAGTTTCCGCGACCTGCGCATCGCGCTGAACGCGCTCGACCTGCGCCGCTCGCGCCGCAAGCTGTCGGGCGACGTGCCCGACGCGATCGATCGCGTGCTCGCCGGCGTCACCGATCACTACACCCGCTGCGCGGCCGCGAACGCGCGCCAGCCCGCGCCGCCGGCGCTGCTCGCGTCAATCGACGATGCGCTGCAGCGCGTGGCCGGCCGCAACCTGCCGGGCGCGCCGGCCGCATCGGCCGCATCGGCCGACGACGGCACGACGCCCACGGCGCCGGCCACGCCCGCGACGCACCGCCGGCTGCGCGACACGCTGCACGCGCTCGTCGGCCTGCGGTTGTCGCTGTATCCGGCCGCGGCTGCGCAACCGCCGCAGGCCGCACCGGACGGAGCACGCGCATGATCCCGCTTTCCAACCAGTCCTTCCGACCGCGACCATGATCGGCGAAATCGACATCTTCGGCGTATTCGTGCCGGCTCCGCTCGTGCTGATGCTGATCGCCTATCTGATCAACGTCGTCGTGCGCGCGCTGCTCGAGCGCGTCGGCTTTTACCGCCTCGTCTGGCACCGTTCGATCTTCGACCTCGGCATCTACGTGTTCGTGTTTGCCGCCGTCGTCATCGTGTCTCACCATCTCGTGGCTAGCTAACCGTGAAAAAAACCTGGCTCTCGGCAGGGCAGATCCTGCTCACCCTGATCGTCGTCGTCGTGGCTGCCCTCGTGCTGTGGCGGATCATCAATTACTACATGTTCTCGCCGTGGACGCGCGACGGGCACGTGCGCGCCGACGTGATCCAGGTCGCGCCCGACGTGTCGGGGCTCATCACCGCGGTGCAGGTCGCCGACAACCAGGAGGTCAGGCGCGGCCAGGTGCTGTTCGTGATCGACCAGGCCCGCTACACGCTCGCGCAACGGCTGGCGGAGGCGACGCTCGCGCAGCGCCGCGCGACGCTCGCTCAGGCGAAGCGCGAATATGCGCGCAACCTGCAGCTCGGCAACCTGGTCGCTAGCGAACAGGTCGAGGAAAGCCGCACGCGCGTCGAGCAGGGCGAAGCCGCCGTCGCCGATGCGCAGGTGTCGCTCGACACCGCGAAGCTGAACCTGCAGCGCACGACGATCGTGAGCCCCGTCGACGGCTACCTGAACGACCGCGCGCCGCGCGCCGGCGAATACGTGCCGGCCGGCCGCGCGGTGCTGTCGGTCGTCGACCGCAATTCGTTTCGCGTCGACGGCTACTTCGAGGAAACCAAGCTGCGCGGCATTCATATCGGCCAGCCGGTCGATATCGTCGTGATGGGCGAGCCGCATCCGCTGCGCGGCCACGTGCAGAGCATCGTCGCCGCGATCGAGGATCGCGACCGCACGCAGGGTGCGAACCTGCTGCCGAACGTGAACCCGGCATTCAGCTGGGTGCGCCTCGCGCAGCGCGTGCCGGTGCGCGTCGTGCTCGACGAGGTGCCCGACGACTTCCGGATGATTGCCGGCCGCACCGCGACCGTTGCCATGCGCTCGCCCGATGCGCGCCGTGACGACAAGGCGAAGCCGGCTGACGGCGCGTCGATGGCGGCCGCGGCGTCAGCCGTGCCCGCAGCCGCCAGCGCGACGGGAGCATCGCAATGAAGCGGCATGGCCTGCGCCTCGCGGCGGCACTCGCGCCGCTCGCGCTCGCACTCGGCGCGTGCAAGTCCGTCGGCCCCGACTACACGCTGCCGCAGCAGGCGTACGTGAATGCGCCGCTCGCGAACCATGCGCTCGACGACGCGAACGGCACGCTCGTGTCGCGCGACGCGGTGCCCGGCAACTGGTGGCAGCTGTACGACGATCCCGTGCTCGACGAGCTCGTGCGCAGCGCGCTGAAATCGAACACCGACCTGCGCGTTGCCGCGGCCAACCTCGCGCGCTCGCGCGCCGCGCTGGAAGTCGCGAACGAACAGGGCGGCTTCTCCGGCAGCGCGGAAGCAGCCGTGCAGCGTGCGCAGGAATCGGCCGAGCAATTTCTGCTCGAGAACAAGCTGCCGGTCGTGAACGAAGGCACGGTCGGGATCAGCGTGTCATATGAACTCGACCTGTTCGGCAAGTTGCGGCGTGGCGTCGAAGCCGCGCGTGCGGACAGCGAAGCCGTGCAGGCGGCCGCCGACCTGGCGCGCATCACCGTCGTCGCCGATGTGGTGCGGGCGTACGTCGAATCGTGCTCCGCTGGCGACGAGCTCGCGATCGCGAAGCAGTCGCTCGCGCTGCAGCAGCAGCGCGTGAAGCTGTCGCAGCGGCTGCGCGATGCCGGGCGCGGCAACCAGACCGACGTGACGCGCGGCGTCACGCAGGTGCGCACGCTGTCGGCTGACATTCCGCGTTTCGAAGGCCGCCGCAAGATCGCGCAATACCAGCTCGCCGCGCTGCTCGCGCGCTCGCCGGCCGACCTGCCGAAGGCGGTCGCCGAATGCGAGCGGCTGCCGAAGCTGCGCCAGCCGATTCCGATCGGCGACGGCGCCGCGCTGCTGCGTCGCCGCCCCGATGTTCGCGAGGCCGAGCGTCGGCTCGCCGCCGCGACCGCGCGGATCGGCGTCGCGACCGCCGCGCTGTATCCATCGATCAGCATCGGTGCGTCGGCCGGTTCGGTCGGCATCGCCGCCGACCTGTTCTCGTCCACCACGAATCGCTGGTCGTTCGGACCGCTGATCAGCTGGTCGTTCCCGGTCAACGGCCAGCGCGCACGCGTGCGCGAAGCCGAAGCCGCGACCGGCGGCGCACTCGCGCACTTCGACGGCGTCGTGCTGAACGCACTGCGCGAAACGCAGTCGAGCCTCGCGACCTATGCGGCCGACGTGCAGCGCACCGATGCGCTACGCACGGCCTACGAATCGGCGCGCAATTCCGCCGACGAAACGCACCGGCTCTATGCGGCCGGCCGCGAGTCGTTCATCTCCGATCTCGATGCGACGCGCACGCTGACGAGCGTGCGCGCGCAGGTCGCCGCGGCCGAAGGTCAGGTCGCCGCCGACCAGGTGAAGCTGTTCCTCGCGCTCGGCGGCGGATGGGAAGGCAATGCGGCGCCCGCTGCATCGCAGCAGACGTCGGCGGCCGGCGCACCGGCTGCCGCGTCGGCCGCGGCCAGATAGAACGCGCGCGGGGCGGCTCGGCGCGCGTGACACGCCTGCTGTCCCGCACCATCGTGCGCGGTCTCGCATGTCCGATATGTCGATACCGGCGTCGCGCGTTACCTGCATTGCCGGTAAACTCGTGCGCAGTTCCCGTCATTCGCTCGCCGCCTGCCGGGCGGCCCCTTTCCCGGAGAGTCATCATGCGCACCAGCGCCCGTAACCAGTTCGCCGGCCAGATCGATGCCGTCAAGCCCGGTGCCGTCAACGACGAAATCACGCTGCGTACCCAGGACGGCCTCGACATCGTCGCCGTGATCACGCACGGCAGCGCCGCATCGCTCGGTCTCGCGGCCGGCACGAACGCATTCGCGCTCGTCAAGGCATCGTCGGTAATCGTGATGGTCGACGTCGACAGCAGCAAGGTGTCGGCCCGCAACTGCGTCGCGGGTACCGTGTCGTCGATCGCGAAGGGCGCGGTCAATTCCGAAGTCGTGATCAAGGCCGCGGGCGGCGCGGAAATCGTCGCGATCGTCACCAACGACAGCGTCGAGCGTCTCGGTCTCGCGAGCGGCAAGGCCGCGTCCGCGATCTTCAAGGCGTCGAGCGTGATCGTCGGGGTCGAGTGATCGCCCGATCATCCGATCGATTGCAATGACGACCCGTCGTTCGCCGCGCCCGCAAGCAGCGCGCAAGCGCGCACGATGACATCCGCGCTCGAGCACGCGCATCAACGCACATTGCAATCGCTGCTGTCCGGGGCGGCCGACGCTGCTTCCCCGGATGCCTATCTGTTCGGCACACTCGTTGCGGCACGCGCATACCGCAACGAGCTCGCGCTGCTCGGCCTGTCCCCCGTCCGATTGAGCGGTCTGCTTGCCCGCCAGTTTCCCCATCTGCGTACCACCGATGCCGTCGCACTCGTGTCGACCGTCGCCATCGCGCCGCTGCCGGTCGCGCATGCGCAATTCGTCGCGACGCTGCACGCGCTGCTGATGCGGGATGCACATCCCGCTGTCGCGCGCGACGATGCCGACTGTGTCGCGGCAATCATCGCGCATGCGTGCCTCCGCCCCGATCACCTGTGGCGCGATCTCGGCCTCGACGGGCGCGATGCGGTAACCGCGATGCTCGACCGCTATTTCCCTGCGCTCGCCGCGCGCAACGTCGCGCAGTTGCGCTGGAAGAAATTTCTCGCACAGGAAGTGGCCGGATCGCTCGGCCTGCCGCCCGGGCCCGCGCCCGGATGTCCGGGCTGCGAGGATTTCGGATGCTGCTTTCCCGCGGAACGATAGCCGACAATGCAGCCCGCGCGGCTTGCCGGTACGCATCGTTTGACCGATCGTGCGCGGCATCTGTCTGCGCGCTGTCCGCGCCTTCGTTCGATTGCGAACGCTCACCGGAGAAACAACCGTGACCGACGTTGCGAGTCCCAATCTGCCGTCGCGCGATTTCGAAGCCACGTCGCTGTTCTACGCGAAGCTCGGCTTCGACGAAACCTGGCGCGATGACGGCTGGATGATCCTGAGACGCGGCGACCTGCTGCTGGAATTCTTCCCGCATCCCGGCCTCGACCCGGCCACGAGCTGGTTCAGCTGCTGTTTCCGGCTCGCCGACGTCGGCGCGTTTTTCGACGAAGTGCTCGCGGCCGGCATTCCGGAGCAGGCGACGGGCTGGCCGCGCGCGCATCGACCGAAACGCGAGGCATGGGGCGGCACCGTCGGCGCGCTGATCGACCCGGACGGTTCGTTGATTCGACTGATTCAGACGGACAACTGAATCGATCGGTGTCGGCGGGGGCAGAGGGCACGAAACGACACCCCATAAACGGTTACCTTGCGATACGCATTGCGCGCGGCGCGCATCGTTCTCCTTGCGCCACGCGGTCAGTGTCGATGGCGGTGATGAATGTCCGGGAAATGCGCGTGACTGTGCGTGATCGGCAGATGCACGTGCGAATGTGTGTGCGGCTCGTTGCCGTCGTACGGAAAGTCGTGCGTGTGCTGATGATGTTCGTCATGCCGATGCCGGTGCGTATGCTCGAGCCGCTCGTGCGCATGTTCGTGTTCGTGCCGTTCGCGCACGTGCAGCCAGATGCCGAGCGCCATCAGCGCGGCCGCGATCCAGAACGTGGCGGACGGCAGCGCCGGCCAGATCAGCAGCGACAGCACGACGCCGAATAGCGGTGCCACGGAAAAATACGCGCCCGTGCGCGCACTGCCGAGATGACGCAGCGCGACGACGAATAACACGAGACTGATCCCATAGCCGCCGAGGCCGGTCAGCATCGCGGCGGCCGTCGCCGGAACGGCTGGCAGCGACGCGCCGGCCGCGAGTGCGATGCCGATATTCACGGGCCCGGCGACCAGCCCTTTCACGCACGCGATGACCATCGCATCGTTCGCGGCGACCTTGCGGGTCAGGTTGTTGTCGATTGCCCAGCACAGGCATGCGCCGGCGATCAGCAGCGCGCCGACCGGCACGCCCGCGCGCCCCGGCACCCACGACAGCAGCGTGCCGCCGGCGACGATCGCGACCATGCCGAAAAACACCTGGAGATCCACGTTCTCGCGAAACACGACCCACGCGATGACCGCCGTCAGCACGCCTTCGAGATTGAGCAGCAGCGCACTCGTCGCGGCCGGGGTGCTCGACAGCCCGAGCATCAGCAGCGCCGGGCCCGCGACGCCGCCGGCCGCGATCGCGCCGGCGAGCCACGGCAGGTCCGCGCGTTGCAGCGGCGCGGCATCCTCGGCCTGCGCGCGCTTGCTGCGCAACTCGCGCAGCAGAATCCCGATCGCAAGGCCGATCCCGCTGCCGAGATAGAACAGGCCCGCGACCATGAACGGCGACATCGCGCCAATCAGTGCCTTGGCGATCGGCGTTGCGGCGCCGAACAGCGCGGCGGCGGCGAGCGCGACGAGAATCGCGGAGTGTCTCGGGTTCATGATGCGATCTTTGCGCAGGGCGTTGGGCGTATGGAGTGGGTGAGCTTCATGCGATGCCGTGGCCTGTACGGTTTGCCGATGGCGTTCAATTTCGGGGAATGCAGGGCGCGTCACGTCGGCTTTCAGGCACCTGTCGCGTCATGCGTCGTCGGCAATGTATGGCGGCCGACGGTCCCGGCCAGGAGATTATCGCGTTTGTGTCGCGGGTCGCCAACTGGTGGCTGGGTGGCCCCGCAGCAGTGGCGGCCAGCCCTGATACCGCACGTCGGTCTCGTGACCATGTCAGTCCTTCGCGCCTGACAACGGCGCATGCGAGACAGAAAGGCGTGGGAGTGAATGCAACGCTTCCTCTGCAATTCCATTACATTAGGAAAACGAATTATTTGAATGAAAAGGGAATAGGTTCGTGATGCACACTGCCTCGTTCGATTTCGGTCGCCATGCTCGGTCGGCACAAGCGATGCATTGCGCAAGTCGTGTCGGCCGACGCGCTTTCATCGCCGATTCGATCGACAGTTCAATGCAGGCTGGATGATGACAGACCGGCGATGTCGCCAGCGGAGGCAGTCCCGACCCGCCCCGAGCGGGGACAGGTCGGTCTGTCACGTGATGCGCTGCACGCGTGGTGCAGGCGGGCCGTCACCGCACGGTCGCGCGGCGACGCATCGCGCGTTACTCGCTCGCGGCCGTTTGCTGCTCGGCCTGCGGTGCTGCATCGGCCGGTGCTTCCGCGGTTGCCGGCTGCGGCGCGGCGGCGTCGGCCTGCGCTTGCGCCTTCGGCTGCTGCGGTGCACCCTTCGCCGCTTGCGCGCCGCCCTTGCCGCCCGGACGGCGCGACTTCAGCCGGCGCGCACGCGCCGCGTCGTCGTGCGTCACGCGCCCGGCTTCGTTACCTTGCAGGTCGACCCGCACCGCGTCTTCGACGAGACACGACCAGTAACGATTGCCGCGACACCACGTGGACATCGCCTCGCGCAGTTCGGCCTCGCTCAGGCCGACCGCCTGCGCTTCGCGGGCGAGGTCGTCCCAGATACCGACCTTCAGCGGCACCTTCGGGGCCGGATTCTTCGGGAACGCGCTCGGGAACCGGCGCTGCAGTTTCCCGATCGCGACGATGACTGGATCGACCGGCGTCGACGGCTTCGACGGCTTCGCCGCAGCGGGCTTGGCACCGGACGGCGCTTTGGCCGCGGCACCCGATTTGGCCCCACGAGCGGGACGATCGCCGGACTTCGGCTTCGCGCCGGCGTCCGGTTGAGCAGCCGGTCGCTTCGCGTTGCGCTCCTGCTTGGCCTTGGCTGCGAGCTGCGCCCGCAATTCGGCAAGTTGTTCAAAACCCATAAATTCAATCCACCAGGAATATAAGGTGTGGTTCGTGCAAGCCATTCCGCACGTCGGCGTTTCGCCGCATCGCCTGCGGCGTGCTGCACCGATGCGTAATATTGCGGGGCCGCATCGCCACAACCGCTGTTTCAGGCACCCGGCCACGATGCCGGACAAAGGCAGGAGTGGAAGTATACCGGTACATGCGGCAGTCGGTTGACTCACCGGTTCGCATTTGACGGATCCGGAGCGCGGGCGATGCATCCGCGCGGTCGCGTTGCGCATTATGGCGACGTTTTCGACAGGTTTCGACACACGCGTTACGTAGTGTCGCTTTCGGCACATTCGGTTTGGGTGCGCGGGTCACGCATTGCATCGGTTATTCCACAGTACGGAATGACAAGCGATGGTGCAGGCAGCGAAGACACCGACGCTTGCGGACTCGCACCGCCCGACAGACCGGGCCTTCGCGTACGATCCGTGCGGCGTGGTGGCGTGCGCATCGATCGCTACCGGTATTCAATTAGTTGCGTCCGCACCGATCACCGATCGTACGGCTGCGCCGGAAAATGCGTAGTATGGCCGGATCGATATCGTCGGCAGTCTGTCGCGGCCGGTTTCACGCCGCGCGGGTCGGCCGATGATCGCTGTTGAATGCAAAGAGACCCCGGTTGTACGAAACGGAGCGGATATATGAATCCCCGGCACGACCTCCCGCGCGACGGCATTACGCGCGAAGAGATTCACCATAGGCAGATCGACATGCGCGGCTATCGGCGCAGCGACGGCCTGTTCGAAGTCACGGCCTGTCTCGCGGACCGCAAGACGAGCGATTTCACCCCGCCGGGCGGCACACGCACGGTCGCGGCGCTGGCTCCGATTCACGATCTCGGCGTGACGCTGGTCTTCGACGCCGACATGATCGTGCGCGCGGTATCCACGTTCATCAAGTCGCATCCTTATGCACAGTGTCCGGGCGGCGGCGACACGCTGCAGGCCCTCGTCGGACTGCGTATCGGTGCCGGCTGGAACAGCGAGGTCCGCAAGCGCCTGCCATCTTGCGACACGTGCACCCATCTGAAGGAAATTCTCGGTCCGGTCGCGACAGCGGCCTATCAAACGATGGTCGGCATGCGTCCGCCGTCGCTGAATGACCGCGACGGCGACGGAAAGCCGCTCAAGATCGACAGCTGCTATGCGTATGGCGCTTCGCGCGATCTCGTGAAAAGCCTGTGGCCTGAATACCATCAGCCGATGGTGTCGGCCAAGGGTGGCTAGGACATCGATACCCGACCGGTGCCGCTGCTGCGCAAGGCGATGCGGGCTAGCGGCGATGTTGCGCGAGAGGTGCGTGTCGCCCGGACTTGGTGCGATTGGAGACCGCTCGGCAAGCGTCGCACTCCGGTCCTTGCGTGCGGCCGTGGCCCCGCTTCGACCGCGTTGATCGCCGATAATCAGAACACGCCGAGCGCGAGCCCCGCAGCAAGACCGGCACCGATTTCCGCGCAGCGCGCGAGATCGTCGCTGTCGATCGTCTTCGGCGCGAGGATGCGCTCCGGCGTCTGCGCATGGGTACAGACGATCAGGCCGGGCGCCACATTCCTCAGCCGCCAGCCGGTCGCGATCCGGTCGATCTGGCGCAGCGCGTTCTGTCCGTCGCTGCCCGCGCAGATCATCACCGCATACGGGCGGCCGTTCACGCGATCGAGCACCGCGTAGTAGCAGCGATCGAAGAAATCCTTCATCAACCCGGACATCGCGGCGAGATTTTCCGGCGTCGCAAACAAGTAGGCGTCGGCGGCGAGCACGTCGTCCGCGCTCGTCGCATCCGCACGCTGCAACCTGACGTCGACGCCGGATTGCTCGCGTGCGGCAGCGGCGGCCGCTTCGGCCATCTGTTGCGTGCCTCCGGTCATCGTGTGATAGACGATCAACAGCGTCTTCATCGGTGTTCACTCACGTTCGGTTTCATATGCGCCCGTCACACGGGTCGGTACGGCTCAAACAGACTCATGTCGACGTGTGTGCCAAGCCCTGCGTCGCCCACAGGCAGCAGGCGCTTTCTTCCAGGCGGCAGATGCATCACGCACGCGCAAATCGGCGCGCCCGTTCCGCTTCGCACTTCGCACGACGCGCGGTCAGCCCTGCCCGGCACCTGACGCACCGGTGTGGTCCGGACGCGCGTAGTACGCAAGAAACATGTCGGCCGCCGTTTCCGCGACCTTCTGCTGTTCCTGCGCGCCCAGCGGCGGCTGGCCCATCGTCACCTGCGGCCAGAACGCGAATGCTTTCACGATCCCGTGCAGCTGATGTGCGGCGAATGCGGGATCCGTCGCCGACAGCCGGCCGGCCGCCGCTGCCGCACGAATCCAGACCGTCACGTCTTCTTCGCGCTCGCCCATGCGTTCGACCATGTCGCGCGCGCGCTCCGGTGAATGGATGGCCGCGCCGATCGCGACGCGTGCGAGCGCGAGAAACGCTTCGTCGTTCAGCAGCCGCAGTTTGCGGCTCAACAGCGCGAGCAATTGATCGCGCAACGGCACGTCGGCGCAGTAGGCCGGCGCGCCGGCGGTCAGTGTCGCGTCCCACAACTGATGCAGGATCGCTGCGAACAATGCTTCCTTGCCGGGGAAGTGATTGTAGACAGTGCGCTTCGACACGTCGGCGCGAGCGGCGATGCGATCCATGCTGGTCGCGTCGTAGCCGGCCGCGCGAAATTCCTGGATCGCGGCGGCGAGAATCGCCGCGCGCTTCCGATCGGTCAGGCGCTGGGGGGAAGAGCTCGTATCCATTAAAAAATTTTACACCGGCGAGTTTACTTTTCCCAGGGATAAACTACACTGCTTAGTGTACTTTTATTTCCGGACGAATCGACATGGCTTCGCCTCTCGTTTTTCTTCATCGTGTATTGGGTTTCGCCGCCGCCAGGCGTGGCCGCACGCTATCCGGCGAGTCGCCGCAGCACAACGGCGAACGTTTCAGCAATATCGCGCCGCGACCGGCCGAAGGCTTCGCCAAGATGCTCGGCATTGCATGGAACATGCTGGTCAACAAGCCACGCAACACGATGCCGACAGGCGCATTGCCGATCGATTCGCTGACGCGCGAGCAACTCGACGCGGCCCCCGACCGCAGCCTGTATCGGCTCGGGCATTCGACGCTGCTGTTGAAGCTGCGCGGTGAGTTCTGGCTGACCGATCCGGTATTTGCCAAACGCGCATCGCCGTTTCGACGCGTCGGCCCCAAGCGCTTCCATGCGCCGCCGATTGCGCTCGAGGATCTCCCGCCGTTGCGCGGCGTAATCCTGTCGCACGATCATTACGACCACCTCGACCGTGACACGGTACTCGCGCTTGCGGCCACGACTGGCGTGTTCATCACGACGCTGGGCGTCGGCGACCGTCTGATCGAATGGGGTATCGACGCCAGGAAGGTGCGTCAGCTCGACTGGTGGCAAAGTGTCGACGTCGACGGACTGACCCTGACCGCGACACCGGCGCAGCACTTCTCCGGGCGCAGCCTGTTTGACGGCAACAGCACGCTGTGGGCGTCGTGGGTCATCGTCGACGACGATCTGCGGGTGTTCTTCAGCGGCGACACCGGTTACTTCGACGGCTTCCGGACAATCGGCGAACGCCTTGGTCCCTTTGACGTGACGCTAATCGAGACCGGAGCATACGACCCGCAATGGCCGTACGTACACATGCAGCCGGAGGAAACCATGCAGGCGCATCTCGACCTGCGCGGTCGCACGCTGATACCGATTCACAATGGCACGTTCGATCTCGCGATGCATCGTTGGCAGGAACCGTTCGAGCGCGTCACCGCGTTGGCAATGGTGCGAGGTATCGATCTGTCGACGCCCAGGATGGGCGAACGGCTCGATCTGAATGAGCCACATCGCGGCGAACGGTGGTGGCGAACCGTCGATGACGCAGAAAAGATACGCGCAGCGAAAGTCCGTCGGTGGCAACCTTGCGCATCGCAAGCAGCGGAGTAAGGTCGCCGGTCGCCCGCGCTTCTGGTTGGAAGCGGGGCGACGGCTTTTTCCTCACGGCACGGGGGTTCGGCGACAAACTAACCGATTGATGATCGGTGACGCCAATCGTCAGCCCGGAAAGCAGATGTTCGGCGTCGGCCGAATGCTCGGGCCGACGACGGTGATGCCTTACTCCTCTCGACGCAGATTCCGAATTCGTCCACGCCTCGATCGTCCCCTGAGGCTGCGGCGGCGATCATCTCAGGCTGTCTACGGAGTTGTCTTTCGCTCAACGCCGTCCTTGGATGCCCTGTAGATTCAATATAGCCAGGCACAAGCCTCGACCTCTCCCGACATCTGTCAATTTCGCCATCCGGCAAGCGCGTTGTCACGTGACAACTGGAGATGGAGAGGAACCATATCTAGCGAACTCCTCTGGCCTGGTCAGCGTGATGTACCAAGTCGCTGGTGCGTCGGCCAGGCTGCGTGCTTCGGAGCATCTGGAACGTATTATTTACTACAAAATACGTTATCAATGACACATTTTGGCATCGGGCATCGTTGCCTTGAACCGATTTCCCGCGCGAGCTTCATGCGCCCCCATTTTGCATGTTGATCACGTTCATTTTGCGTGAAACAACATGAAGAAAGTGGCACAACCTATTGCTGGACAAGGGTTTACGAAGACACCCCATTTTTCTGAAATGTTTCACGCCCCGCGGATTCGTGTCGTCGTGGATCACCAAACATGTGAATTCGCCTTGGATAGAGGAATCGCACGACGATGCTGGGTAGATCCGATGCCGGTGCCGACCTCCATCACTCGTTGATACAACAAGCTCCGAATATCCGCCCCCTCCCCTGCCCTCATTGCCGTTGCAACGGCAGACGTCCGTTCGCGGAATTTAATGGGGCCATATCATTAATCCGGAATCCCAACCGGCAGCCGTATTGAGGTTGCGCGCTCGCACCGATCAGAAACGCCTATCGGGAAAGCACCAGCCAGTCTGACCAGTTGGTGGGAATTCAGCTTGCGCACACATCTCGGCTCGAGAACGGGGGCCTACGCCGATATCCCACTGGTCATTTCGGCGTGACACCGCAGTGGTTGTCACGTGACAACCACTCAGCCTGCATGGCGCATACACCAGCGACGTGACGCAACTACAACCACGTGGATATCCCCGGATTCCTTCATGTTAGTAATCTCTACAGTGGCCACGCTGAGGCAGAGGATGTCCGTCCACTATCGCCCGATGAGGTTGTCACGTAACAACCCGCAGTCGCAGTCGCAGTCGCAGTCGCAGTCGCAGTCGCAGTCGCAGTCGCAGTCGCAGTCGCAGTCGCAGTCGCAGTCGCAGTCGCAGTCGCAGTCGCAGTCGCAGTCGCAGTCGCAGTCGCAGTCGCAGTCGCACGAGCACGAGCACGAGCACGAGCACGAGCACGAGCACGAGCACGAGCACGAGCACGAGCACGAGCACGAGCACCAGCACCAGCACCAGCACCAGCACCAGCACCAGCAGTTACATTTGGACTCAGACTGCAGCAACTAGGAAACAGGATCTGACGGAATCACAACCACATGTCGAATCTGCATGATTCCGTCGATACAGATTTACTGTCCCTGGTCAGCCTTGTCGACTTGTCACGTGACAACCGCAGATTCCGATGCCGTTCAGGCTAGCCAAGTCGTTAGCAAACGGCACCAGCGATTTCAGAAGAAGAACGAAACCGTGCTTCGAATCTCCACTGCGATTCCTGGTCGCTTCTCAACGCAGAGCACTCTATTTAGCGTCTTCTATATCGAATGATATTTTCGTCAGTTTTTATTTTTCATTATATTTCAAGCAACAAATAACCTGTTGACCACTTGGTCGGCTTGTCACGTGACAATTGCATCAATCAGCAAACTCATTTCGTCATCTAATACTTTTCTGGACTTTCGAACAATAACTGCATATATTATGCAAAACTCCTTGGAGGAATTTAATGGCTTTCAAGATCGCCGTCAGCAATCAAAAAGGTGGTACTGGAAAGACGACCATCTCTGTCAATATCGCAGCGGCCTTCGAGGCCGGCGGCAACAAGGTCGCGTTGATCGATGCCGACCCTCAAGGCACGTCAGTCAGATGGGTGACGAGCGGCGAAAATACGCTCCCGATGACAGTGCTGTCGTTGGCCCCCGCCGGTCGCGGAATTGGCGGCGAGATCAAGAAGCAAGACTCGAATTTCGATGTGATCGTCGTTGACTGCCCAGGCAACCTCGAAGATCCGCGCATCGCGTCCGTGCTCGAAGTCGCCGATTTCTGTCTCGTGCCGCTGTCTCCGTCGCCGGCCGACCTGTACAGCACCGTCGCGATGATTCGCATGATCGAGTCGATGCGTGCCGTTCGTAACCCGAATTTATCTTCCGCGCTGATGCTGAATAGCGTCAATGGAAAAACTAAAATGCGTGAAGAAATTTTAAAAATTCTAAGAGCTGAAGAAATAGGGGAGCATCTGCTCGACAGCCAGATCGCGCAGCGCGAGGTCTATCGGCAGACATTCGCTCTCGGCACCACGATCCATCATCACAATCGATACCTGAAGGGACTGAAGGAAGCCCGCGCGGAAATCGAGAGACTGGTCACCGAAATGGCCCAATACATCGCGTCGACGCGCGCTACCGGAGCCGCTCATGGCTAAGGACACCTCGAAAGACAAGAAGCCGACCGGCAACCTGCATCTCGCCGCCGGCCTGCTGCGCGGGCTCGCGCAGGAAAATGCGGCGCTGGAAACACGCCTGCCCGAGCCGGCGCCCGCATCGAATCCCGCTGCCGAAGCGGCCGCCCCCGTCGGGCCGAGCGCGGCCACGCCCGCCGATGCGCCGGATCTCGGCGCGCCGCAGAAGGTCGCGGTCAAGGATTGCATCCCGAACCCGTTCAACCCGCGCGTGTTCTATTCGGAGTCGAGCCTGCACGAGCTCGCGCTGACGCTGAAGCGGGAAGGGCAGATCGAGCCGATCAAGGTCACGCGGCTTCCGGAATTTCCCGGCAAGCTCGTCGTGATCGACGGACAACGCCGCTTGCGCGCGACGAGCATCAACGGCGACGAGACGATCAACGCGACGTTCCGCACGGACCACACACCCGAGCAGCTCTATACGATCGCGTATCGCGCCAACCACGACCACGAACGCCAGACGATCTTCGACGATGCAGTCGCGTGGAAGCGTCTTCTTGACGAAAAGGTCTTCCCCGACCAGAACACGCTCGCGGAGAAGATCGGCAAGGACAAGGCATCGATCAGCAAGACACTGTCGCTGAACGCACTGCCAAATACACTGCTCGAGCGGATGGCCAGCGCGAACGACGTGGTCGGCCTCCAGGCGGCGTACTTCCTGAAACTGATCTTCGAGCGCTTGGGCGAACCGGCTGCCGACCGTCTGCTCACGGCGGTGATCGACCGGAAAAAGTCGGTACGCGACCTCGAGAATTTCCTGCGCGCGCAGAGCGACGGCAACAAGAAGACGGGGCGCACGCGCTACAGTGTGCGTCACGATTTCGCGCTCGAATCGCGCGCGATCGGTCAGCTAAAGACCTATCCGGACGGACGCCTGGATCTGCAGCTGAAGGGCGTCGATGCGTCCCACCAGGAATCGCTCGCCGACCGGCTCAAGACAGTGATCGACGCGTACGTCGCTGAACTCGCGGTAGCCGCGCAAAAGTAAGCGCCCAAAGCAAAGGCCTCGCACCTGCACGACACCGCGCAGCCGGATAAAGTCCGGCGCACGACGCATGCCAGGCTGCGAGGCCTTGATCAGTTGGTCGCGAGACTGCTTTTCAGCAGGAATTCCAGCAAGTCGTCCGAGGTCGGTTCGCCCCAGGTATCGAGCGCCAGCCACCGGAAGAAACTGGTTTGCGCCAGCTTGCTCGCCTTCTTCTTCGGCGACAGCGTGAGATCCTTCGAACCGGCCACCGTCTCGTTGTAGCGCTCGATCAGCTTGGTCTGGTCGTCGATCTCCAGCTCGCGGAAATACGCACCCGCTTCGTCGACCTTCGCGGCCAGATATTTGTCGCGAATCTGTTCCTGCTTGCTCTGCGCGGATTCCTTCGCCGGCGCGGCCGTTTCGGTCCCCTGCCCCTCGGCCAGCGTATAGCCGTGCGTCAGCGCCTTGCGGAAATATGCGGCCACGTTGTCGACCGGCGCCGCGTTCTTCTTCGTAGTCCGATTGAGCGTATAGGCGATCGCCGCCTTGATGCGCTGCACGCCGTACTGCGTGATCAACCGGC
Source organism: Burkholderia ambifaria (assembly GCF_001443045.1). GTDB lineage: Bacteria > Pseudomonadota > Gammaproteobacteria > Burkholderiales > Burkholderiaceae > Burkholderia > Burkholderia ambifaria_A. The sequence continues at coordinate 18,511 of NZ_LKPJ01000026.1, read as the reverse complement.
GTGCTTCCGAACGCGGGATGCCGAACTTGGCGACTTCGTCGACAAGCGCTTCGTTCTTGACGTCGCCTTCCTCGACCATATCCGCGCTTTGCTTGCGCGTCACCTTGAACTGCACGGCCTCCACGCTGCGACCTGACTTGTGCTCGATCAGCTCGAGCGTGTGGTCGGAAACTTCGTTTACCTCCTGAATACACGGCACCAGGACCTTGCTCTTGAAGAGCTTGTACTCCTTGTACGACTGAGATGCCTTGTCCTGACCGAGAATGAGATCGCGGAATTTCGGCAGCGGAATCTTCGCCGTGATGCCGATCCCCTCGTAGCGCACCGTATTTTCCCAAAGGGCGAGCGAGTGCGAGCGCCGAAACTCGCGCGCGATCCGCATATCGATGAGTGCGTAGATCTCCGGATTGAGCAGCTCGCTGCGAATCTGGTCGGAGAAGCTGTACTTCAGCACCGATTGCTCGAGCTCGGCCCCGGCGAGGAGGCCGGACGCCTTCCACACCGTCGAGCGGTCTGCGGCAAGGTAGTCCCAGTTGACGACAGTACTGATCAGCGAGTTGACCGTATCCTTCACGTACTTCGTATTGTTGCTGTTCAACCCGCTCTCGTGCGAGAGCGCCGCGATCGAGATCGAGAAGCTCGTCCGGCCGGGCTCGAACGCTTCCTGACGAAGGGCGTTCTTGATCAGCGAGCTGAACATCTTGCGCTGCTGCAGGCCGATCTTTCCGGACTTCGGAGCGATATGAATGGCCTGGACCGCCTTGCGCAGCAGATCGGGAGGCTCGGGCGTCTGAAATAGCGAAACCTGCTTGTCGGAGCCTTTGATTGCGGGCTTACGCGGCATCGTGATGTCCGGAGAAGGTGACCGTGTTGATGGCGGACTTTATACCTTTTCGGTCCCACGAGCAACGCCTCTTTCTACAGTATTACATTCGATATCGCCGCTAACCTCTCGTCACAAAAGGGAAATTCCTTGTTTTCATGACTGTGCAATGCCCCATATCCATATACCTTTCGGCCAAAAATAGCTCCCAAATCCTGCTACCTGAGCGGTTCGCAACGAAGAACCGGCACGAGACTTGCCCTACAGAAGGTACCCATTCATGGGAAACAATCGACCGGAACGGGATTTTGCGAACCTGATTCGTGATGCCCTGCAACACGATCCGCATGCTCCCATAACAGGCTACCTTCAACGCTCCCCATGGATGGGTACCTGTCAAAATCCGCAGCCTTGCCGTTTTGTCTTCATACGTACCCGGCAAACGAAAAGAACCACCATAAACGACTACCTTCAGATTCCCCCACAGAAGGCAACCTTTCCTCCACCCCGATCCTGTTTATGGGACTCCACTCTTCGAGGGCAGATCAATATGAGATCATCTGGTCTGTGCAGGCACCCATAAACGACTACCTGAAATCCATCCCATAACCGGCAACCCGACATGAAATGCTGTGCTGGGCGCCCCGGACGGATCCGCGAGAGCGCACCATAAATGGCTACCAATAGATTTCCCCATAGAGGACTACCTGAAGCGTTTTTGGTCTGAAATCCCATAACAGACTACGCGTGCCCCATATCCACACCCCGGGTTTCCCACAACACGGTACCCAATTCCCCAAATCCACAGACCTGAAACCCCATACTCTTCCGCCTGTGCCCCCATAAATGGGTACCGAACACCTGTCAAACCCTTACCAGACAAGGCTGTGAGCCCTCTAAAAGTAGTTAAAGAAGTAAACGTCGTTTACCAAAGATGTAAACACACGTGTGTCTGTGCAGAAAAACAACCCCCATAAACCGCTACCAAAGCACCTCTGCAGCGCTCGATAGGCACAGCAATCCGGTTCCTCGGCCTGTGGAAGTCTCGAGATTTGTCCTTATTCTGCAAGCCTCCCCAAGCCTGATAAGGCTCTCCGAGGAGGTGAGTACCTACTCACAAGTACTCAAACGTAGAAACTTATGGGAGAAAACATCCGCTTTGAGGAGATAGGTACCCGCCTATGGGACCAAAAAATGTCCACTGAGGCCCACCTTCCGTCCAGGATTACCCGCAAGCGATGGGCGCTGCTCGCTGCCCGCATATATCGCCGGCTTTCCTCACAACAGTGGGAAATCATCGAGATCCGCTCGCAAGCGGATTTTTTGGCATCTGTGCCAGGGCTTCCGTGGATAAGTCTTCGGCTATCGCATGTCGGTCTGTCCGGCACTTTTTCAATCGCGCCCCTGTGCACGGACGAAATTACCAGGCGTCGCTCCGGTTATTCGACCTCACGGTTTTCTACCTTTGGACAGGTATCGGAATCGGTACTGTGTCGCGATCGGCGAGGCACGGCCGGGGGCGGCCCAATCGCGACAACTCCAGGATTGCCCCGAACGTGAGGGGGCACCGTCAACGAAGCTCACCCTCGTCGGAACCGTGCTTGGATCCCGAACATCCTCACCGTCGAAAGGCGCTGAGTCCTGTAAAGGCTCACCGACAAGATGCTCTTCGGATTGGCAAACCGCGTGCGTGACGCCGCCGCACCACATGCCCCCAACCGATGGAAAAGCTGTGACGCATATGCATAGCCACCGCACGTGCCGGCATCCTCGTCTCACAGGCGCAAGACTCTTTGCGACGCCGGTGCGATAACGGACCTCGCGCATTCGCACATACAAACGCATCGTGCGACGCTTGCATGCAATCGTGAGCGAATGCCGATCGAAGCGTTCACCATGTGCGGCGATGATGTCTGTGTCTGCGAACGTCAATCCCACAAGTGGTAACGAAACGTGCCGAACAGGTAGCCATGCATGCAGCGAGCGGTTACCCGATCGTTCGCGCCGCATCGTGTGGACGTGCAGGGATCGCGCCGGACTCGGCACAGAATGAATCGTGGTCGTTTATGGGATGAACTGCCGTTCGCGCAGCCGCGAATCACAACCTGGGACACCGGTCTGCGATTCCGTCGGTGATCCCGTTCATGAAGCGAAGATCACGTTGCGCGAGCGGCGGATTCCACGGGTGAAACAGTCGGCGTCATGCGAGTGCACGACATACCGAAACGGATCTCATCTCCATCTGCAACCAGCATCGTATTGACGCAAGAATCCGGTTCGTCACACGGTTGCCGCGATCATGCACGCCGCGTGATCGTCGAGCGATGCATCGTTGCAATCCGGCGACACCGGGACCGGATGAGCATCGAGTACACATCACGGCACGACGTATCCCATACGTGTATCCCCACGAATGTGCTCACGATGACGCCACGTTTTTCACAACGCGGTTATGATGCAAAAGCCCTGATCGGAACATGAAGACCGACCAGGGGCAGGGGCGGTATCTCGATGTACTTTCACTCCGTGACCAATCAGAAAAGAGAGTTCAGCGATGCGAATCCAGATCAGAAAACTCACGCTGGCTGCTACGGCAGCCGCTTTCCTCTTCGGCTCGGCAGCTCCGGTGTTCGCGCAGACCGACGCCAGCGCACCGGCCGCCCAGGATGCGAAGGCTGCGAAGCGTGAAGCACGCAAGGCAGCGCGAGCAAAACGCAAAGCCGAACACAAGGCAGCGCGCGCGAAGAACACCGCCGAGCTGAAGAAACTCGAAGACGCCGGTTACAAGCCGGCGGCCAACGATCCGAACTATCCGCAGAACCTGCAGAACGCGCAGAAGAAGGCGGGCGAAGCCGCTGGCGCAAGCCAATAAGCGTCCTCCGCGACAAAGCCCCCCGGCTTCATCCGGGGGCTTTGTCGTTTGTGCCGCGTAAACACGATGCGCATCCGGGCACCATGCACGCATCGCATACGTGTTGATTTATTCGACATCCTTTGTTTGTTGGATGTGCACGGCGACATTCATTGAACCTTCCTGCGGATTCATGAAAGAATCCGGCATCCGTCATGCTCTATCTCATAGGATTCCTATGGAATATGAATATCGTCGGATGAATCGCGAGACGATAAACGTTCGTGCTCGAGCAACACGGGCCGGCGCAACGATACTCGAAACCCGCACCAGTTGACCGGCTGCAGCCGCCATAGTCAGCGCCGTGCGTCTGCTGCCGCGTTACCCGTTGCTTTCAGCCAGTCCTTGAATGCCCGCACGGCTTCGTCCCCCGCGCGCGCGGCTGCCACGTAAGTGAAATAGCGCCATGGCGGCAGTGCCGGTTCGCTGAACGGCTGCACCAGCCGGCCTTCGGCAATGTCGTCCGCGACGAGCGCGATCGGCCCCATCGCGACACCGAGGCCGTCGAGCGCGCCTTGCAGCGTCAGATAGAAATGCTCAAGCGTGAGCGAGTGCCGCGGCACCAGGCTCGCGTGGCCGGCCGCGGCGAGCCATTCGGGCCACATGCCGGGATAAGTCGCCGCATGCAACAGTGTGAAGCCGGCGAGATCGGCCGGTGTGCGCAACGGCCGGCCCTCGAGCAGCTTCGGCGCGCATACGGGCAACCGGACTTCGGACAGGAATTCCTCCGCAACGTACCCGTCGATTGCCTGCGGGCCGCCGCGGATGATCAGGTCGACCTTGTCGCGCAACTTCTCGATCGGCTCGTTCGACGTCGACAGTCGCACCTCGATGGCCGGATGGGCAACCTGGAACGACGACAGCTTCGGCACGAGCCAGCGCAGAGAAAACGTCGCGGGCGCGCTGACGCGCAGCACGCGCTGTTGCCCCTGGCCGAAATGCTGCGCGGTGGCGAGCGCGATGCGGTCGAACGATGCGCCGACCTCGGCGAGGTATGCGCGCCCCGTCTCGGTCAGCTCGACCCTCCGGTTGTGCCGTTCGAACAGCGGCCGACCGAGCCATGCCTCCAGTTGCTGCACATGCCGGCTGATCGCACCATGCGTCACGCACAGCTCGTCGGCGGCGAGCGTGAAACTGCCGAGCCGAGCCGCGGCTTCGAACGCGCGTAGCGAATTCAATGGAGGGAGTCGTCGGGCCATGCGTTGTTTCGTGTGAACTTTACTCACGCGAATGCTCAGGTTTAATCGTTTGATCGGGCGGTCTTGCTCAGCCAATATGGCACACAAACGGCCGACACGGCCGGAATATGTGTCTGGATTTCTCACATGGAGTATGGAGCATGCCGAACGTGGTGGTGGTGGGCGCCCAATGGGGCGACGAGGGCAAGGGGCGCGTCGTGGACTGGCTGGCTGCGCAGGCCGATCTCGTCGCCCGCTACAACGGTGGCCACAACGCGGGCCATACGCTCGTCGTCGGCGACAAGACGTACAAGCTCGCGCTGCTGCCGAGCGGCATCGTGCGCGGCAAGCGCGGCGTGATCGGCAACGGCGTGGCGCTCGATCCGGAGGCGCTGCTCGCCGAGATCGGGCGGATGGCCGAGCTCGGACTGCCGGTGACGCCGGACAATCTGTCGATCGCGGAGAACGCCACGCTGGTCCTGCCGATTCATCGGGTGATCGACCAGGCGCAGGAGCGTCTGCGTCGCGAACCCATCGGCACCACGTTGCGCGGGATCGGGCCCGCCTACGAGGACAAGGTCGGGCGCCGCGGGCTGCGGGTCGCCGATCTGGCAGAACCGGGCCGGCTTGCCGACAAGCTCGACGTGCTGGTCGATCACCATAATGCATGGTTTCGCGGGCTGGGGCTCGAGCCATGTTCGCGCGACGCGATGCTGGCAATACTGGTTGACATCGCGCCGAAGATCCTGCCGTTCGTGCGTCCCGTGTGGGCCGACCTCAACGACGCGACCGACCGCGGCGAGCGCATCCTGTTCGAGGGCTCGCAGGCCGTGATGCTCGACATCGACTGGGGCACGTATCCGTTCGTGACGTCCTCGGGCACCGTTGCATCGGCCGCGGCGGCCGGCACGGGTCTCGGCGCGTCGAAACTCGGCCACGTGCTGGGCGTGACCAAGGCGTACGCGACGCGTGTCGGCGGCGGTCCGTTCCTCACCGAACTGACCGACGCCACCGGCGAAACGCTGCGCGCGCGCGGGCAGGAGTTCGGCGTCAACACCGGCCGGCCGCGCCGCTGCGGATGGCTGGATGCCGCGCAGTTGCGGCAGGCCGTGCGGATCTCGGGGATCGATTCGCTCGCGCTCACCAAGCTCGACGTGCTCGACGGCTTCGCGTCGATCGAGCTGTGTGTCGGCTACGAACTCGACGGTGCACGCGTCGGCCATCTGCCCGCGAGCCTCGATGCGCAGGCGCGTGCGACGCCCGTCTACGAAACGTTTGCCGGGTGGGACGGCACCGTGAAGGGCGTGCGCGAGCGCGCGGCGTTGCCGCGTGCCGCGCAGGATTTCATTGCGCGCGTCGAGGCCGTCGCGGGCGTGCCCGTGTCGATGATCACGACCGGCGCCGAGCGCGACGACACGATCGTGCTGAGCAACCCCTTCGACCGGGCCTGAGCGCGACGCGGCACGCGCAATGCGTGCCCGGCAGGTCGCCGCCGTGCGGCCGGCGCCGATCCGGTGCCGGTCGTCCCGGGGCATGGGTGGTCGCGTGAACGAGGGTTCGCAGCTGCGGCCCGCGGCAAACTGGACACGCGTGCATCGCTGCGGTACTGTTCCGCACCATTCGCGCCAGACCGGTGCCGTGCCGGGGCGGGCGCCGCTGCAAAGCGATTTCAATCCCGGGGACATGTCGATGGACACGTTACAGATGATGCGCATTTTCGTCCGGGTGGCGGAGGAGGGCAGCTTCACGAGCGCGGCCCAGCGCCTGGACATCACCACCGCCTACGCATCGCGTTCGGTTGCGCAACTCGAAACGCACCTGCGCACGCGACTGCTCAACCGGAGCACGCGCCGCATCGCATTGACCGATGCCGGACAGCGCTATCTCGACCGATGCCAGCGGATCCTCGGCTATATCGACGAAGCGGAAGCCGAGGCGGCCGACGCGCAGGCGAAGCCGTCGGGCCGCCTGCATGTGCACGCGACGACCAGTTTCGGTCAGGCCTACCTGGTGCCTGCGGTCGTGCGATACCGGCAGCGCTACCCGTCGGTGGCGGTCGAGATCACGCTGTCGCAGCACGTGCCCGACATCATCGACGAAGGCTACGACGTGTCGCTGCAGCTGAGTGTGGCGGAGCTTCCCGATTCGGGGCTGGTGTCGCAGCGGCTCGGCGATGTGCACAGCGTGCTGTGCGCGTCGCCCGCGTACCTGAAGGAGCGCGGCACGCCGCGCACCGTGCGCGATCTCGAAGCACATTCGTGCCTGCAGATCGTCACGCCGATATTTCCGCGCGACCGCTGGCATCTCGACGGCCCGGACGGTCGCGAGACGTTCGAACTGCCGCTGCCGGATTTCCAGGTCAACATCGCCGATGCGCTCGGTGCCGCGCTGCGCGCCGGCCTGGGAATCGGCTCCTTGCCGATGTCGACCGCCGTGCCCGCACTGGCGAGCGGTGCGCTCGTTCGCGTACTGCCCGAGTATCGATTGCAGAAACTGACGGTCTACACGCTGTACGCGTCGCGCCAGTACCTCGACGCGAAGATCCGGACGTTCGTCGATTTCCTGCGGGAATGCGTGCCCGAAATGCTGGCCGCCGACGAGGCGGCGCTGCGCGGTTCCTGCGAGTCCTGAGCGAAAGTGGACGACGTGTGCCGGGTCGCATGACGCGGTACACGTTACGTCATCCATGAATCGACGTTGGTTCGTGTCAAATAATTCGCATACCGAAATGGATGACGAAGGCGATTCGGCGCGACGTTTCCAATCGGTTGCATCGCTCGATGCGTGCCTTTATGAAAACGCCTGCTTTCGATATCGGACATCGTTGGTTCGGTGCGAAGCGTCGACCCCCTAGAATCGATTCGACTCGCGCTCGCGCCTCCACGCGACAGTTTCCATGTCGCGACCGGATACGTGCAACCCGCTCCTCCGCTTCCTTCCCATCGAACACAGGACACCATGGCAGACCGACTATCCAGATCCCGCCGCCGGCTCATCCAGGCCGGTCTGGTGCTCGCGGCGGGCGCTGCCGCCCGGCCGCGCTTCGCGCTCGCCGACGCGGCCGGCGCACGCACGTTGCGCATCGGCTACCAGAAAGGGCCGCTCAGCCTGCTGAAGGCGCGAGGCACGCTGCAGGGCAAGCTCGCGCCGCTCGGCGTGAACGTGACATGGACCGAGTTCCCGTCGGGGCCGCCGCAGCTCGAGGCGCTCAACGCGGGGTCGATCGACTTCGGCGATGTCGGCGAGGCGCCGCCGATCTTCGCGCTCGCGGCGGGTGCGCCGCTCGTCTATTACGCGCAGACGCCGGCAGGACCCGCGACCGAGGCCGTGGTCGTTGCGAAGGATTCGCCGGTCAGGGTCTTCGCGGATCTGCGCGGCAAGCGCATCGCGCTGGTGAAGGGATCCAACACGCACTTCCTGCTGGTCCGCTTGCTGCAGGCCGCGAAGCTCGACTATGCGGACGTGAAGCCGGTCTGGCTGTCACCGTCCGACGCGCGTGCCGCGTTCGAGAACCGTTCGGTCGACGCGTGGATCATCTGGGATCCGTTTCTTGCCGTCGTCCAGCAGGCTTTGGGCGCACGCATCGTCGCGGATGGCACGGGGCTCGTCGAGAATCGCAGTTACTACTTCGCGTCGCGCACCTATGCGCAGCGCAATGCCGACGTGCTGGGCGTGGCCGTGTCCGAGCTGACGACGGTCCAGCGATGGCTCGATGCGAATCGCGCGCAGGGGGCGGCCGAGTTCTCGAAACTGTGGGGTATTCCAGAGCCCGCCGTGGCGCTCGCATTCCGGCGTGCGCGCTTCGGCGTCGAACCCGTGACGCGCGAGACGCTCGCGTACCAGCAGCGCATCGCGGACGTGTTCCATCAGGCGGGCATCCTGCCGAAACGCGTCGACGTCAGCCAGGCGGCGCCGCCGACGCTCGCGTAACGGATTCGTACCCGCAAACGACAACGCCACGGATGCAGGTCCGTGGCGTTTCGCTTGACGTGCATCGCTGCATGGCAGCGGCGGTGCCGCTGCGGTATTACTGCTGCTTGTCCCAGAGCGTGCGCCCGAAGAACGTGAGCGTGCGATCCCATGCGATCTGCGACCACACCGGATCGTATTGCGTGCCGCCGATGCGGCCGGGGCCGACGGCCGTTTCGTTCGCGAACGCGTGATGCGCAAGATAGCGGTGGAATTCGACGTCGACCTTCGCATCGGTCAGCTTCTTCTCCAGCGCATCGACCTGGTCGATCGCGAAGAACGCATCCTGCGTACCCCAGTGCCCCATCAGCGGCACCTTGAGCTTGGACGGATCGAGGTAGTCGAGCGGAGGGAAGCCGTACCACGTGACGCCGGCATCCGCATCGGCGAACTGCAGCGACAGCAGCGTGAGTGCGCCGCCCATGCAGAAGCCGGTGACCGCCACGCGCGACGCGCGCGTCTTCAGGTATTGCACTGCGCCGGGAATGTCCTGCGATGCGGCGTCGCCGAAATCGAGGCCGGTCATCAGGTGATGCGCTTCTTCCTCCTCGACCGTCGACTTGCCGCGATACAGGTCGGGCACGAGCGCGAAGTAGCCGCAGCGCGCGAGGCGATCGGCGACGCCGCGGATCTGGTCATTCAGGCCCCACCACTCCTGGATGACGACGACCGCGGGTGCACCCTCGGTCTTTTCCGGCGTGGCGAGGTAGCCCTGCAGTTCCTGGCCGTCAGGGCGGCGAAACGTGATCATGGAACCGGATGTTTGAGACATGAAACCGCTCCTTTTCGAAAAATGCGATGAGTGCGGCATCGGGTCGGCCAGCGAATGCGGTATGTCCGGTGACTCGAGGTTTCGCTCGCGTTCGCTTCGGCCGGCGCCGACCACGCGGCCATTCTATGCGCAAACGCCGGCCGTCTGCGTGAGCGGCGCGGCGCCCGATCCGCGCTCGCGCATCGATCGCGCTTCGCACCGCGCATGTCCGATGCACCGAAAACGCAACACCCCGCCCCGATGAACGGGAGCGGGGTGTTGCGTCGGCTGTGCGCGTATCGAGGTACGCGCCGCGTGCGTCCGTCTTACTGACCGAAATAGATCGAGTCGCGAGTGTCCTGCTTGACCGCGATCGCGCGGCCGGCACGCACGCCGGCGGCGGCCTGCGCGCCGTAACCCGTTGCGTCGCTGTTCGTCACGCGTGCCTGCGCGGTCTGCAGCGCGTTCGGGTAGTGGGCGTCGGACACTTCCGGCTTGTAACCGGCCTGCTCGAGCTGGACGAGTTCCGCGCGGACTTGGGCGCGCGTCAGTTCGCCCGACGGGTTCGACTGGGCGAATGCGCCAAAGGATGCGGACAGGGCGGTGGCAGCGGCGACTGCGTAGATGAACGACTTCATGGTGACCTCCGGTTTTCGTAGATTTCGCGCTTCGCTCGTTGCGTTCAGCGGTTGATTGCATCGTAGCGATCGCGTTACCGGTCGGAAATAGGCGTTCCAGCGAATCATTATTGCAACTGGGTAAACGATCCACGGGAAAAATGGTATTTTGTCTGATGATATTTGATGGTGTGCCGGAGTGCAGTCATGGGGCGGGGGATTGGCGGCGCTCGGTCGTCGGGGCATTGGGCGATGCGCGTGGCATGCCGGCGTTGAATCACGGGCCGGTGTGACCCGAGACAGTGGCGTATTGCGACCGCACGCCTACCTTGACCGGTAGAAGGATCAATTGAATCGGATACCGAAGCATTGACGGCGGGCACGGGAATGCGTTCGCCCCATCGCTTTGCCATTCGGACCTGCCGTATCTTCACGCATCGACGTAATTTCCACGCCGCATCGTCGCGCGTATCGCGTCACTCCTCGACGACCGCCTGTCGCTTCCGGTATTCGGCAGGCGTGATCCCGACATGCCGGACGAACGATCGTCTGAGCGTATCGACATTCGCGAAGCCGCATTTTGCGGCGACCTGTTTCGGCGTGGCATGTCCGTCTTCGAGCAACTGGCGCGCTGCTGAAACACGGGTCGCTTCGACCCACGCGGCTGGCGTCATGCCGACCTCCGCGCGAAAGAGCCGTGCGAAGTGCCGCGGGCTCATGCCCGCGTGCTTCGCGAGTTCTGCCACCGAGTGTTCGAGTTCCGGATGGCCGGCGATCCAGCGCTGGACTTCCTGCAGCACGGAGCGCCCGGTCGGCCGTGCCTCGCCGCTGCGGCTGAACTGGAGTTGTCCGCCTGGCCGCTTGAAGAACATGACCAGTTGCGCGGCGACGCGCCGCGCGATGTCCCGGCCGAGATCTTCCTCGACCAGCGCGAGCGCGAGATCGAGGCCGGCCGTGACGCCCGCCCCCGTGCGCAGCTTGCCGTCGCGTACGTACAGCGCATCCGCTTCGACCGTGAGTGATGGATACGCGTCGGCGAGCGCGTCCGCGGCGGCCCAGTGCGTCGTCAGGCGTCGTCCTTTCAGCAGGCCGGTTGCCGCGAGGACGAACGCGCCGGTGCAGATCGAGCCGTACCGTTTGCTTTGCACGGCGGCCGAGCGCAGCCACGCGAGAACGTCGGTCGGCAGCGCAATGCGGCCGGCACCCGGCGCACCGGCGACGAGCAGCGTGTCGAGGCGATCGGGAATGTCGGGAGCGATCCAGTCCGCCAGCAATTGCGCGCCCGATGACGTACGGATCGGGCCGGACTCGCTCGCGATGATCCGCAGCACGTAGAACGGTTTGCCGCATTCGGCGTTGGCCTGGGCGAATACGTCGAGCGGCGCGGAGACGTCGAGCAGTTGTACGCCCGGTACCGCGAAAATACCCACGACCTTCGGCATGTTCGGTTGCGTGTTGTGTCGATGTGTCGAACGTGACGCGTAGCAGTATAGACGCGCAGTGCGATGCGGCGAGCAGGGCATCCGCGCATTTCGCGGACACGATTCGATGGTTCCGGCGGCGATGGCCGTCGATCGAGTGAAATGGCAGAATTTGGCGTAATACGTCGATTGATGCCAAATATCGGTCTCCGGAGAATGGGTCTGTCTTCAACGGAGGTCGATCATGACTGTGAATGTCGCCGGCATCACCCTTCCCGATAGCCAACTCGCTCGCGAGATCACCGAACTCGTCCGGGATACCGAGTCGGAGCTGCTGTTTCATCATTCCAGCCGCGTCTACTACTTTGGCGCGCTTGCGGGGCAGCGCCGCGGGCTCGACTACGATCCCGAACTGCTCTATTGCGGCTGCATGTTTCATGACATGGGGCTCACGCATCGGCACAGCAGCGCGTGCGAACGATTCGAAGTGGACGGCGCCAATGCCGCACGCGATTTCCTGAAGAGCAAGGGCATTTCGCAGCAGGACATCGACGTCGTGTGGACCGCGATCGCGCTGCACACCACGCCCGGCATTGCGCAGCACATGCATCCGGTCGTCGCGCTCGTTACCGCGGGTGTCGAGATGGACGTGCTGGGTCTTACGTATCCGGAGTACAGCGACGTCGAGCGGGAAGCCGTCGTCCGCGCACATCCGCGCACGCGGCATTTCAAGGAAGACATCATCCAGGCGTTCTACGACGGCATCCGGCACAAGCCGGAAACGACGTTCGGGAACGTGAAGGCCGATGTGCTGGCCGACAAGGATCCGCATTTCCATGCAGGCAACTTCTGCAGCGTGATCCGATCGTCGGCGTGGGCCGGCTGATTGATGTCGGCGCCCGGGGGGGAAGGCATCCTGGGTGTCGCGCGAGACGCCCCAACCAGGCGCACGCGACCTGCCGGTCGTTATTTATTAGAAAAATTGTTACGTGACAACTGCATGACGCCGGCGAGCAAGTTCATCTGCTGAATTCCGCTGCCCCCGTTCCAGGGAGCGAATCGTCGATTCGCGCTATCCCCGCCAACGCGTTGCGCGGCCCGGGACGGGCAGGCGCGCGGAAAACCCGGCTCGCTGACACTCGTAACGGCGCGTCATCGATCCGCTGAAGACCGCCCTCGCTCATTTTTGGCAAAACGCCTATAATGATTGGGCAAATTGCCGGAGAAGAGTCATGAGCACGATCGCGTTCCACCCTTCGGGCGTCGCGCACCCGCGTCAGGCCGAATTCACGATACTCGAGCAACTGCTCGCGATTCGCGTGCGCTCGGGCGCCGATCTCGCCGAACTGGCGAGCGCGCGTGTCGATGTCGCGGTGATCGATCGGCTGTCGGAGCGCGGCCTGAAGTCGGACGAACTCGCGTTCATCATTCCGCGGCGCACGTTGAGCCATCGTCGTCAGGCGCATGAGCGCCTGTCGCCGGAGGAGTCCGACAAGGCGATCCGGCTGGCGCGTATCGTCGCGCAGGCGACGGCCACGTTCGGCGACCAGGACAAGGCGATGGCGTGGCTGCGTAACGGGCTCCAGCGCTTCGGCGGCCGCACGTCGCTCGACATGTCGAGCACCGAGCATGGCGCGCGCCTCGTCGAAGAGGCCCTCACGCAGATCGACGAGGGGTACTTCGCTTGACGACGCTGTGGCGGATCAGCAATTACGCGGACCTGAAAGGCATCGGCGGATTGCGGGCCGGCGGGCGCTGGCATTTCGCCGGGCAGCCCGTCGTCTACCTCGCCGAGCATCCGGCGCTCGCGCTGCTCGAGACGCTCGTGCACTTCGAAATCGCCACCGTTGCGCAATTGCCGAGCGGATACCAGTTGCTGCGCGTCGAGGTGCCTGAATCGGTGGACGTTGCCGAAATCGCGGAAGGCGATGCGCCGGCCGACTGGCGAGAGAACGTCGACTGGACCCGCAGCGCCGGCACCGAGTGGCTGCACACGCAGCCGAGCGCACTGCTGCGCGTGCCGAGCGTCGTCGTGCCGCACGCGCACAACTTCCTGCTGAATCCGCTGCACCCGGCCGCATCGGACATCCGCATCGCGGAAGTCATGCAGTCACCGTACGACAGCCGGATTCTGCGGCTGATCCAGTCGAACAAGAGCGAACAAGCATAAGGCTTGTCGCGCGTCGTCGCGTGCCCGAAGCCGATCAGCGCATCTCGTCGTTCTCGTCGATCCCGTCGTTTTGCATCGTCAGATAGACGAGCACGAGCAGCAGCGTGATGAAGAAGCGAAACGCGTCCGGCACCCCGTTCCACTGTTTCGACATCCACATGCCGAACCATTCGCCCCCGACCGACATGAATCCGACCTGCCACGTGAGGAAGCCGAGCGTGAGCCCCGCGATCGCGCACGACTTGGCCGCGCGGAACGCCGCGTCGTCCGCGCGCCGTGCGCGCAGCAACCGGATGCCGCCGATCCAGCACAGAACGGCTGTCAGCGTTTCCATCGCGATGATCGAGAGGTAGCCGGCATGGTGGATCCACGGTGTCATGATCGCGCGATACATGATGCCGTTGCCGGGAAAGGTCGTGTCCATCAGGAACACGTGATGCACGAACGCAAAATTCGTCGCGTAGTCGGTCAGGTTGCCGAATGCGACGAGCGACGCGAACAATGCCATGGCGATCACCATGGCCGCCTTGGAAAGACGAATCATCATATTGGACTCCAAAATGAATGGGCAGGCGCATGCGCGAGCGTGCGGTGCCGAACCGGCGTTCGGGGCGATACCTGCGAAAGTGTTTCCGGATGGGCCGGAAGGCTTGCGTGCGCGAGCACGGCGGCGCGGAGATCGGGACTGGAAGACCTGAAGCCGGTGCGGCGCCGAGGAGACGCGCGTGCCGGCTGGATCGAGTGCCCGCGCCAGGAGGGTGCGGCGATTGTCGGCGTAACCGCACGTGCCGTCAAGCAAGCCCCTGTGTTCTGTGCCGCCGAATCGGACTGCGAGCGCGTCCCGACACGCCGAAGGGCGCCGGTCGCATGGCCTGAAATCGCTCGTCTTACCGGAAATGGCGCGTCGAGATGGCGCGATCGCGAACCGGGTCAGTGACGTTGCGCACACAACCGCCGGCCACATTGCATCAATTCCTTGTTGCGCAAAAAAATCCGTTCGTGGGACTATGGATTGCGTTGCCCGCCCGCCGAGGGAGCGTGGGCAGCATGACGAACATCGCAACGATCTACAAGAATCCCGAGAGATAATGAACAGAACAGCGATTTTCCCGTCCGCGTCCGCATTGATCGCGGCCGTCCTGATGACGGCGTGCGGCGGTGACGATATCGAAAACAACGCAGGTGCCACTTCGCCGCCCGTATCGGATGCGAGCTGCCTCGCGATCGACAACAGCGGCTCGACGGTCGTCGTGGGCTCGAACCAGCCGGGCGATCCGTCGCTGCCGGAGGCATCGTCCGGCTATCGCACCGGCATGAAGCCCGTCTACGCGAAGACGTATCTCGTGGCGACCTCGAACGCGTATGCAAGCGCGGCCGGTTGCGCGGTACTGAAGCGGGGCGGCACGGCCGCCGATGCGGCAGTCGCCGTGCAGGCCGTGCTCGGCCTGACGGTGCCCGAGGCGACCGGCCTTGGCTCGGGCGGCGTGCTGCTCTATTACGATGCGCGCGGCAAGACGCTGCAGGCGTACGACGGACGGGAAACGGCACCGGCCGCGGCAACGGAGAACTACCTGCGCTACGTCGACGACCGGAACGACCAGTCGGCACCGCAACCGAGCGCGCGCGCAAGCGGCCGTTCGATCGGCACGATCGGCGTACCGAGGCTCATCGAGGCGCTGCAGCAGGATCACGGCAAGCTGCCGTGGCAGGGGCTGTTCGGCGATGCGATCACGCTCGCGACCAACGGCTTCCCGATCGGCGGCCGCCTGGCCGATGCGATCGCGTCGAACGCCGCGAACCTGAAGCGCGATCCCGAGGCTGCCGCGTATTTCCTGAATACGGACGGCACGCCGAAAGCGCTCGGCACCGTGTTGAAGAACCCGGCTTACGCGCACACGCTGACGCTGATGGCGCAGTCCGGCGCGAACGCGCTGTACACGGGGCAGATCGCGCAGGATATCGTCGCGAAGATCGCGACGACGCAGGGCGCCGACGGCTCGACGATCACGCCGGGCAAGACGACCGTCGCCGACCTGGCCGCGTACCAGGCGAAGCGTCGCGAACCCGTGTGCACGACCTATCGCAGCTACTGGGTATGCGGGATGCCGCCACCGTCGTCGGGCGGTATCGCGGTCGCGTCGGCGCTCGGCATTCTCGAGAACTTCGACCTGAAGCCGCTGAAGCCGACTGCAATCGATCTCGAAGGCGGCAAGCCGACCGTCGCCGGCGTGCACCTGATCACCGAAGCCGAGCGTCTCGCGTATGCCGATCGCGACAAGTACGTGGCCGATACGGATTTCGTGCCGCTGCCGGGCGGCACGTGGGACACGCTGCTGAACAAGCCGTACCTGCAGTCGCGTGCCGCATTGATCGATGCGAGCCGCAGCATGGGCACCGCGCAGCCCGGCAATCTCGGTGCCGTGCCGCTCGGCGTCGACACGACGCTGATCGAACACGGCACGAACCAGTTCACGATTGTCGATGGCGACGGCAGCGTGCTGAGCGCGACGACGACCGTCGAGTCGAGCATGGGCTCGTTCCACATGACCAACGGCTTCCTGCTGAACAACCAGCTGACCGATTTCTCGGCGAACCCGGTCGACAGTGCCGGCAATCCGGTGGCGAACCGCGTGCAGCCGGGCAAGCGGCCGCGCAGCTCGATGGCGCCGACGATCGTGTTCGGCAAGGCCGCGGACGGCTCGCGCGGCGATTTCGTGATGGCTACCGGTTCGCCGGGTGGCGGTACGATTCCGCAATACGTGGTGAAGTCGCTCGTCGGCGCGCTCGACTGGGGGCTCGATGCGCAGCAGTCCGCGGGCCTCGTCGACTTCGGCGCGAGCAACAGCCCGACGACGAACATCGGCGGCGAGCATCCGAACGTCGACGCGTCGAACAACGGTGCGAACGATCCGCTGATCGCGGGCCTCGTCGCGCTCGGGCACAAGGTATCGACGTCGGCGCAGGCGAGCGGCGTCAACTCCGTGATGCGCGTGACGGTCGGACAGTCGCCCGCGCTGCAGGGCGGTACCGATCCGCGTCGCGAAGGCGTCGTGCTCGGCGATACGTTCAGGCCGTAAGCGGGCGGTATCGGAGGGATGGCGTGCAACTCCGGTTTGCCGGTAGTGGCAGATACGCGATTGCGCGTATCCGGTGCGGAACGTGAAGCGGCGCATGGCGGCCACGATCGATGAACAGAACGGCCACG
The DNA here is from genome assembly GCF_001443045.1 of Burkholderia ambifaria. Lineage (GTDB taxonomy): Bacteria > Pseudomonadota > Gammaproteobacteria > Burkholderiales > Burkholderiaceae > Burkholderia > Burkholderia ambifaria_A. The sequence goes on along the minus strand of NZ_LKPJ01000026.1, from coordinate 1,466 downwards.
CATCGTGGCAAGGGGCCGCCGTGACGAACGCGCATCTGCTTGAAATGGACGCAATCCTGTCGGGGCCGGGATTTTTCGATTTCCTCGGCGACCTCGATTGCGATTGCGCGCTGGCCAGTCGCGACGCGGAGCCGTTCGACGCATGCTGGATGACGGCGTTCGATGAAGTCGACGGCGATCCGGGTGCCGCGCTCGGCAAGCCGGCGGTGGATGCGCTCAGGGAAAAAGCGTTTAGGCTCGCATTCCGGGCATCGGGGAATGCGGGCGTCGCGGCGTGCGTGTCCGACGACATCGAGCTGATCGCGAGAAGCTGTTTGTCGGGCCGCATCGACGGTTGGCCGACCCACGTTCTTTGGGAGGCCTACAGAAACGGTCGGTTTCCCTGCTAGCCGACGCGTTGTGCCGGGGCCGCCGATGCATGCCATCGGGCGACCCCAATCACGAGCCGGCCGCGATCATTGTCAAACAGTGTGAGTCAATCGTCAGCATTTGCAACGGAAGTAACAGTCCCCGCAATTCGATGGTTTTGGACGTCGGCGCCGCTACATTAGCTCCACCTGCCGCACGTCGCGGCGAGGCATGCGACAAGCCGCACGAACGCGGCCCGCAGCAACAACGTCTTTGGGGAGAATGACCATGAACAAGATTCGCACGATTCTGCTTGGTGCCGCGCTGACGGCGATCGCATCGGCTGCTTTCGCACAAACGGCGCAGACGGGCGCAGAGGGTTCCGCAGGCGTCGGCGCGCAAGTCCAGACGCCGTTGCTCGGCGGTGGCGTGGGCGTGCAGGCCGGCGCGGACGCGAATGCCGCGGGCTCGGGTTCGGGCGCAGGCAACCTCGTCGGCGGTGCGCTGCACGGCGTCGGCAAGACGGTCGGCGGCGTTGGCTCGGCAGCCGGTAACGCGGTCGGTGGCGCGACGCAGGCAGTCGGCTCGGCTGCCGGTTCGGCAAAGGATGCGGCAGCATCAGCCGTGCACGCGACGAAGTCGCACGTGAAGCACGTCGCGCGCTCGGCGAAGAGCCACGCGCAAGGCGCGGTGTCGACGGCGGGCGATGTCGCCGGCGGCGCGAAGGCGAAGGCCGGCGAAGCGCTCGAGGGTGCGACGAACTCGGTCCAAGGCGGCGCATCGGTCGGCGTGAAGGGATCGGCGTCGACACAAGGCGGCGCGCTCTAAGCGATACGTTTCCCGCGAAAGCCCGGCCCGCTGCGATGCGGGCCGGGCTTAATAGGATGGTCAGCCCGATCCTCACTCAGTGGACTACGCTGAGTGAGGATTTTGTCCTTCTGGAGGGCCATCATGGACACGGTATCGCTGATCGGAGTCGATCTCGGCAAGCACTGCTTCCACCTGCATGGACAGGATGCGTCAGGCAGGACGGTGTTCCGTAAAAAGCTCACGCGTAGCCAGATGTTCACGCTGCTGGGCAATTTTCCGCGTTGTATGGTGGTCATGGAGGCCTGCGC
>NZ_LKPJ01000025.1 GCF_001443045.1 Burkholderia ambifaria | reverse complement strand
TCAGCAAGATCGTCGCGGGCGCGCACGCGCATGCGGTTGAGCAGCGCGACGATCAATGTGTAGCGCTTCTCGGGCAGTGTGTCGTTCCTGAGCGCCGACGCGTCGAGCGCCATCGCCTGGTTGGCGAGCGAGCGCAGCTTCGAGGCCGGAATCCCGGCGATGGCCAGTGAGAAATCGCCGAGCTCGTCGAGCCAAGAAATCTGGTCGATCAGCAGATCCAGATGCTGGCGCGATGGGCGTTTCGCATGACGCTTGATCCGATTGTAGGCAGTTTGCCGGTTCGACAGATCGCGCGCGAGCAACCGGTCGAGCGTGAGTTTCTGTTCATCGGTCAAGCGTCGCGTGACGCGCTTGAAGAGCCGGGACTGGGCCCGGGCGTGGATCTGTTCGGTCAGACGGTCGAGCGTCGAGAACGCCGGCAGCTCGATATCGCGCGCGATCAGCTCGTCAATCGTCGCGTTGATGATGTCCACCGGTTGATCCATCGTCAGCGACGCGGTGTGCGCCGCCCGTGTCGCGATCGCGTTCGCGTCGGTGCCGTAATAGGGCTTCACGTCGAGCCACGTACGTACCACGGTGTAATGCCGGAAGAGCGTTGGAGACGACGCCGTGTCGTAGCCAAATTGCACGGTGTCGCCGATATCGGCGGCTGCCCGAATGTGTTCGACGACGGCGGCCGGAATGGTATCGAGTGGCGGGAAATAGTGCAGTTGCTCGAAGACCTTCAGCAGCACCAGCAGACCCAATCGCGGTCGCTCACCGCGCGTTGAGCGGCGAGCCCATTCGAGTTCGTCGGGCAGTGGGGTGTAGCAGGTTTGCAGTTCCCGGGGTGCCAGAACCTCGGGGAAGCGCGGATACGCGGTGCGTTCGAGGGTAGCCATTGCGGATCGTCCGGANAGACCTTCAGCAGCACCAGCAGACCCAATCGCGGTCGCTCACCGCGCGTTGAGCGGCGAGCCCATTCGAGTTCGTCGGGCAGTGGGGTGTAGCAGGTTTGCAGTTCCCGGGGTGCCAGAACCTCGGGGAAGCGCGGATACGCGGTGCGTTCGAGGGTAGCCATTGCGGATCGTCCGGATCGCAGAGGGCCGCTCAGATTAGCGCAAGAAAAATCAGACGTTACTGCGCGAGATCGTAATAATCAGAGCCGTCTTTATAACTATAAGGCTTATGATAGGAATTTACGCGTACCTTGTTCATGCCCCTCGTACGCCTGAAGGCCGAGGCGCAGCAGGCGGTCGCTGCGGCCGAGTCGGCGCGTACCGACGCCGGGCTGCGTGTCGAGCTGCTGCGCCAGGAAGTGACCGAACTGCGCGCGGCCCTCACCAGCCGCGACGCGGAGCTGGCTGAGCTGCGCGCGCAGCACGGCCTGCTGCGCGAACGGCATGCCGCGCTCGAGACGGCGCTGCAGGAGCGGCAGAGCCAGCTCGATGCCGCCACAACCGAGCGGGCGACGCTCGAGCACGCGCACGCGCAAGGACTCGCCCAGGCGCAGCAGCGGTACGAGGCGCTGTCGAAACAACTGCTCCAGGAAACGGCGCACCACCGCGAGGCACTGAAGAAGGAACACGGGCAGTTCGCGTCGCAGCTGAAGTTCGCCGAGCGTCGTATCGCCGCGCTCGAGGGCGAGCGCGAGCGGCTCGAAGCGGAGCTTGCCGGTGAGCGGGCGACACGCCAGCAGGCGGTCGGCGAGGCGCTCGCGCTGAAGGCCGTCAACTCGAGCCAGCATGCGCAGCTCGACGAACTGATGCGCGTGGTGTCCGAGCTCAATGTGCCGCGTCGGCCGCCGGCCGCCTCCGCGGGGCTGGCGAGCGCCCGGCGCACAAAGACCGCAGCGAAAGGGAGTGCCGCCACGCGCGCGAAGAAAGCATGAGCGCCCCGATGAACCCGTCGGACTGGATCGATCACGGCACGCTGCCCCCGCAGCGCCTGCCGGCCGGCGCCGGAGATGCCATCGCGTATCTGGCCGATGTGCTCGGTCACGTCGTTTATACGCGCTGGACGCTCGGCATGATCAAGCAACGCCATGTGTCACTGGCCGAAGCGAAGGCGGCACGCCCGGCCGTCATGCACGTGCTGCTCGACCATGAGGCCGCTGTCGAATACTGGGACCGCGGTCGTGTGCGTACGGTCACTGTCGACGCGGCGCCCGCTGCCGAAGCCGTGCTGGCCCGCGTGCTGCATACGCATCGCCGGCGCTTCAGGCCGGTACCCGAAGGCGGGGAGCTTGTAGCGACCGGTGAGCCGAAACGGGAGGCCGCGGCCCTGATAACCTTGCCCCGGCCGCTGGTCGAGTGGCTCGCGCGCGCCGGGCGTTTCGCGGCGGTGGCGAGCGCAACGAATACGCTCGGCGTCGGCGACGACGCCCAGGCGGCGGCGCTGTTCCTGCGTGACCGGGCGAGCCGTTCGCCGCACACACTGCGCGCGTACCGCACCGAGCTGCGCCGGCTCGTCGCCTGGTGCGAGGCACGACAGCTTGGGCCGCTGTCCGACCTGACGCGCCATGACCTGCTCGCGTACCGGCAGGCCCTGCGCCAGCCGGCTCCTGAGGCCGTGGGCGATGCGCCGCGCGGGATGTCGGAGGCGTTGCAATCCCGTGCGCTCGCCGTCGTCGCGAGCCTGTTCCGTTACTGGACGGAAACCGGGTATCTGAGTGCCAACCCCGCTGCCGGCCTCGTGCGGGGCGGCCGTTCGCGCGCGAGCTTCGCTCCGCAGCGCATGCTGCCGCCGGCGTTGCTCGCCGCATGCGATGCGTGGGTGACCGAAGCCGCTGCGGGCGACGATTCTCTGGTCACCGCCCGGCGCCGTGCGATCTGGGCGCTGTACCGCTATGCCGGCGTGCGGCTGATCGAACTCGTGTGGTCCGACGAGGCGCAGCTGCCGAAGGTGGAGGTCGACGAGCATGGCAGCTGGACGCTCACGGTGCTCGGCAAGGGCCGCAGGACGCGCGCGATTCCCCTGCCGGCGGTCTGCGTGACCGTGTTGCGGACCTACCGTGAGTTGCGCGGCCTGCCGTCGCAACCACCGCTCCTTGAACACGCCGCGTTGGTCCATGGACTCAAGGGCGGCTCGCTGAAGGGTTCGGGCCTGTATGACGAAGTCAAGGCGATCTTCGTGGCGGCCGCGGAACGTCTTGCGAACGCGGACCCCGAGGGGGCCGCACGCCTGCGGCAGGCGTCGCCGCACTGGCTGCGGCATGCCTACGCGCGACTGATGATCGTCGACCACCAGGTACCGCTGCCGGTGGCGCAGGCGCTGCTCGGCCATGCGTCGGTGCAGACAACCGCTGCGTACGCGAAAACGGATCTCTCGCAGTTGCGCGCGTTCGTCGAGGGGACGTTCGCGTCGCATGACGCACCTCATTCGGGCGCGAGGCCCAGGGCGTCCCAGAGAAACTGAAGCGACACGGGCTCGCGCTGCTGCAATTGCGCCTGCCGGCTCTCATCCCGCTGGTAGGTGCGCAGCAGTCCCTTGACGCGCTCCAGCCCGGCGGGCGTGACTATCGCCTGGCGGGGCGATCGCCCGTCCAGGATCGGCATCGGTTCATCGGGCCAGTCCGCGTAGATACGCATCAGCGCCTGCCGGATAGCCGATGTCGCGAGCTCGGGCGGCAGGTCGGCGGCCCCGGCTGTGGGGGATGCATCGTCGCCCATGCGGCCGAGTGCGCCGACGGGATCCTGGATGTCGCGAATGCGAAACTCGACGGCGTCTCTCATGATCGCGTCGAACCAGTTGCGGCTGTCATCGGCATCGTGCTGCGTGCGGCAGAACACGATGAGATGTTCGCCGTCGCGCGTGCGGGTGATGCCCGCGGCGCTGCGGACCTGACCATCATCGCAGTCGATGCGCCGTTCCCAGCCCTGCCCGGGATTGCCCTCGACATCGGGCTGCGCGGCGAGCACCGCAGCCACCTTCTCCCAATCGCGCACGCGATAGCGGTCGGTCACGAGCAGCAACGGCTCGTTGCTCCAGGCGTCGATCAGCGTGGGCGGCTCAAGGTCCTCGAAAAACTGCGCGAGCCACGCACGACGGATCATGAAACTGAGCTCCGAAGCGGACGGCTCCTGTCCGGGTTCGCTGGTCTCGCGAATCCACCGAAGCAGATGGGCGGCCTGCATCGGGACGAAAACATGCATCGTGCCCGACAGGACGAATGCCCCGTTCTCCCGTATCACGCGCAAGCCGATGGTCGCGCCGAGCAGGTCGGCCTTGCTGCCCACGCTTTCGGAGACGATCACGGGCTCGACGTCCGGATCGAGCACATCGCACACGGTCATCGATCGTTGAGGCTTGACGTCGGTCACGGTGTAGAGCCGCAGCGGCGTTGTGGCCAGCTGTGTGAGCCAGGCGCGCTGGGTGTCACTGAATGTCGGACCACCCGTGCCGAGCAAGAGATCGGCAACCCGGCGGAGTTCGCCGCGCACCCGAATCTCGCCTTCGGCCAGCAACCACTCGTAGGTCTGGCCGGTGATGAACTCGCGGATATCCTCATCCAGGTCACCGAAATCCTCGAGCTCGTCATCGTCGAGGTCTTCGAACAAGGCATCGTCGATCGCTTCGCGCACGGCCCGTCCGTGCCGGCTCTCGAGCCAGGTCAGCGCACGGGGAACGGCGCTGGACGGATCCTCGTCGCGGGGACGGTCGGCATTGAGGCAGCAGTGCTTGTACTTCCTGCCGCTGCCGCAGGGACAGGGATCGTTGCGGCCGGGTCGATGGGTCATGGTGGTGGGTTACCGTGGTCACGACAGCCGCATGTTACCTTGCCCCGGCGAGGGCCGAAACCGGAACGGCGATGGTGCTGGGCATGAGGCGACTCACGTACTGCGCGACCGGGAAATCGAACGTGCCGCGCAGGTTGATGCCTTCCAGCGCGGTAGGCGCAATGCGTCGCATGTGTTCGGCGATGACAGGGGCCTGGCCAAGCCGTTCGATGGTTTCGAGTGCGTGCTGCATGTGCATCGTGTTCCAGGCGATGACGGCGTTGGTAAGCAGCGTGAGCGCGGAAGAGACTGCGACCAGCGAATGCGGCTGGCGCGCGAGTTCGAGCGCAATCTTGCCCTGATGGATAGCGCGCTGCACGGTATGCACCGCTTCGCCGCGATTGAGCGCATGGTGCAGTTCGCGCCGAAACGCCGGCGTGGTGAAGTAGTCGATCAGGAAGATCGAGCGAAACAGCCGGCCGAGATGCACGCCGCCGTCATAGAGGGGCTGGCCGCGTGCATCGGAACCGAAGCGCGACAGGGCCTGGACGGCTGTGCAGCGCCCGCTGCAGACAGAAGCGACCACGCGCACGAACTCATCCCAGATGGCCTCGATGGCCTTGACGCGTACGTCGCCGTCGGTGACATCCCTCAGCAGTTCGGGCACCGCGTGTCCGGCGGGCACGTGCAGACGCCGGTCGCGCAGATGCGCCAGCCGGGGGCACAGATCGAAGCCGGCCCCACGTGCGAGTGCCATCGCGAAATCAGTATATCCGTGAGTATCCACAGCAATTTGCGCGACGTCGTCAATGCTGTCCTGGCGAATGACGCCCTCGATCGCGGCCCCTGCCTGCCGCTGGTTTAGCAGGATGGGCTGATCGTAGAAGACGCCCCAGCGGTCGTGCACGTGCGTGTACATGCCGATCGAGCGCGTGCGCCGGCGTGGGTCGGCGCGGGCTTGCCAGACCGTTCGGGCAGTCTCGAGCGACATCATGTCCGATGAAGCGAGATCCGCTCGCCCCCAGTACTGGGTGACCGGATGGCTGTGCATAAACTGCAGCACGGCGTCGGCTGCCTGACGCAGCAGCCGTTCATCCGCAATGCGGCGCATCATCTGGCGGATCGCCTCGGCCGACAGCTCGGGTACCATGCGCGCGATGTCGGCGGCGGACATCGAGGTGCCATGCGCAAGGATGGCGGCGTAGACCATCAGCAGTTCACTGCGCGAGCGCGGCTCGCGCCCCAGCAGGATCCAGCTGAAGCGCACCTCGCTGTCCACCTGCAGGATGATCTCGGGCAACTGCCCGTCCGGGCGTGACGCGAACAGGGCTCGACGCAAGTCCTCGACCGCCTTCTGTCCCGGCTCGGCCTTCAGGGCATCGAGATGAACCGCGTCGTCGACGTGGACTTCGCCGCGTTCGACTGCTTCGCTCAGACGCTCGAGGCCTTCGTCAAGGTGCTTGATGACGGGTTCGAGAAACACCGTCGGATCCTGCGGCAAACCCAGCTGCCCGTAGAAGTGGTTGCGCTGACGTCGCCAGTCGTCAGCGGGGATCAGCAGCATGCCGAGGCTGCGAAACGAGAAGCTGTGCTCGACATAGACCGATCCATTGCGCAGGGCCACCCGCAAGGCAAAGAGCGTCGCCCATTCGAAGGCGATCAGCGCGTCGGTGCGGTTCTCGCTGGCGATCATCCGCTGCCAGGCCCGTCCAAGCGGGATCTGCGTGTCCGTCGGCAGATCGACCGCCTTGTTCGAGTAGCGCTCGCGCAGCAGGGCGAGCGCATCCATGACCGGATGGGCGGTCTGCGCCTGGAAAGGCAGGTCCAGCAGCTTTGCAAGCAGTGCACGCGCCACGCGCCGCTTCGAGACGAGCTGTGCCCGCATCAGGCTGGTCCGACTGGGCGCATCCTGTTTGAGGACTGCGTCTGCCAGTTCGCACAATTGCCTGGCAAGCGCATCGCGTGTCAGGTCCTTGTTGCCTGCGAGCGCCTTGACTGCCGTGGCAAATTCGCGCAGCTGCGCCTTCAGATCCGGGCGCGAGGCGGCCACCCAATCATTGGCGGTCCTGATCGCCTTGCGGACCCAGTCGCCGAGCATCGACAGGAGCTGGTCGGTTGCCGAGCACAACGCGTAGCGCATGAAGCAGGCGGCCTCGAGCCGCCGTATGGCCGGCTGGATGCGGTGGCTCACCGAGGGTTTGCGGTCCGCGCAGCGCCGCGCATAATGCCGGACGATAGCTTCGTTGCATGTGTCGGGCCACTGCACCCGTACGCCGAGCTCGACCAGATAGTCGAGCTTGCGCAAGAGCTCGCTCATCTGTCGCGTCGAATTGCGCAGCGGCACCGACCACAGCCATTGCTGCAGGCTCGATACCTCGCCATGGGGCTTCGGCAGCAGCTTGCCCCAACGATCCAGTGTGGCTTCGCCAAAGGCCTGCGTAAGCTCGCCCGTGAGCGTGCCTTCGACGTCCCGGATGGCCTGCACGATCAGTTCCCGCAAGGTTCGATCGCGCGGCAACAGGATCCGGTGTTCGTAGAGCCAGCGTTTGAGTTCGTGCAGCAGACCATTACGATCCTGCCGGCCCGAGAGCGCGGCTTTGAGCCAGCGCGTCACGTAGCGGCGTTGGTGTTCGGTCATGGAGCCGAAGCCGAGCGCCTGGTACGCGCAGGCCTGATGTTCGACCAGCGTGTCGGTATGGCCGTCGTACAGCGACGTCATCGTACCGAGATCGGGCGGTTCGATGCCGAGCTGTTGCCCCAGGTGCTGCCAGAGATTACGTGGCACGTACCGGCAAGCATCGAGCGTGCGACCGGTCATGCGCACGAAACCAATGTGAAGCGCCAGCGCGAAGCGGTAGACGTGCCGGCGACGGGCATTGATTAACGCGCATTCCTTCGCGGAAAACGTGAAGAACGTGGCGAGCTCGAACTCGTTGAGCGTGTGCGGGATAGACCGCATCCCGAGATAGGCCTGCCGCCAGTGTTCCATCGCCGTCCGCTCCGCAGCCGAAAGAGGAACCGCTCAGGCTATGCCAACAATATCGCCTTGACAATTGGGGGGCGAGGCACCGCGGGCCTCCGGGTAAGGCAAACAGCAAGCTCTTGATTTTACGGAGACTTTATAAAGGGATAGACCGCAAAGCCTTGTCAGGTCTGGAGCCCGCTAACCCGGTAAACGGCATCAAAATCACGGGGACCCCGACGAGGCCAATCTATGGCCGACCTCGCGCGCCGTCCACGTTTGGCCGGGCTCGGCCATGTGCAATCGTTGGTTTCGACGGCATGAAAGGACAGTCGAACGGCGGCTTTCCACCGTATAGCTGTCCGTCACCCAGCTATTGTGATCAAGACATCTCCGTGCGCTGACTATATCCCCCGATAATTTGGCCGCTGTCCTCGCTGATGCGGATCGTGCCAAAGCGAGACATGACGTTGAATGAGCTGCTTCAGCGGCTTCACACTGCCTTCTAACGCGACCGGACAAGCAGTCAAATCAACGCTACATACGGCGGCCGTAAATCAAGTAGTTGTGCTGACAGTTCAACCGGAGAAACTAACCTGTTCATCGCAATTGAAGTCGTACCGCTTGCCTTACTCGACCTTCGCTTTGTCCGGTGCGCGCGCGGCTATTTCGCACGCGAGTTGAACAAAAGCGCCTAGCGCAGCGGGCGGGTTGGGTTCCTTCCACGCGAGGTACAGTTCGCTTTTCGCGTGCTGCTCGCGCAGCGGACGATAAACGACGTTGTCCATGTGCGTTCGTTGAACCGACGCAGGTACGAGCGTCACACCAAACCCGGCGCTTACGAGGCCAAGGGACGCGTAGATCTGTCCCATTTCGAAGCTCGTGGAAGGAGAGAAGCCGGCCAGTGCGCACAACTGGTTGATGGTGGCATGATAGTCCGGCGCGACATCTTTCCGGTAATTGATGACGCGCAGGTGCATACAGTCCTTGATGGAAATCTGCCGTTTCGCTGCGAGAGGGTTGTCCTTCGCGATGGCAACGTAAAACGGCTCCTGAAGCAACAAGACGCTGTTTAGTTGGGTATCCGGCGGCAAAGAGCGAACGAAGGCCAGATCGACGTCCCCTCGATCCAGCGCATTGATCTGTTCCGCAGAGGAAAACCATCGAAGTTCGACTGTCACGGCGGGGTAACGCCGCTGGAATTCACGCAAGATCGGCGGCAGCAGCGTGTACGCGATGTGCTCAAAGAACCCGACCGCCACCCGACCGATTTCCCCTCTTGCTGCGCGTTGTGAATCCACGATCGCGGAGTTCGTGTCCGCCAGAATTCGCCTAGCCCGCTCTTCGAAAACCTGGCCCGCCGATGAAAGGAACACGCGTTTGCCCCGGCGCTCGAAAAGCGCCACGCCGAGTTCCTCTTCCAGTTCCCGTATCTGCCGGCTCAACGGTGGCTGGGCTATGTGAAGTTCCTCCGCCGCCTTCGTGAAGTTGAGTGTACGTGCCACCGTCAGAAAGTAGCGAAGATGACGCAGCTCCATTTGGAACCTTTTAGGTATCGATACGCAACTTATTATATCTTTTACATTGGACTCTGAGGGTCTTAGGATCGTGACATCACACCAACAAGTCAGGAGATGCCCTCATGAAACTTACCGCGTCGCAATTGGAAGCGTACGAGCGCGATGGATTCGTTGTTCTGGCGGAGCTTTTCTCGGCAGACGAAGTCGAGCATATGAAGAGCGAATTGCGCCGGATCCAGAAGATTGACACCGACCATCTCGTCCGTGAAAAAACGGGCGGCATCGCGAAGACGATCTACAAAGTTCACGAAGCAGAGAGTCCGACGGCATCGGCGGTCTTTCACTCCGCAGTGCGCTCCCCCAGATTGCTCGAGCCGGCACAACAACTGATCGACGATCCCGAACTCTACGTCTATCACACGAAGTGCAATCTGAAGACGGCTATCGACGGCTCCGTCTGGCAATGGCATCAGGACTTCGGAACCTGGCATATCGACGGCGTGAAAGAACCGCAGATGACAACCGCGTTGGTCATGCTCGACGAGCCGACCGAAATGGGAGGATGTCTCTACTTCATCCCGGGAAGCCACAAGCTTGGTTCACTCGATCCGACGTTCGATGAGGCAACCGGTTACCGCTTCTACGTTGTACCCAAGCCGACGATGCTCGATATTTTATCCAGCCATCCCAAGGCCGTGCCTATCATGGGCCGCCCGGGAACAGTCGTGTTCTTCGACGCCAACATCGTGCATTCCTCGGGTCACAACCTGTCCGGTGACGATCGATGGCAGGCCTATGTCGTCTACAACCAGGTGAAGAACAAGCCTGAACAGGTCGAGCAACCGCGACCGGATTATGTGCGCTCGACCAATTTCGTTCCTCTCGAGGTTGGCTCAGACGAGATTCTCGACAGAGTTCAGATCGGTTGAACTCGCGCGCGCGTCGCTCGCCGGGACGCATGTACCTGGCGAGCAGCGGCAAGTCATATCAACAGGGCAAGCCTTATCTCCTGAATGTCGGGCAGCCGACGCGTAACCTTGCGTCTTCTCTCCGAATGCGGCCATCACGACGACGCGTCAGGCCTGTTGCTCTGATGGACGCAGGTGAAGCAATACGTACGCAGAGTGCCGCGCAAGGACGCATGAAAGGTAAGCGACATGAAGGTCATAAAGATAAAACTAGAAGAAGCACGAGACACTACTTCCGACGCAGCGTTTCTCGAAGCGCTGCGGGTTGCGGGACTGGAGGGCGAGATCGACGTCAGCCATGCGACGCGCACGGTACTCGCAACGGACAATTCGATCTATCAGCGCAGACCCACGGCTGCGATTTTCCCTCGCAACGCCGCTGACGTTGAGCGCATCGCGCGGCTGCTCGCCGAGGAGCGATTTCGACGTGTCGTGGTATCGCCCCGAGGCGGTGGCACCGGCACCAACGGCCAGTCATTGACCGACGGTATCTATCGCCGATAGTCATTGGATGTAGCTCTGGACGTAGCGCTATCCACTGTGAAAGCAGACACCTATTTTTCGAAAGTATAAGGAGACAGAATGATCGAAAAGTCCAAGAAATTAAAGCGCATACAGGTAGCATCAATAGCGCTTCTGACGCTGGCCGGGATTGTCAACTATCTCGATCGGAGCACGTTATCTATCGCGAACCATTCCGTTAGCAGTGAACTCGGGTTGTCGGCATCTCAGATGGGAATATTGCTGTCTGCCTTTTCGTTCGCTTACGCCTTCGCGCAACTGCCGGTCGGAGTGCTTCTCGACAAATTTGGCTCGCGAGTGATGCTCGGACTTGGAATGTTCGTCTGGTCAGCCGCCCAGTTTAGCGGAGGGCTCATAACAAGCCTTCATCAGTTCATCATTGCGCGTATCGCGCTCGGTGTAGGTGAATCGCCGAACTTTCCGGCCGGCGCAAAAGTAGTCAGCGATTGGTTTGGCATTCGAGAGCGAGGTCGACCGACGGGCATCTTCATTACTTCCTCGACGATTGGGCCGGCTCTCGCGCCCCCGATTTTGACTGTGATGATGCTGTCGTTCGGTTGGCGGCAAATGTTCATGATCATGGGTGGCTTCGGAATTGCGGTGTCGATCGGCTGGTACTTGATCTATCGTGACCGGAAAAGCGTAAAGCTCTCGGATGGAGAAACTGCCTATCTGAACGAGGGTGCGAGCGATGCTAAGGTCGAGCGCAAGATGACCATGTCGGAATGGCGCAATTTGTTTTTGACGCGTACCACTTGGGGCATGATTCTTGGCAATGCGGGCATCATCTATATGCTGTGGCTCTATCTGACATGGCTGCCTGCGTATCTCGAGCGCGAGCGTCATTTGTCGCTCGCCAGCACCGGATGGTTGGTGTCGATCCCCTATCTTTTCGGCACGATCGGCATGCTATCGAGCGGCTTCGTCGCCGACGCGTTGCAGGCCCGCGGTGTCGCGCCGATTCGCAGTCGAAAATGGCCTATTTGTGTTGGTCTGATCGGCGGGGCTGTATTTACGGTTCCCGCCGCGTTCACCCCGAATCTGACACTTGCCATATTTTATCTCAGCGTAGCGATGTTCTTTGTCCAGATGGCATGTGGTGCGAGTTGGGCGCTCGTGTCTGTGGCTGCGCCCCGGCACATGGCGGCATCCCTTGCGAGTATTCAGAACTTCGGCGGTTATTTCGGCGGCTCGTTCGCGCCTTTCGTCACCGGTGTTGTCGTGGATCGGACGCATTCATTTGTCGACGCATTCCTTATCAGTGCCGGAATCGCGCTTCTGGCTGCGCTCGTCTATGCATTTGTGGTGGGAAAGCGCGTCGATGAGCACAAGGTCGTCGTGTCGACGCCGCCGCTCGCGACGTGAGGGATGTCGCAACGGTATAACTGTTCGTAAGATCTCCAACACACGGAAAGAATTCTTTTATTTGGCGAAGTTAAATGAATCAGTATAGAAACCTGATCAACGGTGAGTGGGTGACCGGCGATCAGTGGCGACCCAATGTGAGTCCTTCAGACAGCAACGATGTAATCGGTGAGTACGCCGACGCCGATGCGCTGCAGGCTGAGACGGCAGCCGCTGCGGCACGTGAGGCCTTTCGCTCATGGTCAAAGAGTGGTCCCCAGGAACGCTTTGAATTACTGGACCAGACGGCCTCGATCATCCTGTCTCAGAAGGCGGATCTTGCAAGATTGCTATCTCGAGAAGAGGGCAAAACGCTTTCGGAAGCCGCCGCCGAAGTGCAGCGAGCGGGGCAGATCTTCAAGTTCTTCGCCGGAGAAGCGTTGCGAGTCAATGGCGAGCTACTTCCATCGATTAGATCAGGTCTGACGGTCGAGGTCACCCGGGAACCGATAGGCGTGGTTGGTCTCATTACACCGTGGAACTTCCCAATCGCAATACCGGCCTGGAAGATCGCACCGGCTCTTGCGTACGGGAATTGTGTCGTAATCAAGCCAGCAGAACTGGTGCCGGGATGTGCGTGGGAACTCGTGAAAATCCTGTCTGACGTCGGGGCGCCGCCTGGTGTCGTCAACCTGTTGATGGGACCCGGCGCGGCCGTGGGTGAAACGCTCGTGCGGTCTTCCAACGTCGATGCAATCAGCTTCACGGGTTCAGCGATGACGGGTCTGACTGTCGCCGAAAAATGCGTGTCGAGCGGAAAAAAGGTCCAGCTAGAAATGGGGGGAAAGAATCCGATGGTCGTGCTCGACGACGCCGATATGGACGTCGCGGTCGATGCCTGTATCAACGGATCTTTCTACTCGACTGGGCAGCGTTGCACTGCATCAAGTCGTCTGATCGTCGGTCGCGGCATTCATGACTCGTTCGTCGAAGCAATGCACGCACGCATGAGAGTGCTGAAGGTAGGCAACCCGCTGAATTCGCAGACGCAAATAGGGCCGGTCGTCGACGCGAGGCAGCTAGCGCAGGACGAACGTTATATTCGACTCGCAGGGCTTGAAGGCGGAAGCGTGTTCGGCGGTGCTCGTGTAGATGCCGACACGGAAGGATTTTTTCTTGCGCCTGCGCTGGTGACCGGTACGCACCCATCCATGACGATCAATCAGGAAGAAGTATTCGGCCCGGTTGCGTCGGTCATTCAGGTCAATGATTATGACGAGGCGCTTGCCGTAGCCAACGATACGCGCTTTGGATTGTCCGCAGGAATCTGCACGACGTCGCTCAAGTACGCAAGCCATTTCAAGCGAAACGTCGAGGCCGGCATGGTGATGATCAATACGCCGACGGCCGGGGTCGATTACCATGTGCCGTTTGGCGGTCGCAAAGAGTCCAGCTACGGAGCGAGAGAACAGGGCAGCTATGCGCAAGAGTTCTTCACGACGGTGAAGACCGCTTACATCGCGGCGGGTATCGTGTGACCTAGGTTCCCTCGCCCCGTTTGTCTGACGTGTACTATTTAATGCGAACAGCCGAGGCTCCTCAAAGTTGAATCGTTCGGATCATTGGCGAGTATTGCGGTATCGAAAATGAATAGCCTCGGTCTTCCGCAGCACTTGGAAGGCCGGTTCAACAGTCGGAGCGACGTGACCAGTCTTTCGACGCCCAGATCTGAACGTGTCGATCAATGCGCCAAGCAGTATGACCGTAGTGACCAAAGAAGGACGGCGAAGACGGCGGCGGTTGAACGGCAGATGCGGGTCGCGTTCCGCCGAACGTCGCCAAGCTAGTGATCGACCGTCGTTAATCCGCCAACCGCGACAGGGCGCGTTGTCGGTAGAGCTGTTCCGAGCACGGCAAAACGCAAGGCGACCCATGATCGGCAGCGAATTATTGGATTTTACATAAGTATATTTGGCAAATTTTTAATGGGGTCTGCTTTAACTATACTAGGGCTTGAGCCCGACCTGTTTGCCGACGGCGCATTATCGGGGTTGTTATACCGACTCGATAAACTGAAGGGGCGGATAGTTGCAGTTCCGCTCCTTCATATTTCGGGACACGCCGGAAGAGGGCGGATAGCGCTGTTGGCGAAACTCTGGGCGCTACCGGTCGGCTCTATGGGCAACCCATGGGCGGCGGCCAGGATCGTGCGCCAGCCGCCGTCGTCGAGGCGGCGCCGCCTGCCAAGGCCGGCGGCGCGTTCATCGAGTGGGGAAGCTGCGCCCCGAGCGAACCGAGGCAAATGCGCGGGATACGTACCCGCATCTGGCGGCGCTCGATGCGCACGCAGACTGAATCGAGCGGGCAAGCAGGGACGATCAGACCGCACGCGGTGGCCAGCAACTAGCGGCAACCGAGACGGTGCACGCGAGCGGACGGCTACGCGATTGGCACGGACCGAAGCGGTGACCATGTCGGTCGACCGGCTCGTCGGCCTCGAGCGTCAACCGGGGCGAAAATTTTTCGAGCAATGGAGACGAAACCTCAGATTTGTGACAAAATTTCGAGCACCGTGAATAAATTTCGAGCCCATGTCCCAACTGGAGCCGGTCGGCTATGAACACCTGATCAGAACGCTGAGCCTGCCCGTCCGGCCGCTCACGCATCCGTCCTTCATCAGTGGCTCGGTAAACCGCCGGGTACCAGCGCACAACGGTTTCTGGTTTCCTCGCAGCGTTGCGCTCGAGGAGACGCTGGTTGGGCATCTTGAGTTCGCCCTCCGGCACGAAGGCGTGAACCTCGAGGTCATCGATGCCGTGTTCGAGCACCTGCCAGAGGGAGAGCTGGCTCGCAGGCTTTCGGCGTCACCCAACGGCGCCCATATTCGCCGGGCATGCTTCCTGTGGGAATGGCTGACCGGAAAGAACTTATCCGTAGAAGTTGCGCCCACCGGCGCGTACGTCGACGCGCTTCCTGACAATGAGTATTTCACGGCCGGGCGTCCGACAAACATTCCGAAGTTTCGCGTGCGGGACAACCTCCCAGGCACGCCAGATTTCTGTCCGCTCGTGCGTCGCTCGGCCCTGCCGGAAAGCCCGACGCTGGATGAACTGCTCGACGAAGCGGATCACGCTCTGGACCGCCTGACCAACCCCACGCTTTATGCGCGGGCCGTGAATTACCTCTACCTGTCGGAAACTCGCAGCAGCTTTGGCATTGAGCGGGAAAAACCCAGCGCCGACAAAGCCGAGCGGTTTGTTCGATCGCTGGCACATGCCGGTGAAGAAAAATTGGTCACAGAGAACCGGTTGGTCGAGCTGCAAAACGTCATTGTGCGCGACGTCTTCAGCCAGGAAGCATCCTACCGTACGAAGCAGAACTGGCTTGTGGACGGGGCGCAGCGGGTGACGTTTTTTCCGCCGCCTCCTGAAGACCTCCGGCGGGCCATGGTAGGCTGGGAACGCTTCGTGAACGAAATCGACCTTCGCTGCCCGGAGCCCTTGGTGAGAGCGGCCTGCGCCGCTTTTGGATTCGTCTACTTGCATCCCTTCCTGGATGGCAATGGTCGGATTCATCGGTTCCTTATCCATCATGTCCTCAATGGCTCGCGACGCTTNGTTTGTTCGATCGCTGGCACATGCCGGTGAAGAAAAATTGGTCACAGAGAACCGGTTGGTCGAGCTGCAAAACGTCATTGTGCGCGACGTCTTCAGCCAGGAAGCATCCTACCGTACGAAGCAGAACTGGCTTGTGGACGGGGCGCAGCGGGTGACGTTTTTTCCGCCGCCTCCTGAAGACCTCCGGCGGGCCATGGTAGGCTGGGAACGCTTCGTGAACGAAATCGACCTTCGCTGCCCGGAGCCCTTGGTGAGAGCGGCCTGCGCCGCTTTTGGATTCGTCTACTTGCATCCCTTCCTGGATGGCAATGGTCGGATTCATCGGTTCCTTATCCATCATGTCCTCAATGGCTCGCGACGCTTACGAGGCGGCGCCATTGTTCCAGTCTCGGCGGTCATCCTTCGCCACGAGGAGGACTACGCAAACGTCCTCAAGGGGTTTTCGGTGCCGACCACCCAGTTGTGGAACTACTTCATCAGCGATCCGGACCCAATAGTCACACAACATCCGGGCGGCAGGCCATACCGCTTCTTTGATGCCAGCCGAGAAGTGCACTTTTTGCACGCGATGCTGGTGGAGGCTGTCCGGACAGAGCTACCGAAGGAGCTGAGTTGGCTCAGCGGCTATGACGAAGCCTTCAGGCAACTGGACGCAGAGTTCGACCTGCCCCAATCCGACCTGTCGGCGCTAATTCGTATGGTGAAGTCCAACGGCGGAAAGCTCTCTGCAAACAAACGCAAGCAATACTTCCATCTCCCTGACGAAGTCATCGCGCGAATTGAGGAAGTTGTCCGAGAGTCCTTTGCCAATAACGGTCCACCACCAACAGACAATGCAGCTTCCTGAGTTTCCGGCACGAGCGAATTTGTGAATGTTTCTCGAAACTAGCTCTGATGAAGACTATAAAATGACAAAATTTCGAAAGTTGTGAACGTTTTTCGAGCGGACCGGCCAAGTACAGCGTGGAGGGAAATTGTTTTCGAGCTGAAACCCCGGAAGCAGTGCGTGCGCCGAGCCAACTTGAAATTTGAAATAAGCTAAATTATCGATATATTGGGGTCGGAGTCATAATTAAGACTTCGCACCCGCTGCGCATGTCGGTTTCCGGCTGCGTCGAGATAATTTGCCGTCGGGCGCTACCGTTTTACTCGGCCGGAATTTGTGCAGCAGCCCGTTGCACAATTACTGTGGTCGCGCGACAAGCTTGACGACACCCCATTGCCGCCTTGGTATGCGGAAAAGTCGCTCGAGCACGGATGAGCTGGCAGCGTGTTGACCATGCGGATCGAGACGGCTACCCATCTGCGCGCCGGCAATGCCGCGACGAATTTCGCCAGCATTCATAGTCGGATCTCTCTGCCGAAAGCGTCACAGGCCCCATTTCAGGCCGACGGTGATCCGTTTATCAACGACTGGATCGCTGCCGAATTGATGCGAAAAATCATCAAAGGAGTCATCATGCGTACCACCGTCACCGTCACCGTCACCGTCACCGTCGACGACGCTCTCTATGCACGCGCACTCGAACTCGCCGAGCCGGGTATGCCGCCGGCAGACCTGTTCCGGGCCGCACTGGAAACGTTCGTACGTGTCCAGGCTGGCCAACGCCTTGCAGCGCTTGGCGGTCGCGCGCCCGACATGCCGGATGTGCCGCGACGCAACCCGGAGGCCGCTGCCCGATGAGCGTTCTGGTCGACACGTCCGTCTGGATCGAGCATTTCCGGCGGCCGCTACCGGCGCTTATTCAGCTGCTGCGCGTCGATGACGTCTTGACGCATCCACTAGTGATGCTCGAACTGACGTGCGGGACGCCGCCCGAACCGCGGGCCCGAACCTTGGGAGATCTCGCGCTATTGCGCCAAACGCGCCTTGCGACGCCAAGCGAAGTAGCGGACTGGATCGAGCGGGAACGGCTGTATGGACGCGTATGTGGCGCCGTGGATTGCACTCTGTTGGCGTCGGTGCTGTTGACCCCGAGCACCTGGCTCTGGACTCGCGATCGGCGACTCGCGCAGTTGGCCGAGCAATTCGGGGTTCAATACGCATCGCCTGACCTCCATTGAGCGGAGCCAGTACCTGTTTTCGAGTACGGTCCGTCGTGCAAACGGCTCGCTTGCCGATCTCATCGTTCATCCGAATCAGCCAACCGTCTACGGGTTCACGAATCACGTTCGCCATTAAAAATTCCAGAATTAGAATCAGCCGGCCAGCTGAAGATCCTTCAGCGCTTCGGGATGTTGCACGGCGACGCGCAGCAACGTCTGCGCCGCCCCGGTCGGGTTCCGACGACCCTGTTCCCACTGTTGGTAAGTGCGCACCGACACGCCGAGCAGGCCGGCAAACTCTGATTGCGACATGCCGACCTTCGCGCGGGCGATGGAGGCCTCTGTCGGCTGTACGCGCGTCACGCGGCCAGCTACGCCGGCCTTCATTTGGCGGACCGATTCCAGCAGGTCCGCTTGAAACTGTTCCATTTCCTTATCCACGATCGATTTCCTCACGAAGTTGATTGAGAAAGCTCGTCGGCAGGTTGTCGAACTTCGCTTTCGTGTACGCGATCAGCAGCCAGATTTCGCCATCATCGAGCAGGTTGTAGTAGATGACGCGTGAACCACCGCGTTTCCCCATCCCGGCGCGCGACCAACGCACCTTGCGCAGCCCTGAAGTGCCGGGAATCACATCGCCAGCCAGAGGGTTGTCCGCGAGCCAGTTGATGAACGCTTCTCGCTCGCCATCTCGCCATATTTCGTCTGCGTAGCGCTGAAACAGCGGGGTTTCGATGATTGTGTACATGGCGCTTTTATACGCCAATGGCGCATAGTTGGCAAGCTATCGGGTGTCTCGTTAAACTGTATATCCATACAGGTTTGGCGGCAGAAATGGGGACGGTTTGGGGGTGCAGGGGGGGGTAATCGTTCGAATCGTGCGAAATCTGGCGGTGACCGCTCGCAGAGGCGCTTACTGCAAGGCTTTGCGGCCTCACGGTTTTCACGAAACATGCAGATTTGCAAGTCGTTGAATCACAAGAGATTTTTTGTCACAACCGCCTATAAATGCACGAAAGGTACGACTCCCCCCACTAGCAGTCGCGTCCGACGTGGGGTGCCTTTGATTCCCGCGCGTTTTTCCAGTTGGACGCCTTTAAGCCTGACAAGACCTTGCCTTGTGGCCCCAAATAACTATTCATATAAAACAATGGGTTAGTATCTACCTTTCGTTGCCGAACAAAAGAGCGTCTTCTGACATGGCCACATCGAAGATGGTGGATCAAGCCATCAAGATGACGGGGCGAAATAGACAAGGAACCGATGAACGAACTGGACAACGAACAGGCGCTGAAGTCGTATCCCGACCGCCGCCAGTTGCACCTGAACCGCACCGGGAAATCCGATGGATCGCGTGATCGCGGGCGAGGAGTTCAGCGACGTGACGGTCGAAGTCGAATCGGCCTCCGACGAAAGCGTGAGCTAGGTCCACCGCATCCGCAGCCTCGTGCTGACGAACGCCGCCGGCGAACCGAACTGCCTCGCGCTCGTGGTGCACGACGCAACCGAATGGGCGAGCGCCGAGGAGCGCTTCGAGCGCATCTTCAACGCGAACCCGGCGCCGGCCGTGATCTGCCGGCTCGACGACCTGTGCTACGTGAAGGTCAACCAGGGCTTTCTCGACATGACCGGCCACGTGCATGAAGACGTGCTCGGCCGCTCGGTATACGAGGTCGACGTGCTCGAACAGGCCGAGCGGCGCGAACTCGCGATCGAGCGGCTCGGCGAAGGCGCGACGATTCCGCAGATGGAGGCCGTGCTGAAGCTCGCGGACGGCAGCACGAAGGCCATGGTGGTCGCCGGGCAGCCGATCGACATGAACGACGAAGCGTGCATGCTGTTCACGTTCATGGATCTCGAGCCGCGCAAGCAGGCCGAGCGTGCACTGCGGCAGAGCGAGGAACGCTCCGCGACGGCGTTCCAGATGGCACCGGTCCCCACCGCGATCGTCACGGCCGTTGCTCGACGTGAACGGCGCGTTCGCCGCGATGACGGGCCATCCGCAGGACGACCTGCTCGGCAAATTCGCGGAGGAGATCGGGCTGTGGGCCGAACGCGCCGCGTGGCAGCGCATCGAAGACCGGCTGGCGCGCGACGGCAACGTGCGCAACGCCGATGTGCGGATCCGCACGCGTGAAGGCGACGTGCGCGATTGCGTCGTGTCGTCCGGCCCCGTCGCGATTCACGGGCGCGACTGCCTGCTCGTCGCGCTGCTCGACATCAGCGACCGCAAGCGTACCGAGATGGAGCTCGTCTACGCGATCGAAACGGCGATGCAGGATGCGTCCTGGTTCAGCCGCACGCTGATCGAGAAGCTGGCGAACGTGCGGCGCGCGAATGCGCCGGATGCGGGCGCCCAGCCGTCGGACCTGACCGCGCGCGAGCGCGACGTGTTCGACCTGCTGTGCCATGGCCTGACCAACAAGGAAATCGCCGGCCGTCTCGGGCTCGCGCCGAACACCGTGCGCAATCACGTCGCGACGATCTACGCGAAGCTCGACGTGTACAGCCGCGGCGAGGCGATCGTCTGGGCGCGCGAGCGCGGGTTAGTCGGCCGAACAAGCAACCGCAGCAGTTGAGTCGTTTTGTCGTCGGGCCGCGTTTTACGCAGGCGACGTTATTGACGTTCCTAACGAGCGGATGCTGAACTAGAACGTCGTCGTAGCTGGAAAGCGGACTGATACTTTTGCCGACTCCTGGAGACCTTCATCAACGGTGCGGTTCGCGAGATGCCGGACCTTGGTCGAGCATCTCATCCGAGTGTTTCCCCTTCTTGCTTGACCGCGGTAGACATATACTGTTCGCGGACTGCCAGTCCCCCGTATGGCAGGTGGGATGCGGTGACCGTCGCTACGTAATCCGAATAGGCGTAGCTCACCCGTGCAACCGCCACGGGTTTGCCTATAAGCGTTTCCAGCGTCGTATCTCCAGACACAGATGTTGGCGCTCCGAGCACATTGTGCAGATTCCGGACGGCGATCTGCCAGCTCCGTCGTGTTTCATCTGCGGACATGTCGCGACGGTACACATTGATGGCCATCAACGTGTGATCCGGCGCGAAACTGAACCATATTTCGCTCACGGGTGGTCCATTCGAGCCGAGCGTTTCTGCAGGCACGCCTCGACAGCGCAGGTAGCGCAAGCCTCGGGACAATTCGAGGCACTGCGCCTTGTATCGCGACATTCTTTCCAGCACTTCTGCTTCCGTACTGCGATCGAGCTGCAGGCCGAACGCAGGACGGTGGGCGGCCGCTGATACACCTCTCTCCTGCAAAATCGCTTTGTTGCGAATCGACAGCACCGTTCGGGAATCGACGGAATCAACTGGACACTTCACGCCAAGCTCGGTGAGGAGCCGTCGCCCTTGCGTCGTGTGCAACCAGCCGATCCCGGCAACACTCACGGACAGTGCCGCAGCGACCCACGCGATCACGTGGGTCCTTCGCACCGCCGTCAGCCCGTACATGATGATGCAACCGTCGGGGGAAGATACACGGGGCCGCCGGGTGTGGCGCTGATGATGGTATTACGCAGGTTGAAGAGGGTGGGTACCGCACTGAACTGGAATTTTGTGCCGACCGGGATGCCGGCTGAGTTTTTCTCGGTGAGCGTGTACGTTCCATTTGTCGTCGACGTCAGTGCGGCAAAGTCCGCGGCCGAGAGCTTGCTTTGCAGCGTCGCGACGAGATCCACCATGAACTGGTCGAACACGCAGCCTGGAACGCCGACGTCGTTATGGGCAGCCGTCATGTCTTGGCACATCTCCGGCTGGGCGTCGATGTCTCCGGCCACCTTGACGGGACCAGGGTAGGTGTACGGACCGCCGAGGAGCGATTCGAACTGCAGCGTGAGACAGGCTTCAAGCCGTGCTGGCGTGTCATGGGCTGCGCTGCTGTGGCTCGCGTTACCTGTTACAGCCGCAAAATAGGGCGCTTCGACCGGGTCCGCCAAAAGGCCTGCGACAGCCGCATTGACCACGCCGGCCACCACGCCGGGGGCCGCCGAATCACCGCCGAGCGCGGTCCAGATGGCCAGATTCTCCGGATGTTGCGCTGCCACGGGCGCAATGTCGTCTCCGCCTCCGCAAGCGCTGAGCGCGAACGGCGCCGCTGCGGCAACGACGATACCGATGAAAAGCTTCATGAGTTGTCTCCTCTGAATGCCATCGCGACGCCATTTCCCGAGGTGGGACGCCAAGCACCTTGGCTGGATGACATTTGCAGATACGGTGGCCGAGCGAGAACGGATGCAGTGGCGATTGAAGACGGGCACGGTTGTCGACACCCTTGTCATTCCGTGGATCGCGGATCTGTCCGCGATGAAGTGTTCATCGTGCATCCGCCGCGCGGTTCGTCTCGTATCTCCGATTGCTTCCAGTCAACGGCGGCAATCTTTCGGAGAACGAAAATGAAATCTTGCAGCAAAGTTAAACTGAGTGGTGCGGCGCTCGCCCTTGCATTCGCAACGTGCGTGTACGCGCCTGCCACCGAGGCAGGATCCATGTCGATGGAGCAGACGGCCGAGGTGGGTGGCGCTGCGATGTACCCGTCGAGGAACATCGTCGAAAACGCGGTGAATTCTCACGATCACACGACGCTGGTCGCTGCGGTCAAGGCGGGTGGGCTGGTCGACACATTGTCGAGCAAGGGGCCCTTCACGGTATTTGCACCGACCAACGACGCATTCGCCGCGTTGCCGGCCGGCACGGTGCAGACGTTGTTGAAGCCGGAGAACAAGGCGATGCTCGTCAAGGTGTTGACGTATCACGTCGTATCCGGACGACTCACGGCATTCGACCTTGCCAGGGCGGTCGAGCAAGGTGGCGGCAAGGCAACGCTGAAGACGGTCGAAGGCGATTCCCTGATCGTCAGCCGTGGCGCGAACGGGCTGGCCGTGACCGACGACAAGGGCAACGTCGCGCACGTCACGATCGGCGATGTCATGCAGTCCAATGGCGTGATTCACGTGGTCGACTCCGTGCTGATGCCCTGATGCTTCAGCCTGTATCGGGAGGAAGGCGTGATGTGCGGAAGCAGGCCGTGCGCGCTTGCATATCACGTCGCCCCCGGTGTGTCGTCGGGGCGCCCCGTCGCACGGTCGAGCCCGGCTAGCGATCGAAGGTCACTTCATTTGGCTCTGTGTATTCAGGATCTCTACCGAACTGAGGGCTCGCGCGCGTGCAACCTGGTGATCCACGATCGGGAAGGGATAAGTTGCGCCGAGCGCGATGGATGCTTCCCGCAGCGCTTCAGCGGAAGCGGTCCATGGGCTGTGGAGTGTTTTGGCGGGGAGTGCAGACAGTTCGGGCACCCACCGCCGCGTGTATTCGCCGCTCGAGTCGAACTTTTCCCCCTGCAAAACAGGATTGAAGATCCGAAAATACGGGGCTGCGTCGGCGCCGCTTCCGGACACCCATTGCCACCCGGCGGGATTGCTTGCCTCGTCCGCATCAACCAGCGTATCCCAGAACCATGCTTCGCCCTCTCGCCAGTCGATCAGCAAGTGCTTGGTGAGAAATGATGCTGTCACCATGCGCACGCGGTTGTGCATCCAGCCTGTGTGCCAAAGCTCGCGCATGCCGGCGTCGACCAGCGGGTATCCTGTTTTCCCCCTTTGCCACGCGCGAAGCGCCTCGGCGTCGGTACGCCACGGCATGGCGTCAAACTGACGCCGGAAATTGACCTGATGAAGGGGTTCGCAGTGATAGAGAAGGTAATACGAGAATTCTCTCCATCCGAGTTCACTGAAGAACTTGTTCAACGACTCATTTTTGGCATCGTCAATGCGAACAACTCGCCTGCTTCGCATCGCGTCTACCGCTGATAACGTCGCGTACCACACCTGCCGGGCCGAGATATTTCCGAAGCGAAGATACGGAGAGAGCCGGCTCGTCGCTTCAGTGGCCGGAAAATCTCGAGCGCCGGCATAGTCGGAAAACGAGTGTTCAATGAAGGCCTCGAGTTGATGCCCGGCCGCTTCCTCGCCGCATCGCCAGGTTGCACGCAGGCCCTCCGCCCAGTCCGGCGTCGAGGGCTGCAGTGCAAGTTCGGGAAGTGTACAGACGTGTGCGCTGACGTTTCTGGAGACGGGAAAGAACGTGATCCGGACGGGCGCCGACAGTGGGCACGGCGGGAAAAAATTATCGCGGCGAGCGGCTCTCCAGTACGCGCTGAATACCTGGAACGGCAAGCCTTCGCGCGTGGCCACTGTCCAGGGTTCGCGCAAAAGATGGCCATTGAATGTCGACACGTCGATTCCGCGCCCGATCAGGTCTTTCTTGATCGATGCATCCATTTCCGTTTGCGCTTTCGAGTAGCGGCGATTCCAGAAAACCATTGCCGCCTGGGTCTCGACGGTGAGGCTCCTGATGGCTTCGTGTTCGTTACCGCGAAGCACGAGCAGCGAGCCTCCGAGAGCGGAAAGCGAGTCGTCGAGTTTTTTCAACGACTCGTGCAGCCACCACTTCTGCGCGCCCCCCATGGCGCGCCCGAGCTTCGGGGCAGGGTCGTAGACGTAGACGCAAACAACAGGATGGCCGGTACTGACCGCATGAGAGAGTGCGGGATTGTCGCTGAGTCGTTGGTCATCCCGAAACCATACGATAACGGGGCGGGATTCATAAGGCAGTTCGGAGCTTGTCATGTGTGGTGCCTGAGAGGGTACGTTGGCAATTTGAACGGGATCGGAGATAACGCTGGCTTGCGACGCGTCCGGCTCTATCCGGCGCGGGCGTCATTCATGTCGCCTGCGCCGATTGGCGGCGGAGAAGGGCGCGTTACGCCATCCCAATGGCTTGCAATCGCAAGCGCGGCCGGCAAGATGAACGCCCAGCCGGTTGCGAGAACGACGAGCGCTGCAGCCGGATCTTTGAAATGAACGGCCCCCAGCGCCGCACCTGCGCGAAAGGACGCCGGGCCGGCGAATGCGCCGACGAGCGCCGAGACGAGTGGTCGCGCCCGAAGCCAGAGCAGGACGGTATTGAGTTGAATCGCGAACAGCGCCCACAGCCCCGCGAGCCAGTACGGCGCTGTGCCTTCGAGAAAAACGCCGTTCGGGTACACGAGCAGGCCGGAATGTGCAACGGCGCTGTCCCACAACCATCCGGACACCGTGACCGTGATGACGATCCGTGCCTCGGATGCGGGCCGACGCGCGAAGAGAAGATGGCCGGCTGTCGCGATCAGCGCATAGGTGACGCCCCACGCCGCGTGATGCGCTGCGGCAGTCATCACGCATACCAGCCATCCTGCCTGGGTCGTCGCGAGATAGATGTACACGCGAGCGGCGCCGGACTTTTGCGTGCTCGACGTCAGTCGATTCGGCGCGCTTCTCATGATCGTTCGCGCGGGATCGGTAACGGCATGGTCGCCGTGCCGCCACGTCGACGTTGCATCTCGGGGAAAGTGGCAGGTAGAACGTTCATGGCAGACGGCTCTCACTATCGTCGACGAGCGGACTCGCCACCGAACGTTTGCTTGGCAGCGAGCGACCGTCGGCATTCCGCGTTGATTCACCTATCCATTCCACATACGACTCTCCGTTGCGGACGGATGCACTTGCGCAGCGAAGATCTGGATGCCGTTAAGGGGGGGCACCTGCCTTGCGATGCATGCATCCGCTTGCGCGCAAGCGCCGTAAATCACAAACCAGGCGGCGGATGCGGCCGGAATCGTCAGGAATGAGGATCTCCATGAACATGAAAGCCGGGCTTGTCGTCCTGTCGGTGCTGCTCGCGGCCGGTCTCCTCTCCGCGTGCAGCCCGGTGCGGCTCCTGAATGCGCTGACGCCGAGCTACACGTTCAGTCTTTTCGCAGGTATCCCGTACGGATCCGGCGAACGCCAGGTGCTCGACGTCTACTTGCCCACGCGCGTCTTGCATCACTGGCCGGCCGATGCGAGTGCGGGCGCCCCTGTGGTCGTGTTCTTTTACGGCGGAAGCTGGCAGTCCGGCGAGCGCAAGGACTATCTGTTCGTGGGCGAGGCGCTCGCGTCGAGGGGTTTTGTTGCCGTGTTACCCGACTACAGGACGTATCCGGCGACCACCTTTCCCGGTTTCGTCGACGATGCGGCGCAGGCGGTCGCGTGGGCACGCGAGCACGCGGTTGCGTTCGGCGGCGATCCCCGTCGCCTGTTTCTGATGGGGCATTCCGCGGGTGCGCAGATTGCCGCATTGCTTGCGACCGACGGTCGCTATCTGGCAGCTCAGGCGATGCGGAAGAGCGATATCGCCGGCGTGATTGGCCTGGCCGGGGCTTATGATTTCCTGCCGCTGCGCGATACCACGCTTGAAAGGATATTCCCGCAGGAAGTGCGTGCCGCGAGCCAGCCAATCCGGTTCATTCAGGGTACGGAGCCGCCGATGTGGCTGGCCACCGCGGAGAACGACACCGTGGTCGAGCCCGGCAACACGACCCGCTTCGCGCGAGCATTGCAAGAGATGGGCGACACCGTCGTGGTCATGCGTTACAGGAACGTGGGCCATGCGTCCATCGTCGGTGTTCTGGGCGCGCCGTTGAGAGGGATGGCGTCAGTGCTCGACGATCTCTCCGCGTTCGTGAATCGCGTCGCGAATGCGTCGAATGCCGGAACCACGGGCAGGCCGCCGGCATCGCCTGCCGCAGCGGCTCGTTCTTCCGTTTCGGCTCAGTGATCGACGCAAGCACTGCATTGCACGCGAAATAGCATCGTCACCTGCCGTCGTGGGCAGGTCGGAACAGCCGGCGGCGTGTGTCGCGCTACAGCGCCTTCAGTTCCGGCGTCGTCCCGCCCAATCCCTCTTCGCGGAGAATGACGGCAAGCGCCGTCTCGAGCAACTCTGCGGCCCGGTTCGCTGCGTCTCCGAGGTGGCGGTGCAGCAGCGCATCGGCCGGCGATCGCGACACGCATTCGTCGCTGTATCGCTCGAACGCACTGAGCTGCATGATCAATTCGGAGAGGTGACGCGGACACTCGCATTTGACGGTGGTGGACAGGCCGCTGAGCGACGCGAGCGTCGCCTCGTCGAAGCGTCGCCGCGTGCGCAGCCAGAGCCCGCGATCCGCGTCATTCGATTGGCGCGACTTGACGACGGCTTGCGCCAGTTTCGAAATGATCGATATCGGGTTGGTCTGGCCTTCCGTCGACCGGAACAGCTCGAACCCCGACAGGCGCGCCAGCTCGACCGCCTCTGCCGTGCCGAACCCGTATACGACGGCCACGGCGTGCGCGTTGAGCTGTTGCGCCACGGCAGCGAGCTGCGAAACGACATCCTCATGGAGCGACGTGGTCGTCGCGATGAGGGCATCGACCGACGTACCCGCATGCGCGCTCGTGTCGTCGAGCGAGTCGATTCGCGCGGCGATCCGGATTCCCATTCGCTCTATCGCGGATTCCGGAATCGAAAGCGCGCCGACGACCGCGAGGCTCACACTTGCCTCGTGAAATGCCGGGTCACGCGTATTCGTCAACGACAACGCCTCGAGTTCCTCGCGGCTCAGGCTGGCGATCGAGCCGATCGCGTGGCCCTGATTGACGAGCGTTTTCAGCAATCGAATGCGCTGGACGTCGTCGTCCGAGTACAGCCGTTGTCCGGACGGCGTTTTGGGCGGCGCAACCACGCCATAGCGCCTTTCCCAGATTCTCAGCGTGGCTGCCGGCATGCGCGCCAGGCGCGCGGCCTCGCCGCTGCGATAGCGATGGGGCGTATCGCGATCCTTGCGAGGGGGCATCGTTGCTCTCCTGAAGTTGACGTACTGTTGTCTCAGGATTGTACGCAGTTTGCGTGAAATACGAAGCAGGAAAGTGATTCAACATGCGGATTTTCGTCCGAAAAGGTGGTTCGCGAAGCGCGAGCCGGCTAGAATGCTGCGAAGCGGTACCGCTCGGTGTCGCGAGGTCGGTCGGGACGCGCGCGGTGCCGCGCGTATGGAGGGGCAAGGTGTTTCGTTCGACGCGCAGGTGTCTCGACAACCCAGGCGGCGATCATCAATCGCGAAGCGTCCCATGAAGACTTTAAGGCTTGTCCTCGGCGATCAGCTGGACCCGAACCATCATTGGTTTTCCGATGTCCGGGCCGAAACGATCTACGTGCTGATGGAAGTTCGGCAGGAAACCGACTACACGCTCCATCACGCCCAGAAGCTGATTGCGATCTTTGCGGCGATGCGTCGTTTCGCGACGCTGTTGCGCGATGCGGGCCATCGCGTGCACTACATCGAGATCGACGACCCGCTCAATCGTCAGGCCATTCCCGCCAACCTGGACAGTGTCGCCGAGCTTCACGGCGCAGCGTGCATCGAGTATCTGCTGCCGGACGAATGGCGTGTCGACCAGCAGCTGAGCGCCTATGCGGCAGCGGCGAGCGTGCCGGTTCGCGCGGTCGATACCGGTCATTTCCATACGACGCGCGACGAGGTCGGGCATGTGCTCGGAACCGGACGATCATGGATCATGGATCGCTTCTACCGGAGCATGCGCGTGCGGCATCGCGTATTGCTCGACGGGGAAGGGCGACCGGCAGGCGGGCAGTGGAACTACGATGCCGAAAACCGCCAGGCATGGCCCGGCTCGCCCGCGGAACCGGCAGACTGGCGTCCGCATCACGATCATCGCGCGCTGTGGCAACAGATCGTTGCGGCGGGCGTGCGCAGCTTCGGGGAGCCGTCGGCCGGCGACTTCCGCTGGCCCGTCGATCGCGCCGAAGCGCTCGCCTGCCTCGACGCCTTCATCCAGGATGCGCTACCGTTTTTCGGGCAGTTCCAGGACGCGATGCACGGGAGCGCGCGGCGCCTGTTCCACTCGATGCTGTCGTTCGCGCTCAATGTGAAAATGTTGAATCCGCGCGAGGTCGTCGCGCGGGCCGAGCACGCGTATCGCAGTGGCGCGGCGCCGCTTGCCGCGGTCGAAGGATTCATCCGGCAGATACTGGGCTGGCGAGAGTTCGTGCGCGGCGTGTACTGGGCACGCATGCCGGGCTATGAAAACAGCAATGCGTTCGGTCATCGCCGCCCGTTGCCGCATTGGTTCTGGGATGGCCGCACGCGAATGGCCTGCATGTCGCACGCGCTGCTGCAGTCGCTCGAAGACGCGCATGCGCACCACATCCTGCGGCTGATGGTGATCGGCAACTTTGCGCTGCTGGCCGGGCTGGATCCGCACGAGGTGCATGAGTGGTACCTCGGTGTCTATATCGATGCGTTCGAATGGGTCGAGATGCCGAACACGCTCGGCTTGAGTCAATACGCCGACGGCGGGGCAATGGCGACCAAGCCGTACGTTTCCAGCGCCGCGTACATCCATCGGATGAGCAATTACTGCAAGGGCTGCGCGTACGACCGCAATGCGCGAACCGGCGCGCGCGCATGCCCGTTCAACGCGCTGTACTGGGACTTTTTCGACCGGCACCGCGGCGCGCTGCAGCACAACAACCGGCTCGGGATGGTCTATCGGCAGCTCGCGCGCTTTGATGACGAGGCGCTCGCAGCGATTCGCATGCAGGCGGACAGCGTGGTGCGGAATATCGAATCGTTGTAGGCCGTTCCGTCATCGGCCATCGCCGTTCAGTGCGTGATCAGGGTGTCGGCCACCGCGCCGCCGAGGCCGGTGCCGCTGAGCCACGCGCCTTCGATCTTGCCGCCGCCCAGCCAGTCGCCGCACAGTCCGATGCGCGGGCCTGCCCGCCACGCAAAGCGACCGGGCGTCGCGACAGACGACGGCGCCGGCTCGGCATAGCGCCAGCGATGGGCGGTTGCCGTGTCGGCGGTGGCGCCCACGATGTCCCGAAAGGCGTCCAGCAGCGTGCGTGTTATCTGCTCGGGTGGCGCCTCCAGATGAGCCTGGCTCCAGTCGGGCGTCGCGTGCAGCACCCACGTGCTCGCCCCGGTGCGCCCGGG
Organism: Burkholderia ambifaria; assembly: GCF_001443045.1. Classification (GTDB taxonomy): domain Bacteria; phylum Pseudomonadota; class Gammaproteobacteria; order Burkholderiales; family Burkholderiaceae; genus Burkholderia; species Burkholderia ambifaria_A. Next base: position 78,369 of record NZ_LKPJ01000025.1, on the reverse strand, counting down.
CTTGGACGTGTCGTGGGCGATCCAGCCAAGCGGACCGGAATTGACGAATGCGGCGTCGAATCCCGGGTCCGGCACATGGCCGCACTGCGCCATCACGGCCCAGGCCGGGCGCATCCCGGTACGCTGGGCAATCACCGCGAGACCCGGTTCGGCGCGCCGCAGGAGCGGGACGGCCTGCGGCGCCGGCACCGCGACGATGACGACGTCGTGACGCGCGTCCAGCGCACCATGCTCGGCCGAGATCAGTCGCCAGCCATGTTCGTCTCGCATCAACTCCGTGATTGTCGTCTCGGGCACCGTTTCGATTCCGGCCGACAGGTGCCGAGCCGGTGCAGTCATGCCCGGCACGCCGACATATCGCTGAGCTGGTGCGAGCAGTGCCCGCGGCCAGAGCGAGCCGATCGATGCGACGCGCGCGGCCCACGGGGCGGCTGCGCCGCTGGCGACCCATCGCGATATTTCGGCGACGAATGCCGGATGTTGCGCGGTGAAATACTGCGCGCCGTGATCGGCCTGCCAGCCGTCCGCGCGGCGCGTGCTCATGCGCCCGCCCACGCCACGGCTTTTCTCGTACACCGTCACTCGGTGGCCCGCATCGGTGAGGACGCGCGCGCAGGCCAGCCCGGCGATTCCCGCGCCGACGATCGCGATGTTGGCGGGTGAATCGGAAAATGAAGTCATCTGATTCGTCTTAAAAAAATGTAGAATATTGCGCAAATTCTTCGCGCTCATATTGAATTCTACGTCACACGCGGGTATATGAAGCCGATATTTGTGACATGTGACACGTAGATTTTGACTCGTTAAGTCGTAGTGAGTCGTTATATCGCTTCATCCTGCCGGGAATTGGCATAGAATAGAAACTGTGAACAAACGGCATGTCGCGGCCCGGCTGCGCATCGTGCGGCGGTCGTCGAGCGCCGCGCGCGCAGGAGCCGGAGCCGGAGTCGCCGCGCGGGAAGGGTGCTTGCAACAGGAGTCACCATGGCTTTTGTCTGGATTTGCGGGGCAACGGGAGCCGTTGGCAGCGCACTTGCGCGTCGGCTGGACGCCAAGGGCGTTTCAATGGTGCTCACAGCCCGACACGCTGATAGTCTCGGCGCCCTTGCCGACACGATGTCGCGCGAGCGAGTGGTCGTTGCGCCCGCCGATGCGACTGATGCGGCGGCGCTCGATCGGGCGCTCGAGGCAGGCGTCGAGCGATTCGGCGTGCCGGACGGGCTTGCGCATTGCGTCGGCTCGATCGTCGTCAAGCCGATGCATTCGACTTCGGATTCCGAACTGCATGACGCGTTCGCGGCGAATTACTTCTCGGCATGGAACGCATTGCGCGCGTTCGTACGCATGTTGCTCGCCGCTCAGGCCGGGGGCAGTGCGGTGCTGTTCGGCAGTGTCGCGTCGAGAACCGGGTTCCCGAACCATGAAGCCATCGCCAGCGCGAAAGCCGCGGTTGGCGCGCTCGCGCAGGTGGCGGCCGCCACCTACGCGGCGCGCGGGATTCGCGTCAACTGCATTCATCCCGGCCTGATCGTCTCGTCGATGTCCGCGCGTCTGACGAGTGCGCCGCAGGTCGCGAAGCGCCTCGCGGACGCCAATCCGCTCGGACGACTCGGCGTCGGCGACGATCCCGCCGCGCTTGCGGCGTTCCTGTTGAGCGCCGATGCGTCATGGGTGACCGGCCAGCAATTTGGCGTCGATGGCGGCCAGGGCGCGCTGATCGTTTCGCCGAGGTCATGATCAAGCGTGCGGCGCTGCATCGTTACCGCGTTCCCGCAGCGTTGGCGCTGGCCGGCCTGGCGCCGTTCGTCGCGCTGTCGTGGCTGAGTGTCCACGCGTCGGCTGCCAATGACGATTACGTGCACGCGCTGCTGAACTACGCCGCGTGTATCGCGTCGTTCGTCGGGGCCGTGCATTGGGGTGTCGCGCTGCGCGCGTCCGAATCGCCGCCCCGCCAGCACATTCTCTACGGATGGAGCGTGATCCCCGCATTGATGGCGTGGGCCGTGCTCATGATGCCGGGCATCGGCGCGCGGCTCACGGCAATGGCGATCGTGCTCGTCGCCTGTGCGGCCGTCGACGGCGTGCTGTGGAGAAAGGATTTCATTCCGGCCTGGTATTTCGCGTTGCGGTGCCTGCTGACGAGTGTGGCAAGTCTCTCGCTGCTGGCCGCCATGCCTTCGATGAACGGTTGATCCGGATCCTTCCGTGGTGACGTCCCGAACAGCTCGCCGACCCGAGTGTCGGAGCATCGGATTCGGCGGCATCACGATGAAATATCGCAGGCCCGCGGCGGCGATACTGTCGCTTCTCCATCGAGTCAGCGGCGCGCTGCCCCCGCCGCTGCAAATGCCGATTCAACGGCCGCGCGGTCCGACCCGCGCAGCGTGATCGAACCGCGAAGTGATTCGCGCGCTCATTGCTCGAGATACATCTTGAGTCGCATCAGGCTGCGGCGAATCCAGCTCTTCATCGTGCCGAGCGGCACCTGCATGCGTTCGGCCAGCTCCGCATACGACGCGCCGCCATGAAACGCTTCCCGCAGCACATACGCCTGCCGTTCGCCCAGATGCGCGAGCCCGCGCTCCAGACGCAGGCGCTCCTGGCTCGCCTGCGCGCCGAGATCGGGAGTCGGGTTTTCGTCGGGGATCGACAGCGCCAGTTCGTCGTCGAGCGGAAGCTCGCGGTGCCGCCTGATCCGGTCGATGGTCCGATTGCGTGCGAGCGTCATCAGCCATGTCATCGCCGTGCCGCGTCCGGCGTCGAATGAATCGGCGCGACGCCACGCCGTCGTGAATACGTCCTGAAGCAGGTCCTCCGCTTCGTGGCGGTCGCGGATCATCCGGACGATCGCGCCGTACAGCCGCGCAGCCGTCGATCGATACAGCTGCGCGAACGCATGCTCGTCGCCGGCGGCGACGCGCGACAGCAATTGGTCGAGTTCCGCATGCGCGTCGGATGCTTCGTCGGGCTGAACGACCGCATCGGCGGTGAGTTCGGTTCTGCCGCCGGGGCGCGACCTCCCGCGGGACGCGCCCCGGCGTGGCTGCCTGCCTGAATGCGGCTTCGTCGATCGACCCTGGCCGGAAGACGGGCGGAGCGAATCGTGCGAGCAGTTCATCGGGAACTCCGTATGGCTTTGCGCTTCCTGCTGTTGCGCGCCCGCGGCGACGAGCGGGCGCGTCTCATGGCCGGGCACGGTGCCATCGCATTCGTCGCGAATGCCTGTCGCGCGCATTACGCATTCTTTCCGGACAACAAGGCGAGAAACTCTCGGCGAAGCGATGCGTCCGCGAGAAATTTCCCGCGCATCACGCTGTTGGTCATTTTTGCCTGGTCGTCCTTGGTGCCGCGCCAATGCATGCAGAAGTGCTCGGCCTCGAGTACGACGGCAAGCCCGTCGGGCGAGATGCGCGATTCGAGGAGGTCGGCGATCTGCTTGACCGCTTCTTCCTGGATCTGCGGGCGCGTCATGACCCAGTTCACCAGCCTTCCGTACTTCGACAGGCCGATCAGATTCGACGCGGCGCTAGGCAGCACGCCGATCCAGATCCGGCCCATGATCGGGCAGAGATGATGCGAGCAGGCGCTGCGCACGCGCAGCGGCCCGACGATCAGCAGCTCGTCCAGCCGCTCGACGTTCGGGAATTCGGTGACCGACGGCGCCGCGTCGTAGCGGCCCGCGAACACTTCGCGGATGAACATCTTCGCGACGCGCCGCGAGGTTTCCCGGGTGTTGTGGTCGTTGTCGACATCGATCACGAGCGAGCGCAGCACCGCTTCCATTCCCTGCGCAACTTCGTTCTGCAACGCCTCCAGTTCGCCGTCGCGCAGGTGCGCGGCGATGTTGTCGTTTGCATGGAAGCGCACGCCCGCGTTCTCGAGCCGACGACGGATGATGTGCGACAGAGGAATGCCCTCGTCGATCGCAGTCAAGGTGTGTTCGGGAGCGTCGATCAGATTGCCCATTTCGGTTCGTTTCTCGAGGTTAGGGGGTCATGCGATGGATCGCGACAGAGGCGATGATTTGCCTGTGTTTCTTCGATAAAAACAGGGCGAACGCCGCCGCTATTTCGACGATGCGCCGACGGGGCGGCGCTCACCTGGCGTGCGCGGGCGTGCATGGCGGCCCGGCAGCGTCACCGGAGATCCGGTCCTGATCGCGCACGACGGACCCATTGGCGTTGCCGGGGCCCAGCCGCCGACGTCCCGGCGGAACCGCAACATTGGGTCGTTCGCCGTCGGCTTCGCTGCGAGCATGACGGCGGCGGACTGTTGCAACCTGGCCAGGACGAACGCCTGGTCGACGCGGCCGCCGACCGAGTGAAACAGGTGGAACCCTGCAAGGCGGATCAAAGAGAGGGCTTGCACGCTGCCGTACTCATAGATGATCGCGGCCGCGCGGACACGGCGCGCCTGTGCCAGCGACACGAATTGAATCGCCAGAGCCATATGCAACGACGAGACCTCGGCGATCAGGGCGTCGACAGCCGGGCCCGGCTGTCTTAGCGCCCGCGGCACCGACTCGACGCGCTCGCTGACGTGCAGGCCGGCTTGCTCGATCGTTTCGTCGGATGCAGTCATGACGCCCGTAACGAGTAGCGTCGGACACACGCAAGCCGCGACGGTGTTCGATCGCTGTTCGGGCAGTGCGCCGTGCAGGCTGGCGCTTGCACACCGGTCGGTCACCTGCGGCGAGCGGCGCCGGCAGCGTTGGCCGCGCTGCTGCGCGGCGACCCGCAAGCGCGATGCAATCGGCCGGTCGAGCGCCGCACCGGCGTGGTGTAACGGGCTGCGTGCCGGGGCGACGGACACGCGCGTCATCCATGAAGCCGGACACGCCGGAAACCGGCGCGGCTTGATGTCGTGATTGCGTGTTGGCACGGGACCTCCCTCGGTCGATTCATGCGTCACAGCTGGATTGTATGCAAATTTTCCGGAAAGTGAAGCGAAAACGTGATTCACAGAAGAATTTGTACCGGATTATTTTGAGTCATTTGCTGCGTAGGTTCTGTAAGGTTGCGTTACGAGCACGTGAATGCTCATTTGTGCAAGGGAATTTCGTGTTGGCGTGGCGTATGAAACGATTTCCGGGGTCAATGGGGTGGTGGTTAATTTTTTGCCACGACGGGCCAGAAAGTACGCCGGAAGGTGTGCGATTTCGATGCACGCATCGGCCGTGTCGCACATTTGCGTGTCGATACGGCGGGATCCGGTCCGCGGCCGTTCATGCAAGCGTCGTGTAGTTGAAACGGGGCGGAGTGAACCGCCTAGAGGCAACCAGACGGCCACGAGGAAGAGGGAGGACTGCTCTGACGACCGCGCCTGCGCGCACCGGCGCCGATCGATCCCGATTCCCCGAAACAGGCGCGAGCATTCCGTCTCGGATCGAAGCGCTATCCGGGCCCGCGCGCTGCTCGCGACCGGCTCATCAACGCGAAGTCACCAACGTGCAGCGTTTGGCTTCATGCGGGAAGGCGGCCGCCGATTCCGACGGCAACGCTCCGAGCAATATCGGACTTCGTCCCAGGCGGCTTTCCATTTCTTTCTCCAGCTGAAAGGCAAGCCGCAGGTCTCGCATGTCTTCTCAGGCAAGTGCATCTTGTTGACCATGGCGAATCACGCGTCGAGACGGGGCCTGGCGAACTGTCCGGTCGCGCGGCGCTGCCGGCGTCGATACACCGGACCATCACCGCTCATCGTCGAATCAGCGCGCATCGTCGCCCAGCAACTGACGGCGCAACGACTTTGCCCGCGTGCGCGGGTCGAGCCAGATCGAGAAGAATGCGCGCGCGAACGCCGGGTCGGTCACGTCGGCCGTGAGGCGGCCGTTGGTGTAGAAGCGTGCGCCGCGCTGGGGCACATACACACCGCACAGCACGTCGCCGCGCGATACGTCGGTGAACGCCCGTTCGATATCGCGGCGCCATGCATCGAGCGTCGCAGCGGGCAGCGGCGCGGGTGCGAGGCGCTCGATCTCGTCCATACCCGTCGAGACGAGCCGCTCGCCTTTCACGTCGTGACGGTAGGCAAGCGACAACGCAAACGGCGTGTCGAACGCGCCGGGGGGCCGGGGCGCCCACAGCTGGGCGTCGTACAGGCAGATGCCCAGTATGCAGAACCGGCCGGATCCGATCAGTTGCGCCGATGCGATGTCGTCGACGCAGCTCGCGCCGGCGAACAAGGGTGCAGCCAGCGCCGCGGCCGCGGCCGCGGCGAGCATCGCAAGCCGGCGCCGCATGTCAGCCGCCCGACGACACGATGAAATGCATCACGTCGGTCCGCCGCTCGGCAAATCCCGCTTCGCAATAGGCGAGATAGAGGCGCCAGGTGCGAATGAACGTCTCGTCGAACCGTTGCGCGCGCACCGAGTCGATGCGCACCTCGAACGCGGCCCGCCAGGTGCGCAGCGTGCGCGCGTAGTCGTCGCCGAACGCGAGCACCGGTTCGGCGGCCAGGCCGGCCCGCCGCGCGGCATCGACGAAACGCTCCGGGCTCGGCAGCATCCCGCCGGGAAAGATGAACTCGCGAATGAAGTCGCTTGACGTGCGGTACGCGTCGAATAGCGACTCGATGATCGTGATCGATTGAATCAGCGCGCGAGCACCGGGCTTCAGGCGCTGCCTGAGCGTTTCGAAGTACACCGGCCAGAACGTTTCGCCCACGGCCTCGAACATTTCGATCGACACGATCGCGTCGTATTGGCCGTCGACGTCGCGATAGTCGCGCAATTCGAGCGTGACGCGATCGGACAGCCCGTCGCGCGCAACGCGCTCGGCGGCCAGCGCGTATTGCGCCTGCGAGATGGTGACGCCATGCACGCGGATGCCCTGCCGTGCGGCATGCACGGCGAACCCGCCCCAGCCGCAGCCGATCTCGAGCACGCGCATGCCGGCGCGCAGGCCGAGCGAATCGACGATGCGCTGATATTTCGCCGCTTGCGCGTCGGCGAGCGAACGCTGCGCGTCGCCGTCGAAGCATGCGCTCGAATACGTCCACGTGTCGTCGAGCCACAATCCGTAAAAGTCGTTGCCGAGATCGTAGTGCGCGTGGATGTTGCGGCGGCTGCCGGCCCGCGTATTCATCCTCAGCCGGTGGCGCAGCGCGTACCAGAGGCGCGCCAGGCGGCCGCCGGTCACCGTCGTCGCGATCACCGGCTGGTTGCGGATCGCGAGGCGCAGCAGCGCGACGAGTTCGGGCGTGTCGATCCAGCCGGCGCGATACGCTTCCGCGAATCCGATGTCGCCCGCGCGCAGGATCGCACGGCATGCCCGCCAGTCGCGGACCTGCAGCGTCGCGGCCGGCTGGCAGTGCGGATCGCCGAACACGTGCTGCGCGCCTTCGGGCGTCACGAGCGTCAGGTGCCCGTCGTGGATTTGCCGGAGCAGCGCGAGGAACAATCGGGCCGAGAGCGGCATCGCCGGTTGCGATGCGGGAGACAGCAGGCGCAGCAAGGTCATGGACGAGCCTCGTGATCGGACATCGCCGAGCGGCCGCGTGGCGACGCGCCCGGCGAACGGGACAATGGCGAATCGGCAGCGGCAGGACGGTCGGGGGGCGTCTTGCCGTAGAACGGCACGTGTGCGAGCCACAGCCGCAGCGCTTGCCAATGAATGCGAATGACGACGTTGATCGCGTTCAGCGGCTGCCGGGCCAGCGCGCGCCATGCGCGTGCCGCCGTCAGCGGCGCGGACTGCATGGCGATTGCCGTGCGCAGCAGCAGGCCGTCGTCGTCGCGATAGTCGATCGCCACGCTCAGGTGATCGCCGCACTGACGCACGCGAAACGCGTAATCGCCGACGATGTCGCAAAACGGCGAGACGTGAAACGTCTTGCGGCAGACGAGCACGGTGTCGGCGTCGATAGGCGCGTGGCGCATCGCACTCAGCAGGTAGCCGTGGTGCGCACCGAACGTGTTGCGCACATCGGCGTACAGCGCGCGCAGCCGGCCCGCGCGGTCGTAGCAGTACCAGAAGCTCACCGGATTGAATGCGTAGCCGAAGACGCGCGGGATCGTCTGCAGCCAGATCGGGCCGTCGGCAGGAATGCCGGCGTGCGCGAGGACATCGCGCATCCACGGGCCGAGCGCGCGGCCGTCGCGCGGGCCGTAGTCGCGGGAAGCGAGCGCGAGCGGGGCCCAGCGATCGATGCCGAACCAGCCGGCGTCGATCTCGGCCAGCCGCTCGACGTCGCAGCAGACCTGGAATATCGGGTACGCGAACGCATGGCGTACCGGCCGCAGCCGTTCATGCATCACGGTGCCGACGAGAAGCCGGGCGGCTATGCCGTCGCGGGCGAAGGGCGCGTTCATGGGCGAGCCCAGGCAGGCGCGATGCCGAAGCTGCGGGCGACGCGCAACGCCGATTTCAGTCCGTCCTCATGGAACCCGTAGCCCGTCCACGCTCCCGCAAACCACGTATTGCGCCGCCCTTGCAGCATCGGCAGACGATGCTGCGCATCCACGGCCGCGAGATCGAGCAGCGGGTGCTCGTAATCGTAGCGGCCGAGCTGGGTGTCGGGCGCGGGCTCGTCGACCGGATTCAACGTGACGACGACCGGCGAGCGGAACGGCAGCGGCTGCAACTGGTTGAGCAGGTAGCTCACGCACACTGGCGATGCGCCGTCCGTGCGCCTCGGCCGGCCGCCTAGGTAGTTCCACGCCGACCACACGCGCCGCCGGCGCGGCAGTAACGCGGTATCGGTATGAAGCACCGCGACGTTGTGCTGGTAGCGCACGGCGCCGAGCACGTCGCGCTCGGCCTTGCTGGCATCCGCGAGCAGCCGCAGGCCGGTCGGCGCATGGCACGCGAGCACGACCGCGTCGAAACGCTCGTGACCGGCTGTATCGGTCGCCACCGTCACGCCCGCGTCGTCGCGCCGTATCGCGCGGACCGACGTATTCACGCGCACGTCGTCGAGCGTCGCGGCGATGCGCTCGACGTACTGCCGCGCGCCGCCCGCGACGGTGCGCCAGGTCGGCCGGTTGTTGACCTGCAACAACGCGTGATTCAGGCAGAAGCGCAGGAACGTCGCCGCCGGAAACCGCAGGATGTCGTTGGCCGCGCTCGACCAGATCGCGGCCGCCATCGGCAGCAGGTAGTGATGCTGGAATGATGCGCCGTAACCGCCGGCCGTGAGCAGTTCCCCGACCGAAAGACGCTGCCGGCTCGCCGATTCGAGGTGATCGTGCGCGGACGCGTTGAAGCGCAGGATGTCGCGCAACATCCCGAGAAAGGTCGGCGAGAACAGGTTGCGGCGTTGCGCGAACACCGTGTTCAGGTTGCTGCCGGCCCATTCGAGCCGGCCGCCGTCGACCGAAACCGAAAACGACATGTCGGTCGAATGGGCGGCCACGCCCAGTTCGTCGAACAGCGCGATCAGGTTCGGATAGGTCCGGTCGTTGAACACGAGGAATCCCGTGTCGACGGGGTGGCGTGCGCCGTCGAGGTCGACGTCGACCGTGTGCGTGTGACCGCCGAGGTAGTCGGCGGCCTCGAACAGCGTCACACGGTGACGGCGGGCCAGCAAGTACGCGCTGGCCAGGCCCGCGATGCCGGCGCCGACGACGGCAATTCGCCGGCCGGGCAGCGACATTGAAAGTTCCGGGTGCATCGCGAATGGTCTCCGTCAGTCACAAGTGCAGGTTCGGGAATCACATGTGCTCATATACGTCGCACCGCACGCGGCGGATGCAGGGGCTGCCGTCATTCGCGATCGCCGGGTGACGCGAAGCCCGGCTTGCCGATCTGGTCCTGTGTTTGCGGCACCCGCCTGAAGCGCGACGTGTCGTAACCCATCGCATCGAGCCGGGCGAGCAGCGAGCGATAGGTGGCCTCGTCCATCGTCGGCTCGCGCGAGAAGATCCAGCCGAGCGTCTTGCCCGGGTAGCCGAGGATCGTGTACCGGTAGTCGGGGTCGACGTAGAGCGTCAGTTGCGTGACATACACCGGCCAGAACAGCCGCACGCGCCATTCGCCACCGCCGCTGCCGGGCTTGACGGCGTCGACGAACCAATAGTGCTTCTCGGGCTGGTCGAAGCCTCCTTTGCGGCCGACGAATGCGTCGTCGATCCGGCCGTCGTCACGCAGGCGCCACTCGGCCCGGCTGCCGACGAAGCGGCGTTCCGCGAAATACGGGATGTTCGCGATCACGTACCAGCGGCCCATGTAGCGCGGCAGGTCGACGGGTACGGTCGACAGCGGAACGGCGGCGCGCGGATTCGGGTTCGGCGGGCTGCCCGAGCACCCGGCGGCCCCGATCGCGAGCGCCGTCACGACCGTGACGGCGGCACGGCGGAGAACCCGGTACGCGATCGCGGCCGTCATGCGAGAACCCGGCGCTTGTCGAACAGATAGTGGGCGACGCCCCATTCCTGCCCGTCGGCATAGCCGAACAGCTCGGCGACCGCCATGTAGAACATCCGCCAGCGCTGGAACCAGATGCGGGCGTCGGCGCCGTAGACCGTCTCGAAAATCGGCATGACCCGGGGGCGCGCCGCATCGAGCGACGCGAGCCACTGATTGGCCGTGCGGGCGTAGTGAGTCCCGTCGAGCCACCATTGGCGGGCGATACGCACGTCGTCCTGGAACCGCAGCAGCAGGTCGGCCGACGGCATCGTCCCGCCTGTGAAGAAATAGCGCGACATCCAGTCGGTGTCGTCGTGCACCGCGAAGTGATAGGCGAGCAGCTTGTGCGCGAAGATGTGCACGAAGAGCTTGCCGTCGTCGTGCATCCAGCGCGCGATTTTGGCGAGCAGTTGCCCGTAGTTCTTCATGTGTTCGAACATCTCGATCGAGAGCACGCGGTCGAAACCGGCGTCCGCGGGATCGAAGTCGAACTCCACCACGTTGCCGGTCACGATTCGCAGATTCGTCAGCCCGCGCTGCGCCGCGCATCGCTCGATGAAGTGGCGTTGACCGTGCGAATTCGACAGGCCGACGATCTGCGCGGCCGGATATCGTTCGGCGAGCCAGAGCGACAGCGAACCCCAGCCGCATCCGAGGTCGAGAATGCGCTGGCCGTCCTCCAGCCTGGCGCGCTGCGCGTACAACGCCAGCATGGCCTCCTCTGCCTGCGACAGCGTTTCGTCGCCACGCGGGTAATAGCCGCACGAATATTTGAGCCGCGGGCCGAGATGGGCCTCGAAGAAGCTGCCGGGCACTTCGTAATGCTGCGTGTTCGCCGCGAGCGTCTCGATTGCGATCGGGCTCGCGCCCAGTTCACGCACCAGCGTGTCGTAGGCCGCCGCGCGCCGTTCGCCGTCATACGCGTGTTCGTCGCGCAGGCGTTGCCGCATCAGCGAGCGCATGCCGGCCCGGATCAGCCGGTCCGGCAGCCAGCCGCGCTCGCAGCAGCGAATCAGCCAGGCGTCGTTGGGTGCCGCCGCCGAGGCCGGCGACGGTTGCGAGGTGGTAGCGGTCATGATCGCGTACTCCGGTCTTCAGGGTGATCGGATCGAGTGGGGGAAGGGCCGGGCGCCGGCCTCGGAGGCCACGGAACGATGGCGCTGGTCGTGCGCATGTACTCGCGGTAGCCCGGCCGGCTTTGCACCAGACGCGCTTCGAGCAGCGGCAAGCCGGATACCTTGAGCAGCAGCCATGCCATCAGGAGTGGCGGGAACAGCGTCAGCCAGCCCCACGGCATGCCAATCGCCAGCGCCGTGTAGGCGAGCCAGTGCACGCACTCGAAAAAATAGTTGGGGTGCCGCGAATAGCGCCACCAGCCGGCGCGACAGACCTGGCCGCCGTGGTCGGGATCCGCGAGAAACCGCTTGAGTTGCCGGTCGGACGCAGTCTCTCCGGCGACGGCGGCGATCCAGATCGCTACTGCCGCGGCGATCGCGAACCGGGACGGGGCTGCCGCGCTGTATGCGGGGATGAAGAACGCGATCGACAGCAGCATCGAGATAAGCGCCTGCAACTGGAACAGCCAGAACATGTTGCGCGGCGCGGCGTCGCCCCACTGCAGGCGGAACTGTCGATAGCGCGGGTCTTCCGGCTGCCCGCGATTGCGCCGCCACAGGTGTCGCGCGAGTCGCAGCCCCCAGATGCCGCCGCCGGCGGCGACGAGCGCACGATTCAATTCCGGGCCGGTAGCCAGCACGGCGACGAACACGGCTACGCCGCCGAGCGTCGCGGCCCAGACAGGATCGATCATCCCGGCGTTCCGGGAATGCAATTGGGCAATCCATACCGCCGTGAAGGACAGGATCAGTCCGACGAAGGCGAGGAGGGCAACGACGACGGGGGGCATACGGGCTCCGAGGGCGCGATATCCCTCTATACGGAGCGGTCGACCGATCGGATGCAGACGGATGCGACGAGATGCGCGATCTCGTCGAGAGAGACGGCAGCGGGCGGCACGCCGCCTCCCTTTACGTTTGCGGGTTGAGCGCGCGTTGCGCGCGTCAAGTGGTGTGCATCGCGCCGGTGGCGAGCACCGGCCCGGTGGGTTGGCCGCTCGGCGAGCCGCCGCGAGGCTCGAGCGATACGGCGAGCACCGCGCGTGCATCGAGTCGCGCGACGATCGCTTGCGGCAGCGTCATCGACGCCGGTGCGTTCGACGCGAATACGCCGAGCGAGATCGGCTTCGCATTTGGCGGAATCAGCCAGAGCTCCGTCGAGCGGTCCGCGGCGATCGGTGGCGTGTTCGCGGGCACCACGACCATCCGGGCACGCTGCAAGTCGACCGTGGCGGTCCACCGTGCGACGCCATCCGCTTGTGCCAGCGTGGCCGCCATGTAGTGGCTGTCTTCGGCAGCGGGGTGCGGCGGCGCTTCGCCCACCCGGATCACGTTGACCGTGAGCAGTCCGAGCGCCGCCACGCTCGCGCCCATGCCGACCCAGCGCCACAGTCGCAGGCTGTTCCACCATCCGTCGGATGGCGCAGCGCTGCGTGGGCGCGGCGGCGGGATGAAGCCCAGTTGGTGCTGGATCCTCGTCCAGGTTCGCGCGGGCGGGTCGACGGGCGTGACGTCGCCCGCGAGCGGGGCGAGGTGGCGCTGCCAGCGCTCGAGCGCGGCTTGCAACGCCGGGTCGCGAGCGGCGGCCTGCTCCAGCTCGCGGCGCGCGTCTGCGTCGAGCACGCCGAGCGCGTATTCTGCGCAGCGCAATTCGGGATTGTGATCGGCCGGCGTATTCATTGCTCCAGGCACACCTTCAGCTGCATCAGGCTGCGCCGGATCCAGCTCTTCATGGTTCCGAGCGGCACACGCAGTCGCGCTGCCAGCTCACTGTAGGTCGCGCCGCTGAAGAAGGCCTCGCGCACCGCGCGGCCCTGCTGCGGATCGAGTTGCGCGAGGCATCGCTCGAGGCGCAGGCGCTCCTGCGAGGCCTCCGCCAGCGCGGCGGGCGTCGGATCTTCGGCGGGAAGCTCCAGCGCCTGTTCGTCGTCGAGTTGCGCGTCGCGATGCTGCCGCAAGCGGTCGATCGTCTTGTTGCGCGCCAGCGTGATTAGCCACGTCATCGCGCCGCCGCGCGCCGGGTCGAACGCGTCGATGCGTCGCCATGCGGTCGTGTAGACCTCCTGGAGGAGATCCTCGGCTTCCCCATGATCGTGAAGCATGCGCACGATTATCCCGAACACCCGCGACGCGGTCAGCCGGTACAACTCCGCGAAAGCCGTCTGGTCGCCGGTTGCTGCCTGAAGCATCACCCGGTTCAGATGTTCGCGGCGCGCGACATCCGCATCGGCATCGCGCGAAGGGGCTGTCTGATCGAAGCCGCTGGCACCGCCTGGCGTGTCGCTCATGCGAAGTGGATGGCGCGTACCGCCATGATGTGAATATCGAACGAAATATAGCACTCTCGGATGCATGTGATCGAACGATCGGTGGCGCGCCCGCTGCACGTTGTGCAGCACAACGCCCGCTGTGATCTCTTCAGCCAGATACGAGCGACGCGTCCGCGCGGATGCAGGTAGCGGCAACGTGCGGCGAATGCGGCCGACTACCGTCGGTTGCGTGCACAATGAGCGGGTTTCGTGTCTGGAGAGTCATTCAATGAAGCGAAGTATCGTTGGCCGACCGGTGTGGGCGGCGGGAGTGATCGTGGCGGGCGCCGCCCTGGTGCTGGCGGGATGTGCAGGCCTCGCCGGCGGGCCCAGCGGGAATGCACACGTTCCGCAACCCGCGAAATCCGTCGATCTCGATCGCTACGTCGGCAGATGGTACGAGTTCGCGCGGTATGAAAACCGCTTCGAGCGCGGATGCGACGGCGTGACGGCCGAGTATGCGAAGCGGGAAGACGGTCTCATCGGCGTGCGCAATACCTGCCACGAAGGCGGGCCGGACGGCCGCGCGCGAAGCTCCGACGGGCGCGCAAAGATCGTGGCCGACAGCGGCGGCGCAAAGCTGAAAGTGTCGTTCTTCGGGCCGTTCTTCTTCGGCGATTACTGGGTGCTCGATCGCGCCGACGACTACTCATGGTCGATCGTCGGTGAACCGTCGGGTCGGTTCCTGTGGATCCTGACGCGCGATGCGAAGCCCTCCGCTGAACAGGCCGCGGCGCTTGTCGAACGGGTTCGGACGCTCGGTTACGACACGACGATGTTGCGGCGCACTGCGCATTAGGGGTGACTTTGTTTTCCGCGCAAATTTCCGGTTAGAACGATCGAGACTACGCGCGGCCTTGCGACCTGCCCCCAAAAAATATTGACGTTAAATCAATGACTTGCTGTCTGGCTGGCCAAACTAGTGCTTCCGGGGGGGCCATAAGACCGACAGCAGAGGTCAGCAATCGAAGGGCCGGATAGTCAGAGCTATCCGGGCCTTCATTTCCGCGCAGATCGGGGCAGGTTGTCCGGGTCGCTCACACAACTAAATCGTGACCGTTGAGAGTTGGAGACCGACGTGGTTGACCATCCGCTATTCTCCTCCATTAACTAAACGCGATCGCCACGCAAAAAAGGTTGTGGACGCAAAAATGCCTAAGCGGGACAACCGCGGTCAGCGGCGTAACGTATCAATCCTTCGGTTTGAATGGTTGTGGCACACGCACCGCTCCCTGCATCGCGACCATCCAGCCCGGATATTCGGCCGGCAAGACACTCACTTCATCGAGCCGGGCGATCTGTTCCGGCGAAAGCGTCAGGTCGACTGCGGCGAGATTGTCTTCGAGCTGCGCGACGTTCTTCGCGCCGACGATCACACTCGTCACATGCGTCTTCGCTAAGACCCACGCCAGCGCGACCCGCGCAACCGACACCGCATGCGCGGCGGCGATGTCGCGCATGACGGCGACGCACGCCCATGTACGGTCGCGGTCGACAGGGGGAAAATCGAAGCCGACGCGGCGCGGCCCTTCGGTGGCCTGCGTGCCCGGACCGAACTTCCCGGACAGCAGGCCGCCGGCCAGCGGCGACCAGACCAGCAGACCGAGTTTTTCCTCGTTCAGCATCGGCACCAGTTCGCGCTCCACGTCGCGGCCGGCAATCGAGTAATAGGCTTGCCGCGTGGCGAAGCGCGCGTAGCCTTTCGCGTCGCTCAGGCCGAGCGCTTTGGCGATTTTCCAGGCGGCCCAGTTCGACACGCCGACATAGCGCACCAGCACTTGCCGGATCAGGTCGTCGAGTGCGCGCAGGGTTTCGTCGATCGGGGTCACGCTGTCGTTCGCGTGAATCTGGTACAGGTCGATGTGATCGAGCTGGAGCCGGTCGAGGCTGGCCTGCAAGCTGTCCATGATGCGCCCGCGCGATGCGCCACGGTCGTTGGGGCCGGGGCCCATCGGGCTGCTGACCTTGGTGGCGATCACGACGTCCTTGCGCGCGACGCCGAGATTCTTTAGCGCCTGACCGAGCCGCTGCTCGGACGCGCCGGACGAATACACATCCGCCGTATCGATGAAGTTGACGCCAACTTCGAGCGACGCTGCAACTGCTCTTCGCGATGCCGCCGGTACGCCTGATTCCGGCCCAACTGCCAGCCTTCACGGCGCAGCAGTACATGGACACGTCAGGCGGAACGGCTGAAACGTGCAGCGCTCGTCTTCTCGTCGTCATTGAAAATCATTCAATCACGAAGCCAATTATCAAGACCGACCGACATGCAACACAATGCGGCATGACTCTCTCGCATTGACATGAATCATGCATTTCGACCACGTCACCATCGTCACGGACGACATTGACGGCACCCGCCGCTTTTTCGACGAGGTCGTCGGCCTCGACACCGGGCCTCGACCGCCGTTCAGCGTGGATGGCTATTGGTTGTACCTCGATAGCCGCCCGATGATTCACGTTACGCGCGCAACGCTGCCTGCGCAGAACGGCCGTAGCGCACCGCGTATCGATCACATTGCGCTGCGCCTCGACGCACACCGCGAATGGGAGACGTTGATCGAGCGGCTGACCCGCAGGCGGATCGATTACACATTGAGTGACGTACCGTTGTCCAACGAACGTCAGCTGTTGGTGTCCATTGCGCCGGGCGTATGCGTCGAATTCGTCACGACGCTGGCAACCCATGGTCAATCCGGGATTCCGAACGAGTGAGTCGGTGTGTCGGGCGTATGTCACCCGTTCGCGATACGGCCGCCACGCTCGCCGGACGCGACGTCATGCACCCGGTTTGCGGGCACTGCCTCGCGTACGGGAAGACGCTTTTTAACGGAGGAAACGAGCGATGAAACTCAAGGATAAAAAGGTGTTGGTGGTCGGTGGAAGCTCCGGGATCGGTGAAGCGACCGCGCGTGCATTTGCGGAGTGCGGGGCGAGCGTGATGATCGCATCGCGCGACGCGGCCAAGCTGGCGGCAAGCGCAGACAGGATTGGGTATGGCGTGCGAACCGGCGTGACGGACATTACCGACGACGCAAGCGTGCGTGCGTTTCTTGATTCGGCAGGCGAATTCGACCACGTTGTCGTGTCGGCCGCGCAAACACCCACGGGGCCGGTGCGCGGTCTGGAACTCGCCGGCGCCTACGCGGCGATGGACAGCAAGTTCTGGGGAGCCTATCGCGTCGCACGGGCCGTACGCATTCGGCAAGGCGGTTCGCTGACATTCGTGTCGGGCTTCCTGAGCGTGCGGCCGAGCAAGACTTCGGTCTTGCAAGGTGCGATCAACGCGGCGCTCGAATCGCTGGCGCGAGGGCTTGCGCTCGAATTGTCGCCCGTGCGCGTGAATACGGTATCCCCGGGCTTGATCGCGACGCCGCTCTGGTCGAAGCTCGATGCGGAATCGCGCGACGGGATGTACGAAGGCGCTGCGGCGCGATTGCCGGCCGGCCGTGTCGGGCAACCCGAGGACGTTGCGAATGCCGTGCTCTACCTTGCGTCGACCCCGTACGCGACCGGTTCGACGGTGCTGGTCGACGGTGGCGGGGCGATCGCGTAGCGGCTCGGCCGGTTGAGCCTTGATCCCCGATTCGTCGCGGGCTGCCGAACGCCCGCGCCCGGTTTTCGCGTGCCGGGTGCGTCGTCGGATTGGCTTGAGCGCACGGGCGCGCCGCTGACCTCACCGCCGCCTGCCGGCGCCGCGCGTTCGTGTCTTGTGCGGAATGCCTGTGCGAGTCGCTCACGTCTGTACGGCGATGTCGAGACCGGACGACCGGATCGTTTTCGACATCGCTTCTTCAAAACGTTCCATGGCGGGCGTAAAGGTCTTGCCGCGACGCCAGCGCAACGCGGCGATGCGCGACAGGCCGTCGTCCACGATCGTCGCCGTCACGATCCTCGAGCGCGGCGGTATCGCCAGTGGACTCGCGATCGTCGCGTAATCGGCGCTCTCGACGAGCCGTATCAGCGAGTCGACATTGGCCGCCTCGACCCGCACGTTCAGCGCAATATTTGCGCCGGCACATGCGGCGTCGATCTGCCCGCGCATGGCGAACGCCCGATTCAGCAGCGCGAGCGGATGGGTCGCCACTTCCCGCAGGCTGACGGTCTTCCGGATCTTGCGACCGGTGGATCGATGAACCAGCGCCAGCCGTTCGGTGAACAACGTTCTCTGCTCGACGTCCGGATTCGACAGATGGGAGAACGATACGCCGATGTCCAGTTCATTTTCGACCAACCCCTGGTCGATCGCCGCAGCCGGAAGTTCGTGAACGGACACGTATAACTGCGGATGTCGTGCGAGCAGTGCCGATATCGTCGGCATGACGAGCGATCGTGCATACGTGTCGATCGCACCGATGCGCAATGCGCCGTGAACTTCGCGCGAGCGGTTTCGGACATTGGCCAGCGTCACGTCGAGTTTCGACAGGATGGGCTCGACTTCCGCGAACAGATCCGCGCCGGCTTGTGTCAGCAGGATGCCGCGGCCCACCCGATCGAACAACGTCACGTCGAGCAGGTCCGCCAGCTCGCGCAGGTGCTGAGACAGGGCGGGTTGAGTGAGGTGCAGCCGAGCTGCCGCTCGCGTCACGCTGCCGGCGCGTGCGACCGCAATGAAGCTGCGCAGCAGGCGAAGATCGATCGCTGAATGCATAACAAATCGTGATGAATCAATCTGCAAGACATTAATTTACATCAGGCCGACCAAAACCTAATCTCCCGTCGATGCATTCTTTCAACGGAGGTGAAGAGATGCCGCATCTGATCATCGAATCCACGCCCCGCATTGCGCGCCGGGTCGACTTTCGGTCATTGATGGGTACGTTGCACGAACGGCTCGCGGCGCAAGGGCACGCGTTGCTCGCCGATTTGAAGAGCCGCGCCTATACGGCCGATCAGTTCCTGTCCGGAGATGACCCGACAAACGAATTCATCGTCGTCAGGCTATTGCTGACGAAGCCCAGGACCGAGCCGGTACTGCACGACATGGGGAGACTGATTCACGACGTCGTGCGAGATGTCGTCGAGCGTGTCGAACCGGCGTTCGGCTGGCAGTGCTGCGTACTCGTCTGCGATTTCAGCGGTTCACCTTACATCAAGACGGTTCGTGACGGGACCCACGCCGAGACCGGCGCGTCTGCATGACGCGGCCCGTATCGACAAGAATTCATGGAGACTGAAATGGACATCACGCGCAGCACCGGGTGCGATACCCCCGACGAACGAAAGGCAATTCAGGCCGACAGGTTGCCGAGGAATCTCGACGCGCTTTATCGGCGCATCGGTTGGAAGCTGATGCCGTTGCTTCTGGTGGCACAGGTTCTCGCGTATCTCGACCGGGTCAACGTCGGGGCCGCGAAACTGCAGATGGCGGGCGAGCTTGGATTGAGCGACATTGTCTACGGTCTCGGTGCCGGCATATTCTTCGTCGGCTACTTTCTGTTCGAAGTGCCGAGCAACCTTCTGCTGCATCGTGTGGGCGCGCGTTTGTGGATCGCCCGCATCATGGTGACCTGGGGCATCGTTTCGGCGGCTGCCGCGTGGGTACATTCTCCCGGCACGTTCTATTTGCAGCGGTTTCTGCTCGGCGTCGCGGAGGCCGGATTTTTCCCCGGCATCGTGCTGTACCTGACCTACTGGTTTCCTGCTCACCGGCGCGGCCGGATGACGACGTTGTTCATGAGCGCGACGGCGGTCGCAGGCATTGTCGGCAACACCTTGTCGGGCTGGATCATGACGCATCTCGACGGCTTCGGGGCGCTGTCCGGATGGCAATGGACGTTCGTGATCGAAGGCCTGCCGACGGTCGGGGTGGGGCTCGCCGTGCGCTATCTGCTGCCGAGCCGGCCGACGGATGCGCGCTGGCTGTCGCCGGAAGAGGCCGACGCGGTATTGCGAGGCCTCGATGTCGACGCAAGTCATGGCGCGGATACGCGGCGCGCATCCCGGTTGTCGGCCCCGGAGATGGCGTTGCTGACGACGATCTATTTCCTGCTTCTCGTCGGTCTGTACGGGATCGGCTTTTGGCTCCCGACGCTCGTCAAGGACACGGGGCTGACGAAACTGTCGTGGATCGGCCTGTGCAGTGCGATTCCTTATTTGATTGCGGTGCTGGCGATGAATTTGGGCGCCCGCCGCGCGGACCGCGGGGGCAACTGGGCGGCCTATGTTGCAGGCGGCGCGGGTGTGGCGTCGGTCGGTTTCATCGTGAGCGCGTCGTTCGGTGGCGTTCTGCCGGCCGTGATCGCGGGGCTCTCGCTGGCCGCCGCGGGCACGCTGACGGCGTTGCCGCTGTTCTGGCACCTGCCGACCATACGATTGACCGGCGCGGCCGCGGCGGCGGGGATCGCGACGATCAATTGTTTCGGCAACCTGGCGGGTTTCGCGGGGCCGATCGTGTTCGGATGGTTGAAGGACCGCCATCACGATGCGACGGCGCCGACCTTGCTGCTGGCGCTAAGCGCTTCGGCGGCGATGGTGCTCACCGTCATTTACCGACGGGCATCGACGCATTGAAGGGCGGTCGACCGAGACGGCCTGTCGTATCTCGACGGCATACGAATTTTTTGGTCAGGTTTGAAAGTTTATTCATTTCAAGGCCCATTTTCAGAATGGAGCGGCTTGCCGAAAATTCGTTGTACGCGCACGAATCTGCGTGACATTCAATACCCGTTCATTCGTCATCATGCATCGCGTTGCGGTGCGAGAGACGCGCTTGCGCGTCATGAGGAGATTGTCCATGGCAATTCAAGTCGATCATGCCGATCGTGATCCGGTCGAGCAGGCGCCCGATCACCCGACGCGCCGTTCCTTCCTGACCCGGGCCGGAATCGGCGCAGGCGCGTTCGCCGTCGGTGCGATGCTTCAATCCGCACCGGCCGGTGCGCAAACGGGCAGCCCCCGATCGAACCCGGTAGCCGCGCCGATGCAGGGTGAATTCTGGCCGAACGGTGCGCGGCTGGTCATTTCGATCTCGATGCAGTTCGAGGCGGGCGGACAGCCGCCGAAGGGCGCCGACAATCCGTTCCCGAAAGTCGATTTTCCGGCGAGCGTGCCGGCCGATCTTGCCGCCGAAGCGTGGTTTGCATACGGGTATCGCGAGGGGATTCCCCGAATGCTGGATCTGTGGGATCGACATGACGTGAAGGTCACGACTCACATGATCGGCGAGGCGGCGAAGCGGCATCCGGAGGTTGCCCGGGAGATCGTAGCCCGCGGCCACGAAGCTTCGGGTCACGGGCCGACTTGGAACTCGCAGTACGCGATGTCGCGGCCACAGGAACGCGAATTCCTGATCCAGGCGCGATCGATGGTGGAAGCGGTGACGGGCCAACGCCCGATCGGCTATAACGCGAACTGGCTGCGACGCGGTCCGAACACGCTGTCGCTGCTGCAGGAACTCGGCTACGTGTATCACATCGATGACACGAGCCGTGATGAGCCGTTCATCGAAAAGGTCAACGGCAAGGATTTCGTCGTGGTTCCGTACACGCTGCGCAATAACGACATCCTGTTGGTCGAGGGCCGGAATTACTCGCCGGACAAATTCCTCGAACAGATCAAGTTCGACTTCGATCAACTGTACGAGGAGGCGGGAACGCGTCGACGCATGATGTCGATCAGCGCACACGATCGTATCAGCGGTACGCCGCAGATGACGCGCGCATGGGATGCGTTCCTGCGTTATGCGAAGAGCCATCCCGGCGTTGCGTTCATGCGCAAGGACGACATTGCACGGTTCGTGCTGCAAAGCCCGATTACGGTCCGCGAAAGCGAGACGATCTAGCGGGCGGTCCGTCAATCTCGTAATGCCGGGTTCGCGGGCGAGACCCACCCGCGAGCGTGCATTGCTCGACGCCTTGACCGGCAAGGAACGATTGGCGGACGGGGCAGGCCAGTGCCATTCATCCCGCCGATTTTCTTGTCTGGATTGAAAATAATTCAAGACTGAGGCCAATTATCAATCGGCACGGTGGCAAGCAGAATGGCTGCACATCCACTGCGGTTTCGCCGCCTTCCCGGAGACAGCCATGCCACTCCCCATTCTCGCGCTGGCCCTGAGCGCCTTTGCCATCGGCACCACGGAGTTCGTCATCATGGGCATCCTGCCCGATGTCGCGCAGTCGCTTTCCGTTTCCATCCCGTCGGCGGGGCTGCTCGTGAGCGGCTATGCGCTGGGCGTCGCAGTCGGTGCGCCTCTGCTCGCCGTTCTCACGAGCCGTATGCCGCGCAAGTGGGCGCTTCTGCTGCTGATGGGGATCTTCATCGTCGGCAATATTTTGTGTGCGGTCGCGCCGGGTTACACGAGCCTCATGATCGCCCGCGTCGTCACGTCGTTCGCGCATGGTTCGTTCTTCGGCATCGGGTCGGTCGTCGCCGCGTCGCTCGTGCCGCAGGACAAGCGTGCGAGCGCCGTCGCGTTGATGTTTACCGGTCTGGCGCTCGCCAACGTGCTTGGCGTGCCGCTCGGCACCTTCATCGGCCAAATGCTCGGCTGGCGCGCCGCGTTCTGGTCGGTCGCCGGTGCGGGCGTGCTTGCGGCGCTGGCCCTCGTGATGCTCGTGCCGACCACGCACGAAGCGCAATCCGCGAGCCTGGCGCACGAAGTCGGCGTGCTCAAGCACCCGCAGGTATGGCTCGCACTGTTGATGACCGTGCTCGGCTTCGGCGGCATGTTCGTGGTGTTCACCTATATCACGCCGGTGCTCGAGCAGATGAGCGGATTCGCGCCGAGCGGGGTGACGAAGATTCTCGTGTTGTTCGGCATCGGCCTGGCCATCGGCAACGCGCTCGGCGGCAAGCTTGCGGATCGCGGCGTGATGCGGGCGCTGATGGGCGTATTCGTCGTGCTGGTCGCGATCATGGTGGTGTTCAGTCGCACCATGCATCACCCCGTGGCATCGGCCATGACGATCTTCATCTGGGGCGTCGCGTCATTCGCGACGGTTCCGGGCCTGCAGATGCGCGTGCTGAGCAAGGCCGCGAGCGCACCGAACCTCGCATCGACGCTGAACATCGGCGCGTTCAACGTGGGTAACGCGATGGGTGCATGGCTCGGCGGCATGGCGCTTTCGCA
This sequence comes from Burkholderia ambifaria, assembly GCF_001443045.1. Classification (GTDB taxonomy): domain Bacteria; phylum Pseudomonadota; class Gammaproteobacteria; order Burkholderiales; family Burkholderiaceae; genus Burkholderia; species Burkholderia ambifaria_A. The sequence goes on along the minus strand of NZ_LKPJ01000025.1, from coordinate 55,526 downwards.
CGGGCAGGCACTCGACACGCTGCCGCTCGTGGCCGCCGCCGTGACGTTGCTGGCCATTGCGGTGACCGCGTTCGCGTCCCGGCTCGATCGACGCGAGGCAGCACACGCGAATCGCGCCGCACGTCTTCCAGCCTGAACGTCCCGAGTTGCATCACTTCCGGATTCAATCCGTCCATCGAGCACGCTTTCAAGGAGCCTGACATGAAAACCCGCACCGTCCTTTCCGCCGTGTCCCGCATCGCGCTGGCCGCCGCCACCGCCGCTGCCGCGTTGCCTGCCGTCGCCGCGACCGGCGACGATCTCGTGCAGCCGAAAACGCTGATCGTCGACAAGAGTCTCTCGAAGCAGCAAGCCGAGCAACAGATCCGCGCGGCACGCCTTTACGATACCTTCTGGAGCACGGGCGACGAGGCTCAGGCTCGCGAGGCGCTGGCGGCCGATTTCACGGACCGCACCTTGCCCGCCGGCCGGCCGCAGGGCATCGCGGGGCCGCTGGCGGCATCGAAGGGTTTCCACCGTGCCGTGCCGGACGTCCATGCCGAGGTCGAACAGATGATCGTCGCCGGCGACCGCGTCATCACCCATCTGCACTTCACCGGTCACTTCACGGGCAGCTTCAACGGCGTGCAGGGGAAGAGGCAGGCGGTCGACTTCATCGCCACGGACATTTATCGCATTCGCGACGGCAAGATCACCGACAACTGGCATCTCGAAGACAACCTGACGTTCCTGCAACAGCTTGGCGTGGTCGCCAAGTAAGCGGCCCGGGGGCCGATCCTGCCGGTCGGTCTCCTTCGCTGGTCCGCATCGCGTTACCATGCCCGGGGCCACGCGGGGCATCGCGCGGCACGACCCCACATTCTTTTCGCGTGACGCGACCATGGACAATCTCGGTGACATTCGTCTTTTCGTTGAAGCAGCAAGCCAAGGCAGCCTGTCGGCTGCCGGCAGAAAGCTCGGACTGTCCCCCGCCGCGGCGAGCGCCCGGCTCGTGAAGCTGGAGGGAGCACTCCATACCCAGCTGTTCGAGCGTTCGACCCGCAAGCTGCGCCTCACGGACGAAGGCCGGATGTATCTCGTTCACTGCCAGCACGCGCTGCAAACGCTGGAAGATGCGCGCGCGGCGTTGCAGGCCGGACGGGCATCGGTGAGCGGGGCGTTGCGCGTATCGGCCACCTCCGATTTCGGGCGCACGGTGCTGCGTCGATGGCTCGACGCATTCAACGAACGCCATCCGAACGTCACGCTGACGCTCGTGCTGTCCGATTCGCTGTCGCACTTGCTGCAGGACGATATCGATCTCGCGATCCGCTTCGGCGTGCCGGCGGACAGCGCGATGGTCGCCAAGCGCATGGCCGACAATCGCCGCGTGCTATGCGCGTCGCCCGACTACATCGCCGAGCACGGCATGCCGAACCATCCCGACGATTTGCGTGAGCATCGATTCATCGTGCTTTCCTCGGCGGCCGGCGCGGCGAACAACTGGCGTTTCGCGCGCGATGGGGAGACTGCGTTGTTCACCGCGCCGCTCGACAGTTCACGCCAGACCAACGACGGTTCGCTTGCCCGCGAATGGGCGATGGAGGGCCGCGGCGTGGCGATGAAGTCGATCTGGGACATCGGCGCCGATCTTCAGGCCGGACGGCTCAAGCTGCTGCTGCCGGAGTGGCGCTGCCCGGACGTGCCCGTGAACGCGCTCTTTCAACGCACGCTTTATATGGCGCCGCGCGTGCGCACATTGCTCGACTTCCTCGAGCAGCGGTTCTCCGAAGCGTCCGAAGCCTTGGCGCCGTTTCTGCGATAGTTTGCCGGGATCGCCGACAGTGACAATGGACACGGACTTCCCCTCCAGCTGGCGTTGATGAAGGCTCGACACTCGCATCGAAAACCGGCATACGCCCGACGGTGGGATAGCCCGTCGGGCGTAGCATGAAGCGCAGTCAGACCCTTGTCAGCCAGCGGGCGTACCGTGAATCCCTTCCGGTAACGATGTCGAAATACGCTGCCTGGAGTATCGCCGTTATCGCTCCGCGACCGCCGGTACCGATGGTCCGATTGTCCAGCTCGCGAATCGGCGTGACCTCCGCCGCCGTTCCGGTGAAGAAAGCTTCATCGGCCGTGTACACCTCGTCGCGCGTGATGCGTTTCTCGATGACCGGTATCCCGAGGTCGCGTGCCAAAGTAATGATGGTGTTGCGCGTAATGCCGTCGAGGCACGAGGCAAGGTCAGGCGTGAAGAGCGTCCCGCCATTGACGATGAAGAAGTTCTCGCCTGAGCCTTCTGACACGTACCCGTCCACGTCAAGCAAGAGCGCCTCGTCGTAACCGTCTGTCAACGCTTCCTGATTCGCCAGGATCGAGTTCACGTACCACCCCGAGGCTTTCGCACGAACCATCGAAACATTGACGTGATGGCGCGTGAACGACGAAGTCTTGACGCGAATGCCTTTTTCGAGACCGTCCGCGCCCAGATACGCGCCCCACGGCCACGCGGCGATGGCGACGTGGATGGTGTTGGCCTTCGCCGCGATGCCGAGCTTTTCCGAGCCGATCCAGATGAGCGGGCGCAGATAGCACGATTGGAGGTCATTCGCGCGGACCACCTCCCGCTGCGCGGCCGCAAGCGTTTCGGCATCGAAGGGCACATTCATCTGAAAGATCTTCGCGGAGTTCAGCAAGCGCTGCGTGTGTTCCGTGAGCCGGAATATCGCCGCTCCGTCTGGACCGTCGTATGCGCGCACGCCCTCGAACACCCCCATGCCGTAATGCAGCGTGTGGGTCAGCACATGAATCCGGGCGTCCCGCCACTCGACCAGCTTGCCGTCCAGCCAGATTTTTCCGTCGCGGTCGTCGATTGCTGCCATGGTTTTGCTGTTCATGGATTCCACCACGTCGGCTGGCCCGTTCCGTCGACGTATTCGCCCCCTTTGGTAATGAACGTTCGCACCTCGTGGCCATGCTGGAATCGGCCGGCAAGGGCTGCGCCGAGCCAGTCGAGCGACGCGTTGATCCACTCGTCCGATTGCGGTCCGATCGGGTGAAACTCGTGCTGGTAAATCCACAGCTCCTTGGGACCTTGCAGCCGGTCGTAGACGTCGATGGTTGCATCGATCGTCGTCAGTTCGTCGTTCTCGCCGGTGACGATCAAATAAGGCACCTTGACCTTCGGCGCCAGGTCGTCCAGCAGCATCTTCCTGGACAGGTCCTGGATTACCGAAGGGTCGGTGATGCCGGTCATGAACATCAGACCCGCCATGAAGCTCGGTTGCGCCTGGTTCAGCAGGACGTACTTGTCTCCGAGGTTCGACATGTTCGCCGCGATCGCCGCGATGCGCGGCTCAACCGCGGCCGCGCGCGTCGCCCACCACGAACCCATGCTCGATCCCATGATGACGATGCGTGAGGGGTCGATGGCAGGGTGGCTGGACAGCCAGTCGATGACCGTGCTGATGGCGCGGTCGTAATTGTCGAGCGTCATCTTCAAGCCCTTGGTCAGGCTTTCGCCTTGGCCGGGGCCATCCAGCGAGAAGCCAGCCCAGCCACGCGGCAGGATGCGCTGCTCGATCACCTTGTGCCAGTCTTCCTTGAACATGTCCATGCCCGGCAGCATGATCACGCAGGGCACGCTTGCAGCGCCGGCCGGCGTCTCGAGAATACCGTGAAGATGCTTGCCTTCGAATGGCAGCGCAATCCGTTCGATGGGGTGGGCAGCCAGCTCGATGACCTTCTCGAAAGACTGCACGACCTTGTTCAGGTAACGCGTGCGTCGCGGGTCATCGGCAAGCACCGAATAATGCGTGCGCGCGTAAAGGAGGGTCGCGCGTTCATACATGCGCTTCGCTGTCGACGCGAAGCCGCGCTGCTCCCAGTGCCTGGCGCGCTGCTCGATTTCCCTGGCCGCCGCACTCCAGCATGCCGGCAACATCGAGCCGGCCTTGACTGGCGCGAAGACACGCTTGATGTCCGTCGAGTCGTAGCCGATCTGCTCGAAAAGCGCACCCGCGTCCGGGTGCAGCACGTCCAATCCGCCTACCGAAAGAAACGCATCCAACACCCAGCGTTGGCCCTTGCGCATCGTATCCATGATTCCCTTTCTCCGTTTTTTGGAACTACACGGATCAGCATACATTCGTGATCCGAGATCACACAAGAAGAAAATAAGAGCACTGCGCTTGGCCATACTGGCAAAAAAATGCCGAATTACCGTGGATTGCCGGGTTCGCGGGATTTTAGGTGTAAACGCCAGTTGCGATCTGTGATCACAAAAATGACAGTGTTCGAAACTTTCAACAACGACCCGTCGAAGGGTCATCCGGAGGTCTTCAATGCTGTCTCGAAAGCTTATGGCGCTATGCGTCGCTGGGCTGGCGGCAACGCTTGGCTCGGCCGCGCAGGCCGCGGATCCCGCCCCAATCAAGGTTGGTCTAATGACCGTCAAGACAGGCGTGGCGGCAGGCATCGGCACGCAGATGCAGGACGGTTTCGAATATTTGCTCAAGGAGCGCGGCGGCAAACTGGCCGGGCGTGCAGTGGAGCTTGTCGTGGCCGACACGGCTGCGTCTCCGGTCACGGCGAAGGCAAAGTTTCTCCAGCTTACGGAGCGCGACCACGTTGACGTGGTGGTTGGGCCGCTGGCGACATTCGAGGCCGTCGCGATCCGCGACGACGTCGCCCGCGCAGGCGTGCCGCTCATCTTGAGTTCGGCCGCGGCAGAGGACCTGACCCAGCGCAAGGCCGACCCGTGGATGGTGCGCAGTTCCAGTTCATCGGCACAGGCGACCCAGCCATTCGGCGTCTACGTCGCGAAGACCCTCAAGTACAAGCGGGTTGCCGTGGTGGCGGAGGATCTCTCGTTCTCGCAAGAGACCGTGGCCGGTTTCCAGCGCAGCTACGAAGAAGCTGGCGGCAAGGTGGTCCAGAAGCTGTGGCCGCCGTTCAATTCCAGCGATTTCGCAACAGTCATTGCGCAGATCAAGCCGGACGTCGATGCGGTATTCATCAACTTCTCGGGCGCAAATGCCACGCGATTCCTCAAGCAGTACGCCGACTTCGGGCTCAAGCAGAAGATTCCGCTGATCGCGGGGATGAATACGGTCGACGAGTCGTTGCTCGACAAAATGGGCGATGAAGCGATCGGTATCGTGTCCGCCGGCTGGTATAGCGCGGCAATCGAGACAGCGGACAACACGCGTTATGTGAACGGCTTCCGCAAGGCCTACGGAAGCACCCCGGGCTTTTACGCGACGGGAGGATACAGCGCCGGGCTGATTCTCGAGCAGGCGCTCAAGTCCATGGGCGATCAACCCGTCAGCGGCAAGGCGCTCGCCACCGCACTCCATGCGGTGAAGCTCGACGCGTCCCCGCGCGGCCCGTTGAAGCTGGACAGTTACGGCAACCCGATCGTCACCGTCTATATCCGCCAGATCAAGCGCGTGGACGGGAGGCTCGTGAACGCAGTGCTTCAGCGCTATCCGGACGTGAGCCAGTTCTGGACCTACGAACCGAAAGCGTTTCTGGCGAACCCGGTTTACTCACGAGATTTTCCGCCGTCGCGGAACGTCGAGTAACGGGCGATCAAGGAATTCATCATGTCACTCCTCGCAACGCAAGCGCTGAATGGGCTGACCTTCGCCGCGCTACTGTTTCTGATGGCGTCCGGCTTCACGCTCATCTTCGGGTTGATGCGCATTCCCAACATGGCGCATGGCGGCTTCTTCATGTTGGGCGCCTACATCTCGGTGACGTTGCTGTCGTATCGCCTGCCTTTCGCCGCGGCAGCGATCATGGCCGGACTGGGCGTGGGGGCGATCGGGGCCCTCATCGAGCGAACGGTGCTCGCGAAGATCGCCGGCAACGAACTGGCCCAGGTGCTCGCCACACTCGGTATCGCGTTCGTCATTTCGGACGGTTGCCGGGTGCTCTGGGGCGGCATGCCTCTCGAGGTGGCTGCGCCCCAGTGGCTGTCAGGCGCGATCCGCCTGGGCAACTGGGCGTTCCCGCTCTACCGGCTCGCGGTGATCGCGCTCGCAATCGTCATCGCAATCGTGCTCGATGTGTCGCTGACCCGCACAGTGCTCGGCGCCCGGGTTCGCGCAGCAGTCGAGGACAGGACGATGGCGCGGGCATCGGGCATCCGCGTCAACCGGCTGTTCGCGACGAGCTTTTTCGTCGGCGCCGCGCTGGTTGGATTCGCGGGCGTGGTGGGGGCACCCATCCTGTCCGTGTATCCGGGGCTGGACATGGAAGTGCTGCCGCTGGTGCTGATCGTCGTCGTGCTCGGCGGAACCGGAAGCATCGGCGGCGCGCTTCTGGGCAGCGTCGCGACTGGCCTCGTGTACAGCTTTGGGCAGGCCTGGTTGCCCGAGCTTTCCTATGTCCTTCTGTTCGTGCCGATGATCCTCGTTCTCGCGGTGCGTCCGGAAGGGCTGTTCGGGAGGGCGGCATCGTGAAATCCAGGACATTCGCTTCGCTGGCGGGTGCGCTGTTGCTGCTCGGGCCTGTCGCCATCCGTTCGCCGTTCTATCTCGACCTGCTCGTGCAGATGATGATTGCAGGCCTCATTGCCAGCAGTCTGAACCTGCTGCTCGGGCTCGGCGGTCTCCTCTCGTTTGCGCAGACCGCACTTGCCGGCACCGTCAGTTATATCGCCGCTTTGGGATGTGTCATGGGCGGGGTTTCGCCGTGGCTGGCTGCGCTGGGTGCAGTGGCCGCAGGGATGTTGCTGTCCGTCGCGATCGGTGCGCTGGCCTTGCGCGCGACCGGCCTGAACATCGGCATGATCACGCTCGCGCTGGCGCAGGTCATGTGGGGGCTCGCGCTGCACTGGAGCGGAGTCACCGGAGGAGAAAACGGTATCAGTGGTATTCCGCGGCCGTCCTTGCCGGTCGGGTCTGCTGCTGAGCCTGTCGTGTGGTACGAGTGCGTGAGCGTGCTGTTCCTGGTGCTGGTCGCTGCGCTGCACCGCTTCATGCACTCGTCGCTGGGCATCAGTCTGGCCGCGGTGCGCTCGCAGCCCAAGCGCATGTCCGCGCTTGGGTTCGACATCTGGACGATCCGCATGTGCGGGTTTGCAATCGCGGGTCTCGTTGCGTCGCTCGCCGGGGTCTTGTACGTCTTTCATCAGCAGTTCGTCAGCCCTCACGCGCTCGCCCTCGGCGAGACGGCGGAAACCCTGCTCATGGTGATCGTCGGCGGTCCTGCCACGCTTCTCGGGCCCCTTGCGGGCGCGGTGATCGTGGTGTTGTTTCGCGTGGTCGTCAGCAGCTACTTCGATCACTGGCCGGTGCTGCTCGGCGTGCTGTTCGTGGCGGTCGTCGTGTTGCTCCCCGAGGGCGTGGTACCCGGCATGTTTCGTGTCATGAGGAGGCTGCGATGAGCGAGGCCTGTCTTTCGTCGGCGCTGTCGACGCCCACGTCCGGCGGCGTTTCCGGCAAGCACGCGCAACAGCCCGCGATCAGCGCATGCGGTCTGGGCATCCAGTTCGGCGGCTTGAAGGTCGTCGACGGCGTGGACCTGTCCATCGCCAGCGGCGAGCGTCGTTTGCTGCTGGGCCCGAATGGCGCGGGCAAAACGACACTGTTCAACCTGATTGCCGGCGACCTGCGCGCCACCGCGGGCACTATCAAGCTCTTTGGCGAGGATGTGACCGCCGAGCCGACGGCGAGCAGGGCACGCCTGGGCCTGGCGCGTACCTATCAAATCATCACGCTGTTCCGTGAGGCGACGTTGCTCCGCAACGTCCAGCTCGCGCTGACCGCGGGCACGCGTCGACGCTGGAATCCGTGGCGGTCGTTCGATGACGCATCGCTTGCGAGTCGGGCCCATGACGTGCTCGTCCAGGTCGAGCTGGACACCAAGGCGCACGCCATCGTCGCCAATTGCTCTTATGGCGAGATGCGACGACTCGAAATCGCGCTTGCACTGGCTCAGTCACCGCGCATCGTGCTGCTCGATGAGCCGCTCGCAGGCTTGTCGGGCCCGGAGCGCAAACGAGTGGGCGAACTGCTGCATGCGCTGCCGCGTGAGCTCACGATCGTGATGATCGAACACGATATGGATGTCGCGCTGGCATATGCCGGCACGGTGACCGTGTTGCAAGGCGGGCGGGTTGTCGTGGACGGCGAAAAGCAGGCCGTGCTGGACGATCCACGGACGCGGGAGATCTACCTTGGCCACTAACGACACGCTCGCGCTCGAGCTATCGGGCGTCACGGCCGGCTACGACCGCAGCGAAATTCTTCAGGACGTGTCCCTCGCAGTGCGGCGCGGCAGCGTACTCGCGCTGCTGGGGCGTAACGGCGCGGGCAAGACGACCTGTATCAACGCCATCGCCGGAATGCTCCGGTCGTCCAGCGGCGCCGTGCGTGTATTCGGCGAATCGGTCGCGGCATTGCCTGTTGAAGAAGTCATTCGCAGGGGCATCGCCATCGTGCCGCAAGGAAGGCGGATTTTTTCGCTGCTCACGGTCAGGGAGAACCTCGCGATCGTTCAGCCGGCAGTGGCGCCGTGTGCCGGCAGGCAATGGCGAATCGACGACGTCATCGCGCTCTTCCCGCGGCTGGGCGAGCGCCTCGGACAGCGTGCCGGGACGATGTCCGGAGGTGAACAGCAAATGCTGGCGATAGGACGGGCCCTGATGGCATGCCCTCGCGTGCTGCTGTTGGACGAACCCTCGGAGGGGCTGTCGCCGCAGATGATCGGCGAGGTGGCGCGAATCATCGGGAAGCTCCGGGACGACGGCCTGTCGATCTTGCTCGTCGAGCAGGACAGCCGTCTCGCGCTCTCCGTCGCAGATGATGCCGCGCTTCTCTCAAGCGGCAAGGTCGTCTTCGCCGGTACTGCGGCGGAGTTGACCAATCACGCGCGCTTGATGGACGTCCATCTCGGCGTGCACCTCTCTGCGAGCACGGATTAGAAGAATCAAACGAAGTGAACAAAGCGATTCGGGCGGCGTTTTCCAGGTGCCGTCCAACCCGATCAACCACGTTTGGAGAATACGGAAATGGCAGCAAGAATTGTAGATGGCCGAAAGGGAAGGCATACCCGGAAGATTGCGCGAGCCGCAGCGATTTCGGCAGGACTCGTCGGCCTGACATGCGCACCGGTTGGCGTCGCTTACGCGCAATCGAGCGTGACGCTCTATGGCGTCATGGACGTCGGCCTGCAATACAGGACGGCGGCCGGAGTCAGTAACGGCAAAGCGGCCAGCGCCGTCCTGCTGGCGTCCGGCAACGAATTGACGAGTCGCTGGGGCCTGCTTGGATTCGAGGACATTGGAGGTGGCTACAAAGTCACCTTCAAGATCGAGAGCGGTTTTAGTCCGACGACCGGCAACGGGAATTTTGCGGTGCCGTTCCCCAACGACACGAACGCGCTGTTCGACCGCGGGGCCGTTATCGGCGTGGTAGCACCTTGGGGCAAGGTCTTGATGGGCCGCAACTGGTCGCCTTTCTTCGACGGCATTTCCGCAGGGGACGCGACAGGTTTCATGAACTTCGGCTCGCTCGCCAACGCAGTGTTCCAGAACTCGTCGAACGTGAACCCGAAGCTCGGCCTGGCCGGCATCGCATCCGGGGCGAACAGCCCCGTGAACGGTGGGCTGCTGTACACGTGGGTCAACAACTCCGTGAAATACATGCTGCCTGACAATACGTATGGCCTGAGCGGCGGCGTTCTTTATTCGTTCGGCGGTACCGCCGGTAGCTTCGCAAACAAGCAGACCTGGTCCGCGAACCTGAACTGGACCAACGGCACACTCGGCTTGACGTCCGCATACTTCGATGCGAGAGATCCGACCGGCGCGACGAGCAACCCGTGGCTGCGCGCGCTCTCAGTTGGTGTGTCTTACGTAATCGGTCCCGTCAAGACGGGCTTCGATTTTGCCAAGTTCCGGAATCCGACAACCGGCGCGAACCAGAACTACTACTATCTCGGCGCGGCCTGGCAGGCATCTCCGTTTTTGCGCGCGACGGCCGACTGGATGTATCTGCAAGATCTGCAGAACAGCGCGGCGGGCGCGCAACTGTTCAAGGTAGGTGCGCAATATTCGTTATCGAAGCGCACGACCCTGTACACGGACATCGCTTACTCGATGAACAAGGTGCAGGGCATGCTCGGCGCTGGCAGCGACACGATCCTACTGTCGAGCCCGGCCACGATCGGACACAATCAGATCGCGATTACCGCGGGCATCCGGACGTTGTTTTAAGACGTCGTATTTCGAAGGCGCCTCGTGAGGACGTCTTCTTTCTCCCTTTACATCCGGACCAGATACACGCGATGGACATGGATATTGTTCTGCAGGCGATCGACTCGCTCGCCGACGAGGCGCGGGCCATTGCCGGCAGGTATTTCGGCGAGCCGCCGTCGATGGAGCAGAAAGCGGACGGGACACCTGTGACACAGGCAGATCGGGATATTGAAGTGGCGCTCACCGCCGCGATAAGGCGCCGTTTTCCCGAGCACGACATCATCGGCGAAGAGTACGGCGAGCAATCGGCAGCCGGCGCGCCGCCATCCACGGACCGCTTCACGTGGATTATTGATCCGGTTGACGGCACGGGGAGCTTTGCCATCGGCAGCCCACTTTTCGGCACGCTCATCGGGGTGTTGCGCAATGGTGAGCCATGGGTCGGGGCGATCGAAATGCCCATCCTGAAAGCGCGCTGGATCGGCTCTTCTGCAGGAGCCGTTCTGAATGGACGCAAGGTTTCGAGCAGCAGCTGTGACAATCTTGCCAAAGCCAGGCTGTGCACCACGTCGCCTGACATCTTTGATCGGCGGGCCCGCAAGGCGTTCGAACGTGTTGCCAAGCAAGCCGCGTTGCGTCGCTACGGCGGAGACTGTCACAACTACGCACTCTTGGCCACAGGTCGTGTGGATCTGGTTATTGAATCTGGTCTGCAGTCCTATGACTACCTCCCATTGGTCCCCGTTGTCGAAGCGGCGGGAGGGGTCATCACTGATTGGGACGGGCGCCCGCTCAGGCGTCACTCGGATGGGCGCGTCATCGCATCTGCAAACAAGACTTTGCACGGTCATGCACTGGCGCTACTCAGCGCATAGCCGAATGGGTGCCGAGGATATGACCGGAAATTCCTGAGCTTGGTACGGGCAATTCGCCATTGCATTCGTCGTTTGTCCGCCAGTCGTGTCGGCTGTCATGGATTCATCATCTGGAGTTTTTTTCAATGAAATTTGGAATACTGAAGGTTTTGATATATTTGACGCCTGTTTTTGTCATGGCGGCCTGTGGCGGCGGAGATGATATAAATTCGGCTCCGCATTTGATTGCGACGATTCCGGTCCAGACTCCTGGGGCCGGTTTCCTCTTCGATATAGGCTACGTGGACCAGATTCGAGGGCAGTACTATCTGGCTGATGTAAGCAACAATGCCATTGACGTCGTGAATGTAGGCAGCAATCACCTGACATCGAAAATCAAACCGGGTTTCGCGGGCTTTAGCGGATCTGCCGATACGGCGGGGCCGGAAGGCGTTGTCGGCATCCCGAACACCAATCTTCTGTACGTCGCAGACGTGAATTCCGTCAAGGTTCTCGACGCTTCCAATGGGCAGCTGGTGAGGAACATTCCGGTTGCGACTTCCGGATTACGCACGGACTCGGTGTGTTTCGACCCGGACGACGACGTGATTATGGCAACCAATCCAGCGGACTCGCCTCCGTTTGCGACGTTCATATCGACAGTCACTCAGAACGTAGTCGCCACCCTTCAATTCCCTGATTCGGCCGGCCTCGAGCAATGCCAATACGACAAAGTGACGAAGAGCTTCCTGTTGAACAATGACGGCACGCCAACCAACGTTCATGGCGAGATGGATGTCATCTCAGCCGGGTCGGTCGTCGCGGGTGCGCCGAAAGTGTCGAGCGTTTATGCACTGCCGGCTTGCAACCCTAACGGAATGGCGTTAGGGCCGAACCATGACGTCCTGGTGGCTTGCATTCCAGACGACGGCGCACCTCTCGTCAGTCTGATCCTTGACCGTACGACAGGCTCCATACTTTCAACTATCCCGTTTGGTGGGGCGGATCAGGTCGCTTACGACTCCGTGACGAACCGATACTTTATCCCTGCGTTTCGCGAGCAAAAGAGTGGAGTGGCTGGGCCTGCCGCGTCCGCCATGCCGACGCTTGGCGTAGTCGATGCTTCGTCACGTTCAGTGATCGCACAACTGCCGATGGGGAAAGGAGCGCATTCCGTCGCGATTGATGGCGCGTCGCACCAGATCTACGTGCCATTTGCAGGGAGTGGCACGGGGTCGTTTTCTTCGAATGGCATTGCGGTCTTTTCAACCCAATAGCAATCACACTTTTCCGGTGTCCGACAACGGCGCTCGAAGTATGGGCCATTCAGGCCCATCATTCGTCGCGGACGCGAACAGGTAGGGCTGTCTTGTATTCGACACGGCGAAGCGCGACAGATGTGTGGATGTCGCGCACGCCGTCAATCTTCGTGAGCTTGGTCATCACGAAGCGCTCGATACCTGCAATGTCGCCAGCGACGACACGAAGCATGTAGTCGAATGCGCCCGTCATCAAGTAACACTCCATCACCTCCTCGAAGTTCGCGATCGCGCGCTCAAACGCTGCGAGCCGGACTTCACTCTTCTTTTCAATCGCGACCGAAACGTATGCATTGACCGGAAATCCGGCCTTTTCCTGATCGAGGAGCGTCACATATTGCGTGATGACGCCGGCCTCTTCAAGGAGCCGGACGCGACGGTAATACGGAGAAAGCGACAGACCGAGCGATTCCGCAAGATCGGTTGCTTTCGTATGGGCATCGCGTTGCAGGGCGTGCAGGATGCTGACATCGTTGCGATCGAATTTCATTGGCCAACTTTCCCTGTAAGGCGAATATATCCGGCTGGCATTGCTAAATTTCATCGATTCAATGGTCGAGTTTGGCACAAATCACCGCTATCGGCTACCTAAAATGACTCGCATTCCACCTATCACAGCAGCGGAGACAGGCAATGAACATGCGAGCAGTCGAGGTCGAGCGCCAACTCGACATGGAGTACCGTCTTGAGGATCGTTACCGGAGGGAAAATGGTGCCGTTTTCCTGACCGGGACCCAGGCGCTTGTGCGAATCCTGCTTGAACAGGCGCGTAGCGATCGCGCCGCGGGGATCAACACCGGCGGGCTGGTATCGGGCTATCGCGGTTCACCACTGGGTGGATTCGATCAGGAACTGTGGCGTCAGAAGAAACTGCTCGCGGAACACGCCATCCGCTTCGAACCGGGCCTCAATGAAGACCTGGGCGCGACCATGCTGTGGGGGGCCCAACAGGTCGATGCGTTCCCGGGCAAGCGCGTCGAAGGCGTCTTCTCGATGTGGTACGGCAAAGGCCCGGGCGTTGACCGCACCGGGGACGTCTTTCGCAACGCCAACATCCTCGGCACGTCGCGGCATGGCGGTGTGCTGGCGGTCGCCGGCGACGACCACGCCGCGCAATCGTCGATGTTCCCGCACCAGACGGACCATGTCTTCGAAGGTGCGATGATGCCGATTCTCTTTCCGGCGTCCGTCGAGGAATACGTCGAGTTTGGTTTAACAGGCTACGCCATGTCGCGTTTTTCGGGCCTTTGGGTTGCGTTCAAGGCGATTACCGAAACGGTCGAAAGCGGCCGCTCGATGACCGTGCACGGACATCGAGCACACACGGCGTCTCGTTTCAGGTTGCCCTCGGACATCGAGGTTCCGGCTGCCCGAGGGTTCAACTACGACCCGAATCTTCGTTGGCCAGCCGAACGTAGCGAACTCGAGCGACGCGTGCTCGATGAGCGTTTGCCCGCCGCACTCGGATTTTTCCGGGCGAATCCGCTCGATCGCGCACTGGTACGCCCGCAAGGTGCGCGCGTGGGAATTGTCACCGTCGGCAAGGCGCACGGCGATGTGCTGGCCGCCTTGAACCTCCTCGGGCTCTCGCCGACGGAGCTGGCACGCCTTGGCATCGGCATCTACAAGATCGGCATGATCTGGCCGCTCGAGGCGGACGGCTTGCGCGCATTTGCACGCGGCATGCAGGCACTGATCGTGATCGAGGAGAAGCGCTCGTTTGTCGAGCGGCAGATCAAGGACGCGCTGTTCAATGTGCGGGCTGATGAACGTCCTGCGGTGTTCGGCAAGGATCTCGGGGAAGCGGGTCCACTGTTGCCCGCCGCGATGGAATTCGCGCCTGAGCAGATCGCGGCTGCGCTCCGGCGATTCTTTGCGCACACCCACGTCGAGCTGACACCGGCAGCCCTGGCCACCGCGACTGTTCGAAGCGGCGGCGCGCGCGTCATTCCGCTTGCGATCAGCAAGGATGCGGAACCGCTCACCCGCAAGCCGTTTTTCTGCGCCGGGTGCCCCCACAATTCGTCGACTCGATTGCCGGACGGCTCGTATGCCGCGGCTGGCATCGGGTGTCACATCATGGCACTGGGTGATGCAGGCGACACCGCGACCTTTTGCCAGATGGGCGGGGAGGGTGTCCAGTGGGTCGGGATGTCGACGTTCATGGACATCCCGCACATGTTCGTCAATCTTGGTGACGGGACATACCAGCATTCGGGGAGCCTTGCGATTCGCCAGTCGGTTGCAGCGAAGTCGAACGTCACCTACAAGATTCTCTTCAACGACGCAGTGGCGATGACGGGGGGGCAGCCGGCCGAAGGCAGCCTGACCGTCCGGCGCGTGGTAGATCAGGTGGTCGCCGAGGGGGTGGCCAAGGTGGTCGTGGTGACGGACGAACCGGAAAAGTATGAAGGCCAGTCGCGGTTGCCGGCGAACGTGGAGGTGCAGCATCGGGACGCGCTCGACGCGCTCCAGCGAACCCTGCGCGCAGCCAAGGGCGTTTCCGTCATCGTCTATGACCAAACCTGCGCTGCCGAAAAGCGTCGTCGCCGCAAGCGTGGAACGCTGATCGATCCGCCGCGGCGCGTCGTGATCAACCCCGCTGTATGCGAAGGCTGCGGCGATTGCTCCACGCAATCGAATTGCATTGCGATCGAACCGCTCGAAACGGAGCTCGGCCGCAAGCGCGCGATCAATCAGTCGAGCTGCAACAAGGACACGTCGTGCCTCAAGGGATTCTGCCCGAGCTTCGTCACGGTTGAAGGACTGCAGCCCAAACGTCCGGACGAAAAGCGCATCGGCGCGATCGAAGCCGAATGGCGCCAGAGACTTCCTGCGCCAGCGCCTGTGCCGGAGGCCATGCGGAGCCACGCCAGCATTGTCGTCACGGGTATCGGCGGAACGGGGGTCGTCACGATCGGCGCCATTCTCGCCATGGCCGCGCATCTGGAAGGCAAGGGGGCGTCCACACTGGACTTCACCGGTCTTGCACAGAAGAACGGGGCGGTGATCAGTCACGTACAGATCGCGAGCAGCCGGACCGGGATCCTCACATCCCGGATCGGCGCGCATGCCGCGGATATTCTGCTTGGCTGCGACGCGGTCGTCGCGGCGTCCGCCGGCGCACTCTCGCGCGTGGCTTCCGGCGTGACGCGGGCGGTCGTGAACGAACGCATTACGCCGACTTCGGACTTCGTCCGTGATGGCGACCTGCCGGTCAGCAAGGCAATTCATCAGGTCGCGATCGAAAGCGCGACCAGCGGTGCCCCATCATTTTTCTGGGATGGCTCCGGCGCGGCCGAGACACTTTTTGGCGACGCAATTACATCGAACATGATGATGGTGGGCTATGCGTACCAACTGGGACTGATTCCGCTCTCGGAAGGCGCAATCGGACGGGCCATCGAATTGAATGGCACCGCCGTCGAGATGAATGTGCGCGCGTTCTTTTGGGGACGCTTGATGGCGCACGATGCCAGTGTGATCGAGCAGGTATCCAGCACGCTGGCGAGCGAATCGGAGACGTTCATCTGGGACCGCTTCGTGGCCGATCGCGTGCGCGACCTCGAGCGTTACCAGAACGCCGCCTATGGTCGTCGATACCAGGCGCTTGTCGACAGCGTGCAGCAAGCGGAGCGCCGCGTGGCGGGCGCCGCTGGAGCATTGACGGAAGCTGTTGCCCGCGGCTACTTCAAGGTCCTCGCCTATAAGGACGAGTATGAAGTGGCGCGGCTTCATACCGATGGCAGCTTCCGTTCCTATCTGTCCGCCGCGTTCGAAGGTGGCAGCAAGAAGACCTATTACATGGCGCCGCCGCTGCTCACGCGACGCTCGCCCCACACCGGACGCAGAACCAAGATCGCTTTGCGCGCCGCGTGGCTCGATCCGATTCTGCGCGTGCTCAAGTACGGCAAGGTGCTGCGGGGCACACCGCTTGACCCGTTCGGCCGCCAGATTGACCGGGTCATCGAACGCAAGATGATCGGCGAATTCGAGGAAGACGTCAGCCTGGTGCTTCAAAGCCTCGCGCCCCGGACACTCGAGACGGCCATCGCGTTGCTGCAGGTGCCCGCATCGATTCGTGGCTTTGGCGCGATCAAGGAGCGCAATTACGAGAACAGCCGTCCGGTGCGTCGGCTGTATCGATCGATGTTGGAGTCGACCGGCGGCCAGCTGCTTGCGTAAATGAATCCGCGCATGGCGGCGGAAGGGGCAGCGCGCCGCCGGGCAAGTTGCATCGCCACCGATCGACCGGCTTGCGACGCTGCCGCGGAGGCGGCCCTGCTCCTGCGCCGCAAACGGCCGCTCGACTCCATGTGATCACAAAATCAGGTAAGATCAGGCGTCGCGCGAGCCGCCTGATTGTCTTTTGGCGGCAGTCTTGCGTGATTGAAGATCACTAATGGAGCACATATGGACAGTCTGACTACCGACAAGGAGAAGCCGCCTCCGTCGAATGAAGACGACCAGCCTGCAGTATCAAAACTGAGCAACGTCGCGCTGCGCGAGCGCGTCTACGACGAGTTGGCCAATGCACTGCGTGCGGGGCGCTTCGCTCCGGCAACGATGGTGACCATCCGTGGCCTTGCAGAAATGCTGGGTACCAGCACCATGCCGGTTCGCGAAGCCGTCAGCAGGCTCGTGACGGAGCGCGCGCTGGAAATGTTGCCAAACCGCACCCTGCGCGTGCCGATTATCTCGTCAGACAAGCTCGATGAACTGATCGACATACGCGCCAACGTGGAGGGCCATGCGGCCGCGCTTGCCGCGCAACGGATGTCCCCTGCGGAGTTCTCGCGGATCAAGGCGGCCAACGAAGCGTACGGTCACGCGCTGGACGCGGGCGACATGGTCGCCGCCGTGGCCGCGAACGAGCAGCTTCATTTCGCCATCTATCGTGCCGCCCGGTCGGAGCTCCTGCTGTCGATAATTGAAACGTTGTGGCTCCAGAGTGGCCCCTACCTGGCGGCGGTCATGAAAGGGATGAGCGTCGCCGCGGACTCGTTGCATGACCGTGGTGTCATGCACCACTTCAACATCCTGGCGGCCCTGGCAAAGCGGGACCCGGATGCCGCCAATTCCGCAGTGCAGGCCGATATCCGCGATGCCGCGGAGTGGTACAAGCGCCAACTCTTCGTCGAGGGCGCGCTTGAGCCCGTACTAGCCAAGTCGCGCAAACGCAAGTAGATCCCGCCTTCGGACTCGCGAACCGCGGCGGGAGGTGGAGCAAGCCGGCGCTGAATGGCGCCGGCCGTCATCAGGTATCAGGCACGCGGCACGGCCGGCGCCGACGAGTAATCCGCCGAGGTGCGTACATACTCCTCCGCGGCCCATGCCAGCTCCTTGACTTCATCCTCCGTCAGCATTCTGACGATCTTGCCGGGTGACCCCATTACGAGCGCCCGCTCGGGAATGACCTTTCCCGGCGCAATGAGCGCGTTCGCGCCGATCAGCGCCTGTTTGCCGATCACGGCGCCATCAAGCACGGTCGCCCCGATCCCGATGAGCGCGCCGTCTTCCACCGTGCAGCCATGCAGCTTCGCCGCATGGCCAATGGTCACGCCCCGACCAATATCGACGGGAAACCCCGGATCGGCGTGGATGATGACTCCGTCCTGCACATTGCTGGCCGCGCCGATGCGAATCGCCGCGACGTCGCCGCGCAGGACCGCCCCGAACCAGACCGACGCTTTCTCTTCGAGCCGGACGGCGCCGACGAGAATCGCATTCGGCGCCACGAAGCATGCCGCGCCGACTGTCGGTGCGACGCCCTGATAAGTCAGCATCATTGCCATGCCCCGGCGGAAACGGCGATCGATTCGGGCGCGGCGGCGCGCAATGCGGCCGTTGCTCCGGCATCCACCTTCCCGGCGGGCGTGAGCGCCACCCGAAAGATGGCTCGGGCTCGCTCACGTGACAGGTAGCCCTCAGCCACGTCGCGACGAACTTGCTCCGGGTCGCGGGATTCGGGGCGCCCGTAACCGCCGCCACCGCACGAGTACGAAAGGACCGTCTCTCCATCCGCCAGGTGAAGCATGGCGCCACCTGGAAGCTCGACGAGTTCGCCCGAGTTCAGCCGCTTGAACTGCTTGGAGCGCGCACCCGACAGGCCGCCTCGCACGCCTCTAGGGCCATTTATCGTGCCGTCGCTGACGTAGCCGACTTCCATGTCGCAGCCGACCGGGCCGAATTCGACGTACATGCTGCGAGCGCCGTTGTGGCGGCCCGCGCCCTCGCTATCCTGCACGAAGCTGCGGGTCCGGACGAGAAGCGGATGGCGCATTTCATCAAGCTCGACGCTATCCTGAAAGCACAGGCCCGCATTTCCGACGTGCCCGATGGTCTGCCACGCATCCGCATGCGGTCCCGCGGCGCCGCCGGTGAAGCCGAGGAAAAGCTGGTTGATGAAACGGTGGCCTGTCGCCGGGTCGATACCCGAGATGACGCCGATGGCAGGTGGAATCACGGCGCCGCATTCCGCGAGGCCCGCACCCTCGTCCATTTCGGCCATTGCCGTTTGTACCGAATTGGCGACGCGGTCGGCCATGTTGGTGGTCGCCACCGAGCACGACGTCGGGTGCAGCGGGATGCCCACCACGCAATTTTCGCGCAGCAGGATGTCGATGCACCGGAACGCCCCGGCGTTCTTCGGAACGGTGTGCTCGACACTGTTGAACACGCCGACCATTGCCGCCGTGCGTGCGGTCGCTTCGCTCAGATTCAGTCCGCAGGGCAGGCAGTCCGGGTTATCACGCAAGTCGACCTGTATCCGTCCTTTCTCGGCGTCCACGGTCACGGTGGCCTGGATCGTCACGCCTTCTGGTGGCATGCCGGGAAACAGCGGATCGTGCGTGCTGGAGCGGGTCGCCTGACCCGAAGCGAGCTTCCTGATCGCGCCGATCATTCGTTGTTCGGAATAGTCGAGGTAGTCGCGCGCATAGTCGTCCAGCGTGTCCCAGCCGATTTCCCGCGCGAGATTCACCAATTCGCGCTCGCCGATGCGGGCCGCGCCCATCATCGCCAGATAGTCGCCCCACCATTGTTCAGGGACACGAATCCGCATCTTGCACATGCGCACGATGTCGTCGATGTTCCTGTAATTCTCTTGCACCTTCACAGCAGGGAAAATCAGTGCGCCTTCGTGGTAGACGTCGCGTGCGGAACCCATGTACGTGGTCGGCTCCGAATTGCCGCAGTCGGCCTGGTGGGCCTTCGCGACAACCGTGAAGCGATGCACGCCGTCGTCGTCCATCACGGGCACGAGAATCGTGTGGTCCGCGGGGTGGGAGCAGCCGTGGTACGGCGAGTTGTGCAGATATGCATCGCCGCGGCGCAGTTCCGGATGGAATGACTTCATCGAGGCGGCCATCATGTCCGGGCCGCACAGGACGTGGATGGGCAGGCTTTCCGCTGCCGCCAGCAAGTGGCAGTCGGCGGTCACGATGCAGCACGAGAAGTCACGCGCGATGTTCAACACGCCCGAGCGGCCGCTGCGCAGAAGGGTGTTGGCCATCTTGCGGGCGACGCCCTCCAGGCGATTGGTCAGAAGCGCGAGCTGGACGCCATCGGTAGTCGGTCGTTGGTTCGCTTGGTTCATGTGTGTTCTCCTCGATTAATCGCGCCCGGGGATGATCGACAGGCTGCCGCTCTGGCGGCGCTCCGCAATCGATCCCGGATTGATGACCACCGTCGTAAACGACGATTCGACGATGGCGGGTCCTGATACCGGCTCGCCAGGCTGCATTGCCTCGAACCGGACCACGGCGCTGTCGAGGAAACCCTTGCCGGCGAAGTAGGCCTTGCGCCGAGGAATCGAGATAGCCTTCGCGCTCGAGTTGGCGAGCGTGGCACCTTCCTGCTTGCGAATCCGGCACGAGACGTTTGCGCTCCAGCCAACGACTTCGATCTGGGAACCGCTGTCGCGAATGGCGAAGACTTCTTCGTGAGCCTGGTGGAACCCTTCGATGAGCGCGTCGACATCTTCCGCGGTTTCGATCGTGAAGCCGCGCAGCGGCACTTCGAGTTCCCACACCTGCTCCGGATAACGTGCCTGGGCGAGCAGGGTGATCGTCTGTTCGAACGAGCCCTCGCCGGGACCCTCGATGAATTCGACGCACTTGGCGTGGAGACCCGCCAACACCTCGCGCACGCCGTCATAGTCGAATGCGCCGCTACGGGCAAAGTGCGTTGCGTAGAACTGCGATGTCAATTCGGACATCATCGCGCCGGCGGCGCTCATCGTTGCCCCCACCTGCGGGATGACGAGACGCGGAGAATCGAGGCGCCGGGCAATCAGCACCGAGTTCAAACCCGCGGCTCCGCCGCCGCCGATCAACACGGCGTCGCGCGGGTCGATACCCTGGTTGATGGTGATATCGAAGATCGCCTGCACCATGTTCTCGGTTGCGATCGTGATGATCGCGGCCGCCGCTTCTTCGATCGACAGGCCCAGCGGCGTCGCCACGAATTGCTCGATGGCGTCGCGCGATGCCTGGGCATCGAGCTTCATCGAGCCGCCCAGGAAAAAGTCAGGATCGATGTAGCCCAACGCGAGCGATGCGTCCGTCACGGTCGGCTGCGTGCCTCCGCGCCCATAGCACACGGGGCCGGGCACGGCACCCGCGCTTTTCGGTCCAACGTGCAGCATGCCGCCATCGTCGACCCAGGCAATCGAACCGCCGCCTGCGCCGACACTCTTGACGTCGACGGAGGGAAAGCCCGTCATGATGCCGCGGTAGGGCGCGCCAATCCAGGTCTCGCGTGAGGATGGAATTCGCCCGCGTCGCACGAGGCTCACGTCGTAGGTCGTGCCGCCGGTGTCCGCGATAATGGCCGTGTCGCTCTGCTCATCAGCCTGGGCGAAATAGCGGCCCGATACCGGCGCCATCGACGGCCCGGAGTTGATCAGGTGAATGGGCGCCTCGGCAACGTGGGCGGCGTCGATCACGCCGCCCTGCGACGTGACGACGACGACTCGCCCCGGAAAGCCGGCCTTGCCCAGACGGTCGACCAGCGTGTGCATATAGGCACGCATCATCGGCTTGAGCGACGCATCAATACAGGCCGACGACGCGCGACGGAACTCGCGGGGAATCGGATTGAGCTGATGAGACAGCGTGTACGGTACGCCCGGCAGGTGCTTTGCGAGCAAGTCGCCGACTTTCAGTTCATGCGCCGGGTTGACGACCGACCACAAGAGACAGACTGCCACGGCTTCGACGCCGGCATCCCGCATCTCGGCGCAGATTTTCTCGAGCGCCTTCTCGTCGAGCGGGTGCAGCTCGCTGCCATCGGCCCGCATCCGGCCCGGCACTTCCCACGTCAGTGCACGCGGCACGACCGGCTCGGGGTAAGGGACCGTGAAGTTGAACGGCTCGAGTCGTCCACCCTCGCGCAACGTCAGGATGTCCCGGTGCCCGGCCGGCACGATCAACGCGGTACGCGCCGTGTTGCCGGTGATGATCGCGTTGATCGCATGGGTGGTGCCGTAGATGAACATCTCGCCACGGCGCAACATCGCCATGCGATCGAGCCCGAGCCCGTCGGCGGCCACCTGCAAGGCGTCGAGCACGCCGCTGATCGGGTCCGCCGGTGTCGTCGGCGACTTGAACATGTGAAGACTACCGTCGTCATCCTCGACGATAAGGTCGGTAAACGTACCGCCGGTGTCGACTGCGAAACGCATGAGCCTCTCCTGATAGACAAATTGCGGATTCGTCGATCGTCTTGGGCGCCGATCGACCGTCATTGCGCCAAAGCATAATTTTTGTTTTTTGTGATCACAAGTGGAAATCGACGTCCTACGCGATTTGTTGGGGTAATCCCCAGTAAATGCCGGGAAAATGCGTGACGACTCCGCGCTTGAGAAAATTTATGTTGATCTGTGATCACAAAACGCATAGCCTTTCGACAAGTGACCGCTGCGCTCGAATGCGTCCGGCGGTCGATGTAACGGCCTGAACCGGGAGGAGGCAAGTGATGAGTGTTGAAGGCAAGGTGGTGGTAGTGACGGGTGGATCCGGCGGAATCGGCGAAGCGGTGGTGCATCGCCTTTCGCGCGACGGCTATCGCGTGGCGGTCGTGGCGAGCTCGAATGTGGCGAAGGCGGAGAAAGTTGCAGCCGCAATTCGTGCGGAAGGGGGAAATGCAAGCGGCTTTGCCTGCGACGTACGCGATGCCGGGGCGGTACAAAGCCTGGTGGACAGCGTCGTCGACACATTCGGCAGGATCGACGTGCTGGTCAACGCCGCAGGCGTGTTCAAGCCGACGCCGGCCGGCAGCGCCGCGCTGCAGGACGTCAACCAGATGATCGACATCAATCTGCGTGGCACGTGGAACACGATCAACGCCGTGGTACCTCGCCTGAAGGCGAATGGCGGCGGCCGGATCGTCAATATCGCATCGGTTGCGGGGCTTACGGGTTTTGGTACCTACGCGATCTACTGCGCGACCAAAGCCGGCATTGTGATGATGACCCGCGCGCTTGCCTGCGAACTCGGACGCGAAAACATCAACGTGAACTGCGTCGCACCCGGCAATACCGCAACCAGCATGAACGATGACATTCGCAATGATCCCGGGATGCAAGGCCTGCGCGACTTCATGGCGGCCCGCACGCCGAGCACGCGGACCTTCTCCGAGCCGACGGACATCGCTGGCGCCATCGCTTTTCTTGCCTCCGATTCCGCGCGAGCGATGCACGGTAGCTGCCTGCTGATGGACGAAGGCATCTCCGCCGGTCTCTGAATATCGATGACGCGAGGGTCGCTGCCATGAGCCATGCGCGTGCAGCGGATCGCGACGCGAATGAACAACGGCGCCCGCCTGAGGAAACGTGGCGAGCGCCCTGGATCGAGAGGATGTCCATGCAGGAAACAGTGATCGTCACCGGCGGCGCGGACAGCGTTGGCCGCGTGATTGCGGAGCAGTTCGTCGCACGCGGTGACCGGGTGCATATCTGCGACGTTCGTGCCGACGCCGTCAGGGCCACACTTGCGGCAAATCCCGGCATGACTGGGACCGTGGCCGATGTCGGCGATCCGGCGCAGGTCGCGCAGGTCGTCGAAGATGCCCGGCGCGCCTTCGGCGACGCGTCGGTGCTGGTCAACAACGTGGGCGTTGCCGGGCCCCGCGCCGCGCTCGAGGACATCAGCGACGACGCCTGGCGCGAGACGTTCGATATCAACCTCGGAGGCATGTTCCAGTTCATGAAACATGTCGTGCCCGCGATGAAGCGCAACCGTCACGGCGCCATCGTCAATTTTTCCACCGGCTCGACCCGTACGCGCCTGCCGATGCGGACCGCTTATGTCGTGTCCAAGGCGGCGGTCGAATCGCTGACGCTGAATGCCGCCCGGGAGCTCGGGCCGTTCAACGTCCGCTGCAATGCAATCCTCCCGGGCATGATCGACAACGCGCGCATGCAGCGCATCGTCGCCCAGATCGCCTCGGAGAGCGGACGTAGCGTCGATGAGGTCGAGGCCGACTACCTGAAATTCATCTCGCTGCGCTCCAAGGTGCAGCCTGAGGATCTGGCCCAGATGGTCCTGTTCCTCGCTTCCCGTGCAGCGTCGAAGGTCACGGGCGAACTGATCGCCGTCAGCGGCAATGTTGAATGGGAGATCTGATATGTCCAGAAAAGTCATCTTGACCTGCGCGGTCACCGGCAATGCGCCTTTCAACCCGAAGCATCCCGCGATGCCGATCACCCCGGCGCAAATCGCCGATGCGTGTATCGAAGCAGCGAAGGCGGGCGCTTCGGTGGCGCACATTCACGTGCGCGATCCCGAAACGGGCGGCGGCAGTCGCGACCCGCGGCTCTTCAAGGAAGTCGTCGACCGCGTGCGTCAGTCGGGCACGGATATCGTATTGAACCTGACCTGCGGTCTCGGCGCCTTCTTCCTGCCGGACCCGGAAGACGAGGCGCGCGCGCTGCCCGAAAGCGACGTCATCCCGGTTGCAGAGCGAGTGCGTCACCTCGAGGAGTGCTTGCCGGAAATCGCATCGCTCGACATCACGACCGGCAACCAGGTCGAAGGCAAGCTGGAGTTCGTCTACCTGAATACGACCCGCACGTTGCGCGCAATGGCGAGGCGCTTTCAGGAACTTGGCATCAAGCCCGAGCTGGAGGTCTTTAGCGCCGGCGACATCCTGTTCGGCAAATCGCTGATCGCCGATGGTTTGATCGACGGCGTGCCACTGTTCCAGATGGTGCTGGGCGTCCTCTGGGGTGCACCGGCCACGACCGAAACGATGCTCTATCAGCGCAACCTGATGCCGGAGCACGCGCAGTGGGCGGCGTTCGGTATCGCGCGCGACGAAATGCCGATGGTTGCCCAGTCCGCATTGCTCGGCGGCAACG
Source organism: Burkholderia ambifaria (assembly GCF_001443045.1). GTDB lineage: Bacteria > Pseudomonadota > Gammaproteobacteria > Burkholderiales > Burkholderiaceae > Burkholderia > Burkholderia ambifaria_A. The sequence continues at coordinate 30,803 of NZ_LKPJ01000025.1, read as the reverse complement.
TGCGCGTCGGCCTTGAAGACAACCTGTACCTGAGCCGCGGCGTGTTCGCGACCAACGGGCAGCTGGTCGAGCGAGCACGCACCATCATTGATCATCTCGGCATGTCGGTCGCTACGCCTGCCGAAGCGCGGGAAATCATGCAGCTGAGGCCGCCACGATAAGACTTCGACTGTTGGCGGGCGCGGTACGCGAAGGCGTTGAAGCCTTCGCGCCGCGGCCGGGTCGACATCGCGCAGCCTCAGTCAGCTTTTCCACTCGACACGATGGCCTTCTCCCGCCGACTTTGGCTGCCGCTGGTTGCGAGCATCACGGCCCTGATTCTCGTGTCGACCGAATTCGCGTCCGCACGCATGCGCCTGGCGGCATCGGTATTTTCCATGTCGGAAGCAGTGGCGACCGGGTGGACAGTCTCACGACGCTCGCTGCCGACCGTCCGGATTGAGCGTGGCGAGCCGAGCAAGGCTCATGTCGACGAAGTGCGTCACTTTGGCCGGGACATATTTCCGGGTTGGATAGACCACCTGTATGCCAATCGGCTCGAGTTCCTCGTCTTCAAGCACCTTGAGCAGGCGGCCGTCGACGAGATCGCCGCTGATCAGGAACTCGGGCAGGATCGCGATTCCCAGTCCTTCACGCGCGAGCAATCTCAGCATGGCCGTGTTCGTCGTGACATGAAGATTCATGCATCCGGCCGATGAGAGTCTCCTGGCAAAGCGCTTCAGACACAGGATCCGCTGCTCACGCAATTCGGCAAAGTTCTTCGGGTGCGCACCTTGCAGGTAGGCGGGCGCACAGCAAGCAACAAACCGACTGCCACTTGCCTCGCGAGTGATGACGTCATCGCTGTTCAACATGTTGTCGACAACGACTGCAACGTCGATGCCTTCCTCGACGAGATCGATTGGTCGGTCCACGAGGGTGATATCGATCGACACATCGGGATACTGCTTGCAATAGGCCGCAACAAGTGGTGCAAGAAGGGCAAGCGCGAGCGCAGATGGCATCGCAACACGCAACGTGCCGGAAGGTGTGTTTCGTTCGAGGCCCGCTCGGGTATCAGCCTCGACAGTCGCCGCGAGTATCTCTCTACAGCGTTCGGCATACTCGGTGCCTGCCTCGGTTGGCGTGACTTTGCGGGTACTGCGTTGGAGAAGGCGCGCTCTCAGATGCGCCTCCAGTTGCGCCACCGCACGTGTCACCGTCGGCTTGGAGAGCTCCATAGTCCGGGCCGCGCTCGCAAAACTCCCGCTATCGACGACTTGCAGGAATACCCGCATGGTGAACAGTCGGTCCAATCGATTCCTCGTACAGTTTGCCGCGAATGAAATAACGCAATGTCTTGCCCGTGCGTGTTTCCGGGCAACTTTGACCTTGCATGGTGAAGCCACCGGATACACACGTGCGCCCCTACGGCCGGCCGGCGCTGGCCTCGATGCAACCACTGCCGGAGGACTGGAATCCGGCGCCCGGACATAGGGGAGGCGGATCCAGCAAGTCATCAGAATACAGTGCGTGAGATCTGTGATCACATATTATACTATGCGGAAACTCGCCTTCGCGGTGAGGATTGCCGATCGATGAGGACGTTGGCTGCCGGTCATCGGTTGCAAGTGCGTGTGTCAACTAGCGAGAAATCGCGTTTTTTTGACTTTGCTCGGGTTCCGCCACACGTGATGGCCCGGTTGCTCGCTGGCCTGCCGTGGCGGGGCGAATGCCCGTCTTTACGCAAGCTCGCGGCCACGATATGAATTGCGTGATCACAACACGTCGCGTCGGTAGTCTGCACATCGACACACCGACCGTTTGCTCGAGGGGGAGAACTCATTGGAGACCAGACTCGTGGATACCACGGGCAATGCTGACATTGCTGAGGCCGGCGCTCCGGCGGTGCCGCGGCTGACCGTGGTTGCGTTACGTGAGCGCGTCTACGCCGAACTTGGCAATACGCTGCGCTCAGGACGCTTTGCGCCGGCGACAACATTGACGATCAGGGGACTCGCCGCTTCGTTGGGCATCAGCACCATGCCGGTTCGAGAAGCCGTCAGCCGACTTGTCACGGAGGGCGCGCTCGAGATGCTGCCCAATCGGTCGCTTCGGGTTCCGGCGGTATCGATCGCGCGACTCGACGAACTCATCGACGCACGGATCGCAATTGAATCTCACGCTGCATTCAGGGCAGCCGAGCGCATGACCCGTGCTCAGTTCTCTGCCATCAAGACTGCAAACGAAATCTACAGCCGCGCGGTCGACTCGGCCGATGTGCCTGCAGCGGTGATGGCGAACGAGAGAATGCATTTCGCAATTTATCGCGCAGCGCAATCGGACCTTGTGATTTCGATCATCGAAAGGTTATGGTTGCGAAGCGGACCATACATTGCAGCGGTCATGAATCGGATGCAGGCCTCACCGGAAGCCTTGCACGACCGCGGCGCGATGCATCACTTCAACGTACTCGCCGCGTTGGCAAAGGGCGATGCAGAAGCAGCGAGTGCGGCGTTGAAGGCGGATATCCTGGATGCTGCGTCCTGGTACAAGAAGCAGATTTTTGACGCCACGTGATAACTGTTGCATCAAGTCAGCGATGCAACATCACTTCATGTCGCCAGTTCGCAGCGGTGCAGGCTGGTATCACTGTTTCAGGTAATGAAACGTCCAGTTGCCGACTAGTGTGTTCTCCCTGGTATTGCCGCTTCGATAGACTGTATTCATAGGATTCGAACACAATCTTTCGCGAATGCGACGTCTACCTCTCGAGGCCACTGATCATGAACAGACTCATCAACGCCGTTGCTGTTACGGTTGCTATCATCGTGCCGGCCACGTCATTTGCGCAGACGAGCCAGCGGCTGACGCGCGCTCAAGTCCGTGCGCAGCTGGTGCAAGTGGAGAAAGCTGGCTATCTCCCCGGCACAACGGACGTTTACGCCTATCCGCAAAATATCGCTTCAGCAGAAGCTGCCGTCGCTGCTCAAGAGAGCAAATCGCAAACTGATGGTTACGGCCCGGACGTACGCGGTGCATCGCGAGCTGGAAAGGCGGCGCCGAACGACTGAGTAGTTGGCCATGCGCAGCCCGATTCCGCAGCGCGACACCTTGGAGACTCTACCGTGAGGCTGCCCCGGAAGAAAGAGAAGGTGGCCGTCCCGGCCACGATTCGGGAGCAGTCTAGCAGTGCGGCATCACGCAAGTAGAACTGCTGCGCGCGGCCAGCGTTGTGAAGGACAAGCCGAAGAAGTTGCCAGCCCAATAGTGCGATCCGTCATCGGGCAAATCTAGTTAACTGCGTTCAATGCCGCAAAGTTATGTCTCGTTGCCAAAAAGTTTGGCGAGATTTGACATAACACCGATTAACAACTTTTCGCAAGGCGCTTAATATGCCCGGTAAGGCGCAAACCGAATGCCGTCAATGTCCGGTGAGAATGATGTCAACCCAGAGATGATCGCCGAGTCGCAAGCGTTCCGGCACTTTCCTTAGTCGTTGCATCCGAGACAGCTATCCCGATTTACACCGTAGCGCGACCGATTCTTCGTCGCTACGCTAACTCGCTCTCATCGTCGACGTCGGAGCACTCGGGATGGACCACTGGCGAATGGCTTATCTCGGGATCCGGCAGGTGCCGCGCGAACTCAGCGAATTCGAACTTAACACGTTTTTCACGTTCTCCAGACGCGAGCTCGCTAGCATCGATTCGCGCCGCTCCGATCTCTACCGGCTGGCCATGGCATTGCACGTCGGGTTCATACGGATGACAGGTCGGACGCTCGACTCATGCAAGCAAATTCCAACGGTCCTCTTGCGACACCTCGGCCAGCAGCTGGGTGTGCAGACGCCCGACGTCGGGACGCTTCGTTCGATCTACGATGGCAATCTGAAAACGCTGTCGGACCACCAGATCTTCGCTCAGACCATCATAAATTTCCGGTCGATCGCAGAGCATCAGCGTCGATACGTCATCCGTTGGCTCAAGGAACAGCTCACTGGCCGCCCGGAGCGCAGCCAGCTGATGAGCGACCTCAAGCGATGGTTCTACGAACACCGGATCGTGATACCGCCCGATCGGATGTTGAGAACGTTCATTGTTCAGGCAGTGCATGACATTGAAGCGTCGCTGCACGAGACGCTTCAGCAGGCGCTTGGCACAGACAAGCTCGACAGCTGGGCGCGCCTTCTCGCTCAACCGCATGGAGACCATACAAGTCTGCAGCGGTGGTTGTGGGCGGTTCCGCTTCGGGGATCGACGCATCAGATGAGCGAAGTGCTAGACAAAATCAATCTGCTCACCATGCACGGCGTAGCTGACGATTGGCCTGTCGAGTGCAATGATGCGATCGTACGCCACTACGCGCGTCGTTGTGCCAGCCGCCCTCCGTCGATTAGCAAGCGGATCGAGCCGCACGCCCGAAGGCTGGAGGCAGCGTGCTTTATGCGCTATGCCCTATGTACAGCAACCGATCAGGTGCTCGCGATGGTTAGGCGCTGGGCACAGAAAGTCGTCAACGACGCTTCCCGTGAGGTTGACGCTGCAAGGGTCAAGGCCGCCGACCAGCTCCATGAATTTGCGGCTGCCGTAAAGGCACTTGCCACCGACGAATCGTTGTCGCATGAAGACCTGCGTAAAGAACTTTGTGTGCTGGCTGACCAGGTCCTGCATCCGCATGCGCCGAACCGGCGCAGCCAGGTCCGTCAATGCCTGATTCTGAAACGGCACCATGCGCGCAACCTGCTGATGCGGCTCGTCCAGTTGCCGTTCGAGGCGGAAACGACGCATCCGGTGCTTGATGCAATCGTTCTGCTTCGCGGTCTTTATCGACGTCATGCGTATCTGTTACCCGACGGCGTGAACATCCGCCTTGGTCGGGCATGGCGCGAAGCGATCGACGGCTACGATCGACTCAAGGCAATGGTGGCTTTCGAATGGGCCACCCTGTTTTCCTTACGGGTCGCTCTGCGCAATGGCTCCGTCTTCATCGCGCACAGCTTTTCGTTCCGTAGCCAGACAGGCTCTGGTGCAAATTATGGACAAAGGCACGCCAACCTGCCGGTGCGCCGGCTGAGTTCACGCAGCCAGAACAGCTGCCCAGATTTCGGACGAAGTTTGCCCCTGAGTTCCCAGACCTCGTAGGTCGAACTGCCCTTTGCGAATGCGATGCATGAGCTCAATGCCTTGTATTGTCGTGGTAGCGGAAGTGAAGCTTTTCAAGCCCAGCATCGGTCCAAGTCTGGATTTGACATTGCGATGGTCCTGCTCNGGCTCTGGTGCAAATTATGGACAAAGGCACGCCAACCTGCCGGTGCGCCGGCTGAGTTCACGCAGCCAGAACAGCTGCCCAGATTTCGGACGAAGTTTGCCCCTGAGTTCCCAGACCTCGTAGGTCGAACTGCCCTTTGCGAATGCGATGCATGAGCTCAATGCCTTGTATTGTCGTGGTAGCGGAAGTGAAGCTTTTCAAGCCCAGCATCGGTCCAAGTCTGGATTTGACATTGCGATGGTCCTGCTCGATCAGATTGTTCAGATATTTTGACGAGCGAAGCTTCGTCAAGTCAGGAAGACGTCCCTGCTCTTGAAGTTCGCGAACGGCGCGGTGGGAAGCGGCATAACCGTCCAGCGTAATAGTCTCGGGTAACCGGCCTTGAGAACGTATGGCTTTACGAAAGAATGCCTTGGCCGAAGCGACGTTGCGCCGCGGGCTGAGCCGGAAGTCGACGGTATTGCCGGCCGAGTCGACAGCCCGGTAGAGATAAGCCCACTGACCGCGGATCCTGACGTAGGTCTCGTCCACCCGCCAGGAGGTGCCAGCCGACGTCGCGAAGCGGCTCCAGCGTTTGTCGAACTCCGGTGCGTACCGCTGAACCCAACGCAGGATTGTCGTGTGAGCGATCGGCAGGCCTCGCTCAGCCATCATCTCGACCAGGTCTCGGTACGACAGCTTATAACGCAGGTACCAGCGCACGCAAAGGATGATGATCTCTTGTTCGAAGTGTCGGCCCTTGAACAGGTCGCTCGTGCTCGCGTGACTACGCATGTTAGGCAAAGGCCGTCATTCTAGCTGAGCTGCAGGTTTGCACCAGAGCCNTGTCGAACTCCGGTGCGTACCGCTGAACCCAACGCAGGATTGTCGTGTGAGCGATCGGCAGGCCTCGCTCAGCCATCATCTCGACCAGGTCTCGGTACGACAGCTTATAACGCAGGTACCAGCGCACGCAAAGGATGATGATCTCTTGTTCGAAGTGTCGGCCCTTGAACAGGTCGCTCGTGCTCGCGTGACTACGCATGTTAGGCAAAGGCCGTCATTCTAGCTGAGCTGCAGGTTTGCACCAGAGCCTACCTGTCCTCGATCTGGTCGCTACCGTATTGCCGATTGCGATCGGCATGGTGCTCGGGAATCTGGATGACGACATGCGCAAGTTCCTGAAGAGCGGCGGTGACCTGCTGATCCCGTTCTTCGCCTTCGGCCTCGGCGCGCAGATCAATCTTCACGCAATCCTTGGCGCGGGCATCTCCGGGATCGTGCTCGGCATCATCACGCTCGTGGTCGGCACAGTGTTCAACGTGGCCGCGTCCCGCTTGTCTGGTGGTTCGGGCGTTGGCGGCGTCGCGTCGGCGACGACTGCGGGCAATGCGGTTGCAACGCCCACGGCAATTGCGGCCGTCGATCCGCACCTCGGCGCGCTTGTCGCCGTGGCGACCCCGCAGATTGCGGCATCGACCATCGTCACATCGCTTCTGGCCCCGCTTATGACGGCTGCCTACGCACGCTGGCGTGCTCGCCGGGAAACGCAGTCATCGGGCGCCGTGGCAGGTGCCGCGCGCGCCGAAAGCTAGAGAGCGCGCGGTAGCCGTTCGGCGCGGCGAGGTCACGTGCGCCGTTCTGAGTATGCCTCCTTCCAGCGGGGGACCAGACGCCTCAACGTCCGGACTCCGGCGCCATCGAATGACGCTTGATGGCCGGCCAGCTCCCGACGAGCGGGCGCGACGATCGTCTCGGGCGCGCGATCCATGAATAAGGCATGAGTCGACCCTGTATAGCGGCCGGTCGCGAGCACAAGACGTCCATCCCCGCTTCCGAAGTGCTTGGGACGGTCGTTGACCCACCCACCACCACGTTCAATTCAATAAGTCGACCCGGTTCCAACTGGGATTTGAAACCGACAACGGGTTGGTAATAGCAGTTACTGACGACCACGATGGCCAGGACGACGAAGACGCCGCGCAAGACGTTGCTTCTGGCATCGCGAAGGTGCTGAAGCGACTGCACTATGGGGTAGTCGTTCGAATCGTGCAAATTCTGGGCGTTTGCACTAAAAACAGCCGGAAAATCACTGGCTTGCATGAACCTTGTCAGCGAGGCATCCAGGAATCGGCCATCCTTATTGGGGAAGCCTCTGCGCGCTGCAATCACCCCGGCCAGCGCACATCCAGACTCGTATCGACTGGACGATTCCGCGAAGCCATCTACCCTACCGCTTCCGTTGCCTGGTGTTAAACCCGGCTGACGTATTGCGTCTCGCTGGAAGCGGACGTGGCTTGATCCCGCCGCGGGCTAGGGCGTGTTCACACTACATCGATTTAAGGTTATGCTTCGGAGATGGAAATCTCCGAAGCCCAATTCAAGCGGATCGAACATTGCCTGCCGCGACAGCGTGGCAATGTGAGTCTGTCGAACCTGCAAGTGCTCAATGCGATCCTCTATGTTGCCGAGCACGGATGCAAATGGCGCGGCCTGCCGCCACGGTTCGGTCGCTGGCACACGATCTACACGCGCATGAACCGTTGGTCTCGCAACGGCGTACTGGACCGAGTGTTCACGGAGTTGCAGCGCGCGCAGATCATCCGCGTTCGGATTGAAGCGGTATCGCTGGATAGCACGATCGTGAAGGTTCATCCTGACGGTACCGGTGCGTTAAAAAAAATGGACCCCAGGCCATCGGCAAATCTCGCGGAGGATGGACAACCAAGATTCATATGGTTGCCGCGGATGCTCGAACAGCCATAACATTCGCACTGTCGCCCGGGCAAGCCGGCGATGCGCCACAGGGACGTGCACTGCTCGAACGCCTGGGGCCGCCGAATCGGCCGCTGCACCTGCTGATGGACAAGGCGTACGAAGGCAACGAAACCCGACAACTCGCACTCGATCTCGGTTTTATCCCGGTCGTCCCTCCGTTGAGTACACGCGTCGAGCCTTGGGAATACGACCGGGAAATGTACAAGCGCCGCAACGAGGTCGAGCGGCTGTTCCGTCGATTGAAGGGCTTCCGCCGCATCTTCTCGCGCTTCGACAAACTCGATTTGATGTTCATTGCCTTTATCAACTTCGCTCTGATCATCGAAGCCCTTCGATAGTGTGAACACGCCCTAACGCGACGAGCACCGTGAGCCATTCGAAACAGTACGTGCATCGACGATCCGTCGTGCAAGCAATTTGGGACATCTTTTGAAGCTGGTCAGCCGCTACCGGAAAGAAGACCGACATGCGCCAAAGGCCCCTATATTAGGGGAGCGTTGAACCCATTAGCGGAAATAGTGAACCTCAACCGCGGCTGCCATGTCATCATCATACTGGATGATATGAATGGCCCGAATGAAGCTCAGATCGTTGGGTGCGTGCCCGGAATCAAGTGCCGTATTGGCCATTTCCAGACGGATCGGGTTGTAGGCGTGAGGGTGCCGATCAGAGTGTCCTCGCGTTCTTATCCGTGCGTCACTATGATCAATGTACCCAGTGCGGATCACGGATCATTTGTCCGTCACCTCGGCGCGTGCAACAGGAGCGATGTCATGGTCAAGACCGCGTTGTTCGTCCGGCTGGAAGCGAAGCCGGGCAGGGAGCAGGAAGTAGAAGCCTTTCTGATGGGCGGATTGCCGCTCGTCGAAGCGGAGCCCGCAACGATCGCATGGTTCGGCCTGCGCCTCGGGCCGTCCACGTTCGGCATCTTCGATACTTTTCCCGACGAAGCGGGCCGCCAGGCGCATCTCGCAGGCAAGGTCGCCGAGGCGCTAATGGCGAAAGCCGCGGACCTCTTTGCCAGCCCGCCCGAAATCGCGCACGTCGACGTGCTCGCGGCGAAGCTGCCCGGCTAGCAGCCCTGCGGATTGCTGCCTCCGCAGCGGATGAACTCCCGTCCTAAATCTTCCCCCGAAATCGCGCGCGATGGCTTTGTGCGCGTGCGCGGCGCGCGCGAACACAACCTGAAGAATATCGACGTCGACATTCCGCGCGATGCGCTCGTTGTATTCACGGGCGTGTCCGGCTCCGGCAAGTCGTCGCTTGCGTTCGGCACGCTCTACGCCGAGGCGCAGCGCCGCTACTTCGAGTCGGTCGCGCCTTACGCGCGCCGGCTGATCGAACAGGTCGGCGTACCCGAATTCGATTCGATCGAAGGACTGCCGCCCGCCGTCGCGCTTCAGCAGCAGCGCGGCACGCCGAGCGCGCGCTCGTCGGTGGGAAGCGTCACGACGCTTTCTAGCCTCGTTCGCATGCTGTACTCGCGTACCGGCAGCTATCCGCCGAAGCAGCCGATGCTCTACGCCGAGGACTTCTCGCCGAACACGGTCCAGGGCGCCTGCCCGACGTGCCACGGGCTCGGACGCGTGTACGAAGTCACCGAAAAGTCGATGGTCCCCGACGACACGCTCACGATCCGCGAGCGCGCGATCTCCGCGTGGCCGCCCGCGTGGCACGGGCAGAATCTGCGCGACATCCTCGTCACGCTGGGCTACGACGTAGATACTCCGTGGTGCGAGTTGCCGAAAAAGGACCGCGACTGGATCCTTTTCACCGACGATACGCCCACGGTGCCCGTCTACGCCGGCTTAACGCCCGAGGAAACGCGGCGTGCGCTCAAGCGCAAGATGGAGCCGAGCTATCAGGGCACGTTCACTGGCGCGCGCCGCTATGTGCTGCACACGTTCGCGAATACGCAAAGCGCGCTGATGAAGAAACGCGTGTCGCGCTACATGATCGGCAGCGAGTGCCCGGCATGTCACGGCAAGCGATTGAAGCGCGAGGCGTTGTCCGTGACGTTCGCCGGACTCGACATCGCCGCGTTCTCGCAGCTGCCGCTCGCGCGCCTCGCCGACCTGCTCGGCCCGATCGCGCGCGGTGAACTGCCCGCGCACACCCACGGCATCGACGGCGACAGCGCGATCCTTGGCAAGCAGGCGATGCGCGAAGCGACCGAGAAGCGCGTTGCAGCGGGCGGCTCCGCGCACAAGGCGGCGCCGAACGTGCGGCGTACGCCCAACATGTCGGACGAGAAGCGCGTCGCAGCGCAGCGCATCGCCGAGGAATTGCTCGAGCGCCTCACGACGCTGATCGACCTCGGGCTCGGCTACCTCGCGCTCGATCGCTCGACGCCTACACTTTCATCGGGCGAATTGCAGCGCTTGCGGCTCGCGACGCAGCTTGCCTCGCAACTATTCGGGGTCGTGTACGTGCTCGACGAGCCGTCGGCAGGGTTGCATCCTGCCGATGGCGAAGCGCTTTTCACGGCGCTCAAGCGGCTGAAGGCGTCGGGCAATTCGCTTTTCGTAGTCGAGCACGATCTGAACATGATGCGACGCGCGGACTGGCTCGTCGATGTCGGCCCGGCCGCGGGCGAAGCAGGCGGTCACGTGGTGTACAGCGGGCCGCCGCCGGGGCTCGTGAAGGTCGAAGCGTCGCAGACGCGCAAGCATCTCTTCGGCACACACAAGCGTGCCGCGCACACTCCGCGCACGCCTTCGGGCTGGTTGCGGCTCGCGAAAATCACGCGCAACAATCTGCACGGACTCGATGCCGCGTTTCCGCTCGGCTGCTTCACGACCGTGACCGGCGTATCGGGCTCGGGTAAATCGAGCCTCGTCAGTCAGGCGCTGCCGGAGCTCGTCGCGGGACGCCTCGGCCGCACGATCACACCGGACGCCGACGAAGAACTCGACCCACTCCTCGCCGCCGATACACAGCCGACGGGCGGCGACATCGTCGAAGGAATGAAGGCGATCCGGCGGCTCGTGCGCGTCGACCAGAAGCCGATCGGCCGCACGCCGCGCTCGAATCTCGCGACCTACACCGGCCTCTTCGATCACGTGCGCAGGCTCTTCGCCGAGACGCCGGCCGCCCGCAAGCGCCGCTACGACGCGGGCCGCTTCTCGTTCAACGTCGCGAAAGGCCGCTGCCCGACGTGCGAAGGCGAAGGGTTCGTCAGCGTCGAACTGCTGTTCCTGCCGAGCGTGTACGCGCCCTGCTCCACCTGCCACGGTACGCGCTACAACGCGCCGACGCTCGAAATCGAATGGCGTGGCAAGAATATCGCGCAGGTGCTCGGATTGACGGTCGATGCCGCCTGCGACTTCTTCGCCGACGAAGCGCAAGTCATGCGCGCGCTGCAAGTGCTGCAGGACATCGGCCTCGGTTATTTGCGGCTCGGACAGCCCGCGACGGAGTTATCGGGCGGCGAGGCGCAGCGTATCAAGCTCGCGACCGAACTGCAGCGCGCGCAGCGCGGCGACTCGCTCTACATCCTCGACGAGCCGACGACAGGCCTCCACCCCGCCGACGTCGACCGGCTGATGACGCAGTTGCAGGGACTCGTCGACGCGGGCAACACAGTGATCGTCGTCGAGCATGACATGCGTGTCGCGGCGCACAGCGACTGGCTGATCGACATTGGACCGGGCGCGGGCGACGACGGTGGAAGGACGGTTGCGTGCGGCACGCCTCGTGAAGTTGCGAAAGTCGCAGAAAGCCGCACAGCCGCTTATCTGCGCGATCATTTGTCGTAAGCGTGAAAACAGCGGCCGAAGCCGTAATGCCGTTCAGTTAAGGTCCTTCTTCAGGTATCGAACGGTGTAGCGGAAAGGTCTGGATTTGACGGCCCGAGCGCAACTGCGCCCGGGCCGTAATGAGTTGGTCAGCCAAACCGAAACAGCCCGATCGGCTTACGCTGATCGGGCTGTTTCCTTTTTGGGAGAGCGTCATGGACACCGTCTCGTTGATCGGAATGTCAGCACCCGGGAAAGGCATCTTGACAGGGGCAATCGCTCAAACGACCAAGCAGCGGTCGGCGTCCAGCGATGAGGAAGCAGTTGCGCGATGTCGGCGGCACGGTGTGTGACGGCCGAGGACACCGCGGGACTACCGCTCTGGGGCTGCGAACCGGGCTCCGTGCGCAAGAAACGGTAGCCCACACGCCACGCTGTCTCCCCCGTGGTATGCCTTACGCGATCGCCTCGGGTGGCCTTGATGGACGCCCGGCTGCAAACAACGACTCGATACCGTAGGTTAGCGATACGACGCCCACCTCATGAAAGACGGCGCGCGGTACTATCTTCGTCGGCCCCCTCCCGTATACCCCTGTCCCATGGAACTGAAGCAGATCCAGTACTTCATCGCGCTTTTCGAAGAAGGTACCGTCACGCGCGCCGCCAGGCGGCTCAACATCGCGCAACCGGCGCTCAGCATGCAGATCGCCAAGCTCGAAACGGAAATTCGGCAGAAGCTCTTCGAGCGTGGGCCGCACGGCATGGCGCCGACCGAAGCCGCACGGTTGATGTACCGCCTTTACACGCCGATCATGCGCGACATCGATCACGCACGCGAGCACCTGAGTCGTCGCGATGTCATCGTGACGGGCCGCGTGTCGCTGGGCATGGTGTCGTCGGAGGCGCAGAGCGTATTGCCCGAATCGCTCGCCCGATTCGATGCGCTTTTCCCGCAAGTCGAAGTCTCCGTCGCCGATGGCTTCAGCGCGCAACTGATCGACGCTGTCGAATCTGGCCGGCTTGATGCCGCCATCATCAACAAGCCGCGCGGACGGCTGACGCTCCACGTAGAGCCTTTGCTCGTCGAAGAAATGGTGCTGGTGACGAGCGTGGTGCATGGCCCAACGCTGCCCGACGAGATCGATCTCACGCAGCAGTCGGGCATCGAATTCGTGCTGCCCACGCGCCGCAACGGCCTGCGAGGCGCGCTCGATGCCGCGCTGATGGCGGCTGACGTCGTCATCAAGCCGAAGTTTGAGATCGATCTGCTCAGCACCATCGTGCAGTTCGTTGAGCAGAGCAGTTTCGCGACAATCCTGCCGCGCGTCGTCGTGCAGGCGAAAGTGGACGAAGGGCGCTTGCGCGCACGCACGATCGCGTCGCCGCCGATCGTGCGCCACATCATTCAGGTCACGCATCCGAAGCGGCCGATCGGGCCGGCCGCCCAGGCGCTCATCACGATTATCACTGATGAGATAAAGCGCGTGACGACGGGTGTTTTGGGGAAACAAGCGCCTTAGCGGCCGCGTTCCAACGGCTCGCGCGCACTACTCGGAACGTCGCTGCGCGTGCCGAACAGCGTGTCGCAGATCGGGAACGTGAGGTTGAAGTTCTGTGTCGCCATCACTTCGGGATCGTGGTGTGTGGCGTGCAGGCGCCGCACTGTGTTGACGAGCGGAACGCGGTCGAGGAACGGGCTGTCGGTGACGTGTGAGAGCGTATGCAGGCCCTCGTACATCAGAAAGTACGCCGCCATCGTGAGCAGCGCGATGTAGCCTGCGTTGCGGGAGAATACGAACCCAATCACGAGCGCGAACGGCACGGCCGCCAGCACGAACGCAACCGGCGCAAAAGGCGGAAACAGCAGCGCGCGCCAGTGACGGTGACCCTTGTATTCAAGCGTCACATGCGTGAAGAACCGGTGATGGACGGCGCAATGGCGCTTGTAGATCATGCTGAAATACTTCGTCGGACGATGCAGCACGTAGCGGTGCGCCGCCCATTCCGCCCAGTTGCCGAACAGAAAGAGCGGAATGACCGCCAGCCATTCGGCGAGCGTCGGTGCATGAAGCTGCATCAGGCAATACACGATCACGCCGCCGGTGAAGAGCAATGTGAAGCCGAGGTGCATTTCGCCGCGATACCACCATGGCGTGGCATTGACATACTCGTCACGGAACTTGTAGGAACGCGCACGAACGTCTTCTTCGAATTTCATCGATGTCTCCGGCTGTTGTGAAAGGCGTGCGCCCGTTGGCGTCCGCCGTTATGCCCAATGACTCAGGAGGGACTGCGCGCGGAACCGCCTTCGAGCTTGCCGAGCGTCTCGGGCACGACGAATGCGCCCACGAGAAAGATCACGCTGATCGCGCCGACGAAGATGGCTAGCGTCATCGGCAACTGACTCGCGTCCTTCGCCACCAGCGACACAGCCGTCGGCATCACTCCGCCGATCGCGAAGCCGATATTCCAGGAGAGGCCCGTGCCGGTCGCGCGGATCGAGGTCGGGAAGCGTTCGTTCAGGAAGATCAGGACCGGCGCGTAGCCGGCGCTGCCGAGCGCGCTGAGAAGGACTGCATAGACGCCGACCATCATGATGCTGTCTGCGGTAGGCAGCAGCAAAAATAGCGCGGGCAACGCGATGAGCCGGATGATGCCGATCAAGATAAACGCGCCCTTGCGTCCGATGAACGTACTCACGTGCCCTGCCGCGACCGAAGCGATCACCACGGCCGCGCTGCAGATCATCAGGATCGCAGCGGCGGCACCGTTCGGCGCATGACTCACGACTTTGAGGAACGTCGGCAGGTAGCCCGATGTCAGGTAGTAGCCGCTGCCGCCGCCGATAGTCAGCAGCAGATTGACGAACAGCACGCCGCGATATTCACGCGAGAAAAGCGTGCGGATCGGCGAGCGCGCCACTTCGACGGTCGCGCTCTTGACCTGCGCGGTGGCCCTCGCAGCCTTTTCGGCGGCGAGCTTCTTCCACAGAGGCGACTCTTCAAGGCTGTTGAACACGAAGAGACCAAGCACCGAGCTGATGATGCCGGTGAAGAACATGCAGCGCCAGCCCCATACGTCAAAGGCATCGCCGGGGAAAAGCGCCGACATCGCGAGGAACGTTACTGAAGCGAGCAGCGCGCCGAGTCCCGCGCCGCCGCCGCCGATCAGCCCCGACACCGCGCCGCGATACTTCGGCGCGACGGATTCGGTGCCAATGGTATGCGTGGATGCGACCACGCCGCCGACGAACACGCCCTGCACGAGACGCAGCAGCAAGAACAACACCGGCGCGACGATGCCCGCCTGGGCGACCGTCGGCAGCACGCCGAAGGCCGCCGTCGACACGCCGACGCCGACGACCGCGACGATCATCGCGCCCTTGCGGCCGTGACGGTCCGCGTAAGAGCCGAAGAGCGCGGAGCCGAGCGGCCGCATCAACAGCGTCACCGCAAACGACGCGTAGACCGCAGCGAGCGAAAGCATCGCGTGCTCGGACGGGAAGAACAGACGCCCGACGACCGGCGCGACGTACAACAACACGAACAGGTCGAACAGATCGAGCGCCCAGCCCATGCACGACGCCAGCACCGCGCCCATGATCTGCCGCTGATTAACCGGAAGCACGGTGGCCCCGTCTTGCGCTGCTACAGACATTTGTATCTCCTTGTGTGTCACAGGCACGCTTTGTTGGATGCGCGCTCTTGTCGAGGTTGAAAAATCGTCAGTGGGCCGCGGCGAGCGGCGATGCCACGCTCGCCCGTCGCTGGGCAACCATCGCATCGGCGATTTTCTCGGCGATCATGATGGTCGGTATGTTCGTATTCGCCGATGGCAGTCGCGGCATCAGCGATGCATCCACAACGCGCAGCCCTCGTGTGCCTCGCACGCGGCCTTCCGTGTCGGTGACGGCGTCGCAGTCCTGCGCGCCACCCATGCGGCAGGTGCCGCTCGCATGCCACACGCCGAACACGTTCGCGCGGATGAAATCGGCGAGCGCGCGGTCGTCGGCAAGCAGCGCGCCCATCTTCAGCCCGCGCGTGAAGAAGCGTTCGATCAGCAAACGCCTCACGGGCGCGGGCGTATCGAGCAGCGCGCCGAGCATCGAAGTCAGAAGCGCATTGCCTTCGCCGACCTTGCTCAGCGCCTTCACACGCGGCGAGAATGCGGCCGGGAAGAAGTCACGTGAATCGCGGCCAAGACCGGATGCATCGACAATGCGCGCCAGCATCCGCACGCCAGCGGCGAGCCGTTGCAAATCGCGTTCGTCGTCGAGCAGATTCAGATCGACGCGCGGCGCAACGGCTGCATCGGGCGACGCCAGTTGCACGCGGCCACGCGAATACGGCCGGTTGCACCACAGGAAAAAGAGGCCGAGCCGGTTGCCGAGCGCATGCCACGCTGCGCGCGTCGCGCTCGACAAATACAGATCCGACTCGTCGCAGCCCGCGACGCCCGAACTCATGCGCGCGGCCATCATGCTCGCGCGGCGTCGCGCGAGCGGCATCCGAAAGCGCGGCTCGAGAAAATGACAGAAGGTGAGCGACGGATGATCCTGCAGATTGCGTCCGACGCCCGGCAAATCCACCGTACATGCGATACCCATCGCCACGAGTTGGCGCGCATCACCGATGCCGGCGCGCATCAGCATCGCGGGCGACTGGAGCGCGCCCGCACAGATGACGACCTCAGCGGCGTCCAGATCCACCCGCTCGCCGTTCGCCGCAATCGCGACGACACCGCGCGCCGTCGTGCCTTCCATCACGATACGTTCGACGCGCAGATTCGAATGGATACTGAGATTCGGGCGTTGGCGCGTGGCTGCGTCGAGGTAGGCGATGGCCGCCGACACCCGCTTGTCGTCGATGTTGGAGAACGCGCCCGGAAAGAAGCCGTCGCCGAACTCGCCGTTCTGATCCTGCAATTCAGGGAAGCCATTGGCGCGCAAACCCCTGGCGAACGCATGACAGAACGCGGGCCAGTCTTTCGGCATGATGCGGCGGATCGGGACTGGACCATCGCTGCCGTGCAGTTCGCCCCCGGGGAAGTCGACGTCGCGTTCGAGCTTACGGAAGTACGGCAGCACGTCGCGCCATGACCAGCCATCGGCGCCGCTCGCGGCCCATTCGTCGTAATCACGCGGCAGGCCCCGATTGGCCGACTGCACGTTGATGCTCGACCCGCCGCCCATCACGCGGCCCTGTTCGTAGACGCGCGGCGCGGCGTCCCTAGTGGCCTTGGCCTTGAGATCGGGCCAGATGTACGTGTCGCCGCAGAAGACCGGCATCGGATAGCTGTCGAGGATGGCCGCGGGCACTGCGCCGGGCGGCGTGTCGGCGCCGGCCTCGATCAGCGCGACGCGCACAGTCGGCGTCGCCGACAGCCGATGCGCGAGCACGCATCCCGCCGAGCCACCGCCCACGATCACGTAGTCGAAGCGATCCATCGCCTGTCTCCCCCTTATGTTCGCCGCGCGGCGTATCAGGAACCGCGAAACACCGGCTTGCGCTTGCCGTGGAACGCCTCCACGCCCTCGCGGAAATCGTCCGACGCGCGCAGCCGGCTATAGCAATGCCCTTCCAGTTCGATCGCAATCGAGAGCGGCGAGTCTTCCGTATCGTTCAGGAGCTTCTTCGCGGTGCGCTGCGCGAGCGGCGAGAACGCGCGCAGTTCGTCGACGAGCGCGTCCGTCGCCGATTCGAGTTCCGCGTCCGCGACGCATTCGACCGCGATGCCCCACTCGTACGCCTCCTTGCCCGGAATGCGGCGCGAGCGCATCACGATGTCCTTCGTGCGGCCGATGCCGACCATCGACTGCAAACGCGCCGAGCCGCCCGAGCCGGGAATCTGGCCGAGCTTCTGCTCCGGCAGCGCATAGAAGGTCGTATCGGTGACGATGCGGAAATCGCACGCCAGCGACAACTCGAATCCCACGCCGAAGCAGAAGCCGCGATTCGCCGCGATGACCGGCTTCGAGCAGCGCGCGGGCGCCGCGATATTCCACGCGAGCTTCGACACGTGTTCCGGCGATGCTTCCAGAAAGCCCTTGATGTCGCCGCCGCTCGAGAAGTGCTCGCCCTTCGCGCGCACGACGATCACGCGCACTCGTTCGTCTTCGTCGAGTGCTTCGAATACGGCGCGCAACTGGTCGCGAGCGCGCATCGAAATAACATTGAACGGCGGGCGATGCAGGATGATGTCCGCGCGCGCGCGCTGCGCGTCGATTTCGACCGAGAAGCCGTCGAGGTCTTGCAGCAGTGTCTGGCCGTGATGGTTGAGATCACTCATTGTGGGTTACTCCTTGGTGGTTTCTGTAGGTTGCGTGGCCTGGGCGTTCGAATCGGGCGTGTACTCGCCCGCTTGCAGCTTGCGGCGCAGAATCTTGCCGACAGGCGACTTCGGAATGTCATCGACGAACACGTAGTCGCGCGGGCGCTTGAAGTTGACGAGGTCGGACTGGCGGCACCATGCATCGAGCGAGTCGGAATCGACGTACTCGCGGCGCTTGATGAATGCAACCACGCGCTGGCCCCAGCGCTCGTCCTTGACACCCGCGACCGCGACTTCATCGACGGAGGGATGCAGCGACAACACCGATTCGATATCCACCGGCGAGATGTTTTCTCCACCGCTGATGATCATGTCGTCGACGCGGCCCGTCACGTACAGATCGCCGTCGCGGTCGAGATAGCCCGTGTCCCCGGTGAAGTACCAGCCCTCGCGCAAGCACTTCGCATTCGCGTCCGGGCGATTCCAGTAGCCTTCGAAGGCCTCGTCGCCGAGCAGGTCCACGATGATCTGCCCTTCTTCGCCGACTTCGGCGACCTCATCGGGCGAGAGCGCATCGAGCCTCACGACGCGCAGCCGCGTATTGATGCCCGCGCGGCCCGCGCTGCCGGGCTTCTTTGTCGCGTCCTGGTCGATGCTGAACGTGTAGACCTCGGACGAGCCGTAGTGATTGACGAAGAGCTCCGGCTCGAACGCGGCCGAGAGGCGCTTGAGCAGGCCGTCGCTCATCGGTGCGCCCGCGAAGCCGAGCTTTCTGACCGACGACGTGTCCGTGCTCGCGAACGCGCTGTCAGCGAGCAGATCGTGATAGAGCGTCGGCACGAGATAGAGGCAGGTGAGCGCGTGCTTCGAGATGCTTTCGAGCGCGAGCTTCGCGTTCCAGCGCCGCACGCAAACGAAAAGGCCATCGACGAGCGCCATCGCGAGCAGCGAGCGCACGCCCATCGTGTGATAGAGCGGCATCACGCCGAGCGTGCGTTCGCCGCGCCTGTACAGGTTCTGCGCGACGTGCGCGAGCGCGCCCGCGCGTTCATGCCGATGCCGGCGCGGCACACCCTTGCCTTTGCCCGTCGTGCCGGACGTGTAAAGGATCAGCGAGATGTCGTCGGCGGTGGCGTGCGTCGTGTCGGTCACGTCGCCGCTGCGCGTTCGTTCGGCGATGAGCGCATCGAAGGTGGTGGTGCGGCCGGGTGCATCGTCGAGTCCGACGCGCGGCACGTTTTGCGCGGCGGCGCTCTGCGCGACGGAATCGGCGCTGACGGGTTCGTAGACGATCGCCTTCGCCCCCGCGTCAGTCACGCAGTAATCGACTTCTTCCGGCTTCGCGCGCCAGTTGAGCGGCACGATCACGATGCCCGCAAACTGTCCGGCCCAATGCAGCGTCGCCATTTCCCAGCGGTTTTGCAGCACGACAAGCAGCCGGTCGCCGCGTTGCAGGCCGAGCTCGCGCAGGCCATCGGCGACATTCAGGATCATGCGATGCCACTGCGCGTACGTCAGTTGGACATCGCCATCGACGAGCGCGAGCACGTTCGGACTGCGCTCGACGCTTTGCAGAAACGTGCGGCCGAGATCAAGCATGTTCGACCTCTTCCGTGCTTGCCTCGGCCCGGCGGCGCGCGGCCACGTCGAGCACGGCGGCTACGATCGGCGTGTAGCCCGTACAGCGGCAGATATGACCCGAGAGCATCTCGCGCACTTGCTCTTCGGACGGATCCGGCACGCGCCGCAGATAATCCGCGCACGACATCAGAATGCCCGCCGTGCAGAAGCCGCATTGCAGCGCGTGATGCCGCTGGAACGCCTGCTGCAGGTCGCCAAGCGTCTGATCGGGCGCAAGGCCTTCGACGGTATCGATATGCCGCCCATCGGCCTGCACCGCGAGCATCAGGCACGAGCGCGCCGCGACGCCATCGACCTGCACGGTACATGCGCCGCACACGCCGTGTTCGCAGCCGACGTGCGTGCCCGTCGCGCCGAGTTCGTGCCGGATGAAGTCCGACAGCAGTTCGCGCGGCTCGCAATGGCCGCTTCGTTCGCGGCCGTTCAGCGTCAGCGCGATGCGCTGCGCTTTGCCGTGCCGCATGATGGTGTCCGACATCTTGCTCACTTTGCCTCCTCGATCACGCGCCATCCAAGTTGCCGGACCAGATTCCGGCGATATTTCGCGCTGATGTGCGCATCGTCCTGCGCGTTCAGTTTCCAGCTCAAATCGTTCAATGCGCCACGCAGGTCGTCGCCCTGCAAACGCGGCCATTGCTCAGTCACCGGCCGGTCAGCGACGCCGCCGACTGCAATGCGGATCGACTCGTCGGTGACCACGGCCGCGCACGCGACGATCGCGAAATCACCGTGTCGCGCGGAAAATTCCGCGAACGCGTAGCGCTCGCCTGCCTTGCACAGCGGGAAGCGGACCGCTTCGACGAGTTCGTCGGGCTCGCGCGCGGTCATCAGCATTCCCTGAAAGAAGTCCTGCGCGGCGAGCGTGCGGCGCCTCTTTCGCGAGCGCAGCATCACGTCGCCGCGGAGCGCCGAAAGCACGAGCGGCAACTCCGCGCTCGGGTCCGCATGCGCGATCGATCCGCACACGGTTCCACGATTGCGAATCTGAAAGTGCGAGATATGCGGGAACGCCATCGCGAGCAGCGGCACTTCGTCGGTGAGCGTGCTGCGCCATTCGACGCTGCCTTGCGTCGCCGCGGCGTTCACGACGAGATGCCCCGCCTGCTTGTCCACGCGCACGGCATCGAGTTCGGCGGTGCGCGAGATATCGACGAGCACCTTCGGCTGCGCGAGCCGCATATTGAGCACGGCCATCAGCGACTGGCCGCCCGCCAGCACGCGGGCGTCTTCGCCGTATTGCGCGAGCGCGTCGAGCGCGTCTTGCGCGGTCATCGCGCGCAGGTAATCGAACGGTGCGGGCTTCATGCGTGTCTCCTGAAACGTGCGAGGAGTCTTGCGATCCACGATCCGTGCGCTTGCACGGGCTTACCCGCCGCCTGGCGTCCGAGCGATTCGAACAACTGCTTGAGCACGACCTTCGCCGCGCCTTCGAGCATGCGGCCGCCGACCGCCGCGACCTTGCCTGACACCTGCGCTTCGTAGTCGTACGTGAGCCGCGTGCCGCTGCCTTGCGGCGTCAGTTCGACGAGACCGCTGCCGCGCGCGCTGCCGAGCGGCGAGATGCCCGCGCCAGCGAGTCGCAGGCGGCGCGGCGCATCGATCTCCGACAAGCCGATACGCGCCTCGAAACGCGCCTTGATCATGCCGACGCCGACGGTCACGTCCGCGCGATACTGGTTCGGCGCCGTCTCTTCGAGCGCGTGACAGCCGGGAATGACGTTCGCGAGTGCCTTCGGATCGAGCAGCACGGCGAACACAGCTTCGGGTGTCGCGGGCAGATCGACAGCGCCCTGCGCCGTCAGTGCGCGTCCGCCGCCTGGCGTCGCGGGCTTCGTGGCGGGCGCTTCGCGATATTCCGGCCGCGACGGTTCGGGATCGTCCACGCCGATCATCGCCATCACTCTGGGCGGCGTGAGCGGCAGGCGAATGTCTTCGACGCCGAGCGCGTCCGCCACCGCATTCGCGATGCACGGCGGCGTGCTCATGTTGTTGCCTTCGCCGAGACCCTTCGCGCCAAGCGGCGTGAAAGGCGAAGGCGTCTCCAGATGGACGATCAGCGGATCGGGCACTTCGCAGGTCGTCGGCATCAGATAGTCGGCGAGCGTGCCGGACTGGAAGCTGCCGTCCGCGCCGTAGCGGAACTCTTCCATCAGCGCCGCGCCGACGCCTTGCGCGAACGCGCCGCGAATCTGGCCATCGGCGAGTGCGGGATTGAGGATGGTGCCGGCGTCGTGCACGGTCACATATCGGTCGATGCGCACGCGTCCCGTCACGCGATCCACTTCGACGCCGCACATGTCGAACGCGAAGCCATACGCCGCCGATGTATTGATGCGGTCCTGTTCGTCGGGCGCATCCATGTGCGGCGGCGACCAGAACACGGTTTCGCGCAGGCCAGGCTCTTCGCCCTCGGGCAAGAGCGCGGGCGCCCAGTGCGGCGCATTGCTCGCGGCGCGCGCGAACGGCAGTGCGCGGTCTTCGGCGTCGTGCGGAAAGACGCGCGCGCCTGCGAAGCGCACGTCGCCGGGCGCGCAGTTGAACTGCTTCGCGAGCACGCGCGCGAGCTTGTCGCGCACGCGCGTCGCGGCGAGATGCACCGTGCCCGCCACTGCGCCCGCGAACCGGCTCGAATAATTGCCCGCCGCGACGGACCAGGCGTCCTTGTGCGTATCGAATTCGACGTTGACGACGATGTCCTTCGGATCGAGCCCGAGCACATCGGCGACGACTTGCGCACACACCGTCATGTGGCCCTGGCCCGCGGGCGTCGAAGCAATCGTGACGACCACGCCACCGAGCAGATCGACGCTGACGGTCGCGCTCGCGATCGCGCCGTTCTTCGGCCCGGCTTTCCTGCGCGCATCGGCGGGCATCACGGTCGTGATGTAGCCCATGTTCGATACCGACGGCTCGACGATCGCCGCGAAGCCGATGCCATACAGCCGCCCTTCGTTGCGCGCGGCGTCGCGGCGCGCAACGAGTTCCCGGTATCCGCCTTCGTCGAGTGAACGGCGCAGCGCTTCCTGATAATTGCCTGAATCGAGCAGCGCGCCCGCCGCCGCGCGATACGGGAACGCATCGGCGGGAACGAAGTTGCGGCGATACACGTCGAGCACATCGAGCTTCAGTTCGATCGCGATGCGCTGGATCAGCCGCTCCAGCGTGAAGTACACCTGCGGCCCGCCGAAGCCGCGCACGAGCCCCGTCGGCGTCTTGTTCGTCAGCACGACGCGGTTGCGCACGAGCAGATTCGGGATCGCGTACGCGCCCGTCAGGCAGCCGTGCATCCGGTAGAACGTCGCGGGCTCGGGCGCGCGCACGTAGCCGCCGACGTCTTCCAACTGATCGTAAGACAGCGCGACGATGCGGCCATCCGCTTCGACGGCCGCTTCTATCGTTGAAACACGCGCCGTCGCCGATGTCGCCGCGCTCAAGTGCTCGAGCCGATCCTCCACCCACTTCACTGGCACACCCGCCTTGCGCGACGCGAGGCACATCAGCACGACATACGGAAACACGGCCTGCTTCACGCCGAAGCTGCCGCCGGAATCGCGCGGGGCCTTATGACGCAGGCGATTGCCGGGCACGTTCAACGCCATTGCCATGACGGCGTGCAGCGAGAACGGCCCCATGAAATTCGACGTGACGTCGTAGCCTTCATCGCCCGAAAGATACTCGGCGATGACCACGCCGCACTCGATCGGCGCGCACGTGTTGCGCGGATAATGCGCGACCAGCTTCACGCGATGCGGCGCGCGCTCGAAGGCCGCTTCCGGCTCGCCGTAGCGGAAATGCCGGTCGCTGATGACGTTGCTGCCGACGCGTTCGTGCAGCACCGGCGCGTCGTCCTTCGCGGCTTGTTCAATCGACGTCACGGGATCGAGCATCGCGTAGTCGACCTTGATCAGATCGAGCGCGTCTTCCGCGAGCGCACGCGATTCGGCCATCACGACCGCGACCGGCTCGCCGACGTAGCGCACGCGGTCCATCGCGAGCGCCCACTGTTCCATCGGCGATTTCACGCCGACGACGAACGGTCGCGACCACGGACGCAAATCGTCGCGCGTGAGCACGGCGCGCACGCCCGCGAGTTTCGATGCGGCTTGCGTATCGATAGACAGGATATCCGCGTGCGCGTGCGGCGAACGCAGAATCGCGGCGTGCAGCGTGCCCGGCTTGACAGCGATGTCGTCGCCATAGCGGCCACGGCCCGTCAGGATCGCCGGGTCTTCGAGGCGCTCCATCGAGCGCCCGATGTGACGCTGCGGTGCGGTCGCTTCGCGCATCTCTTTGCCGGCGACGCGCGCGTCCATGTCGGCAAATGCGGTTTCGCGCTGATTCATGACGTTACTCCTCACGTGCGGCGCGGCCGCCGAATTCATCGGCGAGACCGCTCCAGCGGCGCGCAATCTCGTCGTGCTCGATGCCGAACAGATCGAGAATGCGCCCGACCGTGTGGTCGACCACGTCCTCGATAGTCTGCGGATGCGCGTAGAACGCGGGCACCGGCGGCATCACGATCGCGCCCATTTCCGTGGCGAGCGTCATGTTGCGCAGATGCGCGAGATTGAGCGGCGTTTCGCGCGCGACCAGCACGAGGCGGCGGCGCTCCTTGAGCATCACATCGGCGGCACGCGTAAGCAGGTTGTCCGCGAAGCCGTTCGCGACGCCCGCGAGCGTTTTCATCGAACATGGCGCGATCACCATGCCTTCGGTCAGAAACGATCCGCTCGCCACGGCCGCGCCGATATCGCGCACGTTGTGCACGACATCGGCAACGGCTTCGAGATCGCCACGCGCGAGGCCGAGTTCCTGTGCGGCCGTCACCGCGCCCGACGACGACACGATGAGATGCGTCTCGTGCGTGCCGAGCCGGCGCAACGCGGCGAGCAAACGCACGCCGATCACCGCGCCGCTTGCGCCCGAAATGCCGACGACGATGCGCTTCTTTCGTTCAGCCATGATCGCGCGACAAATAGGCGTCGAACGCGCTGTTGTCAGCGGCGACGAGTGCGTGCAGGTCGACCGTGTCTTGCCCCGGTATGTGTACGCGCGTGAACACATGCGCGGGATACACGACGGGGCGCGTCGCATCGAGGCCCATCTTCGCGCTCACGCCTTGCAGATGCGACGGCGCATCGTCGGGCTGACCGACCGTCGTCGATGGATCGAGCGGCGAACCTTGCGCGCCTGCTATCACGACGAGATCGCGGTCTGCCTGGAAGCGCGTCGCGATCGCCCATTCGATTTCGGCGGGATCGTGCACGTTCACATCGGTATCGACGACGACGACCTGCTTGATGTCGTAATGCGCGCCGAACGCGCACAGGATGACGTTCTTCGCTTCGCCTTCGCGCTGCTTGTCGAATTGCACCCACAGGTGATAGCGGCACACGCCGCCCACCGACAGATGCACGTCCTTCACGGCGGGATGGCTGCGCTGAAGATGCGCGAGCAACGTGGCTTCGCGCGGAATCGCGCCGAGCAGCAGATGCTCCATTTCGGCGGGCACGATCGTATGAAAAATCGGATCGCGCCGATGCGTGACGGCCGTCACTTCGATGACTTCGCGTGCTTCCTTCGCGCTGTAGTACTTCGGAAATTCGCCGAACGGACCTTCCGGCTCGCGCACGTTCGGCAGAATGCGCCCTTCGATGACGATCTCCGCAAACGCCGGCACGTGCACGCCGTTCGTCATGCATCGCACGACAGGCAGCGGCGCACCGTGCAGCGCGCCCGCGATTTCGAGTTCGTCGTGATCGATCGGCGTGATCGCTTGCGACGCGAGCATCGTCAGCGGATCGACGCCAATCACGATGGCGACGTCGAGGGCATCGCCCGCGGCTTCCGCGTCGCGCTGGAATGCGTAGAGATGACGCGGCAGCAGCAGGATCGCCATGCGATCGGCGCCATGCACCTGAATGCGGTTGATCGAGACGTTCTGCACACCGGTGCGCGAATTGCGCGCGATCACGAGACCGGCGGTGATGTACGGGCCGTTGTCGTGTTCGCTGTGCGTGGGAATGGGCAGCAGCGCGTGAAGATCGATGCCGCTCGTATGCACCACTTGCTGACAGGGCGCGTCCTCACGTTGAATCAGTTTCGATGCGAGCGGCACGGCGGCCGCAGCGGAAAAACGCGCGAGCAACGCGGATTCATCGACGCCCATCGCTTCCGCGATCCACGCGCGCTTCGACATGAAGCCGCTCACGACGGGCATCGCATGTCCGTGCGGCTGCGTGAAAAAAGCAGCTTGGTCGCCGTCGAGCCGCTTCGCAATGGCGGCGAGTTCGTGCTCGAGCGCGACGGGCTTGTCGATCGTCGCGACACGGCCGGTTTTCGCGAGATGCGCGAGCCAGTCGCGCAGCGACAAGCCGGTGTCGGCGTGATCCCGTGCCCAGGCGAATGAGGGAATGCCGTGCGTCGCGGCATCGCGTGTGTTCATCATCGTCTCCATCTGTGAGCGCCTGCCATGGCAAGCGCATGGGATGAAGCGTAGCGAGATCGCGCCATAACATCTAATACTGTTTACTGATGCGACGAATCATTCGTTCTTATATCAGTGTTAGCCCTGATGACAGCGTTCTTACAGTTACGTATCAATAGACCGCTCGCGCACGCCCTTACGGAAGGGCGCGTCACGATAAGCCGCCCTGCACCGTCGACGAACGCAGGGTGATAATGTCATCGCACCCCATTAGCGTAACTGATGCCCCGAGGGAACATGGACCTCAAGCAAATTCAGTACTTCATCGCGCTGTTCGAGGACGGCTCGGTCACGCGCGCCGCGAAGCGGCTGAACATCGTGCAACCGGCCTTGAGCATGCAGATTGCGAAGCTCGAGGACGAACTACATCAGCAGCTGTTCGAGCGCGGCGCAGACGGCATGGCGCCGACCGCCGCCGGACGGCTGATGTACCGCCTGTTTTTGCCGATCATGCGCGATCTTGCCCACGCGCGGCAGCAACTCGTGCAGCGCGACGAAGTGGTGACCGGGCATGTCGGCATCGGGCTGATCGCATCGGTGACGGAAAGCGTGCTCGCGGATTCGCTGTCGCGCTTTCACGCGCGTTACCCCGATGTCGAAGTCACCGTCGCCGATGGCTACAGCGCGACCTTCATCGACTGGGTGGCGGGCGGCCAGCTCGATGCCGCCATCATCAACAAGCCGCGAGCGCGCCTTTCGCTCGACTCGCGCCCGCTGCTCGACGAAGAGATGGTGCTTGCCACCAGCGCCGCGCATGGTCCCGACTTGCCCCATGCAATCGAACTCGCGCAATTGCCCGAACTCGAACTGGTGCTGCCGACGAAGCGCCACGGCCTGCGCGGCGTGCTCGACAGCGCCGCGCAACACGAGGACGTTTTGCTCGCGCCGCGCTTCGAGATCGACGTGCTTTCGACGATTCTGAAGCTCGTCGAGCACACGCGGTTCGCGACGATCCTGCCCCGCATCGTCGTTGAGCGGGCGGCGCGGNGCCACCAGCGCCGCGCATGGTCCCGACTTGCCCCATGCAATCGAACTCGCGCAATTGCCCGAACTCGAACTGGTGCTGCCGACGAAGCGCCACGGCCTGCGCGGCGTGCTCGACAGCGCCGCGCAACACGAGGACGTTTTGCTCGCGCCGCGCTTCGAGATCGACGTGCTTTCGACGATTCTGAAGCTCGTCGAGCACACGCGGTTCGCGACGATCCTGCCCCGCATCGTCGTTGAGCGGGCGGCGCGGCATGGCACGTTGCGCGCGTGCCCGATTCTGGCGCCTCGCATCGTGCGGCACATTGTCTGCGTGAGCCATCCGCGCCGCCCGTTGAGCGCGGCGGCAGAAGCACTGATCGAGATCATCGGCGACGAGTTGCACCGCGCGTCGAACATGTCGGGCGACGAGCCCTCACACACCATCAAGGAACGTTCAGCATGAACGCACGACACTGGATTGCCGGTGAATGGACCGGCACGCCCGACATCGACAGCATCGATCCCGCGACGGGCGAGGCCATCGGCCAGTTCGCCGACGGCGGATCGGGCGAAGCCGATGCCGCCATCGNCCGCGCCGCCCGTTGAGCGCGGCGGCAGAAGCACTGATCGAGATCATCGGCGACGAGTTGCACCGCGCGTCGAACATGTCGGGCGACGAGCCCTCACACACCATCAAGGAACGTTCAGCATGAACGCACGACACTGGATTGCCGGTGAATGGACCGGCACGCCCGACATCGACAGCATCGATCCCGCGACGGGCGAGGCCATCGGCCAGTTCGCCGACGGCGGATCGGGCGAAGCCGATGCCGCCATCGCCGCCGCGCGCCACGCGTTCGATCGCACGACATGGGCGCAGGACGCGCGTTTGCGCCAGGACGTGCTGCTCGGCTGGGCGTCGGCGCTCGAAGCCGAACGCGACACGCTCGCAACGCTGCTCACGCGCGAGAACGGCAAGGCGATCACGCAATCGCGCGGCGAGATTGCGGGTGCGATATCGGAAGTACGCTATTACGCGGGGCTCGCGCGGCATATTGCCGGGCACGTGCTCGAACCGGAACCGGGCACGATATCGACGATGCTGCGCGAAGCGGCCGGCGTTGCGGCAATCATCGTGCCGTGGAATGCACCCGCCGTGCTGCTCGTGCGCTCGCTCGCGCCTGCACTGGCGGCCGGCTGCACGGCGATCGTCAAACCGGCGGCGCAGACGTCACTGCTCACGGCCGCGATGTTGCGCTGCTTCGAATGCACGGCGTTGCCTGAAGGTGCGGTGAACCTCGTCAACGAACGGGGACACGCCGCCAGCCAGCGGCTCGTGGATTCTCACGACGTCGATGTGGTGAGCTTCACGGGGTCGACGGCAACGGGCAAGAAGATCATGGCGGCCGCTGCCGACAGCATGAAAAAGCTGTCGCTCGAACTTGGCGGCAAGTCATGCTGCGTCGTCTTCGACGATGCCGATATTGCGGCAATAGCGCCGCGTCTCGCGCGCGCCGCGACGATCATCTCCGGGCAGCAATGCACGGCGGCGCGCCGGGTGCTGGTTCATGCGTCGCGCGCCGCGGAGATGCGCGAGCACCTCGCGTCGGCGCTTGCGTCGCTGAGGGTCGGACCGGGCATCGATCGGGCAACGGATATCGGCGCGCTCATTGACGGCACGACGCGCGATGCGGTGCAACGGACGATCGAGCGCGCGTGCGGGATGGCCGAGCGCGTGCTGCTGCGAGGCACTTGCTCGGGGCATGCGTTTCTGTCGCCGACGCTCGTCGAACATGGCGATCCCAAGGCGTTCTTCTGTCAGGACGAGATCTTTGGCCCGTTCGTCACGCTGGAAGTCTTTGAGAACGAAATGGAAGCGATCGACAAAGCCAACGACACGGTCTTCGGTCTCTCGGCAAGCGTATGGACGCACGACGGAGCGCGCGCGTTCCGCGTCGCGCGTGCGCTGCGCAACGGCACTGTGTGGATCAATGACCACAACAAGCTTTTCGCCGAAGCCGAAACGGGCGGGTATCGCCAAAGCGGACTGGGTCGGCTGCACGGCTACGATGCGCTTGCGGACTTCACCGAGTTGAAGCACATCTGCATGCCGGCCGGCGTTGCGGAACGTATCGCGCCGTTGCGGTGAATGGCAGGGAGGCGAGTCAATGGACAGCGTGGATCTCGAAGTCCTGAAAAGCAGCGCGCGATGGCTGGCAGACGGGCATCGCGTGCTGCTGGTGACGGTGGTAAAGACATGGGGATCGTCGCCGCGTCCCGTAGGCGCGATGCTCGCCGTGCGCGCCGATGGGCATGTGGTCGGGTCGGTCTCGGGCGGATGCATCGAAGACGATCTGATCGATCGCGTGCGGCAGCGAGGCATCGACCAGGAAAGGCCGCAGGCGTTGAAGTACGGCGTCAGCGCGCAAGAGGCGCATCGCTTCGGCCTGCCTTGTGGCGGCACCATTCAGCTCGTGCTGGAGCCGTTGACGCTTGCGAGCGGTATCGCCGAGCTGTGTGCAGCGGTGGAGGCAGGCAGGCTCGTCGCGCGCACGCTCGACATGGCGACGGGCGCTGCGCGCCTCGAACCCGCGCAGGCGACGGACGGCGTCCTCTTCGACGGGACGACGCTGCTGACCATCCATGGGCCCCGTTACCGGATGCTGGTGATCGGCGCGGGACAGCTGTCGCGCTATCTGTGCAGCATCGCGGTTGGGCTGGATTATCAGGTCACGGTGTGCGATCCGCGCGAGGAATATACGGACGAGTGGAACGTGCCGGGCACGAGCATCGTTCGCGCGATGCCCGACGACACCGTGATGGACATGAAGCTCGACGAACGCTGTGCGGTGATCGCGCTGACGCACGATCCGAAGCTCGACGATCTCGCGCTGATGGAAGCGCTGAAAACGCCTGCGTTCTATGTGGGTGCGCTCGGTTCGCGTCGCAATAACGCGGCGCGGCGGAAGCGCTTGAAGGAGTTCGACCTCAACGATGAAGAACTCGCGCGCCTGCACGGACCGGTGGGCGTCTACATCGGCAGCCGGACGCCGCCGGAGATCGCCCTGTCGATACTTGCCGAATTGACGGCCGCGAAAAATGGCGTGTCGTTGCCGGAACTGCTACGGGTCGAAGGCGCGAAGGCGGCGCGCGAGATGGCGGGCAACGCGGTGGGCTGTGGCGCCTTGTAAGCGGAGCAGAAACGAATTTTGCATGGTTTCTGCATGATGTGTATTGGCCGTACTCGATCGGTCAGACAATGTCAGCAGACTTGCCCCCCCCACTCCCGGCCATAGGAATGGTTTTCCGGCGCGAATCAAAGCTCAAGCCTGCGCCTTCAACGCACCGCTTCGCCGCAATGGGCTTGACCTTCTCCTCGCCCGGAACGACAGCCATAAAGTCGGGGATAACGATTGAACCGACAGTCAAATTCAGCTGACTAGTACTCTTACTGTGTCAATAAATTCATGCCATTATAGGAACTTCTTCATCCATGACGTGAGGAATGATGGACTGGGAGACGTCATTCGAGGCGTATCTGGAACATTTGTGTGAAGCGCTTGGGCATAGCGACCGCGAGTCAGGATTGAGAGGCTATTGCCAAGGGCTGATGCTGCCAATTCGGCGCAAGAGCGTCGAGCCGCTGGCGGCACATCTGGAACCGGAGCATGTGAGCGCGCGGCACCAGTCGCTAC
>NZ_LKPJ01000024.1 GCF_001443045.1 Burkholderia ambifaria | reverse complement strand
TCCTCGCGGTAGCTACGCCGCAGCAGGTGCGTGCGGTACACCTTGCCCTTGTAGGTGCGCGATGTGGTGACGACGTGAGCGGTTCCGGTTCTGGATGCCATGCATATAGAGTAGTCAAAAAAACGCTAACGTCAATACATTTTAGTGACTACATTTCTAGACCAATAAAGGCGCCCTATGGGCGCCAGTCTCCAGCTATCACGCGAACTTGCGGCGGTGTGATGACTACGGGGAAGCGGGGAACTTCGGTCTAACGGTAGCGGCGCACGACGGACAACCTCATTGGCGGGCGACCTCATTATGCGGGGCGCGGCCGCGGCCGGCGCGGTGCAGGGGCTGGCCTCGGCCCGTCGGTTACTTCCTCGTAAACGGCCGCATGATCGCCCGCAGCAGCGGGCCGAGCACCGGAATCCGATGCAGGCGCAGATACGCACGATAGACGATGAAAATGCGTGCGCGCTGAAACGCGACCCACTGGTTCGCGTATTGCCGCAGTTCGACAGACTCGCTTCTGAGGACGTCGGCTTCGCGTGCATGGGCGAGCAGCTTCGCCCGTGCGTCCGCGAGTTCGCGCCTCAAGCGACGCAGTTCTTCCTGGTTTTCCGCGGATGAAGCAATCTGGCCGGCGGGCGCTTGGGCAGGCGGGTGGGATTCTTGATGGGAGGCATTCATACCGAATATCCGCTGAATGTTTGCGACGTACTGTGCGTCGCCATGCTTGTCGTGAACGTAGTCGGACGCACACTTCGACAGCGCTCTGAGCAGATCGGGTTGGGCGTACAGGTGCTCGATGGCTTCGCGATACGCGTCAACGGCTTCGCCGAGGTCGTTCGATGCCTCGATGAGGATGCCGGTCTCGCCGTCGAGCACGGCTTCGCCGATACCGCCGATGTTCGGCGCGATGACCGGGAGCCCCGAGCCCATCGCTTCGAGAATGACGTTCGGCAATCCGTCGAACCACGACGTATAGACGAGCGCGTCGTACTCGTGCAGCGGAAGATCCGCAAACGCCGAAAACGGCCCCTTGTAACTTGCACCGGCCAGGTCGACTTCGAATCCCGGCGTGATGCCGCCGTACAGGTCGAGGGTGATGCCGGTGCCGCTTTGCGCGAAGTATTTCGACAGCGCGACGGCCAGTTGCGGCCGTTTCTGGCCATCCAGCCGCGACGCCCACAGCAGGCGACGACGTGGTGCCGCGTGGAGCGTCGGTTCCTTGACGCCGTGCAGCAGCGCGGGGAGGTTGTTCCAGCAGGACGCGCTGGCGCCGAAGATGAATTCGTCGTCGACGACCGTCTGTCCGTTGTCGGTGACGATCCGCGTGATGTGCTGGATATTGTTCGTCAGGAACTCGACCGCGCCGCCCGAGATGATCGAGACGTCGTCTTCGTAGACACGCGTGTCGCAGAACCGGTAGTACGTGAC
Source organism: Burkholderia ambifaria (assembly GCF_001443045.1). GTDB lineage: Bacteria > Pseudomonadota > Gammaproteobacteria > Burkholderiales > Burkholderiaceae > Burkholderia > Burkholderia ambifaria_A. The sequence continues at coordinate 107,318 of NZ_LKPJ01000024.1, read as the reverse complement.
GTCGCGTCCGCTGAACTGTGCGAAATGGCGGCTCAGCATGCGATGCGAAAACACGCATGCGCGAACATGCAGCCGGGCGTCCGGCGCCGCGGCGCGAATCACGCGTGCGGTGATGCGATCGCGCTGGCGGTCGTCGAGCTTCTTGCCGAGCACCGCAACGTCGACGAAGATCGCCGTGTCAGGCAGCCGCGACAGCCACGCGTGCTTCTCCATCGGCTCGCCGGACAGCACGAGGATGCGCTTCGACGCGCCGCATGCCAGCAGGCCGTTCATCACGTCGAGAATGTAGCGCTCCGCGCCGCCGGCGGGCAGGAAAGGGATCAGGAACACGTCCGTGATCGGGCCGGCGTCGCGAATGGCCTCGCACATCTCGTAGTAGACCGCGGACGGTTCGGGCGTCGACCACATCGCGCTCGTCTGGCTGCCGTGCCGCAGCGAGAGCGTGTCGACGGCCGGGTCGATCCGGTTGGCTGCCTCGGTCATGTCCGACAGCAGCCGGCTGCCGAGAAACTTCTGCTTGACGTCGTACCATGGCGGCAGCATGCGTTCGCCGGCGCGATACGCACGATAGTCGTCCGCGAACACGCGCAGGTAAGTGGCAGGGTCGAACAGGTCGGTATCCGGCGTTTCGAGCTCGACGCTCTGGTTGCGCGCGGTAGCCATGATGCTCTGCTGGCGCTGGCGATAGTAAAGAACGGTGTCGGGGATGTAGTGCGCCTTCATCCCGAGTGCGATCGCACACGAATTGAAGTGCCAGTCCTCGAATGCGTGGCCGCGTTGCGTGTCGCAGTGAACGTACTTGAGGCGATCGAACGTCGATCGATGGAAGAACACGCGCGACACGTACGGATGGATGTCCGCAAGCAGGAACGGCATCAGGTCCGCTTCGCCGTATTCGGTAATGAAGTACATTGAACCGAATGCGATCAGGTACTGCGGGAACAGCAGCGCATCGTTGCCGTACTGCTTTGCGGCGGCCAGCGCTTCGACGAAGAAGTTGAACGATACGAGATCGTCGGCATCGGCCGTGGCGAAATATTCGCCTTGCGCGATCTCGCAGCCGGAGTTTCTGCTCAGACCCAGCGAGCGGTTCGACACCTCGATCGTCTGGACTCCGTCGAAACTGGAGAGGTCAGCCGCCGCGATGACGGATCGGGTCGCTTCGTTCGGGTTATCAAGGACGACGACAATTTCCAGGGTGATACCGCGGGCTCTTGCGAAGTCTGCCGCTTCAGCCAGGGACCGGAGCGTCCGGTTGATGATGCCGCCCTCATTGTGAGCGTTGAGAATCACCGAAATATCAAACATAAGGTGCAGCTGCCGGGATGCGTATCGAGGTGACGCATTATATACAGAAGCATTTGGCGTTTCGGCGCCGGCCGGAGCTTGTCGGAGTGAAGCCGCGGGCCCCTGCCTTGTGGCCCTTTTTTCTACCGGAATGCCCGTGGGGCGCGCTGCCACGGCATAATTGCTACAAATGGCAATCCCGGTTGCGCGCGCAAGCGTGGCTGCGCACACTGGCGAATGCACCTCCGCGTCAAACGTTAACGATAGTCAGCACGTGACATCTCCTCCGCAAGCATTCTCTCGCTCCGCGCATTCCGTCGACGAAGTCCTGTCGATTTCCATCGTGACGTACCACCCCGACGAGGCGCTCCTCGCCCGTACGTTCTCCAGTCTCCGCGCGGCGTGTGCGCGTCTCCAGGCCGCGCGCGGCGGCAGCGCGATCAGCGTGTGCGTGGTCGATAACGGCGGCTTGCCGGATCTCGCGGCGGAACTCGCCGCGTTCGGGCAGGCCGACATCGTGTGCAGCGTGCTGTCCGGACACGGCAACGTCGGCTACGGACGCGGGCACAATCTCGCGATCGAAGCGGCGCGCAGCCGCTATCACCTGATCCTGAACCCCGACATCGACCTCGAGCCGGATGCGCTCGTGCGGGCGCTCGATTTTCTCGATACGCATCCCGAAGCAGGCTTGCTGTCGCCGCGCATCGGCGACGATTCGGGCCGGATCCAGTATCTGTGCCGCCGCTATCCGGCGCTGGTGGATCTCGTAGTCAGGGGCTTCCTGCCGCCAGCCCTGCGCCCGCCGTTCGAGCGCCGGCTGGCCAGCTACGAGATGCGCGACCGCATCAACGAAACGGACGTCGTGTGGGATCCGCCGATCGTCAGCGGCTGCTTCATGCTGTTCCGTACTGATGTGCTCGCGCGCCTGCAGGGCTTCGATCCGCGCTATTTCCTGTACTTCGAGGATTACGACCTCAGCTTGCGGACCGGCAAGTGCGCGCGTACCGTCTACGTGCCGCTCGCGCGCGTGATCCACCACGGCGGCGGCGCGTCCCGCAAGGGTTCCGCGCATATCCGCATGTTCGCGGCCTCGGCGTTCAAGTTCTACAACCGTTTCGGCTGGAGGCTTTGGTGACCCGCATCGTCGTGACGGGCGCGAACGGCTTTGTCGGCCGCGCGGTTTGCCGGCTGGCGCTCGCGGCAGGACATACGGTCACGGCGCTGGTGCGCCGTCCCGGTGGGTGCGTCGATGGGGTTCGCGAATGGGTGCACGACGCGCCGGATTTCGCCGGCCTCGCGGACGCGTGGCCGGCCGATCTCGACGCCGACTGCGTGATCCACCTGGCTGCGCGCGTTCACGTGATGCGCGACGAGTCGCCCGATCCGGATGCCGCGTTCGAGGCGACCAACGTCGCGGGGACGCTGCGCGTGGCCGAGGCGGCGCGCGTGCACGGCGCCCGCCGCTTCGTGTTTGCCAGCAGCATCAAGGCGGTCGGCGAGGGCGATTGCGGCGTGCCGCTCGCGGAAGACGTGGCGCCCGCGCCGCAGGATCCATACGGGCGTTCGAAATGGCGCGCGGAACAGGCGCTTGCGCAATTGGGGGCGCGCGCGGGTATCGATGTGGTCGTCGTCCGTCCGCCGCTCGTCTACGGCCCCGGCGTGCGCGCGAACTTCCTGCGGATGATGGACGCCGTGTCGCGAGGGCTGCCGCTTCCGCTGGGCGCGATCGCGGCGCGTCGCAGCCTCGTCTACGTCGACAATCTCGCGGATGCGCTGCTGCGCTGCGCGATCGATCCACGCGCGGCTGGGGAATGCTTCCACGTCGCCGACGACGATGCGCCGTCGGTCACGGGTCTGTTATGTCTGGTCGGCGACGCACTCGGCAAGCCGGCGCGCCTGCTGGCGGTCCCGCCGGCCATGCTGCGTGCCGTCGGCAGGCTGACCGGCAGTAGCGCTGCGGTCGACCGTCTGACCGGCAGCCTACAGCTCGATACAGGTCGGATCGGGCGTGTGCTGGGCTGGCAACCACCGTATACGACACGGGAAGGCCTCGAAGCGACCGCCGCATGGTATCGTTCGCGCGATACACAACAATAGCCGACATGCATTTCCCGATATCCACGTGGCCTGGTGTGATTGCGGTGGCGCTGGTCGCCGCCATCGCGTCAACGGCGATCTTGCGCGTACTGCTCACGACCGGCCTCGCATGGCGCCTTGCCACGGACATTCCGAACGATCGTTCGCTCCATACGCTGCCGACACCGCGCGTCGGCGGATGGGGCATCGTGCCCGTGTGCGTTATCGCGCTGCTGGCGCTTGCGCCGGCGTTGTGGCTGATCGCTGCCGCTGCCGCCGGGCTGGCCGCGATGTCGCAAATCGACGATCGGCGCGGGTTGCCCGCCCGCGTACGCTTCTCGGCTCATCTTGCGGCAGTGGTTGCGCTGATCGTCGCCTATCCAGTCGAGGCGCCCTGGTGGCTGCTCGTCGGCGTCGGCTTCGTGATGGTCTGGCTGACGAACCTGTACAACTTCATGGACGGCGCCGATGGCCTCGCGGGCGGTATGGCCCTGTTTGGCTTCGGGGCATACGCGATCGCGGCGCTGACCGGTGCGAACCCGTCGCCGGAGCTCGCTGTGGCTGGCGCGGGCATAGCCGGTGCGGCGCTCGGCTTCCTGTTCCTCAACTTCCATCCGGCCCGTCTGTTTCTCGGCGACGCAGGTTCGATCCCGCTCGGATTTCTGGCCGGCGCGCTCGGCTACTGGGGATGGCGTACCGATGTCTGGCCGATCTGGTTTCCGGCGCTGGTGTTCGCCCCCTTTATTGCTGACGCATCTGTAACACTTTTGAGACGTCTGTTACGTGGAGAGAGGTTCTGGCAGGCCCATCGGGAGCATTATTATCAAAGGATGGTCCGCTCAGGGGTAGGTCACCGCCGGACCGCGCTATATTGGTACCTCATCATGCTCGCAGGCATAATCGTCGCCGTGTGGGCAAAGGACCGCCCTGAACAGCAGCAATGGCTATTGTTTATTGCATGGTATGGCGTCCTCGCATGCATCGGATGGGTAATCGACGTGCGCTGGCGCCGATTTCAGTCGGCCGCCGAAAATAACTCTTGAGGTTTCCCGCCGATGTTGCGATCCAAAGCATCATGGCTTTCGCTGAGTGCTTTCCTGTTTGACGTGACGGCGGTTGCTGCCGCATGGTTGTTCGCCTATCTCGTCCGATTCAACGGAAGCGTTCCGCCTGATTTCCTGAGCGGCGCGCTGACGGCGCTTGTCTGGGTATTGCCGGTCTATGCGTTGATGTTCCACGTGTTCGGCTTGTACCGTGGGCTGTGGGTGTTCGCGAGCCTCCCAGACCTTGTGCGAATCTCGAAAGCGGTAATCGGCGGCGGTGTGATTGTGATGATTGGGGCTGTGATGTTCCAGCCGTCACCGATCATCCCGCGCTCGGTACTGCTCGTCTCGCCGCTGATGTTGTTCCTCGCGATGGGCGGCGCGCGCGCGCTGTACCGTGCGACGAAGGAGTTCTACCTGTATGGCGGGCTGGTCGGGCAGGGCAAGCCAGTGCTCGTGCTGGGTGCCGGTACAGCAGGTGCGAGCCTGGCGCGCGAGCTCTCGCGTTCGGGCGAGTGGCGCCTCGTCGGTCTGCTCGACGACGATGTCACCAAGCAGGGCCGCGAGATCTACGGTTACAAGGTGCTTGGCTCATTCAACGACCTGAAGCATTGGACCGACGCGATGAAGGTCGAATACGCGATTATCGCGATTCCGTCGGCGTCCGTCGAAACGCAGCGCCGGGTAGCGACGCTATGCGTGCGTGCCGGTGTGAAGGCGATGGTGCTGCCGTCGCTGACCGCGCTGATGCCGGGGCAGGGTTTTTTGTCCCAAGTGCGCAATATCGACCTCGAGGATCTGCTCGGCCGAGATGCAGTGACGATCGACACGCCGCACGTCGAGGCGCTGCTGCGCGGCCGTGTCGTGATGGTAACGGGCGCGGGCGGCTCGATTGGCTCGGAGCTGTGTCGGCAGATTCTCCGTTTCGCACCTGCGCAACTGGTCGCGTTCGACCTATCCGAATATGCGATGTACCGGCTCGCCGAGGAACTGCGGGAACGCTTCCCCGACCAGCCGGTGATACCGATCATCGGCGACGCAAAGGATTCGCTATTGCTGGATCAGGTGATGTCGCGTTACGCGCCGCATATCGTGTTCCACGCGGCGGCATACAAGCACGTGCCCCTGATGGAAGAGCACAACGCATGGCAGGCGTTGCGCAATAACGTGCTTGGCACGTATCGCGTCGCGCGTTCGGCGATCCGCCACGACGTGCGCCACTTTGTGCTGATCTCGACCGACAAGGCGGTCAATCCAACCAACGTGATGGGTGCGAGCAAGCGTCTCGCCGAGATGGCCTGCCAGGCGTTGCAACAGACGAGTGCGCGCACGCAGTTCGAGACGGTGCGTTTCGGCAATGTACTCGGTAGCGCAGGCAGCGTGATTCCGAAGTTCCAGCAGCAGATCTCAAAAGGTGGCCCGGTGACGGTTACCCATCCTGAGATCACGCGCTTCTTCATGACGATTCCTGAGGCGTCGCAACTCGTACTGCAAGCATCGAGCATGGGGCGCGGCGGCGAGATCTTCATTCTCGACATGGGTGAGCCTGTCAAGATCGTCGACCTCGCACGTGATCTGATCCGTCTATACGGATTCCCGGAAGGGCAGATTCGGATCGAGTTCTCGGGTCTGCGACCTGGCGAGAAGCTCTACGAGGAACTGCTTGCGGACGATGAGACGACCACTCGTACACCGCATCCAAAGCTGCGAATAGCTCAAGCACGAGAAGTGGCGGACCATCTGCTTGATGAACTATTGCCGTGGCTGATGCAGCACCGCGTTCTGAGCGATGACGAGGTTAGGCGGGATTTGCGGCGTTGGGTGCCGGAATATCAGACGGCCGTTGTTCCTGTACTGCAGAGCGTGCCGACGGCGATGCGAGCAGTATCGAACGAATGACAGCCATCTTGCTGACCGCGACGCCGCAGCCTCAAGCCAGAGCGGCACCACTGGTGAGTTGATATGCTCGTGTGCCGCGAATATAGGCGGCTTCATGAAGCATATCCGGACAGCTGCCCGTAATGCTCCGGCATCCGGATCACGTGCAGGCCGTCGTCGTTGACGATCTGCGTATCCGCGTCGGCGAACACGTACAGCTCGCCGCCGCGCGCGCGCACTTCCTGCATGTTCGACTTCAGCTTCTCGAGCAGCGTGTCGTTCGGCGCGACCGTGACGACCGGCATCGCTTCCGTGACGAGCGCGAGCGGCCCGTGCTTCAGCTCGCCGGCCGGATAGGCCTCCGCGTGGATGTACGAGATTTCCTTCAGCTTCAGCGCGCCTTCGAGCGCGATCGGGTAGTGCAGCCCGCGGCCGAGGAACAGCGCGTTTTCCTTGCGCGCGAATTCCTCCGACCACGCGATGATCTGCGGCTCGAGCGCGAGCACGCTGTTCAGCGCGGCCGGCAGGTGGCGCAGTTGCTTCAGGAATTCCGCTTCCTGCGCGGCGTCGACATGCCCGCGCAGCTTGCCGAGCGTCGCGGCCAGCACGAACAGTGCGACGAGCTGGGTCGTGAACGCCTTGGTCGACGCGACGCCGATCTCGGTGCCCGCGTGCGTCAGGAACTGCATCTCGGTGAGGCGCACCATCGCGCTCGTCGCGACGTTGCAGACGGCCAGCGTGTGCGTGTGGCCGAGCGACTGCGCGTGCTTGAGCGCGGCGAGCGTGTCGGCCGTCTCGCCCGACTGCGAGATCACCAGCACGAGCTGGCGCGGGTTCGGCACCGACTCGCGGTAGCGGTATTCGCTCGCGATCTCGACCTGGGTCGGGATCTTCGCGATCGATTCGAGCCAGTACTTCGCGGTGAGGCCCGAGTAGTAGCTCGTGCCGCACGCGAGGATCAGCAGGCTGTCGATGTCCGCGAACGCGGCGGGTGCCGCATCGCCGAACAGCGTCGCGTCGAACGCTTCGGTCTGCGGCACCGTGTCGCTGATCGCGCGCGGCTGCTCGAAGATTTCCTTCTGCATGAAGTGGCGATACGGGCCCAGNTCGACCGCGCCGCNGTACGCGCTGACCACGCGGATCTCGCGCTGCGCGAGCGCGCCGTGGCGATCGACGATCTTCACGCCGTCGAGCGACAGTTCGCACACGTCGCCTTCCTCGAGGAACGTGAAGCGGTCGGTGCTGCCGGCCAGCGCCAGTGCGTCGGANGCGAGGAAGTTCTCGCCGTCGCCGTGGCCGACGACGAGCGGCGAACCCTGGCGCGCGCCGACGACGGTGTGCGGCTCGTCCTTGTGGGTCACCGCGATCGCATACGCGCCGTGCAGCTGCTGCACGGCTTCGCGCACGGCTTCGAACAGGTTGCCGCGATACAGGCTGTGCACGAGGTGCGCGATCACTTCGGTGTCGGTCTGCGACACGAATTCGTAGCCCTTCGCGCGCAGCGCTTCGCGCAGCGTCTCGAAGTTCTCGATGATGCCGTTGTGCACCAGCGCGAGCGCGTTCGACGAGAAGATCGGGTGCGCGTTGTGCGTGACGGGCGCGCCGAAGCGTGCGCGCAGCGTCGCGCGCGTTGCCGATCTCGACACGCAGGCGATACAGGCTGTGCACGAGGTGCGCGATCACTTCGGTGTCGGTCTGCGACACGAATTCGTAGCCCTTCGCGCGCAGCGCTTCGCGCAGCGTCTCGAAGTTCTCGATGATGCCGTTGTGCACCAGCGCGAGCGCGTTCGACGAGAAGATCGGGTGCGCGTTGTGCGTGACGGGCGCGCCGTGCGTCGCCCAGCGCGTGTGTGCGACGCCGGTCGTGCCTTCCAGGTGCGATTCGCGCACCTGCGTGTCGAGATCGGCAACGCGTGCGACGCTGCGCGCACGCTTCGGCGCGCCCGGCTCGAGCACGGCGACGCCGCACGAATCGTAGCCACGATATTCGAGGCGCCGCAATCCTTCGATCAGCACCGGAACGATATTACGCTGCGCAACTGCGCCGACAATGCCGCACATGAATGGTCAATCCTGTAAGTCGACGCGGGCGCCGTCCGGGCGCCCGCAAAAGGTTCAGCTCTTCTTCTTGACCGGGCGGACGTAGCCGCTTTTCGCGGTCTGCGTCTTCTCGTTCAATGCGAGGACGCCCTCGGCGACGTCCTTCCAGATCGTCGTGCCGGCCGCGATCGTCACGCCGCGGCCGACGCGCACCGGCGCGACGAGCTGCGTGTCCGAACCGACGAACACGTCGTCCTCGATCACGGTGCGGAACTTGTTCGCGCCGTCGTAGTTGCAGGTGATCGTGCCCGCACCGATGTTCACGCGCGCGCCGATGTCGGCGTCGCCGATGTACGTCAGGTGGTTCGCCTTCGAGCCGTGGCCGATCACCGCGTTCTTCACCTCGACGAAGTTGCCGACGTGCGCTTCGTCCGCGAGCTGCGCGCCCGGGCGCAGCCGTGCGTACGGGCCGATCACGGTGTGCGCGCCGAGCTCGGCGCCGTCGATGTGCGTGAACGCGTCGATGCGCGTGCCGGTGCCGATCGACGCATTGCGGATCACGCAGTTCGCGCCGATCGTCACGTTGTCGGCGAGCGTCACGTTGCCTTCGAACACGCAGTTCACGTCGATCGACACGTCGCGGCCGCAGCGCAGCGTGCCGCGCACGTCGAGGCGCGCCGGATCGGCGAGTGTGACGCCGTCGACGAGCAGCGCATCGGCGACGTTGCGCTGATGGATGCGCTCGAGCTCCGCGAGCTGCGCCTTGCTGTTCACGCCGAGCGTTTCCCAGTCTTCGTCGGGCTGCGACGTGACGATCTCGAAGCCGGCCTCGATCGCGAGCTCGACGACGTCGGTCAGGTAGTACTCGCCCTGCGCGTTCTCGTTCTTCAGCGCGCCGAGCCACATCGACAGCTGCGCCGTGGGCGTGACGATGATGCCGGTGTTGATCTCGGCGATCTTCAGCTGCTCGGGCGACGCGTCCTTCTGCTCGACGATGCGCGTGACGAAGCCGGATGCGTCGCGCACGATGCGGCCGTAACCGGTCGGATCGTCGAGCGTGACGGTCAGAATCCCGTAGCGGCCTTCGCGTGCGGCGTCGACGAGACGCTGCAGCGTCGATGCGCGGGTGAGCGGCACGTCGCCGTACAGCACCAGCGTCGGTTGCGCGGGATCGAGCAGCGGCAGCGCCTGGCGCACCGCATGACCGGTGCCGAGCTGTTCGGCCTGCACCGCGAACTGGACGTCGGGCGCGGCGACGGCGGCCTGGACCTGCTCGGCGCCATGACCGACGACGACGACGAGCCGCGACGGCTGCAGCGTGCGCGCGGTGGCGATGACGTGGGAGAGGAGCGGCCTGCCGGCCAGGGGATGGAGCACTTTCGGCAGCGCGGAACGCATGCGCTTGCCGGTGCCTGCCGCCAAAATCACGATATTCATGGCGAGCTTGTCAGAGGAGTTCGTAGCCGATCATTTTAGCATGCGGCCCCTGGCGTTCCGGGCCTGTCGCGGCGGGGCGACAGCGCCGGAAAAGGGGGCTTGCGCCCCGCGCCGGCGAGTGTTCTGGCCCTGCTTACAGGTCGTCGAACTGGACGATCGAGATCGGTTTGGCGGCGCCCGGTGCGGCGGTGTCGTCGCCGGACGCGCACGGCTCCTCGTCGAACGCGATGTCGCCCTGCGGATCGGCAACGCCGGTCGCGCGCAGCGACGCGAACGGGAACTGGGTCGTATCCATCAGGTGCGACGGCACGACGTTCGCGAGCGCGCTGAACATGTTGTCGACGCGGCCCGGGAAGCGCTTGTCCCATTCGCGGATCAGCGCCTTCATTTCCGCGCGCTTCAGGTTCGGCTGGCTGCCGCACAGGTTGCACGGGATGATCGGGAATTCGCGCAGTGCCGCGTATTTCTCGAGATCGGTTTCCTTCACGTACGCGAGCGGGCGGATCACGACGTTCCTGCCGTCGTCCGACTGCAGCTTCGGCGGCATCCCCTTCAGCTTGCCGCCGTAGAACATGTTGAGCAGCAGCGTCTGCAGGATGTCGTCGCGGTGGTGGCCGAGCGCGATCTTGGTCGCACCGAGCTCGCCGGCCACGCGGTACAGGATCCCGCGGCGCAGCCGCGAGCACAGCGAGCAGGTCGTCTTGCCCTCGGGCACGAGCCGCTTGACGATGCTGTAGGTGTCCTGGTTCTCGATGTGGAACGGCACGCCGACCTGCGTCAGGTACTCGGGCAGCACGTGCTCCGGAAAGCCCGGCTGCTTCTGGTCGAGGTTGACCGCGACGATGTCGAAGTCGATCGGCGCGCGCTCGCGCAGGCGCAGCAGCACGTCGAGCATCGCGTAGCTGTCCTTGCCGCCCGACAGGCACACCATCACCTTGTCGCCCTGCTCGATCATGTTGTAGTCGCCGATCGCCTGGCCGACCTGGCGCACGATCCGCTTGAACAGCTTGTTGTTCTCGTACGCTTCCTTCTGCTCGCGGCGCGTCAGCGCGCGGCGGCCGGTGTCGGCGGCGGTGGCTTCGATGGCGGCCGCGTCGGCCGTCGTGTCGTTCATGTGGGTGGCGTTCATGCCTCGTCCTTGATGCGAAAGACTTCGACGCCGACGGCATCGCAGTCCGGATAGGCGTCCGGTTTCTCGGTACAGACGCGTACCGCGCGCACGGCGTCGTGCGCCAGCAGGTGCGCGGCGATCGCGTCGCACAGCGTTTCCTGCAGGTGGATGTGGCCGCGCGCCACGCTCTGCGCGACGCTCTGCTTCATCAGGTCGTAGTCGACGACTTCATGCAGCCGGTCGTCGACGGGGGTGGACAGCGCGAGCGGCACGAACAGGTCGACGTTGATGACGACGCGCTGCTCGCCGCGCTTCTCGTGTTCGAAGGCCCCGATGTTGATGTGCACCTCGTAGTCGCGCAGGTAGAGCCTGCGGCAGTCCGCGAGGCGGGGGTGCAGGAGAGCGGAAAACATGGTCGTTCCAGTCAAATTGGCGTGCGCGCACGCAAAGCGGCGCGGGCGGCGGCATCAGGCCGCGCGCTCGCGCGGTTCATTCATTCGGGCCGGCGGCGGGTGGCACCAGGTGCTCGCCGCCGTCGACGGTCAGCGTCGCGCCCGTCACGCCGGGCGCGCTCGCGAGATAGCAGGCCGCCGCCGCGATGTCGTTCGCGTGCGCCGCGTGGCCGCGCACGAGCGCCGCGACGCGCACCTTCGGCGCGAGCGCCAGCGCCAACGCCGAGGTCGCGCGGTTCAGCGCGGCCTGCATCAGCGCGTGCGACAACTGCGCGGGCGCCGGGTGAAACAGGGCCTGATCCAGTACGTGGATCGCGCACGCGCGCAGCGATTCGTTGCCGCGCGCGGCGTCGGGCGTCGCATCGGCGAGCGCGCGGGCCAGCGCGAGCGGCGCCGTCACGTTGCGCGCGAGTGCGCCGGCGAGCGATGCGCCGTCAACCGTGTGCGCGTCGTCGGTGCCCGCGCATGCGCTGACGAACACCACGCAAGTGGGCCGGCCGAGTGCCTCGACGCACGCGGCGACGAGCGCGGCAGCGTCGGCTTCCAGGGCCAGATCGGCATCGAGCACGGCTGCGCGGCGGCCCCGTGCGGCGACTTCGGCGACGAGCGCGTCGGCGGCCGCGCGCGGCGCGCCGGGGCTGCGCTGCAGCGCGACGTCCCAGCCGCGCTGCGCGAATCCGGTCGCGAGCGCACGACCGAGCGACGCGGCGTCGGAAGCGCTGCCCAGCGCGCCTGCGACGAGCGCGATGCGCGGGGGCGACGTATCGGCTGAAACGGTCATTTACAATGCCGGGATGAACCCGAAAGCTCACGAACCCGCTAGTTTACCTGCTCCCGGCCCTGACGCGCTTGCGCAGTCCGAAACCCTTGCCGCGCAATTGCGCGACGAGATCGCGGCGGCGGGCGGCTGGCTGCCGTTCGACCGCTTCATGGAGCGCGTGCTGTACGCGCCCGGCCTCGGCTATTACAGCGGCGGCGCGCGCAAGTTCGGGCGCCGCGCCGACGACGGCAGCGACTTCGTGACGGCCCCGGAGCTGTCGCCGCTGTTCGCGCAGACGCTCGCGAATCCCGTCGCCGACGCGCTCGCGGCGAGCGGCACGCGCCGCGTGATGGAATTCGGCGCGGGCACGGGCAAGCTCGTGGCCGGGCTGCTCGCGGCGCTCGATGCGCTCGGCGTCGAGCTCGACGAATACCTGATCGTCGACCTGTCCGGCGAACTGCGCGAACGGCAGCGCGACACGATCGCGGCCGCCGCGCCGGCGCTCGCCGGCAAGGTGCGCTGGCTCGACGCGCTGCCCGAGCGCTTCGACGGCGTCGTGGTCGGCAACGAGGTGCTCGACGCGATGCCGGTGCGCCTCTTCGCGAAGGCGGACGGCGCGTGGCTCGAGCGCGGCGTCGCGCTCGACGCGCAGCACGCGTTCGTGTTCGACGACCGGCCCGCCGGCGCGGCAGGCCTGCCGCCGGTGCTCGCGACGCTCGAGGTCGACGACGGCTACGTGACCGAGACGCATGAAGCCGCGCTGGCGTTCACGCGCACCGTATGCACGATGCTCTCGCGCGGCGCGGTGCTGCTCGTCGACTACGGCTTTCCCGCGCACGAGTACTACCATCCGCAGCGCGACCGCGGCACGCTCATGTGCCACTACCGGCACCACGCGCACGACGACGCATTCCTGTACCCGGGGCTGCAGGACATTACCGCGCACGTCGAATTCACCGGCATCTACGACGCGGGCGTCGCCACCGGAGCGGACCTGCTCGGCTACACGTCGCAGGCGCGCTTCCTGCTGAACGCGGGCATCACCGACGCGCTGGCCGCGATCGATCCGTCCGACATCCACCAGTTCCTGCCGGCCGCGAACGCGGTGCAGAAGCTGATCTCGGAAGCCGAGATGGGCGAGCTGTTCAAGGTGATCGCGTTCTCGCGCGGGATCGACGGCACGCTCGACGCGTTCGCGCGCGGCGACCGCTCGCACGCGCTCTGACGGGGGCCGGGATGCTGCGCTGGCTGATGGCGTCGTTCGTCGCGGTGATGATCCTGACGCGCTGCTGGCCGTGGCTCGGCAAGTTCGGCATCGGACGGATGCCGGGCGACGTCACGCTGACGCTCGGCGGACGGCGCTACCCGTTCCCGTTCATGTCGACGCTGGTGCTGACGATGCTGGTGTCGATGGTGGCGCGGCTGCTCTGAGCCGCGAATGCGGCGCGTGCGTGATGGCCCGGCGCACTACAGTTCGATTTCGCCGAGGATCCGGTGCGCGAGCGCCTTCGCTTCGTCGAACGCCTCTTCCTCGCTCGGGCTCGTCGTGTGGACGTCGTAGCGCACGTTCTCCGTATCGTCGCCATCGTCCCGGGCGAGGATCACGTAGCCCTGGAACTGCCCGTTGGCGGCGTGCTGCGTATGCGCCTTGGCCGTGTAGATGCCTTTCGTGAACGTGTTCGTGTCCATCGTGCCTCTCCCGCAATAGGACACTTCATCGTAGCACTGCGGCGCAGCATGTACAGCGCCGCTAATCGGCGACCGATCAGCGCGCCGTCATCATGCCGTCACCATTCGAGCAGCGCGACGACCTCGTCGAGCGTCGGCGCATGCGCGCCCGTATGCCGGCATGCCGCGGCGCCCGCCGCGAGCGCGAACGCCAGATGTTCGCGCCACGACCGTTGCGGCGCGGCCATCAGGCTGAACAGCATGCCGCCGATCGACGCGTCGCCCGCGCCGACGGTGTCGACCACCTCGACGCGCGGCGGGCTCGCCTCGAGCACGTCGCCGTCCGCGTAGAGCGTCGCCGCCTGCGCGCCGCGCGTGACGAATACGGCCGCGCGCGGATTCAGCGCGCGCACCGCGGCGATCGCGTCGGGGCCGTCGCCGCCGAACAGGTGACGCAGGTCCTCGTCGGATACCTTGATCAGGTCGGCGAGGCCGGCCATCTTCGCGAGCGTCGGCTGGTACGCGGCCGTCATCAGGTTCCGGTAGTTCGGATCGAAGCTGATCTTCACGCCGCGCGCGTGCAGCTCGGCCGCGAGTGCGACGAGCGTGCCCGCGAGCGGTTCGCGCACGAGGCTGATACAGCCGAAGTGCGCCCATTTCACGTGTTCGGCCCAGCCGGCCGGCAGCCGCGCCGGGTCGAACGCGAGATCCGCGCTCGCATCGCCGATGAAGAAGTACGCAGGCGGCCGCGTCTCGTGGACGATCGCGAGCAGCGGCGCACGCGGCACGCGCTGCAGGAAGCGCAGATCGAGCCCGGCCGCATCGCTGGTGCGCCACAGCACGTCGGAGAAGCAGTCTTCGCCGATCGCGCCCGCGAGCGCGCTCGGCATGCCGAGCCGCGCAACCGCGCGCGCGACGTTCCAGCCGGCGCCGCCCGGCACCGACGTCCACTGCGCGTCGCCCACGCGCACCATGTCGGTCAGGATGTCGCCCGCCGACACGAATGCCGGAAACATGCCGCCGCTCATTGCGTCGGCTCGCTGCGCGCCGCGCGCGCGAGGGTCGCGAGCACGTCGTAGCACGCGCCCATCGTGTGATAGTCGGTCTTGCCGGCCGGGCTCTTCTCGTCGCTGTACTTGCGGTTGTCGCAGGTGAGGATCCGGTACCACGCGCCGTAGCGGTGATCGACGAAATGCGCCCAGCTGTAGCGCCAGATCTCGTCGTACCAGTCCCAGAAGCGCTCGCTGCCGGTGCGCGCGCCGAGCATCGCGGCCGCCGCGAAGGTTTCCGCCTGCACCCAGAAATACTTGTTGTGGTCGCAGATCGTGAAGTCGGGGCCGAAGCCGTAGCAGAGGCCGCCGTGATCGGCGTCCCACGCGTGCGTGAGCGCCGCGTCGAACAGCTCGGCCGCGCGCGGCGCGAGCCAGTCGAGCGGGCGGTGCCGCTCCAGGATCAGCAGCAGCTTCGCCCATTCGGTCTGATGGCCGGGCTGGAAGCCCCACGGACGGAAGATGTTCGAGCTGTCTTCCTTGTTGTAATCCCAGTCGATCGACCAGTCCGCATGGTAGTGCTCCCACACGAGGCCGCCCGACAGCGCGGCCTGGCGCTGCGTGACGTGGGTCGCGAGCTTCTCCGCGCGGTCGAGGTAGGTGAGGTGGCCGGTCGCCTCGTAGGCCGCGAGCAGTGCCTCCGTCATGTGCATGTTCGCGTTCTGGCCGCGGTACGACGACACGTTCCAGTTCGGCGTCGCGTCGTCCGCGTAGAGGCCCGCGGCCGCATCCCAGAAGCGGTGCTCCGCGAGCTCGTAGGTCGACGCGATCAGCGCGCGTGCTTCGTCGATGCCGGCCATCGTCGCATGCGCGGCGGCCAGCAGCACGAACGCAAGCCCGTAGCAATGGCGCGTGCCGTCGAGCGTCGCGCGTTTTGCGCCGTCGCGCCAGTCGAGTTCCCAGTCGTAGCCCTGCAGCGCTTCATCCCAGTGTGCGTCGCGCAGGAAGCGCAGCCCGTGGCGTGCATGGTCGAGATGACGCGGATCGCCGAAATGCCGGTACGCCATCGCGTAGTTGAAGACGAACCGGCAGCTGCTGACCAGGTGCCGCGACGTGCGGTTGTAGATGCTGCCGTCGTCGCGGAAGTAGTGGTAGAAGCCGCCCGTCGGGTCGAACGCGTTCGTCGCGTAGAAGCGCAGCGTGTCCTCGATGTGCGACAGCAGGAACGACGGATCGCGGAAGCTCGCGACGAACGGTGCCGCTTGCGCGTGGTTGGCCGGCGTGGCCGTGCGTGATTGGACCGGGGGCATGTTCATGATTCGGTGACCGTGGCGGTATCGAATGCCGGCGAGCCGGCGGGCTGGCTGCTGGCCCGCACGATCAGCTCGACGGGCAGGGAGATCTCGGTGTGCTCGGGCGCTTCCGCGAGCAGCAGTTCGACGCCGCGGCGGCCGAGCGCTTCCTTGTCGACGGCGAGCGTCGTGAGTGGCGGGTTCGCGTGCGCGGCGGCGGGGATGTCGTCGAAGCCGACGATCGCGATCTCCTCCGGAATCCGCACGCCACGCGCGATGCACACGCGCTGCGCGGCCAGCGCGGCGGCGTCGTTGTACGCGAACACGGCGTCGGGGCGCGGGCCCGGCGCATCGAGCAGCTGCTGCATCGCGCGCGCGGCGCCGGTGTCGGGGTCGAGCCCGGCGTCGATCGTCACTTCGTACGCAGGATCGAACAGCCGCCCGGCCTCGAAGAACGCGCGCCGGTAGCCGATCGCGCGCTGCGCGATGCTGTAGTGCGCGGCCGATCCGCCGATGAACGCGATCCGCGAGCGGCCGGTGGCGAGTAGATGGCGCATCGCGAGCGCCGCGCCCGTCGCGTTGTCGATGTTCACCGAGCGCAGGCCGGGCGCCCACAGGTCGATCAGCACGAGCGGGCGGCCGGTCGCGGCGAGCGCCTCGATCGTCTCGGGCTCGATGAAGCCGGCCACCGCGATCGCGTCGGGGGCGTGCGGGCGCATCTGGCGCAGCACGTCGTCGTTCGGGCCGACCGTGAGCAGCGTCGGCACGATGCCGCGCTCGCGGCACGCGTCCTCGACGCCGTGCAGCACGTGCGAGAAGAACGGGCTGGCGGGAAAGCGGTTGTGCTGGCGATGCAGCAGGAAGGTAAGCCGGCGGATGCGCGGACGCAACTGGGCCGGGTCGTAGCCGAGCCGCTGCGCGATTTCGACGATGCGCGCGCGCGTGGCTTCGGACAGGCCCGGCTGGTTTTTCAGCGCGCGGGAGACGGTGCCGATCGAGACCTCTGCCGCCCGCGCAACGTCGCGAATGGTGGTGCCCATCGTTCGGGATCCGATTTGTTTAGGGTGACGGCGATTGTATAGTAAAACGCCGTACCTAATTAGGGCTGGATAGCCGGGGAATACCCGGAAATAATGGGTTTTTTACGCGCTAATCTGCGAAAACGCCGTTACTAAAAATACTAAACAAATCGCGGAAAAGGCAAGGTGATCGCGCGGAAAGGGGGCTCGGAAGGCGGCGCGTCACATGGGCGGGCCGGATGTTCGACGCAAAGGGCGGACGCTCGACAGTCCGTCACCGTCGATCGGGGCGCCAGGGGCGCGGGAAGGGCCGCACCGTCGATGCTGTTCGGGCAGCCGACGGCCCGTCTGCTGCAGGCAGCCTGCCTGCGGTCGGTAGCCGCCCGCCGTTCAGCCCGCCGCCGCGTGCGGCGGCTCGCCGCGTTCCCGCAGCGCCGCGCGGCCCGCGTCGAGATCGACGACCGCGAGCCCGCCCGGCTGCTGTTTCGCGCGCCGTTTCGCGAGCGCCGCAACCGACGCGATCTCGTCGCTGCCGTAGCGCATCGCGCCGTTCGCACCGGCCGGCACGCCAACCGCGCCGATCGCCATCGTCACGAAACCAAAGAACGCGGGGTTGCCGTGGCGGTCCTCGCCGCGCAGCCCGCCCGCCAGCCGGTCGGCCTGCGTGTAGAAGCGCTGCGCGCCGTCGTTGAAGCGCGCGATCGCGTCGGCCGCACGCGTGCGCCAGTCGTCGCGCTGGAACAGCACGAGGAAATCGTCGCCGCCGACGTGCCCGAGGAAGTCACGCTGCGGATCGCACACGCCGGCCAGCACGGTGGCCGCGAACTTCAGCACTTCGTCGCCCTGCCAGTAGCCGTACTGGTCGTTGAACGGCTTGAACTGGTTCAGGTCGACGTAGCACGCGTGGAAACCGGCGTCGCGCTCCAGCAGGCGGTCGATGTGTGCGCTGATCGGGATGTTGCCGGGCAGGAAGGTCAGCGGATTCGCGTAACGCGCGGCCTCGATGCGCACTTCGGTCACCGCGCGCACGAGACTCTCGCCGGTGCCGAGCCCGACGTAGCGGCCGTGTTCGGTGATCACGAAACCATCCGCGAGATAACGCTGGTCGTGGCTTGCGAGCAGCATCGCGAGCTGTTCGACCGTCGTCGCGTTGTCGATCATCAGCGGCGCGTCGTTCGCGAATTGCAGGCACGGCTTCTTGCCGAACACCTCGCGGTGGTACGGCAGTGCGAAGCGGTCCATGAAGCCGCGCCGGTTCACGAGCGCGACCGGCCGCCCGCGTTCGACGAGCGCGACCGCGTGCAGGCCCGGCATCCGGTTGAACAGGTCCAGCACGTCGTTGCTGCTCGCATCGCGCGGCAGCGCGGGCGCCGGGACCAGCATCTTCGCCGCGATCGTGCCGGCCGGCCGCACGGTGCGCGTGGCGCCCGGGAACACCGCGATGTGCGGGGTGCGGATCGCGTCGCGCGCGGCCGGCGCGACGACCCGCGGCGGATGCGCGTTCGGCCGGCCGAGCAGGAAGCCCTGCACGCAGCAGATGCCCATGTCGCGCACGACCATCAGGTCGCACGCGTTCTCGATGCCTTCCGCGATCAGCTGCGCACCGCTCGCCTGCGCGAAGTGCTGCATCGCCCTGACCGCCTCGAACTTGAGCGGGTCGCGGGCGATGTCGTGGATGAAGAAGCGGTCGATCTTCACGACGTCCGGATGCAGGCGCAGCCACAGGTTCATGCTCGCGTTCGCGGTGCCGTAGTCGTCGAGCGCGAACTGGATGCCCGCGTCGCGCAGCGACGCGACTGCCGGCTCGATGCGCGCGATGTCCGGTATCGCGGTCTGCTCGGTCAGCTCGATCACGATGCGCTCGGCGCCGACCCGTGCGCGGCCGAGCAGCTGCCGCGCGCGCTCGCGTTCGCGCGCGAGTTGCTCGATCGTGCCCGCGCTGAAGTTGAGGAACAGCTTGCCGTCGCAGCCGAGTGCCGCGAACGCGTCGAGGCACGTGAGCGCGGCCGCCTGTTCGAGCGCGACGGTCGTGCCGTCGCGGGCGGCCTGCGCGAACAGCGCGGCCGGCGGCTCGAGATCGGTGCCGCGCGGGCCGCGGATCAGGCCTTCGTAACCGACGACCGTGCCGGATCCGAGGTCGACGATCGGTTGGAACACGGCGGCGAGCGCGCGCTCCGCGATCAGGCGCGTGGTGGGGGCGGCGGACGAATCGGGATGGGGCGCGGGCATTGACGAGGACGGCAGAGACGATGGGACGCCCGACTTTAACGGCAGCGCGTGCAGAGAATTGAATGAAGATTTCGTGACGCGATGCACGTTGCTGGTGCATGCGCCGCGGCGGGCTGAAGGGACGCGGCGGCGCGGTGGTAGAGGCTGAGGCTGAGGCTGAGGCTGAGGCGGGAAGGCGGGAAGGCGGGAAGGCGGAAGGCCGAGAGCCGAGAGCCGAGAGCCGAGAGCCGCGGGACGGAAGCAGAACGGCGAATACCCAGCGGCGGCCAGCCATGCCGGCCGCGCCCTCCCGCGTCAGTGCTTGCCCGCGTTCAGCGCACCCTGCGTGCGCGCCGTCCCGGCCGCGGCGCTCTCGCCGTCACGCTCGCCGCTCATGTCGCGCGCGCCCCAGCGCTGCGCGAGCGCCGCGCACGCCATCAGCTGGATCTGGTGGAACAGCATCAGCGGCAGCACGATCGCGCCGACCGCCTGCGCGGAGAAGATCACCTTCGCCATCGGCACGCCGGCCGCGAGGCTCTTCTTCGATCCGCAGAAAATGATCGTGATCTGGTCGGCCCGGTTGAAGCCGAGCCGCTTGCTGACGACCGTGGTCAGCACCAGCGCGATCACGAGCAGCACGACGTTGACGACCAGCAGGCCGCCGAGCGCGCGCGCCGGAATCTGGTGCCACAGCCCCTGGTTTACGGCCTCGCTGAACGCGACGTAGACGACGAGCAGGATCGAGCCCTGGTCGACGAAGCGCAGCACGCCGCGATTGCGGTCGATCCAGCCGCCGATCACGGGCCGCAGCAGCTGGCCGGCGATGAACGGCACGAGCAGCTGCATCACGATGCTGCCGACGGTGCTCCACGGCGACGCGGCCGCGGCCGACTGCGACGTGATCATCAGCCCGACGAGCGCCGGCGTCACGAAGATCCCGAGCAGGCTCGACGCGGACGCCGCGCACACGGCGGCCGGCACGTTGCCCTTCGCGATCGACGTGAACGCGATCGACGACTGGACCGTCGACGGCAGCGTGCACAGAAAGAGCACGCCGGCATAGAGCGTCGGCGTGACGAGCGGCTGCAGCACGGGCTTCAGCGCGAGGCCGAGCAGCGGGAACAGCGCGAACGTGCTGAGCAGCACGACCGCATGCAGCCGCCAGTGGGTCGCGCCCGCGACGACGGCTTCGCGCGACAGCTTCGCGCCATGCAGGAAGAACAGCAGGCCGACCGCGATGTTGGTCGCCCAGTTGAACGCATGGGCGGCCGGGCCGCGGCACGGCAGCAGGCTCGCGAGCACGACGGTGCCGACGAGCGCGAGCGTGAAGTTGTCGGGAAGGAAACGGGGACGGGCCATCGGGAAACTCGATTCGGAAACGGCGGGCGCGCACCTCGCGCGTGAAGCCGATATTGTCCCGATTGACTATTCAATACGCAAATTCATTGTGCGAATCAATTGATGAATCGATTGCATGCAACAGCGGGCGTCCGCGGCGGCCCGCTGTTGCGCAAAATGGCAGAAGAATGTTCTGCCACGATTGCGCCATGAAGTGAAAAAACCTAGCAGTAACATGGTGTTACACCGATGCCCGCGACCTAACACTTTTTGGCTCGACACCGTTTCGGACCGCTCATAAATTACTGCTGAAAGGCTTGCGTTGGCTGGAAACGGCCGGCGGCGAGCGGTAACAGGCACTGAATGATGACGGAACGGGTGAAACTGAAGGTCGGACGATGGGTGGCGGGCGTGCTCGGCGCGCTGCTGGTGCCGCTCGCGCTCGCGCAACCGCCGCACGGCGGCCAGGCGTTCGGCGGCCACGGTTTCGGTGGCGGCGACATGCACGCCTATGGCCGGCCGGCCGGCAACGCGCCGGTCTGGCGCAGGGCACTGCCGCCGGGCGGTGCCGGCGCGCGTGCCGGCGGCGTGAGCGGCTATGGTTCCCGCTGGGGGCTGCGGCCGACGCCGTCGTACGGCCATTACGCCGCGCAGAGCCCGTATCGCCCGATCAGCGCCGACTCCCGCCAGATGCCGCGGCCACCCGGCGGCGGCAACGTGCCGCTGCGTGCCGGCTCGATCCGCGCCGACGTCGCGCGCTACAACGAGGAGCGCGGCGGCCGTCCGATGCCGCCGCCTCGCGCGCAGGAAGAACCTTCCCACTCGCCGTTTTTCTCCCCGTTCTACCGAAACTGAGCGCCCTGCGCGTTCGCTGAGCGCCCCGCGCGTTCGTTCCCCCCCGCCGGCTGTGATGCGAATTCGCCACAGTCGCGCGCAGATTTCCGCTGATTTTCCCGCAGCATTGCGCTATCTTTCGCGCCCGGCACGCGCGCGCCCCGCGGCCGTCCGGTCGCGTGCCCGCTCCGCGCGGGGCCGCTGACGCGCGCCCGGTCACGTGTCGATTTCGCGAAGTTAATGCCGTCGCTATACCCGCAATAAGTGCGCGCAATTTTGACCGGACAAATGATCCGTAAAGATGGCTGCGCCCCATACGACGCAAGCAATCGGCTCCAAAAACAACGCTCGCGCCACTTATCGACTATTCGACAAAACCTGGAGATCCCATGAAAGCATTCGCTCGCCGTGCGTCGCGCACGTCCGTCAAGCTGATCGCCGCGGCCGCCTGCGTGGCGGCAACCGCACCCGTCCACGCGCAGTCGAGCGTTTCGCTCTACGGTCAGGTCGACGAATGGGTCGGCGCAACCAAGTTCCCGGGCGGCAATCGCGCATGGAACGTGTCGGGCGGCGGGATGTCGACGTCGTACTGGGGCCTGCACGGCGCAGAGGATCTCGGCGGCGGCTACAAGGCGATCTTCACGATGGAAAGCTTCTTCCGTGCGCAGAACGGCCAGTTCGGCCGCTTCCAGGGCGACACGTTCTTCGCGCGCAACGCGTACGTCGGCGTCAGCTCGCCGTACGGCACGGTGACGGCGGGCCGCCTGACGACGCACCTGTTCCTGTCGACGATCCTGTTCAACCCGTTCTACGACTCGTACACCTTCTCGCCGATGGTGTACCACGTGTTCCTCGGCCTCGGCACGTTCCCGACCTATCCGAGCGACCAGGGCGCGGTCGGCGATTCGGGCTGGAACAACGCGCTGTCTTACACGTCGCCTTCGTTCGGCGGCCTGAATTTCGCGGCGATGTACGCGCTCGGCAACACGGCCGGCGACAACCGCTCGAAGAAGTGGAGCGCGCAGTTCAACTACGCGAACGGCCCGTTCGCGGCGACCGCCGTCTACCAGTACGTGAACTTCAACAACGGCCCGCAGGACCTGAGCTCGCTCGTAACCGGCATGAAGAGCCAGGGCATCGGCCTGGTCGGCGCGACCTACGACCTGAAGTACGTGAAGCTGTTCGGCCAGTATATGTATACGAAGAACGACCAGGTCGCGGGCAGCTGGCACGTGAACACCGCGCAGGGCGGCGTGTCGGTGCCGCTCGGCGTCGGCAACGCGATGGCGTCGTACGCATACTCGCGCGACGCGGGCGGCCTAGACCAGACGCGCCAGACCTGGGCCGTCGGCTACGACTATCCGCTGTCCAAGCGCACCGACGTCTACGCCGCGTACATGAACGACCACATCAGCGGCCTGTCGAGCGGCAACACGTTCGGCGCCGGCATCCGCGCGAAGTTCTGACGATTCGTTCGCAGGGCGCGCACACGCAGCGCGCGTCCCGCCTGCCGGCTTTCCGCCCCAAAACGGCGCCGCCATCCGCGGCGCCGTTTTGCTTTTGTTGACCTTTTTGTTTCCTCGCCTTTGTTACCCTATCTCGTAATTGCATGATTCCCAGGAATTGCGAGCTAGTTCGATGGATACCCTCGTCAGCATGAATGTGTTTCGCTACGTCGTCGAAGTGGGCAGCTTCGTCGGCGCGGCCGAGCGCATGCAGATGTCGGCCGCGATGGCGAGCAAGCACGTGATGCATCTCGAGCAGCAGCTCGGCGCGCGGCTGCTGCATCGTACGACACGACGTGTCGCGCCGACCGAGGCGGGACGCGAATACTATGAGCGCCTCGTGCAGGCGCTGTCGGAACTCGACGAAGCCGGACAGGCGGTCGGCGCCGCGAGCGTCGTGCCGCAGGGCCGCCTGCGCGTGACGTCGCTGTCCGCGTTCGGATTGCGGCACGTGATGCAGGCCGTCACCGACTATGCAGGCCGGTTCCCGGACGTGACCGTCGACATGACGCTGTCCGATCGCGTGGTCGACCTGATCGAGGAAGGCTATGACGTCGCGGTGCGCGCGGCGCCGAACGGACTGAAATCGTCGTCGCTGGTCGCACGGCAGATCGCGACCGCGCACATCTTGCTGGTCGCGTCGCCCGCGTATCTCGAGAAGCACGGCACGCCTCAGACGATTGCCGATCTCGCGCACCACAACTATCTGCGCCGCGATTCGAATTCGACGATGCTCGATTCGCTGGTGATCGACGCGGCCGCCGCGTCGCGCGTGAGCCTGAACGGCAACCTGATCGTGAACCATCTCGAAGGGCTGCGCGCGGCCGTGCTCGCGGGCGCGGGCATCGCGCTGCTCGGCACCGAGGTGGTCGGCGACGACATCGAATCCGGCCGCCTCGTGCCGGTGCTGCTCGACTCCGTGCCGCCGCACGAGGCGCCGATCTATGCGGTGTACGCGAGCCGCCGCCATGTGTCCGCGAAGGTGCGTTCGTTCGTCGATTTCCTCGCCGCGCGATTCGAAGGGCAGTCGCTGTGCCCGTCGATCGAGTCGCGCCTGCGCGTGTTGCCGATCACGCGGATCAAGCGCGCGGGCTGAGCGGCGCCGGCCGTCCGCGGGTGGACATGAAAAAAGCGCGAGCCGTGTGCGGTTCGCGCTTTTTTGTTGGGGCCGGCATCAGGCGCGGCGGTGGAGCAACCCGCCGCCTGCTTCAGCGGGCGATGCCGAGCCGTGCCTTCGCGTCGTCGTACTCGCGCTTCAGCCGCTCGACGAGCGCGCCGACGCTCGGCAGGTCGTCCATCAGGCCGACGCCCTGGCCGGCGCCCCAGATGTCCTTCCATGCCTTCGCCTTGTCGCCGCCGAAGTTCATCTTCGACTTGTCCGATTCCGGCAGCGCGTCCGGATCGAGGCCGGCCTTCTCGATGCTCTCGCGGATGTAGTTGCCGTGCACGCCGGTGAAGAGGTTCGTGTAGATGATGTCGGACGATTTCGCGTTGAGGATCGCGTGCTTGTAGTCCTCGACCGCGTGCGCTTCCTGCGTCGCGATAAAGCGCGTGCCCATGTACGCGAAGTCGGCGCCCATCGCCTGCGCGGCGAGGATCGAGCCGCCGTTCGCGATCGAGCCGGACAGCACGATCGGGCCGTCGAACATCTGGCGCACTTCGCCGACGAGCGCGAACGGCGAGGTCGTGCCCGCGTGGCCGCCGGCGCCGGCCGCGACGAGAATCAGCCCGTCGACGCCGGCTTCGAGCGCCTTCTGCGCGTGACGCAGGTTGATCACGTCGTGCAGCACGATGCCGCCGTAGCTGTGCACCGCGTCGACGATCTCGCGCGCCGGCGCGCGCAGGCTCGTGATGAAGATCGGCACCTTGTGCTCGACGCACACGCGCACGTCATGCTCGAGCCGCACGTTCGACTGGTGGACGATCTGGTTGACCGCGATCGGGCCGATCACCGCGTCCGGGTGCTTCGCCTTGTGGTCCGCGAGCTCGGACTGGATCTGCGTGAGCCACTCGTCGAGCAGTTCGGCCGGACGGGCGTTGAGCGCGGGGAATGATCCGACGATACCCGCCTTGCATTGCGCGAGCACGAGTTCGGGGTAGCTGACGATGAACATCGGCGACGCGATGACGGGCAGCGTCAGGTTCTGCAGGGCGGCGGGCAATGCCATGTGATGTCTCCAGTCTCGAGGGGCGGCCGGACCCGGCGCGATCGCGCCGGCGCCGGCATGCATGCTTGGCGGTCGAACGGTGCTTCGAGTGTAGCGGCGCAGCGATGCGTTCATATTGATACGAACGGTCGTGCGATTCTACGCGAGCTTAGCAAGCTGCGCGGTGTGGCGACAATCGAGTGAGTGTTCTCTTTCTACGCATTCGGGCATCTACCGCGCGCAGCAGTCGGCCGGGCGCTCCTACAATATCCGCCATAACAAGCCAACGAGAAAGAAACCATGTCGTTCGACGCGTTTGTACCGTTTCGCGTGACGGTGCAGGACACCGACATCTTCGGTGTCAAAGGAGGCGCGGGGCCGCCGCTTCTGCTGCTGCACGGCCATCCGCAGACCCACATGATCTGGCATCGCGTCGCCGCGACGCTCGCGAATCACTTCACGGTGATCGCGACCGACCTGCGCGGCTACGGCACGTCGGGCAAGCCGCCGAGCGACGCGCAGCACGCGCCGTATTCGAAACGCGCGATGGCGGCCGACCAGGTCGCCGTGATGCGGCATTTCGGCTTCGCGCAATTCCACGTATGCGCGCACGATCGCGGCGCGCGCGTCGCGCACCGGCTCGCGCTCGATCATCCGGCGGCCGTCGAGCGGATGATGCTGCTCGACATCGCGCCGACGCTCGCGATGTACGAGCAAACCGATCGTGCGTTCGCGACCGCGTATTTCCACTGGTTCTTCCTGATCCAGCCGGCGCCGCTGCCCGAAACGCTGATCGAAGGCCGCACCGATGCATACATCGAGCGCGTGATGGGCAATCGTTTCGCCGGGCTCGCGCCGTTCGAGCCGGAAGCGCTCGCCGCGTATCGCGCCGCGCTCGCGCAGCCGGGCGCCGTGCATGCGATGTGCGAGGACTACCGCGCGTCGGCGACGATCGATCTCGAACACGACCGCGCGGATCTCGAGCGCGGCAACAAGGTCGCGTGCCCGCTGCGCGTGCTGTGGGGCGAGAACGGGATCGTCGGCCGCTGCTTCGATCCGCTCGACGAATGGCGGCGCGTCGCGCGCGACGTCAGCGGCCGCGCGCTCGCGTGCGGGCACTACATTCCGGAAGAGGCGCCCGTCGCGCTGATCGACGAGCTGCTCGCGTTCTTCGAAGCGCGCGACGCGGCCGCGTGAGCGGCGCTGGCCGCAGCGGGTGGCGCGCGCCGACGGTCAGCGGCGCGCGGCATCGTCTTCGACGAGGGGCGGCAGGCGGCGCGGCACGGGCGTCGACTTCACGATCGCCGTGCTCGTTTCCGCGCGCTCCGTCACCTTCGACAGGATGTCGTCGAGGTGCTCGATCGAGCGCAGGTAGAGCCGGCAGATGAAGCAGTCCTCGCCGGTCACCTTGTCGCATTCGACGAATTCCGGGATCCGCCGCAACACCTCCTCGACGAGATGCAACTGCCCCGGCAGCGGCTTCACGCGGACGATCGCCTGCAGTGTGTAGCCGAGCGCGCGCGGGTCGAGCTCGACGGTGAAGCCCGCGATCACGCCCTGCGCTTCGAGCCGCCGCACGCGGTCGGCGGTCGCGGGCGCCGACAACCCGATCTGCCGCGCCAGTTCGCTGGTGGCGATGCGCGCGTCCTCGGCGAGCGCCGCGAGGATCGCGCGGTCGGTCGCGTCCAGCGACGCGACGGCGGGCGGGGAAAGGCGTTTCGACATGATCGCTTTGCTTTCGAAGGTGAATCGATTGTTTCGCTTCAGTTTAGTCGTGGATGCGCGGAAAGCAAGTTCCTAGAATCGAAGTCATCTCCTCTCGTCAAACGGAGTCCATGATGGCCTCGAACGAAATCCGCCGCGGTGCCGCCGAGATGGTCGTCGCGATGATGATGTCCGGCACGATCGGCTGGCTCGTGATGTCGTCGCAGCAACCGCTTACCAACGTCGTGTTCTTCCGCTGCCTGTTCGGCGCCGCGACGCTCGCGATCGTCTGTGCGGCGCTCGGCTTCCTGCGCCGCGCATTGTTTTCGCCGCGCATGCTCGCGCTCGCGACGCTCGGCAGCGTCGCGATCGTCGCGAACTGGCTGCTGCTGTTCGCCGCGTATTCGCGCGCGTCGATCTCGATGGCGACCGCCGTGTACAACACGCAGCCGTTCATGCTCGTTGCGCTCGGCGCGATCGTGTTCCGCGAACGGGTCGGCGCCTCGACGATCGCGTGGCTCGCGCTCGCCTTCATCGGGCTCGTGTGCGTGGTGCGGGTCGAGCCGGCGGTGCTCGCGGTACCCGGCGAATATCTCGAAGGCGTCGCGCTGTCGCTGGGCGCGGCATTCCTGTACGCCGTGTCGTCGATCGTCACGAAGCACCTGAAGGGCACGCCGCCGCATCTGCTCGCGCTGCTGCAGGCCGGCCTGGGCATTGTGCTGCTCGCGCCGTTCGCGCACTTCGGCACGCTGCCCGCGACGGCCGCGCAGTGGCTCGATCTCGTCGTGCTCGGCGTCGTGAACACCGGTCTGATGTATGTGCTGCTGTACGGTGCGATCCAGAAGCTGCCGGTCGCGATGACGGGCGCACTGTCGTTCGTCTATCCGGTCGTCGCGATCATCGTCGATCGCGTCGCGTTCGGGCAGACGCTCGCGTGGACGCAGGTGCTCGGCGCGCTCCTGATCCTGCTCGCGGCGGCCGGCGTGAACCTCGGCTGGCGCATCGTGCCCGCGCGCCGCGCGGCGGTCGGCAACTGAAACGGTCGTGCGATTCGGCTTGCCGCTACGGCCTGCCGTGCGGCTCGGCGCCGACGCCCGTCAGCGCCGCATCCGGGAACGCCGATTGCGCACGAAACATGCTGTAAGAAGTTGTAGGGAAACACCCGATGCGATGCTGCAGCGTCGCTCGTATGATGCAGGCTGTGACGTTGATCACGTTCACAGGATTCCGATCTCATGCCGTTCGCCAGACAGGCCGAACGGCATTTTTTTATGCGCCGCTCCTGGCGAGCAGGCGCCGCCGCGCGTCGAGCCGCGCCAGCAACGCGCGTCTCGCGTCGTCGTCCGACGCGCGCCATCCCTTGATCTCGTCGCGCGTGCGCAGACAGCCCGCGCACCAGTCGGTACGCGGGTCGATCCTGCATACGTCGGTGCACGGCGACGCGACCGTCCCGACCGATACCGGCACGGCGCTCATGCGTCGTTGCGCAGCGCGATGTCGGCGACCGGCGCGCCCGTCAGCGTGACGAGCTCCTGCGGCGACAGGTTGAACACCGCGTGCGGATGGCCGGCGGCTGCCCACAGGCTGTCGAGCGCGAGGAGGTCGGCGTCGATCAGCGTGACCGGTTCGACGAGGTGACCGATCGGGCAGACGCCGCCGATCGCGTAGCCGGTGTTGTCGCGCACGAACTTCGCATCGGCGCGGCCGACCGTGCCGACCTGGGCGGCGACCTTCTTCTCGTCGACGCGGTTCGTGCCGCTTGCGACGACGAGTACCGGCAGGCCGTCCGATTCACGGCGAAACAGGATCGACTTCGCGATCTGCGCGACCGAGCAGCCGAGTCCGGCCGCGGCCTCGGCGGAGGTCTTGCCGGTCTCGGCGAGCATCACGATCCCTTTCTCATGCCCGCGTTCGCGCAGCAGCAGCGCGACGCGTCGCGCGGAATCGGGGAGAGCGTCGAATGAAGCGGGTGTCGTCATGGAGTAATCCGTCAATGTCGGGTCAGACGCAGCTCGGCGCGTCGGCCGCGCTCTGCGCCTTGGCGAGCAACGCGCGACCGGCGCGCGACACGTTCGCGCGGCCGATCGCGTTCGAGATGAAGTCGCCGGCGGCGACCACCTGCGCGAGGTCGATGCCGGTGTCGATGCCGAGGCCCTGCATCAGGTACAGCACGTCCTCGGTCGCGACGTTGCCGGTCGCACCCTTCGCGTACGGACAGCCGCCGAGGCCCGCGACCGACGCGTGGAAGATCTCGATCCCTTCGAACAGCGCCGCGTAGATGTTCGCGAGCGCCTGGCCGTAGGTGTCGTGGAAGTGGCCCGACAGCCGTTCACGCGGGAATACGCGCGTGACGGCCGCGAGCACTTCGCGCGTGCGCTTCGGCGTGCCGACGCCGATCGTGTCGGCGATGTCGATCTCGTCGCAGCCGAGCGCGGCGAAGCGTTCGACCACGTCGACGACCGAGGCGACCGGCACCTCGCCCTGGTACGGGCAGCCGAGCGTGCACGACACGCTGCCGCGCAGCCGCAGGCCGGCATCTTTCGCGGCCTTCGCGACCGGCTCGAAGCGCGCGATGCTCTCGGCGATGCTGCAGTTGATGTTGCGCTGCGAGAACGCCTCGCTCGCCGCGCCGAAGATCACCACTTCGTCGGCGCGTGCGGCGAGCGCGTTCTCGAAGCCCTTCAGGTTCGGCGTGAGCACCGAGTACACGGTGCCCGCGCGACGCTCGATGCCGGCCATCACGTCCGCGCCGTCGGCCATCTGCGGCACCCATTTCGGCGACACGAACGACGCGGCCTCGATATTGCGGAAACCGGCGCGCGACAGCCGGTCGACGAGCGCGATCTTCACGTCGGTCGGCACGAAGGTCTTTTCGTTCTGCAGCCCGTCGCGCGGGCCGACTTCGACGATCTTGACGGCGGTGGGGAACGTCATGGTTGTCTCCAGTTTTGTGTAGGGCGGAATTCAGTAGCCGCGCGCGTAGTCGACGATGCCGCCGATACGCTCGCCGCGCTCGAATGCGCGAATCTTGCCGGCGATCTGCTCGACGGCTTCGTCGCGCAGCGTCTCGGCCGAGCTGTGCGGCGTGATCGTGATGCGCGGCGCGTGCCAGAACGGATGATCGGCCGGCAGCGGCTCGTGCTGGAACACGTCGAGCGTCGCCGCGGCGACCTGGCCGCTCGCGAGCGCATCGAGCAGGTCGGCTTCGACGAGATGCGCGCCGCGTGCGACGTTCACCACGTACGCGCCCGGCGCGAGCCTGGCGAAGGTCCGTGCCGACAGGATCCCGTCGGTATCGCGCGTGCTCGGCAGCAGGTTCACGAGCACCTTCGCGCCGTCGATGCACGCGTCGAACGCATCGCCGCCCGCGAAGGTTTCGATACCGTCGAGCTGCTTCGGGCTGCGGCTGTAGCCGCGCACCGGCAGCCCGAGCGCGGCAAGCGAGCGCGCGACCTGCGCGCCGAGCACGCCGAGGCCGAGCACCGCGACGGTGAAGCGCGCGCGCGGATGCGGTTCGAGCACTGTCCAGCGGCGCTCGTGCTGCAGCGCTTCGTATTCGTCGAAGCGGCGCAGGTAGCGCAGCACCGCGTGCGTCACGTATTCGATCATCTGCTGCGCCATGCCCGAATCCTCGAGGCGCACCAGCGGCACGTCGCGCGGCAGCGTGCCGGGATGCGCGCGGTTGAGCGCGAGCAGCGCGTCGACGCCCGCGCCGAGATTGAAGATCGCGCGCAGCCCGTCGCGCGGCGCGAACAGCTCGCGCGGCGCGCGCCATACGAGCGCGTAGTCGGCGGCGGCCGTGTCGCCCGGTTGCCACGCGCGCAGCTCGGCCTCGGGCAGCGCCTGCGCGATCGCGTCGCGCCATGCGCCGGCTTCCTGGTGCGGCGAGTAGAACAGGATCTTCATGCGCTTACTTCGCGAACAGCTGGCCGATGTCGGCGAACGCCTTGAACTCGAGCGCGTTGCCGCACGGATCGAGGAAGAACATCGTCGCCTGTTCGCCGACCTCGCCCTTGAAGCGGATGTGCGGCTCGATCACGAAGCGCGTCTGCGCGGCCTTCAGTTTGTCGGCGAGCGCATGCCATTCGTCCATCGACAGCACGACGCCGAAATGGCGCACGGGCACGTCGTCGCCGTCGACCGGGTTCACCGCGCTTGCGCCGGTCTCGTGCGGCGCAAGGTGCGCGACGAGCTGGTGGCCGAAGAAGTCGAAGTCGACCCAGTGCTCCGAGCTGCGGCCCTCCGGGCAGCCGAGCAGGCCGCCGTAGAACGCGCGCGCGTCGGCGAGGCTCGACACGGGAAAGGCGAGATGGAACGGGCGCAGCGCGCCGGCGGGCGTAGCGGACATCGGGCGTCTCCTGTCGATCGGAACCGGCGCGGCGGCCGGGTTCGATCCGATGCATGGCAAGCGGGAAGCCCACATTCTACGGTTTCGCGGCGCATTGCGCCGCCGCGAGGCCGCCGGCCCGCGCCGTGCGGCCTGCGGCGGGGGCTGCCCCGGTGGCTGTACCCGGTGGCCGTCCCCGGATGGCCGTCCCGCTCAAAAGCAAAGCACGAAATATTGGTTCGGCCGCCGAGGGCGGCGCGCCACAATCGAACCTCGTCTCCAAGCAAAGCAAGCGAGGGCAATCATGCGCGCATGCAGCAAATCGGCGTGGCCGCCGCGGCTCGTGACCGTTCCGGGCCTGCACGGCAGCGAAGGCGCCCACTGGCAGACCTGGCTGGAGCGGCAGTTCCCGCGTTCGCTGCGGGTCGAACAGGCCGACTGGGACGCTCCCGATCTGGCACGCTGGGCGCAGTCGGTGCGCGCGCTGCTCGACCGCGAGCGCGGCCCGTTCGTGCTGGCCGCGCACAGCTTCGGCTGCCTCGCGGCCGCGCATGCGCTCGCGCAATGGCCGCAGGCGGCCGACGTCGCGGGCGTGCTGCTCGCCGCACCGGCCAGTCCGCAGAAATTCGCGTTTGCCGGGCCGTTCGACGCGCGCCGGCTCGCGGTGCCGTCGATCGTGATCGGCAGCGAGACCGATCCGTGGATGCCGCTCGCCGATGCGCGCACGCTTGCGCAGCGGCTCGGCAGCGCGTTCGTGAACCTCGGCGATGCGGGACACATCAATACCGCGGCCGGCTTCGGGCCGTGGCCGCGCGCGAAGTATTTCATCGACACGCTGGTGCATTGCGCGGCGCCGCTGCGCTTTCGCGACGCGGACGACGGCTTCGACGCCGCGCGCGTCGACCGCGCGCTCGCGCACGCGATCTGACGTTCACGGGCACGCGCTGCGCGGCGGCTGCCGCGCGCCGTCGTGCCGCCGCGCTTACGACGCGGAGACGGGGTGCACCGCGGCCGGATCGGAGTAGCTCGACCGGCCGTTCTCGACGTGGCCCGCGAAGCGGCGCGAGAACGTGCCGTTCGCGCCGTCGCTCACCGTAACGTCATACCAGTGGTGGCTCGACGCGAGCGCCCATTGCTCGACATGTTCGTCGCCGCCGTGCAGCGTCACGTGGCGCGCGGGCGCGCCGTACGCGTTGTCGGCCAGCGTCAGCGTGACGTGACCCGCGCCGTGGTTGCGCAGCTTCAGGTACAGGTTGCCGTTCGCGATGTCGTAGCCGGCCTTGACCTCCGGCTGCGCGTGGTTGCGGCGGTGCGCGGCCGCGGCCGACACGTTGCCCGCGAACATGCGCACGAAACCGTTCGGCCCGTACACCGAGAACGCATACACGCCGTTCGTTTCCGTCAGGTCGAAGTCCGCGTGCAGTACGCGGCGCGCACTGACCGTGTAGCGCCACGGGCCGTCGGTGCGGTTCGTCGCGTACACCTGGAAGTGCGCGCCCTGGTTGCCGCGGTTCGCGAACTCGATGCGCAGCGTGTTGCCGCCGTAGATGCTCGCGTTCACATGCAGCTCGTAAGGCAGCGCGCGCGCCGGCCGCACGCCGGGTTCCTGCGGGTCGATCGGCGACGGCGTCGCGGGCACCGTCGGCGCCGGTTGCGACGTGCATTGCTGGTCGGCGATCGAACGGTACTGGCTCGTATCGGGCAGCGACGGGAACGAGGCGTCGGACGAGCGGAAGTCGAACGCGGCGGTGAGGTCGCCGCAGACGCTCCGGCGCCACGGCGTGATGTTCGGCTCGTCGACGCCGAAGCGCTCGCCGATGAAGCGGAGCACCGACGTGTGGTCGAACACCTGCGAGCACACGAAGCCGCCTTTCGACCACGGCGACACGACCGTCATCGGCACGCGCGGCCCGAGGCCGTACGGCAGCCCGTCGGCGGTGTAGCTGCCGCCGCGGCCGGGGTTCACGACGGTGTGCAGCTCGCCGTCGGTCGTCACGGTCGATGCGCCCTGCGCGGCGGATGTCGGCGGCTGCGGCGGCACGACGTGATCGAAGAAGCCGTCGTTCTCGTCGTACATGATGAAGAGCACGGTCTTCGCCCACACGTCCGGATTCGACGTCAGCGCGTCGAGGATCTGCGACGTGTAGTTCGCGCCGTACGCGGGCGTGTATTTCGGATGCTCGGAGAACACGGCGGGCGGCAGCAGCCACGACACCTGCGGCAGCCGGTCGTTGATCACGTCGTCCTTCAGGTTGTCGAGCGTGCGCACCGTCTGCGCGCGCTGGTACAGCGACGAGCCCGGCTTCGCGTTGATGAAGTTCGTGAAGTTCTGCAGGATGTTCGTGCCGTAGTTGCCGTTGTACGGGTCGGCCCATGTCAGCCCCTGCTGGTAGATCTGCCACGACACGCCGTGCGCCTCGAGCCGCTCGGGGAAGGTCGTCCACGACAGCAGCTGATACGCGGGCGGCAGGTCGCCGTCGACGTAGTCGGCGTTGTCGAGCAGCGGGCCGCCGAACTTGCCGGTCGGGTCGACCGTCCCCGTCATCAGGTACGAACGGTTCGGGTGCGTCGGGCCCGGCAGCGAGCAGAAATAGTTGTCGCACACGGTGAACGCATCGGCGAGCGCGTAGTGGAACGGGATGTCCTCGCGCACGTGATAGCCCATCGTCATGTCGGTCTTGTTCGCGGGCCACTGGTCGTAGCGGCCGCCGTCGATCGCCGCGTGGGTCTTCGCCCACGAGTGGTCGAGCGCGCCGAGGCACTGCGCACTGGTCGTCTTCGTGTCGAGCCGGAACGGCAGCACGGGTTTCGCCGGGTCTTCCTTCGACGGCTGGCACCACACCGGCTTGCCGTTCGGCAGCGGGATCGGGAAGCGGTCGTTGTAGCCGCGTACGCCGCGCAGGTGCCCGAAGTAATGGTCGAACGAGCGGTTTTCCTGCATGAACACGACGATGTGCTCGACATCGCGGATCGTGCCGGTGCCGCGCGCGGCCGGAATCGCGAGCGCGCGTCGGATCGATTCGGGGAACGCGTTGAGCGCGACGGCCGCGCCCGCGGATTGTGCGACGGTATGCAGGAAACGGCGGCGGCTGGATGACGTCATGTTATTTCACCTCGGTTCTGCGATCGGGGGGCGGGAACAGGTGCGGCGGGATCAGTGCGGCGACGATGCGGCGACGCCGGACGCGCCCGCGTTCGCCGCGGTTTTGGCGTCGTCGTCATCGTCGGGCGGATAGTGGACGACGGGCGGTGCGAGCGGCGCGGCATCGGACGCGGCGGCGTTCGCGCCTGCGTCGCTGTTGAACGCGCTCGCGGAGCCGGACGATGCGCCGGCCTGCTGCGAGGCGTCGGTCGCGGGCGCGTCGTGCGGCGCGTCGTCGCTGCAGGCGGCGACGAAGGTGGCGGCACATAGGACGACGAGGGCGGCGCAACGCATGACTTCTCTCCAGGCAGGCGGATCGGGAACGTTTTCGAGTATGCCGATGCGATGCGACGATTCGGTGAATCGTTTGCGACTGGAGCATGATCGCGAAAGGCTTTCGTGAGGCTGACCGGATGCTTTCGACGACGCGGCTGCCGTGTTTCAGCGTCGCGGCGTCCTGCGCCGCACCTCGCTGCGCAGCCAGTCGAGCCACGTGCGGATCGCCGCCGCGTGCGGATGATCGGGGCGCCACACCACGTAGTGCGCGTACACGTCGGTCACGCGCACCGTCGACACGCGCACGAGCGTGCCGGCAGCGAGTTCGGGTTCGATCAGCGAGCGGCGCGCGAGCGCGACGCCGCGTCCCTTCAGCGTCGCGTCGATCAATGCGTTCGCATCGGTGAAGCGCGGCGCGCGCGCGGATTCGGTGAGATCGAGCCGCGCGGCCTGGAACCACGGTTCCCACGGCTGCGCGGGATGGCGCAGCAGCGTCGCGCGCACGAGATCGGCCGGTGCGCGCGGCACGATGCCGTCGCGATTGCGGTACGCCGGGCTCGCGACCGGAAAGACCGTCTCGTTCATCAGCTTTTCGGCGACGACGCCCGGCCAGGTGCCCGGCCCGTAGCGCAGCGCGACGTCGATGCGGTCGCGTTTGCGCAGCGGCGCGAGCGCAGCGTCCGGATGCAGCACGATCGCGATGTGCGGATGCGCGGCGGCGAAGCGCGGCAGGCGCGGTGCGAGCCAGCGCTCGGCGACGCTCGGCAGCACGCTCACGTTCAGCGTGACGTCGCTGGCGCGCTGACGGCCGCGCACGGCGAGCGCCGGCTCGAACGCGCGTTCGAGCACGCTCAGCCCCTGGCGCACCTGCAGCACGAGCGCATGGGCGGCGTGTGTCGGCGTGGCGCCGTTGCGCTCGCGCGTGAACAGCGGATAGCCGAGCTGCGCTTCGAGCGCGCGGATGTGCTGGCTGACCGCGCCCTGCGTGAGCGCGAGTTCGTCGGCCGCGCGCGTGAAGCTCTGCAGCCGCGCGGCGGCTTCGAACGCGCGCAGCGTCTGCAGCGGGGGAAGATGGATGCGTCGCATCACGCATTAGTAGCACTAATGCCCGAGCACGACAATTCATCGTTTGCGGCCGCGGGCCGTGCGTTCCTACACTCGGTGCCGTCTGTCAACAGGCCCGCCGGGCAACGCCACCATGAACGCATATCGTCTCTATCTTTCGCCGGGCGCGTGTTCGCTCGCCGCCCACATCGCACTCGAGGAAACCGGTGCGCCGTTCGACGTCGAGATCGTGTCCGTGCGCGAGCAGCAGAATCTCGACGCGCGCTATCTCGCGATCAACCCGAAGGCGCGCGTGCCCGTGCTCGCGATTCCGGGCGAGCCGCGCGTGCTGACCGAAACCCCCGCGATCCTCACGTATCTCGCGCGTCGTCATCCGGACGCACGGTTGCTGCCGCTCGACGATCCGCTGCGCGAGGCGCGCTGCCACGAATGGCTCGCCTGGCTGGTCGGCTGGGTGCACGGCGTCGGCTACGGCACGCTATGGCGGCCGGGGCGCTTCATCGGCGATCCCGCGCTGCACGGCGCGATCAGCGCGCACGGACGCGACCTGATCGATGCGGCAAACGCATCGATCGAAGCCGCGCTCGCCGACGGCCGCACGTGGGCCGAGCCGGGTGGCCATTCGATCGTCGATCCGTTCCTGCTGGTGCTGTATCGCTGGGGAGCCGCGATCGGGCTCGACATGACGCGGCATCCCGCGTGGACCGCGCATGCGCAGCGCGAGGCCGAGCGGCCGTCCGCGCGGCGCGCGCTGGCGCGCGAGGCGGCGTGACGGCATGACGGTGTGACGGTGTGACGGCGTGGGCGTGCGGATGTCGCGATATGTGCATCATGAACGACGACGTCCGCGTGTTCCGCGCGATGGCGATCGCGGTTGCCATCGCTATCGCGCAAAGAGCGGCCAGGTCGCGCCCGCGATCAGCGCGGCGGCGAGCCAGACCACGCTCCACGAACTGACGGCGAGCAGCGGCGGAATCGCGAGCGGCGTCGCGAACAGCCCGAGATAGACGATCGTGTTCGCCATCCCGAGCGCGGTGCCCGCGTGGTTCGCGCCCGCGAGCGTCGCGAGCTCGGTGTACGCGACGCCGTGCCACGCCGACACGCAGATGCCGGCGAACACGAGAATCGCGACGATCGCGGCGAGCGGCACGTGCGGGCTGCCGGCGGTCGCGGCCGCGAGCAGCGCGAACGATCCGGCCGCGACGCAGACCGACCCGCGCAGGTACGCACGCCGGTTGCCATGCCGATCGGTATGGCGGCCGCTCCAGACCCGCATCACCATGGCGCCGAGTTGCAGCGCGACCATCGCCGCGCTGATGCCGGCGAGGCCGAGCCGGCCGAAATCGTGCAGGAACACGGTCGCGAACGTGAGCACCGCGAACTGCGGCGCACACAGCGCGCCGATGCCGAGCACGATGCGCCAGACGCGGCCGTTCGCGAGCGGGCTGTGCGCGGGCGCGGCCGGCGGTTGCTGCGCGGCGGAGCGGTGCGCGGCGGCCGGCGCGTCGGGCGGTTCGTGCAGCCAGCGCCACGTCAGCGCGGCCGATCCGGCACACAGCAGCATCAGCGCGCCGTACACCGCGGCGAAGCCCGCATGCGATGCGAGCGATGGCAATAGCGCCGCGCCGATGCCGCCGCCGAGCGGCACGGCCGTCTGGCGGATGCTCATCGCGAGCCCGCGTTCGCGCTCGCCGAACCAGCGCATCACCGCGCGTCCGCTCGAGCCGTTCACGCTGCCGCCGAGCAGGCCGACGCAGCACATCGCCGCGACGACGCGCATGAGTGGCGGCACCGCATACGCGCTCGGGACGAGCGTGGCCGCCATCAGCGCAAGCATCGCGGCGGTTGCGACGAGGCCGGTGAGCAGCACGCGGCGGTCGCCGAAGCGGTCGGCGGCGATTCCCCAAGGCAGCTCGGACAGCGCGACGCCGAAGCCGAGCGCGCCGAGCACGAGGCCGAGCGCGCCGTTGTCGAGGTGGTAGGCCGAGCGCATCCACACCGCGGTGGTCGGAATGCCCGCCGCAGCGGCGGAAAAACTCATGTTTGCGGCGACGCCGGCTGCAAGCACGCGCCAGCGATGGGCAGGGCCGCGCGCGTCGCGCGCAGGCGAGGACGAGGAAGCGAGGCAGGAGGTATCCATGGCGACGGAGCCCGTTCGGAAATTGACAGCGCCAGTGTGGCGACCTACATTTATCCTGAAAATCGGAAAGTTTTTGATGAATCGTTCGATAAAACGGGATGGTTGAAATGTCCGGACAAGCCAATGCCCATGGCGCTGCGTCGCTCGCGGCACCCGACGCCGCGCTGGCCCGGCCGAACTTCGACGTCGCGGCGTTGCGCAGCCTGGTCGCGGGCGTGGATCTCGGCAGCTTCGCGAAGGCTGCCGATCGCGTCGCGCGTTCGTCGTCGGCGGTGAGCGCGCAGATCCGCAAGCTCGAGGAGCAGGCCGGTACGCCGCTGTTCGTGAAGGCCGGGCGCGGGCTCGCGCTGACCGACGCCGGCGACGCGATGCTGCGCTATGCGCGGCGGATGATCGAACTGAACGACGAAGCGGCCGCGGCCGTGCGCGGCGTGAATCTCGACGGCTGGGTGCGGGTCGGCCTGCAGGAGGATTTCGGCGAAGCGATCCTGCCCGACGTGCTCGGGCGCTTCGCGCGTGCGCATCCCAAGGTGAGGATCGAGGCGCGCGTCGCGCGCAACGCCGAGTTGCTCGAGCGGCTGGACGCGAACCAGCTCGATCTCGCGCTCGTGTGGGGCGACCCGGCGTCGGCGACGCTGGTGTCGCGCGCGGGTATCGCCAGCGACGCGATCGCGCAGGTGCCGATGCAGTGGATCGCGGCGATGGGCGCGGGCGGCTTCGGCATGCCGGACGGCGGCGGACCGGCGGATGCGGCCGAGGACGACGGCGCGAGCTTTCGTGCGAGGCGCGCGTCGGGCGAGCCGCTGCCGCTCGTCGTGTTCGACCGGCCGTGCCGCTTCTTCGGCGCGGCGACCGACGCACTCGATCGCGCGGGCGTGCCGTGGCGCGTTGCGTTCACCACGCCGAGCCTGGCCGGGCTGTGGGCCGCGGCGGCGGCCGGCCTCGGGCTGACGGTGCGCTCGCACTACTGGCTGCCCGCATCGGTGCGCGTGCTCGACGCGGCGTCGTCCGGGCTGCCGGAGCTGCCGAGCCTGCCGCTGATGCTGCTGCGGCGTACGTCGTCGGCGACGCCGACCGTCGAGCGGCTCGCGCGGATCGTCACGCAGGCGGTGCGGGACGCGACGCAGGGGGAGGCGGCGGCTCTGGCGGCGTGACGAAACGTTCCGGAGCAGCGGCTCGGCATGCGTCGGCATCTCCCGATCGGCCGAATGGAGCCGTCAGGCGAACGGGACTACAGTGATGGACACCTGAAACGGAGGTCATCATGCAAAACACGAACCTGCCCAACGGCATTGCGATCGACTCATCGCAACGGGGCGACGTATCGAGCCCGGCCGACAGGCCTCCCGTCGATCCAGCCGGGTCGGCGAAGTCGCCCGTTCGATTCGGTGTCCTGGAAGGTCAGGCGTGGATCGCAGATGACTTCGATGCACCGCTGCCCGAGTATCTGCTGGACGCCTTCGAGGGACGCTGATGCGCCTGCTGCTCGATACGCACATCTTTTTGTGGATCGTGACCAACGACCCGAAGCTGAGTGCGCGGGCGCGCAAGCTGATCTCGGGTGCAGATGAATGCTTCGTCAGCAGTGCGAGTATCTGGGAGGCCGCCATCAAGGCCGGCCTCGGTAGGCTCGGCATCGACGTGGGCAGATTGATCGGCTCGATCGGCACAAGCGGGGTGCGCGAACTGCCGGTTCGCGCCGTGCACGGGGCCGCGGTGCATGATTTGCCGCACCACCATCGCGACCCGTTCGATCGCTTGCTCGTCGCGCAGGCTCGGCATGAACCGCTGCAACTCGTGACGGCCGACGCCCAGCTTGCGCACTACGGCCTGTCTCTCGTTCTGACGGTTTGAAACAGTCTGGGCGAAGATTCGCCCGATGTCCGAGCCGCGTGTCGCGTCTCGGCCTACGCTACCTCGATGTCCCGAGCGATTGCACCGAGCGTGGCCAGAATTGCGGCCAGCCTCTCCCGCACTCCCTCGCTCGCCGGCACGAACGGTAGCCGCAACCCGTCCTCGCACCATCCCTGCGCGGCCAGCACCGCCTTCACCGGTGCCGGATTCGGCTCCGCGAACAGCGCGGCAACCAGCGGCTGCAGCGCGACCGACAGCCGCCGCGCGTCGGCGAGGCGGCCGTCGCGCAGCAGCGCGTGAATGCGCACGTGCCATTCGGGCAGCACGTGCGCGCTGCTGGCGATCGCGCCATGCGCGCCGGCACACAGCGCGGCGAAGTTCTGGTTGTCGTCGCCGGAGAGGATCGCGAGCGGCGTGTCGTGCACGAGCCGGCTCATCCGGTCGAGCGTACCGCCGCATTCCTTGATGCCCGCGACGCGCGGGTCGCGCGCAAGCGCCTGCAGCGTCTCCAGTTCGACGTTCACGCCGGTGCGGTACGGGATGTTGTAGACGAGGACCGGCAGGTCGGCCGCGTCGACGATCGCTTCGACGTGGCGGCGGATGCCGTCCTGCGTGGGCCGAACGTAGACGGGCGGCGTGACGAGCAGCCCGTCGGGCCGCAGCGCGGCGAGTTCGCGTGCGCGGGCCGCCGCGAAGTGCGTCGCGCTCGCGGTGAGCCCGACGACGATCGGCAGGCCGGGCACCGCATCGCGCAGCGTCGCGAACACGGCGTCCTGTTCGCGCGCGTCGAGCAGGACGCCTTCACCGGTCGTCGCGCCCGCGACGAAACCCGCGATGCCCGCCGCCGCATAGTGATGCGCGAGCCGCGCGAGTGCGCTGTGGTCGACCTCGCCGTCGTGGAACGGCGTGATGAGCGGCAGCCAGATACCTTCGAAACGTGTGTGCATGCAAAGCCTCATGGTGGAAACGGAGTGGGAAGGAACCGTTCCGCCGGCGGTGTGCCTGAGCGAGGCGTGCGAGCAAGGAGAAAGAAACGACCTGCGTGCATCCCGTCCGGCATTCGCCTGACGGGACGCGACGTCCCCGTCAGTCGAGGAGTCGTTTTTTCAGTTTCAGCCCGGCCGCGCGCGCACCTGCCGCGATGGCGGCAAGGATCGAGGGCGAGCGCAGGGCAGCGGACATGGAGGAACCGTGAAAAGGGCTGAGCGGCGATCTTAACACCGGATCCGGCGCCCGCGCGAGGGGCGCGCGCCGTTTAGCAGGATTCAAGATTTGCTTTGCAGGACAGATTGGAAAGCGCGCCGCGCCCGGCCGCTAGAATGCCCGCTTACGTTTCGATGACAGCGCGTACGCGCGCCGTCACGCACATTCACCACCACTGGAAACGGGGCATATCACGATGGCAAGCATCAAGGGGATCGGTCGCTGGCTGCACACGGGCGCGGCGGCGGCGCTCGTCGTGGCGGCAACGGCCGCGCACGCGGACACGTCGATCCTGAACGTGTCGTACGACGTGACGCGCGAACTGTACAAGGACATCAACGCGAGCTTCGCCGCCACCTACAAGCAGCAGACCGGCGAAACCGTGACGATCAAGCAGTCGCACGGCGCGTCGAGCGCGCAGGCGCTGTCGGTGCTGCAGGGGCTGCAGGCCGACGTCGTGACGATGAACCAGCCGAACGACATCGACCTGCTCGCCGAGCGCGGTCAGTTGCTGCCGAAGGACTGGCGCGCGCGCTTTCCCGACAGCAGCTCGCCGTACTCGACGACGATGGTGTTCCTCGTGCGCAAGGGCAATCCGAAGGCGATCAAGGACTGGAGCGATCTCGCGAAGCCGGGCGTGCAGGTGATCATCGCGAACCCGAAGACGTCGGGCAACGGCCGCTACGCATATCTCGCCGCGTGGGGCTACCAGAAGCAGAAGGGCGCGACCGACCAGCAGGCGCTCGATTTCGAGAAGGCGATCTTCCGCAACGTGCCGGTGCTGGACTCGGGCGGCCGCGGCGCGACGACGACCTTCACGCAGCGCGGCATCGGCGACGTGCTCGTCACGTTCGAGAACGAAGTCGCGCTGATGGACACGGGCGCGTCGGGCGCGGAATTCGACGCCGTGTACCCGTCGGCGAGCATTCTCGCGGAGCCGCCCGTCGCCGTCGTCGCCAGGGTCGTCGACAAGAAGGGCACGCGCAAGGTCGCGCAGGCGTATCTCGACTACCTGTACACGCCGCAGGCGCAGGAGATCATCGCGCAGCACCATCTGCGCCCGCGCGATGCGAACGTGCTGAAGAAGCACGCGGCGGAGTTCAAGCCGCTGAAGACGTTCAGCGTCGAGCAGGTTTTCGGCAGTTGGGCGAACGCGCAGAAAACCCACTTCGCCGACGGCGGCACGTTCGACCGCGTGATCGTCGACCGCAAGTAATCACGTCGCACGCCGCGCGCGTGCAGGCGGGATGACCGCACGGCCGGCCGCCCATGTGGCCGGTTTTTTCTCGCCGCACGCGGCGGTCTGCTCCGCATCGCCGTGCATTCCCGGCCGCCGCCTTCGCGTGCTACGCTCATCGCCTCCCTGCTTCAGGCCTCGCGCGATGAACGTCGATTCGTCCTCCCCAACTTTCCGTCGCCGCGGCCGCAAGATCTGGTCGGGCACCCGCTCCGTCATCGCGTACGGAATGCCGCCGCTCGGCTGGCGCGATCTTTATCACCGTGCGTTGACGGTGAGCTGGCCCGTGTTCTTCCTGTCGCTCGCGATCCTGTTCCTGCTGCTCAACGGCGGCTTCGCGACGCTCTACCTGCTGGGCCACGCGCCGATCGCGAACCAGTCGCCGGCAGGGTTCGCCGGTGCGTTCTTCTTCAGCGTCGAGACGCTCGCGACGGTCGGCTACGGCGACATGCATCCGCAGACCGTCTACGCGCACCTCGTCGCGACGTTCGAGATCTTCATCGGGATGTCGGGCATCGCGCTGGCGACCGGCCTCGTGTTCGCGCGGTTTTCGCGGCCGCAGGCGAAGATCCTGTTCGCACGTCATGCGGTCGTGCGCCCGCTGAACGGGCGGATGACGCTGATGGTGCGCGCCGCGAATGCGCGCCAGAACGTGATCGCCGAAGCGCAGGCGAAACTGCGGCTGATGCGCGTCGAAGGCACGCACGAGGGTTATACGCTGCGCAAGATTCACGATCTGCCGCTCGTGCGCAACGAGCATCCGATCTTCCTGCTCGGCTGGAACCTGATGCACGTGATCGACGAAACGAGCCCGCTGTTCGGCGAGACGGCCGAATCGCTGGCCGCGCGCGACGCGTCGCTGCTGATCACGATCGAGGGCTACGACGAGACGACCGCGCAGGTCATGCAGGCGCGCTACTCGTGGACGCATGCGGACATCCGCTGGCGTCACCGCTATGTCGACCTGATGCATGAGGAAGGCGGCATCACGCACATCGACTACACGCATTTTCACGAGGTCGTGCCGGTGGATGCCGATACCGACGAACGCGGTTCGCCGGGTGCGGTGCTTGAGCCGAGCACGGCGGTGCGGGCGCCCGGGCCGGCTGCATGACGGTGGCAAACGGCGCAAACGGCGCAAACGGCGCAAACGGCGCAAACGGGCGCCGGCCGTCGGGCGCGGCCGCCCCGGCCGGCTGCCGCGCCTTCACGCGTCACGCATGCAGCAGGCGCGCCGCCTCGCGTTGTTCGACCGCCACCGCGCGGCGGTGACCGTCGCGGTCCTCGGCGCGCGCGACATAGTCGCCGAGCACGCCTTCGTGCGGCAGCAGGTGCGCGTCGAACGCGATCTTCAGCGTGCTGGCGAGCAGCAGGTCGGCCGCGGTGAAGCGGTCGCCGACGAGCCAGCGGCTGTGGGCGAGCGTTTGCGCGAGCGCTCGCTGCACGCGCGTGATGTTGCCCCAGCCGAAGGCGACCGGATTGCCCGACGCGCCGGTGAATTTCTCGGCCATCGCTGGCTCGAGGCAGGTGGGCGTGAAGAACATCCATTGCAGGAAGCGGCCGCGAAGCGGATCGTCGGGTGCGATACCGAGGCGGGCACCCGGGCAGCGATCGGCGAGATAGAGCAGCACGGCGCCGGATTCGGCGAACGGTTCGCTGCCGTCGTCGAGTGCGGGCAGCTTGGCCATCGGATTGACCTGGACGAACGCGTCGCTGCCCTGTTCGTGCGAACGCAGGTCGATCGGCACGAGCTCGTAGACGGCGCCGATTTCCTCCAGCATCCACAGTGCCCGGAATGCCCGGGTTTTCGGCCAGTAGTAGAGCTTCATCGCGCCTCCGCGTATGGGTGTGCGTGTCGGTTCGGTGGATGCTCAAGCGTACCCGAGCGCAAGCGGTTC
Organism: Burkholderia ambifaria; assembly: GCF_001443045.1. Lineage (GTDB taxonomy): Bacteria > Pseudomonadota > Gammaproteobacteria > Burkholderiales > Burkholderiaceae > Burkholderia > Burkholderia ambifaria_A. Next base: position 63,388 of record NZ_LKPJ01000024.1, on the reverse strand, counting down.
GGACAGGGGCGCGCGGCGAAAGCGGTGGATAGTTGGCTTGATGGCGGCGCGGCGGGACGCGTGCGTTCGGCAGGATGGAAATGGTCGGAGAATTTCCCGCAAAGCCAGATGCGACGGTAATTCATGATTAAACTAGTTATAGATTAACTAGTTATTAATTGAAGTGCCTATGCTCGGCTGAAGTGAGCGCGGCTACACTGTCCTGTCGGCTTCGCAGCAGCAGTGTCGGCGGCCAGCCGCACGAGCCCGGACGATGATCGTCGGCAGCCCGCGAAACGCGAAAAATCGGATCGCCCGCGCGGGTCGCCCGAATGATCGAATTCAAGGCCATGCGATTCGCATGCGGCGAATCGGGCGGTGCCGTCATGCGTTGCATGCCGGTTCGATCGCACACGGAGAACAGCAACGAATGGCGCACGACGATCGCACCACGATCATTCCCCGGCGCACGCCGGAATCGGCCGCGATGCGCGCCGAGCTCAAGCGGGCGATGGCAATCATCGCCCGGCTCAACCGTCTGACGTTCGACGACGCGGACGAAGTCCGGGCATTGTTCGGAGAACTGGTCGGCAGGCCGATGGACGACGGCTTCCTGCTGATCCCGCCGTTCTATGCGACGGGCGGCGCCGATACGCGGATCGGCCGCAACGTGTTCGTCAACCAGAACTGCACGTTCCATGACCTCGGCGGCCTCGACATTGGCGATGACGTCATGATCGGGCCGAACGTCAGCCTCATCACGTCGGGCCATCCGGTCGAGCCGTCCCGCCGACGCGACTTCGTCGTCGGCCGGCCGATTGCGATCGGGAGCAATGTGTGGATCGGCGCGGGCGCGACGATCATCGGTGGCGTGACGGTCGGCGAGAACGCGGTCATCGGCGCGGGTTCCGTCGTGATACACGACGTTCCGCCGGATACGCTGGTTGGCGGAAACCCGGCGCGGATCATCCGGTCGATTGCCGAGTGACGGTGCTTGCGGGTGTCTCCCGTGGCGGAGTGAATGTGGACAACCGGCCCGTCCGCCCACTCGAAACACTGTGTATGCGAACGGTGAGTGTGCGGCCGGAGGCTGAATCCACGGGGTTTCCCGGCATTCGACACCGGTCGCGGGCAGGTGCTTGAGCCGGCGTTGCCGATGCGCCGGCGGCGAACTTCCGCGCGGCGCCGGTTGTGGATATCCCGGCCCCAAATCACTCGACACGCTGTGCCTTTCACCGGTGAGAGCGACCACATGCGGCCGCATGCGCGATGCAGCGTGTGGACAACCGCCACTCCCAACGACGAAAAATGCTGTGCTTTCGAAGGGTGAGCGTCGGCGGCCGATTGCCCGTGAGGCTTGCCTGGTGCGGACTTCCGGGCATCGTGCACGATTCGCGGCGCCGCGCATTCTAACGGCATGCGCGAATCGGCGATAGAGCCGCAAGCGTATCGCGGTGTGGATATCTTGTCGCCGAATTCACTCGAATCGCTGTGTATTTCAATGGTGAGCGTCGGCGGCCGCTCGGCCCGTGTGTCGGCTCGCGCGCCCGTTTCCGATCGTCGACACGGTTTCGAGGGTCGCGCATTCTAACCGCACTCGCGATTGCGCGTACCATTCGAGCCCACGCTCCGATGTGGATATCCGGTCAACGAAACCAATCGACGTGCTGTGTATTCCAGCGGTGAGGGCGCGTGCATGAGGATCGGCCGCGTCTGCGCGAATCAGGATGCGCGGGTCGCCGAGGGGTTGCGGGCGCCGCTGTTCACGCCGAATCGGCGCCTTCGGGCAATATCACGCCCACGCTCACCGTCGAATTTCACAGCGTTTCGAGTGGCCATGGATCGAGCTGTCCACATCCGAATCGATGCCCTCGCTCGATCGTCTTGCCGTTGCTCACCGTTGGCATTCACAGTGTTTTGCGTCGTCGTCGGTCGGGGGATTTGCCCCCGAATCGACGCCCTCGCTTGATCGTCGTGCCGTCGCTCACCATCGAAATTCACAGCGTTTCGAGTCGTCGCTGATCGATCTGTCCACACCCGAATCGGTGTCCTTGTTTGGCCGCGTGCCGATGCTCACCGTCGAAACTCACAGGGTTTCGCGTGTCCGCGGGTGGCGATATCCACACCCGTGCCAGCGCGCCGGAACGTTGCGAGGCGGGGCGACCGAGATGTGGATATCGTGCCGCCCGATCGACTTGCAATCCTGTGCATCGGAAAGGTGAGTGCGCACGTCGCATCGACGAGGCAGGGATCCGACGGTGTGGACATCTTCTGCCGACACCGACTCTTCGCGCTGTGGATTTCGATGGTGAATGTCGGAATCCGCTGGAACTGCGGACCGATTGCAGTGTGGACATCCGGCGCCCGACGCAACTCGAAACCCTGTGCAATCGAACGGTGAGCGCACCTGCAGGCTCGGCCCGCAGCCCCCGGCATTGTGGACATCCCGCGCTCGCGACCAATCCCAACGCTGTGCATCCGAAAGGTGAGTACGCGCCCGTTCCCCGGCCCAAACCCTTGTCGCACGGGCGGCGAGCGCCTGCGGCCGCGCCCGCGGCTCGCCTCCTGCCCATCCCCGCCATTTCGAGGCACCTCACCGACCCATCCCGACACACGTCCAACCGCCGCGCAACACCTCGCGCGAAAACTCTCTCAATTCCCGCCCGAAACCTGCGCAGTTTTTCTCGCTCCGAGGCCGCCCGAGCAAGATGAGAAAAAACTTTCTCGTCTCCCCGCGAAAAAATAGAGCCATCCAGCCGAACGCCCGGCCGGCGTCGCCCGACGCCTCGGTGCGCGGCCCAGAACAGCACAATCAGGAGACATCCCCATGACCGCCCGCCTGCCCGTCGACGGCACGCCCGCTCTATCCGACTACCGCCTGACCGACAACCTGACCGCCACGCGCGGCCGGATCTTCCTGACCGGCACGCAGGCGCTGGTCCGCCTGCTGCTGATGCAGCGCGCGTCCGACACCGCGCAGGGGCTCAACACCGCCGGCTTCGTCAGCGGCTACCGCGGCTCGCCGCTCGGCATGGTCGACCAGCAGCTGTGGAAGGCGAAGAAACTGCTCGACGGCAGCAGCGTGCGCTTCCTGCCCGCGATCAACGAGGAACTCGGCGGCACCGCGGTGCTCGGCACGCAGCGCGTGGAAGCCGACCCCGAACGCACCGTCGATGGCGTGTACGCGATGTGGTACGGCAAGGGTCCCGGCGTCGACCGCGCCGGCGACGCGCTGAAGCACGGCAACGCGTACGGTTCGTCGCCGCACGGCGGCGTGCTGGTGGTAGCGGGCGACGACCATGGCTGCGTGTCGTCTTCGATGCCGCATCAGAGCGACTTCGCGATGATCGCGTGGCACATGCCGGTCGTGAACCCGTCGAACATCGCGGACATGCTCGAGTTCGGCCTGTACGGCTGGGCGCTGTCGCGCTACTCGGGCGCATGGGTCGGCTTCAAGGCGATCTCGGAGACCGTCGAGTCGGGCTCGACCGTCGACCTCGACGCGCTGCAGACGCAATGGCCGGCGCCGGCAGGTTTCACGCCGCCGGCGGGCGGCCTGCACAATCGCTGGCCCGACCTGCCGAGCCTCACGATCGAGGCGCGCCTCGCCGCGAAGCTCGACGCGGTGCGCCATTTCGCGCGCACCAACAGCATCGACAAGTGGATCGCGCCGAGCGCGCAGGCGAACGTCGGGATCGTCACCTGCGGCAAGGCGCACCTGGACCTGATGGAAGCGCTGCGCCGTCTCGACCTGACGGTCGCCGATCTCGATGCGGCCGGCATACGGATCTACAAGGTCGGCCTGTCGTACCCGCTCGAGATGACACGCATCGAGACCTTCGTCGACGGGCTGGTGGAAGTGCTCGTGATCGAGGAGAAGGGCCCCGTCATCGAGCAGCAGATCAAGGACTACCTGTACAACCGCGCGGACGGCGCGCGCCCGCGCGTGCTCGGCAAGCACGATGCGGCGGGCGCGTGCCTGCTGTCCGAGCTCGGCGAACTGCGCCCGTCGCGGATCCTGCCGGTGTTCGCCGAATGGCTTGCGCGGCACAAGCCGGCACTCGATCGCCGCGAACGCGTCGTCGATCTCGTCGCGCCGCAAATCCTGTCGAACGAAGCCGACGCGGTGAAGCGCACGCCGTACTTCTGCTCGGGCTGCCCGCACAACACGTCGACGAAGGTGCCGGAAGGCTCGATCGCGCAGGCCGGCATCGGCTGCCACTTCATGGCGTCGTGGATGGAGCGCGATACGACGGGCCTGATCCAGATGGGCGGCGAGGGCGTCGATTGGGCCGCGCACGCGATGTTCACCAACACGAAGCACGTGTTCCAGAACCTCGGCGACGGCACCTACTTCCACTCGGGCATCCTCGCGATCCGCCAGGCGGTCGCCGCGAAGACGAACATCACGTACAAGATCCTCTACAACGATGCGGTCGCGATGACGGGCGGCCAGCCGGTCGACGGCAGCATCTCGGTGCCGCAGATCGCGCGGCAGGTCGAGGCGGAAGGCGTGTCGCGCTTCGTCGTGGTGTCCGACGAACCGGAGAAGTACGAAGGCCATCACGGGCAGTTCCCGCCCGGCACGACGTTCCATCACCGCAGCGAACTCGACACGGTGCAGCGCGAGCTGCGCGAGACGCCGGGTGTCACCGTGCTGATCTACGACCAGACCTGTGCGGCCGAGAAGCGCCGCCGCCGCAAGAAGGGCGAGTTCCCCGACCCGGACAAGCGCCTGTTCATCAACGACGCGGTGTGCGAAGGCTGTGGCGACTGCGGCGTGCAGTCGAACTGCCTGTCGGTCGAGCCGCTCGAAACGCCGCTCGGCCGCAAGCGCCGCATCGACCAGTCGTCGTGCAACAAGGACTACTCGTGCGTGAACGGCTTCTGCCCGAGCTTCGTGACGGTCGAAGGCGCGGCGCTGAAGAAGGCCGCGGGCGCGGCATTCGACGAGGCGGCGCTCGCCGTGCGCGTCGACGCGCTGCCGGTGCCGGCGACGCATCTCGACGCGGCGCCGTACGACATGCTCGTGACGGGTGTCGGTGGCACGGGCGTCGTAACGGTTGGCGCGCTGATCAGCATGGCCGCGCACCTCGAAGGCAAGAGTGCGTCGGTGCTCGACTTCATGGGCTTTGCGCAGAAGGGCGGCTCGGTGCTGTCGTTCGTGCGGATCGCGTCGAGCGACCGGTGGCTGAACCAGGTGCGCATCGACACGCAGCAGGCCGACGTGCTGCTCGCGTGCGACATGGTCGTCGGCGCCAGCGCCGAGGCACTGCAGACGGTGCGTCACGAGCGTACGCGCATCGTCGTCAATACGCACCGGATCCCGAACGCGTCGTTCGTGCAGAACCCCGACGCGGACCTGCACGCGGATGCGCTGCTCGAGAAGATGCATCACGCGGCCGGCGACGGCTACCTGTCGAGCTGCGACGCGCAGGCGCTCGCCGCGAAATTCCTCGGCGACTCGATCGGCGCGAACATCCTGATGCTCGGCTACGCGTGGCAGCTTGGCCTCGTGCCGGTGTCGCACGCCGCGATGATGCGCGCGATCGAGCTGAACAACGTCGCGGTGCCGATGAACAAGCTCGCGTTCGCGATCGGCCGGATGGCGGCCGGCGACGCGGCGGGCCTCGATGCATTGTGGAACGCACGCCATACGGCGGCCGCTCCGGTCGCGCCGCAGACGCTCGCCGAACTCGTCGCCGATCGCGAAACGCGGCTCGACGCATACGGCGGCACGCGCTACGTCGAGCGCTACCGGGCGCTGGTGAACGCGGCGCGCGCGAAGGGCGACGATGCGCTGACACGCGCGGTCGCGACGACGTTCTACCGGCTGCTCGCGGTGAAGGACGAATACGAGGTGGCGCGGCTGTATGCGGACGGCGCGTTCCGCACGGCGCTCGAAGCGCAGTTCGAAGGCGTGCCGGGGCAGGACTATCGCGTGAAGTTCAACCTTGCGCCGCCGACGGTCGCGAAGGCTGGCAGCGATGGCAGCGCGCCGAAGAAGCGCGTGTTCGGCCAGTGGATGTGGCCGGTGCTCGGCACGCTCGCGCGCGTGCGCAGCCTGCGCGGCACGTGGCTCGATCCGTTCGGCCGCACGGCCGAGCGCAGGATGGAGCGCGCGCTCGCGGACGACTACGAGACGACGCTCACGCGCGCGCTCGCGGCGACGACCGCCGGCAATGCCGCGCAGGTCACGCAGCTGGCCGACCTGCACGCCCGCGTTCGCGGCTTCGGTCACGTGAAGGTGCGCAACCTCGCGGGCGTGAAGCGTGCGGAACGCGAGCTCGCGCTGCAACTCGGCATCGACGCGGCGACGAGCGCGGCCGTGCAGCACGCGCTCGACGAGATGAAGGGCGCGGGGATGCTGAAGGGCATTCCGGTCGTCGTCGCGAAGTAACGCGAACACGCGCGGATGTGAAAACGGCGACGCCCGCGCGTCGCCGTTTTTTCATCGGGAAGCCGTGCCATCGCAGCGCGGCGCAGCCGCTCAGATGATCCCTCTCTTGCGCGTCGACAGCGCCGTTTCCGACAGGTCGATCTCGCGGATCAGCTTCGTCAGCGTCTCGTCGGAAATCCTGCTTTCGCTGCGCAGCCGATAGAGCACCGAACGTTCCGCGCGCACCGCCGCGATCCGCATCTGCAGTTCCATCGTTTCGGTCTGCTTCGCTTGCGCGCGCGGCGTCGGGCCGTCCTCGGCGAGCGCGGCGAGGCGGCGGCGATAATGGTCCATCACGCGCGCGGAGATGTCCGCGCAGCGTGCGGCGCCCGATTCGTCGAGATCGGCCGAGATCGCGTCGTGCGACGAGTCGATCGCGCGGATCGCGGCCTGCGCGGCGGCCGCGCGCGCGGTGCGCTCCTCGTCGGCGAGCGGGTTGCGCGTCGAGCGCACGCCGCGCAGCAGCAGCGGCAGGCCGATCACCGCGACGACCAGCGAACCGAGAATCACCGCCGATGCGACGAAGATCGCGGTGTCGCGCCCGGGCAGCGGCGCGCCGTCGGACAGCGCGACGGGGATCGACAGCACGCCCGCGAGCGTGACCGCGCCGCGCACGCCGCCCACCGTCATCACCGCGATCGTGCGCACGCCGGCCATCGTGCCCGCGAGGCCGTGGCGCGCGGCGCGGCGGCTCGCGATCCGGCGCAGCAGCCAGACCCACAGGAAGCGGATCGCATACAGCGCGAGCATCATCGCGCATACGTTGAAGATCATCCGGCCGACGAGCGCGTCGCTCGTGCGGTGTGCGTCGACCAGCGCGCGGCCGATGATGTGCGGCAGCTGCAGCCCGAGCATGATGAACACCATGCCGTTGAACACGAACTCGATCAGCGCCCACGTGCTTTCGGCACGCACGCGCGATGCGACGGTGCTTTTGCGGGAGAAGCTCGTGTAGTTCATCATCATCCCGGCCGACACGGCCGCGAGCACGCCCGACAGGTCGAGGTGCTCGGCGAACAGATAGGCGGCGAACGGCACGAGCAGCGTCATCACGATGCCGGGAGCCGGATCGCCTTCCTGCTCGGCATTCAGGAAGCGCGTCGACAGCGCGCTGAACAGCCACGCCACGATCGCGCCCGTCGCCAGCCCGCCGGCGGCGACGATCACGAACGTGATCGACGCGTCGCGCAGCGAGAACATGCCCGTGAGCGCAGCCGCGACCGCGAATTTCAGCGCGACGAGGCCCGACGCGTCGTTCATCAGCGCCTCGCCTTCGAGGATGTGCATCAGCTGCGGCGGAATCCTGCCACGGCCGGCGATGCCCGACAGCGCGACCGCGTCGGTGGGCGACAGCACGGCCGCGAGCGCGAACGCGATGGGCAGCGGCAACTCGGGTATCAGCCAGTGCGCGAAGTAACCGACCGCGAGTACCGTCATGAACACGAGTCCGAACGCGAGCATCAGGATCGCGCGGCGCTGCAGGTACAGCTCGCGTTTCGGAATCCGCCAGCCGTCCGCGAACAGCAGCGGCGGAATGAACAGCAGCATGAAGATTTCGGGATCGAACGTGACGTGCAGGTTCAGCTTCGGCCACGCGAGCATCGCGCCGAACGCGATCTGCATGAGCGGCAGCGGAAGCCGCAACGGCAGCAGGCGCGTGACCGCGCCGGACAGCGCGACGGCGAGCAGCAGGATCAGGACTGTGAAGACGATTTCCATCGATACGTCAATTGTGGAGAATGAAACGATCGTCCGGAGTTTAGCGTGACGGCGCGACGGCTGCGCTCGAGTGCGCCGGTGCGTATGCACGCAAACGGTGCGTGGTGTCTGCGCCACGCTGGTGCGGCGGTGCTGCACGTTGGCGCGGCGCAGGTGTTCAGCCCTTGCACGGAGCTTGCTTGATGCTTGCGTACCGTCCGGCACCGGCCGGACATCCGAGGATTCGAACATGACATTGCGCGCGCCATCCCGAACACCCGCCGCGTTCGGCCGCACCACCAGGAGGGAGCCATGACGATCGTGCAGCAGGAGCGCCCGGCCACCGCGTCGCCGTATCGTTTCGAGCGGGAGATGAGCTCCGGCCTCGAACGCCTGGTGACGCGGCACCGCGACCTGACGCTCACGACCGTATTCCAGCCGATCTTCAGCCTGTCGCACCAGCGTGCGGTGGGCTACGAGGCGCTGTTGCGCGCGCATGACGCGCTCGACCGCGCGGTGTCGCCGCTCGACGTGTTCGGCGAGGCCGCGCGCCGGGGCGAGCTGCTGCAGCTCGACCGGCTCGCGCAGGCGCTGCATCTCGAGAACTTCGCGTTGCTCGGCGCCGAGCGCGAGTGGCTGTTCCTCAACGTGCATCCGGGCGTGCTCACCGATCCGTTCCAGGCCGCCGCGCTGCTCGCGAACCTGAAGCGGATCGGCATGCCGCCGCGCCGCATCGTGCTCGAAGTGCTCGAACAGCGCGCCGACGACGTCGAGCGGCTCGCCGACGCCGTGCGGGAATTCCGCGCGCAGGGCTTCCTGATCGCGCTCGACGATTTCGGTGCCGGCCACTCGAATCTCGAGCGGATCTGGCAGCTGAACCCGGACATCGTGAAGCTCGACCGGATCATGCTGTCCCACGCGGCGCACCGCACGGGGCTCACCGCGATCCTTCACGGGCTCGTCACGCTGCTGCACGAGGCCGGCAAGCTCGTGCTCGTCGAAGGGATCGAGACCGAGCACGACGCGCAGATCGCGCTGTCGTGCGAGGCCGATTTCGTGCAGGGCTATTTCTTCGGCCGGCCGGCGCCCGGGCTGCCCGACAGCGCGACGGCGACCGGCTGCATCGGCGAGCTGACCGAACGCTTTCGTGAGCAGACCGAAGCGCGCGAGCGGCGCGACACGCAGCGGCTCGCCCCGTACCTGCGTGCGTTCGAGCGCGCGGCCGAGCGGCTGGCGGCCGGCGAGCCGCTCGACGAGGTGTGCTGGAATTTCCTCGCGCTCGACGCCGCCGCGCGCTGCTTCCTGCTCGACGCGCGGGGCCGCCAGGCGGGCCGCAACGTCGTGCTGCGGGCGGACCGCGCGCTCGCCGAGGCGCGCTTCTCGCCGCTGTCGGATGCGCAGGGCGCGAACTGGCTGCGCCGGCCGTATTTCCGCACGGCGATCGCCGAGCCCGGGCGCGTGCAGGTGACGCGCCCGTACCTGTCGATCAACGAGGCGCAGCCGTGCGTGACGCTGTCGGTGGCCGTGCGCATCGGCGATGCGCAGCACGTGCTGTGCGGCGATATCGACTGGACGGACGAGGAGGCCGACGGCGCATAGGCGGCCGTGATCGACTCCTTATGGACATCGAGCCCGACGTACAGCGTGCTATCGTGTTCCATGCTGGCCTCCGTGCCGGAAATCGCCGGGTGCGGCCCTGTCCGCACCGTGCGGCTCTGGCAGCCATGCTAACCCGCGTTTGATTCCTCACGGCAGGCCAGCCCTTGCCCAACGGGAGTCATACTGACTAGGATGCGCGAATTGTCCTGACGATTCGCGAGCCGCCGATGAACCGAACCGCCGCATCCTCCGTCCTCCTCGAGGTGATCGCCACGACCGTCGGCGACGCGAAGGCCGCCGCCCGCGCGGGCGCCGACCGCCTCGAGCTCGTGACCGCGATCACCGAAGGCGGGCTCACGCCGAGCGCCGGCCTGATCGAGGCCGTCGTGGCCGCCGTGCCGATTCCGGTCAACGTGATCGTGCGCCCACACAGCCGCTCGTTCGTCTACGACGCCGACGACCTGCGCGTGATCGAGCGCGACGTGCGCGCGGCCGTCGCGGCCGGCGCGAACGGTGTCGTGTTCGGGGCACTCGATGCGCGCGGCGACGTCGATCTCGCCGCGCTCGAGCGCATCGCCGCCGCCGCGGGCGGGCGCGACCTGACGTTCCATCGCGCGTTCGACGTGTCGCGCGACCTCAACGCCGCGTTCGACGCGCTGCTGCGCGTGCCGGCCGTCACGTCGGTGCTGACGTCGGGCGGCCATCCGTCGGTGCTCGACGCCGTCGCGACGATCACGCGGCTGGTGCGGCAGGCGGCCGGCTCGACCTGCACGGTGCTGGCCGGCTCGGGGCTCACGATCGATGCGGTCGGCGATTTCGTTCGCGCGACCGGCGTGCGCGCGGTGCATTTCGGCTCGGGTGTGCGGCCGCGCGGCGAGGTGCTGGCACCCGTCGACGGACCGCGCGTCGAGCGCGTGCGCGCGGCGCTCGACGGCGCGGCGGCGCACGTGTGACGCGCACGCTGAAGCAGCCGCGCGCCGGCGCGGACGCGATCGATGGGCTCGGCGGCGTGTGCTGGCGCGCCGGGAAGATCGCGATTCGCAACGCGCAGCGCAACCCGGCGCAGACGATCGGGCGAAAAAAAGCCGGGGCACGCCCCGGCTTTTTCGTTTGCACGCTGAGTGCGATAGCGCCGCTTACGCGTTCTCCGCCAGTGCGTCGGCCTGGCTCGCGCGGATGCCGAGGCGCTCGAACAGTGCGCGGTCGCGCTGCGTTTGCGGGTTGCTCGTCGTCAGCAGCTGGTCGCCGTAGAACATCGAGTTCGCGCCCGCGAGGAAGCACATTGCCTGCATTGCGTCGTCGAGCTGCTCGCGGCCGGCCGACAGGCGCACGACGGCCTTCGGCATCGTGATGCGCGCGACCGCGATCGTGCGCACGAACTCGAACGGGTCGAGCGGCGCGGTGCCTTCGAGCGGCGTGCTTTCGATCGCGACGAGGTTGTTGATCGGCACCGATTCCGGATACGGGTTCAGGTTCGCGAGCTGCGAGATCAGGCCCGCGCGTTCGCGGCGCGATTCGCCCATCCCGATGATGCCGCCGCAGCACACGTTGATGCCCGCATTGCGCACGCGGTCGAGCGTGTCGAGACGATCCTGGTACGTGCGCGTCGAGATCACCTGGCCGTAGAACTCCGGCGACGTGTCGAGGTTGTGGTTGTAGTAGTCGAGGCCCGCAGTGGCGAGCTGCTGCGCCTGCTCGTCCTCGAGCATGCCGAGCGTCATGCAGGTCTCGAGGCCCAGCTCCTTCACGCCGCGCACCATCTCGGTCAGCGCCGGCATGTGGCGCTCCTTCGGGTTGCGCCATGCGGCGCCCATGCAGAAGCGGCTCGCGCCGTTCGCCTTCGCCGCGCGCGCCGCGTCGAGCACCGCGTCGACGTCCATCAGCTTCTCGGCCTTCAGGCCCGTTTCATGGTGCGACGACTGCGAGCAGTAGCCGCAATCCTCCTCGCAGCCGCCCGTCTTGATCGACAGCAGCGTCGACAGCTGCACCGCGTTCGCGTCGAAATGCTCGCGATGCACCTGCTGCGCGCGGAACATCAGGTCGTTGAACGGCAGCTCGAACAGCGCGACGACGTCGGCAACGCGCCAGCGCTGCGGCGCCGGAGCGGCCACGGGGATCGCGTCGGGTTGCACGGCGGCGGTCTGGGCTTGGGTCATGGTGGTTTTCCTGTCGTGAATGCGGGGATCGGGGCGTCAATGCTGCGCGCGGCGCAGCGTATCGACGAGCGCGGCGATGTCGAGCATCGCCGCGGCGGATTCGGGGGCGGCCGGGCGCAGGTGCGCGATGCGGCCGAGGAGCGGGGCGCGATGCTCGCGCGCGAGCCAGTCGCGGATCGTCACGACATTCTCGTCGGCGTACGACATGGCCGGGTCGACATGGTTCGCGACCCATCCGGCGAGCGTGAGGCCGCGCTGGCGAATCGCGTCGGCCGTCAGCAGCGCGTGGCTGATGCAGCCGAGCCGCACGCCGACGACGAGCACGACAGGCAGGCCGAGCGCGACCGCGAGATCGGCCGTGTCCTGCGTGTCGGTGAGCGGTACGCGAAAGCCGCCGACGCCTTCGACGACGACGACGTCCGCGCGCGTCAGCGCTTCGCGGTGGCTTGCGACGATCGTGTCGATGTCGAGCGTCACGCCTTCCTGCGCGGCGACGATGTGCGGGGCGGCGGGCGCCTTCAGCAGGAACGGCGTGCGCAGCTCGGGCGGCAGCACGACGTTCGCGGCCGCGTCGAGCTGGTCGGCGTCCTCGTTGCGCCAGACGCCGTCGCGTTCATACGCGCCGGCGGCGACGGGTTTCAGCGCGGCCGCACGCAGGCCGTGCCGCGCGAAGCCGTGCAGCATCGCGGCCGACACGAAGGTCTTGCCGATCTCGGTGTCGGTGCCGGTGACGAACAGGGAAAGCGGGGCGGTCATGCTGCTGCCTCGCTGGCTTCGATCAGTGCGGCTTCGAGCCGCGCGAGATCGTCGAACGAATGCGCGGCCGACAGCGAGATCCGCAGCCGCGACGTGCCGACGGGCACCGTCGGCGGCCGGATCGCCGGTACCCACAGGCCGTGCGCATCGAGCGAACGCATCGCTGCGAGCGTCGCGTCGTTGCTGCCGATCACGAGCGGCTGCACGGCCGTGTGCGAGTCGACTGGTTGCCAGCGCGTCGTGCGCAGCAGCGTGCGCGTGCGCTCGATCAGCGCGGCGAGGTGCGCGCGTCGCGCATCGCCTTCGTCGCCGCCGATCACCTTCAGGCTCGCCGATACCGCATGCGCGACGGCCGGCGGCGCGGCCGTCGTGAAGATGTAGCTGCGCGCACGCTGGATCATCCATTCGATCACGGTCTCGTGCGCGACGACGAATGCGCCCGCGACGCCGGCGGCCTTGCCGAGCGTGCCGACGTAGATCAGGTTCGGCGAGCGCAGCGCGGCGGCCGCGAGCGCGCCGCGACCCTGCGGGCCGAGCACGCCGAAGCCGTGCGCGTCGTCGACGACGAGCCACGCGCCGTGGCGCTCGGCCAGCGCGACGAGTTCGGCGAGCGGCGCGATGTCGCCGTCCATGCTGAACACGGTGTCGCTGACGATCAGTTTCGTGTCGGCGTCGGACGCGTCGAGCAGCGCGGCAAGCGCGGCCATGTCCGCATGCGGGTAGACCTGCACGTTCGCGCGCGACAGCCGGATTCCGTCGATCAGCGACGCGTGGTTCAGCGCATCGGAGAAGATCGTCGCGTGCCTGGCCGTCAGCGCCGTCATCGCGGCGAGGTTCGCCATGTAGCCGGTGCTGAAGTACAGCGCGCGCGGCGCGTCGGAGAAGCCGCCCGCGAAGCCGGCGAGCTCGTCCTCGAGCGTCGCGTGCGCACGCGAATGGCCGCCCAGCAGATGCGAGCCGCCGCTGCCGGAGCCGTAGCGCTGCGCACCTTCGGCGAACGCAGCGACGAGCGCCGGATGCGCGGCGAGGCCGAGATAGTCGTTGCTCGCGAAGCCGACGATGTCGCGGCCGTCGACGCGCATGTGCGCGTCGCACGCGGTGTCGGCGGTGCGGCGCACGCGGCGCAGCCCCTGCGCATCGAGTTCGGCTAAGCCGCGCTGCAGCGTGTCGAGCAGCGGCGTGGTCGTTTCAGGCGAGGATCGTTTCATCGCACCCCCTCGGCGAGCGTCGCATCCAGCGTGTCGCGCGTGCGTTGCGCGAGCCATGCGATGTCGTCATCGCTCATCACGTACGGCGGCATCAGGTACACGGTCGTGCCGATCGGGCGCAGCAGCAGTTCGCGTTCGAGCGCGCGCTCGAAGAAGCGCCGCGAGAAGCCGCGCGCCGCGTCGCCGTCGAGCGCGACGTCGAAGGCGAACAGCGTGCCGCGCTCGCGCAGGTGGCGCACCTGCGGGTGCGCGTCGAGCGGCGCGAGCGCGGCGCGCATCGCGGCCGATTTGCGCGCGTTGCCGGCGAGCACGTCGTCGCGCGCGAACAGGTCGAGCGTCGCGACCGCCGCGCGGCACGCGAGCGGGTTGCCGGTGTACGAGTGCGAATGCAGGAAGCCGCGCGTCGTGTCGTCGTCGTAGAACGCCGCGAACACGTCGTCGCGCGTGAGCACGAGCGACAGCGGCAGGTAGCCGCCGCTGATGCCCTTCGACAGGCACAGGAAATCGGGCCAGACGCCGGCCTGCTCGCACGCGAAGAAGGTGCCGGTGCGGCCGCAGCCGACCGCGATCTCGTCGGCGATCAGGTGCACGCCGAACTCGTCGCACAGCGCGCGCAGCCCGCGCACGTACGACGGATCGTGCATCGCCATGCCGGCCGCGCATTGCACGAGCGGCTCGACGATCAGCGCGGCGATCCGGTCCGCGCGTTCGGCGAACAGGCGCCGCACATCGTCGAGCGCGCGGCCCGCGACATCGGCGGCCGTCTCGCCCGGCAGCGCGCCGCGCGCATCGGGCGACGCGACCACGTGCGCGTTGCGGATCAGCGGGTCGTACGCATCCTTGAACAGCGCGACGTCGGTCACGCCGAGCGCGCCGATGGTCTCGCCGTGGTAGCTGTTCGCGACGCATACGAATTCGCGCTTGTCCGAGCGGCTGCGGTTGCGCCACGCGTGGAAGCTCATCTTCAGCGCGATCTCGACCGCCGACGCGCCGTCCGACGCGAAGAACGCATGGCCGAGCGTGCGCGCGGTGAGCGCATGCAGCCGCTCGGCGAGTTCGATCGCCGGCTCGTGCGTGCAGCCGGCGAGCATCGCGTGCTCGAGCGTGTCGAGCTGGTCCTTCAGTGCCGCGTTGATGTCCGGGTTCGCATGGCCGAACAGGTTCACCCACCACGAGCTGATCGCATCGAAGTAGCGGCGGCCGTCGCGGTCGTACAGCCATACGCCCGCGCCGCGCGCGACGGGGATGAGCGGCAAGCGCTCGTGGTGCTTCATCTGGGTGCAGGGATGCCAGACCGCGCGCAGGCTGCGCGCGACCCAGTCGTCGGTGGCTGGCGTACTCAAGGCAACTCCGGGGGGTAAAACGGCGGCGGGCATCGGACGGGATGCCGCGCGGCGACAGACGGGAAACGCGGTGAGATTAGCGTGTTCCGCAGCACGTTGCACTACCGGTTACAAACGCCGCAAAGCCTTGTCGGACGGGAGTTCGGCGCAGATCCGGGGTGCTCGGAACGGTACGCGCCAGATGCATCGAAATGACCGCAGATGACGACGTTCGAGTGACACCCCCCGACAGAAAAAAATTGTCGGGCCGTGGGGCGTGCGCGGGTCAAAAATCGGGGCGGAAAGGAAAAGGGGGCGCGAGGCGCGACGCAATGCATGCGGCGAGCGGCGAATGGTGTGCGGAATCGGGCGCGGCCGAGGATCAGGAAGGGCGCCGGGAAAAGGCTTCAGGGGCATCGTGAGCGGGGCGCGCTTCGACAGCTCGCATGACCCGGTGAACGCGCATGCGAACGCCGCTGCGGGCCGCGCGAGCGTTCAGGAAAGGGAGAGGAGAAGGGGGGCGGGAAGCGCCCGCTCCGGGCGTCGCGACCCGCGCGTCAGCGTGAAGCCAGCGCGCGCGTATCGGCGTCGCCGTTGTCGGCCGTCTGCGTCGCGTTCGCGTTCGCGTTCCACACGACGCGGTCGTTGACCGCGTACAGCCGGCATGCGCCCGCGGCCTGCTTCGTGCAGTTATCGAGCGCGAGCGCCATCGGATCGTCGCCGCCTTCGGCCCACGACCACGCGCCTTCGGCGGACACCGCGAACGCGCGGCTCGGATGCTGGCTCAGGAAGCGGCGATAGCCTTCGCGGCCGGCCTCGTCGAGGAACGGCACCGCGTCGACCGCATCGATCGACGCGTAGCCGGTCGCATTCGGTTCGTGCGGGTTCGCGACCGCATAGCGCACCGAGGTCGGCAGGTTCAGTTCCGCGAGGAACGCATGCACGGCCGGCCACCACACGGGCACGCCGTCCCGATCGACGATCAGCCGGTGCGCGTCGTCCTTGTAGCGGCCGAAGTCGATGAACTGCGCCTGCGTGCCGTGCGACACGTACGCGTCGTGCATCTGCGCGACGAGCGCGGGCGTCCACACCGAATCGTTGTCGCCGTACAGCCACAGCGAGCGCACGGCCGTATGCGCGCCGTACTGGTCGAACGCGTCGACGAGATTGCGCTGCCAGCCGTCGCAGAGGTCCTGGCGCAGCCCGCCGGAGAAGTTGATGATGCCGCGCACGCCGGGCGCCGCTTCGGTGCCGTACGCGACCGACACGAGGCCGCCGTGCGACGTGCCGGCGACGACGATGTGCGACGCATCGACGTACGACTGACGCGACATGTAGCGAACCGTCGCGGCGACGTCGGCGGCCTGCGCGAGGCCGTTCTTGCCGACGTTGCAGCCTTCCTGCTGGTACGTGCCGCCCGACCCGGCGAAGCCCTGGCGGTTCGGCGCGATCACCGCGTAGCCGCGGCGCACGAATTCACGCGCGAACGCGAGCGGCCGGCTGCGCGGCTGCAGATGGAGATCGCCGGTGTTCTTGCCGTGGTTGAAGACGACGAGCGGAAACGGGCCGGGGCCGTTCGGCTTGAACAGCGTGGCCTCGAGCATCACGGAGCCCGAAGCATCGGCCGGAATGCTGATGATTTGCTCGTTGAGGTTCGCGGCGACCTGCGGGAGGCCCGAATTGCCGTAATCGAAGCGCTCGGCATGCGCGAGCGAGCCGCCGGCCGCGGCTGCGCCGACATTTGCGTTCGGCGGCGTACCGGCCTGAGCGGCCGACAGCGCGCACGCCGCCATCCATCCCACCAATACCTTGCTGAACGTGAACGCCATTCGTAAGCCCTGCCATGCAACATGACTAATCTGACGGCCATCCTAGCCCGACAAATTCAGGTTGTGCAATGCGGGAATTACCCGGCGTCTGACACAGCAACTATTTGTCAGCGCTCACTTACATCGCCGTCGACATAGCGCCAGAAACCGTGCTCGTCGCGAGTGAAGCGACTCGTCTCGTGGAGCCGGTACGCGCGCCCGCCGACCTTGTAGCGGGCCACGAATTCGACCTCCGCGTGCCGTTCGTCGAGCGGCGCGTGGCGTTTGACCGCGAGGCCGAGCCAGCGCGGCGCGTCGGGCGCATTCGGGTCGGCATCGAGATCGGCCGGGCAGGTGCGCGCGTCCCAGGTCGCGCGCAGGTAGTCGGTCGCGCCGAGCACGTATGCGCTATACCGGGAGCGCATCAACTCGAGCGCGGTCGGTGCGGCTTCGCCGCCGTCGATGAAGCGGCCGCAGCACGCCGCATAGCGCGGTGGCGGGGCCTTGCCGGCAGGAACGGGGGACGCGCCGCCGCACGGGCACGCGTCAGGTCGGTTCAAAATCATGCGAATCGTGAATTAACGACGCCGAATTGTCATGCCGGCTTACCAGCTCAACTCGACACCGTCGTACTGGAAGAAACGGCCGTTGGCCTGCGACATGTCCGCGCCGGCTTCGGCGATCACGCGGCGCATGCCGGCCACGCTGGTTTCCGGATCGATCGCGGCCTGCGCGCCACCCATGTCGGTGCGCACCCAGCCGGGATGCAGCGAGATGCATGCGGCGTGGCGCGTCTGCAGCGACGCGATGCGCAGCACGTCGTTCAGCGCAGCCTTGCTCGCGCGGTACAGCCAGCCGGTCGTGCCGGTCGCCTCCGCGATGCTGCCCATCCGGCTCGAGACGACGGCCAGCACGCCGCGCGCGTCCTCGACGAGCGGCAGCAGGATCGGCAGTAGCTGCATCGGCCCGCGCACGTTCGTATGCATCACCGCGTCGAAATCCTCCGCGCTGATCGTTTCGACCCCTTCGGTGCGCGGCCCGTACACGCCCGACACGAGCACGGCCGCGTCGAGCCGTTCGCCGTCGAGCTTCCAGCCGAGCGCCGCGATCTGTTCGGGCTGCGCGATGTCGAGCGCATGCGCGTGGGCGCCGAGTTCGCGCAGCGCGGCGAGCGACGCGTCGTCGCGCGCGGTCGCGATCACGTTCCAGCCGTCGCGCCGGTATTGCCGGACGAATTCGCGCCCCAAGCCGCGCGATGCGCCGACGATCAGTACGGTTTTCATGTTCGCCGCTCCTTTGCGTTGCACTGCCGTCGCGGCAGTGCCGGTGTCAGATCAGTTCGATGCCCGTCGTCGCGCTACCGCATGCGTGCAGCGTATCGGTCGGGCGATGCGACGCTGGCGGCGCGGCCCGGCGTCATGATGCGTGTTCGGCCGGTGGCGCGCGGCGCGCGTGCGGCGCGCCGCGTCGGCGTGGGTGCCGGTTACTTCGCGTCGCCGCACGGCTTCAGCGTGTCGGCGACCGCCTGCGCGACGCCTTCGAGCCGCGCGGCATCCGCCGCGACCATGTCGTTGTCGGGCGCATGCTGGCCGCGCGCGGTCAGTGCCGCGACGCAGCGCTTGTAGGTTTCGCCGAGCGCGTCGAAGCTCGACACGGACATCCCGAGGTTGCGCATCCGCCCGTCGTGCACGCCGTACACGAGCCCGTGCACGGTGAGCGACTGGCCGCGCGCCCACGCGTCGTTGACGATCGTCGTGCGGCACACGTTGACGACCTGCTCGATCGAGTTCAGCTCGATCAGGCGGCGATAGCGGGCTTCGCCGACCGGCCATTCGTCGAGCAGCGCCGCGTGGCGTTCGCGCACGTCCTGCACGTGGTGCAGCCAGTTGTCGGCGAGGCCGACGCGGCGGTTGTGCAGCGCGGCGTTCACGCCCGAGCAGCCGTAATGGCCGACGACCATGATGTGCTTCACGCGCAGGATGTCGACCGCGAACTGGATCACCGACAGGCAATTCAGGTCGCTGTGCACGACGACGTTCGCGATGTTACGGTGCACGAACACTTCGCCCGGCGGCAGGCCGATGATCTGGTTCGCAGGCACGCGCGAATCCGAGCAGCCGATCCACAGATATTCCGGCGCCTGCTGGTCGGCGAGACGCGCGAAGAAATCGGGATCGTCGGCGAGCTGGCGCTTGACCCAGGCGTCGTTGTTGTCGAACAGGTGCGAAAGCGGATTGTCTTGGGTATTCATCGGTGTGGATTCCGTTGGCGGAAAGCGGGTCGATAACGGGTTCGATTCGATCGGATCCGGTCGTGCGTCAGGCGGCGCGCTGCGCGTCGCCTGCGCCGTCGTCGGCGTCCGGTGTCGCGTCGAAGCGCGCGGGGTAGCGCACGCTGAAACGAAGCGACACGTCGTACGGGTAAAAATCGGGCAACTCGCCCTGCAGCAGCTTGTCCTTGCTGGCCTGCCACAGCGCAGGCTCGAAAAAGTCCGCGTGATGCTTCATGAAGACCGTCCGCACGCGCGGGTCGCCGAGCAGGAACGGTCCGTAGGTTTCCGGAAAGATGTCGTGCGGGCCGACGGTATACCACGGTTCGCCGGACAGTTCGTCTTCCTCGTTGCGCGGCGGCGGCACGCGCCGCACGTTGCAGTCGGTCAGGTACTCGATCTCGTCATAGTCGTAGAACACGACGCGGCCGTGGCGCGTGACGCCGAAGTTCTTGTACAGCATGTCGCCGGGGAAGATGTTCGCCTTCATCAGCTCCTTCACCGCGTTGCCGTATTCCTTCACGCCATGCTCGACGTCCGCGTCGCTGCCGTTCTGCAGGTACAGGTTGAGCGGCGTCATCCGGCGCTCGATGTACAGGTGCTTGATCACGAGGTTGCCGTCCTCGTATTCGAGCAGCGACGGCACCTCCTTCTCCAGCTCGCGCACGAGCGCATGGTCGAGCCGCGAGATCGGCAGCGCGACGCTCGAATACTCGAGCGTGTCGGCCATCCGCCCGAGACGATCGTGGCGCTTCACGAGCTGGTACTTCTCCATGATCTGCGCGCGCGTCGTTTCCTTCGGCGGCGGGAAGTGATCCTTGATGATCTTGAACACGTACGGGAACGACGGCAGCGTGAACACGAGCATCACGAGACCCTTGATCCCGGGCGCGATGATGAAGCGGTCGCTCGAATGCGACAGGTGATGCAGCAGGTCGCGGTAGAACAGGTTCTTGCCCTGCTTCTGCAGGCCGACCGACGTGTAGATCTCGGCTTTCGGCTTGCCCGGCATGATCGTGCAGAGGAAGTCCACATACGCGGACGGCACGCCCATGTCGACGAGGAAGTACGAGTGCGAGAAGCTGAAGATGATCTGCAGCAGGTCGCGGCGCAGCAGCACCGTGTCGAGCGCGAGCAGGCCGGGGCGCACGTGCCGGATCGGCACCGCGAACGGCAGCACGCGATCGGCGTTGATGATGCGGCCGACGATGTACGCGCTCTTGTTGCGGAAGAACAGCGACGAGAGCACATGGATCTGGAAATTCGGTGCTTCTTCGAACTGGCCGAATTCGTCCGTGATCGCCTGCATCACGCAGCCGGTGTCGCGCGTGAGGTCCTCGAACGGCGGCTCGAGCTGGAAGTTCGTGACGATGCGCTCGAGCGTGGCCGCGAGCCCGTCGGTGCCCGGATAGTACGCGCGATAGGTCGGCTTCGCCGCCGGCTCGTCGTTCTCGAGGTATTCGGTCGAGATCGCGGGCCGCACGAAGATGAAATCGTTGCTGAAATACGAGCGGTGCAGGATCTTGCAGCACACCGAATTGAAGAACGTTTCCGCGCACTCGGGCTGGCGGTGCGACGTGAGCAGGCCGATGTAATGCAGCTTGATCTGCTGCCACACCTCGTCGTCGATGTTCTCCGCGTCGTATTCGTCCTCCAGCACTTCGACGCATTCCTGCACGCGATCGTCGTACGACGTGATCCGCTCGCGCGCCAGCCGCTGCAACCCGTGCCAGTCGGTGCGCTCGTATAGCGTCTTCGCCTCGACCGCGGCTTCCCGGAAGATCCGGTAGTGGCGGTCGAAGTATTCGAGCATCGTCTGCGCGACGTCGAAACCGATCTGTGACGACAGCAGTTTGGGGAAGTGATTCATCGCGTGCAGGCTCGTTCGAGAGGGACTGTAAGCACTCGCCATTCTAGCGCCCAAGTCGGCGTTTCAATGACTTTCGGGGTTTGGCACCGAGTGCCGTCAATGCGCGGGTTGTTCACCGTTGCATGCCGTTCGGTGCATCTTCGCGTAAAGATATGGGTACGGAACCGATTCCGACACGAACTTTTTTTGACCAACCGATGCCTGCCGGGCACGCGCTTCGCGCGACGGCGATAGAATCGACGCGATGCCCGCCGCGGCCTGCCGCCCGCGCGCTTGCGCATCCGCACGCGCGCCCGCATTTGCTCCGGCATTTGCACCGGCATTTGCACCGATAACGACGAGACACCCCACCGATGAACGCACTGGAACACCAACTCGACTATCCCTTCGCCGACACGCTGCCCGCCGCGGGCGACACGTTCGAGGTCGCGCCCGGCGTGCGCTGGCTGCGCATGCCGCTGCCGTTTTCGCTCGATCACATCAACCTCTGGCTGCTGCGCGACGAGATCGACGGGCAGGCCGGCTGGACGATCGTCGACTGCGGGATCTCGTCGGACGCAATCCGTACGCACTGGGAACAGATCTTCGACCGGCATCTCGACGGGCTGCCGGTGCTGCGCGTGCTCGTCACGCACTGCCACCCCGATCACTTCGGCTTGGCGAACTGGCTGTGCGAAGGCGGCGACCAGGGCCGCTGGAACGTGCGGCTGTGGATGACGCTCGGCGAATACATGTTCGGCTGCCTGATGGCGGCCGGCAACGGCTCGAACGCCGGCGGCGCGGCCGCGGCCGATCACTTCGCGCGCCACGGCCTGACCGACCCGGTCGCGCTCGACAAGCTGCGCAGCCGCCGCAGCTACTACTCGGATCTCGTGCCGGCCGTGCCGCCGCGCTACCGGCGCCTGCGCGAAGGCGACGCGGTGACGATCGGCGCGCGCACGTGGCGCGTCGTCACCGGCTACGGCCATTCGCCTGAGCATTGCGCGCTCTACAGCGAAGCGGACGGCGTGCTGATCTCCGGCGACATGGTGCTGCCGCGCATCTCGACCAACGTATCCGTATTCGATCTCGAACCGGAGGCGAACCCGCTCGCGCTGTACCTGGAATCGCTCGGCCGCTACGAGACGATGGCGCCCGACACGCTCGTGCTGCCGTCGCACGGCAAGCCGTTCCGCGGCGTGCGCACGCGCATCGCGCAACTGCGCGCGCACCACGACGCGCGGCTCGACGAAGTGCGTACCGCGTGCGCGGAAAAGCCGGCCAGCGCGGCCGACATCGTGCCGATCATGTTCCGCCGCCGCGAGCTCGACATCCATCAGATGACGTTCGCGCTCGGCGAGGCGCTCGCCCACCTGAACCTGCTGTGGCTGGCGGGCGAGCTCGTGCGCGAGCAGGGCGACGACGGCGTGATTCGCTACGCGCGGGCCTGACCGCTCCAGTCGCCGAGTGCGCGACGGAGCATCGCCGTCGTTTCCGTTTCAATCACCCCGTACGCCACGATTCATGCCACGCAATGTCAGTCTCTCCGACCTCATCACGCTCTCGGCGATCCGGGCGCTGACCGACGCGAAATCCTTCGAGCGCGGTCGAGCCTACTATCGCGATGGCGCGGTTTCGCGGCTGATCGAGCGCGACGGCGAGCTGTCGGCGGCCGTGCGCGGCACGTATCGCTATCACGTCGAATTCGCGGTCGGCAACGACGATATGCTGCACTATGCATGCAATTGCCCGGTCGGTGACGACGGAGCGTTTTGCAAGCATGCGGTGGCGGTTGCGTTGTCATGGCTGGAGAACAGCGGCGACGAGGTTTTCCACGACGAGGAACGCGAGCCCGCGCGGCCGCGGCGCAAGCGCAAGACGCACGCGGAGTTGATTCGCGACCACCTGGAGACGCTCGACGAGCAGGCGCTGCGCCGCTGGCTGCTCGACGTGGCCGCGCGCGACCGATCGTTGCGCGACAGGCTGCTGTTCGACGCGCGTGCGGCGCAGGCCGGTGACATCACGAGTCTGCGCGCCGCCGTCCGGCAAATGGCCCGCGTGTCGCGGCCGCTCGGCTGGAGCGAGGCGCACGTGTTTGGAGAACAGCTGTTCGAGCTCGCGGACATGCTGCGGCGGCAACTGGCCGGTCCCCATGCCGTGCGGGTCGTCGAACTGGCCGAACTCGCGATTGCCGACGCGGAAGCGAGCCTCGAACAGATCGATGACTCGGACGGCAGCGTTGCACCTGGAATCGGCGAATTGGCTGCGCTGCATCTCGATGCATGCCTTCAGACACGGCCGGATCCGGTGAAGCTGGCGGACCGACTGTTTCGCCTGCAGACCGCCGGCCAGTGGGATACGTTCAGCGATGTACTGCCGGCCTACACGGAGGTGCTGGGCGACGCGGGATTGGGCCGCTATCGGGAGCGCGTCGAGGAAAGTTGGGCCGTGCTGCCCGCGCGGCCGCTGAACAAGCGCGACGAGTACGCGCATAACATGGTGCGCCACAATCTCGAGCATGCGATGGAGGCGCTCGCGAAACACGACGGCGACGTCGACGCGCTGATACACATCTGGTCACGGGACTTATCGGCGTCGTACCGGTATGCGCAGATCGCGGAACTGTGCGCGGAGCACGGACGTTTCGACGAAGGGCTGGCGTGGGCCGAACGCGGAATGCGCGAGATGAAGGACCGGCACGACGATCGGCTGATGGGCTTCTGCATCGACGAGCATTTGCGGCGGCGCGCGTTCGATCGGGCGGACGCACTCGCATGGGAGCGCTTCGCGGTTCATCCGACGGCCGACGCATTCCATGTATTGATGAAGGTTGCAAAGCGGACGAAACGAGACGCTACCGTGAAGGCATGCGCGATTTCCCATCTGCAGTCTCTTGCCCGCAAGCGCGAAGCGCCGGGGGAGGCCGGCACCGGTGCGCGGCGCTGGGAGCCGTCGCCGCGCACCGAGTTGGTGAAGCTCTTGCTCGCGGAGCGGGACGACGACGCAGCGTGGGACGCGTTTCAGGGCGGCCCGGTCGAAACCCTCGTGTGGCCGACGGTGGCCGCTACGCGGGCGAGGACGCATCCTGAGGACGCGATCGCGCTGTATCACCGATATCTGCCGTTCGCGCTCGGCCATGGCGCGGGTAGTGCGCGATACGACGAGGCGTTCGGCGTCGTGCGCGAAATTTGCGCGCTGCGGGCTGCGCATCGCCAGCAGGCGGTATTCGACGTCGAACTCGAAGAGATTCGCAAGACCTACCGTGCGAAGCGCAATTTCATCAAGCTGCTCGAGAAGCTCCGCGCGTGATCCGGCTGACAAGGAGAGGGGGCATGGAAATGCATATCGATCTGCAGGCAGTCGACGATGCCGTGCTCGCGCTCTTGCATTTGACGCTGCATGACGGCAATCGCGCATGGAAAAGCTTTGATTGGGACGTGCTGAATCGGTTGCACCAGCGCGGTCTGATCGGCGACCCGATCAACAAGACGAAATCCATCATCCTGACGGATGAAGGCTTGCGGGAAGCGGCGCG
This sequence comes from Burkholderia ambifaria, assembly GCF_001443045.1. Taxonomy (GTDB): domain Bacteria; phylum Pseudomonadota; class Gammaproteobacteria; order Burkholderiales; family Burkholderiaceae; genus Burkholderia; species Burkholderia ambifaria_A. The sequence goes on along the minus strand of NZ_LKPJ01000024.1, from coordinate 38,770 downwards.
GCTCTTCAGGCAGCAATTCGTCGATTCGGGCGGCGCGCGAACGGAGGAGCGATCGTAAGCGCCAATCACGCGACGGGTTCGTCACGCCACCCGTCGCGCTGCCTTTGGGAAACGTGATGCAGCGCGACGCGCGGGCCGCAAGCGACGGGCGAGCGTGCCGTCGCTTGCGCGCCATGCGCGGTTACTGCACGGAGACGGCCGTGAAGTTCTGGCGGCCGAACGGGCTGACGCGATAGCCGCTCACGTTCGCTCGCGTGAGCGCCGCCGCGGTCGGGTAGCCGAGCGGAATCCACAGCGCCTGATCATGGATGATCTTCTGCGCCGATTCATACAGCTTCGCGCGCTTGCCCTGGTCGGCGGTCGACTTGCCGTCGGCGATCAGCTTGTCGAGCTGCGCGTCGCAAAAGCGCGCGAAGTTGATGCCCGACTTCACCGCGTTGCAGCTGAACAGCGGCGACAGGTAGTTATCCGGATCACCGTTGTCGCCGGCCCAGCCCATGAACAGCATGTCATGCTGGCCGAGCTTCGCCTGCTTGATCAGCTCGCCCCATTCGATCACCTTCACCTCGGCCTTCACGCCGATCTTCGCGAGGTCGGCCTGCAGCAGTTCCGCGCCGGCCTTCGGGTTCGGGTTCAGCACGCTGCCCGTCGGGCGCGTCCAGATCGTCGTCGAGAAGCCGTTCGGGAAACCGGCCTGCGCGAGCAGTTGCTTCGCCTTCGCGGGATCGTACGCATACGGCGCGATATCCTTCGCGTAGCTCCACGTGTTCGGCGGATACGGGTTGTTCGCGGCCGTCGCCGTGTTGTCGAACACGACCTTCAGGTAGGTCGCGCGATCGAACGCGAAGTTCAGCGCCTCGCGCACCTTCTCGTTGTCGAGCGGTTTCTTCTGCGTGTTCAGCGCGACGAATGCGGTCATGAACGCGGGCGTCTGCACGACCTTCAGCGCGCTTTCGCCCTTCGCGGCGAGCACGTCCTGCGGCTTCGGCGACAGCGCGATCTGGCATTCGCCGGCCTTTACCTTCTGCATGCGCACCGACGGGTCGGGCGTGATCGCGTAGATCAGCCGGTCGACCTTCGGCTTCGTGCCCCAGTAGGTCGGGTTCACGTCGTAGCGGATCAGCGCGTCCTTCGTGTAGCTCTTCAGCACGAACGGGCCGGTGCCGATCGGCTTCGCGTTCAGGTCGACCTGCTTGCCGGCCTTCAGCAGCTGGTCCGCGTATTCGGCCGAGTAGATCGACGCGAAGCCCATCGTCAGGATCGGCACGAACGTCGCGTTCGGCTCGTTCAGCACGAACTTCACCGTGTTGTCGTCGACCTTCGTGACCGACTTCACCAGCTTCACGAGGCCCATCGACTGCGCGTGCGGAAAGCCGCTCGCGCCGGCCACCTTGTGCCACGGGTTCGCATCGTCGAGCATCCGCGAGAACGTGAACACGACGTCGTCCGCGTTCAGCGGGCGGCCCGGCTTGAAGTAGTCGGTGGTCTGGAACGCGACGTTCGGGCGCAGGTGGAACGTGTACGTGAGGCCGTCGGCGCTTGCCTCCCATTTGTCGGCGAGCGCGGGCACGACCTTCTTCGCGGCTTCGTCGTACGACACGAGCGTGTTGAAGATCAAGTCGGCCGATGCGTTGGTGGTGACCAGCGAGTTGTACTGCACGACGTCGAAGCCGTCCGGGCTCGATTCCGTGCAGACGGTGAGCGGCTTGGCGACGACGAGGCCGGGAACGGCGAGGGCGGCGGCGAGCGCAGCCGCGGCGAACAGCTTGACGTGCATGGGTTCTCCCACTGACTTGTGATTTTTGCCGGGTGTCGGGTGCGGGCGCGGCCCGGTAGGGGACGGGGCAGGCGCGGCTGGCGAATAGGATACCGTCAAAGCGAGCGGCACGTGGAAAAAGGCGCCGGAACACAGTGAATTGAGCGATAAACGGCTGCGTTCGCGACGGAATGCGTGCTGGGGCGGCAGTGGCGCGAGGGACGGCGGCGACGGAGGTCGGACGGCGGGCGGTTGTGAAGGCAGCGGGGGCAACGCGCATCGGCGGGCGCGATGGCTTGGCAGGGCAGCCGCAACAGCGACGCGCGGCGAGTGGCGAGTGGCGAGTGGCGAGTGGCGAGTGGCGAGTGGCGAGGGGGCGGCTGAAACGAAGAAAACCGTGCGGCTGCGACGCGGATGAAGCACGGGCCCGGCGCGAGAAGCGCGCCGGACGCCCGGCGAACTCAGTGCGCGCCGGCCTTCGGCTTGCGCGGCGCCTTCTCGAACAGGCGGTCGTAGAGCCAGCGCGGCAGCACGTGCAGCACCTTCGCGACGACGCCCATCTGCCACGGAATCACGCGGAACGCGTGCTGCCGCGCAATCGCACGCGCGGCGCGGGCCGCGAAGCGGTCGGCGTCCATCAGGAACGGCATCCGGTACGGGTTGTGCGCGGTCATCGGCGTGCGGATGTAGCCGGGCGCGATCGTCACGACGCCGACGCCGGCCGGGCGCAGTTCGACGCGCAGCGCCTCGAGATACTTGATCGCGGCCGATTTCGACGCGCTGTACGCGCCGGAACCGGGCAGCCCGCGCACGCCGGCGACGCTCGCGACGCCGACCAGCGTGCCGTGGCGCGCGGCCGTCATCGGGCCGACGAACGGCTCGAATGTCGCGACCATCCCGTAGTAGTTGATGTCCATCACGTCACGGAACGTGGCGAGATCACCCTGGCCCGTGACGGCGCCCTGGCTGATGCCCGCGTTCGCGATCACGACGTCGGGGCAGCCGTGCGCGGCGATGAACGACGCGGCGGCTGTGGCCAGCGCATCGGCGTCGCGCACGTCGGCGGAATAGATGGAGATGGACAGCTTGGGGAAGCGCCGCGCGAACGCATCGAGCGCATCGGTGCGGCGCGCGACGAGGGCGAGCGTGGCGCCCTGGCGGGCGTATTCCTCGGCCATCGCGAGGCCGAGGCCGCTCGACGCGCCGGTGATGAAGACCTTCAGCGGAGTAGTCATGCCGGCGCGCGGGCGGGGGTCAGAGCTTCTTGTCCTGAACCTGCTTCACGAGGTAGTCGAGCACCTGAGCGGTGCCCGCGATGCTGTTCGTGTAAGCCGGGCCCGTCTTGTACTTGCCCTGGACGATGACCGTCGGCACGCCGTCGATCGCGTAGTTCTTCAGCAGCTCGGCCGATTGCTTCACCTGGCCCTGAACGCTGAACGAGTTGTACGCGTCCATGAACTGCTTCTTGTCGACGCCCTGCGTCGCCAGGAAGTCGGCCTGCGCCTGCGGCGTCAGCAGGTAGTTCTTCTGCTTGTGGATCGCGTTGAAGATCGCCGGCGTGACCTTCTCCGAGATGCCGAGCGCGGACACTGCGTAGTACAGCTTCGTGTGCGGGATGAAATCATCGCGGAAGGCGACCGGCACGCGCTTGAAGTCGATGTTGTTGCCCTGCTTCTTCACCCAGGCCTCGATCGTCGGCTCGAATTCGTAGCAGTGCGGGCAGCCGTACCAGAAGAATTCGATGACCTCGACCTTGCCGGCCGGCGCGGACACCGGCTGCGGCGACTTCATCACCTCGAAGTCCTTGCCGGACACCGGTGCGGCAGGCGACGCCTGGGCGAAGCCGGCAGCGGCCAGGCCCAGGGACAGAAGGAGCGTGCTAAGCAGTTTTTTCATGTTGTAGACGTCGAATCAGTTGCTCGGGTTACGAAACGTAACGGGTTCTGCGTGGGCGCGGCCGGTTGCTTACTGCTTCGTGAAACGGATCACCGCCGTGTCGACACCTGCATCGGACAGGCGCTGACGGGCCGAGTTCATATCCTCGAATTTCGAGAACGGGCCGACGCGCACGCGGAAATAGGTCACACCGCTGACATCGCGCTTCGACACCTTCGACTCGAAGCCCTGGAAGCCGAGGCGCGCGCGCTGCTGCTCGGCGTCGCCTTCCGTTTTGTACGCGCCGACCTGCAGGAAGTAGCCGGTGTTCGCATCGTTCGCGGTCGGCGGCTTCGCTGCCGCGGCGGACGTCGCGGACGGCGACTGCTTCGGCGTGTTCATGGCCAGTTGCTGTTGCTGCTGTTTCTGCGCGGCAGCCTGCTGCGCCTGCTTCTGCGCGGCGAAGCGCGCGAGGTCGTCCTCGCCGCCTTGCTGCTGTTGCTGCGCCTGTTGCGTCTTCTTCGGCGGCGGCGTGTTGTCGGCCGGCTTCGGCGCGACGGCGATGCCGTTGCCCGACGACGCATTGTTCGATGCGGTGGTGTTGCTCGAGCCGCTGGAGCCGTTCGCGTTGCCCGACGGCGGCACTTCGACGATCTGCGGTTCGGGCAGCAGGCCGCCCTGGGTCTGGTTCGCGGCCTGGCCGGGCGCGGTATTGGGCGGCGCGGGCTGCGCGGCCTGCGGCACCGGCTGGCCGGGCGTCTTGCCCTGCAGCGCACGGTTCGGGTCGAACTGCTGCGGCTGGCTCGCGCCGTTGTCGGCCGGCGGCGGCGCGACCTTCGACACGAACGGCGACGGCGAACGCGTGATGTAGAGCGCCACCACCACCGCGATCGCGAGGCCGACGATCAGGCCCAGCACGATTCCAAGAAATGTCCCTCCGGCTTGTTTCGATTGCTTCGAAGTTCGGCGTGGTTGTGCCATTGCTTGAGTCACCTGCAAAAAGAATCGTGAAAAGGCCGCGGCATCCGGCGGCGGGCACCCGAAGGCAGGCGCGCCTGCCGCGGCCATTCGCTGCCCGGTCCGGGCCGCTTACATCTTGGCGGGCGCGGACACCCCGAGCACCGCCAGACCATTCTCGAGCACCTGCCGGGTCGCGGCGAGGAGCGCGGCGCGCGCATTGCGCGGCGCTTCGTCGTCGACCAGCACGCGCTCCGCATTGTAGAACGAGTGGAATTCACCAGCGAGATCGCGCAGGTAGAACGCAACCGCGTGCGGCGCGAGTTCGTTCGCCGCGTGCGTGAGCATGTCCGGATACTCGGCGAGCTTCTGCATCAGCGACACGGCCTGCGGGCTCGTGAGCTGCGACAGGTCGGCGCCCGGCAGCTGCGCGGCCTCGACGTTGTAGCGCGACTTCAGTTCGTTGAGCACCGAGCAGATCCGTGCATGCGCGTACTGTACGTAATAGACCGGGTTCTCGTCGTTCTGTTTCAGCGCGAGGTCGATGTCGAACACGAATTCGGTGTCGGCCTTGCGGGAGATCAGGAAGAACCGGACCGCGTCGCGGCCGCGCGTGATGGTCGCCTCGTCGATCAGGTCGGGGGCCGCTTCCTGGCCCGGCACCGCGCCGCCCGACCATTCGATCAGGTCGCGCACCGTCACGTAGCTGCCTGCGCGCTTCGACAGCTTCACTTCCTGGCCGTCGCGCATCACGGTGACCATCTTGTGCAGCACGTAGTCGGGATAGCCCTTCGGGATGCCGATGTGCAGGCCCTGCAGGCCCGCGCGCACGCGCGCGATCGTGCCGTGGTGGTCCGAGCCCTGGATGTTGATCACCTGCGTGAAGCCGCGCTCCCATTTCGTCACGTGATACGCGACGTCCGGCACGAAGTACGTGTACGTGCCGTCCGACTTGCGCATCACGCGATCTTTGTCGTCGCCTTCGTCGGTCGTGCGCAGCCACAGCGCGCCGTCCTGCTCGTAGGTCATGCCGGCCTTGATCAGCGCGTCGACCGTCTTCTCGACCCGGCCTTCGCTGTACAGCGACGACTCGAGGTAGTACTGGTCGAATTTCACGCCGAACGCCTGCAGGTCCATGTCCTGCTCGTGACGCAGGTACGCGACCGCGAACTTGCGGATCGCATCGAGATCCTCGATGTCGCCCGCGCCGGTGACCGGCTCGCCGTCCTTGGCCGCCACCGTTTCGCGGTTCAGGTAGTCGCGTGCGATGTCGGCGATGTATTCGCCGTTGTATGCGGCTTCCGGCCAGCCCGCGTCGCCCGGCTTCAGGCCGCGCGCGCGCGCCTGCGTCGAGATCGCGAGGTTGCCGATCTGTACGCCCGCGTCGTTGTAGTAGAACTCGCGATGCACCGCGTAGCCCTGGCTCGCGATCACGTTCGCGAGCACGTCGCCGAGCGCCGCCTGGCGGCCGTGGCCGACGTGCAGCGGGCCGGTCGGGTTGGCCGACACGAATTCGAGCAGCACCTGCTTGCCCTTCTCGCGATCCGACGTGCCGAACGCGCGGCCCTGGTCGAACACGGCGGCGATCACCGCCTGCTTCGCGGCGGCCGTCAGGCGCAGGTTGATGAAGCCGGGGCCGGCGATTTCGGCCGCGTCAACGAGGCCTTGCGCGGCCGGCTGGGCCGTGAGGGCGGCGACGATCTTCTCGGCGAGCTGGCGCGGGTTCGCGCCGAGCGGCTTGGCGAGCTGCATCGCGACGTTGCACGCGACGTCGCCGTGCGCGGCGACCTTCGGGCGCTCCAGCGTGATGGCCGGGGCGACGAACGCTGCGTCGGCGCCTTTCAGCGCGTGTGCGACCTGCGTGACGCTATCCGCGAGCAGGGCTTCGAGGGTCTGTTTGTGTGCTGGCAGCATGCTGGTAGAAGGCTTCGTTGGTGGCGGCCGGAAACGCCGGCCGGCCGGCGCGCTTTTTAAGCGCGCGTTTCAGGGATCGCAGAATTTTAACAGGTGCTAATATGCCGCTCAGGCGCCCCGCGTCCGCGAGGCCGGACGCCGGTCTGCCGGCGTCCCCCAACCGCGCCGCGCAGGCACAACAAGATGAAAAGGGAATTGTCATGATTACGTTCAAGAGCAAGGCGGCACAGGATCTCGACGTGCTGAAGGATTTCGCCGTATACGTGCTGGGCCTCGTCGGCAAGCAGCTGGGCGAGCGCGGTGTCATTACGCACGACGAACTGGACCACGCGATCGCGAAGCTGGAAGGCGCCGTCGCGCAGGCGAAGCAGGAGCGTGCCGAGCACGCCGGCCATTTCCACGAGGATGACGCCGAACACGCGCACCACGAAGTGCCGCCGAGTCTGGCGCAGCGCGTCGCACCCTTCCTCACGATGCTGCGCGAAGCGAAGGCCGGCGAGGCCGACGTGCACTGGGGGTTCTGAGCTTCGTTGCCCGGCCGACGCAGATCGCAAGTTTGCAAAGGCAAACGAAAAAGCCCGCTCGATGCGGGCTTTTTTATTTTGTCTGATCAAAAAGGCGGCAGGCCGCAGCTCCGGGATCAGAGTTGCGGTGCGAGCGCGCGGCGCGCGTCGTCGAGCGACAGCGCCATCCGCTGCGCATAGTCCTCGAGCTGATCCTGCCCGATTTTGCCGACCGAGAAATACCGGCTGTCCGGATGCGCGAGATAGAAGCCCGACACGCTCGCGGCCGGCAGCATCGCCAGCGAATCGGTTACGCTCATCCCGATCTCGTCCGCGTGCAGCGCATCGAACATGTCGCGCTTCACCAGGTGGTCGGGGCAGGCCGGGTAGCCGGGCGCCGGGCGGATGCCCGCGTACTTTTCGGCGATCAGCGCGTCGTTGTCGAGCGTCTCGCCGCTCGCATAGCCCCACAGCTCGCGCCGCACGCGCGCGTGCATCGCTTCGGCGAGCGCTTCCGCGAAGCGGTCGGCGAGCGCCTTCAGCATGATCGCGCTGTAGTCGTCGTGGTCGGCTTCGAACTGCTTTTCCTTCACGTCGACGCCGAGGCCGGCAGTCACCGCGAACATCCCGATGTAGTCGGCGATGCCCGATTCCTTCGGCGCGATGAAGTCGGCGAGCGAGCGGTTCGGGCGCATCACGCCGTCGACCACCGGGCGCACGCTCTGCTGGCGCAGATTGCGCCACGTGAGCAGCACTTCCGAGCGAGAGTCGTCGGTGTAGATCTCGATGTCGTCGTCGTTGACCGTGTTCGCCGGCAGCAGCGAAATCACGCCGTTCGCGGTCAGCCAGCGGCCCTGGATCAGGCGCGCGAGCATCGACTTCGCGTCGGAGAACACGCGCCGCGCCGATTCGCCGACGATCTCGTCGTTCAGGATCGCCGGGTACGGACCCGCGAGATCCCAGGTCTGGAAGAACGGGCCCCAGTCGATGTAGTTCGCGAGCTCGTTCAGGTCGTAGTTCCTGAACACGCGGCGGCCGATGAACTTCGGCTTCACGGGCTGGTAGCTCGCCCAGTCGACCTTCGTCTTGTTCGCACGCGCCTCGGCGAGCGTGACCATCGGCTGCGCCTTGCGGTTCGCGTGCTGGTCGCGGATCCGTTCGTAATCGGACTTCAGCTCGTCGAGGTACTTCGCCGCGCCTTCGTCAGACAGCAGGTTCGATGCGACCGACACCGAGCGCGATGCGTCCGGCACGTAGACGACCGGGCCTTCGTAGTGCGGTGCGATCTTCACGGCCGTGTGCACGCGCGAGGTCGTCGCGCCGCCGATCAGGAGCGGGATCTTCTTCACGCGGAAGTAGTCGTCGCGCTGCATTTCGGACGCGACGTACGCCATTTCCTCGAGGCTCGGCGTAATGAGGCCCGACAGCCCGATGATGTCCGCGCCCTCGACCTTCGCCTTCGCGAGGATCTCGTTGCACGGGACCATCACGCCCATGTTGACCACTTCGAAGTTGTTGCACTGGAGCACGACCGACACGATGTTCTTGCCGATGTCGTGCACGTCGCCCTTCACGGTCGCGATGACGATCTTGCCCTTCGCGCGCACGTCGCCGCCCGCTTCCGCGAGCAGGCGCTTTTCTTCCTCGATGAACGGGATCAGGTGCGCGACCGCCTGCTTCATCACGCGCGCCGACTTCACGACCTGCGGCAGGAACATCTTGCCCTGGCCGAACAGGTCGCCGACGATGTTCATCCCGTCCATCAGCGGGCCTTCGATCACGTTGATCGGGCGGCCGCCGGCCGCGGCGATCTTCGCGCGCACCTCTTCCGTATCCTCGACGATGAAGTTCGTGATGCCGTGCACGAGCGCGTGCGAGAGCCGCTTCTCGACCGGCTGGTTGCGCCACTCGAGGTTCTCTTCCTTCTTCGCGCCACCCGCCTTGAACTTGTCGGCGATTTCGAGGAGCCGGTCGGTGGAATCGTCGCGGCGGTTCAGGATCACGTCCTCGACGCGCTCGCGCAGCTCCGCGTCGAGGTCGGCATACACGCCGAGCTGGCCCGCGTTCACGATGCCCATATCCATCCCCGCCTGGATCGCGTGGTACAGGAACACGGTGTGGATCGCCTCGCGCACCGGGTCGTTGCCGCGGAACGAGAACGATACGTTCGACACGCCGCCGCTCACCTTCGCGTACGGCAGGTTCTGCTTGATCCAGCGGGTCGCCTCGATGAAGTCGACCGCGTAGTTGTTGTGCTCCTCGATGCCGGTCGCGACCGCGAAGATGTTCGGGTCGAAGATGATGTCTTCCGGCGGGAAGCCGACTTCGTTCACGAGGAAGTCGTACGAGCGCTTGCAGATCTCGGTCTTGCGCGCGTAGGTATCGGCCTGGCCCGTCTCGTCGAACGCCATCACGACCGCGGCCGCGCCGTAGCGGCGGATCAGGTTCGCGTGGTGGCGGAACGCTTCCTCGCCTTCCTTCAGCGAGATCGAGTTCACGATCGCCTTGCCCTGCACGCACTTGAGGCCGGCCTCGATCACGTCCCACTTCGACGAGTCGATCATGATCGGCACGCGCGCGATGTCAGGCTCGGAGGCGATCAGGTTCAGGAAGCGCACCATCGCCGCCTTCGAATCGAGCATCGCCTCGTCCATGTTGATGTCGATCACCTGCGCGCCGTTCTCGACCTGCTGGCGCGCGACGGCGAGCGCCTCGTCGAACTGGCCGTTGAGGATCATCCGCGCGAACGCCTTCGAGCCGGTGACGTTGGTGCGTTCACCGACGTTGATGAAGAGCGTCCCGGACGTGACGTTGAACGGCTCGAGGCCGGCAAGGCGCATCATGTGATCGGTCATGGCGGTGCGAATTCGTGTGAGGTAGGGCGGGCGTTGGGGCGGTCGGTCAGGCGGCGTCGCTGTACTGGCTCGGCCAGCGGCGCGGTTTCACGTCGGCGAGCGCCTTCGCGATCTCGGCGATGTGCTCGGGCGTCGTGCCGCAGCAGCCGCCCGCGAGGTTCACGAGCCCGGCTTGCGCGAATTCCTTCAAGAGGCCCGACGTGACGTCCGGCGTCTCGTCGAAACCGGTGTCGCTCATCGGGTTCGGCAGGCCCGCGTTCGGGTAGCACGACACGTAGGTGTCGCACAGCTTCGCGAGCTCGGCGATGTACGGGCGCATCAGCGCCGCGCCGAGCGCGCAGTTCAGGCCGAACGTGAGCGGCTTCGCGTGGCGCAGCGAATTCCAGAACGCCTCGACCGTCTGGCCCGACAGGATGCGGCCCGAGGCGTCGGTCACGGTGCCCGAGATCATGATCGGCAGGCGCTCGCCGGTGTCCTCGAACAGCTCGTCGAGCGCGAAGAGCGCGGCCTTCGCGTTCAGCGTGTCGAAGATCGTCTCGACGAGGAACAGGTCGACGCCGCCGTCGAGCAACGCCTTCGCCTGCTGGTAATACGCGTCGCGCAGCTCGTCGAACGTGACGTTGCGCGCGCCCGGGTCGTTGACGTCCGGCGAGATGCTCGCCGTCTTCGGCGTCGGCCCGATCGCGCCCGCGACGAAGCGCGGTTTGTCAGGCGTCGCGTAGCGGGCGGCCGATTCGCGCGCGAGCCGCGCCGATTCGACGTTCATCTCGACGACGAGGTCTTCCATCCCGTAGTCGGCCTGCGCGACCGTCGTCGCGCCGAACGTGTTGGTTTCGACGATGTCCGCGCCGGCCGCGAAGTACTGGTCGTGGATTTCGCTGATGATCTGCGGCTGCGTGAGCGACAGCAGCTCGTTGTTGCCCTTGATGTCGCGCGGGAAGTCCTTGAAGCGCTCGCCGCGATACGCGGCCTCGTCGAGCTTGTAGCGCTGGATCATCGTGCCCATCGCGCCATCGAGGATCAGGATGCGCGATTTCAGCAGCGCGGGCAGTTCGGCGCCGCGCGTGTAGGACGCGTCGAGCGGGGCGGGAGCGGCGAGAGGAGTCGCAGACATGGCGGAAGACCGGCGAAGACGGGAAAACCGCCATTGTAGCCGGTGCGCCGGTGCGCCGCCCGGCCTCGCGCGGGGCGGGCAGCGGTGCCGGCGCGAGGCGGGCGGGCGAGCGTTGTCCGCACCACGAAGGCGCGCCCGGCCGTGCACGGGCCGCACCAAACGAAAACCCCCGCCCGGCGAACCGGACGGGGGCTTGGATCGGAGTGCTCGCGGGGCCGCGCCAGCGCGCGGCGAATGGCCCGGCGATGCGCCGGGCCGGGCGTCGTCAGTGCAGGACGACGGGCATCATCATCAGGCTGTCGAACTGTCCGAGGAATTCATCCACCTCGTCGAGCGACGGTTCATCCTCGATCAGCTGTTTCACGTGCGCACGGAATCGCTCGGCGAGCTCGCCATCGATGAAGATCTCGCGCTGCGCGTTCTTGTCGACGATTTCGTATCCGCCGGCATTCATCAGATGGTGGCCGGCCTGCGGCGCAAATTCGACGACGCAGTAGTTGGGGCTGTTGTAGATCATTTGCATGGCGGCACTCCTCTTCGCAGTGGCATCTGGCCTTGTTGTCCCGTAGGTGGGGCAGGCCTTGCCGGTTTCAAGGGGCTTGCGCTGCACACCCCGTTCTCCCGTTTGCGTGGGGTGTATCGGGTTAGAAGCCGATGTCTATCAAACGTTTCTTATTGTGATCCGGTGTACCGAAATAGTTGTTAAAAATAGTTGTTAAAGAGTGTCATCGGCCATTTTGGCAGAAGCTTTAATCGGTCGAAATTGCCGATTTGCCGATCGTCACGGCGCGGACGGCGACGATGCCGGCGGTGTAGCCGCGGGCACGGACGGTTGCACGTCGGCAGGTTGTGCCGGTTGTGCCGACTCGGCGGCCGGTGCGACGGCAGCCGGCGCGCTGGCGGGCGTGTTGGTTGCGCCTTCGCCTTCGGTCGCGCCGTCGGCCGGTGCGTTCGGCGGAGCGAGCCGGCCGTGCCACAGCAGCTCGATCTGCGCGCCGCTCGGTTCCGTCTGCACGAGCCGCGCGGGCAGCCAGCCGAGCGACGGCGCGAGCCACATGTCGATGCGGCGCGTGTCGCCGTCGCGACGCGGCAGCCGCATGAAATGGCGTGCGCGGACGATGCCGGCCTGCGTTTGCACGTCCTCGTCGCCGATCACCGTGATCGGCCAGGTCTCGCCGCTGTTGTTGTCGATCACGAAGAACTGTTGCGTGACGCCCGGCTTGTATGCGGACGGATTGCCGCGCAAGAGCCCCGACAACTGCATCAGCATGCTGAAGCGATCCTGTACGCCGTCGGGCAGCAGCGCATTGTTCGGCGTGCGCGTGAAGACGATCTGGCGGATCTCGCGGTTGAAGATCGCGATGTCCTCGGGGCGCTTGCCGCGCTTTTCCACATACCGGTCGGGCGCGACGCCGAATGCATCGATGCGGCCTTCGCTGCGGTACGTGAACGGGCCGACGAACGGCACGGGCATCGACACCGACAGGTCGTAGGTGCGTCCGTCGGTGCGCCAGTGGATCGTGCCGATCATGTTCTGCATCCCGTTGTAGAACGTGTCGTACTGCAGGTCGCCGGACGGCGGCGCCGCGAACTTCACGCCGCTCGTCGCGGGGCCCGGCGTCGCGGCACCGCTGGCGCCGCCGGCCGATGCCGCGTGCGCGCCCGATGCGTCTGCCGTGCCGCTCGCGGCCGAGGCCGCGGCCGGCGGCGGCTCGCCGTGCTCGGCCGTCTGCGTCGACGTGAGGACGGGCTCGGGCGACGGCGCGGGCTTCGGTGCGGGCTTTGGGGCTGGCTTCGGTGCGGCTGGGGCCGGCTTCGCCGGCGCGGGCTCGGCCGGATGCTCGGCCGGTTTCGGCGCGGGCTGGCGCTCGATCGGCTGCGGCTTCAGCAGCTCGATCTGCACCGGTATCTCGGCGGGCGGGGGCGGCGTGAACGATTCGCGGTTGCGCGTCAGCCACAACGCCGCGAGCGCGTGCAGTACCAGCACGACGACGAGCGCGACGCCCGCGCGCAGCCAATGGCGGGGCAGGGCGTGACGAGAACGGGTGTCGGCAGGCGGCATCGGCGAAACGGAACAGGGTTGGAGGCGGTCGTGGCGGGTCGTGCGCAACGCACGTCACAACCATCGGACCACCGGCTGCGCCGCGCGTTCGCGGTGCATCGCGCGGGTTCTGCACGGGTGTCGCACGGGGTATCGCGGGCCTTGCGTGTCAGGCGTCGCGCGCGTCCGGACTATAGCCGAGTTCGTAAGACAGTTTCTGCGCGCAGGCACGCAGCGCGGTGTCCATCTCGCCGCCCCACGCGATGTCGAACATGCCTTCCTGGCCGAGCGCGACGATCGCGAGCGCGAGTTCGCCGACCGCATCGAACACCGGCATGCAGAACGCGTGAATCGTCGGCAGCAGCATCCCCTCGACGCGCGCGGCCTGATGCGCGCGCACGTCGGCGAGCACCGCATCGACCTCGTCGAGCGTGCGCGGGCCGCCGTGATGCGGCGAGCGGCGCGTATCGGCGAGCTCGCGTTCGAGCATCGCCGCGGTCTTGCTGCGCGGCAGGTACGCGGCGAACAGCAGGCCCGTCGCGGAGCCGAGCAGCGGCATCACGTCGCCGAGCTTCAGCGACGCCTTCGCCGGATGGCTCGATTCCATCCAGTGCACGAGCGTCGGGCCCTGGTTGCCCCACACCGCGATGCCGACCGTCTGGTCGAGGCGGTCGCGCAACTCGGTCAGCGCGATCCGCGCGAGCTTCACGCCGTCGACGCGCGCGAGCCGCGCGAGCCCCATCTGCAGCGCGAAACCGCCGAGTTCGTAGCGGCCCGACACGGGATCCTGCGACACGACGCCGAGCCGCGAGAAGCTGACCAGGTAGCGGTGCGCCTTCGCAGGGCTCATGCCCGCACGCTGCGCGAGGTCGCGCAGCATCATCGCGCGCGGCTCGCTCGTCAGCACGTCGAGCAGGCGGAAGCCGACCTCGATCGACTGGATGCCGGAGCGCAGCTTCTCGCCGCCTTCGCCGTGCTCGCCGGAGCCGGTGTCGTCGGTGTCGGAATCAGCGAGATCGTCGTCGGGAAGCGGGCTGGCGGGCATGGGCAACGGGGCGCGACAAGGCGGCAAGGGTCGGGACGAAAACGGTACGCACGATCGTGGCGCGCCGCACGGATTCACCATCGTAAAATAGATTCCCTCCATCGTCACTACAACGGCAGATACCCCATGAAACTTGCATCGCTGAAGGACGGCACGCGCGACGGCCAGCTGATCGTCGTGTCGCGCGACCTGCACACCGCGGCGATCGCCGATGCGATCGCGCCGACGCTGCAGCGCGTCCTCGACGACTGGGCGTTCTACGCGCCGCAACTGCGCGACCTGTACGACGCGCTGAACCACGGCCGCGCGCGCAACGCGTTCGCGTTCGATCCGGCGAACTGCATGGCGCCGCTGCCGCGCGCGTTCCAGTGGGCCGACGGCTCCGCGTACGTGAATCACGTCGAGCTCGTGCGCCGCGCGCGCGGCGCCGAGATGCCGCCGGAGTTCTGGACCGATCCGCTGATGTACCAGGGCGGCAGCGACGACTTCCTCGGCGCGCGCGACGACATCGTGTGCCCGTCCGAGGAATGGGGCATCGACTTCGAGGCCGAGGTCGCGGTGATCACCGGCGACGTGCCGATGAGCGCAACGCCCGACGACGCGCTGAAGGCCGTGCGGCTCGTCACGCTCGTGAACGACGTGTCGTTGCGCAACCTGATTCCGGCCGAGCTCGCGAAGGGTTTCGGCTTCTTCCAGAGCAAGCCGGCCACCGCGTTCGCACCGGTCGCGGTGACGCTCGACGAGCTCGGCGACGAATGGCGCGAAGGTCGCGTGCACCGGCCGATGATCGTCCACTGGAACGGCAGGAAGGTCGGCCAGCCCGACGCGGGCACCGACATGGTGTTCCACTTCGGCCAGCTGGTCGCGCATGCGGCGAAGACGCGCAACCTGCGTGCCGGCGCGATCGTCGGCTCGGGCACCGTGTCGAACAAGGATGCGAAGCGCGGCTACTGCTGCATCGCCGAGAAGCGCTGCCTCGAGACGATCGAGCACGGCGCGCCGCAGACCGAGTTCATGCGCTACGGCGACACCGTGCGCATCGAGATGTTCGACGCGGCCGGCAAGTCGATCTTCGGTGCGATCGAGCAGTCGGTCGCGCCGCCGGAGGGCACGGCCTGACGCATCCGCGAAACCCGGCGCGAAGCCCGGTCCCGGCCCGCGCGCCGGGTTTCGCCTGATGTTTGCCCGCGCGGGCTTGGCTACACTCGATTCAAACATTTCAGGAACCCGGGAGCTGCGCATGTCCGATCTCGCCGCATACGGCGGTTACGAAGCACTGAAGGTGACGCGCCGCGATCATGGCGTGCTCGACATCGTGATGAGCGGCGAGGGCGCGAACCGCAGCGGCCTCGCAACCGCGAACGAGCGCATGCATCGCGAGCTCGCCGACATCTGGCGCGACGTCGATCGCGATCCCGACACGCGCGTCGCGGTGATCCGCGGCGAGGGCAAGGGCTTTTCGGCGGGCGGCGATCTCGCGCTCGTCGAGGCGATGGCCAACGATTTCGACGTGCGCGCCCGCGTGTGGCGCGAGGCGCGCGATCTCGTCTACAACGTGATCAACTGCAGCAAGCCGATCGTGTCCGCGATGCACGGCCCGGCCGTCGGCGCGGGGCTCGTCGCCGGGCTGCTCGCCGACATCTCGATCGCCGCGAAGGATGCGCGCATCATCGACGGCCATACGCGGCTCGGCGTCGCGGCCGGCGATCATGCGGCGATCGTATGGCCGCTGTTGTGCGGGATGGCGAAGGCGAAGTACTACCTGCTGTTGTGCGAACCGGTGAGCGGCGAGGAGGCCGAGCGGATCGGCCTCGTGTCGCTCGCGGTCGAGCCGGCCGACCTGCTGCCGAAGGCGTACGAAGTGGCCGAGCGGCTCGCGCACGGATCGCAGTCGGCGATCCGCTGGACCAAGTACGCGCTGAACAACTGGCTGCGCAGCGCCGGGCCGACGTTCGATACGTCGCTCGCGCTCGAATTCATGGGCTTCTCGGGGCCCGATGTGCAGGAAGGCATCCGCTCGCTGCGCGAGCGGCGCCCGCCCGACTTCCCCGGCGACGCACCGTTCTGACGCGCGCTATGATCGAACCAGAGGCGGCCGCGCGACCCGCGCCGGCCGCTTCGCTCACCCAGTCAACCAGGATGCCCGTATGACGACCGATGCCTCCGGCTCCAATCCTTTCGCCGGCTTTGCCGGTTTCAAACCTGCCGACATGCTCGACCGGATGTGGGACATGATGCGGATGTCGCCGTTCGGCGGGATGGCGTCGTTTCCCGGCGCTGCGTCGGGGCTGCCGCCGTCGCTGTCGAGCATGTCCGACATGATGGCGCCACTCACGAGCGTCGAGGAGCTCGACAAGCGGATCACCGATCTGCGCGCGGTCGAGCAGTGGCTCAAGCTCAATCTCGGGATGCTGCAGTCCGCGATCCAGGCGCTCGAGGTGCAGCGCGCGACGCTCGCGACGCTGCGCGCGTTCGGCGCGTTCGCGCAGAGCTCGATGTCGGCCGCCGAGGAAGCCGCGGTCGCGGCCGCGCAAGCGGCTGCCGCGCCGCGCGCCGACGTGCGGCAAGCGCCGGACGCCGCGGCAGCCGCTGCCGCAGCGGACGCGCCGCCGGCAGGCGACGCCGCGCAACAGGCGTTCGACCCGGCCGGCTGGTGGGGCCTGCTGCAGGCGCAGTTCAACCAGCTCGCGAGCCTTGCGATGACGCAGCCGGGCGCGCAGTCCGCGGCGCCGGGCGATGCGCCGCCCGCTCAGGCCGCCGCGCCGGCGCGAGCGGAACAGCCCGCACCGGCCGCGGCCGCGGCCGCGGCCGCCGCGCCGCGCAAGGCGGCCGCGAAGCGTGCGAAGCCGGCCGGTTCGGCCGCGGCGCGTGCGGCAGCCGCTTCGTCGCCCGAAACGCGTCCGCCGAAGCGCTCGACGTGACGCGAACCGGATAGCAGGTCGATCATGCGGCTCGCGCTCGTTCTGATGGGGGGCGGCGCACGCGCCGCCTACCAGGTCGGCGTGCTGAAGGCGCTGGCCGAGATCTCGCGCGAGGCCGATCCGTACCGGCATACGGTGCCGTTTTCGGTCGTATGCGGCTCGTCGGCCGGCGCGATCAATGCGACGTCGATCGCGAGCCACGCGGACGATTTTTCGCACGGCGTGCGGCGTCTGCTCGAATTCTGGGAGCCGCTGCGCGCGGACTACGTGTATCGCACCGACTGGCTCGGCATCGCGGCGGCGGGCGCACGCTGGCTCGCGACGATGAGCTTCGGCTGGGCGGCGCGCCGTTCGCCGCGTGGGCTGCTCGACAACGCGCCGCTCGCGCACCTGCTGCAGCGCGAGCTGAGCTTCCACCGGATCGAGCAGATGCTCGAGAGCCGCCTGCTGCACGCGCTCTCGATCACGGCGCTCAGCTATTCGAGCGGCCGGCACCTGACCTTCTACCAGGCCGCCGAACCGATCCAGGCCTGGCGGCGCGCGCAGCGCACCGCGCGGCTCGTCGACCTGTCGGCGTCGCACCTGCTCGCATCGTCGGCCATTCCGTTCGTGTTCCCGGCCGTGCCGCTCGTGCTCGACGGGCAGATCGAGTACTTCGGCGACGGGTCGATCCGGCAGGTCGCGCCGCTGTCGCCGGCGATCCACTTCGGCGCGGACCGGATCGTCGTGATCGGCGCGGCCGATCCGCGCCCCGAGATTCCCGCCGCGAACGGGTCGGGGCGCGCGCGCGGTTATCCGACGCTCGCGCAGATCGGCCAGCAGGTGCTCGCGAGCGTGTTTCTCGACTCGATCGGCGCGGACATCGAGCGGATCGAGCACATCAACCGGATGATCGAGCACTTGCCGCACCAGGTCGAAGTGGACAGCGGCTGGCGGCACGTCGACGTGCTCGCGATCGCGCCGTCCGAGCGCATCGAGCTGATCGCCGCGAAACACCTGAAGCAGATGCCGGCGACGATGCGCGGGCTGCTCGGCGCGATCGGCGGCAGCCAGCCGGCCGGCGCGTCGTTCGCGAGCTACCTGCTGTTCGAGGAAGCGTTCACGCGCGAACTGATCGAACTCGGCTATCGCGACGGGCGCGCGCAGCGCGACACGCTGGCGGACTGGATCGCGCGGGCCGACGGCGGCAGCGCGACGGCGGCCGGCACGCCGCCGGATGGCGGCCGCGCGGCCGGCGAAATACGGGTCTGACGCTGGCCGCCGCGCCCGAAGCAGCCCTGAGACGGCGGCGGCTTACAGATTGGTTGCGTTTTCGCGACGGCCGCCCGCGACCGATCGCCGCACCGTCGTGGGCGGCGCGCGACCGGCTCCGCGTCTCGGAACCGTCATGCGCGCGTGATATCATGGCCGCCGCCGTATACACCATATCGAGCAGCCCGCCGGTCCGGCTGCCGCACGGGACCCATCCGGGAACCGCGCGGCGCCGGGCGGGCTCGCCACCGAGCCGGCCTGCACCGGCCCCCACATCAGGCACGCGCGGCCGGTTCCGTTCGAGCGGAGCGGGGCCGCGGCGTGCTTCAAGGCGGCGGCGCGGCCGCCCGGCTGCCGGACGCGGAATCTGCGTCCGGGGGCTGGATTCACGCGTAAAATTAGAGTCTTGGCTGCAAAAAGCGCGCTCGCGCGCCTACGCGGCAACAGTCACGTTTAGAGAAGTCGCATTGCGCAGAACAGGGGTGGGACCATCATGAACACCATGCTTTATCCGGAACTTTACAGGTCGCTCGAAGCTGTCCGCTGGGACATGGAGAAGGACATTCCGTGGGACAAGTTCGACGCTTCGCTGCTCACCGACGAGCAGGCGAAGACGATCAAGATGAACGCGATCACAGAATGGTCGGCGCTGCCCGCGACGGAAATGTTCCTGCGCGACAACCAGCACGACAGCGACTTTTCCGCGTTCATGAGCGTGTGGTTCTTCGAAGAGCAGAAGCATTCGCTCGTGCTGATGGAATACCTGCGCCGCTTCCGGCCGGAAATGGTGCCGACCGAGGAAGAGCTGCACGCGGTGCGCTTCCAGTTCGATCCCGCGCCGCCGCTCGAGACGCTGATGCTGCACTTCTGCGGCGAGATCCGCCTGAACCACTGGTATCGCTGCGCGGCCGACTGGCACACGGAGCCGGTCATCAAGCAGATCTACGAAACGATCTCGCGCGACGAAGCGCGTCATGGCGGTGCTTACCTGCGCTACATGAAGAAAGCGCTGAACAACTGCGGCGACGTCGCGCGTGCGGCGTTCGCGAAGATCGGCGTACTGATGGCGTCGGCGCGCCGCACCGAGAAGCCGCTGCACCCGACCAACCTGCACGTGAACCAGGCGCTGTTCCCGCGCGACACCGTGCAGTCGCGCCTGCCCGATCCGGAATGGCTCGAGCGCTGGCTCGACGAGCAGATCCGCTTTGACGGCGAGTGGGAAAAGAAGGTCGTCGAGCGGATCCTGCACAACCTGTCGATCCTGTTCGAACGCACGTTCGCGACCGCACAGGAGCTGAATCGCTATCGCAAGGAAGTCACCGGCCGCCTGCAGTCCGAAAGCGGACCGTCGTCGGCCGCGCAACCGGCCTGAGGCCGCGCGGCAGCGCAGCCGGCGTGACGCTCCGCCGGTTGCGATCGTCGCAGTGAACCTGCATGAAGCCCGCCCGGCGACCCGGTGGGCTTTTTATCTGGCGCCGCCGTGTTCCGTCGCGCCGCTCACGTCATCCGATCCCCATCATGTCCGCTACCTTCGAACGCAAGCTGATCACCCGCGACGCCCTGGTTGCCCTGCGCGCTTCGCTGCCTTCGCCCGTCGTGTTCACGAACGGCGTGTTTGACATCCTGCACCGTGGCCACGTCACGTATCTTGCCGATGCGAAGGCGCTCGGCGCGTGCCTGATCGTTGGCGTGAACAGCGACGCGTCGGTGCGCATGCTCGGCAAGGGCGACGACCGTCCGATCAACCGCGAGGACGACCGGATGGCGCTGCTCGCGGCGCTGGAGAGCGTCGACTGGGTCGTGAAGTTCGAGGAACAGACGCCGGTATCGCTGATCGAGGCCGTCCGTCCGGACATTCTCGTGAAGGGTGGCGACTACGACATGGACGTGCTGCCGGAATCGGCCATCGTGCGCGGCTGGGGCGGTCGTGCGCTCGCGATCCCGTTCGAGCACGACCGCTCGACCACCGCGCTGCTGAAGAAGGTGCGCGCGCAGCAGTCGTGATGCGCGTGCCGCGCCGTCAGGGCGCGGATGCCGCGAGCGGCTCGGCCGTGACGGCCGGCGCGGCGATCGGAGCGCCGATCACGGGCTGATCGGCCGCCTGCGCGAGCGGCATCGCATGCAGCGCATCGGGCCGCACCTGCCGCGACAGCACGCCCGGCTCGCGCGGGCCGGCGGCCGGCAGCGGCCCGAACACGCCGCGCACTGCCACGAACGCGAGCAGGTTCGCGAGAAAGAGAACAGCGATCAGCCAGCGCAGCATCGTCGACACTCCTCGTCGTGGTTCAGTCGTTCCGCCGTTCAGTCGGGCCGGCCGCATGGCGGACGTTGTCGTGGCAGCCGGCGACCGTTCGCGGACGGCCGGGCCGCGTGTGCGGACGGCTGTCTACGTGGGCGCAAGCCGTGGCGCCCGTTTTCCATCCTTCCCGTGACGAAGCCCGCAGCCGGGCATCCGTCGACGCGGCCGGCGCGATGCCGGCCGGTTTCCGTCAATCCTGCGCCGCCGCGTCGGCGGCAATCAACGCCAGCCCGGACAGGATCAGTGCGTCGTGCCGCGTATGCGGCAGCGTCAGCGCGCGCGCGACGTCGTCCGCCGCCCCGCCCGCCAGCACGAGCCGCACGGGCGCCTGCCACGCATCGCCGAGATCGCGCCATGCGCGCTCGATCAGCCCCGCCTGCGCATACAGGCAGCCCGCCGACAGCGAGCGCGGCGTATCGACCTGGAACGGCTCGGCCTGCGCGAGCGCGAGCAGCCCGCTCGCGATGTCGGTGGTCAGCGTCGGCAGCTGCGCGGTGTGCGTGCCGAGTGCGCGCATCATCAGCGCCCAGCCCGGCGCGATCAGCCCGCCGGTGAAACGGCCGTCCGCGCGCAGCGCTTCGAGCGTCGTCGCCGTGCCGAATGTCGCGATCAGCAGATGCTCGCCCGGAAACGCCGCCCGTGCGCCGATCAGGCCGGCCCAGCGATCGCTGCCGAGCTGCTCGGGCGTCGTGTAGCCGTTCGTCACGCCGCATTGCGCGGGCCGCGAGCGGATCGTCGTGCGCGGCAGGCCCGGCCAACGGGCGTCGAGCAGCGCGTCGAGCCGTGCGGCCACGTCGACACCCGCGACGTTCGAGATCCATGCGCCATGAGGGCGCGGCAGGGCCGACCAGTCGGGATCGGCGCCGCCGTCGCGCGTATGGCCGAACGCGCCGGTCTCGACGAGCGTTCGCCGCACGTCGGCGAGCGCCCACTTGATCCGGCTGTTGCCGGCGTCGATCAGCAGATGCGGTTCGCTCATTGCGCTTCGCGCAGCGACACGTCGCCAGCCGCGATCGCCTGCATGCCATCGGGCGTATCGAGCAGCAGCTGGCCGGTCGCGTCGATGCCCGTCGCGATGCCGCGCACGCGTTCGACGCCCTGTTCGAGCAGTACGACTTCGCGTCCCGCGTACGCGTGCAGCGCATGCCAGCGCGGCAGGAACGGCGCGAGTCCGTCGGTGCCGAACCGCGCGAGTGCAGGGGTGAGCGCGTTCAGTGCGGCGGCGAGCGTATCGGTGAGGTTGGCGGATGCGCACGCGGCCGACAGTGCCGCGGGCGGCAGCCCGCTCGCGAGCGTCGCTTCGCGCGCGCGCAGCGCGTCGACTTGCGCGGCGACGGCTTCCGCGCCGCGCACGTTGATGCCGAAGCCGATCACGACGGCGGTCGCGTCGGCGGTGCTCCACACGGTTTCGATCAGGATCCCGGCAAGCTTGCCGACGATGTGCGGCGTGCCGTTGTCCGTGGCCGTCAGTAGCAGGTCGTTCGGCCATTTCAGCGCGACGCGCGTGCGGGCATCGAGCGGCAGCGCGGCGAGCCCTTCCGCGAGCGCGACGCCGATCGCGATGCTGAGGCCGCCGAGTGCGTCAACGGGGCGCGGCACGATGCAGCCGACCGAGCACAGCAGCGCGTTGCCGGGCTGCGCGAACCACGGGCGGCCTTGCCGGCCGCGGCCGGCCGTCTGCTCGAACGCGACGCGCACGAGCGGCGCGGGCAACGCGTTCGCGGTGCGCGGCAGCGCCTTCAGGCGGGCGGCAACGTCGGCGTTGGTCGAGCCGGTGGCGGCGACGATGTCGAGCGGCCACGCGCGCGGCGCGGCATCCAGGTGCGCCTCGAGCCGGTTGCGCGCGATGTGCGCGTCGCCGGAATCGGGCGTGTCGGAGGAGGTGGGGGCGTTCATGGCGCCTATTGTAGCGACAGGGGGCGCAGGTGCGTGTCGAGCGGCGCTTCGGCCGCCGCGCCTGGCGGCGCCGCGTCGCTCGTCGGCGCGGATCGGTCTGTCATCGCGTGCCGGGTGCGGCATCCCGCGAGCGGTCGCGGGATGCCATACGCGTCAGGCCGCCGCGGTTTGGCCGCCTGCGTCCCGCCGCCTGCCGCCTGTCGCGGCGTCACCCGCCACCCGCCACCGCACCGTTACGGCGCGACCACCGGATGCTTCAACGCATGCGCGGTCTCGATCCACTGCGTGTGGAAGGCGTCCGCATCAGGCTTGAGCCCCAGCTCGCCGTTGCGATACGCCATCGCGAGCGTCTGCACGGCTTCCGGCAGTTCGTGTTCCGCCGCACGCCGGTACAGCGCGAGCGCGCGTGCTTCGTTGCGTGGCACGCCGCTGCCGTCGCGGTACGCGTTCGCGAGCATGAAGTCCGCGGCCGGGATGTCGGCGTGCGATGCGAACTCGAACCAGTGCGCGGCCTGCACGGGGTCGGCTGCGGTGCCGTAGCCGCTGCGATAGATCAGCCCGAGGTAGTACGCCGCGGCCGGATCGCCCTGGCTGGCCGCTTCGCCGAGCAGCGCGCGGGCGCGAGCGTAGTCCTTCGGGATGTCGCCGCTGCCGAGCAGCAGGGCCTTGCCGAGCGCGAGCTGTGCGCGCCGCGCGGCCGGCCCGTCGGCCTTGCCGTCCACGGCGGTTTCCAGCCAGCCGCGCCCCTCGTCGCGCAGCCCCGGCTCGCGCGCATCGAGGAGCGCGATGCCGAGCGCCGCCTGCGCGTCGCCCGAGCCGCGGCGCGCGAGGGTGCGCAACTGCGCGAGCGCGTGCGGCTCGACGGCCTGCGCGACCATCGCCTGCCACTCGTCGAGTTGCGCGGCGCTCGGCGCGGGGCCGGCCGCGCGCCAGCTGGTCGCCGCGGCGGCGGCCGCGACGGTCACGGCCGCCGCCGCGAGCAGGGCGGCCGGCGGGAGTTTCGCGCGCAGCAGGCGCCGCACGGCGGCGGTGACGCCGGCCTCGGCCGGCCGCATCGTCCGGATCGGTTGCATCGCGGGTCTCATGGTCATTGCGTGAGGTCGATCTCGTAGACGGCGAGGTTCTTGCCCGAGCCGTCGTCGGCCGCGACCTGCGTGAGGCCGTTCAGGCCGGCTGCCGCCGCGTCGCCGAGCCGATTCGGCGCGGACGTGAACTGCACGTGCGCGAACGAACTCGCGAGCTTGGTGAAGCGCCAGCTGCGCTGCGCGCCGTCCGCCGCGCGCGTGATCGCGCCGCGCTTCTTGATGAACGAGATCAGCACGTCGCGGTTCGCGTCGGGCGACGCGAAGATCGTCTTGCTGCCGTCGAGGCCCGGGAAGTTGCCGCCGCCGCTTGCGCGGTAGTTGTTGGTCGCGACGATGAACTGCGCGTTCGGGTCGATCGGCGCGCCCTTGTACGTCAGGTTCCCGATCCGGCTGCCGACCGGCTGCGTGACGTCGATCTCGTACGCGAGATCGGCGGACGTGAACATGTCGAAGTTGTAGCCGGGGAAGCTGCTGACGAGCGGCTGCACGGTCGCCTTGGTCGGGTCGATCGTGTTGAAGCGCTTTGCGGCCGTCTCGAGCCAGTTCTTCACGTCGCTGCCGCTCACCTTCACCGCGTACACGGTGTTCGGATACAGGTACAGGTCGGCCGCGTTGTTGATCGCGAGCGCGCCCGGCGCGACGTCGGTGTAGTCGCTGCCGCCGCCGAAGCCGCTCTTGAACGGCGCGCTGACCGACAGCACCGGCAGCGACGCGTATTGCGGCAGGTTCGCCTGCACGTAGGTCCGCACGTAGTCGGCCTGCGCCTCGTTGACGATCTGGATCGCGCCCGGATCGCCGACGTCCGCGAAGTACGAGTTCATCCGGTAGTCGGTCGAGCCGATCGGCGTCTTCACGTAGTCGATGGTCGCCTGGTGCTCGGCGGCGATCGCGGCGGACACCGACGGGTCGGCGGCGACGTAGCGCTTGTCGGCGTTCTGGATCGGCCGCGCCTCGACGGTCGTCAGCGACTTGTCGACGCGCCATGCATTGCCGTCGAACTTCAGGCCGAGCTTGATCACGCCGAGATGCTTGCCCCAGTAGTTGGCCATCACGGTCGGCACGCCGTTGACGGTGCCCTTCGCCTTGTCGACGCCCGGCAGGTTGAACTGCGGCACGGTGCTGTTCGCGTCCGGGAACACCTGGTGCGAATGGCCGATCAGCATCGCGTCGATGCCGGGCACCCTGGACAGCCACCAGCTGCCGTTCTCCATCGTCGGCGAATACGCGGAATTGTCGAGGCCGCCGTGCGAGATCGCGACGACGAGATCGGCGCCCTTCGCGCGCATCTCCGGAATGTACTTCTCGGCCGCTTCCATCAGGCCGGTCGTGTAAACCTTGCCGTCGAGCCAGCGCTTGTCCCAGTTCATGATCGCGGGCGGCGTGAAGCCGATGATGCCGATCTTCACCGGCGTGCTGACCGTCTTGCCGTCGGGCGTGACCGCCGTCACCGTGCGCGTCAGGATCGTGTACGGCGTGAACAGCGGCGCGTTGGTCTTCGCGCTGATCACGTTCGCGAGCACCTGCGGGAAGTTCGGGCCCGCGCACTTCTTCTGCTGCGCGGGAGCCGGCAGCCCGTCGACGTCGAACGTGTTGCCGGTCACCTGCGACAGGTACGGCAGCCCGTAGTTGAACTCGTGGTTGCCGATCCCGCCGCCGTCGAACTTCGCGGCGTTCATCGCCTTGTAGATCGCGAGCGTCTGGTCGCAGCCGATCGGCTTCACGAGCGCCTGGTAGTCGGCCAGCGCGGTGCCCTGGATCGTGTCGCCGTTGTCGAGCAGCAGCGTGTTCGGGTACTGCGCGCGCGCCTGCGCGATCAGCGTCGACACGCGCTCGAAGCCGAGCGAGTTGTCGGCGGCGAGCTTGAAATAGTCGTACGACAGCACGTTGGTGTGCAGGTCGGTCGTTTCGAGCAGCGCGAGCGTGGCGGTCGTGCCGGCGGGCGCCTGGGCTTGCGTCTGCGACGGCGGAGCGGTGACGTCGTCGCCGCCGCAGCCGGCGAGAGCGAAGGCGAGGGCGGCAAGCGCGGCGGAGCCGGTCACGCGGCGGCGGGAAAGCGGGGGGAGACGCATCGATTGTCCTGTTCGGTGTTCTGTTCTATGAATCGAGAGGTGCGCAACGAGATGGCGGCGCGGGTGCCGACGGCCTGACGTGCGGCGCGTGAGAGTATCGAAAGGAAACGTGACGGAGGAATGAAAGGTCGCACGCGCGGCAAGCCGGTCCGGGCCACGCACCTGCAGGCTGGCGCCTCGGCCAGGCGCCCCCGCCAGCCGCCCTGGCTCGGTGCCCCCAGCTCGGCGCCCCCACGGAAATCCTCACGTCGCCGCGCCGGGCGGTTCGCTACAATGGCCGCTGTCATCCTTTTGCAAACAACCCCGCCCTTGGACTTCGAGACTCCTCCCGGCCTGTCGGTCGACGCCGGCGGCCAGGGTCAGACGGTGCGCCTGTACGGCCAATGGACCGCGCTCGCGCTCGCGCGCAATCGTGGCGCGGTCGCGCGCCGCGTCGCGGGCATCGCGTCCGGGCGCGTGAGCGAATGGGATCTGTCCGGCATCGAACGGCTCGACCACGTCGGCGGCCAGGCGCTGTGGCGCGTGTGGGGCCGCAAGCTGCCGGCCGGCGTCGCACTGAGCGCCACGCAGCGCACGATCTTCGAGCGGATCGAACGCCTCGACAGCCAGCGCGAGGCGCCCGAGCGCGTCGTGCGGTTCGATCCCGTGACGCGCCTCGGCCAGGCGATCTTCTCGTTCGGCGAACACCTGCAGGGCGGCATCGCGATGTTCGGCCTCGTGATCCTTGATGCGCTGTCGGTGCTGCGCCGTCCGCAAACGATGCCGTGGAAGGAAACCTCGGCGAACATCTACAGCGCCGGCGCGCAGGCGCTGCCGATCACCGCGCTGGTCGCGTTCCTGATCGGCATCGTGCTCAGTTACCTGTCCGCGCAGCAGCTGCAGATGTTCGGCGCGAACCGCTACATCGTGAACATCCTCGGGCTGTCGGTGATCCGCGAGCTCGGGCCCGTGCTGTCGGCGATCCTCGTCGCGGGCCGCTCGGGCTCGGCGATCACCGCGCAGATCGGCGTGATGCGCGTGACCGAGGAGCTCGACGCGATGCGCGTGATGGGCATCCCGCACGGGCTGCGGCTGATCCTGCCGCGCGTGCTCGCGCTCGGCGTCGCGATGCCGCTGCTCGTGATGTGGACCAACATCATCGCACTGACGGGCGGCGCGCTCGCCGCGAAGCTCGTGCTCGGGATCGACGTCAACTATTTCGTGCGCTCGCTGCCGGGCGTCGTGCCGATCGCGAACCTGTACATCGGCATCGGCAAGGGCGTCGTGTTCGGCATGCTGATCGCGCTGGTCGCATGTCATTTCGGTTTCCGGATCAAGGCGAACTCGCAGAGCCTCGGCGAAGGCACGACGACGTCGGTCGTCTCGTCGATCACGGTGGTGATCCTCGCCGATGCGGTGTTTGCGATCCTGTTCCAGAACGTGGGGCTCGGGTGAACGCGTCAAACGAATCGGCGGCCGGTGCCGCCAGCGCACATGCCGCGGCAGTCGGCGCGGGCTCGGTCGGCATGCCGCCGGCTGCCGCACCGCACGGCGACGACCTCGTGATCGAGGTGCGCAACCTGACGAAGCGCTACGGGCGCAACATCGTTCACCAGAAGCTCGATTTCGACGTGCGGCGCGGCGAGATCGTGTCGATCGTCGGCGGCTCCGGCTCGGGCAAGACGACGCTCGTGCGGCAGATCCTCGGCCTCGAGCGGCCGACCTCGGGCACGATCAAGGTGTTCGGCGAAGATACCTCGAAGATCGACGACGCGAGCGCGCGGATGATGCGCACGCGCTCCGGGATGCTGTTCCAGCAGGGCGCGCTGTTCTCGTCGATGACGGTGTTCGACAACGTCGCGCAGCCGTTGCGCGAGCTCGGCCGCGTGCCGCCCGATCTGCTGCACGACATCGTGATGCTGAAGCTCGAGATGGTCGGGCTGCCGTGCAAGCATGCGTCGAAGATGCCGGCCGCGCTGTCGGGCGGGATGGTGAAGCGGGTCGGCATCGCGCGCGCGATCGCGCTCGAGCCCGAGTTGCTGTTCCTCGACGAGCCGACTGCCGGCCTCGACCCGCAGGCGTCCGACGAATTCGTCGAGCTGATCGCGACGCTGCACCGCACGCTCGGGCTGACGGTCGTGATGGTGACGCACGACCTCGACACGATGGTCGCGCTGTCGACGCGCGTCGCGGTGCTGGCCGACCGAAAGGTGCTGGTCGCGGCACCGGTCGAGGAGGCCGCGAACGTCGACCATCCGTTCATCCACGAATATTTCCTGGGGCTGCGCGGGCGCCGCGCACTGCAGGCGCTGCCGCCCGAGCGGCGCGCGAAGCTGCCGAAGGCGGCCCTCGAACCGGCGCTTTCCAGCGTCGAGCTCTAGGGTCTGTTACATATGGAACGCACATGCGATTTCGGGCATTCCCGTGACATGAATTTTTTAATTTGGGGTTGCCACGAGAACGGCCGCTCGCCGCGTGGCGCTCCTTGCGAATACGTCAGTATTCGCGGCGTCCCACGGGGACTTCCGTTGGTCGTCGCGCGCCTCGCGAGCGGCCGTTCTCGTGGCAACGCATGTGCGTTCCATATGTAACAGACCCTAGGGCAAGGCAAGAAGCAAGGAACCCGCGAATGGAAAACAAATCACATGCGTTCTGGGCCGGCCTGTTCACGATCGCGCTGACGCTGGCGATCGCGGGCACCGTGTTCTGGTTCAACGTCGACCGTACCGTGCGCGTGCCGTACGACCTTCTCGCGCGTACCAACGTGACGGGCCTGTTCCCCGATGCGGCCGTGCGCTTTCGCGGCCTCGACGTCGGCAAGGTGCAGTCGATCGGCTTCGACCGCACGCATCCGGGCCAGATCCGGATCCGGATTCTCGTCGACCACGACGCGCCGATCACGCAGTCGACCTACGGCAGCCTCGGCTTCCAGGGCGTGACGGGTATCGCGTTCGTGCAGCTCGAGGACACGGGCCGCGACCTGGCGCCGCTGCCGTCGTCGCCGAAGGCGATCGCGCAGATCCCGATGCGACCGAGCCTGTTCGACCAGATCCAGGAGCGCGGCGACGTGCTGCTGCGCCAGCTCGAGCTGGCGGCGAAAAGCGCGAACGCGCTGATGTCGCCGGAGATGCGCGAGCAGTTGCGCGCGACGGCCGAAAGCCTGCAGCACGCGGCGGACGGGGCGGCGACGCTGTCGAAGCAGCTCGCGCCGGCGGTGGCCGCGCTGCCGGAGACGATGCACCAGGTCGATCGCGCGATGGCGTCGGCGAACACGCTGCTGCAGCCGAACGGGCCGCTCGTGTCGAACCTGGACAAGGCCGGCTCGGCCGCCGAGCAGGTCGGCGTCGCGCTGAACGACCTGAACGCGCGGGTCCAGTACGACACGCTGCCGCGTTTCAACGCGCTGGCCGGCAGCGTCGGCGATGCGTCGCGGCAATTGAAGGACGTCGCCGGTGAACTCGGCCGCAACCCGAGCAGTCTGTTGTTCGGTTCGCCCGGCTCCGCGCCCGGCCCCGGCGAAGCCGGCTTCGTCTGGCCGGGGGGCGGTGCGGCGGCCGGGAAATGAAGCACAGCGCCAGCGCATCGATCGTCCGGCCCGGAACGAGACCGGGCAATGACGCCATCGCAACCGAAAAACATCATGCAGGAACATGCCATGCCACGAATCCTTGATCGCGCGCTGCGTCCGGCCGCGACCGCGCTCGCGATGCTGACGCTCGTGCTCGCCGCCGGCTGCGCCGGCAACAGCGCTGCACTGTCGAACGTCCGCTACGATCTCGGGCCCGCCGCGTCGGTCGTGACGGCCGGCACGGGCCCCGTGTTGAAGGTGCTCGACATCGCGGTGCCCGACGCGCTCGACACGGACAAGTTCGTCTACCGCCTCGCGTATGCGGATGTGCAGCGCATGGCCGTCTATCGCGACAGCCGCTGGAGCGCGCCGCCCGCGCAACTGCTCACGCAGCGGCTGCGCGGCGCGCTGTCGTCGCGCGGCGCGGTGCTCGAAGGCTCCGACGGCGTGCGTGCACCGACGCTGAAGGTCGACCTGAACGAATTCGAGCAGGTGTTCGACGGGCAGTCGCAGAGCTACGGCGCGGTCACCGCGCGCGCGACGCTGATGCAGGACGGCAAGGTGCTCGGTCAGCGCACGTTCGTCGCGCGCGCGCCGTCGAGCACGCCCGATGCGGCCGGCGGCGCGCGTGCGCTCGCGGCCGCGAGCGACGAGCTCGTGTCGCAGATCGCCGCGTGGGTCGGCGGCGTGCAAGCGTACGCGGGCAACCCGTGACGCGCAGCGCGCAGCCGCGATGAACGCGCCGGGCACGCCGCGCGCGTCGGCGCTCGCGCGGCAGGCGTTCGCCGCGTACGCGGCGCTCATCGTCTATGCATCGCTGTATCCGTTCGATGGCTGGGTGTCGCTCGGCATCGGGCCGTTCGACTTCCTGTTCGCGCCGATGCAGCGCTATGTGACCGCGTTCGACGTGGTCACCAACGTGCTCGGCTACTTGCCGTTCGGCACACTCGGCGTGCTCGCGCTGCACCCGCGCTGGCGCGGCGTGGCCGCGACGCTGGTCATGGGCGGCCTCGGCGTGCTGCTGTCGGGATCGATGGAGGCGCTGCAGACCTATCTGCCGATGCGCGTCGCGTCGAATCTCGACCTCGCGGCCAACGCGCTCGGCGCGCTGCTCGGCGCGGCGCTCGCTGCACCGGCCACCGGCGCACTGCTCGACCGCGGCGCGCTGCGCCGGCTGCGCTTCGCGTGGTTCGAGACCGACGGCGCAACGCCGCTGCTGCTCGCCGGACTGTGGCCGTTCGCGATCCTGTTTCCGTCGCCGTTCCTGTTCGGCATCGGCGACTGGCCGGCCGCGCTGTGGGAGCGCGCCGACGGCTCGATGCAGGACGCGTTGCTCGCGTGGCTGCCGGCCGTGTGGCGCGTGAGCGAGTGGCCCGAGCGTGTCGACGGCTGGCTGTCCGATTCCGCGTGGGAAGCCGCGCTCGGCGGGCTGATGCTGTTCGCCGCGCTGGCGATCGCGTCGCTCGCGATGCGCGAGCGCGCGCCGCGCGTGCGACTCCTGATCGCATTCGTCGCGGCGACGCTCGCGCTGAAGGCGGCCGCGACCTTCATGCAGTCGAGCACCGGCCTCGTCGTCGTGTGGGCGACACCCGGCGCGCGGCTCGGCATCGAGCTCGGCTTCGCGGCGGCACTGCTCGCATTGCGCGTGCCGGCCACGTGGCGCGCGCTGCTCGCGGCGGTCGCGCTGCTGGCCGGCGTGGCGCTCGTCAACCTGCTGCCCGTCAACCCGTTCTTCGACTTCACGCTGTCAGGCTGGCGGCAGGGCCGCTACGTGCACTTCAACAGCATCGCGCGCTGGCTCGCGTGGATCTGGCCCTACGCGGCGCTGATCTGGCTCGGCCAGCGGGTCGAGCATGCGTGGCTGCCGGCCGCGCTGCGGCGCTGACGCGGCACGCGGGGCAGGGTGGCCGGCCGTCGATCTCGGGCAGCCGCGCGCGCCGGTCGTTATAATCGTCCGCACATCCGTTGCCGCACGCAACGGCGATCGCCCCTCTTTCCGCTCGGCACCGCGCCGGGCCGCTCGTCACCATCATGGATTCCTACTACCAGCACCACGTCTTCTTCTGCCTGAACCAGCGCGACCCGGGCGCCGAGCGTCCGAGCTGCGCGCAATGCGATGCGCAGGCCATGCAGGAATACGCGAAAAAGCGCGTGAAGGAACTCGGCCTCGCGGGGCCCGGCAAGGTCCGCATCAACAAGGCCGGCTGCCTCGACCGCTGCGAGGAAGGGCCCGTGATGGTCGTGTATCCGGAAGGCACGTGGTACACCTACGTCGACCAGGCCGACATCGACGAGATCGTCGAATCGCACCTGCGCGACGGCAAGGTCGTCGACCGCCTGAAGATCTGAGCGGGCAGGCCGAATGAACGTTCATACGCAGAAGTCGCTGATCGCCGGCCCGGTCGGGCAGATCGAAGTCGCGGTCGACCTGCCGGATACCGTGCGCGAAGGCAGCGCCGCACCGCGCGGGATCGCGCTTGTCGCCCACCCGCATCCGCTGTTCGGCGGCACCATGGACAACAAGGTCGCGCAAACGCTCGCGCGCACGCTCGTCCAACTCAACTACGTGGTGTACCGGTCCAACTTCCGCGGCGTCGGTGCGACCGAGGGCGTGCACGACAACGGCATCGGCGAGGCCGACGACCTGCTCGCAGTGCTCGCGCACATGCGCGCGCAGCCCGCGTATGCGGACCTGCCGCTCGTGCTCGCGGGCTTCTCGTTTGGCACCTTCGTGCTGTCGCATGTCGCGAAGCGGCTGCGCGACGCGGGCGGGACGATCGAGCGGATGGTGTTCGTCGGCACGGCGGCGAGCCGCTGGCAGGTGGCCGACGTACCCGAAAACACGCTCGTGATCCACGGCGAAACCGACGACACGGTGCCGATCGGCTCGGTCTACGACTGGGCGCGGCCGCAGGAACTGCCGGTCGTCGTGATCCCCGGCGCCGAGCATTTCTTCCATCGCAAGCTGCACGTGCTGAAGCGCATCATCGTCGACGCGTGGCGTTGAGGCGTTGAGGCGTTGAGGCGTCGAGGCGTCGAGCGCGGCGCGCATCGTCGCTGCCGCGCCACCGCGATGTCGCCGCTCGCGCGGCATCGCGCCGCACCGTGCCGAACACGGTCGCACCTGCTCGCCGCCGCGCGGCGCAACCCGACTTGCACTGCGCCTGCGCGCGCCTTTCGCGCGGCTTCGAGTGCGATTCTCCGCAGCGAAGCCGCGCTATTCTCTCGAAGCCGGTGTGCGGCCACCCGGGCACGGTTCGCGAAAACGCCGTTCGCGGCCACGTATAATGGCCGCATTTCGCGTCGCCCGCGGCCCGGCTGGGCCCATGCGGCGCTCGTTTCGCCGCCTGTCCGCCCGCTCGCGACGGCCGCGAACCGAGCGCGTCCGCACGAGTCCAACCGGCGCGTTTCGCGCCGTCCGACGCAGTCGGACGAATGCCGGAGCGCCCGCCGCCTTGCCGTTCAACCCTGCGCGTTTCGCGCCGCACTTTCTGCCACCAGCCTGAATCGATCATGCGTCTGTCTCCCCAAGGCCTCAAGTCCCTCGCTTCTTCCATCGCCTTCGGCACCGCCGCGCGCAACGTCGCGCTGGGCGTGA
Source organism: Burkholderia ambifaria (assembly GCF_001443045.1). GTDB lineage: Bacteria > Pseudomonadota > Gammaproteobacteria > Burkholderiales > Burkholderiaceae > Burkholderia > Burkholderia ambifaria_A. The sequence goes on along the minus strand of NZ_LKPJ01000024.1, from coordinate 6,044 downwards.
TGCTGCCCGTCGCGCTCGCGTCGACGATCGTCGTCGCCGAGGCGAAGCCGGCCGCCAAGGCCAAGGCCGCGCATGCGGCGCCGGCCGCCGAGCAGTTCACCGGCGCGCCCGCGACGTTCATGCCGGGCGCCGTCCCGCCGCCGGGCGTGAACGCGCGCTCGTGGGTGCTCGTCGACGCGACGAGCAACACGGTGCTCGCATCGGGCAATGCGGACGAACGCGTCGAGCCCGCGTCGCTGACGAAGCTGATGACGGCCTACCTGGTGTTCGAGGCGCTCGACAAGAAGAAGATCTCGATGGAGCAGATCGTCACGCCGAGCGCCGCCGTGCGCCGCGTCGGCACCGACGAGTCGCGCATGTTCATCGAGGCGGACAAGCCGGTGTCGGTGCACGACCTCGTGTACGGGATGATCATCCAGTCGGGCAACGATGCCGCGATCGCGCTGGCCGAACTGGTCGGCGGCAGCGAAGGGCAGTTCGTCACGCTGATGAACGACGAGGCGCAGCGCCTCGGCATGAAGGGCACGCACTTCGCCGACGTGAACGGCATGCCGGACCCGAACCACTACACGACGGCCGGCGACCTCGCGAAGCTGTCCGCGCACCTGATCCGAGATTTTCCGCAGTACTACAGCATCTTCTCGGAGAAGGAATTCAAGTACAACAACATCCGCCAGGGCAACCGCAACCGGCTGCTGTGGCTGGATCCGACGGTCGACGGCCTGAAGACGGGCCATACGCAGGCGGCCGGCTACTGCCTGATCGCATCGGCCAAGCGCGCGATCCCGGGTGTCGACGGCCAGCGCCGTCTCGTGTCGGTGATGATGGGCGAGCAGAAGGAAGGCGAGCGCACGCAGGACAGCATGAAGATGCTGAACTACGGCTATAGCGCGTTCGACGCGGTGCGCCTGTTCAAGGGCGGCCAGGCGATGTCGACGCCGCGTATCTACAAGGGCAAGGAGAACACCGTGCAGGTCGGCGTGAAGGGCGACCAGTGGGTGACCGTGCCGCGCGGCCTGGGCGACAAGGTCAAGACGGAAGTCGACGTCAACGCGCCGCTGATCGCGCCGCTCGCGGATGGCCAGCAGGTCGGCACCGTGAAGATCGTCGCCGACGGCAAGACGCTGTCGGAGTTCCCGGTCGTCGCGCTGCAGGCCGTGCCGGAAGCGGGTATCTTCGGACGTATCTGGGACTCGATCCTGCTGATGTTCAGCAAGAAGAAGTAAGCGCGACGGGCCTTTGTTTTTACGACTTCATCCCCATCTGATATAGCCATGAGCCAAGCCGAATTCGAACCGATCGTCTACCTCAGCGTGTCATCGCAGGAGGAGCTGGTGCCGCTGTCGCAAGCCCGTGTCCCGGTGCTCGACCGCGGGTTCATCTTCGGCGATGGCGTGTATGAAGTCGTCCCCGTTTATGCGCACGACGGCGCGCACGTGCCGTTCCGGATCGAACAGCATCTGGACCGGCTCGCGCGCAGCCTGAAGAAGATCGGCATCGACAACCCGCACGACGCGGCCGGCTGGCGCGCGCTGATCGAGCGCGTGGTCGCCGCGAACGCGGAAGGCCTCGCTGACGCCAACGCGCTCGTCTATCTGCAGGTGACGCGCGGCGTCGCGAAGCGCGGCCACGCGTTCCCGGCGAATGCGGTGCCGACGGTGTTCGCGATGACGAGCCCGCTGCGCCTGCCGTCGGCCGAGGAGCGCGCGCAGGGCGTGCGTTGCGTGACGGCCGAGGATCGCCGCTGGTTGCATTGCGATATCAAGTCGATTTCGCTACTGGGCAACGTGCTGATGGCGCAGCATGCGGCCGAACGCGATGCGTTCGAGACGATCCAGCTGCGCGACGACAACGTGACCGAAGGCTCGTCGTCGAACGTGTGGATCGTGAAGAACGGCGAGCTGATGGCGCCGCCGCGCAGCAACAAGATCCTCGAAGGGATCCGCTACGCGCTGGTCGAGGAGCTGGCCGACGAATGCGGAATTCGGTTCATCGCGCGCGAGATCAGCGAGGTCGAGCTGCGTTCGGCGGACGAGATCATGATCACGTCCGCCACGAAGGAAATCCTGCCCGTCACGTCGCTCGACGATCTGCCCGTGCAGGGCGGCAAGCCGGGCCCCGTGTTCGCGGCGTTGTACGACGCGTACCAGCGTGCGAAAGCGCGCGAGTTTGAACAGTTTGACCTAACCCGGAGAAAATGATGAGCGAACCGACCAAAACCATCGAGGTGACCGGCGCGATCGATACCCGGAAGGAGTCGCTGCTGGAGTTTCCGTGCGATTTCCCGATCAAGATCATGGGCAAGGCGCACCCGGAATTCAAGGACACGATCTTCAAGGTCGTGGCCGTCCACGACAACGAGATCGACGTCGAGAAGATCGAGGAGCGTGCATCGAGCGGCGGTAACTACACCGGCCTCACGATTACCGTGCGCGCGACGAGCCAGCAACAGCTCGACGACATCTACCGCGCGCTGACCGGCCATCCGATGGTCAAGGTCGTACTCTGAGCGCCGCCGCCTTCCATCCTCCTTCCTGCGCGCACTCGGCGGGGGTTTTCCCCGCCGCGCGCCGCGCGTCCAGCTCGTCGCACAGCAACTGGTACTCGGCGACTTCCTGAAGCAGCCAGGTCCTGAACGCCTGCACGCGCGGCGTGTTCAGGAGCGGCGGCGGACACACGAAAAAATAGTGCCACGGGCTCTGCCCGTCGATGTCGAACAGGCGCACGAGGCGCCCGTCCAGCAGGTCGTGCACCGCGAGCGAGCGGCGCACCAGCGCGATGCCCTGGCCGTCGATCGCGGCCAGCAGCAGGTTCGACGAATCCTGGTACAGAATCCCCCGTTTCGGCTCGGTCAGCGTATCGAGCCCGGCCGCGTCGAACCACGGCCGCCACAGCTCGTCGTCCGAGCGCAGCAGGTTGTAGTGCACGAGATCGGCGGGCGTCTGCGGCAGCTTGCCGCCGTTCAGCGTCGGCGAGCATGCCGGAAAGAACACCTCTTCGAACAATGGCTCGACATGCAGCCCCGGATAGCTGCCGGAGCCGAAGCGGATCGCGAGATCGACGTCGTCGCGCGCGAAATCGGTGAGCGCGTTGGTCGACTGCAGCTCGACGTCGATTTCCGGATGCCGTTCGATGAACGTGCCGATGCGCGGCGTGATGAAACGCGCGGCGAACGACGACAGCATCGACACCACCAGCCGCCGTCCGCGGTCGCTGGCGCGCACCTCGCGCGTCGCATCGGCGATCACCATCAGCGCGGTGCGGACCTGCTGCGCGTAGCGCATGCCGGCGTCGGTCAGGCACAGCCGCTTGCCGTTGCGCGTGAACAGCTGCACGCCGAGCTCCTCCTCGAGCGCGCGAACCTGGTGGCTGACCGCGCCGTGCGTGACGTACAGCTCGTCGGCGGCGCGGGAGAAATTCTCGTGACGGGCGGCGGCTTCGAACGCGCGAATCGCGTTCAGCGCAGGCAGCTGGCGGAGGTCCATTTGCTAATTTTCCTCACATCGACGTGAAAATTGGTCGTTTGGTCGGGTGCCTTGAAGTGACTACGATTGTAGCCATCGAAGCATTTATTGGCGGAGTCGATCATGCAAGAAATTTTTTCAAGCATCACGTTCGAAATCCCCGCGGGCGAGACCGTGCCGATGAAGGTGCAACGCAGCACGCGTCTGACGGTGCAATGCGGGCCGGTCTGGGCGACGCGCAGCAACGACGTCGAGGACTACTTCCTGGTCGACGGCGAGACGCTCCGGCTGCGTCGCGGCGAGCGGTTGTGGCTCAGCGCGGAAAGCGGGCAGGGCGCGCACGTCGCGTTCTCGGTGTCGCGGCCGGCCGGGGAAGTCGCACGCGGCGTGCTCGCGCGGCTGCGCAACCGCGTGAATGCGCTGCTCCACGACGGCTGGCGCACCGTTTGACGGGCCTTTCCTCCGACGGATACCTGTGATCCGTCCCCTTTCCAAGGCCGGCGAGACCCATGGGTTTTCGGTAAACTACCGCCCATGTCCGTCTCGCCGGTTGCCATCGTGTCCACGCCTGTCGCTGTTTCCGAATCGCCCGCCGGGTCTCCGGTTCAGCCTGTCGCGCCGGTCACCGTGCGCTGGCGGGGCAGCGAGGCCTACGAGACGAGCTTCGACGCGATGCGCGCGTTCACCGACACGCGCACGGCCGACACCGGCGACGAAATCTGGGTCGTCGAGCATCCGCCCGTCTACACGCTCGGCCAGGCCGGCGACCCGGCTCACCTGCTGGTGGCCGACAGCGGCGTGCCGCTCGTGAAGGTCGACCGCGGCGGACAAATTACCTACCACGGCCCCGGCCAGATCGTCGTCTACCTGCTGCTGGACCTGCGCCGGCGCAAGCTGATGGTGCGCACGCTCGTGACGAAGATCGAGGAGGCCGTGATCGAAACCCTCGCGGCGTATAATCTCGCTTCGGTCCGCAAGGCGGGTGCGCCGGGAATCTATGTGGCATCCGGCGTGCACGAAGGCGCGAAGATCGCTGCCCTCGGCCTGAAGATCCGCAACGGCTGCAGCTATCACGGGCTGAGCCTGAACGTGAAGATGGATCTGCGCCCGTTTCTTGCGATCAACCCGTGCGGCTATGCCGGACTGGAAACCGTCGACATGGCGAGCCTCGAGGTTGCCGCCGACTGGAACGACGTCGCCCACACGCTGGTGGGTCGTCTGATTGCCAACCTCGATGGCGAATCCGCGGCCGCCGACAAGCCGCAGGCACTGGAACATTCGAATGACTGACGTTACCGCTTCCCCCGCACCGGCCGATTCGGCCGCAACCCCTGCCTACGATCCGACCGCCAAGCAGAAGGCGCAGGCGAAGACGGCGCGCATCCCGATCAAGGTCATTCCGATCGAGAAGCTGAAGAAGCCGGAGTGGATCCGCGTGAAGGCGGCCACCGGCAGCTCGCGCTTCAACGAGATCAAGACGATCCTGCGCGAGCACAATCTGCACACCGTGTGCGAGGAAGCGAGCTGCCCGAACATCGGCGAATGCTTCGGCAAGGGCACCGCGACGTTCATGATCATGGGCGACAAGTGCACGCGCCGCTGCCCGTTCTGCGACGTCGGCCACGGCCGTCCCGATCCGCTCGACGCGGACGAACCGAAGAACCTCGCGCGCACGATCGCCGCGCTCAAGCTCAAGTACGTGGTGATCACGAGCGTGGACCGCGACGACCTGCGCGACGGCGGTGCGGCCCACTTCGTCGAGTGCATTCGCGAAGTGCGCGAGCAGTCGCCGGAAACGCGCATCGAGATCCTGACGCCGGACTTCCGCGGCCGTCTCGATCGCGCGATCTCGATCCTGAACGCGGCACCGCCGGACGTGATGAACCACAACCTCGAAACGGTGCCGCGCCTGTACAAGGAAGCGCGCCCGGGTTCGGACTACGCGCACTCGCTGAAGCTCTTGAAGGACTTCAAGGCGCAGCATCCGGACGTCGCGACGAAGTCGGGCCTGATGGTCGGCCTCGGCGAGACGGAAGAGGAGATCCTGCAGGTGATGCGCGACCTGCGCGCGCACGACGTCGACATGCTGACGATCGGCCAATACCTGCAGCCGTCGGAGCACCACCTGCCGGTGCGTGCGTACGTGCATCCGGATACGTTCAAGATGTACGAGGAAGAGGCGTACAAGATGGGCTTCACGCACGCGGCGGTCGGCGCGATGGTGCGGTCGAGCTATCACGCCGATCTGCAGGCGCATGGGGCCGGGGTGGTCTGAGCGCCCATTCGCCTCTGAGCAGCAGTCACGCAGTCGAAGAAAAGCCCGCAGCGATGCGGGCTTAATAGGATGGTCAGCCCGATCCTCACTCAGTGGACTACGCTGAGTGAGGATTTTGTCCTTCTGGAGGGCCATCATGGACACGGTATCGCTGATCGGAGTCGATCTCGGCAAGCACTGCTTCCACCTGCATGGACAGGATGCGTCAGGCAGGACGGTGTTCCGTAAAAAGCTCACGCGTAGCCAGATGTTCACGCTGCTGGGCAATTTTCCGCGTTGTATGGTGGTCATGGAGGCCTGCGCCG
>NZ_LKPJ01000023.1 GCF_001443045.1 Burkholderia ambifaria | reverse complement strand
GCCCGCCCCGCCAGTACGGCCCCGGCCCCATGAACCACGGGTCGTAGTAGACCGGCTGCGGCACCGTCACCAGATCGCTGCCGACCCCGTAGGTCAACCCGACCAGATAGCGCGCCTGCGCGGTCGGCACCTGCCGGAACGCATACGCGGACAACTCGTTCGCGACGATCGGCTCGTAGGTCGACTGCTCGATGCTGTGCTTCTGCGCATCGGTGCGCGTGAAGGCGTAAGTGCGTGTCGCGTCGCTGCCGCTCCAGTCGGAGAAGGCCGTGACCTGCGTCGTCACGTAGCTGGTGCAGCCCGTCAGCAGCGCCACGCACAGCACCGCCGCCCAACCCGCACCGCGTTGAATCCATTCGCGTTTCATGTTGATCCTCGTCGATCCGTCACCCGTTCGTCGCACCGCGCGAACCGCACGGGATGCCGATAATACGCGGACTGCCGCAACCGGTAAAAAGTTCGCCCGGCACGCGGCCGCAAGCCTTTGTACAATGGCCCGGTTCGCCCGGCCCGCGCTGCGGGCCCGATCCCCACTCCACCGATCTCGACGACCATGTCCGACAACGCCTCCTCCACCGTGATCCGCCGCGCCGACTACACGCCGCCGGCCTTCCTCATCGATTCCGTCGCACTCGAATTCGATCTCGCGCCGGCCCGCACGATCGTCAGGAATACGATGCGCGTGCGCCGCAATCCGGACGCGGCGCCGACCCCGCATCTGGAGCTGATGGGCGAAGCGCTCGAGTTCCTCGACGCGCAGCTCGACGGCGCGCCGTACGGTGCGGTGCGCGCACATGAACACGGGCTGACCGTCGAGAACGTGCCCGACGCATTCGAGCTCACGCTCGAGAGCGCGTGCGCGCCGGACCAGAACACGACGCTGTCCGGCCTGTACGTATCGAGCGGCAACTTCTTCACGCAATGCGAGGCCGAAGGCTTTCGCCGCATCACCTACTTCCTCGACCGCCCCGACGTGATGGCGTCGTACACCGTCACGCTGCGCGCCGACAAGGCCACCTATCCGGTGCTGCTGTCGAACGGCAACCTGGTCGATTCGGGCGAACTGCCCGACGGCCGCCACTTCGCGAAATGGGAAGATCCGTTCCGCAAGCCGAGCTACCTGTTCGCGCTCGTCGCGGGCAAGCTCGTCGCGATCGAGGAAAAGATCACGTCCGGCTCCGGCAAGGAAAAACTGCTGCAGGTCTGGGTCGAACCGGCCGATCTCGACAAGACCCGTCACGCGATGGATTCGCTGATCCATTCGATCCGCTGGGACGAGAAGCGCTTCGGCCTCGAGCTCGATCTCGACCGCTTCATGATCGTCGCGGTCGGCGACTTCAACATGGGCGCGATGGAGAACAAGGGGCTCAACATCTTCAACACGAAGTACGTGCTGGCGAACCCCGAGACCGCGACCGACACCGACTTCGCGAACATCGAGTCGGTGGTCGGCCACGAGTACTTCCACAACTGGACCGGCAACCGCGTGACCTGCCGCGACTGGTTCCAGCTGAGCCTGAAGGAAGGCCTGACGGTGTTCCGCGACCAGGAATTCTCTGCCGACATGGCCGCGGGCGACGAGGTCGGATCCGCGGCGCGCGCGGTCAAGCGCATCGAAGACGTGCGCGTGCTGCGCCAGTTGCAGTTCGCCGAGGACGCGGGCCCAATGGCGCATCCGGTGCGTCCGGAAAGCTACGTCGAGATCAACAACTTCTACACGATGACTGTCTACGAGAAAGGCTCGGAAGTCGTGCGGATGTACCAGACGCTGTTCGGCCGCGACGGGTTCCGCAAGGGGATGGACCTGTACTTCAAGCGCCACGACGGTCACGCGGTGACGTGCGACGACTTCCGCCACGCGATGGCCGACGCGAACGGGCGCGATCTCGCGCAATTCGAGCGCTGGTACAGCCAGGCCGGCACGCCGCGCGTGTCGGTGCGCACCGCCTACGACACGGCCGCGCGCCGCTACACGGTCACGCTCGCGCAGGGCTACGGCGACGCGTCGCCGGCCGCACGCGAGACGCAACAGGGGCCGCTGCTGATCCCGTTCGCGATCGGCCTGATCGGCCGCGACGGCCGTGACCTGCCGTTGCGCCTCGACGGCGAAGCCGCCGCGTCGGGCACGACGCGCGTGCTCGACTTCACCGACACCGAACAGACCTTCACGTTCGTCGACGTGCCGGAACAGCCGCTGCCGTCGCTGCTGCGCAATTTCTCGGCGCCGGTGATCGTCGAGTACGACTACAGCGACAACGATCTCGCGTTCCTGCTCGCGCACGACAGCGACCCGTTCAACCGCTGGGAGGCCGGCCAGCGCCTCGCGACGCGCGCGCTGCTGACGCTTGCCGCGCGCGCCGCCGCAAACGAGCCGCTCACGCTCGGCGAGAACTTCGTCGCCGCGTTCCGCCGCGTGCTGACCGATGAAAACCTGTCGCCCGCGTTCCGCGAACTCGCGCTGACGCTGCCGTCGGAAACCTATCTGGCCGACCAGATGGCGGAAGCCGATCCAGCCGCCGTGCATCGCGCGCGCCAGTTCGTGCGCCGCCAGCTCGCGACCGCGCTGCGCGCCGAGTGGCTCGCCGCGTTCGAGCAGCACCAGACGCCGGGCGCGTACGAGCCGACGCCCGAAGCGTCCGGCCGCCGCGCGCTGAAGAACCTCGCGCTCGCGTATCTCGCCGAACTCGAGGATCCGGCCGACGCCGTGCGCATCGCGACCGCGCAGTACGACGCGGCAAACAACATGACCGATCGCGCTGCCGCGCTCGGTGCCCTGCTGTCCGCCGCGGCCTCGGGCGCGAACGACGCGGCCACGCGCGCACTCGACGACTTCTACCGTCGCTTCGAGAAGGAAGCGCTCGTGATCGACAAGTGGTTCGCGATGCAGGCCGCACAGCGCGGCTCGTCCGCCCAGCCGACGCTCGCGAAGGTCCGCAAGCTGATGGCTCACCCCGCGTTCAACCTGAAGAACCCGAACCGCGCACGCTCGCTGATCTTCAGCTTCTGCGCGGCGAACCCGGCGCAATTCCATGCGGCGGACGGTTCGGGCTACGCGTTCTGGGCCGAGCAGGTGCTCGCGCTCGATGCGATCAACCCGCAGGTCGCCGCGCGCCTCGCCCGCTCGCTCGAACTGTGGCGCCGCTTCACGCCGGCGCTGCGCGACCGGATGCGCGAAGCGCTCGAGCAGGTCGCGGCCGGCGCGAAATCGCGCGACGTGCGCGAGATCGTCGAGAAGGCGCTCGCGTAAGGTCACGCACGCGATTCGCGTCGCGCCTCCACGCGACTAAGCCGGCGCCGCCCCCGTTGCGGCGCCGGCTTTTTTTATCGACTGAAGGTTGGCGGGGTCGGAGCCGGACAACGCGTTCGGGCACGCGGTTTTCCGGCGGCAGCAGGGCCGCTCCGCTCCAAGCCGCTCGCCGGCACCCGGCCGGATCGGCTGCCCGGCCATGTAACGGGACGAAAAAAGGCGGCGGGTCGGCAGGCGCGCCGGGTAAAATTGCGGCAATTCAAGGATTCTTTGGCCTTTCGGAGTCTGTCATGTCCATTGCCCGCCGCACCACGCTGTCCAAGTTCCTGATCGAGCAGCAGCGTGAGACCAACAACCTCCCCGCCGACCTCCGCCTGCTGATCGAAGTCGTCGCTCGCGCGTGCAAGGCGATCAGCTACAACGTGTCGAAGGGCGCGCTCGGCGATGCACTCGGTACCGCCGGCAGCGAGAACGTCCAGGGCGAAGTGCAGAAGAAGCTCGACATCCTGTCGAACGAGATCCTGCTCGACGCGAACGAATGGGGCGGCAACCTCGCCGCGATGGCATCGGAAGAGATGGAAACGTTCTTCCCGATCCCCGCGAACTACCCGCGCGGCGAATACCTGCTCGTGTTCGACCCGCTCGACGGTTCGTCGAACATCGACGTGAACGTGTCGATCGGCACGATCTTCTCGGTGCTGCGCTGCCCGGACGGCAAGCTGGCCACCGAGGAATCGTTCCTGCAGCCGGGCACGCAGCAGGTCGCGGCCGGCTACGCGGTGTACGGCCCGCAGACCGTGTTCGTGCTGACGACCGGCAACGGCGTGAACTGCTTCACGCTCGACCGCGAAGTCGGCTCGTGGGTGCTCACGCAAAGCAACATGCAGATCCCGGCCGATACGCGCGAATACGCAATCAACGCGTCGAACGCACGCCACTGGTACGAGCCGGTCCAGCGCTACGTCGACGAACTGAACGCCGGCAAGGAAGGCCCGCGCGGCGACAACTTCAACATGCGCTGGATCGCGTCGATGGTTGCCGACGTGCACCGGATCCTGAACCGCGGCGGCATCTTCATGTACCCGGCCGACAAGCGCACGCCCGATCGTCCGGGCAAGCTGCGCCTGATGTATGAAGCGAACCCGATGTCGTTCATCGTCGAACAGGCGGGCGGCGCCGCGACGACGGGCACACAGCGCATCATGGAAGTGCAGCCGACCGGCCTGCACCAGCGCGTGCCGGTATTCCTCGGTTCGAAGAACGAAGTCGAACGCGTGACCGGCTATCACGACGAAGGCAAATAAATTTGCACCGCAGCACTAGACGGAGGTGCGAGACGTCAGTACAATCGCGCCTTCGCGATGTGGCCCTGACAGGCCGCATCGCAGTGAAGTGAAAGCGGGAAGTCCGCCGGATCGAGGGTTTCGCGAAGCAGCAGCAACAAGCTGAAAAAATTTCGCAAAACCTATTGCCAAGATCTCGGATTTCACCATATAATTTCATTTCTCTGCTGCCGGTGTAGCTCAGTTGGTAGAGCAGCGCATTCGTAATGCGAAGGTCGTAGGTTCGACTCCTATCTCCGGCACCAAGATATAAAGGCCTGACAAGTGATGCTTGTCAGGCCTTTTCTCTTTTCCGGCCCACGTTTTCCGATACACACGGAATCGTGCGCCTGCCCTCCCCCGTCATTTCCGCTTGCGGGCATCTCCCGACTCCCGCGCCGCGCGCCGCCGATTACAATCGCCGGACCACCCGGCCCTCTCCCTGCATCATGCGCACCTGGCGTCTCGAGCGACCGAACCTCAGCGGGCAACTGGACGTGTCCCGCGCGACCGGTCTCGTCGCCGCGATCGGCGGCAGTGACCCGAACGCGTTCGCCGCGGAAATCCTGAAGCTGTTCGACGATGCGCTGTCCGTCACGCAGTGCACGATCTTCGCGTACGAGTTCGGCAACCGGCCGCGCACCGTGTCGGTCGCCGATCATCGCGGCGGCCGCTACCTGCGCGATGTCGCGGACACCTACGCGCGACATTTCTATGCGCTCGACGGCAACCAGAAGATCGTTTCGGCCGCCGGTCGCGGCACGCACCGCCGCGACGTGCTGCTGCATCAGCAGACCGGCGACGAGATCGGTCATGACGCATATCGCGCGGCCTGCTACCGCGGCCCCGACGTATCCGATCGCCTCGCGTTGCTGATGCAGCCGAACGACTCGACCTGGCTGTCGATCAACCTGTATCGCGCGCATCGCAGCGGCGCATTCCAGCCGCGCGAGATCGCGGCCATCGAAACGCTCGCGCCGTTGATCGCGCAGGCGGCGCAGCATCACTACGCGCTCGCGGGCTCGGCGCAGATCGGCATCCCGCAACTGATGCTCGGGCGGCTGCGCGGCGCATGCCCGACACTGTCCAAACGCGAACTCGACGTGCTGCGCGGCGTGCTCGAAGGCCAAACCGCGCAGGAGATCGGCGAGACGATCGGCGTAAAGGCATCGAGCGTGGTCACTTATCAGAAGCGCGCCTATCGGCGTCTCGGCATCTCGAGCCAGCGCCAGCTGTTTGCGCTGTGCCTGCAACCGTGAACGGCGCCTGCCGATCCTGAACGCGTCAGGGTAAGTCCCGGCCCGCCACCAGCCGTTCGCCGTACCCGGAATGAGGACAGCGGTGTCCGGCACGGCTTCCATACTGCATCGAGCTGCCGCACGCGTCGCGTCATCGCGCGTGCGGGTCCGATCACTGCAACCCTGGAAGCCAACGATGGGCATCGAATTCAAGCCATATCCGTTCGTCGCCGAGCGTCATCCCGCGCACCTGCCGACCTGCAGCGATGGTGTCGATACGCAGCGGCACCGCGTCGCGATCGTCGGCGGCGGGCCGGTCGGCCTCGCTGTCGCACTAGGCCTCGCCAACCACGGCATCCGCAGCGTGCTGCTCGAAACCGACGATTCGGTCTGTCACGGCAGCCGCGCGATCTGCATCTCGCGACGCAGCCTCGAGATCATCGAGCGGCTCGGCGCGCTCGGCGACTTCCTGCGCGTCGGACTGCCGTGGAGCGGCGGACGCAGCTTCCATCGTCGCGACGAAGTGCTGCATTTCACGATGCCGCAGGACGAGAACCAGAAGCTGCCGCCGATGGTGAACCTCGCGCAGTATCACATCGAGCAGTTCCTGCTCGATGCCGCGCTGCGCCGCCCCGAGTTCATCGAGATCCGCTGGCAGACGAAGGTCGCGGGCGTCACGCGACACCCGGACGGCGTGCGCCTGGACGTCGATACGCCGCTCGGCGGCTACGCACTCGATGCCGACTGGATCGTCGCGAGCGACGGCGGGCGCAGCACGATGCGCGAAGCGCTCGGCCTGACGCTGCAAGGAACCCGCTACGAAGGCCGCTACGTGATCGTCGACATCGCGCTCGACAGCGACCGGCCGACCGAGCGGCTCGCGTATTTCGACCCGGCGTCGAACCCCGGCTCGACGGTGCTCGTCCACAAGCAGCCCGACAACGTGTGGCGGATCGACTACCAGTTGCGCGACGACGAGGATCCCGAAGCGGCCGTGAAGCCCGAGAACGTGATCCCGCGCGTACAGAACCTGCTCGACATGATGGGCGAGCGCGGCGACTGGTCGCCGATCTGGATCACGATCTACAAGGCGAACGCACTGACGCTCGAACGCTACCGGCACGGCCGCGTGCTGTTCTGCGGCGACGCCGCACACCTCGTGCCGATCTTCGGCGTGCGCGGCGCGAATTCCGGCATCGACGACGCCGACAATGTCGCGTGGAAACTGGCGTACGTGATTCGCGGCCTCGCGTCGGACGCGCTGCTCGACAGCTATTCGGACGAGCGCGTGTTCGCGACGCACGAGAACCTGCGCTACGGCACCAAGAGCACCGAGTTCATGGCGCCGCCGTCATTCGCGTTCGACCTGATGCGCAAGGCCGTGCTGACGCTCGCGGTCCGGCATCCGGCGCTGCGTTCGCTGATCAATCCGCGCCAGACGTCGGCCATCGCTTACACGGCGTCGCCGCTCAATGCGGACGCGCGCGATGCATTTTCAGCCGGGCCGGCCTCCGGCACGGTACTCGCGGAATGTCCGCTGATGCTGCAGGCGTCGCGCGACATCGGCAAGCCCGGCGGCGCGCGTCGCGGCCACCTGACCGATCTCGTCGGCCCGTGCTTCACGGCGTTCCGCTTCACGCGCGACGGCGCACCCGATCCGTCGTTCGACGATCTCGAACGGCACCTGCACGACGCCGGCATACCATTCGCGCTGGTCACGCTCGCGCGGCACGCGGCACCGCAACAGCCGGGATGCGGCGGCTACGATACCGACGGCCGGCTGTTCGACCTGTACGGTACGCGCGACGGCACCGTCTACCTCGTGCGTCCGGACGGGCACGTGCTCGGCCGCTGGCACGACGCACGCCCCGCCGACCTGACCACCGCACTCGAACGCGCGCTCCATCCGCGCACGTCATCCGATCTTCAGGAGAACGCATGATGACCGACACTGAACGCGACACCCTCTACACCGATCTGTGCCACACGATGACCCGCATCGGCGAAACCGATGCCTCGCTCTTTCTCGCGCGCTTCGCGCTGCTGGCAATCGAGACGATCGGCGATGCGAAGACCGTCGCCCGCCTGATTGCCGACGCGGGCGACGGCCTGCCAGATACGGGCGCACCGGCGCCGGCGCACGGACAATGACGCACGACGCACCGCCGAACGGTCGCCACGCCCTCCTTACATATTCATTTCGCCACGCATCGTCTGCGTAGGCGCCGCGCCGTAGGCAGACGAATCCCTGGAAAAACCCGTTAAGGGTGCATAACATTACTTAACGATTCCGACCCGTCTATCGCGTTACATTGCGTGGGCGGCTCGGCGGATCGCAAGCCGCCTACATGCGGCTTGCGGCGAAACAGCCGACATCCGGTCATTTCGACTCAACCCAAGGAGAGGATCACCATGACTCATGGCTTGATTATGTGGCTCATCATCGGTGCGATCGCCGGCTGGCTGGCCGGGCTGCTCGTCAAGGGCGGCGGGTTCGGCCTGATCGTCGACATCATCGTCGGTATCGTCGGCGCGGTGATCGGCGGCTGGCTGGCCGGACTGCTCGGCATCAGCCTCGGCAGCGGCTTCATCGGCTCGGTGATCGTCGCGGTCATCGGCGCCGTGATCCTGCTGTTCGTGATCCGGCTATTCAGGCGCGCGGCCTGACGATCTTCTCGCGCGCCTTCGGGCGTGCTTTCGCTGCGTCTTTGCATCGAAGCGGCGCGCGGCATCCCGCGCGCGCCGCCTTCCGTTTCAGCGGCGCTTGCCGCGCTGCAACCAGCCGTCGAGCACGCCGGTCGTCAGCAATCCGCTGCGCGCTTCGCGTGCGCCATCGCGACCGATCCACACGGTACGCGGCATCTCTCCCCGCCATCCCGCATCGAGCGCCGCCCGCAGACGCTCGGGCATCGGCTCCGCATTCGCATACTGCGCGACCTGCGGCGGCAGGTTCATTTGCGCGAGCGCCTGCGCGATCGCCGCACCGTTGTCGTCATAAGCGTCCATCGCGACCATTGCGAGCTGCACGTCCGGATGCCGGCGCTGCCACGCGACGAGATGCGCGGCGTTCTCGCGGCAGTATCCGCAATCGAGCGACCAGATCTCGACCGCGAGCGGTCGGTCGTGCGCCGTCGCATACAACTTCGCGACCTCGGCCGCGCGCAGCGGCTGCAGTTCGCCGGCCCACGCCGGCAGGCTCGCGAGCACGGCGCCGATCAAAATCACCAGCCGCTTCATTGCGCGCCCTCCACGGGAATCAGCCGGTAGCCGTCGTTACGCGTGCGCCACGACAGGTAGATGCGCCCCGCATCGTCGAGCAGTTGCGGATTGTCGCTCGCGCCCGATGTCGACGCGATCACGCGCGGCGCCGACCAGTGCTCGCCACGATCGTCCGAGCGGCGCAGCTTGATCTGCATCGTGTCTCCGTCGAACGCCTTCCACGCGAGCCAGACGACGTCGCCGCGCGCGACGAGCGCCGCGTGCGATGCCTGTTCAGCCGGCACGGCCGGATTCGCACCGAATGCCCACGGCGTGCCGCGCGGCCGGCCGTCGGCGCCGATGCGTGAATAGAACACGTCGGCACGACCATCGACCACGCCGAACCACGCAATATGACGCGTACCGTCGGGCGTGATCGCAAGCGCCGGCCCGTGTTCGGGGCAGGCCTCGACGTGCCAGTTCGAGAACGTCGCACGCACCGGCACGACGGGCTCCGACGCCGACACCGGCAATACCGCGAGCGCATGGTCGCGAATCTGTCCCGGGAACACGTTGCGCCACACGACTTCGATGTGTCCGGCCGGATCGATCGCCATCGCGATGCGACAGCATTCGCACGTGTGGTCGGTCACCTTGCGCTCGGGCTCGAACGACGTGCCGCCGTCGCGCGACACCGCGTAGTAGACGGCCGCGCCCTCGTACGCCTGCCCCGCCGCCTTCGCCGCGACGAGATCGCGCTTGTCGATCCACGCGATCGCGATATTGCCGGCCGGATCGACGGCCATCATGTCGAAGCGGTGCGTGATCGCCTGCCGGTCGCGATGCACGGTGACCGGCACGCTCCAGGTCGCACCGCTATCGAGCGAACGCGAGAAGCGCACCATGCCGGTGTACGGCGCATCGAGCGGCATCGACCACGACACGTACACCGCGCGACCGTCGGGGCTCGTCGCAATCTTCGGCCGATTCTCCGCGCTCGTGTAGATCGGCTCGGGTATCGCATTGACGATCACGGGCGCGGACAGCGTGCGGCCCGCGTCGTCCGAGTGCGCGACGACGACGTGCGCGCCTTCGACCCATGCGACCCACAGCCGGTGCCGCGCGTCGATCGCAGCGCCGGTCGCGAGCGGCTGCTTCTGTTGCGCCGGTGCGGCCTGCATGCTCATGTGCGCCGCATGCGGATCGGCGGCTTTCGGTGCATCGTGCGCGCCGGCGGGCGACAACGCCGCGAGCCACAACGCGCAGCCTGCCGCGAACGATTTCACAGCGACCATTTCAGTTCTCCAAAGAAAGTGCGGCCTGGATACGGGTGGAATACGTAGTAGCGGCGGTCGGTCAGATTGTCGATGCCGACCGACGCGGTCCAGTGACGGTCGAACCGGTAGCGCGCCTTCAGGTCGACGACCGTGAAGATGCTCGTGCCGCCGTACACGTCCGGATTCACGTCGCTGTTGTCGAGCGTGTTGAACTGGCGGCCCGAGTAGCGCACGCCGACGCTCGCGAGCCAGTGCTCGTCGAAGCGGTACGATGCGAGCAGGTTCGCGCGCATGCGCGGGATGCGCGGAAAGCGCGAACCGACATATGCGGGATTCGCGGTGTCGGCGAGGATCTGCGCATTGCTCGCCGACACGTTCGCGTCGATGTCTAGCCCGCGCAGCCCGACGTTCTGGCCGCTGAAGCCGAGCTCGACACCGCGTACGCGCACGCGATCGACATTCGAGATGTTCGTGACGGTCGACGCACCGGACACCGTCGTCTGGCTGTAGATCGAATCGCGCAGGTCGCTCTGGAACACGCTCGCACGCATGACGCCGACGCCCACGTCGCGCTCGGCCGTGAAGTCCCAGTCGATCGCCTTTTCCGGCCGCAGGTTCGGGTTGTTGTTGACGATCGCGTTGTTCGAGATCGTGCCCTGGAACAGTTCGCCGACCGTCGGGAAGCGCGTGCCCGTCGCGAACGACAGCCGGAAGCGCCAGACCTCCGTCGCGTCCCATTGCAGCGCGACTTTCGGTGACAGCGCATTGGCGCTGCGGCCGGCGTAGCCGAGCGTGCCGGTCGCGTTGCCGAGCGCGCCGCCGTACGCATCCCAGCGCTCGTAGCGCAGACCGAGGGTCGCGAGCCAGCCTGGCGCGAAACGCCACGCGTCCTGTGCAAACAGCGCCTGCGTGCGCGTGTCGCCCTGGTAGACGCTCGCGAGCGACGTGGTTGGCCCGGCCAGCCAGTCGGCCGTGTTGTACGTGACGTTGCGCAGGAAATAGTTGTCGTAGTGATAGCCGAACGTGAACGTGTGGCCCTTCACCTGCGGCGCCTCGGCCTTCAGGTCGAGCGTACGCCAGCCCGTGCCGTCGCCCTGGAACAGCGTGCCCGCGCCGCCCTGCGCGGTCGATGCCGCGCGCAGCACGTCGCGCGACACGTCGTACGCGGACACCACGCCCGACAGTCGCCAGCCCGAATCGAGCCGGCCATTCAGCCCGAGCGCGTACAGCCAGTTCTCCTGGTCGCCGCGCTGCGGCGCGAACGCGCTCGGCGCGACGGTCATGCTCTGGCCGCCGATCGACACGTTGCCGCCGTAGACCGGGTTGCCGGCCGCGTCGCGCAGGAAGGTTTCGCCGTGCTGCCGGTAATGGTTCTCCCAGTGCCCGAGCGTCAGCGTCGCGTCGACGTGATCCGTGAACGCGTAGCCCATCCGGACCGTCTCGTTGAGCTGCTCCGTCCGCTCGATGTTCTGCGCGCCGACGATCGTGCGCGGCTTGCCGTTAGGGCCGATGTCGGTGGCCGCGCCCGCCACCGGCACTGCGGCGCCAAGCCGCGGGTTGTAGGCGGAATTGGGGCTCGCATACTGCATCGGCTGACCGTCGTTCTCCAGCCGGTCGAGCGACAGCGAGAACCAGAACCGGCCGACGCGGTTCGCGATCCGCGCGGTCTGGTGATTGCCGCCGAAGCTGTCCGCGAAACCGTAGCCGTCGTGATAGCGCTGCGTGAAGAACTGCGTCGACAGCGACGCCTCGAGTTTTTCAGGACGGCGCGTCGTCAGCAGCACGGTCGAGCCGATCGCGTTGCCGGGATACAGCGCGGAAAAGGGGCCATACAGCACGTCGACGCGCGCGATATCGTCGGGCGCGATCAGCGACCAGCGCGGCGGATACGCATAGCTCGAGCCGAGCAGGTTCGACAGCAGCAGGCCGTCGGCGTACACGAGCCCGCGCGCGCTCTGCAGTTCGTTGAAGTCTCGGCCGGCGAACACGCTGTTGCGGTCGCCGATGTAGCGCTTGCGAACCATCAGGTTGGGCGCGTACTTCAGCGCATCCTCGGTGGCGACGTTGGTGTGCGCGTCGATCTGCTCGCGCGTGATCGACTCGACGACGGCCGGCGTATCCGGATCGACGGGTTGCCGCTGGGCGGTGACGCTGACCGCGGTCAGCGTGTCGCCCGTCGGCGCGGGCACGACCGCTGCAGCGGACGCGGCAAGGCCGGCCGGGTTGCCCGAGGCGCCGGGCAGCGGGTCGGCGGACGCGCCATCGAACGGGGCCGCCTGCGCAGCCGGCCAGGCAAAAGCGGCCGCGCAGGCGAGCGCGAGCCGACCGCGCGGCGGCCGCGCGGCGAAGGTGAACGACATGAATGAATTCCTGAAAACGTGACCGGAAGCCGCCGGACGCGAGCCGGCGAGCCGCGCGCGTAAGGCGCGGCGCGCGGATCGAGCCGCGGGCGGCGCGCGCGCCATCGGGGCGCGCGGACGATGTCAATCAGATCGGGACGTTTTCAGGCGGACCGCGCGGCTGCGCAAGACGGATGCCCTTGCGGGGAAAATCGGGAACGGCCGGGGCGGCCGCCCGGTATGCGAACGCGCGCACGAAACCCGGCAACGCGGGCAGGCTCGTGCCGAGCGCGACGTTCGCCGCGAAGCCGGGACAGTACACGCAGTGCGGCACGCCGGCATGGTCGAACGACGCCGCGCCGCGGTCGTCGCCGGACTGCGCGAGGACGACCTGACGTGCGCCGGCCGCACTGCACAGCTCGAGCGTGAGCTCGCCGGAACCGCTCGACGCGAGACGCGCGTAGCCGACGACGGGCGACAGTACGTTCAGTACCAGCGCCAGCCATACGAGGCCGATCCATCGCGTCGTTCGTTTCATCGCGGTCCAGGAAAAAGTGCGCGCAAGTATAGCAAGCGGCCGGTTGTTGCCGATCGAACAAAGCGTGATAGCCGGCATCGCACGGCGCGCAGCGGCGCATGTGCCGTTAATACAACAGAGACAAAATCTAACGATTCGCCACTGGCATAAATCCGAGCGCGAGGTTGATAATTATTGAACCCGCTGGAGAAACGACCATGGACGAAAGACCAACCCGCATGCCCCCGCCCGAGCAAGTGATGAGCCCGGATCCGGAACCCGTCGGCGTGGAATTCCTCGCCGAATTGCCCGAGCACGTCCGGGCATTCTTCGACGAGCAGCACAAGCTGTACTCGCCGAAGTGAACCTACGTTCCGTTCTGTAACCGCCACGTGTCGATCGATATCGTGCGGTTCATCGCTGCGTTTTCGGCGCAGATCGCTTCGCACCCGGGTTGCAACGGCCTGACGGTGCCGGATCAGTTCGTCCGCTGATTCTTCTGTCGCGTCGCTCCGCCGCGCGACTCTCTTCGTCTATCCTTCTGTTTTTCCACCTCCGGCCCGCCCGGCTCTCACGATCGTCCCGATGAAACAAGTCATTCGTGCCAGCGTCGCTGTCGCCGCGCTCGGCGTCGCCCTTTTTTCGTCACCGCACGTCGCGCGCGCGGACGGCGACGACACCGCGCTCACCAACCTCGTCGCGCTCGCATCGCAGCGGCTCGCGCTCGCCGAGCCCGTCGCACGCTGGAAATGGGCGAACCACAAGGCGATCGAGGATGGGCCGCGCGAAGCGGCACTGCTCTCATCGGTGGAGAAGCGCGCTGCGCAGGCGGGCGTGGACCCGGCGTTCGCGCGCAGGTTCTTCGAGGATCAGATCGCCGCGAGCAAGGACGTGCAGAACGCACTCTTTGCGACCTGGCGCGCCACGCGGCCGCCCGAAGGCACGCCGCCCGACCTCGCGACCAGCACGCGGCCGGCGCTCGACCAGCTCACGCAAAAGATGCTGACCGGCCTCGCCCAGGTCGCGCCGCTGCGCGACGCGCCCGACTGCCAGGCGCGGCTCGCTCGCAGCATCGCGAACTGGAAGACGCTCACACGCTACGACGCCACCCAGACGCAGGCGCTCGGCACTGCACTGGCGCACGTCTGCTCGGCCGGCGGCGCCAGCGCGATCGGCTGACT
Source organism: Burkholderia ambifaria (assembly GCF_001443045.1). Classification (GTDB taxonomy): domain Bacteria; phylum Pseudomonadota; class Gammaproteobacteria; order Burkholderiales; family Burkholderiaceae; genus Burkholderia; species Burkholderia ambifaria_A. The sequence continues at coordinate 96,260 of NZ_LKPJ01000023.1, read as the reverse complement.
GCACACGCCATACGGTGCGGACGCGCGTGCCGTTCAGTCGGTAGGCGTGAGCACCACGAGCGGAATCAGCTGCAGGCCACGCGCGAGATGGGTCTGCAGCAGCCGGTGGGTATGGGGTTCGAACGCGCCGTCCGGACCATCGGCCGCGAGCCGCACGGCCGCGTCGAGCGAATCGGCTGCCCCGAGGTAGCGCCACCCGTCGATCACATGAAACATGCGACGCTCGCCGCACGCTTCGAACGCGACCGCGCCGTCGAACGGCCAGGGCGCACTGCCCGCACGGGCGTGATCGGCGGGACGCCGGTTGTACGACGGACGCAAGCGGGCGATCCACTGCGCCTCGGCGAGCATCGCGCCGAGTTCGTTGCCGGTTTCCTGCCATTCGACACGCCGCACCTGCTGCGCAAGCCGCATTTCCTTCGACGAGCGCCGCTCGCCGGTCAGCAGCGCGCGCAAGCGCTGTCGCACGCGCACGCTGCGCCCGACATAAAGGGCTTCATCACCCTCCCCGAACAACGCGTACGCACCGCATCCGGCGGGCGCGGTATCGAGCCACGCTTCAGTCAGGTTCCCCCCGAGACGGAAGTGGCGCGTCGTGCGCGCGATCTGGTCGCGCAGACGCTCCAGCGGCACGATCTCGTGCAATTGCCGCCAGAACTGCCAAAGGAGATCCGCATCTGCGAGTGCCCGGTGGCGGGCCGCGGGGACGAGGCCATGCCGCTCGATCAGCGCATCGAGTCCGTGCCGCGCCTCGCGCGGAAACAGCGCACGCGACAGCCGCACCGTGCACAGCACGTCCGGGTTGAACGCGATGCCGGCACGTTCGAACTCGGCGCGCAGGAAGCCACGGTCGAAGCTCGCGTTGTGCGCGACGAACAGCTTGCCGTCGAGCCGTTTGAACAGCGGGGGCGCGAGCGACGCGAACGACGGCGCATCGCGTACCATCTCGTCCGAAATGCCCGTCAATTGCTGGATGAAGGGCGGAATCGACTGTCCCGGATTGACGAGCGTCGTCCACGTCGATACGCCGAGCGGACCAATTTCGACCACACCGATTTCGGTGATGCGGTGTTCGGCGGACGAGCCACCGGTGGTTTCAAGGTCGACGAAGACGAGCGGTTGTTCGCTGGCGGGATCGGACGGACGGGAATCGGACATGAAAAGACAGGGAAACGATGCTTTCGTGAGTATGCACCGGCATGCGTGTTTGCGACCAGTCCGAACCCGAATCGATGCGCCGCCGCCAGCTTTTCGCGCCCCGAAAAACAAAAAGCCCCCGCAATGCAGGGGCCGGACGTGATCGGCAATGCGTGGCGCGTCAGACCGCCTGGATATTCGCTGCCTGCTTGCCTTTCGGGCCGACTTTCACGTCGAAGGAAACGCGCTGGTTTTCCTTCAGCGTTTTGAAGCCGTCCATCCGGATTTCGGAAAAGTGCGCAAACAGATCTTCACCGCCATTGTCGGACGTAATAAAGCCGAAACCTTTAGCATCGTTAAACCATTTTACGATACCGGTATCCATACCTTCGTTCCCCACTCGTTTAGATCAAAAAAGCTACTGTTTATAGCCGCTTCCCGAAATCCCGCAACGGCGCGCCGACACTCACCCCCAGCGCTCCGCCCGGGGACGGAGTGCTGACTTTATAAATTGGACAATCCGGGTGCGTCAAGGGAATTTTTTGCGCCTTCTTAATCAAAAAACGTCAATACCACTGGAATCGGTACACCATCGCCTTTTATTAATTGATTCGCATCAAAAACCTGTCAATGTTACCGGGCCCAGTTCGCCATTAATCCATATCGAGAAAAACCTACCGGGGACAAATCAAGTCGGTAATTCCTCGGGTTTTTTCCGGTTGCGAAAAACAGGGGACGTTGCGATGCTGGTGCAAAGCAATGGAAGGAGAAGGTCATGTGGCTGGACGGAATCAAGCGCTTCGCGAGCCGGCTCACACGCGTACGCCGCAAGTCCCGCGCGCTGGCCGAGTCCCATGAAGCGCCGTGCGACACCGAGTTCGACCCGACCTGGCACGGCGATCATTGGCAGAACCTGCTGGCGTCACCGCTGGACGCCCGTCACTACGTGATGGAAGACTGGACGTACACGCCGCCTCAGGCCGAAGCCGAAGACGCGCAGCCGACAGGCAAGCGCAAGCGGCGCTCGTACCCGCAATAGGGATCGGGAAGACGGAGCAAAAAAAAAGCGCGACTGGGAAGTCGCGCCGACAAAGGTTTGGAGATCTTTTCCGTCAACGAAAAAGTCTGCTTCGGAAAGCAGAGATCGCAGTATAGCGAGAGAACATCCTTTCATTATCCATGCTCCACACAAACCTCTATTGCCGTTGTGTCAATAATCGCGCTAGCCGCACCCTCGCCCGCTACTGATCGCCTGTCGCGATCGCGCAACGCCCGTTACGCAGTCCTGATCCGCAGTTCCGCCTGCTGCGCCGCCGCAAAGTCTTGATGGCCACGGCTCCCGGGGTTCATACTCATTCTTGCGCGATTCAAAATACAGTATTGCCGGAAGCGATTTTCTTCAGTGCCCCGGCCGATTCGTACACTGCAAATGGATTCCGACGAGGGTGCCGCGCCCACGCGCACGGCGTCGCCACCTGCGATGCCGCCGATGCCCGCAGCAGGTTCGATCGACATCATCCTGTTTGGAGACAGATCATGAAAAAGACCCTGATCGTCGCCGCATTGGCGGGCGTGGCGGCCAGCGCCGCCCATGCGCAAAGCAGCGTCACGCTGTACGGCCTGATCGATGCCGGCATCACTTACACGAACAACCAGGGCGGACACAGCGCGTGGCAGGAAACGAGCGGCTCGATCAACGGCAGCCGCTGGGGCCTGCGCGGCACCGAGGATCTCGGCGGCGGACTGAAGGCGATCTTCACGCTGGAGAACGGCTTCGGCATCAACAACGGCTCACTGAAGCAGAACGGCCGCGAGTTCGGCCGCCAGGCGTTCGTCGGGCTCGCGCACGACAGCTATGGCTCGCTCACGCTCGGCCGCCAATACGACAGCGTCGTCGATTTCCTCGGCCCATTGTCGCTGACCGGCACCCAGTACGGCGGCACGCAGTTCGCGCATCCGTTCGACAACGACAACCTGAACAACTCGTTCCGGATCAACAATTCGGTCAAGTACCAGAGCGCAAACTACGGCGGCCTGAAGTTCGGCGCGCTGTACGGCTTCTCGAATTCCAGCGATTTCTCGAACAACCGCGCATACAGCGTCGGCGCGTCGTACAGCTATATGGGTTTCAACGTCGCGGCCGCGTACATGCAGCTCAACAACAACATCAACGCGCTGGCGCTCGCGGCCAGCGACCCCGGCGCGGTGGCCGGCGACTGGACGTTCGCGGCCAGCCGGCAGCGCACCTGGGGCGCGGGCCTCGACTACACGTTCGGGCCCGCGACGGCCGGCTTCGTATTCACGCAGACGCGCCTGACCGATTCGGCGGGGATCAGCGCCGGGCAGTCCGGCGTGTCGAGCGGCATCCCGCTCACTGGCGGCACGCGCTTCAACAACTACGAAGTCAACGGTCGCTACGCGCTGACGCCGGCGTTCTCGCTCGCTGGCTCGTACACGTACACGGACAGCCGCCTCGACGGCCAGACACCGAGCTGGCACCAGTTCAACCTGCAGGCCGACTATGCGCTGTCGAAGCGCACCGACCTGTACCTGCAAGGCGTATACCAGCGGGTCAATTCGGACGGCCTGGCGATCGGCGCAAACATCAACGGGCTCGGCACCGCGTCGTCGACGAACAAGCAGATCGCCGTCACGGCCGGCATGCGTCACCGCTTCTGAGCGATTCGATTCGTCCCGGCCGTTCGTCCGGGACCGTCATGACGAAGCGCCCCACCCGGGGCGCTTGTTCGTTTCAGCGTGGCATTGCACGGATGCGCCGCTTCATGCTCACGCGTTGCCCGGTGCCGGATATCGAACGTCGAGCACATCGATCGGCTGCGGACCGACCGGCGTCATCAGCGTGACGGTATCGCCGATCTTCGCCTTGATGAGCGCTCGCGCGACCGGCGAGATCCAGCTGACGCAACCGTGATCGAGATCGACCTCGTCGATCCCGACGATCGTGACGGTGTGATCCTCGCCGTCCGGCGTCGCGTAGTCGACGGTCGCGCCGAAGAACACCTGGTCGACGTTCTCCTGCCGGCTCGCGTCGACGATTTCGGCGAGATCGAGCCGCTTCGTCAGGAAGCGGATCCGGCGGTCGATCTCGCGCAACCGCCGCTTGCCGTAGATGTAGTCGCCGTTCTCCGACCGGTCGCCGTTCGACGCAGCCCACGACACGAGGCGCACGACCTCGGGACGCTCGACGTCGATCAGGTTCAGGAGCTCGTCCCTGAGCCGCTTGTGGCCGGCCGGCGTGATGTAGTTCTTCGTGCCCGCCGGAATCGCGGGTTGACTCGGGTCGAGATCGTCGTCGTCGCCGTCCGACTCTTTGACAAACGCCTTGTTCATGATGCAGATTCAAAACCTGGATGACTGATGCCCCAAGAGTACACGAAGGCGGCCGTGCAAGATCGCGCGACATATTTTGTGAATAAGGCTTCCCTTTTTATACGGCTCTGCTATACTTCCGCTTCTGCGTGCGGCTGTAGCTCAGTTGGATAGAGTACTTGGCTACGAACCAAGGGGTCGTGGGTTCGAATCCTGCCAGCCGCGCCACTTTTTTCGAGGGCCTTCCGAACCGAAGGCCCTTTCAGTTCGAAGTAGTCGTTGTTTTGTTATTGCGTGCGGCTGTAGCTCAGTTGGATAGAGTACTTGGCTACGAACCAAGGGGTCGTGGGTTCGAATCCTGCCAGCCGCGCCATCTTTTTGGGGGCCTTCCCATCGCAGAAGGTTCCGACAGTTGAAGCAGTACCGTTTTGCGTGCGGCTGTAGCTCAGTTGGATAGAGTACTTGGCTACGAACCAAGGGGTCGTGGGTTCGAATCCTGCCAGCCGCGCCACCTCAGAAGGGCCTTCCTCCGGGAAGGCCCTTTTTTCTTTTCTGCTCCCCTCTTCCCTGCGACCACTACGTCCGCTCGACCTGCTCCCGCACAACGTCGTCGAACCCGCGCCACCAACAAAAACGGCGGCCCGTGGCCGCCGTCCGTGCAACGCGTCGCGTCAGTAATCCTGCCGTTCGCGCTCGATGCGCATGCCGCCGTCGTGACGCGCATGCACGCTGTCGTCGGTCGAGCGCTCGCGCATGATCCGCATCACGTCCGGATTGGTCCGCACGCGCCGCATCACGTTCGCAAGGTGCACGCGATCGCTGACCTGGATCACGAAGCGCAGCACCGTCGATTCGTGCGTCAGGTCCTCGTCCATCGCGATGTGGACGATGTTCGCGTCGGCGGACGTGATGTCCGCCGCGACACGCGCGAAGATGCCCTTCGTGTTCTTCACGAGCGCCTTCACCGCGACGTCGAACAGACGTCCCGGCTGCGGCGCCCATTCGACGTCGATCCAGCGGCCCGGATCGCGGCGATGGATGCGCTGCGCGACACGGCAATCGGTCGTATGAATCGCCATCCCGAGGCCAATGCCGATATAGCCCATGATCGCATCGCCCGGAATCGGCCGGCAGCACGCCGACAGCTGCACGGACATCCCTTCGGTGCCGGTAATCACGACCGGCGGCGCATTGTGTGCGGGATGACGCTCGGACTTCGGCAGGTCGTCGTCCGCATCGCGGCCGCTCATCAGTACCTCGATGCGCTTGGCCATCACCGCAGCGACGCGGCGGCCGAGGCCGATGTCCGCGAAGATTTCCTGGCGGCTCTTGTTGCCCGTCCACTGCACGAGCTTTTCCCACACTTCCGGCGTCACGTCGGCCAGTGCGAGCCCATAACCCTTCAGGCTCTGGTCGACGAGCCGCTCGCCGAGCTGCACCGACTCGTTCAGGCGCATCGTCTTCAGGTAGTGACGAATCGCCGAGCGTGCCTTGCCGGTACGCACGAAACCGAGCCACGCGGGGTTCGGCTTCGAATACGGCGCGGTGATCACCTCGACGATGTCGCCGCTCTTCAACTCGGTACGCAGCGGCAGCAGCTCGTTGTTGATCTTCACGGCCACGCACTGGTTGCCGAGGTCGCTGTGGATCGAATACGCGAAATCGAGCGCCGTCGCGCCGCGCGGCAGCGCCATGATCTTCGACTTCGGCGTAAACACGTAGACCGCATCCGGGAACAGGTCGATCTTCACGTGCTCGAGGAATTCGCTCGAATCGCCGGCTTCGCTCTGGATGTCGAGCAGCGACTTCAGCCACTGATGCGCGCGCTTCTGCACATCGTTCAGATCCGCGCCGCCGTTCTTGTACAACCAGTGCGCGGCCACGCCGGCCTCGGCGATCTCGTGCATCTTGCGCGTGCGCACCTGAAACTCGATCGGCGCGCCGAACGGGCCGACGAGCGTCGTGTGCAGCGACTGATAGCCGTTGATCTTCGGGATCGCGATGTAGTCCTTGAACTTGCCGGGCACGGGCTTGTACAGCGCGTGCAGCGCGCCGATGCACGTGTAGCAGTCGAGCGGGCTCTCGACGACGACGCGAAAGCCGTACACGTCGAGCACCTGCGAGAACGACAGCTGCTTGTCGCGCATCTTGCGGTAGATGCTGTAGATCGTCTTTTCGCGGCCGGTGATCTCGGCGTCGATCTTCGCGTCGGTCATCGCGCGTTGCGCAGCCTCGAGGATCTTGCTGATCACTTCGCGGCGGTTGCCGCGCGCGGCCTTCACGGCCTTCTCGAGCGTTGCGTAGCGATGCGGGTTGAAATTCGCGAAGCTCATGTCCTGCAGCTCGCGATACGTGTTGTTCAACCCGAGGCGGTGCGCGATCGGCGCATAGATGTCGAGCGTCTCGCGTGCGACGCGGCGGCGCTTTTCCATCGGCACCGCGCCGAGCGTGCGCATGTTGTGCAAGCGGTCGGCGAGCTTGACGAGGATGACGCGCACGTCGCGTGCCATCGCGAGCAGCATCTTTCGGAAGTTTTCCGCCTGCGCTTCCTCGCGACTGCGGAACTCCATCTTGTCGAGCTTCGACAGGCCGTCGACCAGTTCGGCGACCTTCGGGCCGAAGCGTTCGGCCAGCTCGCTCTTGGTCACGCCCTGGTCTTCCATCACGTCGTGCAGCAACGCTGCCATCACGGCTTGCGCGTCGAGCTTCCAGCCGGCGCAGATTTCCGCGACGGCGACGGGATGGGTGATGTAGGGTTCGCCGCTCTGGCGATATTGACCGAGGTGGGCTTCGTCGCTGAAGTGGAACGCCGCCTTGACCTCTTTGATTTCTTCCGGAGGGAGATACTCGGCAAGCGCGGTCGTCAGTTTCGCGATCGAAACGACACCGTGCTTGCGCGGCTGCTCCGGAGTGGCGGTCGGCCCGAACAGATGCCGGAAGGACTGTTCGAGGACCGCGTCGATGTACTGGCGCGCAGGCGACTGGGCCGTGGCTTCGGTGGTCGAATCCGCGGAGGCGGACGATGGGGTGGTGCTCATATTCGCCTCCAGGTCGAGTCGTTGCGCGCGTGGACTACATGGCTGGAACGGGCCGGATGCGCGTTACACCGGCACCTTCTTCAGCATCTCGACGCCGACCTGGCCGGCGGCGATCTCGCGCAGCGCGACGACGGTCGGCTTGTCGCGGCTCTCGATCTTCGGCGTATGGCCTTGCGCGAGCTGCCGCGCGCGGTAGGTGGCGGCGAGCGCCAGTTCGAAGCGGTTGGGGATTTGCTTCAGGCAGTCTTCGACGGTAATGCGAGCCATGTTGGTAATTCCTTCTGAATATAGTCCTTATTCTACCTTATGTCCCTCTACCCCCGCGTCATTCCGCGTGGGGCAGATGGATACCGAGCTCGATGAACAGCTCCGCATGTCGCGCGTACTGCGAAGCAAAGCGCAGGCGCGTCGCCGCGACGATGCATTCGAGCTCGGCCAGCGCACGATCGAAATTCTCGTTGATCACGACGTATTCCGCTTCGGATGCGTGCGCCATCTCGCTGCCCGCGGCGAGCAGGCGTCGCGTGATCACGTTCGGCTCGTCCTGCCCGCGCTTCTTCAGGCGCTCCTCGAGCGCATCGAGCGACGGCGGCAGAATGAAGATGCCGACCGCGTTGCGGAACTGCTTCTTCACCTGCAGCGCGCCCTGCCAGTCGATCTCGAGCAGCACGTCATGGCCGTTCGCCATCTGCTCCTCGATCCAGACGCGCGACGTGCCGTAGTAGTTGCCGTGCACTTCCGCGCTCTCGAGGAATTCATGCGCGGCGTGGCGCACACGGAAATCCTCGACGGTCGTGAAGTGGTAGTGCTGGCCGTCCTGCTCGTTGGGGCGCGGCTTGCGCGTCGTGTACGAAATCGACAGGCAGATGTCGCTGTCCTTCGACAGCAGCGCGTTCACGAGCGTCGACTTGCCGGCGCCCGACGGGGCGATGACCATGAACAGGTTGCCGGGATAGACGCCGCCGTGCAGCGCATGCGACGCGTGGCCGTCGCGGTTAGGGTCGGTCATGTTGCTTTTACTCCAGGTTTTGCACTTGCTCGCGCATCTGCTCGATCAGCAGCTTCAGTGCCATCGACGCGTCGGCCAGTTCCTTCGCCGCCGCCTTCGAGCCGAGCGTGTTTGCTTCGCGATTCAGTTCCTGCATCATGAAGTCGAGACGCTTGCCGACGCGGCCGCCCTTCTCGATCACGTGACGCGTTTCGTTCAGGTGCGCGGTGAGTCGCGACAGCTCTTCCGCGATGTCGATCCGGATGCCGTACATCGTCACTTCCTGACGAATGCGTTCCGCGGCTTCCTCGCGCGTGACGATCGCCGCGCTGCCTTCGGGCGCCGCGAGGCCGAGCGCTTCCTGCAGCCGCTCGACGATCTTCTGCTGATGCTTCGCGATCAGCTCCGGCACGAGCGGCGTGATGCGCGCGACGATCGCTTCCATTTCAGTGACGTTCGACAGCAGCATCGTGGCCAGCTGCGCGCCTTCGCGCGAACGCACGACGACGAGCTCGCCGATCGCTTCCTTGCCGCACGCGAGCACCGCGTCGCGGATCGCTTCCGCCGACACGCCGCTCTCGGCGAGCACGCCCGGCCAGCGCAGGATCTCGCCCGCGCGCAGGCGGCCGACACCCGGGAACGCATCGAGCACCGAGCGCTCGAGCTCGGCGAGCTGGCCGAGCGCCGACTGGTTCAGCGCGCCCGCGCCGATGCTCTGCTCGCCGCGCTGCAGGTTGATGCGCACGTCGACCTTGCCGCGCGACAGCTTGTTCATCAGCATTTCGCGCAGCGCGGGTTCGCACGCGCGCACGTCGTCCGGCATGCGGAAATTCAGGTCGAGGAAGCGCGAGTTCACGGTGCGCAGTTCGACCGACACGCTGGTGCCGCCGTTGCCGGTGGCCGTCGCGAGTTCGCGCGTCGCGCTCGCATAGCCCGTCATGCTGTAGATCATGGTTCGTCTCGCCGTCTGGGTGCCCTTCTCGGGCGGGGATATGTCGAGGCGCCCGGCGCATTGCAAGGCGCGGGGCGGGAAGCGCGCATTATCCCATTTTTGCGCCCCACCCCGCCGGGCAAGGCTGCCGTTCGGCGCTAAAATCGGGGTTTCCTCTTCCGTCCACGATTCCCCCATGACGTCTTCCCTGTCCCGCCCGAGCGGCCGTCGCGCCGACGAACTGCGCAAGGTCGCCCTCACGCGCCACTACACGAAACACGCCGAAGGCTCGGTCCTGGTCGAATTCGGCGACACCAAGGTGATCTGCACCGCGAGCGTCGCCGAACGCGTGCCCGAATTCCTGCGCGATCGCGGCCAGGGCTGGCTGACGGCCGAATACGGAATGCTGCCGCGCGCGACGCACACGCGCAGCGACCGTGAGGCCGCACGCGGCAAGCAGACGGGCCGTACGCAGGAAATTCAGCGCCTGATCGGCCGCGCGCTGCGTGCGGTGTTCGATCTCGAGGCGCTCGGCCCACGCACGATCCACATCGACTGCGACGTGATCCAGGCCGACGGCGGCACGCGCACGGCGAGCATCACCGGCGCCTTCGTCGCCGCGCACGACGCCGTGTCGAAACTGATCACGGCCGGCAAGCTCGCGCGTTCGCCGATCACCGACCACGTTGCCGCGATCTCGGTCGGCGTGTACGAAGGCGCGCCCGTGCTCGACCTCGACTACGCGGAAGATTCGCGCTGCGACACCGACATGAACGTCGTGATGACGGGCGCCGGCGGCTTCGTCGAAGTCCAGGGCACCGCCGAAGGCGTGCCGTTCTCGCGCGCCGAGATGAACGCGCTGCTCGACCTCGCGCAAAGCGGGATCGGCCAGCTCGTGCAGCTGCAGAAGGACGTGCTGGGCGCCGCCCATGTCTGACGATCGCACCCTCGCGCCGCTGTCGCGCATCGTGCTCGCGTCGAACAACGCCGGCAAGCTGCGCGAATTCACCGCGCTGTTCTCGACAGTCGGCATCGAGATCGTGCCGCAGGGTGACCTGGCCGTGCCCGAGGCGGAAGAGCCGTTCGGCACGTTCATCGAGAATGCGCTGGCGAAAGCGCGGCATGCGTCGCGCCTCACCGGCCTGCCGGCGATCGCCGACGATTCGGGCCTGTGCGTGCGTGCGCTGCGCGGCGCACCGGGCGTCTATTCGGCGCGCTACGCGCAGCGCGCGGGCCGCGACAAGGGCGACGCGGCGAACAATGCGTATCTCGTCGAGCAGCTGCACGGCGTCGACGACCGGCGCGCATACTATTGCTGCGTGCTCGCGCTGGTGCGCCACGCGGACGATCCCGAGCCGCTGTTCGCCGAAGGCCGCTGGGTCGGCGAGATCGTCGACACGCCGCGCGGCGAGCACGGATTCGGCTATGACCCGTATTTCCATCTGCCGTCGCTCGGCGCGACGGCAGCCGAACTCGAGCCGGCCGTGAAGAACACGCACAGCCATCGCGCACTTGCGCTGAAGGCGCTGCTCGCTCGGCTCGCGGAGGAACCCGCATGATCGTCTTCGTCACGCATTCGCAGCCGGAGGCCGCATGAGCCAGGCAGCGCAAACCGGCGCGCGCGTCGTCGCGACGTTCACGTCGCCCGGGCAGGTGCGGCTCACGTCGCTGCCGCCGCTCGCGCTGTACGTACATTTCCCGTGGTGCGTGCGCAAGTGCCCGTACTGCGATTTCAACTCGCACGAGTGGAACGGCGAGCGGTTCCCGGAAACCGAGTATCTCGACGCGCTGCGCGCCGATCTCGAACAGGCACTGCCGCTCGTCTGGGGCCGCCAGGTGCATACGGTGTTCATCGGTGGCGGCACGCCGAGCCTGCTGTCCGCGGCCGGCCTCGACCGGCTGCTGTCTGACGTGCGCGCGCTGCTGCCGCTCGATGCCGACGCCGAGATCACGCTCGAGGCGAATCCGGGCACGTTCGAGGCCGCGAAGTTCGCGCAGTTCCGCGCGAGCGGCGTGAACCGCCTGTCGGTCGGCATCCAGAGCTTCAACGAAGGCCATCTGAAAGCGCTCGGCCGCATTCACGACACCGCACAGGCGCGCGCCGCCGTCGAGATCGCCGCGAAGACGTTCGACAACTTCAACCTCGACCTGATGTTCGCACTGCCGAACCAGACGCTCGACGAATGCCGGGCCGACATCGAGACCGCGCTGTCGTTCGCGCCGCCGCATCTGTCGCTGTATCACCTGACGCTCGAACCGAACACGATGTTCGCGAAGTTTCCGCCTGCGGTACCCGACGACGACGCGTCGGCCGACATGCAGGAATGGATTCACGAACGCACGGCCGAGGCCGGTTACGGACGCTACGAAGTGTCCGCATACGCGAAGCCGAATCATCAGTGCAAGCACAACCTGAACTACTGGCGCTTCGGCGACTATCTCGGGATCGGCGCCGGCGCGCACACGAAGCTGTCGTTCCCGAACCGGATCCTGCGGCAGGCGCGCTACAAGCATCCGGCGACCTTCATCGAACAGGCGATGGCCGGCACGCCGGTGCAGGAAGAGCGTGAAGTCGGCGCGCGCGACCTGCCGTTCGAGTTCATGCTGAACACGCTGCGGCTCGTCGAGGGCTTTCCCGTGCACAGTTTCGTCGAACGCACCGGCCTGCCGATCAGCACGATCGATCCGGCACTCAAGGAAGCGGAGCGGCGCGGGCTGATCACGCGCGATTTTGCGCAGATCGCACCGACGCCGCTCGGCCAGCGTTTCCTCAACGACCTGCAGGAATTGTTCCTGCGCGACGATTGAAGCGGGAACGACGCGGCATTTCGGTTACAATGCCGCCTCGTGTGGAAGCGTGGCCGAGCGGTTTAAGGCACCGGTCTTGAAAACCGGCGACGGGAAACTGTCCGTGAGTTCGAATCTCACCGCTTCCGCCAGGAAGTTCGCCAAACCCCGTCCATTCATCGAATGACGGGGTTTTTGTTTGCCCGCCCCGCGTGCCGACACGTCCCGCCGGATGCCGTTACAATCCGGCGCTCCGATTCGCGAAACGGGAAACCCACGTCATGAAGCCCCTCATCGCCTCGTCGCTCGTCGCCCTGCTGGCCGCCGTCAGCACGCACGCAGCGGCCGCCGATTCCGCCTCCGGCACCGACGCGCAAACGCCGTCGTGCGCGATCGCGTACGTGAAGGGCGTCGGCGGCTCGCCGCGCAGCCTGCGCGAATATCTCGCAAGCCCGACGCCGTACAACTACCTGAAGGAAAACGAGATCCAGTGCAAGGTGTCGGATGACGGGCGCGCGTCGAACTGCACCGGGGTGACGTATATCCGCAACGAGCAGGTCAGCGTGTACGACGATTCCGACCCGGCGACGCTGACCGTCGTCGCGCCGGTGGAACTCGATCACGGCGAGAAGTACCCGGTGATCCTCGTCGTGCAGCGCAAGGACGCGCGCTGCACGCGGTAACGCGCGACGCGGCAAGCTCGACGCTGCCGCAGGCGATGCGCGCAAGCCTCACGGGCCGGTCCGCCATCGCCTAGAATTCGATCAGCACGGCGACACGACCGCCGCCGCGACTCGATGCCGCCCGCGCCATCCGTGCGAGCGACACACGGAGACCGCCATGACCGAACTGTCGACAGCGACGGATCACGTCGATTACGAAGGCTTCGAGATCCATGTGGTGCCGGGCCTCGCACCCGGCAGCGACACGCGTTACACCTACACCGGCTATGTCTGCCATCCTGGTGCGAATCCCGCGCTACCCGATCATGCGGTGCCCTTCCACGCGGACGGCGAGGAAAGCTACGCGAGCGTCGACGAAGCAGTTCGGGAAGCCGTGCACATCGGCAAGAGCATCATAGACGGCACGCATCCGGACCTGTCCGTTCTGTCGCTCGTGACGCACGGCTACTGAGCGAGGCCCGCCTCACCGCCGCCACCGCGCGCGACTCGCGTGCGCACAAGGCGTGTCCGCACCGTCGCATGTCACGTCACGTCACATCGCAACGCCGGCCCGGCAGACGGGCCGCCGATCGTCATCATCTGCGAATCGCCACGTCGCGATTCGCGCGCTATGCGTTTCTCCCGATAACACGTCGTGTCCGGGCGCCTATCATTTTTTTATAGTCACCCTCCGGCACACCTCCCATGCCCCCTCTTCCCCGCCCGGGCGTCGACCGGCTGCGTATTGCCGCGCTGGTCGCCGCCACCATGCTTGCCGCCTGCACGATCACGCCGCCGCCGTCGCTGCGCTCGGTACTGACGATCCCGTCAGTCACGCGCAGCGCGAATCTCGACCAGTACCGCGTGGAAGTCGCACACTGCGTCGCCGAACACAATCCGTCCGGCGTGTTGCGCGGGACGCCGCAGGCGATGCTGCGCTCGCTCGTCGTCGTCGCGTTCACCGTCGATCGCAGCGGCCGCCTCGTCAACGCATCCGTCTATCGCAGCAACGGCGACAGCGAAGCGGAAGCACTCGCGCTCGCGTCGCTGCGCCGCTCGGCACCGCTGCCGCCACCACCATCGAAACTGCTGGACGGCAATGGTCGGATCGAGATGATGGAAGGCTGGCTGTTCAACGACGACGGGCACTTCCAGTTGCAAAGCACCGCGTCGGCGCAGGCGCAATCGCTCGACTGAGCGCGCGCCCGCCCGTGATTGCCGCTATGTCGCGGCGCTGGCTATAATTTTCCGCAATCGCGCGGCCATCCTCCCGCGCGCGAGTTCGCGCGCCGCACCCGGCACGCGAGCCGACCACGCCGGCCCCGGGCGGCGGCGACCTATCCGTCTCCATCGTCGACCGGCGGGTGACGTTCGCGCCACAGCGCGCGTCCACGCCGCCATTGCATCATCCGCTCGGCTGCTCCCGGCAGGTGCCCGCCTCCCCGAGCGCACGCTCAGCCGACCGCCCCAACGACAAAACGGAGACATCCATGTCCGCATCCCCCCCGGCCGTTGCACACGCAACCGGTTCGGCCGGCGCCGTCAGCCACCGGCGCATCGTGTTCGCGAGCTTCATCGGCACCGCGATCGAGTTCTACGACTTCTACGTATACGCGACCGCCGCGGCACTCGTCATCGGTCCCGTGTTCTTCCCGCACGGCTCCGCGACCGCACAGGCGCTGTCCGCGTTCGTCACGTTCGGCATCGCGTTCATCGCGCGGCCGATCGGCTCGTTCCTGTTCGGCCACTTCGGCGACCGCATCGGCCGCAAATCGACACTCGTCGCATCGCTGCTCGTCATGGGCGTGTCCACCACCGCGATCGGTTTCGTGCCCGGCTACGACACGATCGGCGCGCTCGCGCCGGTGCTGCTGTGCGTGCTGCGTTTTGGCCAGGGGATCGGTCTCGGCGGCGAATGGGGCGGCGCGGCGCTGCTCGCGACCGAGCACGCGCCGCCAGGTAAGCGCGGCTGGTTCGGGATGTTCCCGCAGCTGGGCCCGTCGGTCGGCTTCCTGATGTCGAACGGGCTGTTCTTCGCGCTCGCGCTGTCGCTGTCCGACGAACAGTTCCGCAGCTGGGGCTGGCGCATCCCGTTCCTCGTCAGCGCGGTGCTCGTCGCACTCGGCCTGTACGTGCGGCTGAAGATCACCGAGACGCCGGCGTTCCAGGCCGCGCTCGACCGCAACGAGCGCGTGCGCGTGCCGGTCGCGACGCTCGTCTCGCAACACTGGCAGCCGACGCTGCTCGGCGCGCTCGCGATGGTGGTCTGCTACACGCTGTTCTATATCTCGACGGTGTTCTCGCTGTCATACGGCGTGTCGACGCTGCATATTCCGCGCCAGAGCTTCCTCGGCCTGCTGTGCTTCGCGGTGGTGTTCATGGGCCTCGCGACGCCGCTGTCGGCATGGGCGTCGGATCGCTTCGGCCGCAAGCCGGTGCTGGTCGTCGGCGCGATCGCCGCGCTGCTGTCCGGCTTCGCGATGGAACCGCTGCTCGGCAGCGGCTCGATGCCGCTCGTCGCACTGTTCCTGACGCTCGAGCTGTTCCTGATGGGCGTGACGTTCGCGCCGATGGGCGCGCTGCTGCCCGAGCTGTTCCCGACCAACGTCCGCTATACGGGCGCGGGCGTCGCGTACAACCTCGGCGGGATCCTCGGCGCGTCGATCGCGCCGTACATCGCGCAGCTGCTCGCCGCGCACGGTGGGCTGTCGTGGGTGGGCGGGTACGTGTCGATCGCGGCGGCAATCAGCCTGATCGGCGTGCTGCTGATGCGGGAAACCCGCAACACATCACTCGTCTGAGCCTTCGGGGCGCCCCGGGTTGTGCGGTGGGTGGCGCTGCCTATACTCGATCCTGGGTGCGCCGCCGCGCGCCCCCGGGATCCCTCCCCGAAGGAGCCGCCGCGATGAACATCCGCCTCGACAACGCAGACCTCGTCCTGATCCTGGCGCTCGCGCTGGGCGGCGCGCTGCTGCTCGCGGCCCGCTTTCGGCCGAAGACCTGGCGCGGCCTGCTGTTCGAGGCGTTGCTCGCCAACCTGGCGGCCATCGCCGCGGTGGTCACGGTCGAAGCGCTGCTCGCCTGAACCGGCAGGCGCCGCTTCCCCGCGGCCTGCTCACGCGAATCACCGGCTTGCGCCTAGGCTGTCAGCCGCGCACGCAGCACGGCGTAGGCCGGGCCGACCGTATCGATCGCATCGAGTGCCTGCTCGACCGACGGCGGCGCACCCGGCTCACCGATCGACAGCGCATTCGGTGCGCCGCCGATACCGCAGTGGTGGCGCGACGTCGCGACGAAGATCATCACGGTCGGCCGCTTCAGCGCGTGCGCCATGTGCACGAACCCGGTATCGACCCCCACCACGAGCGCGGCCCGGCCGATGGCCGCGCCCAGTTCGCGCACCGACATCGCCGGCAGCACGATCGCGCCCGGCGCGCGCGCGGCAATGTCCTGCGCATCGTCATGTTCGGCCGGCGATCCCCATGGCATCAGCACGCGCACACCGCGCGCCATCATCCGGATAGCCAGCGCGGCCCAATGGTCGGCCGGCCATTGCTTGTCCGGATTGGACGTCGCGTGAAACAGCAGCATGAACGGCGCGCCGTCGGTCACGGCGGGGGGCAGGCTCGCATCCTGCGGCGCGACGACCCCGTAGTCGGCGATGCCTTCGGGGACATAGCCCAGCGCCTCGCCGGCGCTCACGCGCATCCCGTGCCACGCGTCGCAGTCCGGCCTCGGGCCGAAGCGATGCGAATACGCGAAACGGGCGCCCGTCTCGCCGAGATCCTGCGTCTGATAACCGACGCGGCGCGCGGCGCGCGCGAGGATCGAGATGATTGCGCTCTTGTAGACGCCGTGCAGGTCGATGATCGCATCGTAGCGGTGCGCGCGCAGCGCACCGATCGACGCGGAGATCGCCTTCAGGTCGCCGCCGTTGCGGAGCTTCTTGAACCGCCGCAGCGGCGCGCAGAGCACCTCGCTCACACCCGGGTGCCAGCGCACGACTTCAGCGCACGATTCGTCCACGGCCCAATCGACCGCCACGCCCGGAAAAGCGCGATGGAGGTCCGCGACGACGGGCAACGTCTGGACGACGTCGCCGAGCGACGTCACTTTCACGATGAGGATGCGTTTCACGTTCTTTGTGGGATATATCGGACCATTTCGCCATGCTAACGACGCTAGCGGCGCACAAACATTACTACGACATTACATTTGCAACAAAGTGCGTCGCTTTTGTGAAAGTTTGTCGAGCCCCGGCTGCATCCGGTTCTTTTTATAATGCGTTCTTTGCCCTCCGGCCCACCGCCGATGCAACGTCCCGCTCTTCCCGCCCTGTTTCCCGCCCTCACCCGCCGCTCGCTGCGGATCTGGCGCCAGTATGGCGTGTTCTGGCTGGGCGCGATCGCCGTGGGCCTCGCGGCCGTGCTGTACGCGCGGTTGATCGACTGGGGCTACGACACCTTCCGCACGATGCGCGACCACGTCGCGTGGCTGCCGCTGCTGCTGACGCCGTCGATCGCCGCGGCGTCCGCATGGATCACGCGCCGCTTCTTTCGGGGCGCCGAGGGCAGCGGGATCCCGCAGGTCATTGCGACGCTGCATGCGAGCCCGGGCGCGTTCGGCGCGCGGCTGCTGACGCTGCGCATCCTGTTCGGCAAGGTCCTGATCTCGTTCCTGGGGATCCTCGGCGGCTTCACGATCGGCCGCGAAGGTCCGACCGTGCAGGTCGGCGCGGCACTGATGTTCAACCTGCGGCGCTTCTATCCGCGCTCGAACGCGCAGATCGAACGGCAACTCGTGCTCGCCGGCGCGGCGGCTGGCCTGTCGGCCGCGTTCAATACGCCGCTCGCCGGGATCGTGTTCGCGATCGAGGAGCTGACCCGCAGCTTCTCCGCCCGCGCAAGCGGCGTGCTGATCACCGCGATCATCCTCGCCGGTGTCGTCGCATTGGGCCTGAACGGCAATTACACGTACTTCGGCACGATCGACGCCGGCCAGCATTTCCCGAAGATGCTCGCCGTCGCCGTGCTCGTCACGGCGATCGTGACCGGCATCGCGGGCGGCCTCTTCAGCTGGCTGCTGCTCAACACCGGGCGCTGGCTGCCCGCACGCCTGCTCGACCTGTATCGCGAGCGGCCGATCGCGTTCGCGGCGCTGTGCGGCTTCGTGATCGCCGTCGTCGGCATCGTGTCGGGCGGGACGACCTTCGGCAGCGGCTATGCCGAGGCGCGCGGCCTGCTCGATGGCCATGAACGGCTGTCGGTGCTCTATCCGTTCCTGAAGATGGTGTCGATGGTTGCGTCGTACCTGCCCGGCATCCCGGGCGGGATCTTCGCGCCGTCGCTGTCGATCGGCGCCGGGTTCGGCAACCTGCTGCACATCGTGTTCGGCGACATGAGCCTGCCGATGCTGATCGCGCTCGCGATGGTCGGCTACCTCGCGGCCGTCACGCAGTCGCCGATCACGTCGTTCGTGATCGTGATGGAGATGATCAACGGCCACGCACTCGTGATTTCGCTGATGGCGACCGCACTGGTGTCGAGCCGCATGGCGCGCTTCTTCGCGCCGCCGCTCTACGAAACGCTCGCACAGCGCTATCTCGCGCCGCCCGCGGCCGCCGCCGAACCTGCTGCTGCACCGGCGGCCATAACCGGCGTCACCGAGCCGCAGGACGCGGCCGCCGCGCCCGCCGACCCGCTCGACACGCTGCGCGAACGGGACAGTGGCGAGCCGGACACCCCGGCGACCGATAGCGGTGCCACGCACGCGCCGGCTACGCCGCATGACGGCGGCCGGCCTGCATCCGCCACGAGCGGCCCGGCGCAAGCAGGCCCGCGCGATACTCAATAGATCACCACCGGCGCCGGCCGATAGTAGACAGGCCGCGCCGGCACGACGATACAGCCTGCGAGCGTGATCGCGACGAGCGCGATGGCAATGGCGGTTCGTTTCATCGCACGCCTCCATCAAGCCCAGTGGCCGCGGGTCCAGAACCAGTTCGGGCCGCGGTGATCCCAGTGGCCCGGCACCCAGTGCATGCCGATACGCTCGGTTTCCCAGTGGCCGCCGATCCAGACATAGCGACCATGATCCCAGCGCCAGTGACCGCGCTCCCACACATAGCCGACACGCGCGTCGGGCACGACTTCGTAGCGCACGGGCGGCGGCGCGTTCGGCGCGACGACGACGATTTCCCCGGCCGGCACGGCGACCGGTTCGGCGACGACCATCCGGCCCGACTGCACCATCACCGGCGCGCCGACGAGGATTTCGTCCGCGCGCGCGGCGAGCGGCGCGACGACGGCCGACAGGCCCGCGGCGAACAGCGCGAGCGAAACGATACGACGTTGAACAGTAGAGACAGCCATCACAACCTCCTGATTAACAAATGACGCGAGCGTATTCGTTCAATGCGGGAGGTCGACCAACGGCCGACAGACACCGTGTTACGGCGAGCCCGAAAGTGCAACAGGGCGTAAGACGCGCACGGCGGCATACGCCGCCGTGCGGGGGGAGACCGGCGAAGGTCAGGCTTGCGGGATCTCGATCTTCACTTCGAGGACTTCGAGATCGTCCTGGCGCTCGAGGCTCACGCGGATGTCATCGTTCGAAATATGGACGTACTTCGAGATGACCGCGACCAGCTCCTTCTGCAGCGCCGGCAGATAATCGGCCGGCGGCCGGCCACCGACCCGCTCGTGCGCGATGATGAGCTGCAGGCGCTCCTTCGCGACCGATGCGGACTTCTTCTTCTCGCCGAGGAGAAACGAAAGGATGGACATGGGCGGCCTCCGTTACTTGCTGCCGAAGAGGCGCTGCAGCAGGCCCGGCTTCTGGTAATCGGTGAAGCGCAGCGGCTTGTCTTCGCCGAGGAAGCGAGCAACGACGTCCTTGTACGCTTCCGCAACGTCGGTGCCGTCGATATGCACGGCCGGCAGACCCTGGTTCGATGCGTGCAGCACGGCTTCCGATTCGGGCACCACACCGATCAGCTTGATGCGCAGGATCTCGCTGATGTCCTCGAGCGACAGCATCTCGCCTTCGCTCACACGCTTCGGGCTGTAACGCGTGATCAGCAGGTGTTCCTTGATCGGATCCTTGCCTTCGGTCGCGCGCTTCGTCTTCGACGACAGGATACCGAGAATGCGGTCCGAGTCGCGCACCGACGACACTTCCGGGTTCGTGACGATCAGCGCTTCGTCCGCGAAGTACATCGCGTGCAGCGCGCCTGCCTCGATACCGGCCGGCGAATCGCACACGATGTAGTCGAAGTTCATCGCAACCAGGTCGTTCAGTACCTTCTCGACGCCGTCACGCGTGAGCGCATCCTTGTCGCGCGTCTGCGATGCCGGCAGGATGAACAGGTTCTCGCACTTCTTGTCCTTGATCAGCGCCTGGTTCAGGTTCGCTTCGCCCTGGATCACGTTGACGAGGTCGTACACCACGCGGCGCTCGCAGCCCATGATGAGATCGAGGTTGCGCAGGCCGACGTCGAAGTCGATCACGGCCGTCTTGTGGCCGCGCAGCGCGAGGCCGGACGCGAAGCTCGCGCTGGTCGTCGTCTTGCCCACGCCGCCCTTGCCCGAAGTCACCACGATGATTTTTGCCATTTACCCAATACCCTGTGTTCGTCAATGAGAGCCGATCGATCCGGAGCGCGCCGTGCGAATCACGTCAGGCGCAGCGGTTCGATCATCAATTTTTCCTCTTCGAGCCAGATCTGCACCGATTTGCCCAGTATGTCGGCGGGCAACGGGTTCTCGGTCGTTCGATAGATACCCGCGATCGAAATCAGTTCCGGTTCGAGACACGTGCAGAAAATGCGCGCGTCGTGATTGCCGTGCACACCCGCGAGTGCGCGGCCGCGCAGCGGCGCGTAGATGTGGATGTTGCCTTCCGCGATGATCTCGGCGCCGTGACTGACCGGCGCAAGCACCACGAGGTCTCCTTTCGCGTAAATCTGCTGCCCCGAACGCAGCGGCCGGTCGATCACCAGCGTCTGGCCACCCGCCGAAATCGGCGTCGGCGCAGGCTCCGGTGCCGGTTCGGCTGCCGCGGCAGCAGCCGCGACGACCGGCGCCGGCTCCGCTTCGTCGGCCGGCTTCGCGGCCGACACGCGGCGATCGCGCGCCTCGAGCAACGGCAGGCCGGCTTCCCCCGCCCAGCCCTGCGTGGCCAGCGCAACGACGCCCACCGGGCGCATCCGCACGTCGTTCAGCATCTGGCGGATGTCGGCGAGCGCGACGCGTTCGCCGTCCGCAAGGCGGCGGACGTCGATCGCGACGACATCATCGGCGAAAAACTCGGGAGTCGCTTCGAAGCGCTTGACCAGTTCGGTACGCAACGCCTCGAGATCGGTCGTCTTCACGGTGAACAGCAACGTATCGACCGATCCGCTGCGCAGCTCGAAGAATGGCGATTTTTTAAGCGACATGGACACTCTGCAAAAAATTTTTGCGTATTTTACAGGCGTCCACGCGTGCGGCCATTATTTTTGGGGAACCGGGCGGCGATGGTCGCCGCGAGCGCGCAACCGGCAGGCGGGCAGTCGGACGGGCGAGCTGGCCTTCATCGCGCCGTGCGGCCCGCGCGTTCATGCGTCAGGGCGTGTTGAAGTGCGACACGAACAACGACTTCATCGCGCCGGGCATCCGCCCGATCGGCGCATGCTCGCCCGTGTTACCGAAACCCGCACGTTCGTAGAAACGGATCGCGTTGCGGTTCGCATCGGCGATCCATGCGTAGACGTCCTGCGCACCACGTTCGGCGAGCCATGCGGTGGCCGTTTCCAGCAGCAGCACGCCGCCGCGCAGGTGGCGGACCGCGTGCGCGACCCACAGCTCGCTGACGAACGCGCGCCGCTCGGGCGTATTGTCGAAATACGCGCCGATCATGCCGGCCGGATGGCCTTCGGTGTACAGCAGGAAAGTCGTCGACTCGTCGGACGCCGCACGCAGCGCGGCGATGGCCGCCGCCGCGTCGGAATCGACGTTCAGCAATTCGGCCTCCGGCGCTTCACCGGGTGCATAGGGCTCACGCAGCGATGCGGCGCGGAGTTCGCGATACACGCCGCCCTGGTCGGCAACGATACGACGAACGGTCAAGGTCGAACTCATGCAGGCACAGCCCCTTTCGGACAGCAAGCTGCTAGCTTCAACCGAAAGCGGGGCATGAGTCAAATCGTTATTTTCAAATGGCTGCGTGGATCGAAAGGCAACGGGGGCGGCGCACGCGCGGGTGTGCAGGTGCAGCATTGACGCGTCGATGCGCAGCGACACATGGCACTCCCGATCACAAGGTCGGACGTGCCGCCTCGCTCGCCTTGTCCTATACGGTATTCATGCAACGAGCGTCCATCATTTCATCGCCACGAGCCTGATGGTCCGTAACATATGTACCCAAAATGGCTGCGTCTGCGTGCGTTACCGCGCCGCATATATTGCATTGCAACATTCGGTTCGGCGCGCGCGGCCGTATGTACGCGCGCGTCGCGCCATATATTCGTCTGACAAGAACAGCGCTCGCGCGAGCGGATCGGCACTTGCCTGCCTGTTTCAATCACCCCCGCACCGGCCCTTCCCGACCTGCGTCATGCACGGTCCGCCGTTTGGAGTTGCATGCCTAGCGGCGGTGTTTGGAAAGCGCGCGCGACAGTCGTATAACTGGCACAACCGGACCAACGATCCGGTGACGCACGCCGTGTCGCGGACCAACGACGATCCGAACGACGATAAACGTGCACGTGCGGCTCCTGCGCCCTCGAGCGCAGGAGCCGGCCCCCAAAGGAGGGAGACAATGGCAATGACCGACGAATCGGCCTCGGGCTGGTCGGATGGCAAACGTTATCTGTGGCTGCTCGGCGCGGTGACCATCACGCTGCCGATTCTTTCGGCCCAGCTCGCGCTGTCGACGGGCCTTCACGTGTTCTGGTGGTTCGGCCCGCTGTTCGCGTTCGGCGTGATTCCGATCCTCGACACGCTGATCGGCGACGATCGCGACAATCCACCCGAAGCCGTCGTCCCGCATCTCGAACGGGCGCGCTACTACCGCTACATCGTCTATCTCGCGACGCTGGTCGAATACGTCGCGTTCTTCATGTGCGTGTGGATCGTCAGCACGCACGCGCTCGCGTGGTACGACTATGTCGGCTTCGCGCTGTCGCTCGGCGCCGCAACGGGTATCTCGATCAACACCGCGCACGAACTCGGGCACAAGACCAACCGCTTCGAGCGCTGGCTCGCGAAAGTTACGCTCGCGCCGGTTGCGTACGGGCACTTCTTCGTCGAGCACAACCGCGGCCATCACGTGCGCGTCGCGACGGCCGAGGACCCGGCGAGCGCGCGCTACGGCGAATCGTTCTGGGCCTTCCTGCCGCGCACGATGACGGGCAGCGTCCGCTCGGCGTGGCGGCTCGAAAAGGCGCGCCTCGAGCGGCTCGGGCATTCGCCGTGGACCTGGCGCAACGAGGTGCTGCACGCATGGGCGATGACCGTCGTCGTGTGGGGCATCGCGATCGCGATGGCCGGCAAGGTCGTGATCCCGTTCCTCGTGATCCAGGCCGTGTACGGTGCGTCGCTGCTTGAAGTCGTCAACTACGTCGAGCACTACGGGCTCGGCCGCCGCAAGCTGCCGAGCGGCCGCTACGAACGCTGCACGCCGCAGCATTCGTGGAACAGCAATCACGTCGTCACCAACCTGTTCCTGTATCAATTGCAGCGGCACGCCGACCATCACGCGAACCCGACGCGCTCGTACCAGGCACTGCGTCACTTCGACGACTCGCCGCAACTGCCGGCCGGCTACGCGACGATGATTCTGTTCGCCTATGTGCCGCCGCTCTGGTATCGCGTGATGAACCCGCGTGTCGTCGCGCACTACGGCGGCAACATGGCGCAGTCGAACATCAAGCCGTCGATCCGCGCGCGCGTGCTCGCGCGGTATTCGGCTGCGGCGTGATGCAGGACAGCGCGGTCGCGCTCGCGCGATATCGTCACGCGGCTTGCTGCGACCTGAACGTGGCGATACACCGTCGTCGATGCAGCCACGTTCACGGCCGGACGACACAAACGAAAAACCCCGTGATCCTTCCGGATCACGGGGTTTCGTATTTTGGCGGAGAGGGTGGGATTCGAACCCACGGTACGGGGAAACCGTACGCCTGATTTCGAGTCAGGTACATTCGACCACTCTGCCACCTCTCCTTCCTTGCCGCTTCATTTCCCGGTTGGTCGTGTCCGGGAAAGAAAAGATTATAGAACGATCTCTTCGACACTCACAAGCGTTTTCTGCAAAATTTTTGCGATGCCCTCGGAGATCGATCGCGCAGCAATCTCACGACGCCTGTGCAGGCGCTTCGATTCGCTCCATGCCGCCCATGTACGGACGCAGTACCTCCGGTACCGTGACCGAACCGTCGGCACTCTGGTAGTTCTCGAGCACCGCGACGAGCGTGCGGCCGACCGCGAGCCCCGAGCCGTTCAGCGTATGCACGAGTTCCGGCTTGCCTTGCGCGTTGCGGAAACGCGCTTGCATCCGGCGTGCCTGGAACGCCTCGGTGTTCGAGCAGCTCGAGATCTCGCGATAGGTGTTCTGCGCGGGCAGCCACACTTCGAGGTCGAACGTCTTCGCGGCCGAGAAACCCATGTCACCCGTGCACAGCGTGATCACGCGGTACGGCAGGCCGAGCTTCTGCAGGATCGCTTCCGCGTGGCCGACCATCTCGTCGAGCGCCGCGTACGATGCGTCCGGTGCGACGACCTGCACCATCTCGACCTTGTCGAACTGGTGCTGGCGGATCATCCCGCGCGTGTCGCGGCCGTACGAGCCGGCTTCCGAACGGAAGCACGGCGAATGCGCGGTCAGCTTGATCGGCAGCGCGGAGCCTTCGACGATCGACTCGCGCACGGTGTTCGTCAGCGAAATCTCGGACGTCGAAATCAGGTACTGCGTGATCGTGTTCTCGGCGCCGCCCTTCTCGACGCGGAACATGTCGTCCGCGAACTTCGGCAGTTGACCCGTGCCGTACAGGATCTCGGGGTTCACGATGTACGGCGTGTACGTCTCGCTGTAGCCGTGCTGCAGCGTGTGCGTGTCGAGCATGAACTGCGCGAGTGCGCGGTGCAGGCGGGCGATCGCGCCGCGCAGCATCGTGAAGCGTGCGCCGGCGAGCTTCGCGCCGGTTTCGAAATCGAGGCCGAGCGGCGTGCCGACGTCGACGTGATCCTTCACCTCGAAGTCGAACTGGCGCGGCGTACCCCAGCGGCGCACCTCGACGTTGTCGGCCTCGTCCTTGCCGACCGGCACGCTTTCGTGCGCGATGTTCGGCATGCCCAGCATCAGGTCGGACAGGCGCGACTGGATCTCGCCGAGCTTGGCTTCCGACGCCTTCATCTCGTCGCCGATCCCGCCGACTTCGGCCATCACGGCCGACGTGTCCTCGCCCTTCCCCTTCATCGCGCCGATCTGCTTCGACAGGCTGTTGCGGCGCGCCTGGAGCTCTTCGGTGCGGGTCTGGATCGCGCGGCGTTCCGCTTCGAGTGCGGAGAACGCGGCGACGTCGAGGGTGTAGCCGCGATCGGCGAGGCGCTTCGCGACGCCGTCGAGGTCTTTGCGCAGCAACTGAATGTCGAGCATGGGAGGACTTGGAAAATCGTTGTGTAAGACGGGAATTCTAACGCACCGCGGGGCCGCCACGGCACTGGCCGGATGGACAATGCCGCAAACGCGCGGCGGGCGTGGCAGTATCGCATTGCCGGCCTGCGCGCCGGCACCCGGCAAAGCGCGTCGGGCGATGCCGTCGCGCCGCGCGCGACAGCCGCCCCGGCCGGGCGCAACGCGGCGGGCAACGCACCCGCCTTCGCATCACCATCACCCGAGGGAACCCGATGGCCATCGAACTGGACAAGGATGTCCGCGACCGCGCGATCGCATCGCTGCAACGCTATTTCACAGAAAACATGGACGAGCCGATCGGCAACATCCAGGCCGGCGCGCTGCTGCACTTCTTCGTCGAGGAAATCGCGCCGGCGATCTACAACCTCGCGATCGCCGATGCGCAGGAGCGCTTGCACGCACGAGTCGCCGAACTGGACATCGAATGCCACGAGGAGCCGTTCGAGTACTGGAAGAAGCAGCCGGGCCGCAAGCGCTGACGCGCTCCCCGCGGTGCCGGCCATCCAGCCGCGTGGCCGGTCAGTCCTTCTTGCCAGCCTCGCGATCGAGCTCGCGCAGCCACGCGAGCTTGTCGGCGATCTTCGATTCGAGCCCGCGCGGCACCGGCTTGTACCAGTGCGGCTCGCGCATCCCTTCCGGCAGGTAGGTCTCGCCGGCGGCATAAGCGTTCGGCTCGTCGTGCGCGTAGCGATACGCGTGACCGTAGCCGAGTTCCTTCATCAGCTTGGTCGGCGCATTGCGCAGGTGCACGGGCACCTCGCGCGACTTGTCCTGCTTCACGAACGCCATCGCCTGGTTGAACGCGTTGTAGCCCGCATTGCTCTTCGCCGCGCACGCGAGATAGATCACCGCCTGCCCGAGCGCCAGCTCGCCTTCGGGCGAGCCGAGCCGCTCGTAGGTCTCGGCCGCGTCGTTCGCCATCTGCAGCGCGCGCGGGTCGGCCAGGCCGATGTCTTCCCACGCCATCCGCACGATCCGCCGCGCGAGATATTTCGGATCCGCGCCGCCGTCGATCATCCGGCAGAACCAGTACAGTGCGCCGTCCGGGCTCGAACCGCGCACCGACTTGTGCAGCGCCGAGATCTGGTCGTAGAAATTGTCGCCGCCCTTGTCGAAGCGCCGCGCGTTCAGCGTCATCGCACTGCTGACGAAATCGGCATCGATGGTCGTGACCCGGGCGGACGATGCGGCCGTCTGCGCCTGCTCGAGCAGGTTCAGGAAGCGCCGCGCGTCGCCGTCCGCGTAACCGATGAGCGTGTCGATCGCCTTGTCGTCGAACGCGAGGCCGTCGAGCGCGATTTCCTGCGCACGCTTGAGCAACTGACGCATCTCGTCGTCGTTCAGCGACTTCAGCACGTACACCTGCGCCCGCGACAGCAGTGCCGAGTTGACTTCGAAGCTCGGATTCTCGGTCGTCGCGCCGATGAAGGTGACGAGCCCCGACTCGACGAACGGCAGCAGCGCATCCTGCTGCCCCTTGTTGAAGCGGTGGATTTCATCGACGAACAGGATCGTGTGGCGGCCGGTGCGATTCAGCGTGTCCTTCGCCTGCTCCATCGACTCGCGGATGTCCTTCACGCCGCCGAGCACCGCGGACAGCGCGATGAACTCGCAGTCGAACGCGAGCGCGGTGAGCCGCGCGAGCGTCGTCTTGCCGACGCCGGGCGGCCCCCAGAGGATCATCGAATGCGGCTTGCCGGATTCGAAGGCAAGCCGCAGCGGCTTGCCTTCGCCCAGCAGATGCGTCTGGCCGATCACCTCGGCGAGCGTCTTCGGCCGCAGCGCCTCGGCGAGCGGCCGGCGCGGCTCGACTTGAAACAGGTCGGACATGAACCCTCGCTCCACATCAAACGGTAGCGGCCGAACGCGGCCGCCGGACCCGACATTATGACAGCCCGCACGACTGCACCGCCGCGCGCGGTGCCCGCGCCCGTTGCCCGCGCGCCCAAAAACAACACGGGCCTGCCGTCGCCGGCAGGCCCGTGTCGGAAAAACGGTGCGGCGCCGGTCAGCCGGTGATCACGTCCGCGCCCTTCGGCACGACGAACTTGAACGTATCGCTCTTCAGCGGCGGGTTCGTCTGGATGTTCGTGAACGTGAGCAGCGTGACGTTGCCGAACACGTCGTGCAGTTCCATCGCGGCGAGCGTGCCGTTGCGGAAGCCGATGCCGATCCGCTGGAATTGCGTGTCCTGCGCCTTCGGCAGCATCTCGAGCCACTCGATGCCGCCCTTCTGGCCGGCATCGCGCAGCGTGTAGTTCTTGTCGAGATCGTTGCTGCCGAACAGGATCGCGGCCGGGCTCGCGCCCAACGCGCCGTTCAGCTTGCGCTCGGTGACCTGGTTCAGGTCGCGGTCGTACACGTAGAGCTTGTCGCCGTCGGCCTGCAGCACCTGCTGGTACGGCTTCTGGTACGTCCAGATGAACTTGCCCGGACGCGAGAACACGAATGTGCCGCTCGAATTGTCGTTCGGCTTCGGCGCGACCTGCACGGCGCTCGCCCCCTTGGCCGGCGCCTTGACGATCTGCTGCGTGAAATCACCCTTCGCCGAATGCACCTGCGATACGAAGGCCTTCAGTTGGTCGGTGCCGCCCGCGAACGCGTGTGTCGCCGCGAGCATCAGCGATGCGCCGGCGAACGCCGCGCCGAGCCAGCGGCGCGTCGAACGAAGGGAAGGGACGAACGAAAGTTGCTGCATGATGCGGTTTTCTCCCTGGGTGGCCGGCGCCGCGGACTCATTCCGCGTCGCGCGCCGGCACAAGAATTTCGCGGTTGCCGCTCGACGACATCGCCGACACGAGCCCCGACTGTTCCATCTGTTCGAGCAGCCGTGCCGCGCGGTTATAGCCGATCCGCAAATGGCGCTGCACGAGCGAGATCGACGCGCGGCGGTTCTTGATGACGATCTCGACCGCCTGGTCGTACAGCGGATCAGACTCGCCGCCGCCTTCACCGGTTCCCGCGCCCGCCGAACCCTCGTCGCCGTCGACGGTGCCGCCCTCGAGCAGCCCTTCGACGTAGTTGGGCTCGCCCTGCTCCTTGAGCTTCTCGACGACGCGATGCACTTCATCGTCGGCGACGAACGCGCCGTGCACGCGCACGGGCAGCCCGGTGCCCGGCGGCAGGTACAGCATGTCGCCCATCCCGAGCAGCGATTCGGCGCCCATCTGGTCGAGAATCGTGCGCGAGTCGATCTTCGACGACACCTGGAACGCGATCCGCGTCGGCACGTTCGCCTTGATCAGGCCAGTGATCACGTCGACGGACGGACGCTGCGTCGCGAGGATCAGGTGGATGCCGGCCGCACGCGCCTTCTGCGCGATCCGTGCGATCAGTTCCTCGACCTTCTTGCCGACGACCATCATCAGGTCGGCCAGCTCGTCGATCACGACGACGATGTTCGGCAGGCGGCCGAGCGGTTCGGGATCGTCCGGCGTCAGGCTGAACGGATTCGGAATCTTTTCCTCGCGCTTCGCCGCCTCGTCGATCTTGTTGTTGTAGCCGGCGAGGTTGCGCACGCCGAGCTTGCTCATCAGCTTGTAGCGGCGCTCCATCTCCGCGACCGTCCAGTTCAGCGCGTGGCCGGCCTGGCGCATGTCGGTGACGACCGGACACAGCAGGTGCGGAATGCCTTCGTAGACGCTCATTTCGAGCATCTTCGGATCAATCAGGATCAGGCGCACCTGCTCGGCGGTCGCCTTGTACAGCAGCGACAGGATCATCGCGTTGATCCCGACCGACTTGCCGGAACCGGTCGTGCCGGCGACCAGCAGGTGCGGCATCTTCGCGAGATCGGCGCACACCGGCTTGCCGCCGATGTCCTTGCCGAGGCTCAGCGTCAGCGCCGACGATGCGGCCGCATAAACTTCCGAGCCGATGATCTCGGACAGGTGCACCGTCTGGCGGCGCTGGTTCGGCAGCTCGAGCGCCATGTAGTTCTTGCCGGGAATCGTCTCGACCACCCGGATCGACACGAGCGACAGCGAACGCGCGAGATCCTTCGCGAGGTTGACGATCTGGCTGCCCTTCACGCCCGTGGCCGGCTCGATCTCGTAGCGCGTGACGACCGGGCCCGGATACGCGGCGACGACGCTCGCCTCGACGCCGAAGTCCTTCAGCTTCTTCTCGATCAGGCGCGACGTGAATTCAAGCGTATCGGCGGAAATTGCTTCCTGCGTCTTCGGCGCGGGGTCGAGCAGCGATACCGGCGGCAGCGTCGAATCGCCCGGCAGGTCGGTGAAGAGCGGCACCTGGCGCTCGCGCTCGACACGTTCGGACTTCGCCGGCGTGACGACCGGCGGCACGATCGTCACCGGCTCGTGATCCTCGATGCGCACGCGCTCTTCTTCGACCTTGCCTTCGCGGCGCACGGCCGCGGCTTCGCCGAGCTTGCGATCTCGCTCGGCCTCGCGGCGCAGCTTCGCGACGTTGACGGCGGACAGGATCGCGCCGCCGACGCGCTCGGAAACCGACAGCCAGGAGAAGCGGAAATACAGCGACAGGCCGATCGCGAGCGCGATCAGGAGCAGCAGCGTGCCGCCGGTGAAGCCGAACGCGTGCGACATCGCGCCTGCCACGGCCTCGCCGATCACGCCACCCGGCGCACGCGGCAACTGCACCTTCAGCGACCACATCCGCAGCGCCTCGATGCCGTCGCACGCGAGCACGACGAGCACGAACGCGAAGATCTCGGTGAGCCAGCCGATCGGCCGCTCGGGTTCGTCAACGACCGCCTCGTGACGCGTGATGCGCCGGTAGTTGACCGCGATGCGCCGCCCGAGCGGCACGATTAGCCAGTAGGCCGACAGGCCGAACAGCAGCAGGATGATGTCGGCCGTCCACGCACCGACGCGGCCGGCCCAGTTCGAGATGTGGTCCACCTGCGCGGCGTGCGTCCAGCTCGGATCGCGCCGGCTGTAGCTCAACAGGGCCATCACCAGAAAAGCGCAGAGCGCGACCTGGAGAATCCAGCGGATCTCCGTGAGGAGCTTCGACATCCGGTGCGGCAACGCCTGTGCCTGGGCGGAATAAGGAGCTTTTGCCATGAATCCGTATAAAGAGGACGGGCCGCGCGCCCGCCTGTCGTTCGATCCCGCTTATTGTAAACGCTGCACCGGGGCGCCAAGTGTAAATGACGGTTACATAACAGGGCCGGGGCGCATGAAGCGCACACCCACACACGAGCCGTACCGTCGGCCCCCGGCCCGTGACACCCGCCTGCGGCAATGCGCCGCCACCGGCAACGACGGCCGTGTCGTGTCCGCCCTTGCCCGCCCCGCCGCCGCGAGCCGGCTGCCGGGGAACGCTATCGCCACGATTGAAACTCTCGTTCGGCAGCGCAGCAACGGGGCCTTTATAATGCGCGTCTGATACCCATCTATGACGGCATCCCGGTCAACCCAGACCGTCCGGCGAGCCTTACCCCGCCCGCCGCGGCCGCCTTTTACGGATTCGCACATGTCCACGCCCAAACACGCCAAAGTCCTGATTCTCGGTTCCGGCCCCGCCGGCTACACGGCTGCCGTCTATGCCGCACGCGCCAACCTGTCCCCGGTACTGATCACCGGCATCGCGCAGGGCGGCCAGCTGATGACGACCACCGATGTCGAAAACTGGCCGGCGGACGCGAAGGGCGTGCAAGGCCCGGAACTGATGACGCGCTTCCAGGAGCACGCCGAGCGCTTCAACACCGAAATCGTATTCGACCACATCCACACCGCGAAACTGCACGAACAGCCGATCCGGCTGATCGGCGATTCGGGCGAATACACGTGCGACTCGCTGATCATCGCGACCGGCGCATCCGCGCAGTATCTCGGCCTGCCGTCCGAGGAAGCGTTCATGGGCAAGGGCGTGTCGGCCTGCGCGACCTGCGACGGGTTCTTCTATCGCAACCAGGAAGTCGCGGTGATCGGCGGCGGCAACACGGCCGTCGAGGAAGCGCTCTACCTGACGGGTATCGCGAAGAAGGTCACGGTGATCCACCGCCGCGACAAATTCCGCGCCGAGCCGATCCTGATCGACCGCCTGCTGGAAAAGGAAAAGGAAGGCGTCGTCGACATCAAGTGGGATCACGTGCTCGACGAAGTGACGGGCGAGGAATCGGGCGTCACGGGCCTGCGCATCAAGAACGTGAAGACCGGCGAGAAGCAGGACCTCACCGTGCAGGGCGTATTCGTCGCGATCGGCCACAAGCCGAACACCGACCTGTTCCAGGGCCAGCTCGAGATGAAGGACGGCTACATCCTGACGAAGAGTGGCCTGCAGGGCAACGCGACGTCGACCAGCATGCCGGGCGTGTTCGCTGCAGGCGACGTGCAGGACAACGTGTACCGCCAGGCGATCACGAGCGCCGGCACGGGCTGCATGGCCGCGCTCGACGCGCAGCGCTACCTCGAAAGCCTGCACGACAAGAAGTAAGCGTCAGGCCTTCGCGCGCCGGGCGCTACAATGGCGTCCGCTGCCGCGAAGCGGGCTTGGCCGGAAAGCCGCTGCCACCGCGCAGCGGCTTTTTTTGTGCCCGCGCGCCCGAACGCGCCTGCCCGGTTACCGAATCATGGCGAAGAACCAGCCCCATCCGAGCGATCCCGCGAAGCGGCAGATCGCCGCCCGTCCCGCGAACCCGGCGCCCGCCGCGCCACCGCCCGCACCCGACGCCGCCGCACTGCGCGGCCAGGGCCTTGCCGGCCTCGGCGCGCTGCGCAAGTCGCTGCAAGGCGAAGCCGACCGCCGCGAGCGCACCCGCGTCGAAACCGTGAAGGCCGCCCGCCAGGCGGAGGCCGACGCGAATCTGTTCCGCAACGAAATCGGCGCGATCCAGCCGCTGAACGCGCCGCCGCGCGCGAAGTCGGGCCGCATGCCGCCCGACCCGGTGCCGAAGCAGACGCAGCGCGACGAGGAAGACGTGCTGAATGCGACGCTGTCGGACGAATTCGATCCCGAGACGCTGCTCGACAGCGACGAATCGCTGTACTACCACCGCCCCGGCATCAGCCGCGACGTCGTGCGCAAGCTGCGCAGCGGCGCGTGGATCGTGCAGGCGCAGCTCGACCTGCACGGGATGCGGCGCGACGAGGCGCGCGACGCGCTCGCGGAGTTCATCCGCGAGGCCGGCAAGAAGGGGCTGCGCTGCCTGCGCGTGATCCACGGCAAGGGGCTCGGCTCGATCGGCAAGGAGCCCGTGCTGAAAGGCAAGGTGCGCGCGTGGCTCGTGCAGAAGGAAGAAGTGATCGCATTCTGCGAGGCGCGCAGCCACGACGGCGGCGCGGGCGCGGTGCTCGTGCTGCTGCAGCCGCTGGCCGCGCCCGCCGATCGGGGGCCGCGTGCCGCATCCTAGGCTGACGCTCGCGATCTCGATACTGGAGGCGATCGCGACGCTGGCCTTCGCGATCTCGGGTTTCATCGAGGCACGCAAGAATCGTCTCGACTCGGTCGGCACGTTCGTCGTCGCGCTCGCCACCGCGTTCGGCGGCGGCACGCTGCGCGACATCCTGCTCGAACGCCGGCCGTTCTACTGGGTCGTCCACGACGACTACGTGATCGCGATCTTCGTGCTCGCGCTGTTCGCGCCGTTCGTGCTGCGGATGCTGTCGCGACTGTCGGCCGAGCGGCTCCTGCTGGTGGCCGACGCAATCGGGCTCGGGATCTTCAGCATCTCGGGCACCGCGATCGCGCTCGATGCCGAGATGCCACGCTTCATCGCGGTGATGATGGGCGTGATCACCGGCGTGGTCGGTGGCATCGTGCGCGACGTGCTGTGCAACGACATTCCGCTGATCCTGCGCGATTCGCGACCGTACGCGACCTGCGCGTTCGCCGGCTGCTGGTTCTACCTGCTGCTCGCGTGGCTGCAGTTCGACTCGGTGTACAGCGTGCTGTTCGCGACCGGCTTCATCCTCGTCGCGCGGCTCGCGACGTTCAAGTTCGACGTGCGGCTGCCGCACTGACGCCCCCGCGCCGCGCATCGCCGGCACGCAAAAATCAAAGGGGCCGTTCGAGACGGCCCCTTCTCTTTCATTCAGCGCACGCGCCGCCTCACGCGATCCGCTCTTCCGACGCCGGATCGAACAGCACCGCCTTCGACACGTCGAACAGCAGCGACAACGTCTGGTCGGGCTGCGGGTTCGCGGCCGGATGCACGCGGCTCACGATCCGCTTGCCGTTGACCTGCGCGAACACGTGCGTATCGGGCCCGGTCGGCTCGGTCACGTCGACGCGCACGTCGAACGGCTGCAGGTGCGACGCGTCGCCGTTGTGCGCATGGCGCACGTCGGTGATGCGCTCCGGACGCAGGCCGAGGATCACCTCGCGGCCGACGTGCGACTTCAGCTTGCCCGCATCGAACGGCAGGTTCAGCGCGCCGCGCTTGACGCCCGTGTCGACTTCGAGCGCGATCCCGCCGCCCTGCTCGACCAGCTTGCCGTTGATGAAGTTCATCGGCGGCGCGCCGATGAAGCCCGCGACGAACAGGTTCGACGGCGAATCGTAGATCTCCTGCGGCGCGCCGAACTGCTGAACCACGCCGTCCTTCATCACCGCGATCCGGTCGCCGAGCGTCATCGCCTCGATCTGGTCGTGCGTCACGTAGACGATCGTCGTGCCGAGGCGCTGGTGCAGCAGCTTGATTTCCGCGCGCATCTCGATGCGCAGCTTCGCGTCCAGGTTCGACAACGGCTCGTCGAACAGAAACAGCGACGGATCGCGCGCCAGTGCGCGGCCCATCGCGACGCGCTGGCGCTGGCCGCCCGACAGCTGGCCCGGCTTGCGGTCGAGCAGGTGCTGGATCTGCAGCATCGCCGATACGCGCTCGACGATCTGCTGCTGCTCGCTCTTCGGCACCTTGCGGATGTTCAGTCCGAACGAGATGTTCTCGCGCACCGTCATCGACGGATACAGCGCGTACGACTGGAACACCATCGCGATGTCGCGATCCTTCGGCGACAGGTCGTTGACGACCTTGCCGTCGATGCAGATCTCGCCGCTCGTCACGGTCTCGAGGCCGGCGATCATGTTGAGCAGCGTCGACTTCCCGCAGCCCGACCCGCCGACCAGGATCAGGAACTGTCCGTCCTCGATCTCGATGTCGACACCCTTCAGGACCGGCACCCCGTTCGGGTAGGTCTTGTACACGTCACGGATGGAAAGGCTTGCCATGCTGTGAATCCTCTGTCTCGTCTCGCGCGGCGCTAGGGCGCCGCGTCGGGTTCGTTTCGATGCGCCGCGCGCGATGCGCGGCCGGTTCGTCGTATCGGATGAAGCCGCGCTTACCCCTTCACCGCGCCCGCCGTCAGCCCGCGCACGAAGTAGCGGCCGGCGACCACGTAGACGAGCAGCGTCGGCAGCGCGGCGATGATCGCGCCGGCCATGTCGACGTTGTATTCCTTCACGCCCGTCGACGTGTTGACGAGGTTGTTCAGCGCGACCGTGATCGGCATCGAGTCGACGCCGGAGAACACGATCCCGAACAGGAAGTCGTTCCAGATCTGCGTGAATTGCCAGATCAGGCACACCATGAAGATCGGCAGCGACACCGGCAGCAGGATCTTCGTGAAGATCGTGAAGAAACCCGCACCGTCGATGCGCGCGGCCTTCACGAGCTCGGCCGGCACGCTCACGTAGAAGTTGCGGAAGAACATCGTCGTGAACGCGATCCCGTACACGACGTGCACGAACACCAGGCCCGGAATCGTATTCGCGAGGCCGAGCATCCCCTGCAGGCGCGCCATCGGCAGCAGGATCACCTGGAACGGGATGAAGCAGCCGACCAGCATCATCGTGAACAGCGCATCCGCGCCGCGAAAGCGCCAGTGCGTGAGCACGTAGCCGTTGAACGCGCCGATCAGCGACGAGATCAGCACGGCCGGAATCACCATCTGCAGCGAGTTCAGGAAGAACGGCTTCATCCCGTCGCAGCGCACGCCGGTACATGCACCGCTCCATGCCTTGACCCACGGATCGAGGGTCCAGTGCGTCGGCGGCGTCAGCAGGTTGCCGGTGCGCAGTTGGTCGAGGTCCTTGAACGACGTCGACAGCATCACGTAGATCGGGAACAGGAAGTACAGCGCGAACAGGATCAACGCCGCATAGATCACTGCCCGGCTGATCGTCATCTTAGGCTGCATTGCGGGTGCTCCTCGATTCCATATACATCAGCGGCACCAGCACTGCGACCACGGTCACGAGCATCATCACCGACGACGCCGCGCCGAGCCCGAGCTGGCCGCGGTTGAACGAAAACGTGTACATGAACATGGCCGGCAGCGACGACGACGTGCCGGGGCCGCCCGCCGTCAGCGCGACCACCAGGTCGAAGGTCTTGATCGTGATGTGGCAGAGGATCAGCAGCACCGAGAAGAACACCGGGCGCATGCTCGGGATCACGATCTTGCGGTAGATGGTCGGCAGCGTCGCGCCGTCGACCTGCGCAGCCTTGAAGATCTCGCCGTCGACACCGCGCAGCCCCGCGAGGAACAGCGCCATCACGAAGCCGGTCGACTGCCACACGGCGGCGATCACGATACAGAAGATCGCCTTGTCCGGATCGTCGAGCCAGCCGAACGAGAAACTCGTCCAGCCCCAGTCGTGCATCACCTTCTCCAGGCCGAGGCCCGGGTTCAGGATCCACTGCCACGCGGTGCCCGTGACGATGAACGACAGCGCCATCGGGTACAGGAAGATCGCGCGCAGCGCGCCTTCGTTGCGGATCCGCTGGTCGAGCAGGATCGCGAGGAACAGCCCGAGCGCGACGCAGATCACGATGAACGGAATCCCGAACCAGCCGAGGTTAGCGGCGGAGGTCCACCACACGTCGTTCTGGAACAGGTCCGAGTAGCGGCCGAAGCCGTCGAATTCGTAGTTCGGCAACAGCCGCGAATTGGTGAGCGACAGATAGCCGGTAATCAGGATGAAGCCGTAGATGAATACCACGGCGATCGCAAGGCTCGGCGCGAGCACGAGCTTCGGAATCCAGCGATCGGCGAAGGCCGACATCGGCGACGTGCGCCGTGCGACGGCAGCGCCGGATCCGTTTCCGCTAAGAGGGGCAGCCACTTGATTCGACTCCTGGAACGAGGGCGGCGCAGGCCGGGCCGGCGCCGGGTACGGCACGGGCCCGCGGGGCGAGCCCGTTTGCTGCACATGCAAAAACGCCCGGCCGACGATGCGTTTCCAGCCGGGCGCCCGTCGCGCTTTACTTCACCTTCGCGGCTTTCGCGAGCGCGGCGACCGCGCTCTTCGAATCCTGCTGCGAGTTCATGAACTTCGTCACGACGTCGGTGATCGCGCCGGCCGTTGCATCGCTCTGCGCCATCCCGTGCGCGAGCGACGGCACGTAGCCGCCCGACTTGATCGCGGTCTGCTCGTCGGCGTACGACTTCTTCGCGCAGTCGTCGAACTTGTCCATCTTCACGCCGAGGCGCACCGGAATCGAACCCTTCAGCAGGCTGAACTGCTCCTGGAAATCCGGCGTCATGATCGTCTTCGCAAGGGCGAGCTGGCCCGGCGTCGCGGCCTTCTGGCCCTTCTGCTGGAAGAACACGAACGAGTCGACGTTGAACGTGTACGAGTTCGCGGTGCCCGGTACCGGCGCGCAGATGTAGTCCTTGCCCGACTTCTTGCCGGCACTCTCGAACTCGCCCTTCGCCCAGTCGCCCATGAACTGCATGCCGGCCTTGCCGTTGATCACCATCGCGGTCGCGAGGTTCCAGTCGCGGCCGTTGCGGCCGGTATCGAAGTAACCCTGGATCTTGCGCACCGTGTCGAACACGGACAGCATCTGCGGCGACGTCAGCGTGGCCTGGTCGAGATCGACGAGCGCCTTCTTGTAGAAGGCCGGGCCCTGCGACAGCACCACGTCTTCCCACAGCGTCAGGTCCTGCCACGGCTGGCCACCCATCGCGACCGGCTGGATGCCGGCGGCCTTCAGCTTGTCGGCCACCGCGAAGAATTCGGGCCAGGTGGTCGGCACCTTCGCGCCGACCTTGTCGAGCGCGGCCTTGTTGATGTACAGCCAGTTCACGCGATGCACCGAGAACGGTGCAGCGACGGTGTG
This sequence comes from Burkholderia ambifaria, assembly GCF_001443045.1. Lineage (GTDB taxonomy): Bacteria > Pseudomonadota > Gammaproteobacteria > Burkholderiales > Burkholderiaceae > Burkholderia > Burkholderia ambifaria_A. The sequence continues at coordinate 58,663 of NZ_LKPJ01000023.1, read as the reverse complement.
GCCCTTGTACTTGATGATCTTGTCGATTTCCGGCGGCAGGTTCTGCTTCCAGTCGCCGGCGACGGAATCGATGTTGACGAGTACGCCCTGATCGGCCCAGTCCTGGATCAGCGGACCCTTGATCTGCGCGGCCGACGGTGCGTCGCCGCTGATCACCTTGGTCTTCAGCGCGGTCATGGCCGCCGCGCCCGCGCCGCCCGCGACCGCGAAGTCCTTCCACACGTAGCCCTGCTTCTGCACGTCGTCCTTCAGCACGCCGACGGCCTTCGACTCGCCGCCCGAGGTCCACCAGTGCAGCACCGTTACGTTCTCGGCCGCCTGCGCCGCCACGGCGCCAGCCATCAGACCCGCGGCGCAGAGCGCGCCCATGATCGAGCGAACTTTCATTACTTATCTCCTCCAGACTGAATCAACTCGTGAGGTTCCCGGACGGGGAACCGGCTTCTTGATAAACGACGGGGAAATCGAGCCGCGGGACGCGTGCAGCGTACGGGGCCGATGACCGGCCGGGCTCTTATAGAAAGCGTGAATCGAGATTCAACGGCGTGTCTCCTCTTTGTGTTTCTGGCCCGCCGCGATGCCGCGGCGCGAGCCCGGGGCGACGGCGCGCGGACGATGCGCACCGTCAATGTCCGATAACATTCGGCACAAGGCGTTCCCGAAGGCGAAGCTCGTGCAGTTCATCGACCGCACTTCTTTTTTTCTTCACCCAGGTGCTACCCCTTGCGGCGGATTGTAGTTAAACTACAATTCAGTGTCAAAAATATTTTTATCACACTACGGATCGCTTCCCAGCCCCCAACCGGCGGAGACACATGCATACCGATTCCAGCTTTACCTTCGTACTTTTCGGCGGCACCGGCGACCTGTCGATGCGCAAGATCCTGCCCGCGCTGTTCGAAGCGCACCGCGGCAACATGCTTGCGGAAAGCGGCCGGATCGTTGCCGTCGCGCGGCACGAATCGGATCGGGCCGGCTATCTCGAATGGGTCGACACGCACGTGAAGCCGCATGCGGCGAAGGCGGCCGGCAAGGCATTCGACGACGGCGCGTGGCAATCCTTCCTCGAGCGCATCGAATACGTGAAGCTCGACCTCGGCCGTGCGGAGGACTACGTCGTGCTGCGCGACGCGGTCGCGCAACTGCCCGGCATCCGCGTGTTCTATCTCGCGACGGGCCCGTCGCTGTTCGTGCCGATCTGCAAGGCGCTCGCGTCGGTCGGCCTGAACGAAGGCGCACGCATCGTGCTCGAGAAGCCGCTCGGCTACGACCTGCGCTCGTCGAACGCGATCAACGACGCGGTTGGCGAGATCTTCGCGGAAGACCAGATCTACCGGATCGACCACTACCTCGGGAAAGAGCCGGTGCAGAACCTGCTCGCGCTGCGCTTCGGCAATGCGCTGTTCGAGCCGCTGTGGCGCCGCGAATGGGTCGAGAGCATCCAGATCACGATCGCCGAGGAGCTCGGTGTCGAGGCGCGCGGCGATTTCTACGACAATACGGGCGCGCTGCGCGACATGGTGCAGAACCACCTGCTGCAGCTGCTGTCGATCGTCGCGATGGAGCCGCCGCACTCGATGGATTCCGACTCGGTGCGCGACGAAAAGCTGCGCGTGCTGCGTGCGCTGAAGCCGGTCGATCCGCGTGACATCGGCAAGGTCGCGGTGCGCGGCCAGTATCATGCGGGCGTGATCAAGGGGGCGCAGGTGCCGGCCTACGCGACCGAGCCGGGCGTGAAGTCCGACAGCCAGACCGAAACCTTCGTCGCGCTGAAGGTCGAGATCGAGAACTGGCGCTGGGCCGGCGTGCCGTTCTTCCTGCGCACCGGCAAGCGTCTCGCCGATCGCGTCGCGGAGATCGTCGTCAACTTCCGGCCGGTGCCGCACTCGGCACTCGGGCCGACCGCGCTGCGCGCCGGCTCGAACCGCCTCGTGATCCGGCTGCAGCCGAACGAGACGATTCGCCTGTACTGCCTCGCGAAGCAGCCCGGCGAAGGGATGAACCTCGCGAGCGTGCACCTCGACCTCGCGTTCGACCAGTTCTTCAAGGAAGGGCAGATGGAGGCGTACCAGCGCCTGCTGCTCGACGTGATCAACGGCCGTCTTGCATTGTTCGTGCGCCGCGACGAACAGGAAGCAGCATGGCGCTGGGTCGAGCCGATCCTCAATGAATGGGCACGCACGCTGAAGCCGCCGAAGCCGTACGCGGCGGGCACATGGGGGCCGGCCGCGGCGAGCGCGATGCTCGCGCAGCACGGCACCTGCTGGCTCGAAGAAGAAAACTGATGCAAACCGTTGCCGTGCGCACTCGCGCGCGGCAACGTGCTCCACGATACGCACGAATTGAACAGACAAAGCAGTCCGGAGGAGATGTGATCGAGATCCACGCTTTCGACACCCAGGAAGCGCAAAGCGAAGCGCTCGCGCGCGCCGTCGGCGATGCGCTGCGCGCCGCGCTCGCCGGCCCCGCGCGCCCCACGCTCGCGGTGTCCGGCGGCACGAGCCCGCGCCCGCTCCTGCAAACGCTATCGCACACGGCGCTCGACTGGGCCGGCGTCGACGTCACGCTGGTCGACGACCGCTGGGTGCCAGAGGACGACGCAGCCAGCAACGCGCACCTCGTGCGCGACACGCTGCTGCAGCACGCGGCGGCCCCTGCCCGCTTCCTGCCGCTCGTCGACACGCGCGCGACGCTCGATGCGCACGTCGCCGCGCTCAACGCGAACGCCGACTACCGCGTGCCGAACGTCGCCGTGCTCGGCATGGGCGAGGACGGCCACACCGCGTCGATCTTCGCGGACGCGCCCGAATGGGACCACGCGATCACGACGCCCGAGCGCTTCGTCGCCGTGCATCCCGGCGCGGCACCGCATGCGCGCGTGAGCTTTTCGCTCGATGCGCTAAAGCGCGTCGACCGACTCTTCCTGTTGATCGCGGGTGCCGCCAAGCGCGACGTGCTCGACGCCGCGGCCGCCACGCTGCGGAAGAACGCGATTTCCCAACTGGCCAACGACAAGGGGACCAAGCTCGATGTCTACTGGTGCGCAAAGTAAGGCTGTCGTCGCGGGCCAGCATGCCGACGGCCCGCGCCTGCTCGCGGACGTCGGCGGCACCAACGCGCGTTTCGCGCTGGAAACCGGCCCGGGCGAGATCACGCAGATCCGCGTCTATCCCGGCGCCGACTATCCGACGCTCACCGACGCGATCCGCAAGTACCTGAAGGACGTGAAGATCGCCCGCGTGAACCACGCGGCGATCGCGATCGCGAACCCGGTCGACGGCGACCAGGTCACGATGACCAATCACGACTGGAGCTTCTCGATCGAGGCGACGCGCCGCGCGCTCGGCTTCGACACGCTGCTCGTCGTCAACGACTTCACCGCGCTCGCGATGGCGCTGCCCGGCCTCACCGATGCACAGCGCGTGCAGATCGGCGGCGGCGCGCGCCGCCAGAACAGCGTGATCGGGCTGCTCGGGCCCGGCACCGGGCTCGGCGTATCCGGCCTGATTCCGGCAGACGACCGCTGGATCGCGCTCGGTAGCGAAGGCGGTCACGCGTCGTTCGCGCCGCAGGACGAGCGCGAGGATCTCGTGCTGCAGTACGCGCGCAAGAAGTTTCCGCACGTGTCGTTCGAGCGTGTGTGCGCCGGCCCCGGCATCGAGATCATCTATCGTGCGCTGGCCGCGCGCGACAAGAAGCGCGTCGCCGCGAGCGTCGACACGGCCGAGATCGTCGAGCGCGCGCATGCGGGCGACGCGCTCGCGCTCGAGACGGTCGAATGCTTCTGCGGGATTCTCGGCGCGTTCGCCGGCAGCGTCGCGCTGACGCTCGGCGCGCTCGGCGGCGTCTACATCGGCGGCGGCGTCGCGCTGAAGCTCGGCGAACTGTTCACGCGCTCGTCGTTCCGCGCACGCTTCGAGGCGAAGGGCCGTTTCACGCAGTATCTCCAGAACATCCCGACCTACCTGATCACCGCCGAATATCCGGCGTTCCTCGGCGTGTCGGCGATCCTCGCGGAGCAGCTGTCGAACCGGTCGGGCGGCGCGTCGTCGGCCGTGTTCGAGCGGATCCGCCAGATGCGCGACGCGCTCACGCCGGCCGAGCGCCGCGTCGCCGATCTCGCGCTGAACCATCCGCGCTCGATCATCAACGACCCGATCGTCGACATCGCGCGCAAGGCGGACGTGAGCCAGCCGACGGTGATCCGCTTCTGCCGCTCGCTCGGCTGCCAGGGCTTGTCGGACTTCAAGCTGAAGCTCGCGACCGGCCTCACCGGCACGATTCCGATGAGCCACAGCCAGGTGCATCTCGGCGACACCGCCACCGACTTCGGCGCGAAGGTGCTCGACAACACGGTGTCCGCGATCCTGCAATTGCGCGAACACCTGAACTTCGAGCACGTCGAGAACGCGATCGAGATCCTGAACGGCGCGCGCCGCATCGAGTTCTACGGGCTCGGCAACTCGAACATCGTCGCGCAGGACGCGCACTACAAGTTCTTCCGCTTCGGGATCCCGACGATCGCGTACGGCGACCTGTACATGCAGGCCGCGTCGGCCGCGCTGCTCGGCAAGGGCGACGTGATCGTCGCGGTGTCGAAGTCGGGGCGCGCGCCCGAACTGCTGCGCGTGCTCGAAGTCGCGATGCAGGCCGGCGCGAAGGTGATCGCGATCACGTCGAGCAACACGCCGCTCGCCAAGCGCGCGACCGTCGCGCTCGAAACCGACCACATCGAGATGCGCGAATCGCAGCTGTCGATGATCTCGCGGATCCTGCATCTGCTGATGATCGACATCCTCGCGGTCGGCGTCGCGATCCGCCGCGCGTCGACCAACGGCGAATTGCCGGAAGCCGTCACGCAGGCGCGCGCACGGGCGAGCGACGACGAAACGGCTGACGTGCTCGACTGGCTGAGCCACGGCGCGTCGCCGGCGGCGAAGGACGTCGCGCGGGACTGACGCTTCGGTGGAACGCCGTCGCTACACGACACCCCGAACGCCGGATTCAGGCCTGGCGTTCGGGGTGTTTCGCATGAGCGGCACTGCCCCGGGCCACAGCAGCTCGGCAATCATCGACGAGCGTTCCGCCGATGGTTGCGCGTGACGTCATACGTTCGCACACGCTCTCATTTTCGAACAAGTCCAATTGTCAGCCGTTGCCCGGGCCCGGTAACTTCCCTCACGCCATGTGATGCCGCCATGTCGGTCCAATGCGAAAAACAGCGCATTTCTCAAAGAACACTGATCGGCATCGACAGCATCACGTTCATCCAGTTTGCGGAGAGGGAAATGCCTAGACCACGTTTTTCTGCTGCATGGGCAGCAGCAATGCGAATTTACGCGCCGATAAATTCCGCGGAGAAAGTTGCGCGAACGATTGGGGCAACGTGGCCACCAATATCCAGCGATGGGGCAAAGCAGAAGTGATCAAATTCCCGCCTTCGCTGGGAGGCAGCACCCTGGACGATAGGCAGGGGATCGTTCTCTCCGAGGTTTCAGCCTCGTCGATAGCCTGAGAGAGGAATACTATAATGAACAATACCTATGACTTTGGTACACATCGAGATCTCACGCCGATGGAGCTGTTTTTCCTTGTCTTTATCGACGAGACATGCAAGGAGCTTGGCGTTGACGATGTAGCAGCAGTGGTTGCCATTGTGGCCGGTCAAAATTGGATGCCAACACGAGCAAAGCCCTTTGGTACCACGCCGGGTACTTCTGTTGCGTCGATATTAAGTCGCAAGTATCTGGACTACGATTTGAAGAAGAAGATCCTCCCGACGCTGACCAACGCCAGCGTTAAGCGCTTGAGGTTCATTCTGGTAAGAAACATTGGGGTTTTCGTTGGGCGCGCGGTTCCTGTCGTTGGCTGGGTCATTGCTGCCAACGATGTCACGATGATCAGCATTCGTTCCGTGTCGCGCTATAACGCGCTTGTTAAGCCTGAGGACAAGGTGTTCTGATGAGCCAGTTTACATGGAACGAGTTTGAGGATTTTGTGAGAAGGGAGGCCGGTGTTAGTCCCAAAGAAATTCTCACAAAAGGTCATGCCGTCGAGGGTGATTTGGATATCACTGGCGACGATGCGGTCGAGTTTATGGAGAGCTTCTTCGATAAATTTCCGGTGCAAGTTGGAGATTTTGAGTTCAATCGCTACTTCTCAGGAGAGGGATTTAGCTTGATTGAAGTGGCGCGGATGGCTTTCTCCAGAAAACGCCGAGAAAAATATGACAAAGTGCCACTGACTCTAGGCATGCTCTATCAGGCTATTTTGGATGGAGAGTGGAACAATCAGCGCTTGGAAAGTCTGCCGCGCTGATTGCACCTCGCCAAATAGACCGGTTTATTTTTTAGGCGATGTGTTGGATCTGTGGACACCTCTGGAGTCTGCCATGAGACAAAATCCGCTGCTCCAGTGTGTGATGTTTGGGGTACTGACGTTAGCGGCACAATCGGGCCATGCAACGGATGCAACGTCGTCGCCGCAAGCCGGCGCCCGAACCTACGCGCAGAACTACAAGGACATGGTGCTCGCCGAATGCATCGCGACCGCTTATCGGAATGAACCGTCCGCTGCGATGGACGCGGGAAGCAGCGCCAGTGCACTAATGGATTGGACCGACTTCGATCTGGAACGAAACCCCGACGCGAGCAAATCGCTGGTCAATCGTTTTCTTGCACGCGACTACAGCAATCCGATCGTCGAATCCGAAATCAAAGGCGTGAGGTTCGATTTTTTGAAATGCCTGGATCTGTACCATAGCAAGGAACTCGATGCCCAGGTCAAGCGGTTCGTGATCAACCCGACGCGCAGCGATCGACTCAACAATCGCTCGTCAGACCGTTCCAAGTGATGCAGAGGCGGGAAATTTGAACCCGCAGCTCACGCCCCGGCCGGCACAGCACGCCCGTGCCAGCGCAGCACCAGATAGCGCCCGAAGAAGCACAGCACGCCCGACACGCCGATCGTCACGCCCATCGCGAACGGCGTGCCGTCCGCGAGTGCACCGATCGCGACGCTCGCGATCGCGCCGAGCGCGAGCTGCATCGCGCCGAACACGGCAGCCGACGCGCCCGCGTTGTGCGGATAGCGATGCATCAGGTCGGTCGTGCAGTTCGCGGACAGGATCCCGACCACGCCGACCACGAAGAACAGGCACACGACGATCGACCACAGCCCGCCCCACCCCGTCAGCGCGACGAGCGCGACCGCGAGCGATGCGATGCAGCTCACGAGCGACGCGGCCGCGATGATGCGCAGCGAGCCGATGCGGCCGACGAGCCGCGTATTGGTGAAGTTGCCAATCATGATCCCGACCACGTTCAGCCCGAACAGCAGCCCGTAGTGCTGCGGCGACACGTGGAAATACTCGATGTACACGAACGGCGTCGCGGTGATGTACGAGAACATCGACGCGAACGCCATCCCGCCGCACAGCATGTGCCCCCACGCAACCGGATCGGACAGGATGCGCCCGTACGACGCGAACGATGCGAGCACGGCCGCGCTCTTGCGCCGCTCCTTCGGCCAGGTTTCGGGCACGCGCAGGTACGCGGTCGCCGCACACACCGCGCCGAACACGGCCAGCACGACGAACACGCCGCGCCAGCCCGAGAAACGCAGGATCTGCCCGCCGATCAGTGGCGCGAGCAGCGGCCCGACCGCGGTGACGATCGCGACCATCGACAGCACCTTCGCCGCGTCGGTCGGTTCATGCGCATCGCGCGCGATCGCACGCGACAGCACCGACGCCGCGCCGGCGCCGAGCGCCTGCAGAAAGCGCACGAGGATCAGCATGTCGATCGAGGTCGACACGAAGCAGCCGATGCTCGCCAGCGTGAACAGCGCGATGCCGCCGAGCAGCACCGGGCGGCGGCCCCACGTATCGGACAGCGGACCGTACAGCAGCATGCCGACCGAGAAGCCGGCCATGAAGCTCGTCAGCGTGCGCTGCGCGGCGCCGGGGCTCACCGAGAAGCCGTCGGCGATCGACGGCAGGCTCGGCAGGTACATGTCGGTGGCAATCGGCCCGCAGGCGGCAAGCGCGCCGAGCAACAGGATCAGCCGGGCATCGGGCCGGCGCCGGACGACGTGGGACATGGGTATCCGGAATGGAGGCCCGCGCGCATCGGGGCGCGCGTGGCGGTGAAGACGGGAGGCTGCGCCGCGCACGGCGCTCAGGCCCATGATTGTACGCGCAACTTTTTCGCGTGCCGCGCACGGCCGGAAAGTGCCCGTGCGGCCAGTGTCGCACGGGGCCGCGGACGGAGTCGCGCGGACGGATTCGATTAAGCTTGCGGCTCCCGCTTCTTTTGTCTGACCCATTCGACGTACGACCGAACCGATGACCGCCTTCCTGCTGATCTGGAGCCCCAAGAAATGGCCGTGGCCCGAGCTGCCCGACGTGGCCGCGCGCGTGAAGGCCGGCGAGGCCGTGCATGACGTGTGGGGCTGCGGCTTCGCGCGCGGCATCCTGCCGGGCGACCGCGTGTTCCTGCACCGCGTCGCGAAGGAGCCGAAGGGCGTGTTCGGTTCCGGCTACGTGACGCGCGCGCCGTACGAGGTGCCCGATCCGTCGACGAAGCGCGGCTACCGGCTGTGCATCGACTTCGTCTATGACTGGCTGGTCGACGCACACCAGGACGTCGTGATCCCGCGCGACGCGCTGCGCGTGCATCCGTACTCGGTGCAGACCTGGGATGCGCAAAGTTCCGGCACGGTGATCAAGCCGATGGTCGAAGGCCCGCTGGAGAAGCGCTGGGCCGAGCTGACCGGCAAGCGCAAGCCGCCGCCCGTGCCGGATCGATAACGGGGCCGAATCACCCTACTTCCTTTCCGGCTCGTGCAATCCCCATGCAATCCTTCACGCGCGGAAAGGACGCAGTCCGCCCGGCAGGCCCGCCGAGCGCGTCTCCGGTACAATCAGACGATCGTTCCGCCCAGGCGCCGCGGCCCGTGCACAGGCCCCCGCGCCCTTCTCTCGCAGGTTTCGCTCATGTCCAACAATCAGATCCTCTTCGAACGCGCCCAGAAGACCATTCCCGGCGGCGTCAACTCGCCGGTGCGCGCCTTCCGTTCGGTCGGCGGCACGCCGCGCTTCGTGTCGCGCGCACAGGGCCCGTACTTCTGGGATGCCGACGGCAAGCAGTACATCGATTACATCGGCTCGTGGGGCCCGATGATCGTCGGCCACGTCCATCCGGAAGTGCTGTCGGCCGTGCAGAACGTACTCGCCGACGGCTTCTCGTTCGGCGCGCCGACCGAGGCGGAAATCGAGATCGCCGAGGAAATCTGCAAGCTCGTGCCGTCGATCGAACAGGTGCGGATGGTGTCGAGCGGCACCGAGGCCACGATGAGCGCGCTGCGTCTCGCGCGCGGCTTCACGGGCCGCAGCCGCATCGTCAAGTTCGAGGGCTGCTACCACGGCCACGCGGACAGCCTGCTGGTCAAGGCCGGCTCGGGCCTGCTGACGTTCGGCAATCCGACGTCGGCCGGCGTGCCCGCCGACATCGCGAAGCACACGACCGTCCTCGAATACAACAACGTCGCCGCGCTGGAAGAAGCATTCGGCGCGTTCGGCGGCGAGATCGCCGCGGTGATCGTCGAGCCCGTCGCGGGCAACATGAACCTCGTGCGCGGCACGCCCGAATTCCTGAACGCGCTGCGCGCGCTGTGCACGAAGCACGGCGCCGTGCTGATCTTCGACGAGGTGATGTGCGGTTTCCGCGTCGCGCTCGGCGGCGCGCAGCAACACTATGGAATCACGGCGGACCTCACCTGCCTCGGCAAGGTGATCGGCGGCGGGATGCCGGCTGCCGCGTTCGGCGGCCGCCGCGACATCATGGCCCACCTCGCGCCGCTCGGCGGCGTGTACCAGGCCGGCACGCTGTCGGGCAACCCGATCGCGGTCGCCGCGGGCCTGAAGACGCTGCAGCTGATCCAGGCGCCGGGCTTCTACGACGCGCTCACCGCACAGACGAAGCGCCTCGCCGACGGCCTCGCGGCCGAAGCGCGCGCGGCCGGCGTGCCGTTCGCGGCCGACTCGATCGGTGCGATGTTCGGCCTGTACTTCGCCGAGCGCGTGCCGACCAGCTTCGCGGAAGTCACGAAGAGCGACATCGAGCGCTTCAACCGCTTCTTCCACCTGATGCTCGACGAAGGCGTGTACTTCGCGCCGTCCGCGTATGAGGCCGGCTTCGTGTCGAGCACGCACGACGACGCGGTGATCGACGCGACGCTCGCGGCCGCCCGCCGCGCATTCGCGGCCCTCGCCGCCTGACCCGGGTCCCCGCGCATGTTCTCGGATACCGATTTCGCCCACATGCAGCGTGCGCTGACGCTCGCGGCGCGCGGGATGTACACGACCGCGCCGAACCCGCGCGTCGGTTGCGTGATCGTCAAGGGCGGCGACGTGATCGGCGAAGGCTTCACGCAACCGGCCGGCCAGGATCACGCGGAAGTGCAGGCGCTGAAGGACGCGCGCTCGCGCGGCCACGACGTCGCCGGCTCCACCGTGTACGTGACGCTCGAGCCGTGCAGCCACTTCGGCCGCACGCCGCCGTGCGCGAACGCGCTGATCGACGCGCGCGTCGCGAAGGTCGTCGCGGCGATGGAAGACCCGAACCCGCAGGTGTCGGGGCGCGGCCTCGGGATGCTCCGCGACGCGGGCATCGACGTGCGCTGCGGGCTGCTCGCGAACGAGGCGGGTGAACTGAACATCGGCTTCGTGTCGCGGATGACGCGTGGCCGCCCGTGGGTGCGGATGAAGACGGCCGCGTCGCTCGATGCACGCACCGCGCTGCCGTCCGGCGAAAGCCAGTGGATCACCGGCGAGGCCGCGCGCCTCGACGGCCATGCATGGCGTGCGCGCGCGTGCGCGATCCTCACCGGCATCGGCACCGTGCGCGAGGACAACCCGCTGTTGACCGTGCGCGGCATCGACACGCCGCGCCAGCCGCAACGCGTGCTGGTCGACAGCCGCCTCGACCTGCCGCTCGATGCGCGCCTGCTCGAAGGCGCGCCGCTGCTGATCTTCTGCGGCCGGCTCGATGCCGCCGGCGAAGTGCGTGCGAACGTGTTGAAGTCGCGCGGCGCGGAAATCGTGCCGCTCGCGAATGTGCACGGCAAGGTCGACCTGCCCGCGATGCTGGCGGCGCTCGGCGCACGCGGCGTCAACGAGCTGCACGTCGAGGCCGGCCACAAGCTGAACGGTTCGCTGCTGCGCGAGCAATGCGTCGACGAGCTGCTCGTCTATCTTGCGCCGAGCCTGCTCGGCAGCGACGCGGCCGGCATGTTCGACCTCGCCGCGCCGGCGAGCCTCGACGCCCGCACGCGGCTCGCATTCCACAGCGTCGATCGGATCGGCGACGATCTGCGGATCCTGGCGCGTGTCGCGCCGCCCCCCGCCTCCCACTGAACGGAGCCGTCACGATGTTTACCGGAATTGTCGCGGCCGTCGGCCGCATCGAATCGATCAACCCGCTCGGCGCGTCGCCCGACGCGGGCGTGCGGCTGACCGTGCAGGCCGGCGGGCTCGACCTGGCCGATGTCGCGCTCGGCGACAGCATCGCGATCCAGGGCGCGTGCATGACGGTCATCGAAAAGACCGAAACCGGATTCGACGTCGACGTGTCGCGCGAAAGCCTGAACCGCACGGTCGGCCTCGCGCAACCCGGCGAAGTGAACCTCGAGAAGGCGCTGCGCGCGCACGACCGCCTCGGCGGGCACATCGTGTCGGGCCACGTCGACGGCCTCGGCACCGTGACCCGGTTCGCGCCGGTCGGCGAATCGCACGAGTTGCGGATCGTCGCGCCGCGCGAGCTCGGCCGCTATCTGGCATACAAGGGCTCGATCACGGTCAATGGCGTGAGCCTGACCGTCAACACGGTCGACGATCGCGCGGACGGCTGCGAATTCTCGATCAACCTGATCCCGCATACGGTCGAGGTCACGACGCTGCGTCACGTGAAGGCCGGCGACAAGGTCAACCTCGAAGTCGACATGATTGCGCGGTATGTAGAGCGGATGCTGTCGGCATCGCAGGGCGTGCATCAGGACTGACCGGGCGGCGGCGCCCCTGGATATGGAATGTCTGGAACGGCGGCCGGCGGTTCGGCCCGACACCTGGCCGGATGGCCAACGACGCGCACGGGTCATCCCGTCGCGCTAAGATGCACGGCAGCGGTTTCGGCGCGGCGACGCACGGTGCGCCGCGTACCGGCTGCCCCTTTTCCTCCAGGAGTCGTCCCATGTCCATCTCGATGTACCAGGCTTCGCTGCCCGTCCTGATCCGCGGCCTCACCAACCTGCAGCACATCCTCGGCAAGGCGCAGGCGCATGCGGCCGAGAAGCAGATCGACCCGTCGGTGTTCATCGGCGCGCGCCTCTATCCGGACATGCTGCCGCTCGTCCGCCAGGTGTACATCGCGACCGACACGGCCAAGGGCTGCGCCGCGCGGCTCGCCGGCGTCGACATCCCGAGCTACCCCGACGTCGAGCAGACGTTCGACGAACTGCATGCGCGCATCCAGAAGACGATCGACTATCTGAAGGGCTTCGACGCCGCGCAGATCGACGGCACCGAGGCACGCCAGATCGTGCTCAAGATGCGCGTCGGCCCGATCGAGTTCACCGGGCAATCGTATCTGCTGAACTTCGTGCTGCCCAACTTCTTCTTCCACGTGACGACCGCGTACGACATCCTGCGCCACAGCGGCGTCGAACTCGGCAAGCTCGACTACCTCGGCGGGCGCAACGAGCACGCGTGACGCAGGGCCGGGCCCCGGCCGGCCTGCGGTCGCCCCCCTTCGGGCAGGCCGCGGCGGCCCGGGCAGGCCCGCCCCGCCGGCCGGCCGCGCCGCGTTGCGGCGCGCTCGCCGGCCACGCGCTCCCCGTGCCAGCCGAAACGTAGCCCGGCTGGCGTAAAATACGCACTTTCCTCTTTCTCGCCCCCTTATGACGCTCGCCTCCACGCTCGACATCATCGCGGAATTGAAAGCCGGCCGGATGGTGATCCTGGTCGACGAAGAAGACCGCGAAAACGAAGGCGACCTCGTGATCGCCGCCGAATTCGTTACGCCGGAAGCGATCAACTTCATGGCCAAGTACGGCCGCGGCCTGATTTGTCTGACGTTGACGCAGGAACGCTGCAAGCAGCTGCACCTGCCGCTGATGACCTACCGCAACGGCACCCAGTACGGCACCGCGTTTACGGTCAGCATCGAAGCGGCGGAAGGCGTGACGACCGGCATCTCGGCCGCCGACCGCGCGCACACGATCGCCACGGCGGTCGCGCACGACGTCCGCCCCGAGCACATCGTGCAGCCTGGCCACGTGTTCCCGATCATGGCGCAGCCGGGCGGCGTGCTCGTGCGCGCCGGTCACACCGAGGCCGGCTGCGACTTCACCGCGCTCGCCGGGCTCACGCCGGCCGCGGTGATCTGCGAGGTCATCAAGGACGACGGCACGATGGCGCGCCTGCCCGACCTGCTCGAGTTCGCGAAGGAACACGACCTGAAGATCGGCACGATCGCCGACCTGATCCAGTACCGCAGCCGTACCGAATCGATCATCGAGCGGATCGCCGAGCGCACGATGCAGACCGCGCACGGCACGTTCCGCGCGGTGCTGTACCGCGACCAGCCGAGCGGCTCGCCGCACATCGCGCTGGTGCGCGGCACGCCGTCGCCCGACGTCGATACGCCCGTGCGCGTGCACGAGCCGCTGTCCGTCCTCGACCTGCTCGAGACGAGCATCTCGACGCACTCGTGGACGCTCGACGCGGCGATGCGCGACATCGCGGAACGCGACCTCGGCGTGATCGTGCTGCTCAACTGCGGCGACACGAAGGAACATCTGATCGACGTCTTCAAGGCGTTCGACGAGGAAGAAAAGGCCGCTGCACTGAAGCGCCGGCCGGTCGATTTCAAGACGTTCGGCATCGGCGCGCAGATCCTGCGCGATGTCGGCGTCGGCAAGATGCAGGTGCTGTCGAATCCGCGCAAGCTGGGCAGCATGTCCGGCTACGGCCTCGAAGTCACGGGCTTCATTCCGATGCCCGGCGGCGAAGCCAAGTCCTGCCCGGCGCCCAACGCGTAACCCGCCACGGCGCTTTCGCCCTATAACCGTTCATCCACACCACGGACCAGATCATGGAAATCGGACAATACCAACCGAATCTCGAAGGCGACGGCCTGCGTATCGGCATCGTGCAATCCCGCTTCAACGAACCCGTCTGCAACGGCCTCGCCGATGCGTGCGTCGAAGAACTCGAGCGCCTCGGCGTCTCCGGTGAAGACGTGCTGCTCGTGTCGGTGCCCGGCGCGCTGGAAATCCCGCTCGCGCTGCAGAAGCTCGCGGAAAGCGGCCAGTTCGACGCACTGATCGCGCTCGGCGCGGTAATCCGCGGCGAGACGTACCACTTCGAACTCGTGTCGAACGAAAGCGGCGCGGGCATCACCCGCATCGGCCTCGACTTCAACCTGCCGATCGCGAACGCGGTCCTGACGACTGAAAACGACGAGCAGGCTGTCGCGCGCATGACCGAAAAGGGTCGTGACGCCGCACGCGTCGCGGTCGAGATGGCGAACCTGACGATGGCGCTCGACCAACTCGGCGACGACGAGGACGAAGAAGAAGACGAAGACGACGAAGAGGAGCGCGCATGAAGAAGAGCGCCCGCCGACAATCGCGCGAGCTGGCGACGCAGGGCCTGTATCAGTGGCTGCTGTCGAACGCGTCCTCCGGCGAGATCGACGCGCAACTGCGCGGCGCGCTCGGTTACGACAAGGCCGACAAGGAGCTGCTCGACGCGATCCTGCACGGCGTGATTCGCGAGCATGCGACGCTCGTCGAAGCGCTCACGCCGTCGCTGGACCGTCCGGTCGACCAGTTGTCGCCAGTCGAACGCGCCGTGCTGCTGATCGCGACGTTCGAGCTCACGCATCATGTCGAAACGCCGTACCGCGTGATCATCAACGAAGCAGTCGAACTCGCGAAGACATTCGGCGGCTCCGACGGCTACAAGTACGTCAACGGCGTGCTCGACAAGCTCGCCGCGAAGCTGCGCCCCGCCGAAACGCAGGCGCGCCGCAACGGCTGATTCCGTTTGTTCACGGGCGCGCAAGCGCCCGTTTTTGGTTCTCCCTCCCCTCCCCCGCCCCGCCCGACCGATGAATACCACCGCCGATTCGCTCGTCACGCTCGCCGCACGCGTCGACGCGATCCAGCCCTTCCACGTGATGGAACTGATGAAGGAGGCACAGCGGCTCGAGTCCTCCGGGCGCGATGTTATCCACATGGGCATCGGCGAACCGGATTTCACCGCGCCGGAGCCCGTCGTCGAGGCGGCCGCGGCCGCGTTGCGTCGCGGCGTCACGCAGTACACCAGCGCGCTCGGCATCGCGCCGCTGCGCGAAGCGATCGCCGCGCACTATGCGCGCGCCTACGGCCTCACGATCAGCCCCGAGCGGATCGTCGTGACGGCCGGCGCGTCGGCCGCGCTGCTGCTCGCATGCCTCGCGCTCGTCGGCCGCGACGACGAGGTGCTGATGCCCGATCCGTCGTATCCGTGCAACCGGCACTTCGTCGCGGCGGCCGAAGGCCGCCCGGTGCTCGTGCCGAGCGGCCCGGAAGCCCGCTTCCAGCTCACCGCGGACGACGTCCGCACGCGCTGGGGCAGCCGCACGCGCGGCGTGCTGCTCGCGTCGCCGTCGAACCCGACCGGCACGTCGCTCGAGCCGGACGAGCTGAAGCGGATCGTCGAAGCCGTGCGCGCACGCGGCGGCTTCACGATCGTCGACGAGATCTACCAGGGGCTCAGCTACGACGCGGCGCCCGTGTCGGCGCTGTCGTTCGGCGACGATGTCGTCACCGTGAACAGCTTCTCGAAGTACTTCAGCATGACCGGCTGGCGGCTCGGCTGGCTGGTCGTGCCGCCCGCGCTCGTCGGCACCTTCGAAAAGCTGTCGCAGAACCTGTTCATCTGCCCGTCCGCGCTCGCGCAGCACGCGGCGCTCGCGTGCTTCGAACCGGCGGCGCTCGACATCTACGAAGCGCGCCGCCTCGAATTCAAGCGTCGCCGCGACTTCATCGCGCCCGCGCTCGAACGGCTCGGCTTCACGGTACCTGTAATGCCGGACGGTGCGTTCTACGTGTATGCGCATTGCGGCGGGGTCGCCCATCCGGCGGCCGGCGACAGCGCGGCGCTCACACAGGCGATGCTGCACGACGCAGGCGTCGTGCTGGTGCCAGGCATGGACTTCGGCATCCATGCGCCGCGCGACTATATCCGGCTGTCCTATGCGACCGCCTACTCGCGCCTCGAAGAGGCCGTCGAGCGGCTCGCGACGCTGTTCGGTCAGCACTGACGCCCCGCCGGCCTTCACGGCCGGCGGGCAAGGCCCTTTCCGTCCGCGCAAAAAGAAAAAGCACCCGAATCGGGTGCTTTTTGCTTGGGTCGGGCTGGAACCGCGTGGCGTTACGTGACTTACGCGCCGAGTTCCGAGTGGTCGCCGTGCGACTTCGCGGTGTCGACACTCGCGTCGTCCTGCGGAGCACTCTTCGGCGCGGCAGTGGCCTTCGCGGTGATCGGCTGCGCGGCATCGAGCGTCGCGTGCACGCGCTTCGCGCTGCCCGCCGCTGCCGCGGTGACGATCGGCTTCGACGGCTGGGCCGGCGCCTGCGGCGCATTGACCGGCACGCTGCGGCCATGCGCGACGTCACGCAGGCGGCCGCGCTCGGCCATGACCTTCGAGCCGTATACGGTGTCGTCCGGATTGGTCGAGCCGTTGTACAGGCGCAGGCCGGTCGCCAGCGAGCCGCCGCGGGCGATGCAGTCCTTCAGCACCAGTGCGCCGACCTGCAGGTTCGCGAGCGGCTGCAGCGCGGTGTCGGTACCGCCGAAATATTCGAACTTGTCGGAATGAACCTTCGACATGACCTGCATCAGGCCTTGCGCGCCGACGCCGCTTTCCGCGTACGGGTTGAAGCCCGATTCGATCGCCATCACGGACAGCAGCAGCAGCGGATCGAGGCCGACGTCGTGGCCGGTCTGGAACGCGGCCTTCACGAGCTGGCCGAGCGGCTCCTGGGCAACCCGGTAACGGCGCGACAGGTAAGTGGCGACGAGCGCCTGCTGGCGGTTCGACGCGAGCGTACGATCGTCGCGCGCATCGGCAGGGACCCGCTGGGACGGAATCAGTTTCGCGAGCGCGACGGGCGACGGGCCGTTACGGGCCGGATCGGACGCATCGTTCTGCGCAGCCGTTTCCGGTGCGACGTCGAGACCGACGGCGAGCGCATCCGTTTCGGGGGCGTCTTCCTGCTGCGGCTGCACGCCGGCAGGCGCGAAGTTCGGCAGCGGATGACCGGTCAGCAGACGGGCCGGACCGGCCTGCACGGCCGCGGATACGACCGGCATCAGCTTCGCGGCAAGGTTCCCGCGCACGGTCGGCAGCAGCCAGAGGGCAAGTGCGACCGCAACAGCAAGACAGCCGACAACGCTGAATAGATGGTGACTGACACGCGTCCCGCGACGCAGCATGTTGCGCACGATTTGTGCATGCTGCTCACTGGGACGCCACGATAACCAAGCGTTCATTCAGATCATCTCCCATGAACATGACTCGTGCGGCTCGCTCAGCTCGATGGCGAGACAGAAAACGCGCCGCGGAATCACGACGCCGCACGCCTTGGTTGGGACGCGCAAGCATCGGGGGAAACGGTATAAGTACCGTTCGAGGCCACGGTGTAAGAGGGCCGGCACCTTCGCACACTGGGCGAGGCGGGCATACGCGGTGGCACCCACGCAAAAAACCAGCGTCTGGTAGCGCTGGCTGGGACTACAACTAAAGGCCGTCGAAGACGCCGTGCAGGATTCGGCGGACGGTGACGCGCTGCGTCAAAGATCGGTGATTGGCGGCTCGAAGCCTTTTACCCTGCAACCAATGTCAGCGGATTCTAGCAGGGTTTTATAGATCGTCAACACTATAAAACCTTGAAATTATAACAAAAAGTAATTTTGAGCCACCCTTCAGATCGTGAGCCCCCTGCCGTAGGGGCTCCGCGCGCGGTCGACTTTTTTCTGCGCCGGGCGTGCGCGCGGCGGGCCGGGTAAAATCGTCGGTCGATTCGGGGCCGCAGCCGGCCGCTGCGCCCGCCCATCGCTGCCCGCTCTGCGGGCGGCCCGGACCTTCTTCATGAAATACAAAGACTTACGCGATTTCATCCAGCGCCTCGAGGCGCTCGGCGAACTGCGGCGCGTCACGCAACCCGTGTCGCCCGTGCTCGAAATGACCGAGCTGTGCGACCGCGTGCTGCGCGCCGGCGGCCCGGCGCTGCTGTTCAGCGCGCCGCCAGGCAATGCGTTCCCGGTACTCGGCAACCTGTTCGGCACGCCGCGCCGCGTCGCGCTCGGGATGGGCGTCGATGCGGGCGACGACGCCGCGCTCGGCTCCCTGCGCGACCTCGGCCGGCTGCTGTCCGCGCTGAAGGAGCCGGATCCACCGAAGAGCCTGAAGGACGCCGGCAAGCTGCTGTCGCTTGCCAAGGCCGTGTGGGACATGGCGCCGAAATCGGTGTCGTCGCCGCCATGCCAGGAGATCGTCTGGGAAGGCACCGACGTCGACCTGAACAAGCTGCCGATCCAGACCTGCTGGCCCGGCGACGCGGGGCCGCTCGTCACGTGGGGCCTCACGGTCACGCGCGGGCCGAACAAGCCGCGCCAGAATCTCGGCATCTACCGTCAGCAACTGATCGGACGCAACAAGCTGATCATGCGCTGGCTCGCGCACCGCGGCGGCGCGCTGGACTTCCGTGAATTCGCGCTGAAGAACCCCGGCAAGCCGTATCCGGTCGCAGTCGTGCTCGGCGCGGATCCGGCCACGACGCTCGGCGCGGTGACGCCCGTGCCCGATTCGCTGTCCGAATACCAGTTCGCCGGCCTGCTGCGCGGCAGCCGCACCGAGCTCGCGAAGTGCCTGACGCCCGGCGTCGACACGCTGCAGGTCCCCGCCCGTGCGGAGATCGTGCTCGAAGGCTTCATTTACCCGCAGGAAGGCGCGCCCGCCCCTGCCCCGGCCGGCGCACCGCCTCGGCCGGCCGGCAATGCGGCCGCCGTGTACGAGCACGCGCTCGAAGGCCCATACGGCGACCACACCGGCTACTACAACGAGCAGGAGTGGTTTCCGGTGTTCACCGTCGAGCGCATCACGATGCGCCGCGACGCGATCTATCACTCGACCTATACCGGCAAGCCGCCCGACGAGCCGGCCGTGCTCGGCGTCGCGCTCAACGAGGTGTTCGTGCCGCTGCTGCAGAAGCAGTTCACCGAGATCACCGACTTCTACCTGCCGCCGGAAGGCTGCAGCTACCGGATGGCCATCGTCCAGATGAAGAAGAGCTACGCGGGCCATGCGAAGCGCGTGATGTTCGGCGTGTGGAGCTTCCTGCGGCAGTTCATGTATACGAAGTTCATCGTGGTCGTCGACGAGGACGTGAACATTCGCGACTGGAACGAGGTGATCTGGGCGATCACGACGCGCGTCGACCCCGTGCGCGACACCGTGATGGTCGACAGCACGCCGATCGACTATCTCGACTTCGCGTCGCCCGTCGCGGGCCTCGGCTCGAAGATGGGGCTCGACGCGACCAACAAGTGGCCCGGCGAGACGAACCGCGAATGGGGCCGCCCGATCGAAATGGACGCGGCCGTGAAGGCGCGTGTCGACCGGCTCTGGCAGGAGATCGGACTGTAAGTCCGCGCCTTGAACGGATCCGACAAGAACGACGATGAGCTTTCCCCCCGCCTCGATGCTGTCCGACGGATTCTTCCTGTCGCTGTCGCTGTGTCTCGACATCGGCCTCGTCAACGTCGCGATGCTGTCGCTGACGCTGTCGCATGGCTTCCGGCCGGGCTTCTGGCTCGGCGTCGGCTCGTGCGTCGGCGATCTGGTCTACGCGGCGCTCGCGCTCGCGGGGATGGCCGTGCTGCTGCAGTTCGAGGCCGTGCGCTGGATCGTCTGGATCGGCGGCGGTGCGGTACTGCTGTTCCTCACGTGGAAGATGGCGCGTGAAGCGCTCGCGCCGGCCGGCGGCACCGATGCCGGTGATACGGACGACACGCCGCAGCCGCGAGCCGGCGCGCGGCGCAGCTTCATGCGCGGGATGCTGCTCGCGATGTCGTCGCCGAGCGCGATCCTGTGGTTCGCGGCGGTCGGCGGCGCGCTGATCGCGAAAGCCGGCGCGACGACGCCGGCGACGGCGTCGGTGTTCCTGTCCGGCTTCTTCCTGGGCGGCCTCGCGTGGACGCTCTTCATGTGCACGCTCGCGAGCCAGGGCCGCAAGCACGCGGGCGCGGGGCTGATGCGCGCGTGCCATGTCGCATCGGCGCTGCTGTTCGCGTATTTCTCGTACAGCGTGATCGTCGGCGGTTATCGCGACCTGATTGCCCACGCGGTGTGACCGCCGCGCACCGAGCCGCAGCCCGAATGAAAAACGGCGCAACGCCCCGCGAGGGACGTTGCGCCGTTTTGCCGTGCGCAGTCAGGCCGCCACGCGGAATGCGTCAGCGACGCCAGCCGTGGTGACCCCAGCCGCCGTAGTAACCGTGACGCCAGTGCGGACGGCCGTAGTAGCCGCCGACGACTACGGCCGGCGGTGCATAGTAGGCCGGCGCCGGCGCGTAGTACACGGGCGGCGGCGGTGCGTAATACACGGGCGGCGGCGGCGCATACACGGGATACGCAGGTGCGACCGGGATACCGACGCCGACCCCGATCGACACGTGGGCCTGCGCGGCGCTCGCGACACCCAGGCCCAGCGCAGCGGCGGCGATGAACGGAATGAGCTTTTTCACTTCGATTCTCCTGCTGGAGCGGTAATTTGTGCGCCCCTGTCGGCAACGGCGGGCATGCACGTCGCATGGAAGCAATGTAGCGAAAACCCGCCCGGCGCGTATCGCGCATTTGTTGCAAATTGCAATTCCACGCGGCTGCAGCCACCGCGCGGCATGGCTTTGCATATCGTCGACATCCCTTGCCGGTCGCGTGATTCCGTCCGACCAGTAAAATCGCGACATATTGGCCGGTCAGTCTTACCGGATCCGGCAAGCGCGGCAGGCACGCTTCCGTAATGAACGATTACAAATTTGAGACAAGACGCCGACAATCCGGGAGGGACACGGCCCGCGCGTGATTCGGGGCCGGATTAGGCGATCGTCATCGGGCGGCGAGACTGCCCCGCGAATTGACCGGGTCCCCGCATCGAACGCCGCCGTCCAGGTCGTCCCCGCCCGGCACCGCTCATACGACCGCCCTGTCATTCCTGCGATACTGGCGGCTGCTCCGCTTTCGCTCCGTGACCCGCCATGCCCTTCCCCGATACTCCCCGCCTCGGCTTCATCGGTGCCGGGCGCCTTGCGCGCTGCGTCGCCCAGCGTTTCGCCGCGGCCGGCTTTCCGGTCGTCGCGATCGCGAGCCGCACGGCGGAGTCGGCCGCAGCGCTCGCCGCGCGCATCGACGGCTGCCGGGCGGTCGACACGCCGCAGCAGGTCGTCGACACCGCCGACCTGATCTTCCTGACCGTGCCCGACGACCATCTGGCGTCGACCGCCGCAGCGCTGCGGTTCGACCCGGCGCGCGCGGCAGGCCAGGCGCTCGTCCACTGCAGCGGCGCGTCGGCGATCGAACTGCTCGATCCGGCAAGACGGCAAGGCGCGGCCACCGGCGGCTTCCATCCGCTCTACCTGTTCGGCGGCACGGACGCCGATCTCACTCGCATCGACGGCTGCTCGGTCACGCTCGAAGCCGACGGCGCGCTGCACGCGACGCTGCTGCGGCTTGCTGCCGCACTCGGCTGCCATCCGCTGTCGATTCCGGCCGGTGGCCGGATGCTCTATCACGCGGCCGCGCATTACGCGGCGAGCTTCGCGCTGTGCGGACTATCGGAAGCGGTCGAGCTATGGCGCGGCCTCGGCTTCGACGAGGAAGCCGCGCTGCGCGCGCTGCTGCCGATGCTGGCCGGCACGATCGAGACCGCACGCGACAAGGGCCTCGCGAACGCACTGTCGGGCCCGGTGTCGCGCGGCGACACCGGCATCGTCGAGCGCCAGCTCGCGCTGCTCGAGGCGCGCGGCGGCGATCACGCGACGCTGTATGCGCTGATGACCCGCCGCGCGGTCGCGCTCGCGGCGAAGCGCGCAGCGCCGCCAGCCGCGCTGCCGGCGCTCGCGCAGGCCGTCGAGGCGTCGCTCGCGCGCACGACCGGGCACCCCTCCCCGCCGCGAGACGAGGCGTGATAAGGTGTCGGCCGATGCGCCGCCATCCGGCGTTGGCGGCCGCACGCTACTCGACTGTATAAAAAGGATGCCAACGATGTTCGGCGAGATCGCCCGTTTTCTGCTCAATACCGTCTTCACGCTGTTCGGCGCCGCACTGATCCTGCGCGTCTGGATGCAGGCCGTCCGCGTGCCGCCGTACAACCCCGTCACGCAGGCCGTGCTGCAGGCGACCAACTGGCTCGTGCTGCCGCTGCGCCGCGTGATCCCGGGTGTGCGCGGCATCGATTGGGCGAGCGTCGTCGCAGCCCTCCTCACCGCGCTCGTCTACGTGGTGCTGATGGTCGTGATGGCCGGCTTCGATCCGGCCTCGGTGATCGCGACGCTCGTCGTGGTCGCGCTGCTCACCGTCGTGAAGTGGGCACTGAATCTCGTGATCTGGATGACGATCCTGATGGCGCTGCTGTCGTGGCTCAATCCGCGCTCGCCGGCGATGCCGATCCTCTATCAGCTCACCGCGCCATTCCTGAACCCGCTGCGCCGCGTGATCCCGAACCTCGGCGGTATCGACCTGTCGCCGATCCTGCTGTTCGTGATCGTGCAGGTGCTGCTGATGATCGTCACGCGCGCCGCCGTGTCGCTGACGATGTTCGGCATCTGACTCGTTGCGCTACGCCGTCGGCCCTTGCGCTGGCGGCGCCCCGAGCGTGTCGATCACGCCGAAGCGCGCCGGAATCATCGCGTAGCACACGCGCACTTTCTCGCGCGACAGCCGCTCGAGCAGCTGCTGCGCCTCGTCCTCGGTGACGATGAACTCGACCTCGACCGCAAGCGAACCCTGCAGTTCGAAAAAGCGGTCCTCGTGCAGCACCCGATGCCGGCCGAAGCCGGCCATCGCACGGAACGCGGAACCGCCCGCGACGCCCATCCGGTTTCCTTCCTCCAGCAACCACTCCCATAGCGGCTTCCAGTGCAGCCGGTGCTGCTCGTGCACGTAGAAACGCAAGAAGACCCTGTCCATCGCACCCTCCCGGTGCCGGCGCGCTCAGGCCGCCGCGAACCACACGCGCGCGGTCCACATGCCGAGCGCCGTCAGCGTGAACGATCCAGTCAAGTGTAGGGCAGCCACCGCGAACGCCCATCCGAATTCGCCCTGCACCGCGTGCGTCATCACTTCGACCGAGTAGGTCGAGAACGTCGTCAGGCCGCCGAGGAAGCCCGTGATCACGAATAGCCGCCACTCGGGCGGCAGCCCGACGCGGGTGGTGAATGCGACGGCGGCCACGCCGATCACGTAGCCGCCGATCAGGTTCGCGGCGAGCGTGCCGAGCGGCACGGCGGGAAAGAATTCGTTGAGCGCAAGACTCAGGAACCAGCGCAGCAACGCACCGAGCCCGGCGCCGACGAAGATCGCAACGATCGAATAGAACAAGGGAGCTCCTCGCTGACGAGGCCGCATGGCGGATGCGGCCTACGCCGAACTGTATGCGGAATCGCGCCATGGCGGCAATGCCGGCGGCCCGCACGGCAGGCGCGGGGGCGGTCCGGACCGGAACCGCACATTTCATGACTCCCGCGCGGCTGCCGCAATCGATATTTTCTGACGAATTACGCAGGACATTACAAATCAATCAAATGCAGATCGATTATTTATCAGATTTTTAAAAAAGAAAGAGGCTGGCCAACCCCGCCACACGCCAATCCTCAAAACCCATGCTCTACATGGAGATCCGCGTACTTTCCCTTATCAGATATTCCCGCATCCAGCCGATATTCAATGCAATCGGCTTCACCGATTTCGTAAAATCGTTTCGCCCCTTCATTCCATCGACATGGAAACTCGTTAAATGAAAAATATCCGCCTGTCATCCATGTTGATTCCGACGCTGTGCGCGTCGCTGCTCGCCTCGACGGTTGCGCTCGCCGAGGGCAATGCCCCGTCGTACGTCGAAGGCAACCGCGCGCCGAAAGGGTTCGCCCGCCCACCGTTCCATACGAAGCCGCGCGCAAGCACGGCCACGGTAGCCGGCCTCACGCCCGCGCTCGCACGGCATGCATACGGGTTCGACACGATCGCCAACCAGGGCGACGGTATGGTGGTCGCGATCGTCGACGCCTACGACGACCCGAAGATCGAGGCCGATCTCGGCGTGTTCAGCAACGCGTTTTCGCTGCCCGCCTGCACCACGGCGAACGGGTGCTTCACCAAGGTCTATGCGCGAGGCTCGCGGCCCCGGACCGATTCGGGCTGGTCGCTCGAGATGTCGCTCGACGTCGAGTGGGTGCACGCGATCGCGCCGAAGGCGAAGATCGTGCTCGTCGAAGCCGCGTCGGCCAGCTTCAACGACCTGATGGCCGCGGTCGACGTTGCGGTCAAGCGCGGCGCATCGGTGGTGTCGATGAGCTTCGGCGGCAGCGAGTTCAGCAGTGAAGCCGGCTTCGACAGCCATTTCAACGTATCGGGCGTCACGTTCGTCGCATCGTCCGGCGACAGCGGTGCAGGCACCGAGTACCCGGCGGCGTCACCGTCCGTGTTGGCGGTGGGTGGCACGACGCTGTCCACCGACACGTCCGGCACCTACGTCGGCGAGGCTGCATGGAGCGGCAGCGGCGGCGGCGTGAGCACCGTCGAAGCCGAGCCGGCCGGACAGACCGGCTGGCCGATCCCGGTGGCCGGCAAGCGCGGCGTGCCCGACGTCAGCTACGACGCGAACCCGTCCAGCGGTTTCGCGGTGTATGACTCGGTCACCTATCAGGGGCAGGCCGGCTGGTTCCAGGTCGGCGGCACGAGCGCGGGCGCGCCGCAATGGTCGGCGCTCGTCGCGATCGCGAATTCGCTGCGCACGGCTGCCGGCAAGCACCCGCTGAGCGGCACCTACGACGCGCTCTATACGGTCGGCAAGAGCGCCTACGGCAGCGACTATCACGACGTAACCACCGGGTCCAACGGCCGTTGCGGCAGCATCTGCAACGCAGCGGGCGGCTACGACTATGTGACGGGGCTCGGCTCGCCGATCGCGCCGGCGCTCGTCCAGGCGCTCGTCGCGCAGCCGTAACCGCGCGGGCGCGGCCGGCGGATTCGTACCGTGATGCTCAACCGCCGTGCCACGCGCGGTCGAGCGCGACGAGCGCCGCGAGCGCGCCGCCCTTCAGCCCGATCACGTCCGCACGGCGCGCATGGGCTTCGCGTGCGTTGATGCGGATCACGTCGGCGCCGAGCCGTTCGCTCAGCAGCCGCACGGTCGGAATCGCGGTGCCCGCGCCGATCTCGACGACGATCACCCGCCCTGCCTGCGCGATCCAGTCCTGCAGCGCTCGCTCCTGCGCATCGTAGCGTTCGCCGAGCCAGCCGTTGTCGCCGAACATCAGGATGTTCGGCCGCGCCAGGCCGCCGCACCGCGGGCAGCGCGGCAGTTCGCCGACCAGCCGGCACGCGGCTGCGTCGACGTCGGGCGTGAACGGCGCGGCGTCCCACGTGTCGTCCGAGCAGGGGCGCAGGCACTGCATCGAATGAATCGAGCCATGGATCTCGGCGACACGCGCCGGATCGAAACCGGCCGTCTGGAACTGGCCGTCGACATTGCTCGTCAGCACGAAGCCGCCATTCGGCATCGCGTCCATCCAGCGCCGCAGGATCGCGAAGCCCGCGTGCGGCAACGTCTGCCGGTAGAGCTCGAGACGGTGTCCGTAGAAGCCCCACGCGAGCTGCGGATGCGCGCGGAACGCCTGCGGCGACGCGATCTCGTGGAATTCGAAACGCTCGTGGCGCAGCGCCGGATACGCGCGCCAGAAGCCGTCCGTGCCGCGGAAATCGGGCAGCCCCGAATCGACGCCGATGCCGGCGCCGGCCGTCACCAGGAGCGCATCGGCGCGCGCGAGCGCCTCGACGGCGGAGGCGACCAGTTGGGCCGGCAGTGGCGCGCCGGCGACGCCGGAATCGATGGAGTCGGAGGAAGCGGACGAATCGGAAAGCGGCATGATGGAGCGGCAGTAGCGTCGAACGGTGCGCGAAGGGCGTCGCGCGATCATACGCCCGTTCGAGCACCGTGACGCGACATCACGCAGTTGCGGCGCGCACGCCTGCGGGTTCCCTCAGCGCGACGTACTGCAGCAGCACGATCGTCTTCGCGTCGACGATCTCGCCGCGCTCGACCGCATCCAGCGCCACGGCGATGGAAGGCATCGCGCGCATCCACGCGGACCTGTATTTCATGGGCGTGATCGGCGTTCATCCGGTCGCGGGGCTGAGCACCGGCGATTTCGAGGAAGCGGCGATCAAGCGTGCACTGGCCGCGCCCGCCGGCGAGACGGTCGTTCTTGCTTCGCAATCCAAATTGCGTGCGGCGTCGCAGCTCGTGATCGGCGAGCTCGCGCAATCCATCGTGGTCGAACAGGAAACCAACGCGGCGCTGACCGAGCCGATCGGGGCAGCAGGCGTGACGGTCGTGCGGGCATAGCCGCGCGGCGACTTCGATGGCGGCACCAGCGGCGTTGCACCGACATCGTCGCCGGCGCGATGTCAGCGTGGCGACAGGCACCGCTTGCTACCATGGGCGACGCCCACCTGCCGCGTCCAGTCCATCCGATGTCTTCGCCTTCCGCTCCGATCGCCCCCACACCGCCTGACGGCGATGCCCCGCCACCTGGCGTCCTCGCGTTGTTCGTCGCCTTCGCGCAGATCGGCCTGACCAGCTTCGGCGGCGGGCTGAGCGGGCGCATGATGCGCGACTTCGTGCACGAGCGTCGCTGGCTCGACGAAGAAGCCTTCCTCAACGGTCTTGCGCTGTCGCAGGCGCTGCCGGGCGTCAACGTGAAGAACCTCGCGATCTGGATCGGCTATCGGCTCGCCGGATGGCGCGGCGCGGTGGCCGGCTTCACCGGCATCATCGCGCCGCCGGCCGTGCTGATCGTGCTGTTCGGCGTCGCGTTCTCGACGCTCACGCGCTTTACGCTCACGCACGTCGCCCTCGCGGGCGCGGCCGCCGCCGCGATCGGGCTGTCGATCTCGATGGCGATCACCGCAGTGCGCCGGCTGCCGCGCCGCGTGCTGCCGTTCGCGGTGATGACGCTCACGTTCGTGTCGGTTGCGATGCTGCACTGGCCGCTCGTGTGGACCGTGCTGATCGGCGGCACGCTGAGCGTCGCGCTCGAATACCGCCGTGCGGCCGCCGCCGTCGGGAGCGACGAGCGATGACAGTGTCATCACGCTACACCGCGCTGTTCGGCGTGTTCGCGCCGCTGTCGATCGCGACGATCGGCGGCGGTCAGGCGATCATCGCCGACATCCAGCGGCAGGTCGTCGACGTGCATCACTGGATGACGGCCACGCAGTTCGTGAACGACTTCGCGATCGCGCGGATGGCGCCGGGCCCCGGCTCGCTGCTCGCGACGCTGATCGGCTGGCAGGTGGCGGGCTTCTGGGGCGCGGTGATCGCGACGCTCGCGCTGTTCGGGCCGACCGCGTTCCTGATCTACGGCATCGCGCATCTGTGGCGGCGGCACCAGGGCGCACGCTGGCAAATCGCGCTCGAGGCCGGCCTGCGCCCGGTCGCGGCCGGCATGCTCCTCGCATCAGTCTGGGTGCTGCTGCAGGCGCTCGACGGCGGCTGGCCCGCGCGGGCGATCGCGGTCGCATCGACCGTGTGCGTGATGGTCACGCGCATTCATGCGCTGCTGCTGATCGCCGTCGGCGCGCTGCTGCTCGTCGGCGTGCACGCGATCGGCTGACGGCAGACGCCGGGCGCACCGTTCGCGAGCGACGTGCGCCGAGGCCGGCCGTGGCGCTCAGCCACCCGCTACCTTGCGAAACACGCGGTACGCGTCGGCATGAAGCTCGAAGCCGATGCCCGGCGCCTGCGGCACGGCCGCGCAGCCGGCGTCGATCGTTTCGCCGTCCACCAGCCCGCTGAACGGACGGAACGCGAACGGACTGACCTCCGCACCGCCGAGCCCGAGCGCAGCGACGACGTACAGCGCGAACAGATGACCGCCGTGCGACTGGCGGATCGCTGCATCATAGGCGCTTGCGCGAGAGCTCGCAGGCGCGTGGCCGTCGCGACGCCGTGAAGTCGTGCGACTTGTCCGGCATCGTCCGAATCGCACCGAACAACATCGGAATGCAGATTAATTTTCCGTCGTGCGCGATGCGCATCATGCAAGTCTCAGCCGGTCCACACGCACCACCGGCACGGCCGAGAATAAGATGGACATCCAATACGATGCGCGTATGATGAATTCGTCCGAGCATGGGTCATTTCGACGACCGCTCGCCCCGCCGTCTGCCCCCACACTGCGTTGCGCATTCATCCGCACGCATTGCCGCCCCTTTCACCCAACCCGTCGCGCCGCGCAGCGGTGATACCGGTCGGATGCGTTCGTCCAGGCGATTTTTCGCGTCCGAACCCAGGAGTTGATCATGAGCATGCATCTCTATCGCGGCTTCGAAATCTATCCACTGATTTATCCGCACGTTGCGTCGCAGAACGGCAACCCGCACAACTACGACGGCGGCTTCGACGCGGCCGTGAAGATCTGTCTGCGCGGCACCGCCGAAACGCTGACCCGCAGTGAAACATTCCGCGTGCTCGAGCACGCGCCGTTCGAATCGGCAGGCGAAGCGCGCCGGGCTTCCCTGCGCTACGCGGAGGAAATCATCGACGGCAATCGCGGCAAGCAGCCGCTCTTTGCCGACATACACTGACGCATTCTGCCTGTTGCGAAAACCAGCCGGCTGCGCTTCATGCAAGCACGAAGCGCCGAGCCGACCCAACCGATCGGCGCCCCTTCGATCGTCACCGCACGCCCGAGGATCGCGAAAGCCGCGATCCACTTGCGGGACATTCACGCGAAACGACGAATCCTCAGGATGAGTGCTTTGCACGCCATCTCGCGTGCGCTTGAATTGCATCGGCCATCGAAGGTTCGGCTGGTCGATGCAAGCCGCCACTCACGTGTCGCTCCACGTCATCCACGCCCGATATCGGCAACGCTTGCCGATATCCGATAGCGCCCCGCAATTTGCCTTTGTACCGTCGCATCGCCTCGCCGATCGGTATCGCACGCGAAAAATGTCGCTGCCGGTCAACAGCGCGTCGCATTTGTTATGGGTTGCGGTCGGATATTTTCTAGATCGCGTGGTTTTGTGCCGAGAAGATACATGTCGCCAGGTGAGCCGAAGCGTGCCGAAGCGCCGCGGTGCCTCCCTGCAACGCGCAATTCATTGAACAACAAACCAGACACTGGAAACAGGGATTGGAGGACGACATGAATGGTAGTCATACGGGCCTGGCGACAGGCCTGAAGCAACGCCACGTCACGATGCTGTCGATCGCGGGCGTGATTGGCGCGGGCCTATTCGTCGGCTCCGGGCACGCAATCGCGGCAGCGGGACCGGCGGCACTGATCGCCTATGCACTGACGGGTGCGCTCGTCGTCCTCGTGATGCGCATGCTCGGCGAAATGGCCGTCGCGCACCCGGACAGCGGCTCGTTCTCGACCTACGCCGATCGCGCGATCGGCCATTGGGCCGGCTTCACGATCGGCTGGCTGTACTGGTGGTTCTGGGTGCTGGTGATTCCGATCGAGGCAACGGCGGCGGCCACCATCCTGAACGCGTGGTTCCCGAGTATCGCGACCTGGATCTTCGCGCTCGGCGTGACGCTGCTGCTGACGGTGACCAACCTCTTCTCCGTCAAGAACTACGGCGAATTCGAGTTCTGGTTCGCGCTGATCAAGGTCGTCGCGATCGCCGTGTTCATCGCGATCGGCGGTGCGGCCGTGTTCGGGCTGCTGCCGGGCGGCCACGCATCGGGCTTCTCGAACCTGGTCACGCACGGCGGGTTCATGCCGAACGGAATCGGTGCGGTATTCGCCGGCATGCTGATGACGATGTTCTCGTTCGTCGGCACCGAGATCGTGACGATCGCCGCGGCCGAATCGGAGAATCCGGAGCGGCAGATCGTGCGCGCGACGAATTCGGTGATCTGGCGCATCTCGCTGTTCTATCTCGGCTCGATCCTGTTCGTCACCGCGATCGTGCCGTGGAACGATCCGCTGCTGCCGGTGCACGGCTCCTACCAGCGCGTGATGGAACTGCTCGGCGTCCCGCACGCGAAGGCGATCATCGACGTGATCGTGCTCGTATCGGTCGCGAGTTGCCTGAACTCGGCGCTGTATACGGCGTCGCGCATGCTGTTCTCGCTCGCGAAGCGCAAGGACGCACCGGCGTTCCTGCAACGCACCGATTCGACCGGCACGCCGCGTGCGGCCGTGCTCGCATCGACCGCGTTCGGCTTCCTGACCGTGATCGCGAACTACGTGGTGCCGGAGCAAGTGTTCAACGTGCTGATCGCGACGTCCGGCGCGATCGCGCTGCTCGTGTATCTGGTGATTGCAGTGTCGCAACTGCGGATGCGCCGCATGCTCGACGTGAGCGGTTCGGCGCTGACGCTGCGGATGTGGATGTTCCCGTGGCTCACGTGGGCAGTCATCGTGTTCATCTGCGGAACGCTCGTCACGATGCTGTTCCTCGACGGCCACCGGATGGAAATCGCCGCAACCGGCGTGCTCGCCGCGCTCGTGCTGATCGCCGCGCGGATCAGCCAGCGCAGCCGCGACGCGCAGTCGAGCCTTGGCCGCCGCGGCGTGTCGTCGGCCTGAGGGCGAATCGACGCGCGCAGGCAGGCGCGCGGTTGCCGCTGCCGGCGCATTGGTCGCATCGGTCGCATCAGGCTTCGCGCATGTCGAATGTTTCGCGCCCTTCGCCGACGACCGCCGTGCAACGGCGATGTTTCCGACGCGGCCCGGACGATGAGGTCCGGGCCGCGTCGTTCGCGGCGGACATTCGCATCCCAGCCAAGTCTGCGGCCCTACGTCGGCCGGCCGGTGCGATTCGACAAGAATCGCGCCGGCCTTCCTTGTTTCGCATCTGCGCGAGCAGCTGCACTATCCGCGCATCATCATGAGTCATGCAGCGCCTGTCGCCCCCCCGCCGGAATCCGACACGCCGACACGTATCCGGTTCGGCTTCATCCTGTTGCCGAATTTCACGCTGACGGCGTTCTCGGGGATGATCGACGTACTGCGCCTCGCGGCCGACGAAGGCGACAACAGCCGGCCGGTCAGGCTGTCGTGGACGATCCTCGGCGACATGACCGCCCCGGTTCGCGCGAGTTGCGGAATCCAGATCCCGGCGTGGGAGTCGCTGGATGCGCGCCGGGAATACGACTATGTGGTCGTCGTGGGCGGGCTCCTGCACGCCCGATCGGAACTCGACGCGGCGACACTCGCATTCATTCGCGCGGCCGCATCGGCGGGCGCGATGCTGGTCGGCATCTGCACGGGCGCGTTCGCACTGGCGCGTGCGGGCGTGATGGCCGGACACCGGATCTGCATCAGCTGGTTTCACTACTGGGACTTCATCGAGCGGTTTCCGTCCGTCGATGCGAAGCTCGTGGTGTCCGATCGTCTCTACGTCATGGACGGCCGGCGCGTGACCTGCTCCGGCGGACGCGCGTCGATCGACGTCGCGGCCGCGATCCTGGTGCGGCACATCGAGCCGTCGATCGTCTACAAGGCGCTGCGGATCCTGCTGGTCGACGGGCGCGAAACGGTCAGCGCGCCGCAGCCGCATCCGCCCGGCGTCGCGCCCAACGCGCATCCGAAGGTGAAGCGCGCGATCCTGCTGATGGAACAACACATCAGCCACTCGATCACGATCGACGAGCTCGCGCGACGACTGGATCTGTCAGCCAGACAGCTGGAACGGCTGTTCAGGGAAGCCACCGGCAGCGGGCCAGCCGCCTGCTATCGGGCGATCCGGATTCGCACGGCCGCATGGATGCTCATGCATCTGGACAAGAACATTTCCGAAATCGCGGCGGCTTGCGGATTTGCCGATGCGTCGCATCTCGGGCGCGAGTTCCGGCGCGCGTACGGAATGTCGCCGGGCGCCTATCGTGAGCGTCAGGCACCCTGCGCGATCGGCGCGATAGCGGAACCGGCCGAGCGTGCGACCACGCTCGGCGAGCTGTTTCCGAACCGGAACGAGTTCTATTGAACCGGAATCCCTCGCGGGTCATCCCGGCCGCAATCCCTGTTCGTCGGTATCGGCTGAAGGGTGCGGCGCAATGCGTCGGAACGACCGGCGCCCTTGCGCAGGCCGAACCGATCAACTCGCTCAGGCGAACACGAAGTACTTGCGCACCGTCTCCACCACTTCCCAGGTCCCCTTCATCCCGGGTTCGATGACGAACACGTCGCCGGCTTTCAGGTGCACCGCTTCCTCGCCTTCCGGCGTGATGATGCAGTAGCCGTCGAGGAAATGGCAGTACTCCCATTTCTCGTAGTTCACCTCGAACTTGCCCGGCGTGCAGATCCAGGTACCCATGATCTTGCTGCCGTCCTTGGAGAGGTAAGCGTTGAGGTTCACGGTGTGCGGATCGCCGCCGATGCGCTTCCACTTGGTCGCATCAAGGACCGGCGTCGGGCAGGTTTCGCGCAAAACGGTGATGAAATCGGACATGTCGGCTCCAGACTAACGATCGTATAAGAGGTCTGTCACGTTAGTTCGAAAGCGTTGGCGGGGCTTGTATGCTTCCGACACCGACTCGTCTATTTTCGACACCGGCGCGCGGGGCGGTGTGTCGTGAGCGCGTTCCGTTGCGCCTTGCGTCGACGGAACGCTTCCGGCCGATCGTTGGCGGCGATTCCCGCAGATGCCATCGCCCTCAACCCGGGCCATGCCGGTTTCGGGAATAGCGACCAGAACGCCTCGCTTGCAACATCTCGGCCAAACCCTGTAGAATTACGCGTTCTGCGGGCGTCGTATAATGGCCATTACCTCAGCTTCCCAAGCTGATGACGTGGGTTCGATTCCCATCGCCCGCTCCACCTTCGGCTGCACGGCAGCCAGCGCAAGAGCCGCCTCGTCGAAGGCGGCTTTTTTGTACCATGTGCCCGTTCATCCGGCGCACCGCTGCGCGTAACGGGCCCGCGCCCGAACCGAGCCTTTCTCTGTCACCGATGATGCACGACGATCCGAACGAAGCCGGCCTGCCGCCGGACGACGCCGCCCTTCCCGACGAAGCCGCCGACGGCGCCGACGAAGTCAATCCGCTGCACCACCGCCGCATCCGCAGCTTCGTGACGCGCGCCGGCCGCGTATCGACCGGCCAGCGCCGCGCGCTCGACGATCTCGGCCCGCGCTTCGTCGTCCCGTACGCGGCTGAAATTCCCGACTGGGACGCCGTGTTCGGCCGCAGCGCGCCGCGCATCCTGGAGATCGGCTTCGGGATGGGCGCATCGACCGCGGAAATCGCCGCGCACCGCCCGGGCGACGACTTCCTCGGCGTCGAGGTGCACGAGCCGGGCGTCGGCGCACTGCTGAAGCTGATCGGCGAGCAGGACCTGCCGAACATCCGCATCATCCAGCACGACGCGGTCGAAGTGCTCGAGCACATGCTCGCGCCGGAAAGCCTCGACGGCGTGCACATCTTCTTCCCGGATCCGTGGCACAAGGCGCGCCACCACAAGCGCCGGTTGATCCAGCCGCCGCTCGTCGCGCACCTCGCGTCGCGCCTGAAGCCGGGCGCATACCTGCATTGCGCGACCGACTGGCAGAACTACGCCGAACAGATGCTGGAAGTGCTCGGCGCCGAACCGACGCTCGACAACACGGCCGCCGACTACGCGCCGCGCCCCGAGTACCGCCCCGTCACGAAGTTCGAACGGCGCGGGCTGCGGCTCGGCCACGGCGTGTGGGACCTGGTGTTCCGCAAGCGCGCCGGCTGAATCCGCGCTGCCGCGGCGCGCCGCGCAATGAAAAACGGCCCGACCGGCATCTTTGCCGATCGGGCCGTTTTCTATTGGAAACGCCGTCGCCCCCGCACCGGCATCACGCCCAGTTCAACCATCCGCTGTAACCCACAAGCAGCACGAACAGGCCGAACGCGATCCGATACCACGCAAACACGGTGAAGTCGTGCGTCGCGACGAAGCGCAGCAGCCAGCGCACGCACACGAACGCGCTGATGAACGCGGCAACGAGCCCGAGCGCGAACAGGCCGAGCGAGTCGACCGTGAACGCCTGCCAGTCCTTGACCGTTTCATAGAGCGTCGCGCCGAAGATGATCGGAATCGCGAGGAAGAACGAGAATTCGGTCGCGACGCGCCGATCGAGGCCGAACAGCATCCCGCCGATGATCGTCGAGCCCGAGCGCGACATGCCCGGCACCAGCGCGAAGCATTGCGCGATGCCAACCTTCAGCGCGTCGAGCGGCGTGAGCGCATCGACCGACTGCACGCGCGGCGGCTCGCGGCGTTCGCGCTGCCGCGCCTCGGCCCACAGGATGATCGCGCCGCCGACGACGAGCGCGAATGCGACCGGCACCGGCGAAAACAGCACGGCCTTGATCTTCTTCTCGAACAGCAGGCCGAGCGCGATCGCGGGAATCGTCGCGATCACGACGTTCAGCGTGAAGCGCTGCGCGTCGGCCCGGCTCGGCAGCCCGCACACGACGGACACGATCCGCTGCCGGTATTCCCAGCAGACCGCGAGGATCGCGCCGAACTGGATCACGACGTCGAAGGTCTTCGCGTGCGCATCGTTGAAATTCAGGAAGCTGCCCGCGACGATCAGGTGGCCGGTGCTCGATACCGGGAGGAATTCCGTCAGCCCCTCGACGACGCCGAGGATCAATGCCTTGCAGATCAGGATCCAGTCCATCCGTGGCCCAACTCCGAAGTAGTCGAAAGAAAGGGCCGCGTCACCGCCGCGGCCCGCCCGGCCGCGCGCGGTGCGCCGTCACTTTTCGACGATCGCCACGCGTATGCCGTTTGTAAGAATCGTAATTGTACCGGGTTCGTAGTTCACTCCGGCAAATTGCAATTGCTCGGGCTTGAACGTGTAGATCGGATAGTTGGTCAGCACCTGCGTCGCGAGCAGGCCGGCGGCCGCGCCGACCTGCTGCGCGTACATCTGCGCGTCGCCGTCGAGCACGAGGCTGTCGACGGCCGGCGCCTTCAGCACGACCGAGCGGCTCGGCGCATCGTAAGCGAGCTGGCCCGATACGGTAAATTTGCCGCTCACCGGTTCGCGCAGGAACGGACTCGCGAAATGCGCATCGAGCTGCACGGCGACGCGGTTCTGGTCGGGCAGCAGGTTGACGGCGGGATTCGCGAGCGACACGTCGACGACCTGCGCGACCGTCTTCTGATACGGAAACTTGCGCGCGACGGCTTTCTGCACGTCGCCGCGCGAGAACGTGTAGTGATCGGGGATGAACGGGAACGTCGACGCACAGGCGGCGAGCGATACCGACACGCCGATGGCGCCGGCGCAAACGGCGAGGAAACGGCGCCGGCCGGGCGTGCAAGATGCGGTCATGCTGAACAATCTCCTGTATCGGGCAAAGCGGCAGTCGGGCCATCGGCTTCGCCCCGTGTGAGGCGTGGACCGAAGTTAGTGCTCGAGCGCACGCCGCCGGTTCCGTGCGCGCGCCGCTGCACGGCGGCGCGGCCGGGCGTCAGCGGACCGCGCCGGCGTCGGGCACCGGCTGCGTCGCGACCTCGAGGCGCGTCAGCCACGCGAGCGCGTCGTCGCGCGATGCCCCGCACATCTCGACGGACGGCTGCAGCCCGGAACAGCACGCGGGACGCTCGGGCCGGCCGAAGATCCGGCAGCGCAGGTCGTCGCCGAGCTGCACGCAGCGCACGCCGGCCGGCTTGCCGTCGGGCATCCCCGGAATCGGGGAGGAAATCGACGGCGCGATGCAGCATGCGCCGCACCCCTCGCGGCACGCATGCGGCGGCGGGACATCGGCGGGCGCCGGACGGATGGGCATTTCGACGGACACTTCGACTCTCTCGCAAACAACAAAAACGGTGCGGCAACCGGACGCAGCGGCGCGGCGGCCCACTGCGCATTGTGCCACCGCCGGCTGCGACGTTATTACACAATGCAGCCGAAACGGGCATTCATATACTCGAAAGCATCTAAAAAGCGCGAGACCATCATGAACTCCGGTTCTGCCGACATACTGTTCCGTCCCGATTTGCTCGCGAAGTACGGCGCGAACGGGCCGCGCTATACGTCCTACCCCACCGCGCTGCAGTTCCGCGACGATTTCGATCCGGCCGACTACGTGCGCGCGGCGACCGATCCCGGCGCGTCGTCGAGCGATCTGTCGCTGTACTTCCACATCCCGTTCTGCAACACGGCCTGCTTCTATTGCGGCTGCAACAAGATCGCGACCAACAATCATCGCCGCGCGCGCCCGTATCTCGAGCAACTGAAGCGCGAGCTGGCGCTGCAGGCCGCGCTGTTCGATCCCGAGCGCCCGGTCACGCAGTTGCACTGGGGCGGCGGCACGCCGACGTTCCTGTCCGACGCCGAAACGGCCGAACTGATGGCGGCCACCCGCGAGCACTTCGCGCTCGCGCCGGACGCCGACGCCGAGTTCTCGATCGAGATCGACCCGCGCACGGTCACGCCCGCGACGGTCGTCCACCTGCGCAATATCGGCTTCAACCGGCTGAGCCTCGGCGTGCAGGATTTCGATCCGGTCGTGCAGCAGGCGATCAACCGGATCCAGCCGCTCGCGATGACGGCCGACCTGCTGTCGGCCGCGCGCACGACGGGCTTCCATTCGGTCAGCGTCGACCTGATCTACGGGCTGCCGCACCAGACAGTCGCCGTGTTCGCGCGCACGCTCGAGACGATCATCGAACTCGCGCCGGATCGCCTGTCGGTATTCGGCTACGCGCACATGCCGCACCTGTTCAAGATGCAGCGGCAGATCGACGATGCGACGCTGCCGCCGCCCGAAACGCGCATCGCGCTGCTCGGCCTCGCGATCGACATGCTGACGTCGGCCGGCTACGTGTACATCGGAATGGATCACTTCGCGCGGCCGTCCGACGAACTCGTGCGCGCGCAGCGCAACGGCACGCTGCAGCGCAATTTCCAGGGCTACAGCACGCGCGCGGACACGGACCTGGTCGGCTTCGGCGTGTCGTCGATCGGCAAGGTCGGCGACGTCTACGCGCAGAACGCGAAGGACCTGCCGGCCTACGGCGCGGCGCTCGACGCGGGCCGGCTGCCGATCGCGCGCGGCGTGCGGCTCACGGCCGACGACCGGCTGCGCCGCGACGTGATCACGCAGCTGATGTGCAACCTCGAACTGCCGTTCTCGCATATCGAGGCCGCGCACGGGATCCGCTTCGCCGAGCACTTCGCGCGCGAACTCGACGCGTTGCGCGGATTCGAGCAGGACGGGCTGCTGACCGTCGCCGGCGATCGCCTGACGATCCATCCGGCCGGCCGGATGGTCGTGCGCAACATCGCGATGGCGTTCGACGCGTACCTCGGCCGGACGCCGCGCCAGCGCTACTCGCGCACCGTCTGACGCGGCACGGCCGCGGGCGGGCGGCCGGTTTGATAAAGTAAGGGGCTCAACGCCCCTGCAAGAACCCGCACGATGCGCACCACCAAAGCAACCCACGCGGTCGAACGCCTGAAAACCCGCTCCGGCAACCCGCAGTTCGCGGCCGTCGCGATGGCGGGCGGCCTGTTCTACCTGGTCGACCGCTCCGGCGGCACCGCCGAGAAGCGCAGCGAACCGCTGCCGCTCGACGAATTCGTCAGGTTCGTCGACGAATTCGGCCCCAAGAAGCCGCGCAAGGCGAGCAAGCTCGACCTCGCGTTCGAGGCGCAGATCAAGAAGAGCAAGGGGTAAAGGTCTGTTGCAGGCCGTCTGAAGGCTTCGGCGCCGCCCTGTTTGGTACAATCACGAAGTTTCTCTATCCCCGCTGATGGCCGACCTGGCTGCGTGACCACACCATGAATATCGAAAACGCGCGTTTCAACATGATCGAACAACAGATCCGGCCGTGGGACGTGCTGGACCTGGACATCCTGGGCCTGCTGTCGATCGTCAAGCGTGAAAACTACGTGTCGCCCGAACATCGCGATCTCGCGTTCGCCGACCTCGAGCTGCCGCTGCCCGGCGGCACCAGCAAGATGCTGTTCCCGCGCGTCGAAGCGCGCGTGCTGCAGGAACTGGCCGTCAAGAAGCATGAGAACGTGCTCGTGATCGGCGCGGGTTCGGGCTACCTCGCGGCGCTGTTCGCCCATCGCGCGCAGCACGTGACGGCGGTCGACATCGATCCGGTCATCGCGAAGTTCGCGGCCGACAACCTGCGCAACGACGGCGTGACCAACGCGGAAGTCGTGCTCGGCGACGGTTCGCTCGGCTGGCCCGACAAGGCGCCGTACGACGTGATCTGCGTCGCGGGCGGCCTGCCGGTCGTGCCGCAGCAGATGCTCGAACAGCTGAAGATCGGCGGCCGCCTGTCGGCGTTCGTCGGCGGCCGTCCGGTGATGAAGGCGCAGATCATCACGCGCATCGACGACAAGCAGTACCGCGTCGCCGACGTGTTCGAAACCTACGTCAATCACCTCGTCAACGCGATCGAACCGTCGCGCTTCAAGTTCTGAGCGGCGGCCCCATGCAAATCCTGACGCCCGCGATGCTCGCGGAATGGCTTCGTGACCCGGCGCGCCCCGCGCCGGTCGTGCTCGACGTGCGCGAGCCGTGGGAAATCTCGACCGCGCAGATCGCCGGCAGCGTATCGATCCCGATGCAGCAGATTCCCGCGCGCAGCGAGGAGCTCGACGACGAAGCGGAAATCGTCTGCGTGTGCCATCACGGAATGCGCAGCGCGCAGGTCGCGATGTTCCTCGAATCGCGCGGCTTCACGAAGCTGTACAACCTGCAAGGCGGGATCGACGCGTGGTCGCGCGACGTCGATCCGTCCGTGCCGCGTTACTGATCCTCCCGGCGGCGCATCGCGCGCCGCCATGCCGACCGGCACGTTGCCGCCGGTCTCGCCAGTCCGCCGAACGGGCGCGCCTTGCGCGCCCGTTTCCATTTCTGCTCCCGTGTGCCCCCTCCTCCGTGCAAGCATGCGCGCCGTGCACCATTTGCGCCCGCGTGAGCGCACCGCAACGGGTCGCGCATGCTGCACGACGTGCCATGCGCACCGCACTGACGCCCCGCACCACCCCGCACAGGCACGCCCGGCGTGCATCCGCGCGACTGGCACATGCCTTGCGTTACTCCGATGCCGGCGCCGCCACGGCGCACGCGTATCCAACACGTCAAGGGGAACCCGATGAAACGTCGCAGTCTGCTGAAGTTCGGTTCGATGGCCGGTGCACTCGCGCTGGCGGGCAAGAGTCCGTTCGCGCAAGCGGCCGATGCGGGCACCGGCCCGATCAAGGTCGGCATCCTGCATTCGCTGTCGGGGACGATGGCGATCTCCGAAACGTCGCTGAAGGACACGGCGCTGATGACGATCGCCGAGATCAACAAGAGCGGCGGTGTGATGGGCCGCAAGCTCGAGCCGGTGGTCGTCGATCCCGCATCGAACTGGCCGCTGTTCGCGGAGAAGGCGCGCCAGCTGCTCACGCAGGACAAGGTCGCATGCGTGTTCGGCTGCTGGACGTCGGTGTCGCGCAAGTCGGTGCTGCCCGTGTTCGAGGAACTGAACGGTCTGCTCTACTACCCGGTGCAGTACGAAGGCGAGGAGATGTCGCGCAACGTGTTCTACACGGGCGCCGCGCCGAACCAGCAGGCGATTCCGGCCGTCGAGTACCTGATGAGCGCGGAAGGCGGCGGTGCGAAACGCTTCTTCCTGCTCGGCACCGACTATGTGTATCCGCGCACGACCAACAAGATCCTGCGCGCGTTCCTGAAATCGAAGGGCGTGAAGGACGCCGACATTCAGGAGGTCTACACGCCGTTCGGCCACAGCGATTACCAGACCATCGTCGCGAACATCAAGAACTTCGCGCAGGGCGGCAAGACGACCGTGGTATCGACGATCAACGGCGACTCGAACGTGCCGTTCTACAAGGAGCTCGGCAACCAGGGGATCAAGGCGACCGACGTACCGGTGGTCGCGTTCTCGGTCGGCGAGGAAGAGCTGCGCGGGATCGACACGAAGCCGCTCGTCGGCCACCTCGCCGCGTGGAACTACTTCATGTCGGTGAAGAACCCGACGAACACGAAGTTCAAGGACCAGTTCGCCGCGTGGGTGAAGGCGAACAACCTG
Source organism: Burkholderia ambifaria (assembly GCF_001443045.1). Taxonomy (GTDB): domain Bacteria; phylum Pseudomonadota; class Gammaproteobacteria; order Burkholderiales; family Burkholderiaceae; genus Burkholderia; species Burkholderia ambifaria_A. The sequence continues at coordinate 18,276 of NZ_LKPJ01000023.1, read as the reverse complement.
CCGGGCGGCGCGAAGCGCGTGACCAACGACCCGATGGAGGCGACCTATGTGGGCATCCACATGTGGAAGCAGGCCGTCGAGAAGGCGAAGAGCACCGACGTCGACAAGGTGCGCGTCGCGATGATCGGCCAGACCGTCGCCGCGCCGTCGGGCTTCACGCTCGCGATGGACGGCAACCATCACCTTCACAAGCCGGTAATGATCGGCGAGATCCGCGGCGACGGGCAATTCAACGTCGTGTGGAAGACGAAGACCGCGGTCCGCGCGCAGCCGTGGAGCCCGTTCATCGCAGGCAACCAGGGCAAGCCGGACATCGTCAGCTCGATTCCGGCGTTCCTGCGCCGGCAGCGCGCGGCGCTCGTCTGATGCGATGCGGAGCGCCGCGCACCGGCGTGGCGCTCCGCTTGCAGGCGGATGCACGCACTCCGCCGCCGCGAGCGCGGTAACGCGCGTCGCGCGCCCGCGCACCGTCGCACAACCCGTCGCACAACCCGATTCCCACGCCCGACAGGATCCCCGATGCCTACACGCTTTCGCCGCGCCGCCGTCGCGCTCGTCGCCTGTGCCGCGCTGGCGGGCGCGCTGCCGCGCGCCGCGCTCGCCCTGACGGCCGCCGATACCGCTGCGCTCGCCGGCGACGACTTCGACGCGAAAACGGCTGCGGTCGAACGGCTCGCCGCAGATGCCGATCCGCGCGCCGTCGCGCTGCTCAATGCGCTGTCGACCGGCGACGCGCTCGCGACCGGCGACGGCCGCCTGCTGATCCAGACCGGCGACACCGCACACGATGCGCTCACGCAGGCCACGACGCCGGCCGGCGACGCGCAGCCCGTGATGCTGAACAACCTGCTGCGCACGAAGATCGCCGGCGCGCTGTCGGGTCTGGCGCTCGCATCGCCCGATGTCGCCGCGCGTCGCGACGCGATCGATGCACTGCTGAAGTCCCCCGATCCTGCACTCAAGCCGATGATCGACCGCGCACGCGCGAAGGAAACCGATCCGGCGTTGAAGCGCCGTCTCGACGCACTGTGGGCGATCGCCGCGCTGCACGATGCGGATCCGGCGAAGCGTCTCGAAGCCGTGCAGGTCGTGGCCGCACGCCGCGATCTCGACATGATCGAGCAGTTGCGCCCGCTCGTCGCGAAGAACGCGGACGGCAGCTACGCGGAACCCGACGCACGCGTGCGCGATGCCGCGCAGCAAGGGCTCGATGCGTTGCACGCGCTGCAGCGCCGCGGCGAGATCGCGGGCACAGTGTTCGCGGGCCTGTCGCTCGGCAGCGTGCTGCTGCTGGCGGCGCTCGGCCTCGCGATCACGTATGGGCTGATCGGCGTGATCAACATGGCGCACGGCGAATTCCTGATGATCGGTGCGTACGCAACCTATGTCGTGCAGACGCTGATCCAGCGCTACGCGCCGGGCGCGTTCGACTGGTATCCGCTCGTCGCGGTGCCGGTATCGTTCGCGGCGGCCGCGCTGGTCGGCATCGTGCTCGAACGGCTCGTGCTGCGGCACCTGTACGGCCGCCCGCTCGAAACGCTGCTCGCGACCTTCGGCGTGAGCCTGATCCTGATCCAGGCAACCCGCATGCTGTTCGGCGCGCAGAACGTGCAGGTGGTGAACCCGTCGTGGATGAGCGGCGGCGTCACCGTGATGCAGAACCTGATCCTGCCGTACAACCGGCTCGCGATCCTCGCGTTCGCGCTCGCGGTCGTGTTCGTCGCGTGGGGCGTGCTGACGAAGACGCGGCTCGGCCTGTTCGTGCGTGCTGTCACGCAGAACCGCCGGATGGCCGCGTGCGTCGGCGTGAAGACCGCGCGCGTCGACGCGTATGCGTTCGCGTTCGGCGCGGGCATCGCGGGCCTCGGCGGCTGCGCGCTGTCGCAGATCGGCAACGTGGGCCCCGATCTCGGGCAGAACTACATCATCGATTCGTTCATGGCGGTCGTGCTCGGCGGCGTCGGCCAGATTGCCGGCACCGTGCTCGGCGGCTTCGGGCTCGGTCTCGTCAGCAAGGCGATCGAGCCGTTCTGGGGCGCGGTGCTCGCGAAGATCGCGGTGCTCGTGATGATCGTGCTGTTCATCCAGAAACGTCCGCAGGGCATGTTCGCCCCGAAGGGACGCAGCGCGGAGGCCTAACGTGACTTCATTCACCGATTCGTTGTCGAACCCGCTCGCCGACGCGCCGAAACCCCCTTCCTCCGTGCGCACGGAGGAAGGTTTCGCGCTCGGCCTGCCGCCCCGCCCTGCGTTGCTCTCGCGCCGCGCATGGCTCGCGCTCGTCGTGCTGTGCCTCGCGATCGGCATCGGCGTGCCGCTCGCCACGCTGGTCGCGCCCGAATCGAGCGCGTTCCATCTGTCCGCGTACGCGATGACGCTCGCCGGCAAGCTGATGTGCTACGCGATCGCCGCGCTCGCGCTCGATCTCGTATGGGGTTACTGCGGCATCCTGAGCCTCGGCCACGGGCTGTTCTTCGCGCTCGGCGGTTATGCGATCGGCATGTACCTGATGCGCGAGATCGGTCGCGACGGCAAGTACGGCAGCGACCTGCCCGACTTCATGGTGTTCCTCGACTGGCATCAGCTTCCGTGGTACTGGAACGGCACGCAGCATCTCGCATGGGCGCTGCTGCTCGTCGTACTCGTGCCGGCCGTGCTCGCGTGGGTGTTCGGCTTCTTCACGTTCCGTTCGCGCGTGAAGGGCGTGTACCTGTCGATCATCACGCAGGCGCTGACGTTCGCCGCGATGCTGCTGTTCTTTCGCAACGAGACCGGCTTCGGCGGCAACAACGGCTTCACCGACTTCAAGCGCATCGCCGGGTTTCCGATCACGTCGCCCGGCACGCGCACGGTGCTGTTGCTGCTGACCTTCGCGACGCTGGTGCTCGCGTTCATCGCCGCGCGCGCGATCGTCACCAGCAAGCTCGGGCGCGTGGTCACCGCGGTGCGCGACGGCGAGACGCGACTGATGTTCCTCGGCTACAGCCCGCTCGCATACAAGCTGTTCGTGTGGACGCTGTCGGCCGTGCTGTGCGGGATCGCGGGCGCGCTGTACGTGCCGCAGGTCGGCATCATCAATCCCGGCGAGATGTCGCCCGGCAATTCGATCGAAATGGCGATCTGGGTTGCGGTGGGCGGGCGCGGCACGCTGATCGGGCCGATCGTCGGCGCGTTCGCGGTGAACGGCGCGAAGAGTCTCTTCACCGCTTACTTCGCCGAATACTGGTTGTTCTTTCTCGGCCTGATCTTCGTGCTGGTGCCGCTCTTGCTGCCGCGCGGGATCATGGGCCTCGTCGACACGCTGCTCGCGAAGGGGAAACGCGGATGAACGGCACCGCCCTCTACCAGTTCACGCCGCCGCCCGAAGACGAGTTGCTGGCCGTCAGCGGCACCGCATCGATGGGCCGCGTGGTGCCGCCCGGGATCGACACGTCGCACGGCACGATCCTCTATCTCGAGGACATCGAGGTGAGCTTCGACGGCTTTCGGGCGCTGAACAAGCTGTCGCTCGCGATCGACGCCGGCGAGCTGCGCTGCGTGATCGGCCCGAACGGTGCGGGCAAGACGACGATGATGGACGTGATCACCGGCAAGACGCGTCCCGATGCGGGCAAGGTGTTTCTCGGCCAGACCATCGACCTCGCGCGGATGAACGAGCCGGAAATCGCGCGTGCGGGGATCGGCCGCAAGTTCCAGAAGCCGACCGTGTTCGAACAGCATCCTGTGTGGGAAAACCTCGAACTCGCGATGCAGACCGACAAGGGCTGGCTCGCATCGCTGCGCGCGCGGCTCGACCGCGCCGCGCAGGCAAAGATCGAGGAGACGCTCGCACTGATCGGCCTCGAAAGCGATGCGTATCGCGCGGCCGGCGAGCTGTCGCACGGGCAGAAGCAGCGGCTCGAGATCGGCATGCTGCTGATGCAGCGCCCCGCGCTCCTGCTGCTCGACGAGCCGGCCGCCGGGATGACCGACCACGAGACGATGGAGCTCGCCGCGCTGCTGAACACGCTGCGCGGCACCTGCTCGATGATGGTCGTCGAGCACGACATGGACTTCGTCGCGGCGCTCGCTGGCGACACGGGCCGCGTGACGGTGATGGCCGAAGGCGCGGTGCTCGCGCAGGGCACGCTCGACCAGGTCAAGCGCGACGATACGGTGATCGAGTCTTACCTCGGAAGATGATGCGATGCTGAAGATCGATGCATTGAACCAGTACTACGGCGGCAGCCATATCCTGCGCAATGTGAACCTCGCCGCCGACGACGGCAAGCTCACCGTGCTGCTCGGCCGCAATGGCGTCGGCAAGAGCACGCTGCTGCGCTGCCTGATGGGTGTCGTCGCCGCAAAAAGCGGCAGCGTGTCGTGGCGCGGCACGGCGCTCGGCGCGTTGCCGCCTTATGCGCGCGTGGCGGCGGGGCTCGCGTACGTGCCGCAGGGCCGCGACATCTTTCCGCGCCTCACCGTCGAGGAGAACCTGCTCGTCGGCGCGGCAAGCCGCAAGGCGCCATCGAAGGTGCCCGAGCGCATCTACGACCTGTTCCCGGTGCTGAAGGACATGCGCGCACGGCGCGGCGGCGACCTGTCGGGCGGCCAGCAGCAGCAGCTCGCGATCGGCCGTGCGCTGATGAGCGAGCCGCAGCTGCTGATCCTCGACGAGCCGACCGAAGGCATCCAGCCGTCGATCATCCAGGACATCGGCCGCACGCTGCGCCAGCTCGTCGACGAATCGAAGATGACCGTGCTGCTCGTCGAGCAGTATTACGACTTCGCGCGCTCGATCGCGGACCGCTACTGGGTGATGAGCCGCGGCGAGATCGTCGCGGGCGGCGACGCGCGGGACATGGAGACGAACGGCGTGCGCGAGCTGATCGCGGTGTAGAAGACGGCCCCGGGGCGGTGTCGCTTCCGGTTATCGATCGAGGGCATCGATCCGGTGCTTCGCCGAACCGCACATGTCGGGCACACGCCGGCGAAACGATACAGCCCGCGAGCGGCGTCGGGTCATCCTGCAATGCAAGCGCCGCAGCGTATATTGTTGCGGTAGCATCCTCGTTCACTGCGCCCGTCCCCGCTTTTCACCGATGTCCGCCCTCGACTCCCACGCCCCGCTGTCCCGCCCTGCCGCCGCCAAATCGTGGCGCGGCCGTCTCGAACTCGGCTTCGAACGGCACGGCGCGCGCACGACGCTCGTCCACCGGCTGCACGACGGCCCGCTGCGCGTGCAGCGGCCGCTGTATCCGGAAGGCGACGCGATCTGCCACGCGGTCATCGTTCACCCGCCGGGCGGCGTCGCGGGCGGCGACCGGCTCGACATCGACATCGCGCTCGGCGACGGCACCCACGCCGTGCTGACAACGCCCGGCGCGACCAAGTGGTACAAATCGAACGGTCTCGATGCGACGCAGCGCATTGGCATCACGGTCGGCGCGCACGCGAAGCTCGACTGGCTGCCGCAGAACAACCTGTTCTTCGACGCGGCGCATGCCGCGCTCGACTTCACGGTGACGCTCGGCGCAGGCGCGAGCGCGATCGGCTGGGACGCGACGCAGCTCGGCCGGCAGGCGGCCGGCGAAACATGGTCGGCGGGCCGCATCGCGTCGGGTTCGGCACTCGTCGATGCCGACGGCCGGCCGCTGTGGACCGAGCGCGCGCTGCTCGACGCGCACGATCCACTGCGCGGCGCGCTGCAGGGTCTCGCCGGCTTTCCCGTGTACGGCACGCTGTGGGCAGCCGGCGCCGCGTGCGACGCGGCGCTCGCCGAAGCGCTCGCCGCGCGGATGCCGTTCGACGACACGCTGCGTGCGGGCGCGACCTGCGTGACGCCGGGCGTCGTGCTGGTACGTGCGCTGTCGACCTCGATGGAAGCGCTGCAGCGTCACTTCACCGACTGCTGGCTTTACCTGCGGCCGCTCGTGCACGGCGTCGATGCACGGCCGCTGCGCCTCTGGCAAACCTGAGCGCGCCCGGCCCGCCACGCACCGTTTCGGCGCAGCGCCGTCGCCTGCGGCGCCCGCAATCCATGCATCGCGCACCACGAACGCGCATTGCCACGCGTTCCAGCGGCATGGCACGCGCCTTGCTCCTTACATAACGGATACACGACGCACGAAAAACGGCGCGGTGCTACGATGACCTGCGCCTTTGCCCCGAACCGTGCGCACCGATAAAAATTACGTTTTCCTGAACGACTGCCTTCATGAAACTGACTCCCCGAGAGAAGGACAAGCTGCTGATCTTCACGGCGGCGCTGCTGGCCGAGCGCCGTCGCGCGCGCGGGCTGAAGCTCAACTATCCGGAAGCGGTCGCGTTCATCACCGCCGCGCTGATGGAAGCCGCGCGCGACGGCAAGACCGTCGCCGAGGTGATGCACTACGGCACGACGCTGCTCTCGCGCGACGACGTGATGGACGGCGTGCCCGAAATGATCCCCGACATCCAGGTCGAAGCGACCTTCCCCGACGGCACCAAGCTCGTCACCGTCCACCACCCGATTCCGTGACCAAGGTGTAACGCGCATGATCCCCGGCGAAATCCTCACCGACGACGGCGAGCACGAACTGAACGCAGGCCGCCCGACGCTGACGCTCGTCGTCGCGAACACCGGCGACCGCCCGGTTCAAGTCGGCTCGCATTACCACTTCTTCGAAGTCAACGACGCGCTGTCGTTCGATCGCGCGGCCGCGCGCGGCTTCCGGCTCAACATCGCGGCCGGCACGGCCGTGCGCTTCGAGCCGGGCCAGACACGCACCGTCGAGCTCGTCGAGCTGGCCGGCGAACGCGCCGTCTACGGTTTTCAGGGCAAGGTGATGGGGCCGCTGTAAGCCGCGCCCCGCTCTTCAGGAACAGCACTTGACGTCCTCCTCCGCCTAAAGGCGGAAGATTCCCACACCTGGCGATGCACGTCCGCATCGGAGAATGTTCAGCGCAGCGTTGATATCACGATCATGCACGACACCACATCCACTGCAGGCCCACTCTCTTATTCGCAGCCCTGCGATACCTTTCGGCCGCGTCGTGCTGTCTTTCGACCCGCACGCCGAACAGGACTGGGTCGAACCGCTTTCGTCGACTTCCTCGAACGTGACTCCGTGCGCGATCGCTTTGTAGCGGAGCTTGTTTCGGAAGGTCGACCAGGATGCGTCGTAGACGCTCTTCGCCATCCTGGTTCTGGCGAGTTTGACAGCCGACACGTTGCCGACCGCGATGTAATCGAAGCGCCGCACCAGATTGAGCGCGAGCTTGTGCTGGAAATCGGCTCGAGCATTTGCCACTTTGGCGTGCAGCTTCGCGATATGGCGTTTGTGCTTGCGCGCCCGTTGCGCTTTCGCGAGCTTCTCGGCCGCGCGTCGGCCGAATTGGTCATTCGGCAGCTTCTCGCCGGTCGAAAGTGTGGCGAAGTCTTTCAGGCCGAGATCGATGCCGACGCCGGAACGGATCGGGCGGACCAGAACATCGGGCATCTCGATCACGATGTTGAGAAACCAGTTGCCACGCGCATCCTGCGCAAAGTTGGTTCCGTCCTTGATCTTGCCTTCGGGAAGCGGCCTGCTGTTGAACACGCGAAACGTGTTGCCGGCAAAGCGAAACGCTTCGCCTTCGCGCTTCAGGTCGCGGCCCTTCAGTGGCACCCAGCCAAGCGACTTCCTGCCGCGATAGCGCAGGTAGGGCCGACGGTGCTGACTGCGCGACTTCGCGTATTGCTCGCACGTCGCGTTGATCGTGCCGGAGTGGATGCCAAGCTCCTTGCTGCTGCCGCTCGTCAGTCCATTCAGGTCGAAGCCTGTTGGCCATTTCTTGCTCCATTTCAGCGCATGCTTCTGCGTATCGTTGCAAAAGTTCCAGACGTAGTTCACCGCACGGCTCTGCTTGTTGAGCAGTCCGTTGAGCGACTTCACGCGGTAGCGGTAGACAAGGATCATGCCGTTGATCCTAACCCGTGGAAGAAGCTGTCTGTCAACAGCACGCCTTTCCTTCCCACCATCAATGGCGGGGTTTCTCGGAGCAAATTCTGATGACACTACGCTTGAGCCGCCGCGCGTACGCGGAAATGTTCGGGCCGACGACGGGCGACCGCGTGCGGCTCGCCGATACCGAACTGCTGATCGAGATCGAACGCGACTACACGATCTACGGCGAGGAAGTGAAATTCGGCGGCGGGAAGGTGATCCGCGACGGCATGGGCCAGTCGCAGCGCGTGGCCGCCGACGTGCCCGACACGGTCATCACGAACGCGGTGATCCTCGATCACTGGGGCATCGTGAAGGCCGACATCGCGATCAAGCACGGCCGCATCGCCGCGATCGGCAAGGCCGGCAATCCGGACATCCAGCCCGGCGTGACGATCGCGATCGGCGCCGCGACCGAAGTGATCGCCGGCGAAGGGCTGATCGTGACGGCCGGCGGCATCGACACGCACATCCACTTCATCAGCCCGCAGCAGATCGACGAGGCGCTCGCGTCGGGCGTCACGACGATGCTCGGCGGCGGCACGGGGCCGGCCACCGGCACCAACGCGACGACCTGCACGCCGGGCCCGTGGCACATGGAGCGGATGCTGCAGGCGGCCGACGGCTGGCCGATCAACCTCGGCTTCCTCGGCAAGGGCAACGCGAGCCTGCCGCAGCCGCTCGTCGAGCAGATCGCGGCCGGCGCGATCGGCCTGAAGCTGCATGAAGACTGGGGCACGACGCCCGCCGCGATCGACAACTGCCTGTCGGTCGCCGACGACACCGACACGCAGGTCGCGATCCACACCGACACGCTGAACGAAGCCGGCTTCGTCGAATCGACGGTCGCCGCGTTCAAAGGCCGCACGATCCACACGTATCACACCGAAGGCGCGGGCGGCGGCCATGCGCCCGACATCCTGAAGGTGTGCGGCGAGGCGAACGTGCTGCCGTCGTCGACCAATCCGACGCGCCCGTACACGATCAACACGCTCGACGAGCACCTCGACATGCTGATGGTGTGCCATCACCTCGATCCGTCGATCGCCGAGGATCTCGCGTTCGCGGAATCGCGGATCCGCCGCGAGACGATCGCGGCCGAGGACATCCTGCACGATCTCGGCGCGCTGTCGATGCTGTCGTCCGACTCGCAGGCGATGGGCCGCGTCGGCGAAGTGATCATCCGCACCTGGCAGACCGCGCACAAGATGAAGGTGCAGCGCGGCGCGCTGCCGGAAGACAACGCGCGCAACGACAACTTTCGCGCGAAGCGCTACGTCGCGAAGTACACGATCAACCCGGCGATCACGCACGGGATCGCACACGAAGTCGGCTCGCTCGAACCGGGCAAGTGGGCCGACCTCGTGCTGTGGGAGCCAGCATTCTTCGGGATCAAGCCGTCGATGATCCTGAAGGGCGGGATGATCGCGGTCGCGCAGATGGGCGACCCGAACGGATCGATCCCGACGCCGCAGCCGGTGCACTACCGCGAGATGTTCGCCACGCGCGGCGGCGCGCTCGCACGCACGTCGCTGACCTTCGTGTCGCAGATGGCCGCCGACGCGGGCATCGCCGAACGCTACGGGCTCGCGAAGCGTGTCGTGCCGGTGCGCAACTGCCGCAACGTGACGAAGGCCGACATGATCCACAACGCATGGCGCCCGTCGATCAGCGTCGATCCCGAAACCTACGACGTGATCGCCGACGGCCAGTTGCTCACCTGCGAGCCGGCGACGGTGCTGCCGATGGCGCAGCGCTATTTCCTCTTCTGATTTCCGGTTTTCGTTCCATGCGCACCCTCGACAAACGCATTGCCCCGAACGTGAAACTCGCCGCGTCGCTCGTCGCACGCGCGCCGACGCTCACGCTCGTCTACGACGCCCGCTGCAAGAGCCGCCTCGCGGCCACGCTCGACACCGGCGAGGACGTCGCGGTCCTGCTGCCGCGCGGCACCGTGCTGCGCGACGGCGACGTGCTCGTCGCCGACGACGGCGCGCTCGTGCGCATCGCCGCCGCTTCCGAAACGGTGCTGCTCGTACGCGCCGCCGACCGGCTCACGCTGATGCGCGCCGCGTATCACCTCGGCAACCGCCACACGCCGGTCGAGATCGGCGACGGTTACCTGAAGCTCGAAGCCGACCCGGTGCTCGCGGACATGCTGCGCCGGCTCGGCACGCAGGTCGAAGAAGCGAGCGCGCCGTTCCAGCCGGAAGCCGGCGCATACGGCGGCGGTCACAAGCACGGACACGACGCGACGTTCGCCGAGGATTACGCGCTTGCGCAGCAGGTATTCGGCGAACACCACGGGCACTCGCACGATCACGATCACGATCATCAGCATGGTCCGGGCTGTACGCACGGCCACCACGGCCATGAACACCACTGAACTCGTCGCGCTGCTGCACCTCGCGTCGCCGGCGCTGCCGATCGGCGCGTACAGCTATTCGCAGGGCCTCGAAGCCGCGCTCGACGCGAACCTGATCCGCGACGCCGACACCGCGCGCGACTGGATCGCGAGCGGCCTGACCGACGTGCTCGCGCATGGCGAGCTGCCGTTCCTCGCGCACCAGCTCGCCCGCTGGCAGACCCACGACGCCGACGCACTGGCCCGCGAGAACGCATGGTTCGTCGCGAGCCGCGAATCGGCGGAGCTGCGCCGCGAGACCGAACAGATGGGCTGGTCGCTCGCGCAGCTTTGCGCATCGCTCGAATGGGGTGATGCCGCACGCCGAGCGACGCTCGCATCGCTGACGCCGATCGCGCTGCCGACCGCATTCGCGTACGCAGCCGCCGCGCACGATGCCAGTGCGGACGCGACGCTCGCCGCGTACGCATTCGGCTGGGTCGAGAACCAGACGTCGGCCGCGCTGAAGGCCGTGCCGCTCGGCCAGCTTGCCGGCCAGCGCATCATCGTCGCGCTGCGCGGCGCGATCGACGCGGCCGTGCGCCGCGCGCTCGCGACGCCACCCGACGCGATCAACACATTCGCACCGCAGTTGGGCATCCTGTCCGCGCGGCACGAAACCCAGTATTCGCGGTTGTTCCGCTCCTGAACCCGACACGCCATGAACGCACCCGCTCCCTCCTCCCCCCGCCGCACCAAGAAACTGCCGCCGCTGCGCGTCGGCATCGGCGGCCCGGTCGGCTCCGGCAAGACCACGCTGCTCGAAATGCTGTGCAAGGCGATGCGCGAGCGCTACGACCTCGTCGCGATCACGAACGACATCTATACGAAGGAAGACCAGCGCCTGCTGACGGTCGCGGGCGCGCTGCCCGAGGAACGCATCATGGGCGTCGAGACGGGCGGCTGCCCGCACACGGCGATCCGCGAGGATGCGTCGATCAACCTCGAGGCCGTCGACCGGATGCTGGCGCGCTTTCCCGACGCCGACATCGTGTTCATCGAATCGGGCGGCGACAATCTCGCGGCGACGTTCAGCCCCGAGCTGTCGGACCTGACGATCTACGTGATCGACGTCGCCGGCGGCGAGAAGATTCCGCGCAAGGGCGGCCCGGGCATCACGAAGTCCGACCTGCTGGTGATCAACAAGACGGATCTCGCGCCGCTCGTCGGCGCGAACCTCGACGTGATGGCCTCCGACACGAAGAAGATGCGCGGCGAGCGGCCTTACGTGATGACGAACCTGAAGGCGCTCGAAGGCGTGGCGGACGTCGTCGCGTTCATCGAGAAGAAGGGGTTGTTGACGGTTTGAATAAGTGTCCAGGCAGAACAACATAGCGTTTGCGCACGCAAGAGCGAGCCCGCTATCGAAAAGCCTCCAGCGACTTTGCGACGGCAATTGACTTGGCTGGCATCGATTCCTTACATTACGCTTTCTCTGTAAGTGAGGATTTTCGATATGCCGATTCCCGCACATATGTGGCTTAAGGATGATGGCGGCGCAGACATCAAAGGCTCGTCAACCGTCCAGGACCGTGAAGGAAGCATTGAAATCATCAGCTTCGGCCACGGTGTAAATCTGCCGGTTGATGGTGCCAACGGCAAGATCACCGGCAAGCGTACGCATTCACCGATTGCGTTCGAAAAGGAATTCGACGCGGCGACACCCTATCTCTACAAGGCCGTGGCGAAGGGGCAAACCCTGCAATCGGCCGAGATCAAGTGGTATCGCATCAACGATGCGGGAAGAGAGGAAGTCTATTTCGTGATGCTGCTCGAAGGCGTAAAAGTCTGCGGCATCAACCCCGGCATGACGAATACCAGACTATCGCAAGCGTCCGCGCTCAATCACGTGGAAGCCGTCTCCATGATGTATGACCGCATCACGTGGCATTACCTCGACGGCAATATCAAATTCACCGATTCATGGAATGACATCGGATAAGCGGGAGCGGTCAATGGCTTATACCGGTAGATTTCTGGTGAATAACAGTTTCCTCTCTCCCCTTACCGTCGATGGGTTGGGTACGTTTGATGCGTTCTCTGGCAATGGCATCTATCGGAATCGGGGCGGCTGTACGGCGGTGCCCGACAACGGCCCGATTCCTGGCGGTAAATTCTGGATCGTGGACCGTCCTGCAGGTGGCGTCAGGTCTCAAGCTTGGGCTTCGATCAAGGACGCATATAACGCGGCAAAAGGCAAACCATCTTACCATTCCGAGTGGTTTGCACTGTATAGGAGCGACGGCTTAATCGACGATTTCACCTGGATCAATGGTCTCCAGCGCGGTCAGTTCCGGCTGCATCCGGTGGGCGGCGATGGGATTTCGCTAGGCTGCATTACTCTGCCGAGCCGTACGGATTTCCTGAGAATCCGAACAGCACTTTTGACCACCAAGAAAATCGCGGCCGGCAATTCAGGACTTAATGCATACGGAACAATTGAGGTCATCGCGCATGGCAACACTTGTCCGTAGACTTTTCAAGATGGCGCTGTTTTTCGGCTTGTTTCTTCTATCCGTGCGCTGCATTGGTCGGAATGGGGCGATGCCGGAAAGTGAGGCACTTCGATGGTTGAGCATCGCGCAAAGCCTTGGTCTGCACGAGGCGGATGATGTCTATATCCCGGTGATGCTGGCTCTTGATCTGCTTGTGGCAACGCTTGCGTATATGATGATCATAAAGCTATGGAAGCACTATCGTGGGAAAAAAAGCCATGTTGAGAAATAGCGCCCGAGAATGACCTATCTTGTCCGTAGGCTCTTCAAGGTCGCGCTGTTTGTCGGATTGTTTCTTCTCTCATTTCGTTATATCCGACCATACCATGAATGAACGCCAGCCGAATCGCGTGCATGGTGGCGTGCTTCGGATTGGCTCGGTGTCCGCGATCCCGAGGATTTGTATATCGGGGGGTGGGTAATTATCGAACTAATCGTGGCAGTGCTCGTCTACATAGCGATCATGTGGATGTGGCGACACCATCGCGTGAAAAAGCATGTGGAGAAATAGTGACTGAGAATGACCTCTCTTACCCATAGGCTGTTCAAGGTCACGCTGTTCGTCGGCCTGTTCTGCCTCTCCGTACCGTACGTCCACACATATCCTATACCAATGCCAGAAAGCCAAGCGCTCGCTTGGCTACGCGTTGCAAATCGGCTTGGTATTCGCGACCCCGATGATCTATACATTCCGCTCGTCCTGCTGGCCAATCTGCTCGTGGCAACGTTTGCGTATATGGTGATCATGAGGCTGTGGAGGCACTATCGCGGCAAAAAATCCATGTTGAGAAATAGCGTCTGAGAATGATCACTTTTACCCGTAGGCTCTTCAAGATCGTGCTGTTTATCGGCCTGCTCGCTCTATCGCTTCGTTATGTCCGTCCATACCACTATGAGTGGACGCCAGCCGAGGCGCGTGCATGGTGGCGTGCTTCGGAATGGCTCGGCGTTCGCGATCCCGACGACTTGTATTTCGTGGTGTGGGTGACTATCGAACTGATTGCGGCAGTGTTCGCCTATGTAGCGATTATGTGGCTGTGGCGACACCATCGCAAAAAAAGCATGTCGAGAAATAGCGACTAAGAATGGCCGCATCATAGGCTTTTCAAAATCGCACTGTTTTCCGATCTGCTCGTTCGATCGCTTTGTTCTGCCCCCTCTATGGGTAGAAAGAAAGCCGCGCGCTTACCCGACTCAAGGTTCACTGGACACGATCTTGCCCCTTCAACCAGTTGCAGATCATTCGAGCGCGACGCGCTCGAATGCAAGTCGCCCCACATACTTGCCCTAAGCGTCCTGCCCGTCCTGCATCGAGTGCGTGCCGTTCTCGACCGGCGGCAACAGCGCCGCGAGCACGTCGACCGAGCGCGCGGTCGCGCCGCGATGGCGCGACGCGAACGCAGCACCGGCCGCGCCCATCGCGATACGCCGTGCGTGGTCGGCGAACAGCGCGTCGAGCACGTGCGCGAGATCGAGCGGATCCGCGACCTGCATCGCCGCGCCAGCCGCGACCGCATCGGCGGTCGCCTGCGTGAAGTTGAACACGTGCGGGCCGATCAGCACCGGCACGCCGACCGCGCACGCCTCGATCAGGTTCTGCCCGCCGAGCGGCAGCAAGCTGCCGCCGATGAACGCGACGTCGGCGGCCGCATAGTACGCGCCGAGCTCACCCATCGAATCGCCGAGCAGCACCGTCACGTCGGCCGGCAGCGGTTCCGCCGCAGCGGGCCGGCCGGCCGCGAGGGCCGCCACGTCCGCACCCCACACCGAACGCCGCACGCACTTGAACCCGCTGCGCTCGACGAGCGCCTCGACTTCGGCGAAACGCTGCGGATGGCGCGGCACGAGGATCAGCAGCGCGCCGGGCGTGTGCATCGCGGCGAACGCCTGCAGCACCAGCGCCTCTTCGTTCTCGCGCGTGCTGGCGGCGACCCATACGGGCCGCGTGCCGATCGCGTCGCGCCATGCATGGCCGCGCGCCGTCAGCTCCGGCGGCGTCGTCATGTCGAATTTCAGGTTGCCCAGCACCGTCACGTTGCGCGCACCGAGCGACGTCAGCCGTTCCGCATCGGCCGGACTCTGCGCGAGCACGCGCGAGAACCCGCCGAACACGTCGCGCGTCGCCGCGCCGAACTTCGCCGCACGGCGATGCGAGCGCGCGGACATCCGCGCGTTGGTCAACACGAGCGGCACGTCCGCGTGGCGGCACTCGTCGATCAGCGTCGGCCACACCTCGGTTTCCATCACGAGGCCGAGCGTCGGCCGCCACGCGCGCAGAAAACGCCGCACCGCGCCCGGCATGTCGTACGGCAGGTAGCAGCGCAGCACGCGATCGCCGAAGATCTGCTCGCCGGTCGCGCGGCCGCTCGGCGTCATGTGCGTGAGCAGGATGCGCGCGTCGGGACGTGCCTGCATCAGCGCATCGATCAGCGGCTGCGCGGCACGCGTCTCGCCGACCGACACCGCATGCACCCAGATCAGCGGCGCGCGATCGTCGCGCGAACGGCCCGCGACGTGGCCGAAGCGCTCGCCGATGTGCTCGCGATAGCCGCGCTCCTTGCGCGAGCGCACCAAGAGGCGGATGACCGCGATCGGCGCGACGAGCCACCACAACGCGCGATAGATCGCCCTCAGCATGAGCGGGCCCCATTACCGCGGAGGAGGCGGGGCGCGCTCAAACCAGCGCCCTGCCCTGCAGGCGCTCGAGAATCCCGAGCGGCGCGCATTCGCGACGCACCATTGCGTCGACCGGCAGGAAGAAGGTTTGCTCGAGCATGAACTGGCCGGACATCACAGCGTGCGAAGTCTGATCCGAGAAACATATCCACACGCTGCCCGGCGGAAACGGCATGGTCTGTTGCGGGCAAGTCTTCTGGTAGTCGAGATCGGCCTTCATCCCGTCGTGCAGGTTCAGCATCAGGTGGTCGTACGCGCTGCGCGGCGACTTCGTCACGTGCAGCAGGTTCAGCAGCCACGCCGAGCCGGGGAACTGCGGCCTGATCTTCGGCAGGAAGCGCTTCGCGACGTCCTCGAACGGCTCGCCGACGCGCCACACGCGCGGCTGGCCGGCCGGGTTCACGTTCGTGAACACGCGCAGGATGCGCTCGCCGTAATTCGGCCGCGACGGGAACGCGTCGACGTGCAGCCGGCTGTCGTCCTTGCGCCAGGACGTCTGGCGCGTCTCGACCTGCATCAGCCGCAGGCTCGTCGGCGCGACGCGCAGCTTGCCGCGGTATTCGGGAAAAAGGCCGTCGACGAGCGTGCCGGCCTGCTGCTGGAAGCGCGCGACGAGTGCACGCACGGCCGACTGCGTGACGCTGTCGCCGAGCACGCCGGCGAGCGCGCCGCCGTTCGGCGCGAGGCTGATGTTCTTGCGTTTCGGATCGGCGAGCGCCGGATCGAGCAGCGCTTCCTCGCCGCCTTCGATCGCGAAGCGCAGATGCGGGAAATACAGCACCTTGCCTTCCTCGACCGCGGCCAGCAGCTGCTCGCGCGGCGCCGACAGGTTGTGTCCGCTCCAGTCGGCGGACGGGACTTCGATAATCTGGGATTCGCTCATGATCGGTTCGCGTGCGTGACAGGCAGGGCAGGCATGATGGGCATGACAGGCATTACAGCAGGCCGAAGCCCGCGAGCGCCGCCTTCACCTGTGCGATCGACGGCGGCTGCCCCGCCGTGCCGAGATTGACGACGTTCGGCGACCAGTAGCCGCCGGTCCGCCAGGCCGTCGCAAAATTGTACAGTTCGACCGTCGGGCGCTTCAGCGCGGCCGCGATATGAACCAGACCTGTATCAACCCCGACCGTCGCGGCCGCGCCGTCGATCAGGCCGACGACGGCCGGCAGCGACAGCTTCGGCGGCACGATCGCCGCCGCGCCGAACTCCTTCGCGAGCCGCTCGCTGGTCGCGCGTTCCGCGTCGTTGCCCCACGGCAGCACGAGCGACGCACCGCGCCGCACGAGCGCCTGGCCGAGCTCGATCCACGCGGCGTCCGGCCACTGCTTGTCGGCACGCGACGTCGCGTGCACGAACACCACGTACGGCACCGGCAGGTTCAGGCCGAGCGCCGCGACCGCGAGCGCCGCCGCGCGCGTGTCGAGACCGAAGTCGACCGGATCGGCCGGCGTCGGCGCCGGGTCGCCCAGCGCGGCCGCGACCAGCTGGCGCGTACGCTCGACCACGTGCGTGCGCGGCGCGATCGGCACGCGCTTGCGATAGAAGAAGCGCACGGGCCATTCGTAGCCGGCGCCGTCGGTGCGGTTGCCGAGGCCGGCGAGCGGGCCGCGCGCCCAGCTCGCGACCCAGGCCGTCTTGATGAGCCCCTGGCAGTCGATCACGAGGTCGTACCGTTCGGCCGCGAGGCGCTTGCGGAACGCGCGGATCTCGCGCCACGTCGCGCCCGAGAACGGCTTCTTGCGCCAGCGGCGCAGCGAGAACGGCAACACGTCGCGCACGCCCTCGACGAGCCGCACGAGGCCGACGAAGCTCTCCTCGACGAGCCAGTCGATCTGCGCATCGGGATGGCGGCGCCGGATATCGGCGATCACCGGCATGTTGTGCACGACGTCGCCCAGCGACGACACGCGCACGATCAGGATCTTTTGCACGCTGAAAAAACGCCGGCGGACAGCCGGCGACAGGCATAAAGACGCGATTTTATCGCGCCCGGGACGTCAGACAGACAAAAAGCGGCCGCATGCCGCTGGCATGCGCCGCTTTTCGGGAATGGCGCGACGGACAACTCGACCGTCGCGCCGGCGGCAGCCCGC
The DNA here is from genome assembly GCF_001443045.1 of Burkholderia ambifaria. GTDB lineage: Bacteria > Pseudomonadota > Gammaproteobacteria > Burkholderiales > Burkholderiaceae > Burkholderia > Burkholderia ambifaria_A. Next base: position 662 of record NZ_LKPJ01000023.1, on the reverse strand, counting down.
AGGCCGCCGAGGTTCAGAACGGCAGCTTGACGTCCGGCTTCGCGGCCGTCAGCACGCGGCGGAAATCGTCCTGGATGCGCTCGAGCCCTTCCTTGGTCTCCGATTCGAACCGCATCACGACGACCGGCGTCGTGTTCGACGAACGCGCGAGGCCGAAGCCGTCCGGGTACTCGACGCGCAGGCCGTCGATCGTCACGACTTCCTCTGCGCCGTCGAACTTCGCCTCTTTCTGCAGCTTGTCGATCAGGCGGAAGTTCTCGCCTTCGTCGAGCCAGAGCTGCAGTTCGGGCGTGCTCATCGCGTCCGGCAGCGCATTGAGCACCGCGCTCGGATCGGCCGTCTTCGCGAGGATCTCGAGCAGGCGCGCGCCCGTGTAGAGACCGTCGTCGAAGCCGTACCAGCGGTCCTTGAAGAACACGTGGCCGCTCATCTCGCCCGCGAGCGGTGCGCCCGTCTCGCGCAGTGGGTGAAGGCGAAGGGCGGCGAGCCGCTGATGTGGAAGACGGGCCATTCGCTGGTGAAGGCGAAGCTGCGCGAGACGGGCGCACCGCTCGCGGGCGAGATGAGCGGCCACGTGTTCTTCAAGGACCGCTGGTACGGCTTCGACGACGGTCTCTACACGGGCGCGCGCCTGCTCGAGATCCTCGCGAAGACGGCCGATC